>DASYCZ010000033.1:0-2729 GCA_036499825.1 Devosiaceae bacterium
GGCGACATCGCGGACCGGCGCGGCGCGCTCGGGCAGGTAGCGGTTCATCCAGCCGCGCTTCAGCATCACCGCGCCGACGATGCAGTAGATGACGCTGGGCTTCAGCATGATGAAGGTCGCGTCCCGGGTCAGCAGCGTGGCCGAGCCAGACGCCAGGATCAGCACCACGCTCAAGAGCTGCAGGCTGCCGATCGGCTGCTTGCGCATGTACTGCCAGCCGATCTGGGTCACGCCCAGGACCATACCGAGCGCGACTGAGAAGATCAGGCTGTCGGTGGTGAGGTAGAGAACCAGGAAGAGGATGGTCGAGGCGAGGTCCATCGCCAGGACCCGGCCGGCCTGCAGCAGGTTCTTCATGCGGAGCCTCCGTCGTTAAACGGTAACGCTGTGTATAGATACGCAGGCTATCGTTACACAGCGTTTCCCGCAAGGGCCGTCTTTGCTGCCGCGGCACGCCGGCGGGCGAACCAGTCCATGACCGCGTATTGCATCAGGAACAGGGCGATGTTGCTGCCGAGCCCCCAGAACGACATCACCACCGACCAGGTCTTGGTGTCGAGCGTCAGCGCCAGGGCGATGTTGAGCGCCCCGGTGAAGAACATCAGGTACGCCCAGACGAAGCCGAAGCGAGTGGCGACGTCACCAACCAGATGGATGGTGGCGGGCGAGATGTAGCGGTTCATCCAGCCGCGCTTCAGCATCACTACGCCCAGGATGACCGACAGCACCGAGGGCTTCAGCATCATGAAGGTGGCATTGTCGGTCAGCAGGGTGGCGGTGCCGGCGGCGAGGATCTGCACCAGGCTCAGCCACTGCAGCGCCTCGATCGGCTTGTGGCGCACCAGCTGCCACACAATTTGCGCCACGCCGAAGGCCATGCCAATCGCCGCTGACCAATAGAGATCGTCGGTCAGCCAGACGACCACCAGGAACACCACCATCGACGCCATGTCGAGGAGGAGCGCGCGGGCGGCGAGGAGGAACTCCTTCACGCCCGCACCCGTCAGCCGACGACCTTAATGCCAACGACTTTGATGTACGTGTCCTTCATCAGGATCAGGCCGCGGCGGAAGGTGTAGAGGTCGCAGCCCAGCCACGATTGCTTCTCGCCTGACGTGAGCGTGGCGGTGCGGTGCCATTCGGTCACCGCGCGGTTGCCGCAGACGAACTCGCTGGTGTGCTTCCACGCAACGTCGCCCGTGGTCTCGAACAACGGCTCGAAGTAGGAGCGGATCGCCGCCTTGCCCTTGTAGCTCTGGCCCCAGAAGTCGGGGCCCTTGGCGTTGCGGAACTCGCCGTCCTCGGCGAACGCATTGACGATGCCGTCGACATCGCGCCGTGCGAAGGCGTCGGCGATCTCGTGCAGGCGCTCCGGCGTGACGTCGGACATGAATTCGCGCCCTTTCGGCGCCTGCGACGGACGCTATGCGTCCGTTGGGATGGGAACGCCCGGCAATTGCTTGGCGGTGCGGAACACCATCATCGATTTGACATGACTGACATTGGGCGCCGAGGTCAGGCGCGTCGTCAGGAACTTCTGGTACTCGTCCCAGGTCTCGGCGACGATCTTCAGCAGGAAGTCGGCTTCGCCGGCCAGCATGTGGCACTCGCGGATCTCGCTCCAGCTGGACACCAGCTCCTCGAACGACTTGAGGTCAGTCTCGGCCTGGCTGTTCAGGCCGACCAGCGCAAACACGGACACGCTGTATCCCAGCGCCTCGGGGCTGAGCTCGGCATGGTAACCCTTGATGATTCCGGCACGCTCCAGCGCCCGCACCCGGCGCAGGCAGGGCGGCGCGGATATGCCGGCACGCTCGGCCAGCTCCACATTGGTCATGCGGCCGTTGGATTGCAGATCGCTGAGAATTCGTCGGTCGATACGGTCGAGCTTGGCCCGGGCCATGGGATTTCCCTCCATTGGCGGCGGTCTATGCCAGAACCATGCCCTGCGCGCAATAAAATTGCCAAAAGACCCGGATTACCCGAGGACAATTGCGCTTATCCCCGCCATAACCTCCGTGCAACGCAGCCGAGGTTTGCATATATGTCTGCGACATGCGGCGGATGGGATGCGGGTAGGACATGGCAGCAACACATCGCGGTAAGGTACTGATCCTGGGCTCCGGGCCGGCCGGCTATACGGCCGCCATCTATGCGGCCCGTGCGAGCCTCAAGCCCATGCTGGTGCAGGGTATCCAGCCGGGCGGGCAGCTCACGATCACGACGGATGTCGAGAATTATCCGGGCTTCGCGGACGTCATCCAGGGACCTTGGCTGATGGAGCAGATGCAGAAGCAGGCCGAGCATGTCGGCACCCAGCTGTTCTTCGACACCATCATCGAGGTCGACCTCAAGAAGCGGCCGTTCGTCTGCATCGGCGATTCTGGCGACCGCTATGAGGCCGACGCATTGATCATTTCGACCGGCGCAACGGCCCGGTGGCTGGGCATTCCGACGGAGGAGACCTTCCGGGGCGGCGGCGTTTCAGCTTGCGCAACCTGCGACGGTTTCTTTTTCCGCAACAGGGAAGTGGTGGTGGTTGGCGGCGGCAACACCGCGGTCGAGGAGGCGCTCTACCTCACGCACCACGCCTCCAAGGTCACCCTGGTCCACCGGCGCGACACGTTCCGTGCCGAGAAGATCCTGCAGGATCGGCTGTTCAAGAACCCGAAGGTCACGGTGGTGTGGGACACGGTGCTCGAGGAGATCCTGGGCGAGAGCGCGCCGGC
>DASYCZ010000034.1:0-1537 GCA_036499825.1 Devosiaceae bacterium
GGAAGATCGTGCCGATGACCACGTGGAAGCCGTGGAAGCCCGTCGCCATGAAGAACGTCGCGCCGTAGATGTTGCCCGAATACGAGAAGCCGGCACGCGAATATTCCAGCACCTGCACGCAGGTGAAGCAGAGGCCGAGCAGGATGGTGAGGGCAAGGCCCCAGCGGAGGCCCTTCTTGTCACCGTGGATCAGGGCGTGGTGGGCCCAGGTCACCGTGGTGCCCGAGGTCAGCAGCAGCAGCGTGTTGAACAGCGGCAGGTGAAAGGGGTCGAATAGTTCGACGCCATGCGGCGGCCACTGCGTGCCCATGAACTCGACGCGGGCCGGCTGGGACGGATCGGCGTGACGGAAGAACTGGTCGAAATAGGCCCAGAACCAGGCGACGAAGAACATGATCTCCGAGGCGATGAACAGCATCATGCCGTAGCGGTGATGCATGCGCACGACCGGGGTATGATCGCCGTGCTGGCCTTCCTTGATGACGTCCGACCACCACGCGTACATGGTGTAGAGCACGCCGGCGAAGCCGATCAGCAAGAGCCAGGGACCGCCGAGCGGGATCCCGAAGATGGAGAAGTCGCCGCCCGTGCGGGTCCTCATATAGGCGATGCCGCCGATAGCGAGGACCAGCGCCGAGAACGAGCCGACAAACGGCCACGGGCTCGCGTTCACCAGATGATAGTCGTGGTGCTTGCCGCCGTGTCCGGCTGGGGCGGTGGCGGTGGCAATGTCGGCCATGGTCAGCTTCCCTTATTCTTTCGCAGCATAGAAGGTGTAATGGAGGGTGATGGTCTTGATGGTCCGCAGATCCGGATCCTTGTCGATAGCGGGATCGACGTAGAAAGTCACCGGCATCTGGACCGACTCCCCGGGCTTTAGCGTCTGCTTGCTAAAGCAGAAGCACTGGATTTTGTAGAAATACTGGCCGGCGAGATCCGGCGTGACGTTATAGACGGCCTGACCGGTGACCGGCTTGTCGGAGAGGTTGCGGGCGCTGAACATGACGGTGTCGGCATTGCCGATCTTGTCGGTCACGGGCTTGGCCGCGATGAACTGCCAGGGAATGGACGAATCCACGTCGGCATCGAAATTGATCGTCATCTGGCGCGCAATGGCGCCCAGTGGAGCGGCGGTCGCCTCGCGCGTCGTACCGCCGTAACCGGTGGCGGCGCAGAACGCATAATAGAGCGGCACCGCGGCATAGGCTGCCCCGACCATGCCGATGGCAAGCACGAACAGGATGACGCCGATATTGCGATTCTTGTGTTGCGGCGCCGACGGTAGAGCGGTGTTCGTCATCAGAGGTCCCGCGTGGTGAACACCGCAGAGCCCATCTTGACGATCGTCAGGGTGTAGAACAGCAGCACGAGGAAACCGAGGACGAGGCCGATGGCAATGGAATTGCGGCGCTGCCGGCGACGGCGCTCCTCGTCGGCGGTCAGCGGTTGCGAAACGATCTGAGTAGTCATGCTATCCAACCCACCATATGTCCGACGTGATCGACGATGAGGGCGAAGAAGATCACGGCGAGATAGC
>DASYCZ010000035.1:0-151985 GCA_036499825.1 Devosiaceae bacterium
TTCCTCGTCATCCACCGCGAAAAAGCCCCAGCCATCAACGCCGACGGCACCGCCGCCAAGGACAAGAACGGCAAGGCGGTGTTCCGCAAGGTCCGCAACGAGGTTCAGACCCTCGTCGGCTACCCGATGAAGCCCACCACCGATACCTTCACCCACGCCGCGCTGATCGACGGCAAGTCGTGGCCGATGAAGTCGATCCCCGACGATCCCTCGACCTCCATCATCGACAGCGAGGCCGCCTGGCTCGCCAGCATGGACGACGAGGCCGGCTTCGTCGCTTCGCTCGAAAAAGGCACCAGCCTCCAGGTCAAGGGCACCTCGGCCAAGGGCACCCAGACAACCGACACCTATTCGCTCGGCGGCGTCACCGCGGCGATGGCAGCCATCGACAAGGCCTGCCCGTAAGGGCGGGAACAGGTCACCATGCTCCGTCTCCCCCTCGCGCTCCTCGCCGCCGGCCTCGTCGCATTGTCGTGCGGCAGCGCCTTCGCGCAATCGGTCACCTTGATCGGCGACTTCAAGGACTGGTCGGCCTATTCCGCCTCTGAAGGCGCCGGCGCGGTGTGCTTTGCGATGAGCAAGCCGAGCACGGTCGACCCGTCGCCCGACGGCTACACCCAGGCCTATCTCTACCTGACGCACCGCCCCGCCGAGAACGTCAGCAACGAGCTCAACCTCGTCGCCGGCTTCGATTTCGCCCCGGACCAGCCCGCAACGCTCCAGGTGGACGGCAAGAGCTTCGACCTCTTCACCCAGAAAGATGCCGCCTGGCTGCTCGACGCCACCCAGAACGACACCCTCGCGGGCGCCATGCGCGCCGGCTCCAGCGTCGTCATCCAGGGCACCACCGACAAGGGCATCCTCGTCAGCGAAACCTTCTCCCTCTCCGGCGCAACTGCCGCCAGCAAAGCCATCGACAGCGGCTGCTAAGTCCGCAGTCGGGTCCCTCCCCTGTCGAAGACGGGGGAGGTGGCACGCGAAGCGTGACGGAGGGGGTGGCCCCAGGCGCCGGTGTCCGCGTGGTGCATACCACCCCTTCTTTGCCTCCAAACACAGACTATGTTAGAGCGCCGCGCTTCAGGAACCCCGCGAAACCCATGAGCATCGCCCTCAACCTCGACCATGCGACCAACGCGCGCCCCGCGGCGCCGCGGCGGACTTCGCTCGTCGGGTTGACCAAGCCGCAACTGCGCGACGCCATGGCCGGCATCGGCCTCGATGAGCGCGAGGCGAAAATGCGCGCCTCCCAGCTCTGGAACTGGATCTACGTCAACGGCGTCACCGATTTCGAACGGATGAGCAACATCCAGAAGGGCTTCCGGCAGACGCTTGCCGACAATTTCCTGCTCGATCGGCCCGAGATCGTTACCGAGCAGATCTCGGTCGACGGCACGCGCAAATGGCTGTTCCGCTTCCGCGATCCCAAGAACCCGCTGCTGCCGCCGGTCGAGATCGAGACCGTCTATATCCCGGAGGAAGGCCGCGGCACGCTGTGCGTCTCCTCGCAGGTGGGTTGCACGCTCACCTGCTCGTTCTGCCACACCGGCACGCAGACGCTGGTCCGCAACCTCACCGCCGGTGAAATCCTCGGCCAGATCCTGATGGCCCGCGAGCGGCTGGGCGACTTCCCCGGCGGCGTCCGCCCCGACGATGGCGGCCTGGTCCCGGGGCCGCGCGGTTCGGGTGGCTCCGAGGGCGACAACCGCGCCATCACCAATGTGGTGATGATGGGCATGGGCGAGCCGCTCTACAACTACGACAACGTCAAGCAGGCGCTGCTGATCGCCTCCGACGAGGCCGGCATTTCGCTCTCCAAACGCCGCATTACGCTGTCGACCTCGGGCGTCGTGCCCTTCATCGAGCCGACCGGCCGCGAGATCGGCGTCATGCTGGCGATTTCGCTGCATGCCGTGCGCGACGAGTTGCGCGACATGCTGGTGCCGATCAACAAGAAGTACCCGCTCGCCGAATTGCTCGACGCCTGCCGCAACTATCCCGGTCTCTCCAATGCCCGCCGCATCACCTTCGAATATGTGATGCTCAAGGACATCAATGACAGCGACGCCGACGCCCGCGAACTGGTGCGCCTGTTGGCCGGCATTCCGGCCAAGATCAACCTGATCCCGTTCAACCCCTGGCCGGGCACCAATTATGACTGCTCGTCATCGAGCCGCATCGAAAAATTCGCCGATATCGTCAACCGCGCCGGCTATGCCAGCCCGGTGCGCACGCCCCGTGGCCGCGATATCTTCGCCGCCTGCGGACAGTTGAAGAGCGAGAGCGAACGCCTGAGCAAGAAAGACCGCGACGCGCTGACCGTCTAGGGCGCTTCACGTTTTGATTGCATCAAAACGAACGCTCTAAGTCTTTGTTCTGGCGCGCTTTCGAGTTGGAAAAGTGGCATCCGCTTTTCCTGAAAACGCTCTAGGAGGTCGTTTGGCCGCAACCATCCGCCGCATCGGCCCCGATGACGCCGGGATGTTCGCTCACATCGCGCCCGATGTGTTCGATGCGCCGGTCGATGCCGGAAGGCTGGCGGTTTATCTGCAGCGGCAAGAGCACCTGATGGTGCTGGCCTTTGAGGGCGATGTCGTGGTCGGGCAATGCGCCGGCGTCATCCACCATCATCCCGATAAGGAAGATGAGCTTTACGTCGATGAAGTGGGTACGGCCTCGACGCATCGGCGGCAGGGCATTGCGCGCGCCATGCTGGCGGAGCTGTTCGCCTGGGGACGCGAACTCGGCTGCACCGAGGCCTGGCTCGGGACCGAGCTCGACAACGAGGCCGCCAATGCGCTTTATCGCCGGCATGCGCCGATCGAGGACGAGGCGATGCAGTATTATCTGTTCAGGCTGTAGGCCGGGGGCGCGGGGGTGAGCGGCAAGCGCCGGCCCCTCAGTCCTCGCCCCGGATCCACTCCATCCGCCACCGCCCCATATTGGGGTCGGCGAGGATGTCGGACATGGCCGGCAGCAGCACCTTCAGTTCGCCTTCGAGCGTGAAGGGCGGATTGACGATGATCATGCCGGTGCCGAAAAGGCGCGGCGGGGTCGAGGCGGGGCGAACGGAAAGTTCGGTGCGCAGCATCTTCCTGATGCCGGTGGCCTTGAGGTCGGCAACGAAGCTGTTGACCTCATGCGCATCCTTGATCGGATACCACAGCGCATAAACGCCGCCCGGAAACTTCTGGTAGGCCTTGACCAGGCCCGTCACCAGCCGGCCGAACTCGCCCTTTTCCTCGAAGGGCGGATCGATCAGCACCAGGCCGCGCTTCTCCTTGGGGGGCAGATGCGTGCCGAGCGCGGCCCAGCCATCGAGCTCGGTCACCCGTGTCTGGATGTCGCCGGCAAAATTTTCATGCAGCGCCTTGGCATCCTGGGGATGCAGTTCCAGCGCGAACAGCCGGTCCTGCTCGCGCAGCAGGTGCCGGGTGATGAAGGGCGAACCCGGATAATAGCGCAGGCCCTTTTGGGGGTTCTGCGCCAACACCGCATCAAGATAAGGCTCGACCAGCGCCTGCACCCTGTCGGGCAGTTTCTGGTTGAAGAGCCGCTTGATGCCCTCGTGCCATTCGTCGGTCTTGGCGGCCTGCTGGCCGGTGAGGTCATAAAGCCCCACGCCCGCATGGGTATCGAGCACGCGGAACGCCGCCGGCTTCTGGCGCAGATACACCAGCAGTCGCGTCAGGATCAGGTGCTTGACGACATCGGCAAAATTGCCGGCATGGAAGATGTGGCGGTAGTTCAATGGCGAGCCTGAGCCGTCAGGATGACGCCCGCGAAAGTGGTGAACACGCCCGCAAAACTCCAGTTGAGCGCCCGGCCGACCCATTTGCTGCGGGTCAGCGCCTTGGCGACGATATCGGCGAAACACACCGTGGCGATGGCCAGCGGGATCGACACCACGATGAATTCGGCGCCCAGGAAGAACAGCTTCTGGCTTGCCGCCGGATCGTGGCGATCGACGAATTGCGGCAGGAACGTCACGAAGAACAGCACCACCTTGGGATTGAGCAGGTTGATGCCGACGCCCGTCATATAGCTTTCCTTGAGCGTCGGCGTGCGCCTGGCCCTGGCGGCAAGGCGCAGGCCGCCCCCATGCACCACCGCCTGGTAGGCGAGCCACAGGAGATAGACCGCGCCGCAGATCTTGAGGACCAGGAACGCCGTCGGCGCGGCCACGATCAGCACCGAGATGCCGAGCGCCACCAGCGTCGTATGGACCAGGATGCCGCTCATGGCGCCCGCCGCGGTGGCCAGCCCGTGCGCCCGGCCGTAATTGATGGCGCGCGACAGCTGCAGCGCCATGTCGGGGCCCGGCGTCAGGGCGAGAACCAGCGCCGCCAGCGCGAAGGCGAGGATGACCGAAAGTTCGGGAACGAAGGCGGGCATGTCGACCGGTGAACGCAAAATCTGAAGCCGAGACAATTGCACGGGGCACGGGCCTTGAATAGTGTGCGCCCCAATTCGAAACGCGGGCCCGGCCCCCAAACGCACAAAAGACCATGGCAAAAGACATCAAGAAAGTCGTGCTCGCCTATTCGGGCGGCCTCGACACCTCGATCATCCTCAAATGGCTCCAGGAAACCTACAACTGCGAAGTGGTGACCTTCACCGCCGATCTCGGCCAGGGTGAGGAACTGGAGCCGGCGCGCAAGAAAGCCGAGATGTTCGGCATCAAGGACATCCGGATCGAGGACCTGCGCGAGGAATTCGTGCGGGATTTCGTCTTCCCCATGTTCCGGGCCAATACGGTTTATGAGGGCCAATACCTGCTCGGCACCTCGATCGCCCGCCCGCTGATCGCCAAGCGCCTGGTCGAGATCGCCCAGGAAACCGGCGCGGACGCCATCTCCCATGGGGCCACCGGCAAGGGCAATGACCAGGTCCGGTTCGAATTGACCGCCAACGCGCTCGACCCCGCCATCAAGGTGATCGCGCCCTGGCGCGAATGGGATCTGCGCAGCCGCACCCAGCTGCTCGCTTACGCCGAGGCCAACCAGATTCCGATCGCCAAGGACAAGCGCGGCGAAGCGCCGTTCTCCGTCGATGCCAATCTCCTCCATACTTCGTCCGAAGGCATGGTGCTGGAAGACCCGGCTGTGCCCGCGCCCGATTATGTCGCCCAGCGTACCGTCGATCCCGAAAAGGCCCCCAACGAGCCCGAAATCATCACCATCGGCTTCGAAAAGGGCGACCCGGTTTCAGTCAACGGCGTCAGGCTGTCGCCCGCCAGCCTCCTCACCAAGCTCAACGAGCTGGGTGGCAAGCACGGCGTAGGCCGGCTCGACCTGGTGGAAAACCGCTTCGTCGGCATGAAGTCGCGCGGTCTTTATGAAACGCCGGGCGGCACCATCATGCTGGTGGCGCATCGCGGTATCGAATCCATCACGCTCGATCGCGGCGAGGCGCATCTGAAGGATGAGCTGATGCCCAAATATGCCGAGCTCATCTATAACGGCTTCTGGTTCGCGCCGGAACGCGAAATGCTGCAGGCGCTGATCGACAAGAGCCAGGAATTCGTTTCCGGCGAAGTCACCGTCAAGCTCTACAAGGGCTCGGCCAGCGTCATCGCCCGCACCTCGGCCAATTCGCTTTATTCGATGGACCTGGTCACCTTCGAGGAAGGCGCCGTGGCCTATGACCACAAGGATGCCGAAGGTTTCATCCGCCTCAATGGCCTGCGTCTCAAGACCTACGCGGCCCGCAACAAGGCGATACGAAAGGCCTGAACTCCAGCACCTTGAACCTGCCCTGCCGCACCTGCCACAAGGCCGGCTGAGCCGCCGGCCCATGGGCGGCGTTCAGTCGCCGCGCGGCAGGTCGCGGGACATGAAGCGCAGGAACGCCTCCTTGAAGTCCGGGTGCCAGCGCGACAAGGCCGGGCGATCCTTGATGATGTCGAGCGCGTTCCACAGGATGCGCTTGCGGTCCATCTCCGAACTGGTCTCGTCATCCGGGCAGATGACATAGAACGTGTTGCGCTCGAGCGCTGCCACCAGATAGTCCACCACCTGGGCGGGCAACCAGGCGCCGGGGCGATGCTCGGCATCGCCGGTCGTGACCCACCCCGGCACCAGCAGATGCGCCGACACCAGCCCGCCGTCGCGGTTGCGCAGGTCATGCGCCAGGTTCTGCGTATAGGCGTTGAGCGCCGCCTTCGAGGTGTTGTAGGCCGGATTGCCCGGCGGGTTGGTGAGCCCCTGCTTGGAGCCCGTATTGATGATGCGGGCCCGTTTGCCCGTCGCCAGCATGGCGGGCAGAAAAGCCGAAACGCCGTTGATGGCACCGAACAGATTGACGTCCATCACCCGCCGCCAGTTCTCCAGCGGGTCGAGAATGCCGCCCTTGCCGCCCGAAACGAAGGTGGCGGCGTTGTTCATCAGCAGCGCCGGCGCGGCCCAGGCCGCCTGCACCTCGGCTGCCAGCTTCGCCATTTGCGCCGGATCGGCGACATCGGCGGCCACGGCCCGGATATTGTCCGCGCCGATAATGGCGGCCATTTCGGCCTCGGCCGCATTGAGCTTGTCGCCAGCCAGATCGACGACAACCACCCGCATGCCGGCCTCGGCCGCCGCCCGTGCGGCTGCACGGCCGATGCCGCTGGCGGCGCCCGTAATGACGGCGACTTCACCTGGAGCATAAAGGGTCTTGAAGCTCATCGCGGTTCTCCGAACTGGTATTATGTGTCGGTTCTCGCGGGCTTTCGGCCGCGTTGCAAGGCTCCCTTGCAGCAAATTGTCTTGTTTCCGACATAGGTCTGCGGTATGGCCTCGCCGAATGCGCCAGTCCGGCAACCGGCCTGGCGCTTGTTGTTTCCCGCATGACCCGCCCGGACGACCGGTTCCCGTGAGGGATCATGCCAAAATCGGCAGCATGAAACATGGCCTTGCGCAATATCGCTATCATTGCCCACGTTGACCACGGCAAGACGACGCTGATCGACGTCCTGCTCAAGCAGTCGGGCTCGTTCCGCGAGAACCAGCGCGTCGAAGAGCGCGCCATGGACAGCAACGACCTCGAACGCGAACGCGGCATCACCATCTTGGCGAAGGTGACTTCGCTGGTCTGGAAAGATACCCGCATCAACATCGTCGACACGCCCGGCCACGCCGACTTCGGCGGTGAAGTGGAGCGCATCCTGTCGATGGTGGATGGCGTGGTGATCCTCGTCGATGCCGCCGAGGGCCCGATGCCGCAGACCAAGTTCGTGCTCGGCAAGGCGCTGGCCCAGGGCCTGCGCCCGATCGTCGCCATCAACAAGATCGACCGTCCCGACGAGCGTCACCTCGAAGTGCTCGAAGAAATCTTCGATCTGTTCATCGCTCTCGACGCCACCCCTGAGCAGCTTGATTTCCCGGTCCTCTACGGCGCCGCCAAGCATGGCTGGATGAGCGCCCAGCCCGAAGGCCCCAAGGAAAGCCTGGCCCCGCTGCTCGACAAGGTCATCGAATATGTGCCCGAGCCCAAGGTCGAAGCCGGCCCGTTCCGCATGCTGGTCACCACCATCGAGCGCAACGCCTTCCTCGGCCGCATCCTGACCGGCCGCATCTTCTCCGGCACCGTCAAGGCCGGCGATGCCATCCATTCGCTCGGCCGTGACGGCAAGGAAGTCGAAAAGGGCCGCGTCTCCAAGGTCCTGGCCTTCCGCGGCCTCGAACGCACCCCCATCGATGTGGCTGAAGCCGGCGATATCGTCGCCATCGCGGGCCTCGAGACCTCGACCGTCGCCGATACCCTGGCCGTGCCTTCCGTCAACGAGCCGCTGCCGTCGCTTCCCATCGATCCGCCGACGCTCTCCGTCACCTTCCGCATCAATGACGGCCCGCTGGCCGGCCGCGAAGGCGATAAGGTGCAGTCCCGCGTCATCCGCGAGCGCCTGATGCGCGAAGCCGAGGGCAATGTCGCCATCCGTGTCACCGAAGGCGAGGACAATGACAGCTTCGACGTCGCCGGCCGTGGCGAATTGCAGCTCGCCGTGCTCATCGAGAATATGCGCCGCGAAGGCTTCGAGCTGACCATCGGTCGCCCGCGCGTCGTGCTGCGTGAAGAGAATGGCGAAAAGCTCGAGCCGATCGAGGAAGTCATCATCGACGTCGACGACGAGCACACCGGCACCGTGGTGCAAAAGCTCACCGAGCGGAAGGGCGACCTCGTCGAGATGCGTCCGTCGGGCGTCGGCCGCACGCGCCTGCGCTTCCACGTGCCGACCCGTTCGCTGATCGGCTATCAGCCCGAACTGCTGTCGGATACCCGCGGCACCGCCATCTTCAACCGCCTGTTCCACGCCTACGAGCCCTTCAAGGGCCCCCTGCCCGGCCGCCGCACCGGCGTGCTGATCTCCAACGGCACTGGCCAGGCCGTGACCTATGCGCTGTGGAACCTCGAAGAGCGCGGCCCGATCATGATCGATGCCGGCGTCGACATCTATGAGGGCATGATCATCGGCGAGCATTCCCGCGAGAACGACCTCGAGGTCAACGCGCTCAAGGGCAAGCAGCTCACCAACATCCGCACCACCTCCAAGGACGAAGCGGTGCGGCTGACCACGCCCAAGAAGCTCACCCTCGAACAGTCGCTCGGCTATATCGCCGACGACGAATATGTCGAGGTGACGCCCAAGTCGATCCGGCTGCGCAAGATCTGGCTCGATCCCAACGACCGCAAGCGCCAGATGCGCGCCAAGGCTGCCGGCTGACAGGTTTGACCGACCGGCCTCACCCCCTCCCTGCTGCCCCGTGATGGGGGAGGATGGGAGGGGGTGGAGCCCACCGCGCCGAATTTCGGAGGCCACCCATGAGCGACTGGATCATCGGTTTCATCACCGCTCAGGGCTATTTGGGCATCTTCCTGATGATGGTGCTGGAAAATGTGTTTCCGCCGATCCCGTCGGAACTGATCATGCCCTTTGCGGGCTTTGCGGCCGCCAGGGGTGATCTCAATTTCTGGGGCGTCATGCTGGCGGGTGTCGCCGGCTCGCTGGTCGGCACGCTGCCCTGGTATATCGCGGCGCGCCTGCTCGGCATCGCCCGTCTAAAATTTCTGGCCGACAAGTTCGGCCGCATCGCCACAGTTTCGGCCGGCGATATCGACGAAGCCGATGCCTGGTTCGGCCGCTATGGCCGCTGGGCGGTGCTGTTCGGCCGCCTGATCCCCGCCATCCGCACGCTGATCTCGATCCCCGCAGGCCTTGCCGCCATGCCGCTCGGCCTGTTCCTCATTGCCTCGACCATCGGCACGGTGGCCTGGACGCTGATTCTCACCGGCGCCGGCTATGTGCTTTATGACCATTATGATGCGGTCGAAGGCTATGTCGACCCGGTCACCAAGATCGTCGTGGTGGCGCTGGTCGCCGTCTATCTCTACCGCTTCGTCACCTGGAAGCGCAGCGCCGCACGCTGACGCCCTCGCAATTTGCGAGATGATTTGCAGATTGCAAGGCATAGCGCGGCTTGTCGCGTCGCCGGCCCCATCGAAAGCCCCAAACTCCGGGCTTTCGCCACTTGGCACGCTTCCTGCAATCAAGACGCTATCCGGCTTCATGTTTTGCGTACCGGAATTCAGTTCTGAGGGCTCGTCGGCGATAGTGCTGGCGGGCCCTTTGATTGTTCACGCATTTTGCCGCGCCCCGCTTGTCCTGCCGGAGACGACGCTCTAGATATCCAGCACGCATGAGAGGAAGCCCCCGATGATTGCCTTGCTGCAGACGATCTCCATGGTTCTCACCCTGATCTACTGGGTGTTCCTCATCATGATCATCATGAGCTGGCTCATCAGCTTCAACGTCATCAATACCCGCAACGAGTTCGTCGCCGGGCTGTGGCGTATCGTCAATGCCGTCACCGAGCCGATCCTGCGGCCGATCCGCCGCATCATCCCGCCGGTGTCGGGCCTCGACCTGTCGCCCATCATCGTCTTCATCATCATCTTCTTCCTGCAGAGCTTTGTGGCCAACGACCTGCCGCGCATGCTGAGGCTCTAGCCGCTGCCATGACCTTCGCACTCAAGGCCGGGATCGACGATCCCGCAGCCGGCGTGTTTGCCTTCGACAGCGTCAAGACCATGTATGGCGGCAAGGAGATCGCCGTGGGCAACACGGTGTTCCTGTTCGCCAGCGAGAACGAGGGTGGCCGGGGCTTGGTGGCGCGCGGCGTCGTCACTGCCGCGACGGCGCTGCCCCGCAGCCCGGGTCTGTCACGCCAGACCCCGCGCGTGCGCCTGGCCCTCGAGCGCACCGCGCTCGCCACAAGGCTGCTCGGGCGGCGCGACCTGAAGCCCTTTGCCGATTGGGACGACGGCCGGCCCGAGACCGAAATCAATTTCAAGTTCTATCGCCAGGCGACGGACAAGCTTGCCGGCATATCGGACGAAGCGGCCGCTTTCCTCGACACCTTCTTCTAGCGCACGACCCTTTCCGGCCGAAAAGACACGCGAAATCCCGCTCTTGGCCGCGATCGCATGGAAAATCGATTGCCTAGATTTATCGAGTTGGCTTAGCCTTTCGTATCCGGTGCCGAGAGGGCCGTGACGATTGCGCCACAGAGCGCGACGCACGGAGGCGGCTCCATCACATCCATCTCTGGGAGGAGATCTTATGAGCCTGGTTCTCTGGCTGGTCGTCGTCTGCGGCGCTCTGTCCATCATCTATGGCGTCGTGACGACACGGGGCCTTCTCGCCGCCGATGCGGGCTCTGCCCGCATGCAGGAAATCTCGGCCGCCGTCCGTGAAGGAGCACAGGCCTACCTCAAACGCCAATACACCACCATCGCCATCGTGGGCGTGGTGATCTTCATCATCGCCTGGCTGCTGCTGGGCGTCTATTCGGCCATCGGCTTCCTCATCGGCGCGGTGCTCTCGGGCGCGGCCGGCTTCATCGGCATGAACGTCTCGGTAAGGGCCAATGTCCGCGTCGCCCAGGCCTCGACCAAATCGCTGGCCGGCGGGCTCGACCTCGCCTTCAAGTCCGGCGCCGTCACCGGCCTGCTGGTGGCGGGCCTCGGCCTCCTCGGCATTTCGCTCTACTTCATGATCCTTACCGGCATGGGTTTTCCGGCCACCAGCCGCACCGTCATCGATGCGCTCGTGGCGACCTCGTTCGGCGCCTCGCTGATCTCCATCTTCGCCCGTCTCGGCGGCGGCATCTTCACCAAGGGCGCCGACGTGGGCGGCGACATGGTGGGCAAGGTCGAAGCCGGCATTCCGGAAGACGATCCGCGCAACCCCGCCACCATCGCCGACAATGTGGGTGACAATGTCGGCGACTGCGCCGGCATGGCGGCCGATCTCTTCGAGACCTATGTGGTCACCATCGTGGCCACCATGGTGCTGGCGGCGATCGTTCTGCCCGATGCCTACAAGCTCATGGGCATGGTGCTGCCGCTCGCCATCGGCGGCGCGTGCGTCGTGACCTCGATCATCGGCACCTTCTTCGTCAAGCTGGGCGCCTCCAACAACATCATGGGCGCCCTCTACAAGGGCATCATCGCCACCGGCATCCTGTCGCTGATCGTGCTGCTGCCGGTCCTGGCCTTCGTCTTTGGCGGCCTCGACGTGCCGCTCGGCAACGAGGCCAAGGCGTTCACGCCCTGGAGCCTGTTCTGGTGCGGCGTCACCGGCCTCGTCATCACCGGCCTCATCATCGTCATCACCGAATATTATACGGGCACCGACCGGCGCCCGGTGAATTCCATCGCCGAGGCCTCCGTCACCGGCCATGGCACCAATGTCATCCAGGGCCTGGCCGTCTCGCTCGAATCCACCGCCCTGCCCGCGCTGGTCATCATCGCCGGCATCATCGTCACCTATAACCTGGCGGGTCTGTTCGGCATCGCCTTCGCGGTGGCCACCATGCTGGCGCTGGCCGGCATGGTGGTGGCGCTCGATGCCTTCGGCCCGGTCACCGACAATGCCGGCGGCATCGCCGAAATGGCGGGCCTGCCCGACGAGGTGCGCCACAATACCGACGCGCTCGATGCCGTCGGCAACACCACCAAGGCCGTGACCAAGGGCTATGCCATCGGCTCGGCCGGCCTCGGCGCCCTGGTGCTGTTCGCCGCCTATACGCAGGATCTGCGCTTCTTCTCGGCCGGCGCGCCGGAAGGCAGCATCTTCTACGGCCTGGGCAATCTCACCTTCTCGCTGGCCGATCCCTATGTGGTGGTAGGCCTCCTGTTCGGCGGCCTGCTGCCGTTCCTCTTCGGCGGCATGTCGATGACCGCCGTCGGCCGCGCCGCCCAATCGGTGGTGGTGGAAGTCCGCCGCCAGTTCAAGGCTGACCCCGGCATCATGGCGGGCACCTCGAAGCCCGACTACGCCAAGGCCGTCGATATGCTGACCAAGGCGGCGATCCGCGAAATGATCGTGCCGTCCCTGCTGCCGGTGCTGTCGCCGATCGTGGTCTTCCTCGTCATCTACTGGATCGCCGGGGCCGCGGCGGCCTTCGCGGCGCTCGGCGCCATGCTGATGGGCGTCATCGTCACCGGCCTCTTCGTCGCCATTTCGATGACGGCCGGCGGCGGCGCCTGGGACAATGCCAAGAAGAGTTTCGAAGACGGCTTCACCGACAGCCACGGCGTCGTCCACCACAAGGGCTCCGACGCCCACAAGGCCTCGGTCACCGGCGACACCGTCGGCGATCCCTACAAGGACACCGCCGGCCCGGCGGTGAACCCGATGATCAAGATCACCAATATCGTCGCCCTGCTGCTCGTGGCCGTCCTCGCGCATATGAGCGGCGTGGTGTGATCGCTAGAGCGTTTGTTTGATCGCGTTTCGAGGCGCAAACACTCCAGCAAAACACGAACGCCAAGGCCGGGAGCGATCCCGGCCTTTTTCATTTCCGCCTGACGATCGCCATGGCCAGCATGTCCTGGTAGCCGCCATCGATCCTGATCGCATCCCTGAAGCGGCCCTAATGGAGGAACCCGACCTTCTCGTAGAGGCGAACTGCCCGCTCATTGCCGGCAAAGACCTCCAGTGCGACACGTTCGAATCCGCGCGCAAAGGCATCGTCCAAAGTGGCCTCGAGCAGCGCCCGCCCGATGCCCCGGGCCCGGTAGTCCGCCAACAGGCCCATGCCGAGCCGGCCCACATGGGCAAAGCAATCGACGCCTACGCCACGGGCCGCCAGGCGATGACGCCCTCGGTGCGGGCCCGGACTTCGGGCGACGCCAGGCACGTGGCCACCGCCTCATAGCCCGGCGCGCCGGGATGCGCCTCGACGCGCATCGGGGGACTATGATTGGCCGGACAGAAGAGGATCGCTTCGTCCCCTCCCATGGCGGCAAGGTCGAGGATTGCGGATGAGCGCGTCATCAGGAACAACGGCCGGGCTCCCGGACCGCGGCGGCGCAGATAGGCGATGACCGCCTCCTGGCTCGCCTGGTCCAGCCCCTGTTCCACCATGTCGATGACCACGATCGCCTGAGGATCCGTCTCCAATCCGGCCAGCAGCGCCACCAACGCATCCGATTGCGTCGCGCCATCCTCGATGAGCCAGCTGAGGATCGCCTCGACGCGCGGTTTGAGAGCAGGGTCGGCATCGAGCCGCGTTTGCGCCGCGCCGCCGTCCTCGAGCCGGTCGAGTCCCAAAAACGCGGCACCGGGCAGCGTTTCGGCCAGCCGCCTGGCCAGCCGGGTCTTGCCACTGCCCAACGGCCCGATGATGTAGTTCAGCGGCCTCATGTCCGTGACCTCGAACCGCTCCCCGCCCCAGGGCCAGGGAAGATCGAAAGCGGCGACGACCTCCGTGGCCGGACGCAGTAACTGCACCAGTTCGCCAGCAGTGGGCGACTGGCCCTCAGCCAGGTTTCCTCTCAGATTTTGCACCTTGGCGACGGCGTCGCCCAGTTGCCGGATACGCGCTTCAAGCGCCGCCTAGTGCGCGGCCAGCGCCGGCTCCAGGCCTTGCGGATCGCCCTTGAGCACCCGCGCGATCTGGGCAAGGCTGAGGCCGAGGGCCCGCAACGCCACGATCTCGGTGGCGCGGGCCATCTGGTCGGGCCCATAGGCCCGCCATCCGGCGGCGGTGCGGCTGGGCGCAACGAGCCCGTGCTGTTCATAAAGGCGAAGCGCCTTGGCGGAAACGCCGAGCCGTTGGGCGGCGGCCGCAGGGTTCAGGAATTGGGCGGAAGAGCTCACGAATCACCTCGTTGTTGGCTGACCGCTGTCCTTATCGGGGCGCCCCCAGGGGCCGGGTCAAGGGGTGATCGTGGTCGTGGCGCTAGCCTATGTTTTGCGCGATTTCCCAGACATGGCCGGAGGGATCGGCGAAAGCGGCGGTGCGGCGGCCCCAGGGGCGATCGATCGGCCCGTTGAGGAAGCGGACGCCGCGGCGGCCGAGTTCGGCATGAACCGCATCGACATCATCGACCCTGATGGTGAGGAGCATGCCGACACCGGCCTTGGGCGTGACGGCGGTGGCCGGCTCGACCAGCATCGGCGCCTGTGTGCCCTGCAGCAGGTTGACCATGGCGCCGGAGAATTTCAGCACCGCCGACACCTCGTCCGCATAGACGATCTCCGGCGCGAAGACCTTTTGGTAAAAGGCCTTGGCGGCGGCGATGTCATCGACGAACAGTGTCACCACCTCGATCGCATCGAGACGCATCAGGTTCCTCCCCAGGCGCCTGACTGGATCCGGGTGATCTTGCTTACGCCAGCGCCTTCAGCAGATTGCCCGAGGGGAAGCCATCCGGCAACAGGCCGGCACGCCCCTGGAAATCGATGATGGCGGCGCGCGTTTTCGTGCCGATGACGCCATCGGGCGTGCCGATCGCATAACCGCGCCGCAATAGCGCCTGCTGGAGGCTCATGCGGTCACCGCGCGTCAGCGCTGTATCGTTCGGCCAGGGGGTAACGAACCCGGTGCCGCCGATGATGCGGTCGGCGAGATGGCCGACGGCGAGCGCGTAGCTGTCGGAATTGTTGTAGCGCTTAATGACGCCGAAATTGGCGAGGACCGCGAACACCGGCCCATGGCCGCCCATCGGCGTGATCAGCCGCGCCGTATCGCCGGCGCGCGGAAAACTCTTGCCATTGGCGCGCGCTACGCCCGCCCCGGCCCATTCGCCCAGGCTCGCCTGCTGCCCGCTCCACACATGGTTGTAGTCGAAGCCGCGCGGCAGCTTGACCTCATAGCCCCAGGTCTCGCCCGGGCGCCACCCATAACCCTTGAGATAATTGGCGGTCGAGGCCAGCGCATCGGGCACCGAACCCCAGATGTCCTTATGGCCATCGCCACGGAAATCCACCGCATACTTCATGAAGCTCGACGGCATGAACTGCGGATGGCCCATGGCGCCGGCCCAGGAGCCGACCATCTTCTGGGGCGTCACGTGCCCGCCCTGCAGGATTTGCAGCGACGTCACCAGTTCGCTGCCGAAATAGCTGGAGCGGTAGCCCCCATAGGTCAGCGTCGCCAGCGCATGCACCGTGTTGGTGGTGCCCACATAGCCGCCATAATTGGTCTCGATGCCCCAGATGGCGAGCATCGCCTCGGGCTGAACCCCATAGGCGTTGGACACAGCGGACAGCGTCTGCGCCCATTCCCCGCGCATGGCCTTGCCCTCGCCGATGCGCGAAGGATTGACGCGCTTGTCGACATAAGTGCCGGCGGTCGTGGCAAACTCGGCCTGCGACTGGGTAAGCTTCATCACCGAGTCGAGGGGCTGGAAATCCGCCATGGCGGCATTGAAGACGGCGCGCGACACGCCGCGGGCGCTGGCCTGTTTCCAAACGCCATCCACAAAGCTGCCGACATTGGCCGCAAGGGCCGGCATGGCGGCGGCGGAAGCGAGCCAGGCGGAGGCGCCGAGCAGCATGGAACGGCGAGAAAGCTGAAGCGCTGGAGATCTAGGTACGCGGAACATGGGAACCTCGAAGCGAATGACCGGCCATCGATACGCGAGGGGGGCGGCTACACTACCATTCTGCTCTTCGAAATTAAGAACGCGTTAACTGCGGCGATTTTCCTTCCCAACTCGCGTAGGCGTGAGCATAGCACCGATGCCGGCCTGCTGACAGCTTCCGTCGCAACCACCCGTCAAATTGGCGCTGCCGGACCACAATTATGCGTCGCCCTGTCGAAATCGCCGCCGCTCGCTCGACGATCACATAGGGAGTCACAGGGGCAATGCTAAACTCATTGCTTAAGTGTCTTCCCGCCGCCATTTGTTTGTGTTATGCGGTGCGCCCTTCACGCTCGGGCCATCCCGCGACGAACCGTCAGGTAGGAAATGACCTCAGAAACGCTGTCGACCGATCTCGCCGCCGCCCCCCAGGACCAGAGCCTTGCCGCGCGCAACCGGCTGGTCATCAACATCCTCCTGGTCTCGGCCTTCGTGGTGATGCTCAACGAGACCATCATGGGCGTCGCCATCCCGCGCCTCATGGTGAGCCTGGACGTGGCGGCCAGTGCCGCCCAATGGCTGACCACGGCCTTCCTGTTGACCACCGCCGTGGTCATTCCGGTGACCGGCTTTCTGCTGCAGCGCTACAATACGCGCCCCATCTTCATTGCGGCGCTGACGCTGTTCAGCCTCGGCACGCTGTTGGCGGCGGCGTCGCCCAATCTCGCCGTGCTGATCGTCGCCCGCGTCGTGCAGGCCTCCGGCACCGCCATCATGATGCCGTTGCTGATGACCACGGTGATGACGCTGGTGCCACCCGAGGCCCGCGGCAAGACCATGGGCAACATCTCCATCGTCATGTCGGTGGCGCCCGCCATCGGCCCGACGATTTCCGGCTTCATCCTCAACTATCTCGACTGGCGGTTCCTTTTCATCCTGGTGCTGCCGATCGCGCTCGGCGCGCTGGCGCTGGGCTGGCGCCGCATGGTCAATGTGACGACGCCGCATTCCGCCCCGCTCGATGTGGTGTCGGTGATCATTTCGGCGCTGGCCTTCGGCGGCATCGTCTATGGACTGTCGAGCCTTGGGGCTCCGGCGGAACCCGGCGCCATCCCGGCTTTCGTCCCGCTGGCCATCGGCGTCGTCGCCATGGTGGCCTTTATCTGGCGCCAGCTGCAACTGCAGCGGCGCGACAGCGCCCTGCTCGACCTGCGCACTTTCGGCTCGAAGAATTTCACCTTCTCGGTGCTGATGATGGCGGTGATGATGATGGCCATGTTCGGCACCATCATCGTCCTGCCCATCTACATGCAGGATGTGCTCGGCCTTGATACGCTGAAGACCGGCCTGCTGCTGCTGCCCGGCGGCTTGCTGATGGGCCTGCTCGGCCCGTTCGTCGGCCGCCTCTACGACAAGGTCGGCCCCACCCGGCTCCTGGTCCCCGGCATCATCCTGGTTTCGGCGGTGCTGTGGGCCATGACGCTACTCGGGCCCGATACCTGGTGGCTCTATATTCTGGCCGGCCACCTGATCATGAGCATCGGTTTCGCTTTCCTGTTCACGCCGCTGTTCACCGCGAGCCTCTCATCGGTGGCGCCGCAGTTCTATTCGCATGGCAGCGCCATTCTGGGCTCGATCCAGCAGGTGATGGGCGCCGCAGGCGTGGCGCTGTTCGTGGCGCTGATGTCGGCCCAGACCACGGCCCTCGTGGCGAGCGAACATTCCCCGCTCGAAGCGCTGGCGGGTGGCGTGAGGCTGGCGTTCCTGTGTGGCGCCATCATATCGCTGGTAGCTGTAGTGCTCGCCTTCTTCGTCCGCCGGCCGGCCAATCAGGGCGCGCCAGGCGGCGGAGCCGCAATGCACTAAAGCGCGGCGAGCTGCTCGAAGGCGCTGGGCGATGGTGGATCGGCCAGCGCCGCCGCGATGGCCTCCACCACGCGCCTGGGGCTCATGACGGCGGTATCGAGCCTCAGATCGTAAATCCCGGGCTTGTGCACTTCATCCTGCCATCGCCGCACTGGCGCCGGCACGCCCTCGCCGGCCACATAGCCTTCCGGATCGGCATTGCGGCGGCGCATGATGACATCGATGGGGCAATCTAGGCCGACGAACAGCACCGGCAGGCCGCTGAGCCGCCGGGCGCAATCGGGCAGGATATGCAGCGGTTTCGAATAGAAATCGTGGTGGCCCACGTCGGTGATGACGTCGAGCCCCATCCGCGCATGGGCGGCGATCGACTCGTAAAGCGCCGCATAGGCCTTGACGACGAACGGCTCGAGATCCGGCCGTTCGCCACCGGGCCTGAGGCCGATGCCTGGCCGCAGCGCTTCGGGCGTCGCCTCTATCAAGACATCCACGCCCAGATTGATCCATTGTCCGGGCAGGCTGTGCTGCACAGCCCGGACAATGCTGGATTTGCCGGCCCGCGGCACACCGTTGACAATGACGATGCGCCCCGGCGCCATGTTACTTTGCCGTCTTGGCGCGTTCGATCGACTCGAGGATCACCCTGCGGGCGTCGTCGACGCCGCCGACGTGAGAGATCTTGGCCCACTTGCCGGGCTCCAGATCCTTGTAGTGCGTGAAGAAATGCTTCACCCGCTCGACCTGGATCTCGGGCATGTCGCCGATATCGAGCACGCTGTCATAGACGCGCGTCAGCTTGTGCACCGGCACGGCGATGATCTTTTCGTCCTGGCCGCCGTCATCTTCCATGAACAGCACGCCGACCGGGCGCGAGCGCACGACGGCGCCGGGCACCAGCGGCCGGGAATTCATCACGATGACGTCGAGCGGATCGCCATCGCCGCACAGCGTGTGCGGCACGAAGCCGTAATTGCCCGGGTAACGCATCGGCGTGTAGAGGAAACGGTCGACGAACAGCGCGCCGGAGGCCTTGTCGATCTCGTATTTGATCGGCTCGCCGCCCATGGGCACTTCGATGATGGTGTTGAGGTCGTCGGGCGGGTTCTTGCCGATCGGAATGGCGTCGATATTCATGATGGGCTCTTGGGGAGAAGGGAGGAGGACGGCTTTTTGCCTAGGAAGGGTCATGAATGCAAGCCATATTGGGCGCTCCCATCGCAAGCCCTCGCGAGATGATGTCGTGCATAAACCGCTCCTTGGCGCCCTGGCGCTGACCCTCATCGCTCTGCCTTTTCCGGCATTCGCCACCGGCTATATCTCGGCCTATACCGACCTCGATACGGCGCAATGCAGCGTGCTTGTGGCTGACGATTTCTCGACCAGTTATGCGTGCCCCGGCTACAAGGGAATGCCGGTCTGGGTCACCGAAGGCGATTTGCGCTTCATGGTGAGCTTCGGATTCGGCGCGCCGGACGCCAAGGCGGCGACCCAGACGCCGCCGCCCTTCAACACCATCGGCTCCAAGATCGAATGGCGCCTCAGCAACGAGGCCGGCGGTTTCGCCCCCATCGCGGCCATCACCCGCTACAAGCTCGATGCCGACGAGGCGCAGGGCCGGCCGGAAGGCGAAGTGCTGGTGGTGACCAAGATTTCGCCGGAAGCGACCTGCCACATCGCCTATATCGATGCGCGCGCCAATCCCAACGCCAATGAGATGGCCCGGCAGGTGGCGGACGATAAAGCCAAGAGCTTCGATTGCGCCAACGAGCCCGAAGAGGTCGGCACCTTCAAGGCCTGGTGACGCTCAGGCGGCCCGTGCCAGGAGGCGCAGGGATTTCCTCAGCTTCCTGAACAGCTTGTCACCCACGATGTCGCGATATTCGGCCTCGATGGCGCGCTTGACCCGCCCCCGCTCGGCATAGTCGGCGAGCCCGAGTGCGGTCAACTCCACGCGCCGGGCCCGCTTGTCTCCAGGATCGGCGGTGCGGCGCACGACGCCGTCGGCCTCCAGGCGGTCGAGCAATTGCTGCACGGCCTGCTTGCTCAGCCCCATGCGTTCGGTCAGGAGCGTCTGGCCGATACCCGATGGCCCCAGATGCGCCAGCACCTCCCCGGCGGCGGTATCGTGCCAGGGAAAACCGCGTTCCGCCATCTCGCGGCGAAACCGCACCCGCCAGGAAGCGGCCGCCTGCCAGAGCGCCACGCCGATATGATCGATGGCCTGCAGGTCATTATCGTCAAGATTCTTGACCATAATCCAAAGAGCCTCTAATTTCCGTCTAGTTTCTTGACTATATCGGCTATGCCGGGCTGTAACCATGCGATGACGCAGCTTTTGCACCGGCTTTGCGAACCCAAAGGAGTTCTTCATGCTGATCGATGACCAGACCACCCTTTCGATTCTGTTGACCGGATCGACCCATTATCTGCGCCTCGGGCCGGATGCGGAGGCTGCTGTCTATTATGGGGCCGATGGACGCTCCGGCATGCTTATGCCCGATGGCAAACGGCAGGCCGGCCAGTGGCAGCTGACGCCGACCGGCTACCATGTCGACTGGCAGGACGGCCGCAGCGCCGATTGGCAGATCGATGCCGAACCGGGCCGGATGGCCTATTGCAATGCCGGGGGCGTGGAACGCGCCGTGCTGGTTCGCATTGTACCCGGCGATGACGCCGGCTTCACCAGGATGCCGGCCTGACAGGGGGTCGGCATGGTCGAAAAACTCACCGACGACATACGCGAGGAAGCGCTGGGCGAACTTGGCGGCTGGACCTTCGATGAAAAGCTCGAAGCCATAGGCCGCGAGTTCAGGTTCAAGACTTTCTCCGAGGCTTTCGGGTTCATGACGCGCGTGGCGCTGGCCGCCGAGAAGGCCGGCCATCACCCCGATTGGTCCAATACCTACAACAGGGTTTCCATCGCGCTTTCCACCCATGATGCCGGCGGCGTCAGCCAGAGGGATATCGACCTGGCGCGGATTATCGATACGCTGATTCAATAGCCATCAGAGCGTTTTCAGGAAAAGTGGATGCCACTTTTCCAACTCGAAAACGCGCCAAACCAAAGACTTAGAGCGTTCGTTTTGATGCAATCAAAACGTGAAGCGCTCTAGTGGAAGTTTCGCCCCTCCGGCAGGGCCGCCCAGGTCTGGCGATCGAGCGCCTCGCGTCGGCGGCGTTCGGCGTCGTCGCGGGGGTCCGGGCGCGAGCCTTTCTTGACCTCATCGGCCCGGGCCAGCACGCCATCGCCCACATCCTGCCCATCCGCCAGTTTCAGCAGTTCCGGCGTGAGATCGTGGAAGGACCTGGCGACAAGATGCGTTACCAGCCCCTCGCGCTGCAACTGCCCGCGTACCGCCAGCAGGCGCGCGCTGAGGATGGTGCGGCGGTTCTGGTCGAACACCTTTTTCCACACCACGATATTGGCGATGCCGGTCTCGTCTTCGAGCGTCATGAAGACGACGCCGCTGGCCGTGCCCGGGCGCTGGCGCACCAGCACCAGGCCGGCGGTTTCGATGCTCCGCCCGGAAGGGACGTTGACGATATCGCCGGCGCGCACAATGCCGCCGGCACTGAGCTGTCCGCGCAGGAAGCTGACCGGGTGCCCCTTGAGGGAAAGGCTCAGCGCCTTGTAATCCTGGATGACGGCCTCGCCCGCCGGCATAACCGGCAGGTCGGCGCTGCTATCGGGACGGGCTTCAGGCAGGCCGGCGGCAGCGAACAGCGACAGGGTTTCCGCCCCATCCGCCCCCATCAGCCCCTTCACCGCCCATAGGGCGTCACGGCGGCTGAGCTTGAGGGAATCGAGGAACGCATCGGCCTTGGCGAGTTTTTCCAGCACCGCCGGCGCGAGGCCGGTGCGCAGCCACAGGTCGCGCACCGATTTATAGCCCTCGCCCCGCCGCGCCACGATGAGCTCCATGTGATCGGCCTTGAGTCCGCTGACGCTGGTAAGGCCGAGGCGCAGCGCCCTGTCCGTACGGATATCGTCGCGCATTTCGGCGTGCCGCGGCCACAAATGCTCGGCCGCCCGGCGGCCATCCGCCTCGAGACTGCTGTCGAGGCCGGAATAATTGATGTCGACCGGCCGGATTTCGACACCGTGTTCCGTGGCATCGCGCACGATCTGCGCCGGCTGGTAAAAGCCCATGGGCTGGCTGTTGAGCAGCGCGCAGGCGAACACGTCCGGATAGTGGCATTTGAGCCAGCACGACACATAGACCAGCAAGGCGAACGAGGCCGCGTGGCTTTCCGGAAAGCCGTAATCGCCAAAGCCCTCGATCTGCTTGAAGCAGCGCTCGGCGAATTCCAAGGTGTACTTGTTGGCCAGCATGCCCTCGATGAACTCGGCCTTCAGTTCATGAATCTTGCCGTTGCGCCGAAAGGTCGCCATGGCCCGGCGCAGGCGGTCGGCTTTGGCGGTGGTGAAACCCGCCCCCACGATGGCGATCTGCATCGCCTGTTCCTGGAACAGCGGAATGCCGAGGGTGCGCTTAAGCACCTCCTTGAGGGCCTCGGAGGGATATTCGACCTTTTCCTGCTCCAACCGCCGCTTCAGATAAGGATGCACCATGCCGCCCTGGATGGGGCCAGGCCGCACGATGGCGACCTCGATGACAAGATCGTAGAATCTCGCCGGCTTCAGCCGTGGCAGCATCGACATCTGCGCCCGGCTTTCGATCTGGAACACCCCGATCGTGTCGGCGCGATGTGTCATGGCGTAGACGCGGTCGCTGAGAGCCGGCTCACCGCGCCGCCGCCGGCCTTCGTCCTTGCGCTCTTCATCCAACACGCCCGCCAGCGTCAGCTTCTGCCCGTAATGATCCTCCATCAGACGGAACGCCCGGCGGATACAGGTCAGCATGCCGAGCGCCAGAATATCGACCTTGAGGATGTTGAGGGCGTCGAGATCGTCCTTGTCCCACTCGACCACCGTGCGGTCTACCATCGCCGCATTGGCGATGGGCACCAGATGGTCGAGCTTGTCCCGGGTGATGACGAAACCGCCCACATGCTGGGAAAGGTGCCGTGGAAAATCCATCAGCTCGCCCACGATATCGAGCACCTTGCTGAGCGTCGGCTCGTCCGGATCGAAGCCGAGTTCCCGGACGCGGCTGCTGCCGGGCTTGCCGTCATAGGACCCCCAGCTCATGCCGTTGAGCGTTGCGATCATATCCGAGGAGAGGCCGAAAACCTTGGCCACGTCGCGCATGGCGCCGCGTGACCGATAGGACACCACGGTCGCCGTCAGCCCGGTCCGCTCGCGACTGTATTTGTTGTAGAGGTACTGCATCACCTCTTCGCGCCGCTCATGCTCGAAATCGACGTCGATATCGGGCGGCTCGTTGCGCTCGGTGGACAGGAACCGTCCGAACACCAGCTTGCCCACCATCGGGTCAACCTCGGTGACGCCGAGGCAGTAACACACCATGGAATTGGCTGCCGAGCCGCGGCCCTGGCAGAGGATATCGAGGACGTCACGCGCTTGCCGCACCACATCATGCACGGTGAGGAAATAGGCGGCGTAGCGCTTGTAGGCGATCAGCGCCAGTTCGGACCAGACGCCGGCCTTCACCTGTTCGGGCACGCCTTCGGGATAGCGCTTGCGCGCGCCTTCCCAGGCCAGGCGCTCCAGCGTTTCCTGCGCCGTCTCGCCATTGCCCACCGTTTCTTCCGGGTAGTTGTAGCGCAGCTGATCGAGCGTGAACTTGATGCGGGCGAGGAATTCCTGCGTCGCCTCCAGCGCCTCGGGATGCCGCCGGAACAGCCGCGTCATCTCGGACGGTTCCTTGAGGTGCCGCTCGGCATGCTTTTGCAGCCGCCGTCCGGCCTCCGCGATGGTCAGGTGTTCGCGGATGCAGGTGACGACATCCTGCAGCACCCGCCGCCCCGGATCGTGATAGAGCACATCGTTCACCGCCAGCAGCGGTACCCGCAGCCGCCGCCCCAGGTCGGCCAGTTGGGCGAGCCGCATGCGGTCCTGCCCCCGATAGGTACAGTTGGCGGCGAGCCAGACGCTCTGCGGCGCCAGCTTCTTCAAGGCCCGGAGTGTTTCCTCGCTCTTTTCCAGCCGTTTTTCGTCGGCCTGCAGGATGAAGAGCTGCCCCTCCGCATAATCGGCGAGGTCGGAAAAATAGAGGGTGCAGCTGCCCTTTTCGGCCCGGAGATTACCGATGGTCAAAAGCTTGCACAGCCGCCCATAAGCATCGCGATCGGACGGATAGGCGATGATATCCGGAGTGTCGTCGGCAAACACCAGCCGCGTGCCGACGACATAGCGGAAGGCCTTGGCGGCTTGCCCCAGTTCCTGGCTTTCCCTGAGATCGCGCAACGCCGTATAGGCGCGCACCACCCCGGCCAGGGAATTGCGATCGCACAGGCCCATGCCCGTCAGCCCCAGCGCCACGGCGGTCGCGATCAGCTCCTTGGGGTGGGACCCGGAATAAAGGAACGAGAAATTGCTCGTCACCATGAGTTCCGCATAGGGCAGCACCACCGGCTTTATGGGCGCGGCCGTGTCTTCGCCCGGCGCAACCACATGCTCCTTGAGCGTGATGACATTGGTATCGCTCATGAGAAGAACCCGTGCATGAACCACGCGGGTTTCGGCGAGTGGGCATAAAGATCCTCGCGGAACAGCCAGAACCGGCGGCCGCCATCGTCTTCGGCGACATAGTAATCCCGGCTCGCGATATCATGGCGGACGATGAGGGCTTTCGGCCCCTTTTCGGGCTTGAGGGGGTCCGGCGGCAGCATCTCCACATGGCTGAGGCTGAACTCCGGATGCCACCATTCGGCGGCGATCCGCTCGGGCCCCGAAGCCTTGGCGAAGCGATAGGAAATGCGCCGCCAGATCATGCTGGCCGGCGGCCCGTCCGGCACATCGGCCGTCACCTCGATGCGCTCTGGATTGGGCAGCAGGCGCAGCGGCCGTTCGAGATCGGCATCGGGCGCCGCCTCGGGTGTAGGCGGCCGGTAGTCCATCACTGGCCGCAGCTGTGCGGCCCGCTCGGGGATGTGGGTGTTGACGAAGGCGATCCGCAGCACCGCTTCCCCGCCCAGCCGGCTCATCATGCGGTCATAGAGCCGGTCGATATCGGCCGCACCGTCGCGGGTTTCGAAGGCCCCGATCTGCGCCGGATCGAGCGGCGAGACCGTGGTGGCGGCCAGCCGTACCATGTCGATGCCGAAACCGGCGTCGAACTCGTTGGAGAGCCTTTCGGCGCGGTTGCCAAACAGGCGCACGATATGGCCGACATCGCGCGTCGCCCGCGCCGCATTGACCGTCAGGGTCATCAGTCTGTGGTCGACGCGATAGAGGAACAACTGGAAGCTCTGCGCGCCCAGCCCCTCGGCCTCCAATTGTGCGGTAAGGCGCACGCTGACGTCTTCCACCGCCATCAGCACGTCGTCGATGAGCCCGATAGGGTCGGCGAAGCGCCGCTCGCTATAGCGTTCGGGGATCGGCAGGCGCGGCTTGATGCGCTCCTCGATATGCCCCAGCATCTGGTCCAGCCGCAGCAGCAGCGACACGCCGAACCGCGCCTGCAGCGCCTTGCGGTCACGCCCATAGAGCTGGCCGATGCGCTTGAGACCCAGCTCCATGAGATCGACGATCTGGCTTTCCTCAAGGCGCATTGCGGCCACCGGCAGATGCGCCAGAACGCCCGCCACATTGCCCCCAACCACCTGCCCCGGAGCGAAATGCGCCAGCGCCCAGGCCGCCCCCACATTGGGCGCGATGGCGCCCGTAACACTAAATCCCAGCGCTTCCAGCCGGCCGCAGACCACCTTGAGCATACGCTCCTCGCCACCGAACAGATGGCTGACCCCGGTGATGTCGAGCACCAGGTCGCCAAAGGCGGCTGCATCGGTAAGGATCGAGACGATGGGCGAGGCATAGGAATGCCAGTCGGCGAAATCGGCGAAGATCGCCTCGATCAGCTGCCGGTCGATCTCACGCGCATCGAGTTCGGGCACCCGCGCCTTGGCGTCCGAAAGGCTCTGCCGCGGCGCCAGTCCCTTGTCATGGGCACAGCCATCCACGGCGACGAGGCGCAGGGCGCTGTTCTGTTTCTCGTAAAGCGCAAGCGGCCGTCTGGAAGCCCCCAGAGCCGGATCGCGGCGCTTGAGGCAATCGGTCGCCCAGCGTGGCAGGAACAGCGCCAGATAGCGCCGCTCAACCAGCGAGCCGGTGACGGATGGGGCGGCGCTCGTTCTGTGCAACATCGAAACCATCTTCCCAACTCACCAACCAGTTACCTCCCGGCGCCGCATTCGCGCCCGCCACCCCTTTCTCCAGCGTCACCCGCCAGCGCGCCTCGCCCGGCGCCCTGGGATCGAAGCGCACCGTGCCGCTGGGAGCGGGATCGATCCGCCAGCGCAACTGCGCGGCGCTCGCCTCGCGCTCGACCCCGTAGCGCATCAGGAACACCGAGGCCCCGCCGCTCGCGGCCCGAAGGCTCAGCCGGCGGCTGGCGGTGAAATCGAGGATTTTTGGATGCCCGCCGATATCGGCCACGACCCCTGCCACTGCCCGGCAGCCCAGGGCTTCCTCCATGGCCCAGAGCAACTCCGGCATGGCCTTGACCCGCACGATGGCGAGGTTTTCGGGCGCAAAGCCGAAGGCCGCGAGACCCGCCCCATAGGGCACGCCCCGCTCCTGCCCCTCATGCGCCAATTGCAGGTAGAACACCGCCGGCCGTTCAGGCGTCAGGAAAGCCCGCGCCTGCCCCAGCGCGAAACCCAGCGCCGCGCCGGCATTGCGCATCTCGTCGGTGAACACCTCGTGCACCAGCCCCGGCGCCGTGGCCAGCACGCCGGCACCGCCGCGCCGGCGCAATACGGCCGCGCCTTCCGCCAGCATCGGACGCTTTTCCAGCGCCGCGATCTGCGTCCGCAATGTTTCGAGCCTTGATTGGCGAAGGCCGTCCATCGGACCAGCCCTCCTTGTTCCGCCTGATTGGAACAAAAAGAGAACATCAGAATCTGACTCAGAGTCAAGAGGCTCTTGTCCCAAGGCTTACGCTTGGGCGGAACTATGCTAGAGAGGGCCATCGCCAGCGGTCCCTCACCATGCCCCCCATCCACATCGCTCTTACCTTCGACGATTCCTACTGGGCGCCCGCCTATGCCACCATGCGCTCGATCTGCCTGACGACGCGGCGGCGCGGCGACCTGGTCTTCCACCTGTGCCACCGCACGCTGACGGGTGACCACAAGGACGATCTCGATTCCATCACCACCGAGTTCGGGGCGGCGGTCCGCTACTACAATATCGACGAGATGCCGCTCTTCAACGAAGTGGCCGGGCGCGCGCCCTACAACTACCGGCTCTCCAACATCGTCTATGCGCGGCTGCTGTTCGCCGACATCCTGCCCGCCGACATCGAGCGCATCACCTATCTCGATTGCGACATGATGGTGCGGGCGCCCATCGAACAGGTGGCTGAAGTCGATCTCGGGCCCTACCCGATCGCCGCCGTTCCCGATGCCGAGGGCATGAACATTTCGCTGGGCCGCGACATCAAGACCAAGCGCGACCTGTTCGATCCGGCCGACCCCTATTTCAATGCCGGCCTCATCGTCATCGACATGCGAAAGTGGCGGGAGGCCCAGATCATTCCCAAGCTGGAAAAAGCCATGGCCGACGGCACCATGGCGCGCCTCTACTATGACCAGGATTTCCTCAACCTGGTGTTCAACCGCAACTGGCTGCAGCTCGAGCAGATGTGGAACCTCGTCGATCCCCGGCCGGTGCACCAGACGCTGCACCCCAAGCTCGTGCACTATACGGGTGACGGCAAGCCCTGGACGCTGACCAATGTCGCCTTCCGCCGCACCTACCGGCACGTGATGAGCAACCGCGTCTATTCCAAATACCGCAAATATCGCTGGGGCCGCGCCTGGGGCGGGCCATTCCGCAAGATCGTCGCCCTCTACAGGGTCATCAAAAGCACATGAGCGCGCTGCCGGTGCATGTCGCCCTGACCTTCGACGACAATTTCTGGGCCCCCGCCTACGGGGTCATGCGCTCGGCGTGCCTCGCCAGCACCAGGCCCAAAGACCTGGTGTTTCATCTGTTTTATCGCGGCCTTTCCACCCCGCACCGCCAGGCGCTCGACGCCATCGTCACCGAATTCGGCACCACGCTCATCGATTACAACCTGTCGGAAAGCCCGCGCTTCAACGCGTTCCTTGCCGGCCTCGCCTTCCACAAGAAGCTGACCAACATGGTCTATGCGCGGCTGCTGCTCGATGAACTGCTGCCCGCCGATGTCGAGCGCGTCATCTATCTCGATTGCGACATGCTGGTGCGTGGGCCCCTGGAGGAACTGGCGAAGCTCGATCTTCAGGGCCGCCCCATCGCCGCCGTGCTCGACGCCGGCCGCCACAAGCAGATGCTGGGCCGCGATTTCCGCCAGAACGCCGACCTGTTCGATTTCAACTTCGCCTATTTCAATGCCGGCATGCTGGTCATCGATCGACGCGCCTTTGGCCTCGCCGACCTGCCGGGCGTGACCCGCCGGATGCATGAAAACGGGTTGCTCGACCGCATCCAATACGACCAGGCCGTGCTTAACCTGGTGTTCAAGGACAACTGGCTGCCGCTGGATTTCCGCTGGAACCTCATCTGCCCCTGGCCCGCCCATGAGGCGCTGGAGCCGCAGATCCTGCACTATACCGGCCACCGCAAGCCGTGGAACCTGTTGTCCCGCGCCGCCTTCGCCAATGCCTATCGGCATACGATGACCAATGACATCTTCTATGCGTTCTGGCGCGAGCGCCTGAAGCGGCGCCTGCTGAAGCCGTTCCGCCGGCTCTTCGGACGGGGTTGATGACGGATACGGCGATCCACATCGCGCTGACCTTCGACGATGGCTTCTGGGCCCCGGCCTTTGCCACCATGCGCTCCATCGCGCTGTCGAGCCGCCGCCGCGCCGATCTCAATTTCCACCTGCTGCACAAGCATCTGAGTGCGGGACGCCGTGCCGAACTCGACGCCATCACGCAGGAATTCCCCGGCGTGACGCTGCACGACTACCCCATCGCCCAGAACCCCCATTTCGCGGCCGTCAAAGAAGGCTTCGTGTTCAAGTGGCGACGGCTCAACGACATGGTGCTGGCACGGCTGATCTTCGACCGGCTGCTGCCCAAATCCGTGCACCGTCTCATCTATCTCGATTGCGACGTCATGGTGCGCGCGCCCATCGAGGCCCTGTGGGAGACCGACCTTGCTGGCACCTCGCTCGGCGGCGTCATCGATCCCAATCGCCACAAGGTCATGCTCGGCCGTGAATTCCGCGAGAAGACCGGCATTTTCACCTATCACGAACCCTATATGAATGGCGGCGTGCTGTTGATCGATCTCGACCGCTGGGCCGCCGCCGATCTCGTCGCCCGCACCGCGCAATTTCGCGAACAGGGCCTGCTCGAAAAGCTCTATTATGACCAGGACATCATCAACCTGGTGTTCCGCGGCGACTGGACGCCGATCGATTTTCGCTGGAACCTCACCAACGCGCTGCCCGAGCACGAGGCGCTGGAGCCCCACATCGTGCACTATTCGGGCGACCGCAAACCCTGGAGCCTCATCCCCGGCACCGCCTTTTTCGGCAATTACCGCCACGTGATGACCAATGAGAAATACTATGCCTATATGCGCTTCCGCTGGCGGCGGCGGCTCCTTGGGCTGTGGCGCCGGCTGACCTTGCAACCGCGGCGGAGCCGGGCGTGAGCGACACCAGCCTTCACATCGCGCTGACCTTCGATGACAATTTCTGGGCGCCGGCCTATGCCACCATGCGCTCCATATGCCTTTCCAGCCGCCGGGCCCGCGACATCGTCTTTCATCTCGTGCACTGGCATTTGAGCGCAGCCCATCGCCGCGAGCTCGACGCCATCGTCACCGAATTCGGCCCGACGCTGATCGATCACCGGCTGGAAGACGATAGCGATCTCGCCGCCCACCTGGCTCCCCTGCCGCACGCCAAGGGCCTGCCCCCGATCGTCTATGTACGGCTGTTCCTCGAACACTATGTGCCGCCCGAGGCGAAGCGTTTCCTGTTCATCGATTGCGACGTCTATGTGCGGGCGCCCATCGAAAACCTCATCGGCATCGATCTTGGGGGCAAGGCCATCGCGGCGGCGCCCGAGCCCGGCCGGCAGCGGCTGCTGATGGGTGTCGACATGCGCCCCAACGGCAAGCCCTTTGCGTCCTATGACGGCTATTTCAACGCCGGCATCCTGGTCATCGATCGCGACAGATGGGTTGCCGCCAGGCTTCCCGCCCAGCTCGACGACCACATCAGCACCGGCATGATCCACAAGATCTACCAGGACCAGGACATCCTCAACCTTGCCTTTCGCGACGACTGGCTGGAACTGGGGACGCGCTGGAACCTCACCAAGCCGCACCCGGCGCTGCGCTCGCTCGACCCCTATATCGTCCACTACACCACCGGCATGAAGCCGTGGAACACCATCGCCTATGTGGCCTTCGGCTCCTCGTACCGCCATGTGATGACGCATGACGTCTTTTCGCGCTACCGCCGCGAGCGCTGGGGCCGACGCTTCAAGACGCTTCTCGGACGATAAAGGTTTCGCGACTGTTGCCCTGCTGCCATTGAGGCGGGGCCGGCTTCCCCTTATTTGATGGGGATCAGTCAGGAAACCTGTCCATGTTCGAGGCTCTGAGCCGCCTGTTCAAATCCGACGCCCCGGTAGCAGCGCATGATCCGCGCCTGTCGGTCGCCGCTTTGCTCGTGCACCTGGCCGCCGTAGACGGCGCCGTCAAGCCCGAGGAACGCCAGGCCGTGAAAGGCGCATTGCAGGATTTCTATGGTCTTGAGGAAGACGAGGTCGACCGGCTGATCGCCGAGGCCATGCGCCGCGACGCCGATGCCGTGGACTTCTACCAGTTCACCTCGTCGCTTTCCTCGCTCGACAGCGAAGACCGCGTCGAGATCGTGCGCATGATGTGGCAGGTGGTGTTCGCCGACAAGAAGAACCACGAGCTCGAAGACAACATGGTCTGGCGCATCGCCGAACTGATCGGCGTTTCTTCCCGCGACCGCACCGTGCTGCGCAACCAGATCGCCAAGGGCCGGCTGCCGTCGTAAGGCGGGACAGGCGCCTATCTCGTCATCCCCGCTTCAAGCGGGTTGTATCGCCTGCGTGCCTTGGCGGTGCGGGAATCGTGACCGCCGCCCACCCCACCCTTGATCCCTCCCCACAAGGGGAGGGAAATACCGACTGAGAATCCGGCGGCTCTTTCGTCTCCCTCCCCGTGATGGGGAGGGATCAAGGATGGGGTGGGGCAACATTCGCCGCCCCGCAAGCCCGGTGCCTGCTTACGCCGCCACCAGGTTCCGCAGCACATATTGCAGGATGCCGCCGTGGCGGTAGTAGTCGAGCTCGTTTTCGGTATCGATGCGGCAGAGGGTCTTGACCTCTTCGATACGTCCATCCGGATATTCGACCTTGACGGTGACGGTCGAGCGCGGCGTCAGCGCCGTGAGCCCCTCGATGGTGACGCTTTCGACGCCGGTCAGTCCCAGCGTCTGCCAGCTCTGGCCCTCGGGAAACTGCAGCGGCAACACGCCCATGCCGATGAGGTTGGAGCGGTGGATACGCTCGAAGCTCTGCGCGATGACGGCGCGCACGCCGAGCAGGCGCGTGCCTTTGGCGGCCCAGTCGCGCGACGAGCCGGTGCCGTATTCCTTGCCGGCGAAGATCACCAGCGGCGTATCCGACTTCTGGTAGGCCATGGCGGCGTCGTAGATCGGCATCTGGTCGCCGTTCGGTCCGCGCGAAATGCCGCCTTCGACGCCCGGCACCATCTGGTTCTTGATGCGGATATTGGCGAAGGTGCCGCGCATCATCACCTCGTGATTGCCGCGGCGGGCCCCGTAGGAGTTGAAATCCTTGGGCGCCACCTGGCGTTCGGTCAGATACTGGCCCGCCGGGGTCGAGGGCTTGAACGAGCCGGCCGGCGAGATGTGGTCGGTGGTGATGGAATCGAGGAACAGGCCCAGGATGCGGGCCTCCTCGATGTCCGTTACCGGCTTGGGCGTCATCTCCAGGTCTTCGAAATAGGGCGGGTTCTTGACGTAGGTCGAGGACGAGTTCCACCCATAGGTCTCGCCGCCATCGACCGCGATGCCCTGCCAGTGCTTGTCGCCCTTGAAGACGTCGGAATAGCGCTTGGTGAACATCTGCGGCGTGACGTTGGCGCGCACGATCTCGGCGATCTCCTGGTTGGAGGGCCAGATGTCCTTGAGATAGACGGGCTTGCCGTCCTTGCCGGTGCCGAGCGGCTCCCTGGTGATATCGATGTTCATCGAGCCGGCCAGCGCATAGGCGACCACCAGCGGCGGCGAGGCCAGATAGTTGGCCTTGACGTCCGGATTGACGCGGCCCTCGAAATTGCGGTTACCCGACAACACCGAGGCGGCCACCAGATCGCCCGACTGCACCGCCTTGGCGATGTCGGCCGGGAGCGGACCGGAATTGCCGATGCAGGTGGTGCAGCCATAGCCCACGAGGTTGAAGCCGATGGCGTCGAGATCGGCCTGCAGGCCCGCCGACGTCAGGTAGTCGGTCACCACCTGCGAGCCGGGCGCCAGCGAGGTCTTCACCCACGGCTTGGAGTTGAGGCCTTTTTCGCGCGCCTTGCGGGCCACCAGACCCGCTGCGATCAGCACCGACGGATTGGAGGTGTTCGTGCATGAGGTGATGGCGGCGATGACCACATCGCCATGGCCGATCGTATAATCCTTGCCCTCGACCGGGATGCGCGGAGCGTCGGTCTTGGCAAAATCCTTGGCGAGGGCGGCCGCGAATTTCGGCTTGGCCTCGGCCAGCACCACGCGGTCCTGCGGGCGCTTGGGGCCCGAGATCGAGGGCACCACGGTCGTGAGGTCGAGTTCAAGCGTATCGGTGAACACCGGATCGGGCGACGACGTCTCGCGGAACATGCCCTGGGCCTTCGAATAGGCCTCGACCAGCGCCACGCGCTCCGGCGCCCGGCCCGAGGTCGTGAGATAGTTCAGCGTATCGGCATCGACCGGGAAGAAGCCGCAGGTGGCGCCGTATTCGGGCGCCATATTGGCGATGGTCGCCTGGTCCTCGAGGCTCAGGTGATCGAGGCCCGGGCCGAAGAACTCGACGAACTTGCCGACCACGCCCTTCTTGCGCAGCATCTCGGTGACGGTCAGCACCAGGTCGGTGGCGGTGATGCCCTCATTGATGCGGCCGGTCATCTTGAAGCCGATGACTTCGGGGATCAGCATGGTGATCGGCTGGCCGAGCATGGCGGCTTCCGCCTCGATGCCGCCGACGCCCCAGCCGAGCACGGCGAGGCCATTCACCATGGTGGTGTGGCTGTCGGTGCCCACCAGCGTATCCGGATAGGCGACGGTCTCGCCGTTTTCTTCCTTCGTCCACACCGTCTGGGACAGGTATTCAAGGTTCACCTGGTGGCAGATGCCGGTGCCGGGCGGCACGACGCGGAAATTGTCGAAGGCGCGCTGGCCCCAGCGCAGGAATTCGTAGCGCTCGCCGTTCCGCTCATATTCGAGCTCGACATTCTGGTTGAAGGCCAGCGCCGTACCGAAGCTGTCGACCATCACCGAATGGTCGATGACCAGATCGACCGGCACCAGCGGGTTGATCTTTTGCGGATCGGCATTGAGCTTTTCTGTCGCATCGCGCATCGCCGCGAGATCGACTACAGCAGGAACGCCCGTGAAGTCCTGCATGAGGACGCGCGCCGGGCGGTAGGAGATTTCGTGTTCCGAGGTCTTGGTCGTCAGCCAGGTGACGAAGGCCTGGATATCGGCCTTGGTGACGGTGCGCCCATCTTCGAAACGCAGCAGGTTTTCAAGCACCACCTTGAGCGAGTGCGGCAGCTTCGAAACTCCAGCGAGGCCGTGCTTTTCGGCCTCCGGAATGGAGTAGTAGGCGTAAGTCTTGTCCCCGACCGTGAGAGTGGTCTTGGCCTTGAAGCTATTGAGGGAGGTGTCTGTCACGGGGAGCCCGCCTGTCGCTGTGATACCTGGCCGCGCCGCCGCGCATCAACGGGCTCCAGGGACCATCAGAAGGTCCGCAGGACCAGAACGGGCGTCTCGGAGATTGGAACCGGTCCAATCTATGACGGGCTTATAGTCAAATCATTTCCTGCTTGCCAGCCCTGACTTCGCTTCAATAGGAGAGGAAGCCATGCCGCTCGCGAACCCTTTGCCGCCCCGCACTATCGACGTTGCCGACCTCGCCTGCCAGCGGGGCGACAGGCTGTTGTTCGCAAACCTCAATTTCTCGGTGGCGCCCGGCGAGGCGCTGCTGCTGCGCGGCCCCAACGGCGTCGGCAAGACCAGCCTCATCCGCATCCTTTCCGGCCTGTTGCGACCCGAAACCGGCACCGTGACGATCGGCGGCGGTGGCGAAGAGGACCGGCCGGCGGCCGCCATGCACGTGCTGGGGCATCTTTCGGCCGTCAAGGCACGCCTCACCGTCGAGGAAAACCTCAAATTCTGGTCCACCCTCAACGGCGCCGAACGCGATCTCCACGACGTGCTGGCGGTGGTGGGCCTTGCGGCCATCGCCGACCTCGATGCCGGCCATCTTTCCGCCGGCCAGACCCGCCGCCTGGCGCTGGCCCGGCTGCTCGCCTCGCCCAGGCCGATCTGGCTCATGGATGAGCCGACTTCGGCGCTCGACGCCCAGGGCGACAGGCTGGTGGCGCGGCTGATCGACGAGCATCTCGACCAGGGGGGCCTGGTGGTTGCCGCCACCCATCTGGATATCGGCCTCAATGCCTCGGCGCGGGTCAAGACGCTGACGCTGGGAGCCACCGCATGAGAGCCTTTCTCGCCGTCATCGCCCGTGACCTGAAACTGGCCACCCGCATCGGCGGCGACGCGCTGACGCTGGTGCTGTTCTTCGTCATGGTCGGCGTCATCGTGCCCTTCGCCATCGGCCCCGACAGCGCGCAGCTGGCCAAGCTCGCCCCCGGCGTCGTCTGGATCGCCGCCTTCCTGTCGCTGCTGCTCGGCCTCGACCGGCTGTTCCGCAGCGATGCCGAGGATGGCTCGCTGCAGCTCTTTCGCCATGCCGGCCTGCCGCTGGAGGCCATCGTTGCCGCAAAAGTGATTGCCCACTGGCTGCTTACGGCGCTGCCGCTGATCATCGCGACGCCCGTGCTGGCGGTGCTGCTGGCCATGGACATGGAAAGCTGGCTGCGCACCGTGCTGTCGCTGCTGCTCGGCACCCCCGCCCTCACCGCGCTCGGCGCCATGGGCGCCGCCGTTACCGTATCGCTGCCGCGCGGTGGCCTGCTGGCCCCGGTGCTCATCCTGCCGCTGGCCCTGCCGGCCCTGATTTTCGGCAGCGCCGCCATCGCCGGGCAGCAGGCCGACAGCGCGCTGCTGTTCCTTGCGGCGATCAGTCTCGTACTTGTGACAGTCACCCCCTTCGCCGCAGCGCTTGCGCTCCGCGTAGCCGAGGATTAGATCGTTCCGCCATGACCGTAGAAGCCGCACCCAAGCCCAACTGGTTCGCCCGTATCGCCAATCCCAGCCAGTTCCTGGGCTGGTCCCGCCGGCTCAACTGGCCGTTGGCGGTGCTGACGGCGATCCTTTTCGCCATCGGCCTTTATTACGCCTTCCTCGATTCGCCCCCCGACTACCAGATGGGCGAAACCATCCGTATCATGTACATCCACGTACCCAACGCCTGGCTCAGCCAGTTCGTCTATGGGGTGATGTTCGTGTCGGCCCTGGGCAGCCTCGTCTGGCGCCATCCCATGGCCGATGTCTCCATGAAGGCCGCAGCCCCGCTCGGCGCCATCTTCACCGGCCTGGCGCTCTATACGGGCTCGCTCTGGGGGCGCCCGACCTGGGGCACCTTCTGGGAATGGGACGGGCGCATGACCTCGACGCTGGTGCTGTTCCTCATCTATCTGGGACTCATCGCCCTGTGGCGCGCCTTCGACGACCAGCTGCGCGCCGGCCGCATCGTCGCCGTCTTCACCCTCATCGGCTCGATCAATATCCCCATCGTCAAGTTCTCGGTCGACTGGTGGAACACCCTGCACCAGCCCGCCAGCGTTTTGACCATGGAGGGCCCGCACATGCCGGGCTCCATCCTGACGCCGCTGCTGGTCATGACCCTGGCCTTCACCGTGCTGTTCGCGGCCCTGCAGATCAAATCCATGCAGACCGAAGTCCGCCGCCGGCGCCTCCTGACCCTGCAGCGCCAGCGCGCCACCGAGGCAAGGAGCGCCTGACATGGATCTGGGACCGCACGCCGTCTTCATCATCTGGGCCTATGTGGGCGCCGTCATCGTGGTGCTGGGGCTGATCGTTTTCGCCCTGCTTAATGGCCGGCGCGTCGAAGCCCGCATCGCCGCGCTCGAAGCGCAGGGTTTCCGCCGCCGCGCAGTGGAGCCGCGTCCTTGAAGAAAACCCGCCTGCTGCTGGTGCTGCTGCCGCTGGTGATCCTGGTTGGCCTGATCGCCATTTTCGCCAAAAGCCTCGATCGCGATCCCTCGCTGATCCAATCGGTGCTGATCGACAAGCCGGCGCCCGAATTCACCCTCGCCGCCGTGCCGGGCCTCAAACTGCCCGGCTTCGATACCGCCGCGCTCAAGGGCCAGGTGACGGTCGTCAACGTCTTTGCCAGCTGGTGCATCCCCTGCCGCCAGGAGCATCCCATGCTCATGAAGCTGAAGCAGGAAACCGGCGTCCGCATCTTCGGCATCAACCAGAAGGATGCCGCCGAGAACGCCACCAAGTTCCTCGCCGAGCTCGGCAATCCCTATGATGCGGTGGGTGGGGACACCGACAACCGCGTCTCCATCGACTGGGGCGTCTATGGCGTACCCGAAACCTTCGTGGTCAACCCCGAGGGTGTGGTCACCTTCAAGCATGTGGGGCCGATGTCGGCGGATGCCGTCGAGAACGAGATGAAGCCCGCCATCGCCAAGGCCGCCGGCTAAAGCGTTTCAGGAAGAGTGGATGCCACTTTTCCGCATCGAACACGCGATCAAACAAAGACTTGGAGTGTTGGTTTTGATGCAGTCAAAACCAACACTCTACCGGAACGCCCCTTCGCCGCACGCGTTGTGTTGTGGCAAACGAAGGAGGATTCCATGGACAGTCTGCCTCGTGACATCCATATCGGCATGAAGGTCTTCGACAACCGGCACAACCGCATCGGCGTGGTCGACGATTTCAAGCTCAGCGACGAAGATCCGGACCGCGAGGGCCCCGAAACCTCGGACGTTAACCCGATGGACCGCGAAGGCGACGATAGCCTGGTGGGCATCCTGGCGGGCGTCTTCGATCCCGACGACGTCCCGCAGGAACTACAGGACCGGCTGCTGCGCGAAGGCTATGTGCGCATCGACGCCGACGGCCTGTTCGCGGCGGATCGCTACATCCTGCCCGAACAGATCGCCTCGGCTGGCGAAGACGAGCTTCGGCTCAATGTCGAGAAATCCCAGCTGATCAAGCGGCACTGAGCACACCCTCATCCGGCGCACGCGCCGGGTGAGGACAGCTTCAGGCGCCCGGCGCCTCGGTTACCTCGGCCGGCGGTGCGTATTTGGTCAGGACCGGCAGCTGGAACATGGCGAAGATGACGGTGAGCGGCATGGTGGCCCACACCTTGAAAGTCACCCAGTAGTCCGGGAACATTCGCCACACGATCTCATTGAGCGCCGCCAGGACGAAAAAGAAGATGCCCCAGCGCACGGTGAGGATGAACCAGCCTTGCGGTTCCAGCTTATAGACCTCGCCGAATACGTATTTCAGCAGCGACTGGCGGAACAACAGGCCGCCGAGCAGGATGAAGCCGAACAACGCATTCACGAAGGTCGGCTTCATCTTGATGAAGGTCGTATCGTGGAAATAGAAGGTCAGCGCCCCAAAGATCAGAACGCCGATGGCGGTGACCAGCGGCATTACGGCGATCTTTCCGAGCAGCATCTTGCTCAGCACCAACGACACCACCATGGCGATCATGAAGAAGAACGTCGCCGGATAGAGCGGATCGTCGAACCCCGAAAAGAACGGGATGGCCTTGATCAGCCTGTCGCCCAGCGCATTGGCGACGAAGAACACCACCAGCGGGCCCAGCTCCAGCGCCAGCTTGACGGCCTGCGGTTTGAATTCTTCCCAGCTGATGTCGTCGCTCTTGGCTTTTTCCGTGGTCATGTCTCGTCCTTGCCGGCGATGGCGGCAGCGAAATCGCTGGCCCTGAACGCCTGGAGATCGTCGACGCCCTCGCCGACCCCGATGAAATGCACCGGCAGGGCGAACTTGCGGGCGATGGCGACCAGAATACCGCCACGGGCCGTACCGTCCAGCTTGGTCATCACCAGGCCCGTGACCCCGGCACGTTTACCGAAGATTTCGACCTGATTTAAGGCATTCTGCCCGGTGGTGGCGTCGAGCGTCAAAAGCACCGCATGCGGCGCCGTGGCGTCGACCTTGCGGATGACGCGCACGATCTTTTCGAGTTCGCTCATCAATTCGTCGCGGTTCTGCAACCGCCCGGCGGTATCGATGATGAGGACATCGCGCCCCTCGGCCCGCGCCTCGGTGACCGCATCGAAGGCCAGGCCCGAGGCGTCCGAACCGGCCGGGCGCGTGATGACGGGCGCATTGGTGCGCTGTCCCCAGACCTGCAGCTGCTCGATGGCGGCGGCGCGGAAAGTGTCGCCGGCCGCCAGCATGACCGAGCGGCCCTCGGCGGCGAGCTTTTGCGCCAGTTTGCCGATGGTGGTGGTCTTGCCCGAGCCGTTGACGCCCACCATCAGGATGACGAAGGGCTTGCGGCCCCGATCGATGACCAGCGGCCGGGCCACCGGCCCCAGTACCTTCTCGACCTCGGCCCTCAGGATCGCCCGCACCTCGTCGCCGCTGACATCGCGATCGAAGCGGTCGCGGCGCAACGTGTCGGTGATGGACGTTGCCGTCTCGATGCCGAAATCGGCCTGCAGCAGCAGATCCTCGAATTCGTCGAGCATGGCCGCATCGAGCTTGCGCTTGGTGAAGACCGCCGTGATGCCGCCGGTCAGCTGGTCCGAGGAGCGCTTGAGACCCGAGGCGAGGCGCGCGAACCAGCCCTGCCGCACGGGCGGCACGGGCGTCGGCGCCACCGGCTCGGGCGGCGCGGCGGCGACCGCATCCTCGATCGCCTCCACATAGGCCGGGGTGGTTTCGGGCGGGCCGGCGAGGACCGGATGATGATCCGTCTGGCCCTGCGGCACCAGGCCTTCGGCGCGCTCGCTCTCGACTTCGTCCCGGACTTCCTGCGGGTTGGCCCGTTCGGGCTCGACGGGCAGCACTTCCGAGGCCGGAACGAATTCCGGTGGCAACGGCGCCGCCTCCGGCGCGACAGGCGCCGGTACGATGGGCTCAGGTGCAACTGGCGCCGGCTGCTGACGGCCGAACAGCCGCCCCAGCAGGCCTGGTTTCTTTTGTTCGCTCATGCGGCCATCTCGATGGCTTGCCCCACCAGCCCGTCGGCCGAGACGGAGCCGATGCGTACCGGCACGATGCGGCCGGCTTCGATACCCGGCACCGCCACCGGGACGAACTGCTCGGTGCGCCCAAGGCCCTGGCGCTCGACCAGAACGCTTTCGATCTGCCCGACGCGGCTGTTGCAGAGCTTGGCGAATTGCCTGTCGCCAGCCGCCCGCAACACGGCGGCGCGTTCGCGCGCCACGCGCTTGTCGACCTGCGGCATGCGCGCCGCCGGCGTGCCCGGACGCGGCGAATAGGGAAAGACGTGCAGATAGGTCAGCTCGGCCTCGGTCACGATAGCGAGGGTATTTTCGAACATCTCATCGGTTTCGGTCGGAAAGCCCGCGATGATATCGGCGCCGAACACCATGTCGGGCCTGAGGCTGCGGAATTTCTCCACCACGTCCAGCGCCTCGGCGCGGCTGTGACGGCGCTTCATGCGCTTGAGGATCATGTCGTCGCCCGATTGCAGCGACAGGTGCAGATGCGGCATGAGCCTGCGGTCCGATTGCATGGCGTCATAAAGCGCCTGATCGGCCTCGATGGAATCGATGGAAGATATGCGCAGGCGCCTGAGGTCCGGCACATGGCGCAGGATCGATTGCGTCAACTTGCCCAGCGTCGGCGCACCCGGCAGGTCTGGACCATAAGAGGTGATGTCGACGCCGGTCAGCACCACTTCGCCATAGCCGTTGCCCACCAGGCGCTTGATCTGCTCGACCACGGCGCCCATCGGCACCGAGCGCGACGGTCCGCGCCCGAACGGGATGATGCAGAAGGTGCAGCGATGATCGCAGCCATTCTGCACCTGCACGAAAGCCCGGGCCCGCCCGTCCATGCCCTCGATCAGATGACCGGCGGTTTCCCGCACGCTCATGATGTCGTTGACCTGCACCTTGTCGTTGAGCGGCACCCCGAAGGCCATGGGCTGGTAGCTTTCGGCCTTCATCTTGTCGGCATTGCCGATGACGAGGTCGACTTCGGGCATGTCGCCGAAACTGCGCGCCTCGGTCTGGGCGGCGCAGCCGGTGACGATGATCTTGGCGTCGGGATGCTCGCGCCGGGCCTTGCGGATCGATTGCCTGGCCTGGCGCACCGCTTCCGCCGTCACCGCGCAGGTGTTGACGATGATGGCGTTGGAAAGCCCGGCCTTCTCTGCCTCGGCCTTCATCACCTCGGATTCATAGGCATTGAGGCGGCAGCCGAATGTCAGCGTCTCGACCGCCATCAGGCCACGTCCTGCCGCGCCCGCGCCCATGCGCCGGTCAGGGGATCGAACCGGCCGGAAAATTCCAGTTCCGCCGGGCCGGTCAGCACCACATGGTCGTCGGCGCGCCATTCGATCAGGAGATTACCGCCCGGCAACGTCACCGTCGCCTTGCGGGCGGTGCGCCTGGTTCGTGCGCCATTGACCAGCGCCGCGCAGGCGGCGGTGCCGCAGGCCCGCGTCAGCCCGGCGCCGCGTTCCCAGGTCCTCAGGATGATGTGGTCGGGAGCCACGACCTGCGCGATCGAGATATTGGCGCGCTCGGGGAAGATCGGATGGTTCTCCAGCAGCGGCCCGAACCGGTCGAGCGCATAACTCCAGACATCGTCCTCGACCCAGAAGGTCGCATGCGGATTGCCCATCGAGGCGACCGAAGGCGTGTGCAGCACCGGCGCATCGATCGGACCGATCTGCAATTCGATGCCGGTGGTGTCGGCGAATTCCTCGGCCAGCGGAATATCCTGCCAGCCGAAACGCGGCTTGCCCATATCCACCGCGATCAGCCCGTCGGCATGCTCCTCGCCGGTGAGGATACCGGCCAGCGTTTCGAACACGAACTGCCTCTGCCCGCTCTCGGCGCTCAATGCCTGCACCACGCAGCGCATGCCATTGCCGCAGGCCTGCGCCAGCGAGCCGTCGGAATTGATGATCTCGACGTAATTGGCGGTGCCGGGCGTGCGCGGATCATGAATGGCCATGATCTGGTCGAACTTGGTGGCGGCCTCGGCATTGATGGCGATCGCCGCCGCCGGGGTAACGCGATCGGCACGGCCGCGCATGTCGGCAACGATGATTTCGTTGCCGAGTCCGTTCATCTTCAAAAACGGCGCGTCGCTCATTGGTCCTCGGGCCCTGTTCAAGCCCTATATGGCGGAATTGCCCGGCAATTGCCAGTGGTCGGCCCGTCGCGGGCAATTTGCCTAAAATTTTAGACGATTGGCACGGAGCTTCGAAACAGGAACCGCCTACAACGAGCCATCGATCCTTAACCAGTTCGGCGCTGCGATCGGATGAAACCGAACCGTTGCGCTAGACTAGGAACCGTCATGTCCGAGACCCTCGTCGCTGCTGCCGAACCGACCGCCGCCAGGACCCGCGCCCTCGCCGCCGCGACGCGCCATACGCTCGACACCGTTTCCGAATGTGCCTGGCAGCGCCTTTGTGGCGAGGCCGCCGAACCCAACGCTTTCTATGCCCCCGGCTTCACGGTTCCGGCCGCCGCCTTCGCCCAGGGCGGCCATGGCGCCGATGCCCTGTGCGTCGAGGATGGCGAGCGCCTGATCGGCTTCCTGCCGGTGACCAGCGCCTTGCGGGCCTATGGCTTGCCGATCCCGGCCCTGGTCGGCACCGTCCCCTATGCGGTGCTGGGCTCCCCCCTTCTTGTCCCCGACCGCGCCGCCTTTGCGGCCGGCCGCCTGCTCGATGCGGCGGCGGCAACCGGCGCCCGGCTGCTGGTGCTCCCCAAGCTCGATCTCGACGGCCCCGCGATGGCTGGCCTCGCGGCCGCTGCCGAACGGCGCGGCCTCACCGCCCTTATCCATGGCGAACACCAGCGCGCCGCCCTGGCGGTGCCGGACGATGCCGAAACTTATCTCCGCGCCGGCATGGGCGCGAAAAAACTCAAGGAACTGCGCCGCCAGGGGCATCGCCTCGACGAGGAAGGCACGGTGGCCTTCGCCAGCGCCCACAGCCCCGACGCCGTGGCGCCGGCCCTCACCCGCTTCCTCGAACTCGAAGCGCGCGGCTGGAAGGGCAAGCGCGGCACCGGGCTCGGCCAGAGCGAGGGCGATACCCGCTTCATCCGCACCGCCGCCACCACGCTGGCCAGCAAGGGCGACTTCGAGGTGCTTGAAATGACCCTTGACGGCCGCCCCATAGCCTCCGGCCTCATCATCCGCCAGCAGAACACGGCGCTGTTCTTCAAGATCGCCTATGACGAAGCCTATGCGCGCTTCTCGCCCGGCGTCCAATTGACCGTGGAGCTGACGCGCCGCCTCGTCGAGGACCCGGCGATCACCTATGCGGATTCCACCGCCCTGCCCGGCCACCCCATGATCGACCATGTGTGGCGCGAACGCCGCCGCGTCGGCGACGTCCTCATTCCGACCAGGCCCGGTATTGCGGGGCCTGCCCTTGCCCGTCTCGTCATCGCCCGCCATCGGGCCCGCGACGAGGCCAAGCACCTTGTTCATGCCTTCAAGAAATTCCGGGAGAAAAGCCGATGACCGCGACGTTGATGGCCGATGAGGCCGCTTTCGAAAACCTGTTCCCGCTGCAGCCGTTCCGCATCCGCCATGCCCTCGCCGATGATGCGCGGCTGACGCTGCCGGCCATCCTCGACCTCGTCAAGCAGATGCCGCGCGACCGTATCGAGTACAATTCCGGCAAGGCCGCCGTCAGCCAGGACCCCACCACCACGCCGCTGGTCGATCTCGACCCCGAGGACGTGGTGCGCAAGATCGAAACCGCCGGCGCCTGGATGGTGCTCAAGCGCGTCGAAATCGTGCCGGCCTATCGCGACCTGCTGGAAACCGCGCTGCTGTCGGTCGCCACGGCACAGGGCCGCAAGAGCCTTGCCGAGGCCGGCTTCACCGATGTGCAGGGCTTCCTGTTCGTCTCCTCGCCCGGCTCGACCACGCCCTTCCATCTCGACAGCGAAGACAATTTCTTCGTCCAGATCCATGGCGACAAGCAGTTCAACGTCTATGACAACCAGGATCGCCAGATCGCCAGCGAAGACCAGATCGAGCATGCCATCACCAAGCATCGCAATCTGAAGTTCGACGACAGTTTCGCCCCGCGCGGCATGATCAATGACCTGAAGCCCGGCGAAGGCGTCTTCATTCCCTATGTCTGGCCGCACTGGGTCAAGACCAAGGACACCTATTCGATCTCGCTGGCCATCACCTGGAAGACCGCCGAGGTCAAGCGCCGCAACGATCTGTACGTGGCCAACTCCATGCTGCGCGATCGCGGCTTTCCGCAGAAGGCCCCCGGCACCCAGCCGGCTTTCGATGCCGTGAAGCTCGGCGTCTTCCGTACCTTCGCGGCCGTGGCGGCGCCGTTGCGCCAGAGCGAGAACTTCCGCCGCCTCATCCGCTCGGTGGTGCTCGGCAAAGACGCCAATTACTATTATCGCGAAAAGGCCAAGCCGAAGCAGATCGGCATGTAACATTCCGCCGCGGACAATTGCCGCGGCGTCTTCTTTCCCTGGAACTGATGGGACGCCTAGCGCCCCACCAGTTTCCGCAAACGGTAGAGCGCCAGCCGCGCCGCCTGCGCCAGCCGCCACAGCGCCGGGTTCTGCTTGACGAAGCGCTTGGCCTGCTGGCCGGACCGCAGCCCCGAGGCCACCACGCGACCCCGAAGCGTCACGGCGATCAGGCTGCCATAGAGCGGCTGCGGCTCGGTCCAGTCGGTTTTGTACTCGAAATCGCCGATGCCCATGTCGAAGGTCAAAATCCCGGCGGCGGTCAGTTCATCCATCAGTTCGGCCACCAGCACGCCCATCAGGCTGTATTTGGCGGCCGGGCCGCTGCTGGTGGAATTGATGTATTGCGAATAATGCGTGGCCCCATAGGTCCCGCAGGTCGTCGCCACGATCTCGTCACCCGCATAGAGCGCATGAAAGCGCAGCGCCGGCCGCTCGGCGCCAAAGCCGTTTATGGCCGCAAGTTTGAAGAAGCGCTGGAAATAGGGTTCGGCGAAGACATTGCCGATGCCCATCTGCTCGAACCGCTCGCCGCGCTGGGCCAGGAAAGCGACATGGACTTTTTCCAGTTCCGCCACATCATTAGCCTGGCGCAGTTCGAGCTTGCCGAAACTTTCCTCCAGCCGCCGCGCCCCGCGCCTTATATTGCTGCGCTTCTTCTGGGAAAGGCGATGCTCGATATAGGGCACGGGCGTCGGCCCGATGGTCTCGAAATAGAAATTGTTCGGCGCCGGATCACCGCCCAGCGCCAGGATCGGATTGGCGACGCCCTGCCAGCTTTGCGGCTGGTTGAAAAAACTCACGAGGTCGAGCCCGCCGATCTCACGGCCGATCCCGGCCCAGATCGCCGCCAGCTGCTCTGGCGTCGGCACGAACCCCCGGCGCATCGCCAGCCAGTCGCTGTTGGAAATATGGGCGCCCATGAGGCGCGCCGTGGCCAGCCCCAGGCGCCTTTCGACCAGCAGCGGCAGCACCGCCACGGGGCGCCCCTCAGTGCCCACGATGGCGATGGCGACGCGGCCCGTGGGCTCGACCCCCGCATCCATCGCCGCCTTGATCCAGTCATAGCGCTGATAAGGGGTCAGCACGCCGTCGGCCTCGATGGCGCGCCAATCGGCTTCCGCCGCCTCGAGGCTGTCGAAGACGGTGACCGACAGCGCCGCCGCACCCGCTTCGGCATCCGATGGCATTGGCTCTTGCGCCAGCACGCTCATTTCGGCTCCGCGCCCCTTGCGCCCAACTGCCTCTCACCGGGCCGCAATACCATGGCGGCAGCCTGCAATTGGTTAATCGGCGCGCCCCAAATGCCCGCCCCGGTTGACTTTGCCATGAGCCCACGCCTATAAGGCCGCTCTCTCCTTTGGAGTGAAGCCGAGCTACTGGCCTGCCCGAGAGGCAGGCGGTCACCACCCGCCAGCGCGATGCGCCCGCGGGTGTGTTTTGGTTTTGCCGCCGAGGAACCATATCTTCGTGGCTCGCCACGGAGAAAGGACCTGACGATGTTTGACAGTCTAAGCGACCGCTTAGGGAAAATCTTCGACGGCCTGCGCGGCCGGGGCGCACTCAGCGAGGCCGATGTCGACGCCGCGCTGCGCGAGGTCCGTCGTGCGCTGATCGAGGCCGACGTTTCCCTGGAAGTGGTCCGCGCCTTCGTCGAGCAGGTCAAGGATCGCGCCATCGGCGTCGAGGTCACCCGCTCGGTGACGCCGGGCCAGCAGGTCATCAAGATCGTCCATGACGAACTGGTGCGCGTGTTGGGCGACGCCGCCGTGCCGCTCGATTTCAACACCACCCCGCCCATGACCATCCTGATGGTCGGCCTGCAGGGTTCGGGCAAGACCACCACCACCGCCAAGATCGCCAAGCGCCTCAAGGACAGGCAGAACAAGAAGGTGCTGCTGGCCTCCCTCGATACCCGCCGTCCGGCGGCCATGGAGCAGCTGCGTATCCTGGGCGTGCAGGTGGGTGTCGACACGCTGCCCATCATCGCCACCGAAACCCCGATCGAGATCGCCCGCCGCGCCGCCCGCGAAGGCAAGCTTGGCGGCTATGACGTGCTGATGCTGGATACCGCCGGCCGCACCCATATCGACGAAGAACTGATGGCCGAGACGGCCGCCATCAAGGCCGCCACCAACCCGCATGAAGTGCTGCTGGTGGCCGATGCGCTGACCGGCCAGGACGCCATCAACCTCGCCCGCTCCTTCGATACGCGCGTCGACCTCACCGGTATCGTTTTGACCCGCGTCGATGGCGATGGCCGTGGCGGCGCCGCGCTCTCCATGCGGGCGGCGACCGGCAAGCCGATCAAGCTCATCGGCGTCGGCGAAAAACTCGATGCGCTCGAGGATTTCCATCCCTCACGCATCGCCGACCGCATTCTGGGCATGGGCGACATCGTCTCCCTGGTCGAGAAGGCCGCCGAGAACGTTTCGGCCGAAGACGCCCAGAAGATGGCGAAGAAGCTGAAGAAGGGCTCCTTCGACCTCGAAGATTTGCGCGGCCAGTTGCTGCAGATGAAGAAGATGGGCGGCATGGGCGGCCTGATGAGCATGATGCCGGGCGTCGGCCAGCTCAAGAAGGCCATGGCGGGCGCCAATATCGACGAGAAGATCTTCGACCGGCAGGTCGCCATCATCAACTCGATGACCAAGAAGGAACGCACCGATCCGGACCTCCTCAACGCCTCGCGCCGCAAGCGCATCGCGGCGGGCGCCGGCGTCGAAGTGTCCGAGGTCAACAAGCTGATGAAGCAGCACCGCCAGATGGCGGACATGATGAAGAAGGTCGCCAAGGGCGGCATGGGGAGCCTTGCCGGCATGTTCGGCGGCAAGATGGGCGGCATGATGCCCGGCCTCGGGCAGATGCCCGACCTTTCCAAGATGGACCCCAAGCAGCTCGAGCAGATGGCGCGCCAGGCCGGGATCGATCCCGCCTCGCTGCCCAGCCAGGCGCCGGCTCTGGCTGAAAAACTGCCCACCGATGTGGGCAAGTTGCTGAAATCGGGTCCGGGCCTGCCCGGACTTGGCGGTGCGCCGCGCTTCCCCGGCCTGCCGGGCCTCGGCGGCGGCTTTGTGCCCAAGAAGAAATAACCCAACCTCTAACGCCTCAATCAAAGCTCCAGGAGTAACCCATGTCCCTCAAACTTCGCCTTGCCCGCGCCGGCACCAAGAAGCGTCCTTTCTACCACATCGTCGTCGCCGACGCCCGCTCGCCGCGTGATGGCCGCTTCATCGAAAAGCTCGGCACCTACAACCCGCTGCTCGGCAAGGACGCCGACAACCGCGTCGTGCTCGACCTCGACCGCGCCAAGCATTGGCTGAGCGTGGGCGCCCAGGCCACCGACCGCGTCGAGCGGTTCCTCGATGCTGCTGGCCTTCTGAAGCGCGAAGCCCGCAACAATCCGGAACGCGCCGTTCCCGGCGCCAAGGCCACCGAGCGCAAGGAAGCCCGCGAGAAGGCCGCCGCTGACGCCGCCGCCGCTGCCGAAGCCGCCAAGAACGCTCCGGCTGAAGCCGTCGCCGAGTAAGCTCGATGGATAGAGGCGGGGCGCAGCACGACAACCTTCTGCTTTTGGGCCGCATCGGTGCGGCCCATGGCATCAAGGGAGAGGTGCGCGTCACCGCCTTTACGGGCGATCCGCTGGCCATTGCGGGCTACGGCCCGCTCAGCACCAGCCGGCCGGGCCTGACGGTCAGCATCGCCAGGGCCCGCATCGCCAAGAACGTCGTCATCGCCAAGCTCAAGGGCATCGATGACCGCAACGCCGCCGAACGCCTCAACGGCGTCGACCTCTTCATCGACCGGGCCCGCCTGCCCGCGGTCGAGGACGACGACGATTTCTATCATATCGATCTGATCGGGCTGGAGGCACGGCTGGCCGACGGCACCGTGCTCGGCGAGGTGATCTCGGTGCCCAATTTCGGCGCCGGCGACTTGCTGGAAATCCGCGACACGAGGACCGGCACCGACCTGCTCTACCCCTTCACCAAGGCGGTGGTACCCGACGTCAGGATCAAGGACGGCTACCTCACCATATTGCCGCCCGACGAAACGGAAGCCAGCGAAGCCGACGCCTCATGAGCTGGCGCGCCGACGTCATCACGCTCTTCCCTGAACTGTTTCCAGGGCCTCTGGGCGCCTCGGTCATCGGCCGCGGCATGGCGGACGGATTATGGTCGCTGGGCGCTACGCAACTGCGCGGCTTCGCCACCGACCGCCATCACACCGTCGACGACACGCCTTCTGGCGGCGGCGCCGGCATGGTGCTCAAGCCCGATATCCTGGCCGCCGCCATCGATGCCGTCGCCACCGACGATCGTCCCCGTATCCTGATGAGCCCGCGCGGCAGGCCGCTGACCCAGGCCCGCGTGCGCGAGCTTGCCATGGGGCCCGGCGCCGTCATCGTCTGCGGCCGCTTCGAGGGCGTCGACCAGCGCGTCATCGAGGCGCGGCAGCTGGAGGAGATCTCCATCGGCGATTATGTGCTGGCCGGCGGTGAAGTCGCCGCCATGGTGCTGATCGAGGCCGTGGTGCGGCTCATTCCCGGCGTCCTGGGCGCCGCCGAAAGCCATGCCGACGAGAGCTTCGAAAACGGCCTTCTGGAATATCCGCACTATACGCGCCCGCAGGTGTTCGAGGGCCGCGACATCCCGCCGGTCCTGGTATCGGGCGATCACCGCAAGATCGCCAAATGGCGGCATGAGGAAAGCCTCGAGCTCACCCGCCGGCGGCGCCCGGACCTCTTGGACAAGACCGGCAGGCCATAGGCTAGAGCGTTCTGAGGAAAAGTGGATGCCACTTTTCCGCCTCGAAAACGCGCCGACACAAGGACTTAGAGCGTCCGTTTTTGATGCAATCAAGACGTGAAACGCCCTAGTCGGCGATGCCGTAGGCCATCAACTCGCGCCCGTGCGCCTTGAGCCAGGCGCGGCCGCGCTCCATGTCGGGCAGCGTCCGCTTCACCACCGCCCAGAAGGCGGCCGAATGATTCATCTCGATGAGATGGGCCACCTCATGGGCCGCCACATAGTCGAGGACGAAGGGCGGCGCCAGGATCAGCCGCCAGTTGAAGTTCAGCCGGCCCGAGCTCGAACACGAGCCCCAGCGCGTCGACTGGCTGCGCATGCTGATGGATTTGAAGCCGACGCCGAGCTGGCCCGCATGGAGGCGCACCCGCGCCTCAAGATCCTTCTGCGCCTCGCCCTTCAGCCAGTCGGTGAGCCGGCGGGCCTGGTGTTCGGGCGCGCCCGGCAACAGCAGCACCGGACTTTCGCCATCCGACACGACCTCGACCTGGCCGCGGATGCGGCCAGTGGCGGCGATGGCGTGATCGATCCCCCGCAGCGGCACGGTCTCGCCATCGGCGAAGCGCACCGGCGGCACGGTGCGCTTGAGCCGGGCTTCGAGCCAGCCATTGTGGCGCCTGAGAAAGGCCTCGGCCTCGGTCCAGCGCCCATGTTTGGGCACGGTCAGCACCGGGCCGCCATTATGGGGTACCGACAGCCGGTAGCTGCGGGCCCGCGCGCTGACCCGCACCGTCACCACCACCGCCCGCCCATCGATATGGGCTTCGGCCATGGCGGGAAATTTCTTTTCGGCCATCCTGAACATTCCCGCGATATGAGCAGATTCGGGCCCCAACGCCAAAGCCCCAAACAAAAAGCGCCCCAAACGGGGGGCGCCAGGTTGCAACCGGGCACGGTTGCATCAGGAGGGTTTGGGATCAGTAGCCGTTGCCCGGCCCCTGATCGTCACGCGGGCGCGGCGGATCGTAATTCGGCCGCGTGCCGTTGCGATCGCGCATGAAGCGGTCGAATTCCTCGCGATCCTTGGCCATGCGCAGGTTGCGCATATACTCGTGGAAGTCGTTGATTTCCTCATCGAGCCGGCGGCGTTCCTCATCGAGGCGGCGCAACTGCTCTTCGCGGTATTCATCGAAGGCGACGTTGCCGGAACCGAACCCCGCATTGGTAAAGCCGCGACGGGCAAAGCCGTGGCCCTGGCAATTGGCCCATGATTTCTGCCGGTTGAACCAGGCCCCCGCCCGGTCGGCCGACCCCATGAGACGTTCACCAAACAGGATGTAGGCCAGCATGGCGAAGCCGAGCGGCGCGAAGAAGACGAAGCCGAGAACCATCAGGGCGATGGTCAACGGCGACCATTGAGGTTTGATAAGTGCTGTGTTCATTGCAGTTCTCCCAGTCACGAACGCATTGCATGTGGGCCCGTCGTACTGTGGATCAAGGAAAAACCATGCCAATTTTATCCCTTGAAACCGGTAGTCTGAGTTCTTATCGCGCGGGCCTGGAGCGGCTTCAGGAAAAGTGGAGGCTACTTTTCCGGTTCGAAAGCACGATCAACAAGGACTGGAAGCGCTCGTTTTGATGCAGTCAAGACGAACGCTGCAGAGGAAATCGACATGACGATTGCTGCCGAGCATCACGATATCCACCCGACCAATTGGCGGCCATTGCGCCTCGAAACCCTGGTCTGGCTGCGCTGGCTGGCGGTGGGCGGGCAGACCGTCGCCGTGCTCTTCGTCGAATTCGGCCTCGGTTTCCCGACGCCGCTGGCGCCCTGCCTCGCCCTTATCGGGCTGTCGGCGGGCGTCAATCTGTTCTTCCTCATGCGCTTCACCGCCGGCGACCGGCCGCGTCCGGAATTCGCCACCATCCAGCTCGGCTATGACAGCCTGCAGCTCGCCGCGCTGCTCTTCCTGACGGGCGGGCTGCAGAATCCGTTCTCGATCCTGCTGCTGGCGCCGGTGTCGATTTCCGCCACCACGCTGCCGCAACGCGCCACGGTGTTCCTGGTGACGCTGGTGGTAATCCTCGCCTCGGTGCTCGCCGTCTGGCACCAGCCGCTGCCCTGGACTCCCGGCAGCCACATCGGCCTGAATCCGGTCTATGTCACCGGCATCTGGGCCTCGCTGCTGTTCGGCGTCATCTTCATCGCCGTCTATACCAACCGCGTCGCCCATGAGGCCCGCCAGCTCGCCGATGCCCTCGCCGCCACCGAACTGGCGCTGTCACGGCACGAGCAGCTCAACGCCCTCGACGGCCTTGCCGCCGCCGCCGCCCACGAATTGGGCACGCCGCTCTCCACCATTGCGCTGGTCGCCAAGGAAATGCGCGCCGAAGTGCCCAGGGGGCCGCTGTCGGAGGATGTCGATCTCATCATCACCCAATCGGCCCGCTGCGGCGCCATTCTGGCCAAGCTGCGCAACCTGGGCGCCGAGGAAGGCGATCCCTTCGCCGTGGTGCCGTTGACCGATCTTCTCGCCGAGGTGGCCAAGCCGCATCAGGGACGCGGCCGCAACATCGTCGTCACCAGCCAGGAAGGCGGCGGCCCGCCGCCTTCGGTGCGCCGCAATGTCGGGCTGCTTTATGGGCTCGGCAATCTCATCGAGAACGCCACGCATTTCGCCGTCACCACCGTCACGGTCCATGCGGCCTGGGACAATGACCGGGTCGAGGTTACGGTCACCGATGATGGCCCCGGCTTTCCGCCCGAATTGATGGCCCGGCTGGGCGATCCCTACCTCACCACCAGGGCCCGTTCCGCCGATGGCGAGGGCTCGGGCGGGCTCGGCCTCGGCATCTTCATCGCCAAGACGCTGCTGCAGCGCACGGGCGCGCGTATTTCGTTCCACAACGCGCGCAGCGACGGGGCCGCGCAGGTGCTGATTTCCTGGCCGCGCTCAGCTATTGTACAGACTGTTTCGGCAAAGGGCTTTTGACCTTTTCACCACAAGGTCTTATGTGATTAGCCATGAGTAATTCCGACGACCTTGTACTGTCTGATCGCAGCCTGTTGCTTGTCGATGACGATAAGGTTTTCCTGACCCGTCTCGAACGCGCCATGGCCAAGCGCGGCTTTGACGTGCGCAGCGCCGATACCGTCGCCGCCGGCCTCGCCGCCGTCGAAGCCCTGCCGCCTGCCTATGCGGTGGTCGACCTGCGGCTGGAGGATGGCAACGGCCTCGAAATCCTGTCGCGGCTGCACGAAAAACGCCCCGACGCCCGCGCCGTGGTTCTGACCGGTTATGGCAACATCGCCACCGCCGTCACCGCCGTCAAGCTTGGCGCCGTCGACTATCTCAGCAAGCCTGCCGATGCCGATGACGTCATCAACACGCTGCTGGCGACCGGCGAGATCCGGCCGGAGCCGCCGGAAAACCCGATGTCGGCCGACCGGGTGCGCTGGGAGCACATCCAGCGCGTCTACGAGCTTTGCGACCGCAACGTCTCGGAGACGGCGCGGCGGCTGAACATGCACCGCCGGACGCTGCAACGCATTCTCGCCAAGCGCGCGCCGCGCTGACGCCTTTCGGGGCACCGGCCCCTTCCAAACCAGGGGGCCCCACATGACCGTCACGCTGCAATTTCACGGCGCGGCCGGAACCGTCACGGGTTCGTGCTACCGCGTCATCCATCCGGGCGGGCAGTTCCTCGTCGATTGCGGCATGTTCCAGGGCAACAAGTCGGTCCGCGACCTCAACTTCAAGCCCGACCCGTTCGAGCCCAGGGCCATCGACTATGTGCTGCTGACGCATGCCCATATCGACCATTGTGGCTTGTTGCCCAAACTCTATCACCGCGGCTTCAAGGGCCAGATGTGGATGACGGAGCCGACGGCGGGCCTGCTCGAATACCTGCTGCTCGACGCCGCCGGCATCCAGGAAAGCGATGCCGACCAGGAGAACCGCAAGCGCAGCCGCAAGAATGAGCCGCCGCTGCAGCCGCTCTATACCATCGAGGATGCGCAGGAGACCCTGAAGCACCGGCAGACCCTGGCCTATGGCCAGTGGATCGACCCAGGCCCCGGCGTGCGCGCCCGCTACTGGAATGCCGGCCACATTCTGGGCTCGGCCTCGATCGAGGTGGAGGTCAGGGACAGCGACGGCAGCAAGGTGACGATCCTGTTTTCCGGCGATCTCGGGCCGGACGAAAAGGTCTTCTACAAGGACCCCGATGCACCTTCCGGCTTCGACTATATTTTGAGCGAAAGCACTTATGGCGGCCGCGAGCGTGACGACTATACGCTGGAGCAGCGCCGGCAGGCGCTCGAGCGCGAGATCAACACGGCACTGGCCCGCGGCGGCAATCTCGTCATTCCGGCCTTCGCCGTCGAGCGCAGCCAGGAACTGCTGCACGACATCGGCCTTCTCATCAAGGAAGGCCGGATCAATCCAAGCCTCGTCTTCCTCGACAGCCCGCTCGCGAGCCGGGTGACGACGGTCTACAAGAAATATGCCGCCATGTTCGAAGACGTTGCGCTCGGCGCCGACGAACTCTTCAGCGATCCGCGCTTCCGCATCGTCGAGGCGGTGGAAGAAAGCAAGGCCATCAACAACATCAAGGGCGGCGCCATCATCATGTCGGCCTCCGGCATGGCCGATGCGGGCCGCATAAAACACCATTTGCGGAACAACCTGCCGCGCGCCAACGCCACCGTGCTGTTCGTGGGCTACCAGGCGCCGGGCACGCTCGGCCAGATCATCCAGTCCGGGGCGCGCGACGTGCGCATCCTGGGCGAGGACGTGACGGTGCGGGCAACCGTGCGCAGCCTGGGCAACTATTCGGCCCATGCCGATCATTCCGAACTGATGGCCTGGATCAACGAACGCCTGCCTGCGCATGGGGCGATCTTCCTGACGCACGGCGAGGACGATGAGCGCGCAGCGCTGCGGGCCGCGCTGGTCGCCACCGGCCTTGGTGGTGATCAGGTCATCCTGCCGCTGCTCGACGATGCCTTCGACCTCAAGGCCAGCGGCGTCGTCGGCATGACGAAGCCCGGGACCCAGCGCATCGACCCAAGGCAACTGACGACCGACTGGCACAACGCCTTCGCGGCCTTCAGCATCGAGTTGACCCAGCGCCTGCAGGCCGCCCACGATGACGCCGGGCGGCTGGCGCTGATGAACGCCTTGCAAAAGGAACTGAATGCATTGAATGCACCGGTGACCGCACGGGTGATGCCCGAGGTGACGGGCGCCGTGCATGCGGAACCGAGCGGGGAGTAGGGGGTTCAGCGCACGCCGCCCACCACCCCACCCCCAACCCCTACCCGTTCGCGATCAACCGCCTGATCTTTTGCAGCGCCACATCCTGGCTCTCCCCATAGGCGATCGTCCCTTCGAACTGGCCTTTGGAATTGAGCAGGAACACCGAGGCGGTGTGGTTCATGGTGTAGTCGCCGTTCTCGCCCGGCACCTTTTCGGCCAGAACCTTCCAGGCCGAAACGATCTTGGCGATCTCCTCGGGTGAACCTGTGACACCCGTGATGCGGTCGGAAACGGCATGCACATAACCGTTGATGACCGCCGGCGTGTCGCGCTCGGGATCGACGGTGACGAAGAAGGCGCGCAACGGTTTGCCCTCATCGCCCAGCTGCTGGTACCAGGCCGCCATGTCCGACAGCGTCGTCGGGCAGACATCGGGGCAATGCGTATAGCCGAAGAACAATAGCGACGGGCCGCCTGTCAGGCTAGCGGGCGTCACCGCGGCGCCATTGCCGTCGACGAGGGCGTAGTTGCCGCCGCCGTAGCCGCCGCCTGGGCTCGGTGTCTTGAGAATAAAATAGGCGCCCGTGGCCAGCATGGCGACGATGACGACCACGACCCAGAGGGTGATGCGAATGGTGCGAAGGGTCATCTGGGCCTCACATCTTCATGCCGGCCATGTTGGGCGCTTTGGCGCCCACACTGCCCACCGCGAGGTTGACCGTCACCGTTCCGGCCTTGGCGAAGGTCAGCGTCACCGGCACGTTCGTGCCTTCGACGAAGGCCTGGGTAAGCTGCATGAACATGATGTGGAGCCCATCGGGCTTCAGCGTCACTGTCTGGCCGGCCGGCACCGGAATGCCATCGGGCAAAGCCGCCATTTTCATCACGTCGCCCTGCATGCTCATCTCATGCAGCTGCGACGTGCCTGCGGCCGGGGTGGTGACGCTCACCAGCGTATCGTCCTCGGCACCCTTGTTGACGATGGTGAAATAGCCACCCGCCACTGGCGCATTGGGGAGGGTGGCGCGGGTGAAGGCGCCCGAGATTTCAAGCGAGCCGGCGGTGACGACCGCGGGCGCATCCTGCGCCAGGGCCGGAATGGCGAAAAGGGACAGCGCCAGCAGCGCTGCGGAAAGGAAACGGATTTTCATGTCGATCTCATCTGATGGCCAGCGGCATAGGGACCGCGGCTTTAGGGATGGGCAGCCGAGCTGCCCGGCATCAACTCACCGGCTCAGGCGAGCGGTGGCGCCCGCGCCCTCGGGGTTTGGGGCGCCGCGATAAGGCTGAAGCCGGCATCGGCGTTCTCGTAGGCCACGGCCGCGACGGTGAGGAACGCGGTCTCGGCCGCACAGGGCGCCGGCGGCAGGTCGAGACCGGCGCCAAGGCGGCAGACATGGCAGGGATCATGATCGTGATCGGTGCCCTGGTGCTGGTCGCAGAGGATGCCCGGCGTGCCATCGGCCACCACATAGGCGGTCAAATCCGGCGTATAGGCCACGGCTGGAGCCTGGTGGCCAAAGTTGAAGAAAACCAGCGCCAGCACCATCAGCGCCAGCACCATCTCCTTCGCCATGTTCCGGGCCGGCACGCGCACTGGGGCGTCTCCTCGGGGTTGAGGGAGCCTTAGCTGAAAACCCGCACTCCTGTCATGCGGCAAAATCGCGAGGACCGCCCCAATGCGCCGTAAACCGGCCGATTTTGTGCCCCGGCCCTAGACTCCGGGGCATTTCTCCTCTATACGCGCGCCAATTCGGAGTTCGGCTTGGCCGGACGCCGGAATAAACCTCCGTGCAACCAAGACCGGGCGCCGGAAGCCAAGGCTTCCAAAGGCGCTCCTTTGAAAAGATCAGGCGGATCATGACCAATATCATCGAACAGCTCGAAAAAGAGCAGGCCGAGGCGCTCGCCGCCAAGCGCGCCACCCCCGAATTCACCCATGGCGATACCGTCAAGGTATGGGTCAAGGTGCGTGAAGGCGAAAAGGAACGTCTGCAGGCTTATGAAGGCCTCGTCATTGCCCGCTCCGGCGCCGGCCTGATGGAAAGCTTCACCGTTCGCAAGATTTCCTATGGCGAAGGCGTGGAGCGCGTGTTCCCGATCTTCTCCCCCAATATCGACCGCATCGAAGTCATCCGCCGCGGCAAGGTGCGTCGCGCCAAGCTGTACTACCTGCGCGATCGTCGCGGTAAGTCGGCCCGTATCTTCGAATCGACCAGCTCGCGCACCAAGAAGATCCAGGACACCGAGCGCAACGCCGCGCTCGAGGCCAAGAATGCCCGCGAGGCCGAGAAGATCGCCGCTGCCGAGGCCCTGGCTGCCGAACTCGCCGCCAAGGACGCGGCGGAAGCCGCTGCTGCTGCCAGCGAGGCCGCCGCTGCCGAGCCCAAGGCCGAATAAGCCTCAGGCATAGCGCCAGAAATCAAAAGCCCGGCCCCGCAAGGTGCCGGGCTTTTTGTTGTCCGGACCGTCGCGGAAGAAACATCTTAAGATATATCTTGACAGAACGCAGACCCGAGACCATCTTGCGTTCAATCGTAAGATATATCGGAGACTTATCATGAGACATGAACATTCCCATCACGGCGAACCGAACTGGCGCCGTTTCGAAGCCATGGCGCGCCGTGGCTGGGGGCGCTGGGGCGGCGGTCGCGGCTTTGGCGATTTCGGCGGCATGGGCGACAACTTCCGCATCGGCCGCATGCTGGCCAGCGGCGACCTGCGCCTCGTCGCCCTCTATCTGATCGAACAGCAGCCCCGGCACGGCTATGACCTGATCAAGGCCATCGAGGAGAAATCGCACGGCTTCTATTCGCCGAGCCCGGGCGTGGTCTATCCGGCCCTGACCTTCCTGGAGGAGGCCGGCTATGTGACCTCCAGCCAGGACGGCAACAAGAAGGCCTACACTATCACCGATCAGGGCCGGGCCCACCTCGCCGACAACCGCCAGGCCATCGAGGCGACGCTCGACTTCCTCGGCAAGGCCGGCGAGCGCATGGAACAGGTGCGCCAGCACATGGCCGAAGCCAACGACCGCCGCCCCGGCAGCGATCCGCGCCGCGACCGCGACATCCCCGGCGTCCTGCCGGAAGTGAACGAGGCCCGCCGCACCCTCAAGGCCGCCATCGCCGAAGCGAGCCAGGGCGATGAAGCCACCCAGCGCCGCCTGGCGGATATCCTCAACAAGGCCGCCGCGTCCATTCGGGGCGGGGATGTGGATCTGTAGGGGTCATGTTTGCTGAAGGCCGGTGCGCGGGGCTTCCCCCCTCCCATCCTCCCCCACAAGGGGGGAGGGTGCCGGGCGGTGGGTAAGGCGAGATAGTGCCACTCTCTTTCTTCACCTCCCCCCTTGTGGGGGAGGATGGGAGGGGGGCGGGCCCAGAACTGGTGCCCCACACCCCGCAATTTCCGCCATACGAAAAACCCATCCAAAATCCGTCACACCGATGTGAGGGCAATCTATGCTCCAAACTGGCGGCGAAAAGTGCTAAAGCAGCCGTCGGTATGGAGTGTTTCTGGTGAATATGATTTCGAGGATCGAGGGCGATCGCACTGCGGCTGGCAAGCGGGTGGCGGCGCGCCTCAAGGGCACCATCGCCGATAAGTGGATCATGACGGATCCGCTTTATACCTATGCGTATTCGGGCGATGCGAGTTCCTACCGGCTGATCCCGGCCGTGGTCGTCATCATCAATACCGAAGACGACGTGCGCGCCGTGCTGCAGGCCGCCCGTGCCGAAAACCTGCCCGTCACCTTCCGTGCCGCCGGCACCTCGCTTTCCGGCCAGGCCGTCACCGATGGCGTCCTCGCCGTCCTGGGCGATGGCTGGCGCAAGCTCAGCATTCTCGATGCGGGCGACCAGATCGTCCTTGGGCCCTCCATCATCGTGGCCAATGCCAACAAGGCGCTGAAGCCGCTCAACCGCAAGATCGGCCCCGATCCGGCGAGCCAGGCGACCTGCAAGATCGGCGGTGTCGTCAACAACAACTCCTCCGGCATGTGCTGCGGTGTCGCCCAGAACACCTATCATACCATGGCGCGCCTGCGTGTCATGCTGACCGACGGCACCGTGCTCGACAGCGGCGACGAAGCCTCGCGCGAGGCGTTCCGCCAGAAGCGCCCCGACCTGCTTGCGGCGCTGCACGATTTGCACCACCAGGTCGAGAGCAATGCCGAGCTCGTCGCGCTCATTCGCCGCAAATACAAGATCAAGAACACCGTTGGCTATTCGCTCAACGCCCTGCTCGACTACCACGACCCCATCGATATCCTCATCCACCTGATCGTGGGATCGGAGGGCACGCTCGGTTTCGTCTCCGAAGTCACCTACAACACGGTGCCCGAGCATCCGTTCAAATCCACCGCACTGGTGCCCTTCCCCGATCCGCAATCGGCGGGCCGGGCCATCATCAAGCTGTCCAATGGCGGCGTGCAGGTAACGACCGGCGTTACGGCCGCCGAATATATCGAGCGGCGGGCGCTGCAGACCGTCGAGCATCTGGCCCCGATGGCGCCGCTGCTGCCGTTCCTGACCGAAAATTCGCCTGCCGTCTTGATCGACGTCACTGCCCCCACCGCCGAGGAGCTGGAGGTCGAGGTCAAAAAAGCAGTGGCCCTGCTGGCCAGCGAGGGCGCCACCAATATCGATTTTTCGACCGACGAGGACCGCTCGCACGCCCTGTGGGATATCCGCAAGGGCTTCTTCACCTCCGGCGGCGCGGCGCGCCCCAAGGGCACCTCCATGCTCACCGAGGACGTGGCGGCGCCGATCGACCGGCTGGCCGAGTTCGTCATCGACATGCGCCAGCTGCTCGACCGCCACGGCTATGAGGACGCCATCATCTTCGGCCACGCCCTGGCCGGCAATCTTCACTTCCAGATGAGCGACGACTTCTCGCAGCCCGGCTCCGACAAGAAGTTCGACATTTTCTCCAAGGAGCTTTCCGAGCTGGTATCGATCCGCTACCAGGGCTCGCTCAAGGCCGAGCACGGCACCGGCCGCGCCATTGCGCCCTTCGTCGAGGCCGAGTGGGGCCGCACCGCCTATGAGCTGATGCAGCGCATCAAGCTGCTGTTCGATCCCGAAGGCCTGCTCAACCCCGGGGTGCTGATCAACGCCGATCCGGAAGTGCACATCAAGCATCTCAAGACCATGCCGCTGGCCGATCCGCTCGTCGACATGTGCATTGAGTGCGGTTTCTGCGAGCCGGCCTGCCCCAGCCATCACATGACGCTGTCGCCCCGCCAGCGCATCGCCGTCACCCGCGAGCGCGAAAGGCTGCGCCGCAGCGGCGAGGACCCCGAACGCCTCAAGGCGCTCGACGAAGGATTCCAGTTCGCCGGCCTCGACACCTGCGCCGCCTGCAATCTCTGCTCGCTGCGGTGCCCCGTCGGCATCGAGACTGGCACCATGGTTTTGGGCCAGCGCGCCGACCGCCGTGGCGGCCAGGCCGATTCCGTCGCCCATTGGGCCGCCGGGCACACCGGCTTCATCGAAGGCTTCATGCGCACCGGCGTCGGCATGCAGACCCTGGCGCGCAATATCGTGGGTGACGCGGTGGTCGACACCATGTCGGATACGGCCCGCAAGCTCTCCGGCAACCGCATTCCGCGGGTCTCGCGCGCCCTCACCAGGGGTCCGGGCGTGCCCAAGGCCGAAGCCGCGCCGAACCTTCACCAAAATCCCAAGCGTGATGGCTTCCCAGTCTCCATCGCCAAGGCCGCGGATAACCGCATCGTCTATTTCCCCTCCTGCGCGACGCGCATGTTCGGGGCGCCCGATAAGGTGCCCGGCACCGACCTCAAGCTGCTGCCCACCACCGAGGCCATGGTGGCGCTGCTGCGGCGCGCCGGCTACGAGCCGATCGTGCCCGAGCATCTGGAAGGCCAGTGCTGCGGCCAGCCGTTCCTCTCCAAGGGTTTTCCCGAGGAATCCAAACGCGTCGGCGGCGCGCTTGACAAGAACCTTGCCGCGCTCTCCAGCGCGGGCGCCATTCCGGTGGTGACCGACGCCTCGACTTGCGCCAAGCACCTCAACGAGCATGAGGAGACCCCGGTGCTCGACAGCGCCGAGTTCCTGCTCACGCATGTGCTGCCCCGGCTCAAGGTGACCAGGCCTCTGCCGGTGGTCGCGGTGCATCACAACTGCTCGGCGCAGCGGCTGAAGGAACAGCCGGCGACGGAAGCCCTGGCGGCCGCCATGGCCGACAACATCGCCGTCATGTCCTCCGTCACCTGCTGCGGTTATGCGGGCGACAAGGGCCTGTTCATCCCCGAACTCAACGCCCATGCGACGCGCTTCGCCAGGAACGACATACCGGACAACTGCACCATCGGCGTCTCGACGGTATCGACCTGCGCATCTGGCCTTACGGAACGTGCCGGCATCCCGTTCGTGTCGCTGGCCAGCCTGCTCGAAGCGGTCAGCAGGCCTTGATGCCGGCAGTCGCCATCACCGGCCTCGGCCAGCGCGGTGAAGGCGTGGCCGAGGTCGACGGCAAGCGCCTCTATGTTCCGCTGACCCTGCCGGGAGATCGCGCCGAGATCGCCATCGAGGGTGACCGCGGCAGCCTAGTGACGCTGCTGGAGGAAGGCCCCGGCCGGACGCAGCCTTTCTGCCCGCATTTCGGCGAGTGCGGCGGCTGCCAGTTGCAACATATGGATGCCGGCTCCTACACCGCCTTCAAACAGGGGCTGGTCGAAACGCCGCTGCGCTTTGCCGGCATCGAGATCGCCATCGATCCGCTCGTCGACGCCAAGGGCACCGGCCGGCGGCGGGCGACCCTTCATGCACGGCGCGAAGGCAGCGGCTTCATGCATATGCGCAGCCATCAGGTGCACGACCTCGACCGCTGCCCCATCCTGGTGCCGGCCCTGGCCAAAGCCGCCGAAATCGCCCGCGGCGCCTTCGCGGCCATCGGCGAATGCGATGTGAGCCTGACCGCGACGCTGACCGGCATCGACGTCGCCATCCGCGCCGAGAAGAAGGGACTGAAAGCCACGCGGCTGACGCCACTGGCGCAGCGCTTCGACCTGGCGCGCCTCACCCTCAATGGCGACATGCTGCTGCAGAACCGCCAGCCGCTGGTGCAGATGGGCAAGGCCCAGGTGCCGCTGCCGAGCGGCAGCTTCCTGCAGGCAACCGAGGCGGCGGAGGAAACCCTTGCCGCACTGGTGCTGGCCCCGCTGAAAGGCGCCAGATCGGTCGCCGACCTCTTTTGCGGCGCCGGCCCGTTCGCCCTGCGTATCGCCGAGGGCGCCAGGGTCCTCGCCGCCGATAGCGACAAGGCCGGCATCGCGGCGCTGGCCCAGGCCCACCGGCAGACCCAGGGCCTCAAGGTGATTACCGCGCAGGTGCGCGATCTCTTTCGCGAACCGCTGACGATTTTTGAACTCAACGGCATCGATGCCGTGGTCTTCGATCCGCCGCGCGCTGGCGCCGAGGCGCAGACCCGCGAACTCGCCAGGTCGAAAATCAAGACCGTGGTGGCGGTCTCCTGTGACCCCAAGACATTTGCACGCGATGCTGCCATTCTGATCGCCGGCGGTTATCGCCTCGAGCGCCTGACTCCCGTCGACCAGTTCGCCTGGTCGGCCCATGTCGAACTGGTCGGGGTGTTCCGGCGCTAGAGCGTTTTCAGCGGACGAACACTCAAAAGGGGGAAACGATGGCTCAACTGCGGCTGGGGATGATCGGCACCGGCAAGTTTGCCGCAAGGCACCTGGGGCTGTTGGCCGAAACCGACCCCGACGTCACGGTCGTTGCGCATCTGGGCCGTCATGCCGACAACGCAACGGCTGCCGCCGCCCGCTTCGGCGGCAAGGCTTACGCCGATCTCGATAGCTTCATCAGCGAAGGCCGCCCCGATGCGGTGATCATGACCGTGCCGCCGGCCGCGCATGGCGCCACCGAACTGGCGCTGGCCAAGGCCCGTATTCCGTTTCTGGTCGAAAAGCCAGTCGGGCTCGATCTCACAACCATCGGCACGATCGCCGAGGCCATCGACAGGGCCGGCATGCCCGTCGCCATCGGCTTCAACTGGCGCGCCGCCGATTTCCTGCCGGCACTGCGCGAAGAACTGCTCCTCCATACGCCGCGCATGCTGATGGGTCGCTGGCACGGCGGCACGCCCGATACGCCCTGGTGGCGGATGGAGGCGCTGAGCGGCGGCCAGTTCGTCGAACAGGCCATCCACATCGTCGACCTGGCCCGGGCCCTGGTGGGCGATGCCGAACTCTTGGGCGCCACCGGCAGCAGGGCGCCCCTGCCAGACTATGCGGATGGCGATGTCTCCGGGGCCGGCGCGGCGCTCGTTCGCTTCCGGACCGGCGCTCCGGGCGTCTTCACCGCCACGTGCCTGTTGCCCAATATGGGTGGCGCCGACCTGACGCTGATCGCCGACAAGGCGCAGATCGTCGTCAGGCAGCATGGCTTCACGGTCGAGGCCGATGGCGAAACCATCGAGCACAAGGCCGAGGAAAGCGCCTATGTGCGCCAGAACCGGGCGTTCTTCGCCGCCGTGCGCTCGGGCAATGCCACGGGGCTTTTCTGCACCTATGCGGATGGCCTGGGCACGCATGCGCTGTGCCTCGGCATTCGCGACGCCATAGCCGCACAGGCCTAGGGCGTTTTCAGGAAAAGTGGATGCCACTTTTCCAACTCGAAAACGCGGCAAAACAAAGACCTGGAGCGCTCGTTTTGTTGCAGTCAAAACGTGAAGCGCTCTAAGCGCAGCCCCGGCTGACCCCTCCCTGATTCCGCTAAGCCGTTCCCAAATCGGAGTTATGACGCTCCGATTCAAAATTCGCTTGACTCAAAAACCAAATCCCGAACAAATCATCATAATAAAGAATACTGTTCCACAATATGGAACCAGACATCAGGGAGGAATGGGTGGCTGACGCAGCGACAAAATTGCGGACGGGTGAGGTATTGCGCCTGCGCCGGTTCTCGACGCCCACCGTCTATAACGGTTGGGAACAGATCAGCCGGCATGACCGGCGCGACCTGGTCAACCGCGAGGACGTGCGCGATTTCATGCCGCAGTTCGGCCCCATGGTGGGCTACGCCGTAACGCTCGTGTGCCAGCCCAGCAACCCCGATCACCTCGAACAGCACCCCGATGCGCCGGCGCGCTATCGCCAATATGTCGAGAGCCTGCCGGGTCCCAAAATCCTGGTGCTGCAGGATCTCGATGCCCCCAACGTCATCGGCACCTATATCGGCGAGGTCAATTCGAGCCTCCACCGGGCGCTGGGCTGCGTCGGCATACTCACCAATGGCGGCGTCCGCGACATCGATGAAATGACGTCGGTCGGCTTCAAGGCCATCGCCTCGCGCCTGTGCGTCGGCCATGCCTTCGCCTGGCCGGTGCGCTGGGGGTGCGATGTGGAGGTGTTCGGCTGCACGGTCAAATCCGGCCAGCTCATCCATGCCGACAAGCACGGCTTCCTGGTCATCCCCGAGGAAGACCAGAAGGCGGTGTTCGACGCCACGCTCTTCATGGACGGCAATGAGTGCGAGACCGTCATAGAGTCCAGCCAGATCCTGCGCGGCCAGACCATGGCCGAGACCCGTGCCCGACAGCTCGACGCCGAGCGCCGCTTCGGCGCCGCCGCCAGGCAGCAGTTCAACAAGAAAGGTGAGTGGTCCGCCTGAAGTGACCACCAAATGTCTTAAACGAAACCCATGGGAGGGGACCGTGAATAGACTTACCAGAACGATCGGTGGTTTGCTGTTCTGCGCCACCATCGCGGCCGGCCCGGCACTGGCTCAAGAGAGCCAGGTCACGCTGGTCGACAATTTCCGCGCCTACAATCTCGACGACTACGAAAAAACCGGCAAGACCGTGCCCGACTTCACCCAGGCGCCGATGTTCGACGACCTGGTCAAGTCCGGCAAACTGCCGCCCTTGGCCGACCGCCTGCCCACTCGTTCCGACATCCAGGTGGAACAGCCGCGCGGCGATATCGGCACTTATGGCGGCACCATCCGCTATAACGCCACCAACCCGCAGTCCTTCGGCAATATCGGCTATTCGGCCTCCGACGTGCACCTGGCCGGTTTCACCACCAACTGGGAAATCGTCTACCCCGATATCGCCAAGTCCATCACCATGGCGGACGACAACATGTCGGCCACCGTCAAGCTGCGCCAGGGCATGAAGTGGAGCGACGGCACGCCGCTCACCGCCGACGACATTCTCTTCTACTTCCAGAAGGCCACCGGCGGCGACCTGCCGCCCCTGCCCGGCAATCTGATCGTGGGCGGCAAGCCCACCACGGTCGAGAAGGTCGACGACTACACGGTGGTGTTCAAATTCGCCATTCCGAACCCGGCCTTCATCCTGTCGGTGGCGCGCGCCGATCCGGGCTTCCCGCTGGCGCCCGCGCACTATCTCGAGCACTGGCACAAGGACTTCAATCCCGATGCCGACGCACTCGCCAAGCAGGAAGGTTTCTCCTCCTGGATCGATGCGTTCGTCTCGCACATGAATGGCCAGACCAGCGACTTCCAGGTCGACCCCAAGCTGCCCGTGCTCAAGCCCTGGGTGATGACCAATATCGACCAGTTCGGCAACATCTACTACGAGCGCAACCCCTATTACTGGAAGGTCGATACCGCCGGTCACCAGCTGCCCTATATCGACAAGCAGGTGCGCATGCTGATCACCGACCCCGAAGTGGTCAAGCTCAACGTGCAGTCCGGCCAGCTCGACTATGCCGACAAGTTCACCACCGCCGACCTGCCGGTGCTGAAATCCGGCGAGACCACCGGTAACTACAAGACCATGCTCTATGCCGCCGACCTCGGCGCCATCGTCAAATACCAGTTCAACATCACCGTCGCCGACGACGCCCTGCGGCCGATCTTCAACGATGTGCGCTTCCGTGAAGCCATGTCGCTGGCCATCAACCGCGACGAGATCAACGACACCATCTTCTTCGGCCTCGGCGTGCCGCGGCAGTGGGGCGTCTCCTCCAAGTCGCCCTTCTATGAAGACTGGATGGGGCCGTATTTCGCCGAATACGATGTCGACAAGGCCAATGCGCTGCTCGACGAAATGGGCCTCAAGAAGGGTGCGGACGGCATGCGCCTGCGTCCCGACGGACAGCCGCTGCGCGTCATCATCTCGGACGCGATCAATCGCGGCCAGCTCTCCGAACTGATCGCCGAATACTGGACCAAGGTCGGTGTCGCCACCCAGGTCAACACCATCACCCGCGAAGCCTTCCAGCAGGCGGTGATCGCCAATCAGGTCCAGGCTTCGCCCTGGTTCGGCGACGTGGTCTCCGAAAAGGACATGTATACCCGTCCGATCTGGTTCCGCCCGCCCTATGGCCTCGACACCAACCCGGTCGGCGGCGGCCTCGCCTGGCGGCAGTGGCAGCTGAGTGGCGGCAAGGAAGGCACCGAGCCCCCGCCGGAATTCAAGGCCCAGCAGGACCTCGTCGACAAATGGCAGGCAACCACGCTCGGCTCCGACGACTACTACAAGCTCGGCAAGGAAGTGGTCGGCAACACCGTCAAGGCCATGCTGCAGCTCGGCACGGTCGGTGAGGTGCCCTACGTCTACACCTTCTCCAACAAGCTCAGGAATTTCCCCGGCGACAAGATGCTCTTCATCGACCATCTGCGCGGCGGCCATTCCGACCAGTGGTACCTGGCGCAGTAACGCCAGCCATCCCGGCAGGCGGCCCCGGCCGCCTGCTCCCGAACCCCGACCGGAACCCGAGAAGCACGAAGGATAACCATGCTTCCCCTCAGCCAAGTCAAATACCAGCCCGAGCTCACCCGCACCTATCTGGGCAGTCCCAGCGTCGTCCGCCTCGCCGACAACGCCCTGGTGGTCAGCCACGATTATTTCGGCGTCGGCTGCCCCCGCAACCATGAGGGCGAAGAGAGCCTCACCAGCATCTACCGTTCCGAGGACAATGGCGAAACCTGGGTCAACATCACCCACATCATGAACTGCTACTGGAGCACGCTGTTCGTCCATAAGGGCGCGCTCTACATTCTCGGCACCTCGCAGCAATACGGCTCCATCACCATCCGCCGCAGCGATGACGGCGGCTATACCTGGACGCATCCGACCGGGGAGGCCAATGGCTGGCTGTTCAAGGGCGGCTATTATCATGACGGCCCCAACTATCATTGTGCGCCGGTCGCAGTGCTGGTGCACGAAGGCCGCATCTACAAGGCGTTCGAGGATTGCACGCCTTGCGTCTGGGGTACGGGCTTCCAGGCCTGCGTGATCTCGGCACCCGTCGATGCCGACCTGCTCGACGGCAAGAACTGGACGATGAGCAACAAGCTCCCCTTCGATCCGGCCTGGATACCGAAGGAATGGGGCAAGACCCTCAAGCCAGGCTGGCGCGAAGGCAATGTGGTGGCGGCCCCCGACGGGCAGCTCTGGGACATCATGACCTTCGAGGCCGGCCCGCTCGAAGCCGAGAAATCGGCGCGTATCAAGATCGAGGACAATGGCAAGAAGATCAGCTTCGACCCTGAGACCGGCTATTTCGACCTGCCGGGCTGCAAGGCCAAGCTCACCATCCGCCGCGATCCCAAGACCGGCGAGTACCTGACCATCGGCAACGCCCTCGACGATTTCGAGATCCTGCGCAAATGGGCCCGCGAGGAAGACGACAGCTTCACCCGCTTCCACAAGGATCATTCCATGCGGCAGCGCAACAAGACCTATCTGCTGGCCTCCAAGGATTTGTGGAACTGGCGCCGCGTGCAATGCGTCATCCGTGACGAAACCGGCCTCAAGCCCGAGGATTCCATCCGCCTGTCGGGCTTCCAGTACACCGACTGGCAGTTCGACGGCGCCGACGACATCATCTTCGCCGTGCGCACCGCCTATCGGGGCTCGGTGTCGTTCCACGATTCCAACCGCATTCTCTATGGCACGATCAAGGGCTTCCGTTCCTTGCTCTGATCGCCGTGGACACGGACGGTTGCCCCCAGCCGTCCGTGTCTATCTTCCAAAACCAAACGAGGAGGGACATCGATGCTAGCCTACATCCTGCGTCGCCTCGCCTATATGGTGCTGACCCTCATCCTGGTCTCGATCGTCTGTTTCTACCTGATCAACCTGCCGCCCGGCAGTTTCATCGAGACATTCGCCACCCAGCTCGATGCCTCCGGCTCGCCCGCCAGCGCTGCCCAGCTCGCCTATCTCACCACTCGCTACGGCCTCGATCAGCCCCTCTACCTCCAGTACCTCAACTGGATCGTGCCGCTCGTGACGCAGGGTGACTGGGGCTATTCCTTCGAATGGCAGCAACCGGTGTGGAACCTGGTCAGCGAGCGCCTGTGGCTGACCGTCGCCGTGTCGTTGTTCTCGGTGCTGTTCGTCTATGCGGTCTCCATTCCGGTGGCGCTCTATTCGGCGACCCACCAGTATTCGGCCGGCGACTACACCGTCTCGCTGTTCGGCATCATCGGCCTCGCCACCCCCAATTTCCTCCTGGCGCTCGTGCTGCTGGTGTTCTCGGCGCGCTTTTTCGGCGTCACCCCGACCGGCCTGTTCTCGCCCGAATACATCACCGCGCCCTGGAACGGCGACAAGATCCGCGACCTGCTCTGGCACCTGCCGGTGCCGGTGATCGTGGTGGGGCTGGCCGGCACCGCCGCCACCATCCGCATCCTGCGCTCGCAACTGCTCGATGAATTCCAAAAGCAATATGTGGTGACGGCGCGCGCCAAGGGCGTGCCCGAGCGCCGCCTGATCCTCAAATATCCGTTCCGCATCGCCCTCAACCCGATCGTCTCCACGATCGGGCACCTGCTGCCCGAAATCGTCTCCGGCTCGACGATCGTCGGCATCGTGCTGGGCCTGCCCACCATCGGTCCGCTGCTGCTGCGCGCCATCATCGCCCAGGATACCTATCTGGCCGCCAGCTGCCTGTTGCTGCTCGGCGTCCTCACGGTGCTCGGCGTCGTCGTCTCCGACATCCTGCTCACGCTGCTGGACCCGCGCCTGCGCATGAGCCGGGCCAATTGAGGAGGATGCGCCCATGACCCTCGCTCTTGAAGAAGAACACGACGCCCAGGCCATCGAAGGCGGCCGCGTCCTCTCCAACCGCCGCCAGGTTTGGGAGAAATTCACCCGCCACAAGGTGGCGCTGGTGTCGCTGTGGTTCATCGTCGGGCTCTACGCCATCGTGCTGATCGGCGAGTTCGTGGCGCCCTACGATCCCTTCGTCCGCAATAGTTCGCTGCTGTTGGCGCCGCCGACCCCTATCCAGTTCGTCGACGCCGAAGGCCAGTTCCATCTGCGGCCCTTCGTCTATGGCCTCAAGAACGAGCTCGACCGGGAAACCTTCCAGCGCCACTACGCCACCGACACCAGCAAGCAATATCCCCTCAGCCTGTTCGTGAAGGGCGACCCCTACCAGCTGCTGGGCTTCATCCCGCTCGACATCCACCTTTTCGGCGTCGAGGGCGACAAGGGCCGCATCTTCCTTGCCGGTACCGATACGCTGGGACGCGATCTGTTCAGCCGCATGCTGTTCGGCGCCCGCACCTCGCTGTTCGTCGGCCTTCTGGGCCTCGCCATCGGCTTCGTGCTGGGGCTCTTTTTCGGCGGTATCTCGGGCTATTACGGCGGCGCCATCGACAACGCCGTGCAGCGCCTGACCGAATTCTTCCAGTCGCTGCCCACTCTGCCGCTCTGGATGGCGCTGGCAGCGCTTTTGCCGGCCGATTGGTCACCCACCCAGGCCTATTTCGGCATCTCCACCGTGCTCGCCGTCATGGGCTGGACGACGCTGGCCCGCGTCGTGCGCGGCAAGCTTTTGAGCCTGCGCGAGGAAGACTATGTGATGGCCGCCAAGATCGCCGGCGTCAGCGAGCCCAAGATCATCATGACGCATCTGCTGCCGGGCTTTTCGAGCTATCTGATCGTGCACCTGACGCTGGCCGTGCCCCAGATGATCCTGGGCGAAGTGGCGCTGAGCTTCCTCGGCCTCGGCCTCCGGCCACCGGCGGTAAGCCTTGGAACGCTGCTGATCGATTCCCAGAACCTGCAGACCGTCACCATGAGCCCCTGGCTGCTGGTGCCGGGCGGGCTCGTCATCCTCATCGTCATCGCCTTCAGTTTCCTGGGCGATGGTCTGCGCGATGCGGTCGATCCGTATCGGAACTAGGAGCATGACCATGATGCCAACCGCTCCCCGGGATTCTGCTGACGATACCCTGATCGAGGTCAGGAATTTGCGTGTCGTTCTGCCGCTCCTCGCCGGCCAGCTGGTTGCCGCCGACGGCGTCAGCTTTTCCATCCGCAAGGGCAAAACGCTTGGCCTCGTCGGTGAATCCGGCTGCGGCAAATCGATGACGGCGCAGTCCCTCCTCAAGATCACGCCGCGCTTCGCCAAAACCACGGGCGAAATCCTGCTGCATTATGCCGATGGCCGCACTGTCGACATCGTCGGTCTCGACCACGACAACCCCGACCTGCTTGGCATTCGGGGCGGTGAGGCTGCCATGATCTTCCAGGAGCCGATGACCTCGTTCTCGCCGGTCCACACCATCGGCAACCAGCTGCTCGAAACCATCTATCTGCATCGCACTCCCGACAAGGCGGCCGCCCGCGAAATCGCGCTCTCCATCCTCGGACGCGTCGGCTTCCCCTCGCCCGAGGAGGCGCTGAAGAAATACCCGCACCACCTGTCGGGCGGCATGCGCCAGCGTGCCATGATCGCCATGGCGCTGGCTTCCGAGCCGCGCCTGTTGATCGCGGACGAACCCACCACGGCGCTCGACGTCACCGTGCAGGCCCAGGTGCTGCGGCTCCTCAAGACCATGCAGCGCGACCTCGGCATGGCCATGCTCTACATCACCCATGACCTGGGTGTCATCGCCCGCACCGCCGACGACGTGGCGGTGATGTATCTGGGCTCGATCGTCGAATATACCGATGTACGGCGCCTCTTCGCCGCTCCCAAACACCCTTACACCAAGGGCCTGATGGCCTCGGTGCCGCGCATCGGCAAGCGCTCCAAGGAGCCGCTGGCTTCCATTCGGGGCAATGTGCCGGTGCCCATCAACAAGCCGCGCGCCTGCGGCTTCTTCAACCGCTGCCCCGCCGCCATGCCGGGGCTGTGCGACAAGGCCGTGCCGCCCTTGACCGAAGTGGCCGAGGGCCATCGCGCCGCCTGTTTCCTTTATCCCGAAGTGGTGGCCGCCGCCGACCGGCCGAGGGAGGTCGCCCATGCCGGCTGATTCTCGCGACGTCATCCTAAAGGTCAGAAACCTCAGGAAATATTACCCCATCGAATCCGGTCCGCTGCGCCGCGTCACCGGCCATGTGAAAGCCGTCGACGATGTGAGCTTTGACCTGCATCGCGGCGAGGTGCTGGGCCTGGTAGGGGAATCCGGCTGCGGCAAGACCACGCTCGGGCGCTGCCTCATCCGCGCCATCGATCCCACCGGCGGCGAAGTGCTGCTGACGCCGGGCGATGGCGAGGGCGTCGACCTCGCCACTGCCGACAAGGCCGAACTGCGCCGGCGCCGGCCGCTGCTCAGCATGGTGTTCCAGGATCCGTTCTCCTCGCTGTCACCCCGCATGACGGTGCGCGACATCATCGGCGAGCCCTTGCGCGCCCAGGGCGTCAGGAAGCGTGACATCGAAAAGCGCGTCATCGATCTGGCGCAGCTCGTCGGCCTCAATCCGGGGCATCTGTCGCGCTATCCCAACGCCTTTTCGGGCGGCCAGCGCCAGCGTATCTGCATCGCCCGGGCGCTGATCAGCGATCCCGTGCTGATCGTGGCCGACGAGCCGGTATCGGCGCTGGACGTCTCCATCCAGGCCCAGATCCTCAACCTCCTGCAGCGCCTGCAGCGCGACATGAATCTGAGCTACATCTTCGTCGCCCATGACCTCAGCGTCGTCGAGCACATCGCCGACCGCGTCGCCGTGATGTATGTGGGCAAGATCGTCGAGCTGGCCGAGACCGAGGATCTCTATGGGCGGCCGCGCCACCCCTATACGGAGGCGCTGCTGTCGGCGGTGCCCAAGCCCGATCCGTTCCTCGACGACGACACCATCGTGCTGCAGGGCGAGATCGCCAGTCCGGCGCATCCGCCTTCTGGCTGCTACTTCCACCCGCGCTGCCCTTACGCCCAGGCCATCTGCTCGACCGAGGCGCCGGCGCTGCGCGAGGTCGCGCCCGGGCACCAGGCCGCCTGCCATTTCGCCGAGCAGTTGAATTTGCGTGGCGTTGGGTCCATGGCGATTGTTAATGGAGCAGTTGATCCGGAAAGAGTCGAAGTAGGGCCAAGCATAGTCCCGCTCGAAATCTCGGCTCCGGCAAGCAAGGAGAGCGACCATTAGCACGAACAAAAGCCTCGGCAAGGCAGTGCGGGTGTTGAAACTCTTCAGCGCGCATGAACCACGCCTGTCGGTCACCGAGATCAGCCTGCGCCTCGATATCCCCAAGAGCACGACCCACAACATCCTCAAATCGCTGCAGGCCGAGGGCTTGATCGAAAAGGTCGATGGCGACGCCTATGCGCTGGGCACCGACATCATCGCCCTCAGCCAGTCGGTGCGCGTCAATGTCGAGATCCGCGACCGCGCCGCACCCCATATCCGTGCCCTTGCCGATCTCGCCGGGGAATCGGTCTATCTCACCATCAAGGAAGCCGACCACATCCTCTATATCTATGCGGTGGAATCCTCGCGCCGGCTGATCGCCCGCACTGCCGTGGGTGACCGCATGTACATGCATTCGACCGGCGTCGGCAAAGCCATCCTCGGCCATCTGCCCGAAGACGAGGTGCGCGGCATCGCCGAACGCACCGGCTTGCCGGCCATCACCAGCCATACCATGACCGATGTCGAAAAATTGCTGGATGAGGCCCGCGCCATCAAGGCCCGTGGCTATTCGCTCGATGCCGGCGAGAACGAGGTGGGCAATTATTGCATCGGCGCCCCCATCTACGGGCCGCGCCGTAATGTCATCGGCGGCTGCTCCATCGCCGGCACCGACCCCGAGATCATCGGCAAGCGCGCCCCCGAACTTTCGCGGGCGCTGCTGTCCACCGCTCTCGATATTTCCCGCAATCTTGGTTACGTGCCCAGCAACATCGCGCACGTCGCCATTTCCTCACCGCGCCATGACGGCGCATCGCGACAGGACGTTCACCGTGGCTAGACCCGATCTCAAAGGCGTAATCACCGCCGCGCTCACCCCCATCGACGACGAACTGGGCATCGACGTGCCGCGGCTCGCAGCCCATATCAAATCCGTGCTGGCCGATGGCTGCACCATGGTGTCGACCTTCGGCACCACTGGCGAGGGCACCTCGTTTTCGGGCCGCGAGAAACGCGCCGCCCATGCGGCGCTCCTCGCGGCCGGCATCGCCCCCACGCAATTGCTGCCCGCCGTGATGGCCTGCGCCGTCGATGAGGCTGCGGGGCAATTGGCCGACATCGCCGATATCGGCTGCCGCCACGTCCTCATCCTGCCGCCCTTCTATTACCGGCAGGCGCCGCTTTCGGGCCTGGTCCAATATCTGGAGGCCCTCTACCGGCGCGCCAACTCCCCCGATATCGGCGTCGTGCTCTACAATATCCCGGCCATGAGCGGCATCACCATCACGCATGACCTGATCGTAAGGCTCAAGGAGCGCGGCGTGGTGCCGGTCGTCGGCGTCAAGGATTCGACCGGCAACCTCGAGAGCGGCCTCTCCTATGTCAAAGCCTTCCCGGAACTGTCGATCTTCACCGGCGATGACCGGGTACTGAGCCCACTGCTCAAGGCTGGCGGCGCCGGCATGATCGGCGGCCTGCCCAATCTTTATGCCGCCGATCTGGTGGCGCTCTCCAAGGCCCCCGAAGGTCCCGAAAAGCAGCGCCTCGTCGAACTGGCGGGGGCCCGCATCGCCGATATCGATGCGCGCGGCGGCCTCACCGCCCTCAAGGCGGACCTGGCGAAAAAACTCTCCGATCCCAATTGGACCCGTGTCCTGCCGCCCCTTGGCCTTGCAGCCGTCGGCTGAGCGAAAAAGCTTGCGGCGATCTGGCATCCTATAGGCGGTTGCCAGACGCCGTAATCTCGGGATAATCGGGGGCACTCGCCTCGGACCCGGTGCAATTCCGGGTGGCTCTTCCGGCCGCCGATCCGCCGGACAACGCAGACAACCAGAAACCCGACCGGCTGCCTCGCAGCCGCCCCGTTCCTGCGCTCTTGCGGATCCCTCACATGAACACGGCCTCTCCCTTCTTTCGCGACTGGTTCGGCAATCTGCGCAACGACACCCTTTCGGGTCTCGTGGTGGCGCTCGCCCTCATCCCCGAAGCCATCGGCTTTTCGGTCATCGCCGGCGTCGACCCCAAGGTCGGCCTCTACGCCTCGGTGGTGATCGCCTGCGTCATCGCCTTCACGGGTGGCCGCCCCGCCATGATCTCGGCGGCCACCGCTTCCACCGCCGTCCTGATGACGGGGCTCGTCCGCGACCACGGGCTGCAATATCTCTTCGCCGCCACCATCCTGATGGGTGTGTTCCAGATCATCGCCGGCCTGCTGAAACTCGGGCGGCTGATGCGCTTCGTGTCGCAATCGGTGATGACCGGCTTCGTCAACGCCCTCGCCATCCTGATTTTCCTCGCCCAACTGCCGCAACTGCTGAACGTGCCGGTCGCCACCTATGGGCTGATCGCGCTTGGGCTTGCGATCATCTACCTGTTGCCGCGCCTCACCCGCGCCATCCCCTCGCCGCTCGTCGCCATCGTGGTGCTGACCGTCATCGCCGCGGTCTTCAAACTCGATGTCCGCGTCGTCTCGGATCTTGGCGCCCTGCCCACCACCCTGCCGGGCTTCGGCCTTCCCAGCGTTCCCCTCAACCTTGAAACCCTGCAGATCATCCTGCCGGTGTCGCTGACGCTGGCGGCGGTTGGCCTGCTGGAGTCGCTCCTCACCGCGCAGATCGTCGATGACCTGACCGATACACCTTCCAACAAGAGCCGCGAATGCATCGGCCAGGGCGTCGCCAACATGGCCTCGGCGCTGTTCGGCGGCATGGGCGGCTGCGCCATGATCGGCCAGTCGACCATCAATGTGGCTTCGGGCGGACGCGGCCGCCTGTCGGCCCTGGTGGCCGGCCTCTTCCTGCTGGTGCTGCTGGTGGTGTTGCAGCAATTGCTCGCCGTCGTGCCCGTAGCGGCGCTGACGGCGGTGATGATCATGGTGTCGATCAACACCTTTTCCTGGCGCTCGATCACGCGCCTGCGCATCAACCCGCTGCCCTCCTCGGTGGTGATGCTGGCGACGGTCGTGACCGTCGTCGCCACCAACGATCTCGCCAAGGGCGTGCTGGTGGGCGTGCTACTCTCGGGCGTGTTCTTCGCCGGCAAGGTGGCGCGCCTCAGCCGCGTCACCTCGGCTTTGTCAGCCGACGGATCGACCCGCACCTATACGGTCGAGGGCCAGATTTTCTTTGCCTCGGCGGGCGCCTTTTCCAGTGCCATCGACCTGCTGGAGCCGGTCGAGCGCCTCGTCATCGACGTCCATGCCGCCCATTTCTGGGACATCTCGGCCGTCGAGGCGCTGGACCGCGTCGTGCTCAAGGCCCGTAGCCGCGGTCGCAGCGTCGAGGTGGCGGGGCTCAATGCCGCCAGCGCCACGCTTGTCGAGCGCTTCGCGCGCCACGACAAGCCCGGCATGGCGTTGAGCGTCCCCGAATAGTCACATCGCGGCGCGCAGCCGCAAGGCCATTTCGGCCTGGTCGGTCAGGATGTAGCTGATCGGCTGGCGCAGCCAGTAGTCGAGGCGCGGCAGCCCATTGACGGTCCAGACGCCGACCGTGAGCCCGGCATTGTGGATGGTCTCGATGTCGGCGTCGTGCAGTTCGTGGAAAAAATAGCCGATATCGGAAATGCCCGCATCGGCGAGCTTGGTCACCAGGCCCTTTAGATCCTTCTCCGAACCGAAATTGCGCGAGAACGACAGGCTGGTCTCGTAGCCGCGCCGGGCGAAGGGCAGCAGCGAGTTCTGCTGGAAGCACATGATGGTGACGCGATCCTTGAGCCCCCGGCTTTCCACCGCATCGATGATGCGCTCGGCAAGCCCCTCATAGTCCTGCCCCATGGCGTTGCGCTTGATCTCGATGCGGGTGTGGATGCGGTTGCCCACGGCATCCAGCACGCCGGCCAGCGTCGGAATGGTCTCCTCCATGCCGCGCAGGCGTATCTCCTGGAGTTGGGCCAGCGGCAATGCCGACACCGGGCCCGTGCCGAGCGTCGTTTCCTCCAGCATCGCGTCATGGATGACGACGAGTTCGTTGTCGGCGCTGAGGTGCACATCCAGTTCGATCTGGTCGGCGCCGCTTTCGGCCGCCGCCACGAAAGAGCTGAGGGCATTTTCCGGCCGGTCGGCGGCGCTGCCGCGATGGGCGACGATCTGGGGAAGGCTCATGGGTTTTCCTAACGCAGGCTTGGATCGGTGTAGTCCCGCAGCCAGTCGCCAACGACACTGACCGCGAAGGTTAAAAGGAAGATGGCGATGCCCGGAATGGTGGCGATCCACCACGAGGTGACGATGTAGTCGCGCCCCAGCCCCACCATGTTGCCGAGGCTCGCCAGCGGCGGCTGGATGCCGAGGCCCAGAAAGCTGAGGCTCGATTCCAGCAGGATCACCTCGGGCAGGCTCACGGTCCAGTTGACGACGATCACCGGCATGACGTTGCGCAACACATGCGCGATGGCGATGCGGCGCTCCGAAGCGCCGTTGCGGCGCAGGGCCGCCACATAGCCCTTCTCATATTCCGCCATGGCGACGGCCCGTACCAGGCGCGTATAGCGCTCCCAGCCGTAAAGGCCGAGCAGGCAGACGAACAGCACGATGTTGTTGCCGAAAAAGGCCAGCACCGCCAGCGCCAGGATCATGAACGGCAGGGCGGCGTTGAAATCCACCGCGATCCGCACCAGCCCGCCCCAGAAGCCCCGGTTGCGGGCCGAGATCAGCCCGAACGTCACGCCGATGAGGCCGCTGACGAGGCTCGAGACCAGCGCCACGGTGAGGCTGGTCCGCACCGAGATCAGCGTGCGGCTGAAGACGTCACGGCCGAGGTCGTCGGTGCCGAACGGATGCGCCCAGGTGCCGCCGAAACCGACGGGCGGCGCATTGCCGGCGACGAGGTCGATGGCGGTGAAATCATAAGGCGCGATCCATTGCGCCGCCACGGCAACGAAGAGGAACAGCGCCACGATGGCGAAGGCCAGGATCACCACCCAGCCCTGGCGGGCCAGCCAGGCGGGCCGCCGCCTCGGCACCACCCCGATATTGGCGATGGCCATGGCTCAGCCCTCCCGCCGATCGCGCAGGCGCGGATCGACCATGGTGTACAAGATGTCGGCGCCCAGGTTTGCCAGCACCATGGTGAGTGAAATGAGGATCACGATGGTCTGCACCACGGCGAGGTCGCGCTTGGCCACGACCGTCACCAGGAACCGGCCGATGCCCGGCCAGGCGAACACCGATTCCACCACGGCGGCGCCCCCGATCATGCCGCCGACCAGGAACCCGATCAGCGTCAGAAGCGGCAGCGCCGCATTGGGCAGGATGTGAAAGCCGAAGAAGTACCAGCGCGGCAGCGGCTTGATGCTGGCGGCGCGGATATATTGCTGGCCGATCACTTCGAGCGCGCTGGAGCGCACGAAGCGCGCGATGACGCCCGCCGCCGCCAGCCCGATCACCAGCGATGGCAGGATGAGGTGCAGCGGCGACGAGCCGCCCCCGCTCGGCAGCCAGCGCAGCCGCACCGCGAACAGCAGGATGGCCAGAATGCACAATAGGAAACTCGGCATGGCGTGCACCAGCACCGCCGTGCCCATGACGATGCGATCGATGGCGCTGCCGCGGTGCGTGGCGGCGAACAGGCCCATCACCACGCCCAGCACCAGGCCGATCAACAGGCCCACGCCCATCAGTTCCAGCGTTGCGGGCGCCTTTTCGAGGATCACCGTCAGCGCCGGGCGGCCATCGCTGAGCGAGCGTCCGAAATCGCCCTGCAGGATGTGCTGCACATAGGTGAAATATTGAATGTAGAGCGGCTGATCGAGCCCCCATTCGGCCCGGATGCGCGCCATCATTTCCGGCGTCGCATCGGACGACAGCAGCATTTCAACCGGATCGCCCGAAACGCGCAGCACGATGAAGACGAAGGTGACGGTGAGGACGATGGCGATCAGCGCCCGGCCGATGCTGGCTCCGATGCGTCTGATCATCCCACCTGCTCCAGTTTCCGGGTTTCCGGCATAGCGCCGATGCGCCGCGGCACGGCGGCGAACAGCGTGCGGCTGTAATCGTGTCGCGGCGCGGCCAGCACCTGTTCGGATGGACCATGTTCGACGATCCGTCCGGCCCGCATCACCGCGATGGCATGGGCCATATGGCCGACCACGCGGATATCGTGGCTGATGAAGATCATGGTGAGCCCGAGCTGGCTCTGCAGGTCGAGCAATAGGTTCAGCACCTGCGCCTGCACCGACACATCGAGCGCCGAGACCGGCTCGTCGCAAACGAGGATGCGCGGCTTCAGCACCAGCGCACGCGCGATGGAGACGCGTTGCCGCTGGCCACCGCTCAGCTGATGCGGCAGCTTGGCGAAGCTGGCCTCCGACAGCCCCACCTTGGAGAGCGTTGCGAGCACGAGGTCGCGCCGCTCGCTCTGCGTATCGAGTTCGTCATGGATGTCGAGCGTTTCGACGATCTGCGGGCCCACGGCCTGGCGCGGATCCATGGAGCCGAACGGATCCTGCGCCACCATCTGCATGACGCGCGCCAGGCTCTTGCGGCCCTTGGCCAATTGCCCGGCCATGGACAGGCCAAAGATTTCGATATCGCCGGCCTGCGCCCGCCGGTCCCCGATGATGAGGCTCGCCAGCGTGCTCTTGCCGCAGCCGCTCTCTCCGATCAGGCCCCAGGTGGTGCCGGCCTCGACTGTGGCGGAGACTTCCTCGACACCGCCGGCGCGTACATTGCTGCGCTGCCATGGCCACATGCGGCCATGGGCATTGTGCATGTAGCGCACCTTGTCGAGACGCAAAGCGGGGGCCGTATTCAGTTCGGATTGAAGCATGCGACCTCGCCCCTGGCGTTCACATCGGTGAGGAAAGGCACTGCCGTGGCGCACCCCGGCAGGCGGCGGCTGCAGCGCGGCGCAAAGGCGCATTCCCTCGGCGGGGCGAAATGCGTGCGGATTTCGCCCGGAATATCGCCCAGGCGCGTGCGCGGCTGCTGATGGCCCGGAATGGCGGCGAGCAGCGCCCGCGTATAGGGATGGCGCGGCCGGGCGACGATCTCATCGGCCGGCTGCAACTCCACCAGGCTCCCCGCATACATCACCGCGACCCGGTCGCAGAGCTGCGCCACGAGATCGAGATCGTGCGAGATGAAGATGATGGACAGTCCCGTGTTACGCACCAGGTCGCGCAGCAGGCGACAGATCTGGGCCTGGATGGTGACGTCGAGCGCCGTGGTGGGCTCGTCCGCGATCAACAGGCGCGGCGCGCTGGCCAGCGCCATGGCGATCATCACGCGCTGGTTCATGCCGCCCGACATCTGGTGCGGATAGGCGGCGAGCCGCGCCTCGGGCTCGGTGATGCCGACCCGGTCGAGCAGCTCGATGGCGTGCCGGCGCGCCGTGCCGCCATCCATATGGCGCCCGAAGCGCAGCACTTCCTCGATCTGCGCGCCGACCGTGCGCACCGGGTTGAGGCTGCTGGCGGGATCCTGGAAAATCATCGAAATGGAAGGGCGGTGCCGGTGATCCTGTTTGGGAACGGCGGCGATCTCGCGGCGCACGCCGTCGAAATCCATGGTGCCGGTCGCCTGCGCGTTATGGCCGAGCAGGCCCACCAGCGACAGGCAGGTGACGCTCTTGCCCGAGCCGCTCTCGCCCACGATGCCGACGATCTCGCCTGCCCCGACCGAAAAGCCGACATCGTTGACCGCATGCAGCGGGCCGGCTGCGGTGGAAAACTGCACCGACAGATTTTTGACAGTGAGCAGGGCCATGAGAGCGCTCCGCGGTGGAAGACCCCGGCGGCGAACCGCCGGGGCCGAAACATCATGCAAACTTCAGGCGGGCCGGGCTCAGATCCATGTAGAAGAACACGAAGGGCTTCCACTTGACGGTGTCGCGGACGCCATAGAACACCGCGTTCTGGTACAGCGTGATGACGCCCGGATCGGTATGTTCGTTGATTTCCATCATGCCGCGGAAGGCGGCGCGGCGGTCCTCGAGCTTGGTGGCGCGTTCGAGCTGCTGGCCGAGCTTGTCGAAATCGGGGTTACTCCACATGGCCCGGGCCGCCGGTACGGCGGAGGGTCCATGCTGGCTCCACAGCGAGAACAGCGGATCGGGCAGCAGCGCCGAGTTCGACCAGTTGCCGACGGCGCGGCCATTGGCATCGGTCATGCCCTTGGTGCCGCCCACGTCGAGCCGCACATTGAGGCCCACGGCCTGCCACATGGCGGTCATCGCCTGGCTGACCGCGACTTCGGCGGTGTAGTAGTTGTTGTTGGAGCGGTATTCGAGTTCCGAGCCGTCATAGCCGGCATCGGCGAGCAGCTGCTTGGCCTTTTCCGGATTGTATTCGTAGGCCGGGAAATCGGCGAGATACATGTCGCCATAGAAATCGTATTGCAGGCCGTTCGGCACCTTGGTGCGGCCGCGCCAGATGGTATCGACGATAAGCTGGCGGTTGAGCGCCAGGCTCATGGCCTGCCGCACGCGCGGATCGGCCAGATGCGGGTTGGTCTTGTCGAACCAGATGATGCGGTGGTTGTTCACCGGGCCGCCCACGATCGAGACGCCATCGGCGCTTTCGACCGCGTCGAGCTGGTCCGGCGGCAGGTCGGTGGCGATATCGTAGTCGCCGGCGAGAAGGCCCGAAACGCGGGCCGACACTTCCGGCACCACGGTGAAAATGATCCTGGCAGCCGTGGGCATGCCGCCCCAATAGCCGTCATGGGCGACGAGGACCGTCTCGTCGTTCGGCGTGATGTGGTCGACCTTGTAGGGGCCGGCGCCGATCGGCTTGACGCGCCAGGCGTCGTAGCTCGCGGCTTCCAGATAGGCGGCCTTGGAGATGATCTGCGAGGTCCAGGCGGTAAGGCGCTGCAGGAAGATCGGGTCCTCATAGGTGGTGTGGAAGCGCACCGTATGGGGATCGACGGCTTCGATGTGATCGAGGCTCGCCCAATAGCGCTTCACCATCGGATGGCCCGGCGCCTTGTCGTCCATCATGCGCTCGGGGCCGAAGGTGAACAGCACGTCATCGGCGGTCATTTCGCGGTCGTCATGGAATTTGACGCCCTGGCGCAGCTTGACTTCGAGCGTGGTGGGATCGACCCAGCTCCACGATTCCGCCAGGTGCGGCTTCAGCGACATGTCGCCGTCGAAATCGAACTGGATCAGCGTGTCGTGGATCGAGAAATTGGTCCGGTAGCCGACATTGCTTTCCGGATCGATGACTTCCGCGGTGGCCGGATTGGCCTGCACGGCGACGCGCAGCGTCGGCCGTTCCTGGGCGAAGGCGATGCGCGGCAGAGCGGTGGCCGCCAGGGCAGCACCGGAAAGCACGCCGAAATGACGTCGAGTAAGCTTCATGGCTGGGTCTCTTGTGAGGGAGCGAGGGGATGGGAGGGACGTGGTTCGCGATGGATCATCGTGACGCCGGCCGCCCGGGCCGCTTCCTGTACGGCGGGCGGCGGCGGCAGTTCGGTGATGAGGATATCCACCGCATTGAGGGAGCCGCCCCGGACCGGTGCGGCGCGCCCGAACTTGCTGAGATCGGCGACGATGATGCGCTTGCGGCTGTTTTCGAGGATCGACTGGCGGACCGCCACTTCCTCGGCCGAGAAATCGAGAAAATTGCCGTCCTCATCGATGCCGCCGACGCCCGTGATGCCGAAATCGACCCGGTAGCGGCCGAAGAGCGCAACGGCTTCGTGGCCGACGAAATCGCGGTCATGCGGCCGCATCTGGCCGCCGCACATATGCACCTTGATGCCGTCATGGCCCGACAGCACATTGGCGACATTGAGGTTGTTGGTGACGGCCAGCAGGCTATGCCGCCGCGACAGCACCATGGCGACCTGCTCGGGCGTCGTGCCGATGCCGAGCGAAACGCTGGCATCTTCCGGCACCAGCTCGGCCGCCAGCGCCGCGATCTCGCGCTTGGCCAGCACATTCATGATGGCGCGCTTGGAATAATCGAGGTTCGGATTACCCGGAAAATCGATGGCCTTGATGCCCTTGTGCAGCCGCCGCGCCATGCCGCTTTCGCACAGAACGGCCACGTCGCGCCTTATGGTCTGCGTGGTGACCATGAAGCTGCGCGCCAGCTCGTCGATCTGCAGATAGCGCTTCTCGTTGAGCAGATCGGCGATCGCCAGCTGGCGGGAAGAAAGGGTGTCTGTGTGCATGACAAGCCACCTAGCCAATTCAGATGAATGGCCGATGACACTTGCTTTGCGTTCATATGAACTCTGTACGACAGCAGGATTTTGCGGCCATCATTGCAGTTGCCGCGAACATTTGGATGACGACCGGGCGCTAGCGCGTCGCGGAAAAGTCGTCCGGCGTGTCGAAATCGGCGAGCATTTGGGCCGGCGCCACCACGATCCGGGCCTCACCGAGAAGGCTGCGCGCGCCCTTGTCACCCGTAAGGCCAGCCAGGGCGGTAAAGTGCGCCTTCCCGAATATCGCCGGCGGCGTCGGGGGCACATCGGACACAGCGGTCGCCGAAGCCACGATATCGCTCTCCCCGTCGAGAGCGTCGACGAGTCCCATGAGGTGCGCGGCGCTGACGAACGGCATGTCGGCAAGGCAGATCAACACCGCCTCGGATCCGGCCTCCCGGGCGGCCGTGACGCCGAGCGCCAGTGACGACGCCATGCCGCGCCCGCTGTCGGGATTGAGCACTACGTCGAAACCGCGGGCCCGAAAGGCCGGCCCCAGCGGATCGTCCGGCTGGCAGACCGCGATCCTGTGCCCAAAACCCATGTGACAAAGCGTATCGGCGATATGAAGGGCGAGGAATTTTCCGCCCAGCTCGGCATGCAGCTTGCTGTCTGGCCCGTAGCGGCGCGACAGGCCGGCGGCCAGAACCACCGCCGCCACCGCGCCAATGGCCGGCACCGAACCGATTTCGGCCATCAGCCGTCGAGCCGCATGCGCGCGTCGGCGACTTCACCGAGGACGGAGATGGCCAGCGCCGACGCCGTCCGGGTTGGGCCGAACAGACCGATGGGACCATGCAGGCGCGCGATGCGATCCTCGCCCACGCCGGCGCCCTGCAGCCGCGTCACCCGCGCCGCATGTGTCCGCCGGCTGCCCAGCGCGCCCACATAGAACGGATCATAGGCCAGGGCACCTTCCAGCAGCCGGCCTTCCTTGAACCGGTCATGCAGCAGGAAGATCACGGCCGTGAAGGCATCGACAGGCAGGTCGGGCAGCTTGGCGCCGCTGAGCAGCGTCACGCCGGTGCCGTTGGCGGTCACCACATCGGCGCCGGATTCGGCAGACATGAACGCCATGACCTCCATGCCGGCGGCGCGGCCGACGCGGGAGATGGCGATGAGCTCATGGCCTTCCCCGATCAGCACCAGCCGTGTCAGCGGATGGTAGTGCCGTACGAAAGTGCCGTCGCGCCATTCGCTGCGCGCCCGCACTTCGGAGGAGCCGGTCAGCCGGGCCGTCCCCGCATCGGGCAGGTAGGCAACCGCGAAGGGCGTGCGGGTGGCGAGCCGCCCCAGCGCCTCGGCCACCAGTTCGGGATCGGGCCGCACATGCACATGCACGTCGATGCTGCCCCCGCAGGGCAGCTTGATATCGAGGAAAGGCGAGCCGGTGCCGAAACGCAGTACCGCATCCTGATCGGCATCGATGGCCCGGATGGCTTCCAGCGCCACCGCCGCCTCCACGCACCCACCCGACACGTAACCGCAATAGCGCCCGTCGGTGAGCACCGCCATCTGCGCACCGAGCGCCCGCGGCGCGCCGCCCGAAATGTCGACCACCGTCAACAGCGCACCCGCAAGACCCTCGGCAGTCCCGGTTGCCAGCAGCCTGAACACCGACGCCGGATCATCGGGATCGAGCTGGGTATCGACCGGAAACACCGGATTCCTGAAAGCCGTCTCCGGCTTTTCCATAAGCACGCTCAACCGATTATCTCCCGGCAACGATGCCACACAATAAGCCCCCGTCCCCGCCTTGGAAAGATGCCGGATGGGGCGGCGCCATCAGGCTTCGGCGATCGCACCGGCGGCCGGCGACACCGGCGCCGGCGCCGGCGCCCCTGGCGGCTGTCATCTTGCTGCCGCACACGCCCGCGAAATTCATGAGGTTCATTAGACAATTATGGAGACCTGCGGCATGCGCAGCGGCTGGAAGACCACGATCCTCGCTCTCGCAACTCTTATGGTGACGGCGTTTCCGGCAGGCGCTGCCGAGCCCATTATGGTGGGGGCGCTGCGCCTCGACCTGCCCAAGGACGCACAGGGCTGGACCGCCAAGAACAACAAGGACAGCGTCGTCCTGCAGAAGAATTTCGTCGATGAAAATGGCCACAAGGGCGGCGCCGTCATCCAGGTGACGGGCCTCATCACCAAGGGCGCCCTTGAGGACAATTTCAAGACCCTCGCCGGCACCATACCCGAATTGCGCAACGAAGATGCGATCACCAACCGCAAGGGCGTCACCGTCGCCGGCTATCCGATCCATATGAGCTATATCTGCTGCGGCTATCGCAAGAACGTTTCGATATCCTCATCGGTCGTCGGCGTGCAACTGCCGGGCGGCCAGCAGTTCATGACGCTGCTGCTGCTCAATCTCGATTCCGACCAGACCAGTTCAGCCGAAGACGACTTCGCCGCCGCCATCAGTTCGCTGCGGCTCAAGGACGACCCCAGGCCGGCGGCCCTCGTGGCGCCTGCCGGGGGCGGTGGCATCGAGGGCGTCTACACCAGCCTCCACACCAGCCTGATGCCCAACGCCTTCGGCGGGCTTGACTATACCAGCGAGAACCTCATCCGCGATTTCGATCCATCGGGCATCTACAGTACGGAGATTCCGTCGGGCGGCATCGGCGTCAAGGAATTGTGCGCCCGGCATCCCAGGGGATGCGGCACCTATGTGATCAGCGGCGGTGGCCTGTTCGGCGGCGCCCAGACCATCAAGATCGCCGAGATCGGCAATGACTACGGCATCATGGATGTGCAGAGCCAGAAATTCAGCCGTGCGGGCGACAGCCTCAAATTCGACGATGACGAATACCGTCCATTGCCGCCGCTGCAGCGCGGCAGCACTTTCGACGGGAGCTGGACTTATCTCTATGCCTCCAGCGGCATGACCGCCACCTCTTCGGGCGGCGTGTCGGTGACGAGAACGCTGGTGATGAAACGCGATGGCAGCTTCCGGATGACCGGCTTTGCGGGCTTTGCGGGCTCCAACACCACGGGCGACACCAGCACCGCCGTTACCACCTCGGGCGATCATCCCACAGAGACCGGCCGCTACGAGGTCGACGGCTACAGTCTCAAGCTCATGGGCTCGAACGGCGTCACCAAGACGCTCAGCCTGTTCGAGCCCGATGTTGGCTCCGACGGCCTGCTCGTCATCGATGGCAGCAACTATCTCAAGGATGACGGCAAGAACTGATCAACAAAGACCTGGAGCGTTCGTTGATGCAATCAAAACGAACGCCTAGCGCGTCATGGTGCGGCTGAGCTGTTCCTGCGGCAGATAGGCGTTCTGCGTCCTGAGCGTCTCGACCAGTCTCCTGGTATCGAGATCGCAGGCCGGCTGCCCCGTTTCGATCGACTGGCGCGCCGCGGTCGCCGCGGCTTCGCCCATCATATAGGCGGCCGACTGGGCCCGGATGGAGCCGTGCACGCCCGTATCGCTCGAATGGCAGCGGCCCGCAACCCAAAGGTTTTCAGAGCCCCGGGGTACCAGGATGGAATAGGGAATCCCGACGCTGTCGCCGACGCCGAGCTTGTCCTTGCCGTCTTCCTCGAACGCCTTGACGAAGCGCTCATGCTCTTCCCTGGAGGTGTCGGTGGCATGCACATCCGCCGGACGGTTGTAGACCGCCACCTGGTCGGGAAACTGCCGGCGGGCGCGATAGTCGTCCATGGTCAACTCGAACTCGCCGACGATGCGGCGTGTATCGCGCAGGCCCATGACGGGCGCCGTCGCCAGATGCTCCATATTCTCGCAGCCGGGAACGAACTCGCGATAGAACTGGGTATATTCCTGCGCCAGCCTCCGGCCATACATCATGCCGTCGCTGAGGCTTTTGATATCGAGCCCATCGAGATTGTAGATGTGGCCGCCATTGAGCGTGCCGGAGGTGGCGCCGATCTTCTTCATGCCCGCGATATAGGGATCGGGCAGCGTGAAGATGCCGGATTCATTGGCGATAGGCAGGAATTCCTTCTTGATGCGGTTATGCGCCCCATCGGTGCCACCATTGCCCGAGGCATAGAATTCGTTGTTCCAGTCGATGTTTCCAAAGATCGAGCACAATGTCGCCGGCGCATGCTTCCAGTCCCGGCCCGCGACCTTGCATTCGGCGCCGCAAAGATCGGCCAGCACCGCATCGCCCGTCGCATCGATATAGGTCTTGGCGGCGATGAAGCTGAAGCCCTCGATATTGTGGATGACAGCCCCGAGCACCTTCCTGCCCTCGGTCTCCGCCTCGGCGACGCGGGTGAAATAGCGCACCTCGACGCCGGCGCTGACGCACATCTCGTCGAGCAGCAGCTTCAGCCCTTCGGGATGAAAGGGAATCCAGCGGTTGTAATGGCTGATCCAGTAATCGGGCGTCACTTCCGGGCCCAGAAGGCCACGCGCATACATGGTCTGGATCAATTCCAGTGCGAAGCCACCCACCAGCGTCCGCTGGCCATTGCCCATCGGCCCGAAGGTGGTGACCAGGCCCGAAGTGCCCATGCCGCCCAGACATCCCGTGGCCTCGACCAGCAGCACCCTGCTGCCTTTGCGGGCCGCCACGATCGCGGCGGCGACACCGGCCGGGCCGCCGCCGGCGACCAGCACGTCATAGTCTTCCTCGGCCTTGATGGTGCGTGTCAGCGTGAAGGTTTTCATCGTGAGGGTCCAGTCGGTCGCTTGCATGAATTCGGAGACCGGCACCGCGATGGTCTGCGGCGCCGGCCTCCTGGGGGGACTTATTGCGCCTTGATACCGGCGTCGGCGATCAGCTGCTTCCAGCGCGTCACGTCGTCGGCGAGGTATTTGGCGAAGCTTTCGGGCGTCGAGGTGGCGGCGGACTTGCCGGTCTTGGCCAGGTTGGCCTGCAGCTCGGGATCGGCCAGCACCTGGTTGATGGCGTCGCTGAGTTTCTTGACGATGGCGGGATCCATGCCCTTGGGGCCGACGATGCCCTGCCAGGTGGTGAGATCGAAGCCCGTAACGCCGGCTTCCTCCATGGTGGGAACATCCGGGAAGATCGCCATGCGGGTGCCCGTCGACACCGCCAGCGCCTTGAGCAGGCCTCCCGTCACCATGGGCTGCGCCGCGCCCGCATCCGCGAAGGTTACCGCGACTTCGCCACTGGCGACCGCGGTTGCGGCCGGATTGCCGCCCTCATAGGGGATGTGACGCATCTGGATGCCCGCAAGCTTCATGAGATAGAGCATGAACAATTGCTGCGAGCTGCCGATGCCGGCCGATCCGAACGCCAGGGAATTGGGGGCGGCCTTGGCCTTGGCGATGAGGTCGGCGACGGTGCTGATGCCGAGGTCGTTGTTGACCAGCAGCACATAGGGCGCATCGACCGTGAGGGCGATCGGCGTCAGGTCGGTCAGCGCATTGTAGGATTTCTTGGCCACCATGCCTTCGTTGACGGCGGTGGCGGAGCTGGCCAACAATAGCGTATAGCCGTCCGGATCGGCGCGGGCGACGCTCGCCGTGCCCGTGACCGTCGCGGCGCCCGGCTGGTTGTCGATGATGACCGTCTGGCCCAGCACTTTCTGGAGTCCATCGGCGATGACCTGCGCGCCCTGCGAGGCGCCGCCGCCGGGGGCGAACGGCACCACCAGGGTGATGGGCTTGTTCGGATAACTATCCGCCTGCGCCAGCGCGGCATTGGCCGACAGCGCCAGGGCGCCGGCAGCCAGCAGCATCAAGGCTGAACGGCGGTTGAGTGCGACATGCATGATAAACCTCCCATTTGGGGCCATTCGGCCCGAAACCCGAATTGACGCTATTCCTCCACCATCTCGTCGCGGCGCTTGCGCAGCGCCGGCACGATGGTGATGATCAGCAGCACGACCGCGACCGCCAGCAGGCCGGCGCTGATCGGCCGGGTGAGGAAGATCATCGGATCGCCATTGGAAACCAGCAGGGCGCGGCGGAAATGCTGGTCGATCAGCGGCCCCAGCACGAGGCCCAGCACCAGTGGCGCCGGCTCGCAATTGCACTTGGAAAGCACGTAGCCGGCGAGCGCCGCGATGACGAGCGTATAGACGTCGAAGATATTGGAATCGACGGCGTAAGTGCCGACGGCGCAGAAGGCGAGCACTGCCGGGAACAGCACCGAATAGGGGATGCGCAGCAGTTGCACCCACATGCCCACCAGCGGCAGGTTGAGCACCAGCAGCATGGCGTTGCCGATCCACATCGAGACGATCACGGCCCAGAAGAAATCCGGATGCGCGGTGATGACGGTGGGCCCCGGCGCGAAGCCCTGCACCAGCAGCGCCCCGATGATCACCGCCAGGTTCGGCGTCGAGGGAATACCCAGCGCCAGCATGGGAATGAAGGCCGTCTGCGCCGCCGCATTGTTGGCGCTCTCCGGGCCAGCCACGCCTTCCGGCGCACCCTTGCCGAATTCCTCGGGCCGCCGCGACACGCGCTTTTCCAGCGTATAGGCCATGAACGAGGCGATCGTCGCACCGGCTCCCGGCAGGATGCCCAGCACGCCGCCCAGCGCCGTGCCGCGCAGCACGGCGGGCGTCGAGCGGCGCCATTCCTCGCGCGTCGGCCACAACGTGCCGATGGTGCGCGGCATGCCCACCGCATTGCCATTGGCCATGTCTTCGAGATTGCGCAGGATTTCCGGCAGGCCGAACAGCCCGATGGCGATCGGCACGAAATTGATGCCGTCGGAAAGCTCGACGAAGCCCATCGTGAAGCGCGTTCCGCCCGTATAGATGTCGGTGCCGACAAGGCCGAGCAGCAGGCCGACCATGATCATGCCGAGCGCCTTGACCACCGAGCCATGCGCGAGCGCCACCGACCCCACCAGCCCCAGCAGCATCAGCGAGAAATAATCGGCCGAATTGAATTTGAGCGCCACGGCGCCGAGCGGAATGGCGAACAGCGCGATGGCCAGCGTGCACACCGTGCCGGCAAAGAACGAGCCCAGCGCCGCAATCGCCAGGGCCGCCCCGGCGCGGCCCTGCAGCGCCATCTGGTAGCCATCCATTGCGGTGACCGCATTGGAGCTTTCGCCCGGAACGTTGAGCAGGATCGCCGTGGTCGAGCCGCCATATTGCGAGCCGTAATAGATGCCGGCCAGCATGATCACCGCGGTCGTCGGCGACATGGCGAAGGTGATGGGGATCAGCATGGCGATGGTGGCCGTCGGCCCGACGCCCGGCAGCACGCCGATCAGTGTGCCCAGGAACACCCCGACGAAGCAGAACATGAGGTTGTTCGGCTGGCCGACGATGGAAAGCCCGAAGGCCAGATTGTGGAGCAGATCCATCCCGTCCCTCCTAGTTGAGGTTCCAGCCCTGCACCAGCGGGAACGGCAGGCGCAGGCCATAGTGGAAGACGAGGACGCAGAGCACCGTAATGGCGAGGATCACCACGGCGCGCCGCACGATCGGCGTCGCGGTATCGGCGAGGCTGGCGCAGGCAAGGCTGAGGATCAGCGCCGGAATGAAGCCGAGCGGGCGGACCGCGAACCCGAAGACTATGGGCGAAATCAGGATGACGGCGAGCTTTGGCCAGGCCAGGAGCTGGAAACCTTCGCCCCCGGTTCTGATGCTGCGGATCAACAGGATCAGCCCGATGCCCAAAAGTACGATCGAGATCAGGGTGGGAAAAGTCGCCGAACCGGCGCCATTGTCCCCCTCGAAGCCGATGAAGAACACCGCATTGATAAGAAAGAAGGCCCCGGTCGCGAGGAAGAACAGCGCCGGCACCAGTTCCTTGGGACTGACCTCAAAGCGCCGGCTGGTCATTCAATTCTCCTCGGCCAGGACGGCCATCGCGGCCTCGACGCCGCTGGCGCCGGGAGCCACACCATAGCTGGCGAGCCCCATCTGTACCCCGCCCAGCGTCGCGATCAGCATCAGATCGTTGAAATCGCCGAGATGCCCGATGCGGAACACCCGGTCCTTCAGCTTGGAGAGCCCGTTGCCGAGCGGCATGTTGAACCGTTTGACCATATGGGCGCGGAACCCGTCGGCGCTGACGCCCTCCGGCATCATCACCGCCGTCAGGACGTTGGACTGGTGTTCGGGCTCGACGCACAGGACCTCGAGGCCCCAGGCCGCAACCGCCGCGCGGGTGGCGCGGGCATGCCGCCGGTGCCTGGAGAACACCGTCTCCATGCCTTCCTCGGCCAGAAGGTCGAGTGCGGCGCGCAGGCCGAACAGCAGATTGGTCGCCGGCGTATAGGGGAACTGCCCGGTCAGCGGGGCATCGGCCATCGCCGCCCAGTCGAAATAGGAGCGCGTCATGGTGGCGGTTGCGGAGGCCGCCTTGGCCTTGGGGCTGTAGGCGTTGAAACCCAGGCCCGGCGGCAGCATGAGGCCCTTTTGCGAGCCCGCAATGGTGACGTCGACGCCCCAGGCGTCCTGCTCATAGGCGACCGAGCCGAGCGAGCTGATGGTATCCACCATCAGCAGCGCCGGATGGCCGGCCTTGTCGATCGCCCGCCGCACCGCCGCGATGTCGCTTGTGGCGCCGGTCGAGGTCTCGTTGTGCACCACGCATACGGCCTTGATCACATGGTTCTTGTCTTCGGCGAGCCGCCTGCCGATGGCTTCGGCATCGGCGGCGCGCCGCCAGTCGCCCGGCAGCAGCTCTGCCTTGAGACCGAGTTGCCTGGCGAGCTTGAACCAGAGCGTGGCGAAATGCCCCGTCTCCGCCATCAACACCGTATCGCCGGGCGAGGCCACATTGACCAGCGCCGCTTCCCAGGCGCCGGTGCCCGAGGAGGGGAAGATCACCACGTCATGGCGCGTGCCGAACAGGGGTTTCAGATCCCGCAGCAGATCCTTGGCGAAGCGGGCGAAAGCCTCGCCGCGATGATCGATGGTGGGATGGGCGATGGCCTGGAGGACGCGCGCCGGCACGTTCGATGGCCCGGGAATTTGCAGCAGCTGCCAACCCGGATAATAGGATTCGGCGTTCGCTATTGCATTCAACTGGCAGCCTCCCTGTGGGCTTGGCGCCATGGCCTGCCCGTCTCGTCGCTTGTTGCCGTCGTTATCATCCTGTAATCTTGACGTGTCAATGTATTTTGAATGCAAAATGAACAAATGCATCGATATGGACAAAGCGCCCCCGCTTGCGCTACCCAAGGCTATGAGACGAAAGGACTATCTGCTCATCGTATGCTGAACGCCGACACCGACGCTTCCTCAACCCCGGCAGCCACACCGCGCATCGCGCGGCAGAACCTGCATGCCGAAGTCCTGTCGCTGCTGCGTCAGGCGGTGATGGAAGGACGCCTGAAGCCCGGCGAACGGCTCAATGAGCGGCTGCTATGCGAGCAATACGGCATCTCCCGCACGCCGCTGCGCGAGGCCTTCAAGGTTTTGGCCGCCGAAGGCATTTTGACGCTGCTGCCCAATCGGGGCGCCGTCGTCACCGCGCTGTCGCTCAAGGATTTCGATGCCATGCTGGATGTCATGGCGCATCTGGAAACCATGATCGGCGAACAGGCCGCCACCCATATCGACGATGACGGCATCGTCCTCATCCGCGCCTGGCACCACCAGATGTTCGCGCATTTCCTGCGCCAGGAAATGGCGCCCTATTTCCAGCTCAACCAGCAGATCCACCTGGAGCTGGCCGCCCGCACCGGCAATGCGGTCCTATTGGGTCTTTACGCCGGCCTCAACGCCAAGCTGCTGCGCTACCGCTATCAGGCCAACATGCAGCCCGAGCGCTGGCAGGCCGCCATCGAGGAACACGAGCATATCCTGTCGGCCCTCATCATGCGTGACGGCAAGCGCCTGGGCGCCCTGCTGCACCAGCACCTCTTGAACAAGGGTGCCGCGATCCGCGTCAACCTCAAGGGCTGACGCCGTCGGCGCCCCTCATGGACGGGGAACCCGATCCGCGGCGCCCTCTCAGGGCTTCATGTTGGGCGGCACGGGCGGCGCATCGTAGAGCACGGTGATCTCGACGCGCTCATTGGCCGCCAGATACGGATCGTTGGGGAAGAACGGCTCCATCACCGAGCGGCCGGCGACCGAATTCACATGGTCGCTGGAGAGCCCGAATTCCCCGAGAATCTCCCGCACCACATTGGCGCGATCGCTCGACAGCTCCCAGGAGCCATAATGCGGATCGTTATAGATGCCGCCCGCGGCGGTGTGCCCGGAAATGCGCACCTGGTTGGGCAGCTTCTGCAGGATCGGCGCCACCACCGCGATGGCCTTGCGCGTCAGCTCGTAAGGGTATTTCGACCCTTCCGGGAACATGCGCCGGCCTTCCTGGTCGATGAGCTGGATATCGAGCCCATCCTTGGTTTCCTGCACGATGAGGTTGTCGGCGATCTTGGTGATGTCGGGCATTGCCTGCCAGGCCTGGCGGATGCTGGCGGCGGCGGCATGGAAGTTCTGGTCGAAGTGCGATTGCAACTCGGCCTGCGCCGCGCCCACATTGGCATTTTGATTGCCCGCCTGGGTGCCGACGCCGCCGCTCAGCATGGCCTGCGCGCCCTCATTGGTGGTTCCTGGCGGCGCCGGCACGTCCTGTTTGATGAGGGGCGTGGCGCCCGCCATCTTGACGTTATCGGTATCGAGCGCGGTACCGCCCAGCACGCCGCCTGAACCGCTGGTGCTCTGGCTGATATTGGGCGGCGCGAAATAATCGGCGATGCCCTTCTTCTGCTCCGGCGTCGTCATGCTGATCAGCCAGAGCAGCATGAAGAACGCCATCATGGCGGTCACGAAGTCCGCATAGGCGATCTTCCAGGCACCGCCATGATGGCCGTGCCCATGCTTCTTGACCTTCTTGATGATGATCGGTTGATCGTAGGCCATGAGATCGCGCCCCCCGGCGAGGTGGTGTTAAGCGGCAGCCGGCAGGTCGGCGGTAGCGGCATCGACTTCAAGGAAGGTCGGACGGTCTTCCGACATCAGCGCCTTGCGGGCGAACTCGATGGCCATCACCGGCGAATGTCCCGAGATATGGGCCAGCAGCCCAACCTTCAGCGACAGGAAATATTTGTCTTCGGCTTCGTTGATGTTGCGCAGCGCCTGCGCCATCGGGGCGAAGAACCCATAGGCGCAGAAGACGCCGAGGAAGGTACCCACCAGCGCGCCGCCGATCATTTCACCGAGCACGGCCGGCGGCTCGGTGATGGCGCCCATGGTGTGGATCACGCCCAGCACGGCGGCCACGATGCCGAGTGCCGGCGTGCCGTCGGCAAGCGCCTGGAAAGCGCCGATCAGGCGCTGGTTTTCCTGGTGATGGGTTTCGAGTTCCTCATCCATCAGCGCTTCCATCTCATGGACGTTGTTGGTGCCCAGCGTCACCATGCGCATGTAGTCGCACACGAACTCGACGGCGTGGTGATTGGCGGCGAACTTGGGGAAGCGCGAGAACAGCGCCGATTCCTTGGGGTTTTCGATATGCTGCTCGATCGCCAGGATGCCCTTGGACTGCACCAGCTTATAGAGGCTGAACTGCATGCCCAGCAGTTCGATATAGGCTGCCTTGTTGTAGCGCGGGCCGCGGAACAGCGAGCCGAAGACGCCGAGCGTCTGCTTCAGCACCGCCCCCGTATTGCCGATCACGAACGCCCCTCCGGCGGCACCCAGAATGATCAGGCCCTCGAAAGGCTGGAACAATACCTGCAGGTGCCCGCCCTGCGCGACGTAACCGCCGATGACGCTGGCGAAGATCACAATGGTGCCGATGAGAAGGCGCATTTGGACTTTTACTCACTATTCGAAGTCGTCAGAGGACACGACAAATACTAATACTCTTACAACGAAAACCCATGCCCTCCACGTCATGGATATACTGGTTCTATCAATGAATTTTATGTGACAGTAAATTGCCGAAAACTGACCGCAACCCGATCAGACGCAACAACTGCAATTATTGATAAATCCTTTACCGATACAGTCTGTCATTAGTCCTCTGATTATCGGCGGATTTACCTTAACAGCCGGTGTATCCGGGCAAAATTTCCCACCCACCCGACGACCGCTCCGTGGACCGCTTTCCGGGCCATGCGATCACGCCACGGCCGACCTTCGCCAGGCCCGGCGATGATTGGCAGGCGCACCGCACGCCAGCCGCTCCACGAACGACAACCAGCGAGCCCGCCCCGCCCCCCCCAGGATGGTGTGTTGACAACTGGTGCGCACTTACTAAAATAGTATGACGTTCTGTCTAATAGAACTATGCCGGGAGGGGATGGCATGACTTTGGACCTGGTTGCCCGCGCCGCGACCACCTTCAACGCCGCCGGGGCAGTGGATGAGGGTTTGCAGCGGCAGTTCCTGCAGCGCTTCATCGATGCCCGGCTCGGCGTCTTCATGGGCAGCGGCGGCTCCGGCGAGGGCCACGCCCTCGATCGCGACGAGCTGCGCCGCGTCTATCTGGCGGGGGTCGCCGCCTGCAAGGGCAAGGTCCGCGTCTGGGCCAACCCGCCCGAACAGTATTCGGCCAAGCTCACCATCGAGCACTCCCTGCTCGCCGCCGAATGCGGCGTCGAGGTCGTCAATATCTACGCCCTGGCGGGCCTCCATTCGATGCGGCCCCTGCCCTATGAGCTCAAGGCCTATTACGAGGAAGTGCTGTCGGCGGTGAATTTTCCGGTGGCGCTCGCCGCCCAGCCGCTTGTCGGCTACAGCGTGCCGCCCGAGCTTATCGCCGATCTCTGCCGCCGCTTCCCGCAGATCGTGGCCCTCAACCTCACCGGCGTCCCGGATGGCTATTTCTTCAAGCTCAGGGAGCTGATGACCACCGACGTCGAATACTTCGTGCCCATCGCGTGGGCCCCGCATGCACTGCATCACGGCGCCACGGGCCTGTTGGGCACCGAGTCCAACATCATTCCCCAGACCTACCGGCACTATCTCGATGCGCTGGAGCGCAACGATCTCGACGAGGCGGCCCGCACCTACGGCCTCATCCGGCGCTTCCTCGATTATGTGGCGCCGTGGAATTCCGGCCCCACCCGCTGGATCAAGATGTGCATGCGCGTCCTCAAGCTTCCCGGCGGCGAAGGCGGCGTGCGCGAGCCCTACCGCCTGCCGCCCGACGACCAGTTGCACAGCTTCGCCACGGGCCTTACCCGCCTGGGCGTTCCTGAAATCGACGCCATGGCAAAAGCCGCGGGGCTCATGTGACGGGCGCCCTCGGCGACACCATCGCCGGTTTCACCCCACCCCAAAGGCTCGAAGCGGCAAACCGAAAGTGATTTCATGAGTCGTTTCGTCCTCTCGCGGCTGGCCTGGGCGATACCCACGATCCTCGTCATCGTGGTACTGAGCTTTCTGGTCGTCCACATCGTGCCGGGCGATCCCATCCAGGCCCTGATCGGAGACTATCCGGCGCCGCCCGAATATGCCGCCCAGATCCGCGCCACCTTCGGGCTCGATCAGCCGCTGCCGACCCAGCTCTGGCTCTATTTCGTCAATCTCGCCCATGGCAATCTGGGCTTCTCCTTCGCCAGCCGCGAAGACGTGCTGCATCTGGTATTGTCGCGCGCGCCGCTGACCCTGCTGCTCACACTGCCGGCCCTGACCCTGTCGGCGATCTTCGGGGTGACGCTGGCCCTCATCGCCGCGCCGCGCGTCGGCAGCGCCGTCGACAACGGCATCACCACCCTCACCCTCATCGGCGCCTCCGTCCCGGTGTTCTGGCTTGGCCAGATGCTGGTCGTAATCTTTGCCATCCGGCTGGGCTGGCTGCCGGCGCAAGGCATGATGTCGCTGCGCACGCCCCCATCGGGGCTGCGCGTCTTCACCGATCTTTTGGCCCACCTGGCCCTGCCGGTGACCTGCCTGACGCTGCTCTACACGACGCTGGTGGCCCGCGTGGCCCGGGCCAGCGTCCTCGACGCGCTGTCGCAGGATTTCGTGCTGACCGCCAAGGCCAAGGGCGTCACCCGGCGGGAAATCCTCTGGAAGCATGTGCTGCCCAATTCGGCGGTCCCCATCATCACCGTCATCGGCTACAATTTCGGCCATTGCCTCACAGGCGCGATCCTGGTGGAAGCGGTCTTCGCCTGGCCGGGGCTGGGCAGCGCCTTCATCGCCTCCATCCAGAACCGTGACTATTCGGTGTCGCAGGGGATCTTCCTGTTCGTGGCGCTGACCGTCGTTCTCGCCAATGTGGTGACCGACGTGCTCACGGCGCTGGTCGATCCGCGCGTGCGCAAGAGTTATGATTTCCATGGGTAGCGTGTTTCGCAGGTTCACCGCCAACCGGCTCGGCACTATCGCGGCCATCTATGTGGCAACGCTCGTGCTGGTCGCCATCGCGGCGCAGTTCTCCGGCATCGATCCCACAACGATCAGCAACACCACCCTCGCGCCGCCCTCCGCCGCCCATTGGCTCGGCACGGACGAGCTGGGCCGCGACGTGCTGACCGGGCTTGTTTTCGGCATCCAGGTGTCGCTCGTTGTCGGCTTCGTGGCGGCGCTGGCGGCGACGACACTGGGCATCCTCATCGGCGGCCTGGCCGGCTTCTTCGGCGGCATCCTCGATATCGCCCTGATGCGCCTGACCGAGTTGTTCCAGGTCATTCCGACCTTCATCCTGGCGGCGGTCGTCGTGGCCCTGTCGGGCACCGGCCTCACCCGGGTCATCATCGTCATCGCCATCCTCGCCTGGCCGCAGCCGGCGCGCGTCATGCGCGGCGAGGTGATGCGCATCAAGCAGCTCGAATTCGTCGAGGCGGTGCGCTGTCTCGGCTATCGCGAAGCCCGGATCCTGTTTACCGAGGTCATCCCCAACGCGCTTTCCCCGGCGCTCGCCGTCGGCACCCTGCTGGTCGGGCAGGCCATCCTGCTGGAGGCGGCGCTGAGTTATTTCGGCCTCGGCAGCCCCGAAGTCATCAGTTGGGGACGCATGCTCAATTCCGGCCAGCGCTTCCTCTCCAATGCCTGGTGGCTGTCGTTTTTTCCCGGCATCGCCATCGCCGTCACCATCCTCGCCTTCAACCTGGTGGGCGACGCCATCGCCCGCGCCCTCAACTCGCGAGCCACGCCATGAGCCGGGATGCGACGCAAACCGCGCCCGGCGCCTTGCCCCGGGGCAATATCCTCGAGGTCGACCGGCTGAGCATCGCCTATCGGACAGGCAAGAGCCTGGTGCATGTGGTGCGCGAGGTCTCGCTTGCCGTGGGCCAAAGGGAATCGGTCGGCATCGTGGGCGAATCCGGTTCGGGTAAATCCACACTGGCCCGCGCCCTATTGGGCCTCTTGCCCGAGCGCACCAGCCTCATCCAAGGGGGGCACCTCACGATCGCCGGCCGGGACGTAACGCATTATGGCCCCTCGCAATGGGAAAGCGTGCGCGGCAATCCGGTCGCCATGGTGTTCCAGGACCCCCTCAGCTATCTCAACCCCGTGGCGCGTGTCGCCGCGCAGATCGGCGAAAGCGTACGCCGCCACGACCCCCGGGTCGACCGGGCGCAGCGCGTCGCCGAACTGCTGGCGCTGGTGAAACTGCCGGCCGCCGCCGCCCGCGCCTACCCGCACGAGCTTTCGGGCGGCATGCGCCAGCGGGCGCTGCTCGCCGTCGCCCTGGGCTGCCGGCCGAAATTGCTGGTGGCGGACGAGCCCACCACGGCGCTCGACATCACCACCCAGGCCGAAATCCTCGACCTGCTCAAGAGCCTGCGCGACGAACTCGACATGGGGCTCCTGGTCATCAGCCACGATCTCAGCGTCATCTCTGCGGCATGCGAGCGGCTCTATGTGATGTATGCGGGGCGGATGGTGGAATGGGGCAATACCCCGGCGATCTTCGGCCAGCCCGCGCATCCCTATACCTCGGGCCTGCTACAGGCCGCGATGGCCGAAAAGGACGAGCGCGGCCGCTTCATCACCATTCCGGGCAATGTCTTCGATCTGCGCAGCACCGCCGCGGGCTGCCCCTTCCAGCCCCGCTGCCCGCACGCCATAGCGGCCTGCGCCGAGGCCATGCCGGCGCCCACCCCTTTCGGCGCGGGCGGCAATCATCAGGTGCGCTGCCTCGTCCCCAATGCCGTGCCGCCCGCAAAGGTTTCGAACCATGGCTGAAGCCCGACGCCAGCCGATCCTCGAATTTCGGCATGTGAACAAGGCTTTTGGTGCCCCCGGCGCTGAGCCGGTGCATGTGGCCAAGGCCGTGGACCTCACCATCTTTGCGGGCGAAACCGTGGCGCTTATCGGCGAAAGCGGCTCGGGCAAGTCGTCGCTGGCCCGCATGGCGCTGGGCCTCCTCAAACCGGATACCGGCGAAGTCCGGCTCCTCGACCAACCCATCAACCGGCTGAGCGCGGCGGCCCTGCGCACCGTCCGCCTCAACGTGCAGCCGGTGTTCCAGGATTCGAGCGCCGCATTCAATCCGCGCCGGCCAGTGCTGCAGCTATTGGGCCAGGCCTTGCGCCAGCCCGGCATGACCAGCGCCCTCAAGCGGCAGATGGCCATTACGCTCCTCGAACAGGTGGGGCTGAAGCCGGGGGCCGACTACCTGCCCCGCTACGCCCATGAGCTGAGCGGCGGACAGCGGCAACGGCTCGCCATCGCCCGCGCCATCGCCATGGGGCCGGCGCTGATCATCGCCGACGAACCCCTGTCGGGCGCCGACGTCTCCATCCGTGGCCAGATCCTCAACCTGCTGATCGACCTGCGCGAGACGTGCCAGGTCGCTTACCTCTTCATCACTCACGACCTGCTGGTGGCGCGCAATTTCGCGCACCGGGTCGCGGTGGTCTATCGCGGCGAGATCGTCGAGCAGGGCCTGGCCCATGATGTGCTGGATCGTCCCCAGCATGCCTACACCAGGCGCCTGGTGGCCTCCAATCTCGGCATCGATCCCATGGCCCAGCAATCCCAGGCCCGCGCCTGATCCTGCGGCGCGGCCATTCAACAAGGTGCGGCAAACACCATTCGTCTGAAACGAAATCGAAGGAGGAACGATTGAAGTTATCCAAGCCCAAACTGCTAAGGCCGCTGGCCTGCGCGGCCGTCCTGCTGGCGGCGCTCGCCAATGGCGCCTTTGCGCAGACGGCGACGCCCGAACTCGGCGGCACCGCCATCGTGGCCATCGGCCAGGATCCCACCTCGGCCAACCCGGCCATCACCTCCAACACCGCCGACCGCATCGTCGGCTGCATCATTTTCGAAGGGCTGGTCAATGTCGGCTCGACCGATCTGAGCATCCAGCCGGCGCTGGCCAAATCCTGGGCCATCTCGCCCGACGGCAAGACCTATACGTTCAACCTGGTCGATGCCAAATGGCACGATGGCCAGCCCTTCACCTCCGATGACGTCAAGTATTCCCTGCTGCAGGTGAACACCAAATACTCGCCGGCCTTCACGGCGGCGGGCTCGCAGATCGCCAGCATCGATACGCCCAGTCCCACCCAGGTGGTGATCAACCTCAAGCAGTCCTATGGCCCGTTCCTGGCCTCGCTTCCCTGCGCGGTGGGCGGCGCCATCGTCCCCAAGCACATTTATGAGGGCAAGGAACCCGCCAGCGTCACCGACCTCGTCGGCACCGGCCCGTTCAAGCTCGCCGAATGGCAGCATGGCGACTATATGCGCCTGGCCAGGAACCCCGACTATTACGTCGCGGGCCGCCCCTATCTCGACGAAGTCGTCGCCAAGGTGATCAACCAGGCGGCCTCGCGCCTCCAGGCGGTGCAGTCAGGCGATATCGATCTCATCCAGTATGTGCCGGGCGCCGATCAGGTGGCGGTGCGCACCAACCCGGCGGTCAAGATCGAGAACAGCGACATCTCGCCCACCGCCCATTACCTGGTGTTCAATACCAGGAAGAAGCCTTTCGACGACAAGCGCGTGCGCCAGGCCCTGATGATGGCCATCGACCGCGACTATGTGCACAAGAACGTCTTTTTCGACATCGGCAAGGTCGGCAAGGCGCCCTTCGTCCAGGAAATCGCCTGGGCCGCCAACCCCGCCATCGATTACGCCACCCTCTATCCCTTCGATGTCGCCAAGGCCAATGCCCTGCTCGACGAAGCCGGCTACAAGCGCGATTCCGGCGGCAAGCGCTTTACCGTGCATTTCCCGGTCTACAGCACCTCCTGGCCCGAGCATCAGCAGACCGCGCTCGCCATCCAGGGCATGTGGAAGGCCATCGGCGTGGATGTGACCGTCGATGCCTTCGAGGATGCGACATTCAACAAGAAGGTCTACCAGGACTTCGATTTCGACGTCGCCATGTCGCCTTTGTCGAGCTACGACGATCCCGATATCGGCATCGCCCGTGGCTATGTGACGCCATCGATCGGCAAGGTCTTCGGCAACGCCTCGGGCTATTCCAACCCCAAGGTCGATGATCTGTTCGAGGCGGGCCGCCGCGGCAGCACCAACGAGCAGCGCGCCATACCCTATCAGCAGGTGCAGGCAATTTTGGCTGACGACCTGCCCATCGCCACCATCGATGAGTTCCGCAACGCCGATGTCGCCAATACCCACCTGATGGGCCTGTGGGGCCATATCGAGGGCAATGGCGACTGGTCACAGGCCTGGCTGGCCAAATAACTTCTGGCCCGCAGTCCTCTGCCCAGATCCGGGACGCTACCCCCATGGCGTCCCGGACCGATTGCAACGCACCACGGATAATTGAGATGTTTGACGGCCAGACCCCGGAATTTCGTGTCATCACCAGCAGCCTGAGGTTTCCCGAAGGCCCCATCGCCATGCCGGATGGATCGGTGATCCTGGTCGAGCTGAACGGCCAGTGCCTCAGCCGCGTATCGCCCGACGGCGCCATCACCAAGATCGCCGATATCCCCGGCGCCCCCAATGGCGCCGCCATCGGCCCCGATGGAAAATGCTATGTCTGCAACAATGGCGGCGTCCGCTGGCACCGGGATGAAAACGGCCTGCGCGGCGTCGGCCAGTCTTCCGATTACGTCACCGGCAGCATCGAGCGGGTCGATCTCGCCACCGGCCAGGTCGAGCGCCTCTATGAGGGCACGGCTGCGGGCAATCTGCGCAGCCCCAATGACATCGTCTTCGACAGGGAAGGCGGCTTCTGGTTCACCGATCGCGGCAAGACCCGCCCGCGCGACATGGATTTCGGCGGCGTCTATTACGCCAAGGCCGACGGCTCCTTCATCGCCGAGGTCATCCACCCGTTCGTATCGCCCAACGGCATCGGGCTATCCGCCGACGAGAACACGCTCTATGTCGCCGAGACCATGGGCGGCCGCATCTGGGCATTCGACATCACCGCGCCGGGCCAAGTCCGGAAAGACCCCTGGCCCACGCCCAATGGCGGGCGCTATCTCGGCTCCTCGACAGGCTATCGGCCCTTCGATTCCCTCGCCCTCGACAGCAAGGGCAATATCTGCGCCGCAACGCTCGCCGATCCCGGCATCACCATCATCTCGGCCGACGGCAGGACCACCTCGTTCTTCCCCCTGCCCGACAAGATGACCACCAATATCTGCTTCGGCGGCCCGGACCTGCGCACCGCCTTCATCACTCTGTCGGCGACCGGCCGCCTCATCGCCATGGACTGGCCCTATCCCGGGCTGCCGCTAAACTTCCTGAACAAATAGCCGCTAAGACTGTGGGAATTGCATGCTGCGAGCCGGGATGGCGCTCGCAGCCCTGAACACTACCCGCAAGAGCACGCGATTTCATCCTGACAACCCCAGATGCCGTTTGTATAGTTCAATCGATTGCGTGAGGGGTTTGGCCTCGAGCGTCAGTCCTTTGGGGGGAAATCATGAAATCTTATCTCGACGCCATGCAGCGTTATTTCGACTTTTCTGGCCGTTCGAGCAGAACTCAATATTGGCTTTTTGCGCTGATCGGCACGATTATCGCGCTTATCGCCGGCATCCTCGATGGGGCCTTGGGAACACGGGCAGCCGCGACCTCGGTGGGGATTCTCGGCGGACTGGTTGGGCTGGTGCACTTCATCCCAGCTCTGGCAGTCGGCGTCCGCCGCCTGCATGATATCAATCGTACCGGTTGGTGGTTGTTGATTGCGCTGGTCCCGCTCGTCGGGGCCATCGTCCTCCTCGTATTTTACTGCACGCCCTCGACACCGGGGCCCAATCGCTTTGGGCCGCAAGGCAACGCCTCTGATCGGCTGACGGCAGCAGCCTAACAGGATGGCCCTGATGATTAGGAAGCGCATGTTTGGCGGTGCAGGGCTCATGGCCCTCGTCGCCACCACACCCGTTCTGGCGCAGACGGCGCCCGTCGGTCCCCACGCTCCGGGGGTCTTCGGGATCGTCTTCTTCGTGTTGGCTCTCCTGCTCTATTTCCTGCCCACATGGACGGCGCTGTGGCGTCGCCATGACAAGAAATGGCTCGTCGTGCTGGCCAATCTGCTGCTGGGCTGGACCGTTATCGGCTGGGTCGCGGTTTTGGTCTGGTCGCTCGCCGGCGCGGCCCGCGGAACCAACGCCGCCGCAAACTCAACGCCGCCGCCGATCCAGTAAGACGGTGACTTCCGCGGTGCGGCCAGCTATCGCGGCGGAATGTCGAAAGGCCGCGGGTCTTCACGCCGGGCCCACCCCCTCCCTAGCCCTCCCCACAAGGGGGAGGGTGGCATCGAGGATGTGGCACGATCTCGCCTCAACCACTACCCGGCACCTCCCCCCTTTGTGGGGGAGGATGGGAGGGGGGTGAGCCGCGTCCACGGAGCGACCCGGACCAGCCTCTCCAAAAACAAAATGGGCCGCCTGGGATTTCCGGGCGGCCCATTGCGATAACCCTTGCTCAGCGCAGGTCGAACCGGTCGGCGTTCATGACCTTGACCCAGGCGGCCACGAAGTCGCGGATGAAGCGGTTCGTGGAGTCGGATTGGCCGTAGACTTCGGCCAGGGCGCGCAACTGGGAGTGCGAGCCGAAGATCAGGTCGACGCGCGTGCCGGTCCATTTGAGGGCGCCGGTCTTGCGGTCACGGCCCTCATAGACGCCGTCCTCGCCCGCCTTGGGGGCCCACTGCGTGGCCATGTCGAGGAGGTTGCGGAAGAAGTCGTTGCTCAGCGTTCCGGGCTTGTCGGTGAACACCCCATGATCGTTGACGCCGACCTTGAGCACGCGCAGACCGCCCAGCAGCACAGTCATTTCGGGGCCTGTGAGGCGCAGCAATTGCGCCCGGTCGACCAGCGCCTCTTCGGCCTGCATGAACTGGCGGCCGCCAAGATAGTTGCGGAAGCCATCGGCACGCGGCTCCAGCGCGGCGAAGGAGGCGGCATCGGTCTGGGCATCCGATGCATCCGTGCGGCCGGGGGTGAACGGCACGCTCACCTGCTGGCCGGCGGCCTTGGCGGCCTGCTCGATGCCGGCGCCACCCGCCAGGACGATCAGATCGGCCAGCGACACCTTCTTGCCGCCGCTCGCCGCGGCGTTAAAGTCCGCCTGCACTTTTTCAAGCGCCGCCAGCACCTTGGCGAGCTGGGCCGGCTGGTTGACGGCCCAATCCTTCTGCGGGGCGAGGCGGATACGGGCGCCATTGGCGCCGCCGCGCTTGTCGGAGCCGCGGAAGGTCGAGGCCGAAGCCCAGGCCGTGCCCACCAGTTCGGCGGTGGAAAGTCCGCTGGCGAGGATCTTCGCCTTGAGGTCGGCGACATCCTTGTCATCGACGAGCTTATGGTCGACCGCCGGGATCACGTCCTGCCAGATCAGGTCTTCGGCCGGAACATCCGGGCCGAGATAGCGCACCTTGGGGCCCATGTCGCGATGGGTGAGCTTGAACCAGGCGCGGGCGAAGGCATCGGCGAACTGGTCGGGATGCTCGAGGAAGCGCCGCGAGATCTTCTCGTATTCGGGATCGAAACGCAGCGCCAGATCGGTGGTGAGCATGGTGGGCACATGCTTCCTGGCCGGATCGAACGCATCGGGGATCGAGGCTTCGGCGCCCTTGGCATGCCACTGCTTGGCACCGGCCGGGCTGGCCGAAAGCTCCCATTCGAAATTGAACAGGTTCTCGAAGAAGAAATTGCTCCAGCGCGTCGGCGTCTGCGTCCAGGTGACTTCGAGGCCCGACGTGATGGCATGGGTGCCCGAGCCCGATTCGTGGCTCGACTTCCAGCCCAGGCCCTGGTCTTCGAGGTCGGCGCCTTCCGGGTCGGCGGCGACAAACGAGGGATCGCCCGCGCCATGCGCCTTGCCAAAGGTGTGGCCGCCGGCGATCAGCGCCACCGTTTCCTCATCGTTCATGGCCATGCGGCCGAAGGTTTCACGGATGTCGCGGGCCGATGCCACCGGGTCGGGGCTGCCATTGGGGCCTTCCGGATTGACATAGATGAGGCCCATCTGCACGGCGCCCAGCGGCTCGGCCAGCTCGCGTTCGCCGCTATAGCGCTCGTCGCCCAGCCAGGTGCCTTCCGGACCCCAGTAGAGTTCTTCGGGCTCCCACACATCGGCGCGACCGCCCGCGTAGCCGAAGGTTTTGAAGCCCATGGATTCAAGCGCCACATTGCCGGTGAGGATGAGCAGGTCCGCCCACGAAATGCGGTTGCCGTATTTCTGCTTCAGCGGCCACAACAGGCGCCGGGCCTTATCCAGATTGGCGTTGTCGGGCCAGCTGTTGAGCGGGGCGAAACGCTGCTGCCCCTGCCCGGCGCCGCCGCGGCCATCGGTGATGCGGTAGGTGCCGGCGCTGTGCCAGGCCATGCGGATGAACAAGCCGCCGTAATGGCCGAAGTCGGCGGGCCACCACTCCTGCGAATCCGTCATCAGCGCATTGAGGTCGGCCTTGAGCGCCTTGAGGTCGAGCTGTTTGAATTCCTCGGCATAATCGAAATCCGGACCCATCGGGTCGGACAGCGCCGAATTGCGATGCAGCATCTGCAGGTCGAGCTGCTTGGGCCACCAGTCGCGGTTGGAAGGGCCGGCGCGGCCATGATCGACCGGGCACTTGCCCGAAGGAGCATCACCATGCGGATTGGGGGCGTGCGGATCGGTCATCGGAAGGCTCCTATTGCTGCTTGGTGCCGCTTATAGGGGGGTGACGGCCATCGGGCCAATCGATAATTCTTCATTCACCGATAGGAAGAAATTATCGTGCCGATTTCATTGAAGCAGATGCGTTATGCGGTGGCCGTGGCCCGGGCCGGCCATTTCGGGCGCGCCGCCAAGGCCTCGGCGGTGTCGCAGCCGGCGCTGTCGCAGCAGATCCTGGCGCTGGAGCAGATCTGCGGCACGCCGCTGTTCGACCGGCTCAAGCACGGGGTGCGGCTGACCCCGTTCGGGCGCAGTTTCGTGGACCTGGCTCAGGCCGCCATCGACAGCGCCGAAGCGCTCGATGCCTTTGCGCTCGGCCATGGCGGGCATCCCGGCCGGCCGCTGCAGTTCGGGCTGATCCCGACGGTGGCGCCCTATTTGCTGCCCGATATCTTTCCGGCGCTGACCAAAAACTTCGGTGACCTCAGCTTCACCATCAGCGAAAGCCGCACCGAGGCGCTGATCGCCGGCCTCGCCGATGGCAGCCTCGACATTGCGCTGATCGCCACCGAGCCGCCGGAAAGCGGGCCGCGGCTCGTCAGCCGCCCGCTCTTTCACGATGCCTTCGTCCTGGCCTCCAGCCTGGCGGAAGCGACGAGCGGGCCGGTGACGCTTGGCAACCTGGCGCCGGAGCGCATCCTGCTGCTCGACGAGGGACACTGCTTTCGTGACCAGGCCATCGCCGCCTGCCGGCTGGATAACCACCCCGCCGCCCGCACGTTCGCCGCGACCTCGCTCACCACCATCGTCGAATTCGTCGCCAACGGCCAGGGCGTGACGCTCCTGCCCGAGATCGCGCTCCGCAAGGAAGCCACCGACCAGCGCATCGCCATCCACCCCATCGCGGCGCCGGGCGCCGGGCGCATGCTGTCGCTAGTCTGGCGCGAGGCGACCCCGTTCGGCACCACTTTCGAGCGCATCGCCGAGGTCATCCGCACGGTGCGGCCCAAGGCGGGTGTTATTTCCTGACCCACAAAGCCCGCGGCTCCTGCCCCCTCGCCCCTCTGGGGACTTCGACGCCGTTCCGCCGCAGGCGGAGCAAGCGCCCCGGTGGGGCGATTGAAGGCGGAGAAGGCCATGAGAGCTATGCTCGAATGGCGGGCCCGACAGGGGGGTGAGGGGTTGCGCTGAGGCATCGGTAAAGGGGCGAACCGCAGCATTAGGGATGCTGAGAACTCGGCACCCCTCACCCGCCGCTGCGCGTCGACCTCTCCCCAAAGGGGCGAGGTGGCCGAGAGATTGGTGGGGTAAAGAGAAAGTAACTTAAGCCTTGCGGCTCTTGCCAGTTGCCCCCTCGCCCCTCCGGGGAGAGGGCTGGGGTGAGGGGTGGTGCCGCAACCAGCGAAAGGAGTGTGTCCTCCTGAATGCCGGTGACCCCGCGCCCTCACCCGCTTCTGCGCGTCTCGCCATTCGAGCATGGCTATCGGCCGTCTCCCCTTAATCGCATCACTGGGGCGGAGGTTGAGAGATTGGTGATCCCCCCGCGAGCCTGCCTATTCTCCCGCGGGTGTGGTAGTGGCTTTCCCAAAAGGCCCACAATGCCTTGGAGATCGAATGCCTCAGTCCCAGGGAGCCAGCGAGCGGGTCGCCATCATTTCCGATGTCCATGGCAATCTAACCGCGCTGGAAACAGTTCTCGGCCACATCAAAGCCTCCGGCATCACCCGAATATTCAACCTCGGCGACATCGTGGGCAAAGGTCCGCGTTCGGCCGCGGCGGTCGATCGCTGCCGGGAAGTCTGCGAGGTCGCCGTGCAGGGCAATTGGGACGCTGAGATTGCCAAAGGGTTCAACTCCGGCTGGCCGGTTGGTGATTGGCATCGGTCCCAGCTCGACGCCGAGCATCTCTCCTATCTCGCGAAGCTGCCGGGCAGTTTCGATTTTGCCATCAGCGGCAGGCGGGCCCGGATCTTCCATGCCAGCCAGAGCAGCCAGTTCGATCGCGTGCATGAGGGCGCACGCGAGCAGCATGGCGCCATGTTCAGCAATACCGGGTTCACCGGCTTTCGTGATGAACCGCAGATCGTCGGCTATGGCGATATCCACATCGCCTATATGCGCAATGTCGGCGGTCGCACCCTGTTCAATGCCGGCAGCGTCGGCAATTCGCTCGACCTGCCGCTGGCCTGCTATGCGGTACTCGAGGGCGTTTATGGCGCCGAGACACCGGCGCCATGGTCGCTAAACTTCGTGCGGCTGCCCTATGACATCGAGGCTGAAATCGCAGCCGCAAAGGCCTCCGGCATGCCGGAGCTGGATTTCTATGCCGCCGAGTTACGCACGGCGGTCTACCGCCACGCCAGGCAGGCTAAATGATAGAGGCAGCGCTACACCGCATCACCAAGCGGATCGAGAGCCCACCACATGGATCCCGGCTTCCGCCGGGGTGACCCGGTGTAGAGGATAGGCAGTGCCCTGAGGCTCGGGGTGTGGATCCGCCCCCAACCACGGTGTCATTCCGGCGGCGGCCGGAATCCATGTCCGCATCGCGCCGCATCACCAGGCGCGTGAGGCCCCCCTACGCCGCGGCCGTGATGATGTGCGCCTGCATCCTGGCGGCAACAGCGCACTGGCCATGCCGGTCCGCAATGGCGGCGGCGACGCTTTCGATGACAGCGGCGAGCCTCCCCGGCGCCCTGGCCTCGATCTCGGTGCGCAGGACCGTGCCCTCGCAATAGGCGAAGGCCGGCAGATGCGGCGAGGCAGCGCGGCTTTCCTCGGCCCGGGTGGTGATTTCGACGCGGGAAAAACCGGCCTCCCGCAGCTCCCGGCGGATCAGCACCGTATCGTGGTAGCCGTGCGGCGTCCGGGCGAGGAAACGCGGCGGATCATCCGGGAAAATCGCGGCGAGCGCCCTGGTGACCTCATCGGCGAAGACGTTTTCCTCGATGCGATCCCAGACGCTGAACAGGAACTGCCCATTGGGCTTGAGCACACGCCGCGCTTCGCCATAGGCGGCCGTCCGGTCGGGAAAGAACATGGCGCCGAACTGGCAGATCCCTAGATCGAATTCGGCATCGGCGAAGGGCAGCGCCACGGCGTCGGCCTGGCGCCATTCGATGCGCCCATCCGTGGGCTCCCGCCAAGCCGCAGGCTGGCGCCCATCGGCGGGCTGGCGCGCCGCCGCATAGTCGAGCATGGGCTGGTTGAGGTCGGTGACCACATAACGTGCACCGGGCGGCAGCAGCGGGGCCAGGGCCCGGGCGACGACCCCACTGCCGGCCGCGATTTCGAGCACCGCCCCGGGCGACAGCGCGGCGGCGCGTTGCGCCAGATCCACCGCATAGGGCGCAAAAATCAGCGGCACCATATGGCGGTCGTAGTTTTCGGGGATCGAGCCGGTGAATGCTTTGTCGCCTTCCAGCATGGCGGTCACCATTTGGGGGTTGCGGGGGAGACATCACGCCGGCGGAACAGGCTGAGGCTGGCGCCATGGCGTCAGCCGCGGCAGCCAGCGATGCACGGCCGTCGCATAGGCCTCATATTGCGCCCCATAGGTGGTGCGCAGGGTCGGCTCCTCATAGGCCAGCACGAACAGGTGGGTGACGAGGCCAAACACCAGGGCATAGACCACCAGGGGCAGGCTGCCGAACAGCAGCGCCTGGCCGGCGATCAGCCCGTCGACCGCCAGGTACATCGGATTGCGCACATAACGGTAGGCGCCCGAAACCATCAGCGTCGCCGTGGGATAGATCGGCGCCGGCGTGCCGCGCCCCTGAAGGGCAAAGCGGGCAAAAGAATCGAAGAGGATCACGGCGCCGAAAACGATCAGCGCCACTCCCAGCCAGCGTCCCGGCTCGAAGCCGAGCAGCGGCGCGCCGAAATGCCATGAGGTAACCCACCAGGGGATGAGGACGCCCATCACGCCCGGGGCAACGAACAGGAACACGATCGAGCCGATAACCGGCAGGATACGGTGAGAAGCAGGCTGGTCCATGCTTGGCCTCCGCTGCAAGCCGGGAGGGCGCGCGCTTTCGAGCGCCCGTTATCCGCCTGCGGCCAACGCGGCCGCCTGCCCGGCCTTTTGGTATTTTATCACAGGCTGGCTGCGGCGGAAGCACAAGGCTATGTGTATGGTAGTATTCGACTCAGCCGGCCTGGCTGAGTTCCATGGCGAGGCCGGGGAGAGCGATGCCGATTAAGAGGGACCAGCAGGACATCTATCGCGGCTTTTGCCATTGGCTCCAGTCCGGGGCCGGCCGGTAATGCCGTCTTCGACGCCGCTGGCGCTGTTCGTGGGCATGCCGGGGCTGGCGCTGTCGGCGGACGAAATCGCTTTCTTCCGCGAGGCCAATCCTTTCGGCCTGTTCCTGTTCCGGCGCAATCTCGATAATCCCGAGCAGGTGCGGCACCTCTGCGCGCAGTTCCGCGAGGCCGTCGGGCGCGCGGATGCGCCGGTCTTCATCGACCAGGAAGGCGGCCGGGTCCAGCGCCTCAACAACGGCAAATGGCCGAGCTTTCGCAGCCTGGGGGCTTTCGGCGCGCTGGCGCGCCGCGATCTCGAACTGGGCAAGCGCGCCATGCGGCTTTCCACCGAGGCCATGGCGACGCTGATGGCGGATTTGACCATCGACAGCGGCACGACGCCGGTGGTGGACCTGGCCCGCGCCGGGACCCATGAGGTCATCGGCCAGCGGGCGTTCGGCGACGATCCGCACCTGGTCATCGCTATGGCGCGCGAAGTCATCGAGGCGATGCTGGCGGCGGGCGAGCTGCCGGTGATCAAGCACATACCCGGCTATGGCCGGGTCACCGTCGATCCGCACTTCGACTGCCCGGTGGTCGATGCCAGCCGCGAAGATCTCCGCGACACCGATTTCCGCCCCTTTGTGGCCCTCAGGGATACGCCCTGGGCCATGGTGGCCCATCTTGTCTTCACCCAGATCGACCCCGAGCGCCCCGCCTCGATCTCACCGCTCGTCTGCGAGCTCATCCGCCGCGACATCGGCTATGACGGCGTGATCATCACCGATTGCCTGACCATGGAGGCCCTCAAGGGCACCTGGCCCGAGCGCGTCGCCGCGGCGCTCGCGGCCGGCTACGACATTGCGCTCCACAGCCAGGGCGACCTGGCGGCCAGCGAGGCCGCGGCCCGGGCGGCGCGCCCGCTCAGCCCCGAAAGCCTGGCGCGCATCGCGCGGGCGCAAAGCCTGCGCGGCACCAGGCGGTCCGACGTTGCGCGGCTCCATGCCGAAGTCGAGCAGATCTTTAGGGAGAACGGCATCGCCTGAGCGATGTGCAGACAAAGGGAGAAGACCAGTGCTGAAGACCAAAGTGATGCTGGCGGCTGCCGGCCTGGCCCTGGCGCTGGCCGCGGCGCCGGCCAGCGCCCAGACGGTGGTGACGGTCAGTTCCGAGCAGACCACCACCTGGGTGCGCAATTTCAACCCGTTCAACCAGACCTCTGCCCGCGCCACCACGCGCGATTTCATCTACGAGCCGCTGGCCATCTTCAACCGCCTCAAGGGCAATGTCTGGGAGTTCCGCCTGGCGCAAAGCTTCGAATTGGCGGACGACCTCAAATCCATCACCTTCACCCTGAGGGATGGGCTCAAATGGTCCGACGGGCAACCCATCACCGCCGACGACGTGGTGTTCACCTACGACTATCTCAAGAAGTTCCCGGCGCTGGATTTCCTCTCCGTGTCGGCACTGATGGCGTCGGTGGAAAAGGTCGATGACAAGACCGTCCGCTTCAACCTCAAACAGCCCAATTCGCTGATCGCCACCACGATCGTGGGCATGCCGATCGTGCCCCAGCATATCTGGAAGGATGTCGCCGACCCGGTGACCTTCGCCAACGAAAGCCCGGTCGGCTCGGGCCCGCTGACCGAGATCACCCGCTTCACCCCGCAGGTCTATGAGCAATGCCGCAACCCCAATTACTGGGATGCGGCCAGCCTCAAGGTCGATTGCATGCGCCTGCCCCAGCTTGCCGACAACCCGCAGGTGCTGGCGGCGCTGGCCGATGGCACGCTCGACTGGGCGACGAGCTTCATTCCCGACATCGACAACACCTTTGTCGCCAAGGACCCGGAGCACAATAAATACTGGTTCCTGCCATCGAGCCTCGTGGCATTCTCGTTCAACCTCGAAACCCCCGACGCCAACAACCATAAGGCGTTCAACGACGTGAACTTCCGCCGTGCCGTCAGCATGCTGATCGACCGGCAGACCATCATCGACATCGCCGGCTACGGCTATCCGGTGATCAACGAAGATCCCGCCATGCTGGGCTCGTTCTACAAGGCCTTCGGCAACCCGGAAGTGACCACGCAGTTCGGCCAATACGGCAAGTTCGACCGCGATGCCGGCATCGCCCTGTTGGATAAATCGGGCTATGTGGATGCCAATGGCGACGGCTTCCGCGACAATCCCGACGGCACGCCGATCACCATCGACATCGAAATCCCCAATGGCTGGACCGACTGGATCGACGCTGTCCAGATCGCCATCGAGACGCTGCAACAGGCCAATCTCAATGTGAAGATGAGCACGCCCGAGGAATCGGTGTGGGCCTCGGACCTGATCGATGCCAAATACGCCATGACGCTCAACGCGCTGGCCTCGGCCTCCAACCCCTATTTCCCCTATATCCGCTCGTTCAACCCCGCCGATTTCGGCAAGAGCCGCTTTGCGGCGCAGCGCTGGACCGATCCGGAGGTCATGGCCCTGCTCGACAAATATACCCAGGTCAAGGATCCGGCCGAACAGAAGTCGATCATGGACAGCATCCAGCTCAAGGTAGCGGCCGCCATGCCGGTGATCCCGGTCTACAACAGCCCATCCTTTTACCAGTACAGCACCAAACGCTTCACCGGCTGGGCCAGCGCCGACAATCCGATCACCTCGCCGGTGGTCTCCAACGCCAATCCAGGGCGTCTCCTGCAATTGCTGGCGCTGCGGCCGGTTGCCCAATAGCGCTGGGCTCAAGTGAGGACGCGCCCCGGCGCGCCCTCAATCTCCGGCAGCCCGCATCGAGAAGGAAACACGCATCCATGGCCTTTCTGCTCCGGCGGCTGGCGTTTTACCTGGCAGCGTTCATCGCCGCGGCGACGATCAATTTCTTCCTGCCGCGTCTGATGCCGGGCGATCCGATCCAGATCATGTTTTCAGGCGCCGGCTCCAATCTCTCGATGGAAAACCTTAACGCCCTGAAGCTGACCTTCGGCTTCATCGATGCCCCGCTCGGCCAGCAATATCTGGCGTATCTGCAAAGCGTGTTCACGGGCGATCTGGGCCGCTCGATCAAATACTTCCCGCTGCCTGTCACCGCACTCCTGGCACGCGCCCTGGTGTGGACGCTGGGCCTTGTGGGCAGCGCCACCATCGTCAGTTTCATCCTCGGCACCCTGCTGGGCGTGATGGCGGCCTGGCGCCGCGGCACGCGCTTCGATGCCGTGGTATCGCTGCTGGCGATCTTTTCCAGTTCGGTGCCGGCAGTGGTGGTGTCGCTGACCATGCTGTTCGTCTTCGGCTATCGCCTGGGCTGGTTTCCCAATGGCTATGCGGCCGATCCGATGCTCGATCCGGCCTTCAACTGGACCTATGTGGCGAGCGTGCTGCACCACGGCGTCCTGCCCATGCTGACCCTGGTGATGGTTTTGACCGGAGGGTTCGCGGTGACCATGCGCAACAACATGATCAACCTGCTCGGCGAGGACTATATCGTCATGGGGCGCGCCAAGGGGCTCAGCGAGAACCGCGTCATGCTCTGGTATGCGGGCCGCAACGCCCTGCTGCCCACGGTATCGAGCCTTGCCATATCGGTCGGCACCGTGCTCAGCGGCTCGCTGGTGACCGAGGTGGTGTTCAACTATCCGGGGCTGGGCAATACGCTCTACCAGGCCATCCTCGCCCGGGATTATCCGGTGATCCAGGGGCAATTGCTGATCATGACCGCCGCCATGCTGGCCGCCAACTTCGTCGTCGATCTGAGCTATGTGCTGCTCGATCCGCGCCTCAAGAAAGCCTGACCCATGCGGCTCCTCTCCCAACTGCTGCAGAACAAGAAGGCCCTGGTGGGGGTGATCATCCTCGCCATCATCATCCTCGTCGCAATCCTCGCGCCCCTCCTCACCCATTACAGCCCGACCCAGCGCGTCGGCCGTCCGCACCAGGCGCCCTCGCTCGAGCATTGGCTGGGCACGACGCGGCTCGGTTACGACGTCTTCAGCCGCCTGGTCTATGGGGCGCGCGTGTCGCTGGCCGTCGGCTTCGGGGCCGGCTTCGTGATCACGCTGATCGGCACGGTGCTGGGCATCCTGGCCGGCTACAAGGGCGGCGTCGTCGACGAGATCATCAATTTCTTCACCAATCTGGTGCTGGTCATCCCCAACCTGCCGCTGCTGCTGGTTTTGGCCGCCTTTATCGGCCAGGCCAGCCCTCCCGTCATCGCCCTCATCCTGGGGCTCACCTCCTGGGCCTGGGGCGTGCGCGTCACCCGCTCGGAAACGCTGTCCATCCGCCAGCGGGACTATGTCAAATCGGCCGAAATGCTGGGCGAGCCGGGCTGGCGCATCATGGCCTTCGAGGTTTTTCCCAACCTCATTTCCATCGTGGGCATCAATTTCATCGGCAGCGTCATCTTCGCGGTGATCAGCGAGGCGACGCTCGAATTCCTCGGGCTGGGCGATCCCAATACGGTCTCGTGGGGCATCATGCTCTACAATGCCCAGAACGCCTCGGCGCTTTCGGTCGGCGCCTGGTGGGACCTGCTGTCGCCGTGTTTTGCGCTGGCGCTGTTGGGACTTGGCCTCGCCCTCATCAATTTCGCCATCGACGAGGTTGCCAATCCACGGCTCAGGACCGGCGGCATGCTGGGCCGCTGGACCCGGATGGTGCGTGCCGGCGAGGGCCGGCTATGAGCGTCCTGTCGGTCGAAAACCTCTCCATCGACTATGTGGGGGCCCAAAGCATCTTTGCCGCCGTCAAGGATGTGAGCTTCGATATCGCAGCTGGCGAATTCTTCGGCCTCGCCGGGGAATCGGGCTGCGGCAAGAGCACCATCGCGTTCGCCATCGCGCGCCTCCATCGCCCGCCGGCGCTGATCCGCTCGGGCAGCCGGATCGTTGTCGACGGACGCGACGTGCTTGGCCTCGACCAGGCGGAACTGCGCCGCTTCCGCTGGCGCGAAGTGGCGATGGTGTTCCAGAGCGCCATGAATTCGCTCAACCCGGTGCTGACCATCGAGAGCCAGTTCTACGATGTGCTCAAGACCCATAAGGGCCTGTCGCGCGCGGCGGCCCGTGACCGCGCCGCCGAGCTGCTGGCGCTGGTGGATATCCCGGCCGACCGGCTGGCCGCCTATCCGCACCAGCTGTCGGGCGGCATGCGGCAGCGCATCGTCATCGCCATCTGTCTCGCCCTCAACCCAAAACTCCTCATCATGGACGAGCCCACCACCGCGCTCGACGTGGTGGTGCAGCGCGAAATCCTGCAGCGCATCCACCAGTTGCGCCAGACGCTGGGCTTTTCGGTGCTGTTCATCACCCACGACCTGGCGCTGATGGTGCAGGTGAGCGACCGCATCGGCATCATGCTCGAAGGCCAATTGGTCGAGGTCAACGCCGCGCAGGAAATCTACCGCTCGCCCCGCCACGACTATACGCGCCGGCTCTGGGCGTCGATGCCGCGCCTTCATGGGCCGCAGATCGGGCAGGATGCCGGAAAATGAGTGAGGCCGCCTCCATCATCGCCCTGGACAATGTCTCCAAGAGCTTCGGTCCGGCCACAACGCGGATTCACGCGGCACGCGGGCTGTCGCTGGCGCTTCATCCCGGCCGCACCCTGGCGCTGGTCGGCGAATCCGGCTCCGGCAAGACCACGGCCGCCCGGCTGATCATGCGCGACTACCGGCCCGACGCCGGGCGCCTGCTGTTTCGCGGCGCACCCGTCGAGGGCGGCGCGCTCCAAAGCCTCAAGGCCTACCGGCGGGCGGTGCAGATGGTGTTCCAGGACCCGTTCTCCTCGCTCAACCCCGCCCATACGGTGCGCTATCACCTGGAGCGGCCGCTGCGGCTGCACCAGCCCACCCTCGGGGGCGCGGAGCGGCAGGCGATGATTGCCGAGCTCCTGGCCCGGGTGAAGCTCGATCCGGCGGTGATCGCGCCCAAATACCCCCATGAGCTTTCCGGCGGGCAGCGCCAGCGCATCAGCATCGCGCGCGCTTTGGCGGTCAATCCCGAGGTGATCATCGCAGACGAGCCCACCTCCATGCTGGATGTATCGGTGCGGCTGGGCATCCTCAACCTTCTCAACGACATGAAGCGCCAGCTCGATCTCGCGGTGCTCTACATCACCCACGACATCGCCACCGCGCGCTTCGTGGCCGAGGACCTCATGGTCATGTATGCGGGGCAGGTCGTCGAATGGGGCGCGACACAAAGCGTGCTCGGCGACCCCCAGCATCCCTATACGCGCCTGCTGCTCTCCGCCGTGCCCGATCCCGACCGGCATTTTGGCGATACGCGGTTCGGCCAGGAGCTCGGCCAGATCGAGACGATCCGCCGGCAATCGGCCCTCGAGCAACCCGAAGTGCGCGCCATCGGCGAGAACCATTTCATGCGTCCGATGCCGGTGTAAGCAAGGCCCGCAGTCGCCTGGCCGCGCCGCCCCTGGGGCCGCTCAGAGCCGGCGGAAACCCAGCGGCTCCCCGCCGCCGAGCCGGCTGATGCGTGCGACGGCCTCGGCCAGGGGCTCGATCGCCACCGCCATGTGCCAGCTATTGGCGTGGATGATGTCGGCGGCGCTGGTCATGATCGCCACATGGCCGCGCCAGAACACCAGGTCGCCGCGCCGTGGTGTCGTGACGGCCGCGCCCATCGCGGCCTGCTGGTCGCTGTCGCGCGGGCAGGCCCGGCCACTGGCGTAAAGCGCCTGCTGCACCAGGCCCGAACAGTCGAGCCCCAGGCTCTGGCGACCGCCCCAATAGTAGGGCGTGCCGGTGAAACGCTCTGCGACCGCCACGAAATCCGCCTCGGCGGTATCGATCGAAACGAGGTGCTCCTTGACGAACCAGCCGCCCGCCGCCTTGAGGAAGCGGCCCTCCTCCGCCTCGACGGCAAGCAGCGCATTCATCGAATAGAGCCCGGTCGACGGGGCCTTGATGCTGGGCACGCTGAACCCATAAGTGCGAAGCGCCCGCACCGTATGAGTGGGCGCCACGGGCGATCCGCCCAAGTCGCTGGCCGCCACATAGCCCACATAGCCATCCCGCTGCGCCTGGCCGAAGGCCCAGCCATCGGCCTCGTCCAGCACCTCGAACAGCTCGCCGCACAGCAACTGGTCGAGCTGTTCGGCGGCGGCGGAAGCTGCGCGGCGCAGCGCCGTCGCCGGAACCACCGCCTGGCGCAGGGTCGTGTCGACATAGCGGTCTGCCGGAACGACACCCTCGAGCGAGCGGGCCGCAATCCCGTCGCGCGCCAGGGTCAGGCGCGGATCAAGCAAGGGAAATACTCATCATCAAGGGGAGGGAGGCTGTACATGGGCGGACGCTAGCGTAACCGTCGCATCCTGTCACCAATACACACCGACCGTGCGCTTTTCTTTTCCGCGCGTCGTGCTTACAAATTGATCTTGGGGGATAATTGAGGAGGATTGTATGGCGCGTAAACGGAACGGCGAGTCCCTGGGACAAGACCTTGGCGAGCCGGCAGCCGGTAATGGGCTGCTGCACCGGCGGGCATTTCTGCAGGGAGGCATAGCCTTCACGGGCGGCGCGGCGGCGCTGGCGGTCGGCAGCCAGCCGGGGCTGGCTGCGAGCGCTCAGGCGAACCCGATAGGTAACGGTTCCCCGCCCTGGATGACGACGCCCGGGAAACTGTTTTCACCCTATGGCATGCCGGCCGAGGCCGAGTCGGGCGTGGTGCGCACCTTCGCGTTGAACAAGCTGGCCCCCGGCGTCGGTTCATCGCGCACGCCCCATCACCGCCTCGATGGCACCATCACGCCAAACGGGCTGCATTTCGAGCGCTACCACAACGGCGTTCCCGATATCGATCCGGCCAAGCACGAGCTGGTCATCCACGGTCTCGTCGATCGGCCCCTGGTGTTCTCGCTCGACAAGCTGCTGCGCTACCCCATGGAAAGCCATATCCGTTTCATCGAATGCGCCGGCAACAGCGCTTCGGCCGCCGGCGCCGCGCCGCCGCAGGCCAATGTGCAGAGCATTCACGGCCTGCTGTCCTGTTCGGAATGGACAGGGGTGCCGCTGAGCGTGCTGCTGGATGAGGCGGGCGTGCAGAAGGGCGCCAGCTGGATCCTGGCCGAAGGCGCCGATGCCGCCGGCATGGGCCGCAGCATTCCGCTCGACAAGGCCATGGACGATACCATCCTGGCCCTTTACCAGAACGGCGAGGCGCTGCGTCCCGAGCAGGGCTATCCCATGCGTCTCGTGGTGCCGGGCTTCCAGGGCAATATCAACGTCAAATGGCTGCGGCGCATCAAGGTCACCGATGGGCCGACCCAGACCCGTGACGAGATCGCCCACTACACCGAGCTGATGAAGGACGGTAAAGCCCGCCAGTTCTGGCTCGAATATGGACCGAAATCCTTCATCGCCCGCCCCTCCTTCGGCGTTAACCTGACGGGCCCCGGCTATTACGAGATCTCGGGCCTCGCCTGGTCCGGCACGGGTCGTGTCGCCAAGGTCGAAGTCTCCGCCGACGGCGGCAAGAGCTGGGCCGAAGCGGCGCTCAACGAGCCGGTGCTGTCCAAGGCGCTGACGCGGTTTCGATTGCCCTGGCAGTGGGACGGCCAGCCCGCCGTGCTCATGAGCCGGGCGACGGACGAGCGCGGCATCGTGCAACCCACCCATGATGAGTGGAGCGCCACGTTCGCCCCCGGGCAGATCTACATGTACAATGGCATCCAGAACTGGGCCATCAACGACAAGGGCGAGGTGGCCAATGTCTAAGTTCAAGACTCTGTTCCGACTGACCGCCGCGACCCTGGCGCTCGCCATGGCGGCACTCCCCGCTTTGGCGCAGGGCCCGGGACTGGGCCAAAAAGCCACGCCCGACCAGATCGCCGCCGTCGATATCAGCATCCCGCCGGACGGCCAAAACCTGCCCCCGGGCAACGGTACCGTGGCGATGGGAAAGGCGCTCTTTGGCGAACAATGCGCCAGCTGCCACGGCGAAGCCGGCGCCGGCGGCAAGGGCGGCCTGGTGCAGCTGACCGGTGGCATCGGCACGCTCGCCAGCCCGCAACCCGTCAAGACCATCAACAGCTACTGGCCGTATGCGACGACGATATTCGACTATATCCGGCGCGCCATGCCGGTGACGCACCCGCAGTCGCTGACCAACGAACAGGTCTATGCGGTGACGGCCTATCTGCTGTCGGTGGATGGCATCGTGCCAGAAGGCACGACGCTGGACGCCAAAACCCTGCCCGCCGTGCAAATGCCCAATCGCGACGGTTTCGCCAACTGGTACGGCAAACCGCCCACGCCCTGAGCGGCAGCGGCGTTACGCCCCACTGGCCACTGAACGCGGCGCCGTCTTAGGAGACGGCCGCCGCGTTGCGGCCCACCATCAGCGCAGCGGCCCGTTGCGTTCGAACTCTTCCCAACCCAGGAGTTTGGGGCGCGAGCCCTCCGGATCGTCGTCGTCTGAGGGGATCTTGCCACCGGGCTTTTGCGAGCGCTTCAGCTTCGCCTTCCAGGCGGCCCGGCGCCGGTTCTCGGCGGCCGTCGCCGCATCCTCCTCGCGCCAGGCGGCCACCAGGTCGCGATCGAGGATGTCCTCGACCTGGCGCGGATCGAAGACATGGAAGGTCACCTTCTTCGCCCGTCCGCGCAGTTTTACCGTGCGGGTGCCGGCGCTCGGCAAGCGGCCATCCTTGAGCCAGCGATGGCGCTCGGTGGTCGAGATGGTCAGGATGTCCTCGATTTCACGGGGGATCACCGGCAGGCTGTCGATGCCCGCAAGCGTTTTGGAAACAACCGCCGCCGCCGCCCGGAACGCGTCGTCCGAACCCTCCGGCATCCGCAAGGCGACCGCCACAGCCTCAAGGACGACCGCCTTTTTCGCTGCCGCAGGCAGGCGTGCACGGATCTCAAGAAGAATACCCCTGGCCCGGACCGACGAGCCGAGCGTGGCATCCGACGACAGCGTCCACTCCTGACTAAGCGTCACATCTGAAGGTTTTGGCGGCTGAGAAGGCATGCGCTGCAAATAGGTCTTCCGGCTCTGTGCTTCAACGACATGTTGAGGGCGTTGGCTCGGCATGGGTCACCGATCTTTCGACCACCTCGCCCCTATGGGGACTTCGAGCCGTTCCGCCGCAGGCGGAGCAATCGCTCCAGTGGAGCGATTGGAGGTGAAAGGCCATTAGAGCTGCGCTCGAATGGCGAGACGCGTGGCCGCAATCACCAAGCTTTCGGTCACCTCGCCCCTCCGGGGAGAGGTCGACGCGATAGCGTCGGGTGAGGGGAGCGGAGTTCTCAGCACCCCTGATGCTGCGGTTCGCGCCATTACCGATGCTTCCGCGAACCGCCGGATAGTCGCCTGATCTCTCCCCACCCACCGGGTCATTCCGGCGAAGGCCGGAATCCATGTCCGTGGCCTACCGCTTACATCCAGCTTATGGGTTACTCCCCGCATGGATCCCGGCCTCCGCCGGGATGACTCGGGGAAAATAGAGGGATTGCCTCCCACCACTGGCCTCTTGGTCACCTCGCTCTTTGGGCGCGATCAGGGCAAGGGAACAAGGGCCACATACCGACCAAAAGATCACCGCCTCAACTGGCCGCAAAGCAACGCCGCGTGGGCGACCTGACCTTTTCCCCTTGCCATGCCATCAGCCACCGTTTCTATCAATCCGGTCGCCGAAGCACCGGCGCTAGGGGGCAGGACCGATGACGAACGGATGGGAAGAGTCGGCTGCTGCCTGGATTGCCGGGCTCGGCGCCGAGGGAGATTTCGCGCGGCGGTTCGTTCTCGACCAGCCCATGCTGGAGCGCGTGGGGCAGAGCGGGGCGCGCAACGCGCTCGATGTGGGTTGTGGCGAAGGGCGGTTCTGCCGGATGCTGGCGGCGCGGGGCGTCGGCGCGACGGGGATTGATCCGTCGCCATCGCTCATCGGCGAGGCGCGGCGCCTCGATCCCAAGGGTGATTATCGCATCGCCGCGGCCGAAGAGCTGCCGTTCGACGAAGCGGCGTTCGAGCTGGTCGTAGCCTATCTGAGCCTTATCGACATCGCCGACCTCAAGGCGGCCATCACCGAGATGAGCCGGGTGCTGCGTCCGGGCGGCCAATTGCTGATCGCCAATCTCACCAGCTTTTACAGCGCCAGCAATCCGACCGGCTGGATCGACGAGGCCGATGGCACGCGCCGGTTCCTCATCGACAACTATATGGGCGAGCGCGCCGACTGGGTCGCCTGGCGAGGGCTCAGGGTGATCAACTGGCACCGCCCGCTCAGCGCCTATATGGGACTGCTGCTCGATGCGGGCCTGACGCTACGCCATTTCGACGAACCACTGCCGCATGGCGGCGATCCCAAACAGGCCGAGTTTTTTCGCCGCGTACCCTCATTCCTGATCATGGCGTGGGAAAAGCCGGCCTAGGGATTACGAAGGTGAGATGCTCGCCGGCACTCACCTCGGCCCTTTGGGGACTTCGAGCCGTTCCGCCCATAGGCGGAGCAATCGCTCCAGTGGAGCGATTGGAGGCGAGAAGGCCATGAGAGCTGCGCTCGAATGGCGAGACGCGTAAGCGTCGGGTGAGAGGTACGGAGCTACCGGTTTCTGCGTACGCGGCACCACCCCTCACCCCCCTGTCGGGCTCCCTCTCCCCGGAGGGGCGAGGGGGCAGGAGCCGCTGTCTTTTGATGACTTCTTCGCCCGTTCCACAGCTCTCTCGGTCACCTCGCCCCGCTGGGGAGAGGTCGACGCGATAGCGTCGGGTGAGGGGAGCGGAGTTCTCAGCACCCCTGATGCTGCGGTTCGCGCCACTACCGATGCTTCAGCGAACCGCCGGATAATCGCCTGATCTCTCCCCACCCACCGGGTCATTCCGGCGGAGGCCGGAATCCATGTCCGTGGCCTGCCGCCTACATCCAGCCTATGGGTTGCTCCCCGCATGGATCCGGGCCTCCGCCGGGATGACTCAGAGAAAATAGAGGGATTGTCGCTCGCCACTGGCCTCTCGGTCACCTCGCTCTTTCGGGGCGAGGGAACCGGGGGCATAATCAGGGCAAGGAACAGGGGCCGCGAGACCCGCGAAAGCCTGCGGATCACCACCCCACCATAACCGCAAAACAAAACCGCATGGGCGGCAAAGCCCATGCGGTTTTTAAACGTGCAGCGGTCGGTTAGCCGGCCAGTGAATACCCCAGATCGCTCAGCGGCATGCTGCGGACGCGTTCGCCGGTGGCCGTGAAGATGGCGTTGCCGAGCGCCGGAGCCAGGGCCGGGAAGGCGGGCTCGCCCATTCCGGTGGGCGGATTGTCGGACTGGATGAAGAAGGCATCGATGGTCATCGGTGCGAACGGCATGCGCACGATCGGATAGGCGTTGTAGTTCTGCTGCTGGATCTGCCCGTTCTCGATGTCGACCTTGAGGCCCATGGCGGTCGAGAGCGCGTCGGTGGACGCCCCCTGGGCCTGGGCTTCGGAGCCCGCCATATCGATGATCGGCCCGACGTCGAGCACCGCCACGATACGGTCGACCTTGATGCGCTTGTTGGCGTCGACGCTGATCTCGATCGCCTGCGCCACGTGACCGGAATGCGAGTAGCACCAGGCAAAGCCGAGGGCACTGCCCTTGGGCAGGGTCTTGCCCCATTCGGCCTTCTCGGCGCACAGCTTGATCACGTCGCTGACGCGCTTGGGGCTGAAGTTGATGGTCTTGGGGTCCTTGGGGGCCAATTCCGGAATGTCGAGGTTAACCGCCTCCAGGAGGAACTCGACATGGTCACGGCCGGAAGCCACCGCCAACTCATGCATGAAGCTCTGCGCGGCGAAGACCTGGGCATTGTCGCCCGGGGCCCGCCAGGAGCCGGTCGGGATCCGCAGCGGGAACATGGTCTTGCCTCGACGCAGGTTCGGCGCCTTGATGGAAAACTTCAGGTTGTCCGTGAGGTTGGCGCCGGTGGATTCCTTCTTGCCGTCGGCCGTGAAGGTGATGAAATGTTCCTGCCAGGCGTCGAGCTTGCCATTGGCGTCGATGGCGCCCTTGAACTGGTGGTAGCCGGCCGGACGGAAGAAATCGTGGGTGAAGTCGTCCTCACGAGTCCATTGCAGCTTGACCGGGGCGTTGACCTTCATGGCGATGGCCGCCGCCTCGCACGCATAGTCATTGACCAGGCGCCGGCCGAAGCCGCCGCCGACACGGGTCTGGTGGACGATGACCTGCTCGGGTGGAAGGCCCGCCGCCTTGGCCATCAGCGGCAAACCGCGGTCGGGCTGCTGGGTCGGAACCCAGAGTTCCAGCACGCCGTCATGAAGGTGCGCGGTGGTGTTCTGCGGCTCGAGCGGCGCATGGGCCGCGAAGGGATATTCGTAATAGGCCTCGACAGTCTTCTTGGCGGCGGCGAAAGCCTTGTCCACATCGCCGACATTGTCATCGGGCGTGGCCGGGAACGTCGTGGCGATCTTCTTGGCGTCAGCCGAGAATTTGGAAGTGGAATCGGTCGAGGCTTCGCTCAGATCCCAATCCACCACCAGCTTCTTCTTGGCCTGGAAGGCGCTCCAGGTATCCTTGGCGATGATGGCGACGCCCGGCATGGCCTCGACCATGAGGCCGGTGCCTTCGACCGGGAAGGCATCGACGACGCCGGGCTGCGCCTTGATCTCGTCGACGTTGAAGGATTTGACCTTGCCGCCGGCTGCCGGACATTTGGTGTAGCTGGCATAGAGCATGCCGGGCAACTGCACGTCGATGCCGAACAGCGGCTTGCCGGTGACCACCTTGGGATCATCGACGCCGCGGAAGCGGTTGCCGATGAGGCGATACTGGTCACGGGTCTTGAGCGTGAGGGTCTTGGGATCGGGCACCGGCATGCCGGCCGCCGCGACCGCGAACGACCCATAGGTCGCCGATTTGCCGCTGGCCGCATGGCTCAGCATGGAATCCTGCGCGGTGATCTGGGCCGCATCCACGCCCCATTCCTTGGCGGCGGCGGCGATCAGCATGGCCTTGGCGCCGGCGCCGGCCTGGCGCAGCTGGTCCCAGGCGCGGGGGATCGAGGTCGAACCACCGGCGCCCTGGCTGCCATAGACCTTGGGATTGATGTCGGCCTGTTCCATCACGACGTGCTTCCAGTCGGCATCGAGCTCATCGGCGATGATGACGCCGAACGAGGTCTTGATGCCCTGCCCGATCTCCGGGGCCTTGGAATAGATGGTGATGGTGTTGTCCGGGGCGATGCGGATGAAGGCGTTCATCACCTGGGAGGCGCCCTCGGGCGCATCCTTGCCGTCCACGGTGTCGATATTGGCCATCTCGTTGGCGAAGGCCGGGCCCCCGAGGTTGAAGCCCAGCACCAGCCCGGCGCCGGCGGCGCTGGCCAGTTTGAAGAAGGTGCGCCGTCGCATGGTCGAGGACGGCGCCGCTGCCGGCACTGAACGGACCTCGTTGATCAGGGCCGAGAGATACGCATCGGACCGGGCAAAGTTGGACTGGATCTCATTCATGGGGGGCCTCCTGGGTTGCCTGGGCCGCCTGCTTGCGCAGGTCGGTCACGTCCTTGGCAGTCAATTGCGCGCCTTTGGCGCCGAAGCGGGCCGTCACGTAGTTGGCCACCGCCGCGATGTCGTCGTCCGAATAGCCGTCGCCGAAGCCCGGCATGAAGATGGTCTTGCCATCGCTCTGGCGGTCGACGCCGTTGATGACGGTCTGCGCCACGTTGATGGCGCTGGGATCGTTCACCGCACGCACGCCCGTGAGCGTTGCATAACCGGTGACGGCGCTGACGCCGGTCCAGTCATGGCAGCTGAAGCAGGCGCCGGCGAAGATCTTGGCGCCGCGTGAATGCGGATCCGCCGCCGCCATGCCTTCCTTGTAGTCGGCCGGGGCCGGTGTGGTGACGGTGCGGGGCAGATCGCTCGGACGAGCCGGTACGCTGCGCAGATACGCCACCAGCGCATGCACGTCGTCCGGCACGAGGAAGGTCAGGCTGTTGTCGCTGGCCTCGCCCATCGGGCCGGCCGAGCCGCCATGGCCGTCGACATGGCCGGTGGAGAGATAGGTGTAAAGATCCTCGTCGGTCCAGTCGCCAAGGCCGGAATCCTTGTCGCCGGTGATGTTGTAGGCACGCCAGCCGGCGGTGAGGGCGCCGGAGAACTTGTTGTGGTTGTCCACCGCGAAAGCCAGGTTCCGCTCGGTATGGCATTCACCGCAATGGCCCATGGCTTCGGCCAGATATGCGCCGCGGTTCCATTGCGCGTCCTTGCCCGTATTGGGGCGGAAGCGCTGGTTGGGATTGAACACCGCGTTCCAGATGCCGATGAAGCCGCGTTGGTCGAAGGGGAACGACAGCTGGGTCTGCCGGTTCGGCGCCGCCACCGGCGCCAGCGAGAACAGATACGCCTTGATGGCCAGCGCATCGTCATCCGTCATCATCGTGTAGGAGGCATAGGGCATGGCGGGATAGAGCTTCGCCCCGTCGGCGCGAACGCCATCATGCACAGCGGCCAGGAACTGGGCGTCGGTGTAATTGCCGATGCCCGTCTCCTTGTCGGGCGTGATGTTGGTGGAATAGATGGTGCCGAACGGCATGTTGAAGGCGAAGCCGCCCGCGAAGGGCGTGCCGCCCGGGGCCGTGTGGCAGGCGGCGCAGTCTGCCGCATGGGTGAGATATTCGCCGCGCTTTATCAGATCGGCGTTGGCGAGTTCGGCGGGGACGCCGGTAACGGCGGCCTCATGATAATCTGCGAGCGCCACGGTCGAGCCGCCGGCGAAAGACATGGGGTCACGGCCAAGCACCAGCCAGCCGAGCACACCGACCGCGGCAACGACGACGACCGCGACGACAATACCAATGATTTTCTTCATGATCAGGCCGAGATGGCGTCGGCGGCGTTCTTGATCGCCTTGCGGATGCGGATATAGGTGCCGCAGCGGCAGAGATTGCCCGCCATGGCGGCATCGATATCGGCATCGTCGGGCTGGAGGTTGTTGCTCAACAGGGCCGTGGCCGACATGATCTGGCCAGCCTGGCAGTAACCGCATTGCGGCACTTCGGCTTCCATCCAGGCCTGCTGCACCTTGGCGCCAACCGGCGTATCGCCGATGCCCTCGATGGTCACCACCGCGCGATTGCCCACATCACCGACAACGAGCTGGCAGGAGCGCACCGGCTTGCCATCCACATGCACCGTGCACACGCCGCATTGGGCGATGCCGCAGCCATATTTGGTGCCGACCAGCTGCAGATGGTCGCGCAGCACCCACAAAAGCGGCGTATCGGCCGATGCATCGACCTCGCGCGATTGTCCGTTGACGTTGAGTGTGAACATGTCGCCATCCCTCCCAGGCAATAAATCGCCGCTATCCTGATGTGTGCGACGGGCCATCTGAATCGCAGCACCGCCGATAGCGTTGACATATGTTAGACACTATTGCCGATCGGTTACCAGTGGAAATTGGTATGACGACCGCAACAACCGCGACAGTTTGCTTTGAAGCGCCGCATTGCGTGCTTTCACGAACTAGATAAATGATCATTTTGAGGGCGATATATTCTTACGGACATATCGACTTTCATGCGAAATCTAATCCTGACTCTAATAGACAACTTATTTCCGGTGCCGTTATATTCAAAAGCCATGCCGGCGCGCAGGCGCTGGGCGAGCCGGCGTTCGGCAGCGGCACCAGTGTTACGCGCTAGAGGGTTGGCGGGAGAAGCATGAGCCGGCGCGCCATGACCTAATGCAGGACGGCCGACAGCAAAGGCATCGGAACCGGAAGACCGATCCCAATGCCTGGCGCTCGACGGTGGCTCTCTGGTTACGCGCGGGCGTTCGGCTATTTGCGTTCCATGGCGTAAAACACCAGGGCGCCGAAGCGATAGAGGCCGTGCACGAACTTGCCATACGGCATGGTCAGGAACAGGCTGAAGACGATGCCCAGATGCAGCGCCAGCGTCAGGCCCATGGCGGGCGTTTCACGCAATACCAATAGCAGCAGCCCCGTAAAGCCGGTGAGCAACAGCATGGCGAGGAACGCCATGTCCATGCCGAGGCGCGCCTCATCCATCAGCATGGGATCGCGTTTGAACTTGGCAGCCATCAGCCCCACAGGCCCGATCACGAGGCCGACGCCCCCGAGCGCGCCCAGGATCACCGGCAGGTCCCACCACGGATAAGGCGCCTCCAGCCCCAGCACGTAATGATAGCCGGTCGCCACCGAAGTGGAGCCGAAGCAGAGGACAAAGCCGTAAAAGGTCAGGTGGTGGAACCACCGCCGCGTATCGGTGGGCAGCTCGTCTTCATTGAAGCAGCCGACACCGCCGCCATCGAGATAGCGCAATTGCGCCGCGTCCTTGACGGCCTGCCAGATCGAGCGTGTATCGCCGATGCCGCGCGCCCCGATATCCTTCCAGAAGGCGCGATAGCCCATCACCAGCGCCACCACCGCATAGAGCGTGACGAGGCCGAAGAGCCACGCCATCGCATCATGGGGCATCAGCCGGTAGAAGGCGCCGCGGCCCGTATAGGTGGCGAACAGCGCCGCCGGATCATGCGCGCCCACGAAGCCCAGGATGAACACCGCCACCGACAGCGCCGCCACGATGCTGATGGCGAGGCCATTGCGGTCGAACATCGGCCTCAACGCCGCCGGCCAGGCATACTGGCGGTAGGATTCGGCCCTGACCTTGGCCAGGGTCTGCGGCACGTTGACGTTGAATTCGTGCGGCGGCGAGAACTGGCAGTCGCTGTAGCAGGCCCCGCAGCTATGGCAAAGATTGGCCAGATAGTTGAGGTCGCCGTCCTTCTCGAAGGTTTCCCGCAATTCCATGGCCGGGAACACCGCGCACAATCCCTCGCAATAGCGACAGGAATTGCAGATCACCATCAGCCGGTCGGCTTCCTCAAGCGCTGGCGTTGCGTGCATGATTGGCGGCCTCCTCGCCCGCGATACGTCCGAATACGCTGCCGATGGTCATGCCGAAGCCGGCCAGATAGCCGCGCCCCAGCACGTTGCCGGCCATGATCTCGCCCGCCGCGAACATGTTTGCAGCGGGCTTGCCGCTGGCCATCTGCATGCGCGCGCCGGCATCCACCCTGGTGCCCAGATACGTGAAGGTGATGCCGGGCCTCAGCGGATAGGCATAAAAGGGCGGCTCGACGATGCGCGTCGCCCAATGGCTCTTGGGCGGCGTCAGCCCCTCGGTCCGGCAATCGTCGAGCACGCGGCTATCGAGCGTGCCGTCCTGCACGGCGGCGTTGTATTGCGTCACCGTCTCGGCGAGCTGCACCGCATCGAGATCGAGCTTGGCTGCAAGTTCGGGAATCGTGCGGGCCTCGATGGGCCGGTAGAGCGAAGGCATGAAGCGGTCGAGCGAGGGCCTGTCGAAGATCACATAGGCCGTCTGCTCGGGCTGGCCGGCGACCAGCCGCCCCCAGATCGCGTAGCGCTTGGGCCAGAAATCCTCGCCCTCGTCGTAAAAGCGTCTGGCCTCGCGGTTGACCACGATGCCGAAGACGATGCAGTCGAGCCGCGTGATGATGCCGGCATCGAATTGCGGGGCGCGCGCATCGACCGCCACCGCATGGCACTGCGTCGGATCGCCGATCGGCTCGACGCCGTTGTCGAGCAGCAGCTTCAGCATGCCGCCCCGGTTGTAGCGTGTGCCGCGGATGATGAAGTTGTCGGCGACATCGCCCCAATATTGTTTCAGCCATTCGATATTGGCTTCGAAACCACCCGCAGCCGCCACCAGCGACCTGGCCTTGACGGTGAGCGTGCCGGTAGGGGTCGAGACCGTCGCGGCGCGGAATTCGCCACCCGAAATATCCAGCCCCACCACTTCATGATCGTAGCGGATATCGACGCCGAGCCCCTGGGCGGTTCGGTAAAGCGCATTCAGCATCGCCCGGCCGCCCCCGAGGAAGAACGCATTGGTGCGATCAAGGCTCAGCGTGCCGCTGAGCGAGGACTGGAAGCGCACGCCCTGCTGGCCGAGCCATTCCATCACCGCCTTGGAGCGGTTGATGGTGACATGCGCCAACGCCTTGTCGGTGTTGCCGCCGGTCACGCGCATCAGGTCTTCGAGGTATTCTTCCTCCCCATAGGCGTCGACCAGGATCCTGTTGGGTGCGTCATGGGCCAGCCGGCAATTGCGCGTGTGGCGCGTATTGCCGCCCCGATAGAATTTGGGCGCCCCTTCCAGAACGATGACGCTGCAGCCGGCGCGGCGGGCCGCGATGGCGGCGCACAGGGCGGCGTTGCCACCACCCACCACGGCGATATCGACCTCGATCGTCGAGTTTTGCATCGGGTTTCCGCGACCGGCCGGAGCTGGCCTTTCAAGAGTTTGCGTCATTGCATACTACGAGATACAATTGCATACAACGTCATTCGGCTTGGGTTGTCCCGGCCGATGTGTATTGTGCGACGAGATGAATCGTGCTCGCGCCAGGCGGAAACGCGGGGGTTTGAAATGGATGAGGTCGAGGACCTGAAGGCCGATAGCAGCGAGGCGGGAAAGCGCGGCTCCAGCCGCTCCCGCGCCACCCATGTGTATGACCAGTTGCGTGACTGGATCCGCGAAGGCCGCCTTGCACCCGGAACGCGTGTGCGCGAGGAAGACCTGGCCCGCTCGCTCGATGTGAGCCGCACCCCGGTGCGCGAGGCGCTCTCGCGCCTCCAGGCCCGGGGCCTGGTCGAGATGTCGGGCGGCGGTCTCAGCGTCGTCGAGCTGACCCGGCCGCAGATCATGGAACTCTATGCGGTGCGCGCCGTGCTCGAAGGCTCGGCCGCCCGTTTTGCGGCCGAGAACGCCTCGGCTTCCGACATCGCCACCCTGCAGCATGTCGCCAGCCAGTTCGATCGCTTCACCGGCGACGCCAAGGGCTTTGCGCGCGTCAACGCCGCCTTCCACCAGGCCATCTACGAGGCGGCACATAACCGCTACCAGATGCGCATGCTGGAAGATCTCAACGATTCCCTGTCGCTGCTGCCCAGCACCACCTTCATGGTGGCGGGCCGCTCGCAGGCGGCGATGCTCGAACATCGCGGCATCCTCACTGCTATTGAAAACAAGGATATGGACGGCGCCGAACAGGCCGCGCGCCGGCACATCCGCAATGCCCTGCAGGCCCGGCTCGAACTGCTCTTCGCTTTCCGCTGAGGGGACCGGCTCAGGAGCGTTTGAAGACTCCAGGCCGGCCCCTTGCCGGATCAGGCGACCGTCTTCACCAGGTCGAGGAATTCGGCATCCGTCAGGCGGCGCTTGCGTTGCACGGCTTCCTTGTTGACCCGGGCGACGATCTCCGGAATGGCGTTCTCGCCCACCGAGACGCCCAATTCCTTGAGCTTGGCGGTGATGCCGACCGGACCGCTGCCGCGCCCCATGCCCACGCGCAGGTGTTCACCCACCAGCGAGGGGCTGAACGGGAACTGGATGCTCTCGTCCTTGGTGATGGTGCGCATGATGTGATCGCGCTTGTACATCCAGTTGCGCTCGGCCACGATCGGCTTCTGCTCGGCGATGGGCATGCCGGTATAATCGGCGAACAGCCGCGCCACTTCCGTCATGTTCTCGGTCTTGATTCCCAGGTCCTTGCGATAAAGGCACAGCACCGCCATTACCACCTCGGCCAGCGGCGCGATGCCCGAACGCGCCGGATCGGCGCCGTTGACCACCGTTTCGACCCCATCGGCGCCGGCCTCGATGGCCGCCAGCGTGTTGGCGGTCGCCAGCCCGAAATCATTGTGGCAATGGACGCGCAGCTTGGCGCCCGTCGCCGCCTTGATGGTGCGCACCATGTAGTTGATCAGCGAGGGCTTGGCGACGCCGACCGTATCGTTGAGGAGGATCGTGTCGGCGCCCGCTTCATGCGTGCGGCCCGCCACATCGATGAGGAAGTTCAGATCGGTGCGCGGCGCATCGGTGAAGCCGAGCGTCACGCGCTTGACCCCGGCATCGCGCGCCAGCTTGACCGAATCCACGGCCTTCTGGGCGATATCCTCGACGGTCGCCCCTGCCTCGCCCATCATCCATTTGCGCGGCGTCGTGATCGACGGCTTGATGATATCGGCGCCCGCATTGACGGCGGCCTTCACCTCCGAGCTCCAGTCCGCAAAGCCATACGAATGATAGGGCCGGCAGATGACTTCCATCAGGGCGCGCACGCCGGCATCGCGGCACGCCTTGATGACCTCGGCCGTTCCCTGCGCATGCAGTTGCAGCACCGGGATGTTCATGTCGTCGAGAGCCTTGGCCAGCACCGCCTTCTGCTGCGGCGTCAGGTCGACATCATAGACCACTTCCTCGCGCAGCGTGATCTCGACGACCTCGATACTGTCGGCGACGTGCTCGTTTCCGGTGACGGCGGGGTCGTAATTGAGTTCACCCACATAGACCTTGTTGCGCTTATCTTCCCAGCTCATTGCTCACCTTTGATTTGATTCCAATCCTCCCGAGCCGGCCACGCGCCTCGGATACATTCGTATGCAACATGGAGCGCGAACGCCCCACGCCTACCCTGCGGGGCCTATTCGGCCGCCGCCCGCTCTGTCTCGGCGGGATAAAAGCTCACCAGCGCCGGATCGATGGAAACGAAGACCGCATCGCCCACCGCCAGATCGAGACGGCTATGGGCCTTGAAGCGCACAGCCCCATGCTCGACCAGGTATTCGGAATAGCTGCCCAGAAAATTCTCGGCCGCGATCCGCCCGGCAAACACGTTGGCGTCACCAGGCGCCGTGCTGCTCAGTTCGGCGTTTTCGGGACGCAGCGCCACGGTCACCCGGTCGCCGACGGCGCCGTTCCCCATGCCCCTGGCGGCGATCTCGAGATCGGGCGCGAGGCGGATGCGCGTGCCGTCGCTGCCGACGCCCACGATCTCACCTTCCAAAAAGCTGACGCTGCCGATGAAATCCGCCACGAAACGGCCGGCGGGCCGGCGATAAAGCTCGCGCGCCGAGCCTTCCTGCTCGATCCGCCCATCCCGCATGACGATGATGCGGTCGGCGATGCCCATGGCCTCGCTCTGGTCATGGGTGATGTGCACCGCCGAAATCTGCAGCGACTTGATCAGCGACTTGATGTCGTCGCGCATGCGCTCGCGCAGCTTGGCGTCGAGATTGGACAACGGCTCGTCGAGCAAGAGAATGCGGGGCCTGGTGACGACGCTGCGCGCCAGCGCCACGCGCTGCTGCTGGCCACCGCTCAATTCCGAGGGATAGCGCTGTTCGAGCCCGCTAAGGCCGACGAGGTCCAGGCCGCGCCGCACGGCCTCGGCCACCTCTTCCTTGCTCTGCCGCCGCAGGGTCAGCCCATAGGCGATATTTTGCGCCACGGTCTTGTGCGGCCACAGCGCATAGGACTGGAACACCATGCCGATATCGCGCTTTTCGGGCGGCACGAACGTGGTGGCGCTGGCCACCACCTGGTCGCCGAGCGCGATCTCGCCGCCGGTGGGCCGCTCCAGCCCCGCGATGCAGCGCAGTGTCGTGGTCTTGCCGCAGCCCGACGGGCCCACGATGGCGAGGATTTCCCCCTCGTTGAGGCTGAAACTCACATTGCGAACGGCCTTGTAGCTGCCGAAGGCTTTCTCGAAATTGCGTACGTCTAGTACCGGCATTTGTGGCTCCCTCGCGCCCTAATCCTGGCCGATGGTATTTCTGAGCGTTCCGAAGCGTCGATCCGTGACCAGCAGGATGACGAAGATGATGGTGGCCTGCACCACCGCCACCGCGAAGGCGCGCGTCTGGTTTCCCGACGACATGAAGTTCCAAAGGATCACCGGCAGTGTCTTGGTCTGTGCGCTGTAGAGCAGGATGGTGGCGCTGATCTCGGTGAACAGGTTGATGAACATCAAGGTCCACAGGCTCATCAGCGCCGGCCGCAGCAGCGGCAGGCTGATATCGAAGAAGCTGCGGGCCTGCCCAGCCCCCGCCACCCGCGCCGCTTCGCTCAGATCTTCCGACACCTGCACGAAAGCCACGCGCGCCTGGCGCACCCCATAACCCGAAAAGCGAATGAAATAGCCGATGATGAGGATCGCGGCGGTGCCGTAGATCGGCAGCGGCAGCCCGACGAACATCCACAAAATGCCGACCGCCAGCACCAGCGCCGGCACTGCGGTGGGCACCATGACGGCATATTCGGTCAGCATGGCGGACAGGCTTTTCGAGGTTTTCACGAAATAGCCGATGATCACATAGATGAGGCTCAGCAACAGGCCTCCGCCGACCGAATAGATCAGCGAGTTCTTGAGGACGTTGAGCGTGTCGCTCTTGAAGATCTGCTGGTAGTTGTCGAGCGTCAGCGTCTTCAGGGTGATCCTGGGCGTAAGGAAGGTCAGGAACGAGCCGAGGATCAGCGTCAGATATGGCAGGATGACCGAAACGAACAGATAAAGCAGCAGCACTGCGGTCGCTACCCAGCGCCAGCGCCCCAGGCGCGTTACCTGCCGGCGCGCACCCTTGCCGCTGATGGTAACGAAGCGGTTGGCATTCTTGAGGATGCGGCGCTGCCAGATGGTCCCCAACAGGGCGATCCACAACAGCATGGTGCCGCCGGCGGCCGCGACGGTCGGCTGCGCCGGCTCGACCGTGAGATCGAGATAGATGCGTGTCGTCAGTGTCTGAAAGCCGGTCGGCGCGCCCAGCAGCGTCGGCACCGAGAAATTTTCCGCCGACATGATGAAGGTCATCAGGAATGCGGCCGCAAGGCTCGGCCAGATCAGCGGCACAGTCATCTTGAAGGCCGTGCGCCACGGACTGGCCCCCAGCATGTAGGAGGCTTCCTCGAGGCTCGAATCGATCGATTGCAGCGCCGCCAGGATAGCGACGAACGCGAAGGCCGCATAATGCAGCGCCATCACCATGACGATGCCGGAAAACGAATAGACGTCGAAAACCGTCTTGATGCCGAACAGCGAGCGGAACAACAGGTTGATGAAGCCCGCATTGGGGGCCGCCAGCGCTATCCAGGCCAGCGTGCTGATGAGGTGCGACAGCATCAGCGGCACCACGAACAGCAGCGCCAGGATGCGCCGCCCCGGCGCATCGGTGCGCGCCACGATCCAGGCGAGTACGCCGCCGATGACGACGGACAGCAGCGCCGTCATCGTCGACAGCAGCATCGTATTCAAAAAGGCAACCTGGTAGAAACCGGTGCCGTAGACGCGCACCCAGTTGTCGAAGGTGAAGGCCGCGTCCGGGCTGCCGGGTGCCTTGGTGAGCAGCGATCCGTAGATCACCAGCGCCACCGGGATCACCACCAGCAGCGCGGTGACGACGAAAGTCAGCACCGCCGCCGGGTTGCCGATCGCCCTGCCGCCGGCGCGCAGGCGCCCCAGCAGTCCCAGCCCGCTCTGGCTGGGCGCGATCGTGGTTTGCATATCTACCATGGGATGACCCCTGCCTGTTAGGGGCGGCGCGCCGGGGCGCTCCGCCTCCCTGTCGCCTGGATCAGCGCGACGTGCCGATATACTGGTTGAAGTCGGCAATCAGCTTGTCGAAATCAGCCGTCGACTGCACCGGATCGATGTTGAACAGGCTATCCGGCATCTTGTACCAGTCTTCCTTGGCCACATCGCGCGTATCGGGATAGACCGTGGTGGCCGGCGCGCCGCCGAACTGGTTCCACAGCCCGTAGCCTTCCTGCGTGAAGGCATATTCCTGGTAAAGCTTGGCCGCATTGGGATGCGGCGCCGTCGCCACGATCGATTGCGCGCTGAGCGGGCCAACGCCCGGCGAGGGCAATGACCACTTGATCGGCGCGCCCTTGATCCACAGCGGCAGCAGCCCGGTTTCGCTGGCATTCAGCACCACCGCCACATCGCCCGAGGCGAGCGAGGAGATGGAGTTGTTGGCGCCCGCGATGATGCGCGGATGCTGGGCGCCGAGCTGCTTGATGAAGTCTTCGCCATACATCTTGTAGAGCGCCCAAAGATGCTGGTAGGCGACGCCCTTCGAGCCCGGATCGCTGAGCGCGGCCTTGCCGGCCCAGCGCGGATCGAGCGCGCCCTGCCAGGTCTGCAGGATCTTGGCGTCGTCATCGCTGACGAGATCGGTGTTCCAGGCGATGCCCACCAGAGCGATGCGCAGCGGATACCAGATGCCCGGGCTCTTGTTGCCATCGGGGAAATTCTTGTCGTTGCTGATGGTGTAGTTCATCAGCAGGCCCGCCTTCTGATCGGCGTCGAGCGAGCTGGTGTCGCTGTCCTGCACGATATCGGCGACATGCCGGCCGGCATTCTCCTCCGACATGAAGCGCTGGCGCATCACCGAGATCGAGTCGCTGTAGGTCTCGACATTGATGCAGGGGAAATGCTTCTTGAAGCCATCGATCTGGGCCTGCTGCGCATCCGCCCAGGTGCCGTGATAGATCATCACGTCGGCTTCCTTGCAGGCGTCCTGCAGCACCGAATACGGCACGCCCGGCATGTTGGCCTGCATGAAATCCCAGCCGTCCTTGAGCGCGGGATCGATATCCTGCGCCAGGGCCGACCCGACCAGCACGGGGCCGATCATCAGACTGGCGACGACCGCAGCCACGCCTCCTCGAATTAGAAATCGGAACACGGCTCTCTCTCCCTATTGCCTTACTGTCCTCCGAGACGCTTGGAGCCGCAACAGGCGGTTCACCACCTCGGGTTCCAGTTGCCTTGGCAGCGGCTAGGGCGTCTCCCGATAAGTTTGCATACCATTGTATGCGAATGAACGCAAGAACGCGTCCTCGAGAGTTGAAGCAGGCGAAACCCTCGGAAAACCTGACTTTTTGAGTCGTCTCAAAGGAGCGTCTCAGATGTCTGTGTCGTGGAATTGACGCTTCGTGTGCAATTGTATACGAACTTTCCTGCGCTTCCAGGAAAGGCACCCACATGGCAGCCAAAGCCGAAACCGACGACGTCACCGTCATGATCATGGGCGATATCTTCGTGCGTCGCGACAACCCGGCCGAGGTGTTTCGCCACATCACCCCTACCCTCAGGACCGCCGACCTCGTCATCGGCAATCTCGAGGGCGCCTATGCGGATGGCGGCACGCCCTGGCCCAAGGGCGGCATCAATGTCTGGAAGGCCGATGCCCGCCAGCTCGCCGCCATCGAGGCCGCCGGCTTCCACGTGATGGCGACGACCAATAATCACATCATGGATTTCAGCCAGGACGGGCTTCTGGAAACGCTCGGCAATCTCGACCGGCTCGGCATCCGGCACGCCGGCGCCGGCCGCAACGAGGCCGAGGCCTATGCGCCCGCCATCATGGAGCGCAAGGGCACCCGCATCGCCCTGCTCGCCTACACCTCGGTCTATACGCCCGGCTGGGAAGCGGCGGGTGACCGTCCCGGCCTCGCCGTGATGACGGCGCGGACCTCGTACGAGCCGCCGCTGCGCTTCATCGAAAGCCCCGGCAAGCCGCCCCGCGTCATCACCTGGGTGCTGCCCGATTCCAAGGAACGCCTCAGGGCCGATATCGCCGCCGCCAGGGCTGAGGCCGATATCGTCATCTGCTCATTTCACTGGGGTATTTCGGAAGGCCATTTCCAGCTGGTCGACTACCAGCTCGAACTGGGTCACCACGCCGTGGATTGCGGCGCCGACCTCATCTTCGGCCACCACCCGCATCTGATGCAGGGTGTCGAAGTGTATAAAGAGACCCCGATCTTTTATTCGCTCGGCAATCTGACCTTCGCGCGCCACAACGGCTCACGCGGCCATGAGCTCGAAACCATGATCCTGCGCTGCCGCATCAGCGGCGGCCGCATCGCGGCGGTCGACTATATCCCGCTCTGCTCCGACGAACGGCTCGACCCCCACGTCCTCGCCATCGGCGATGCGGCGCGCGTCACCACACTCGTCGACAAACGCTCCGAGCGCTTCGGCACCAAGTTCCATCCCGGGGCCGACGCCATCAGCCTCGACCTGTCAGCCGGCAAAAGCTGAACCCCTTCACGCCCCTGCGGTGTCCTGGGAGAGCCTGTTCTGCAACAGAGCATCGAGCGCCGCGCGGCGCTCCTGCTGGATATCGGGATCCGGTACCGGGCTCGCGAAGCACAGTCCGCGTGCGGAGGAAATACACGAAGGTGTGCCAACACGTCAGTTGGCGCCTTAGGATGATTTGTAGACTTGAAAATGAAGATCCTCGGTTCGGGCTGGGCATTTCTTTGCTTTAGCGATCATGCGCTTTGATGATGTCATCAACGCCGTAGAGCTCTAACGCCGCCATTGTGTCGATGATGTCGAGCAGGCGTTTGCGCACGCGCGCGTCACGTTCCGATGCCGCATACTCGTCACGGATGAGATCTTTCAACTGATGGATCTCCATATCGTGACCGTTCAGTTTTCTGCTTTGACGCTGTAGTTCCTCGAGAGCGTGTTCAGCAGCCGTAGCGATCAAGTCCGTGACGTTGCTCTCAGCCTCCTCGAGTGCATGCAGAAATGAAAATGAATGGCCCATGTAGGCGGCACTGACCACGAACCGGCGCGCCAGCTCTATGAATGACGAGAATTCACCCTTTGGGACAGATCTAAAGACCTCGGCGGCAAGCTTGCGCACATCCTCATCAGTATCATCGAAGTAGCGCCCTAGCTTCTCGGTGGCCCGGACCCGAAAGTCATCTTCAACGGCCGCGTCGGCGCTCACGCTCGATGCCAGCCTGCGTGCGTCGGTCGATCGCCGTTCGTATGCTTCCGCCAACGCGATGAAGCCTGCGTCGTGAAAACTGGCTTGCAACACATGCCATACACCTAACAGCCGTGCGGTTGGATCGCCCGAACTTAGTAGCCTTAAGATCAAACGCCGGCCGACATCGGGAATTTGATAGATGATATAGGGTAGCAGGTGCGTGCCCTGATGCGTCATCAGGGGGGCGACCCACTTGGAGCCGTCTTGTTCCGTGCGACGGTCAAACAACGATGCAGTGCAGGACGCCAACCATATGCGCATGGCGCTTGGCAAACGCTGCGGCGCGAAAGCCAATCTGGCGCCTAGGCGATCGATTAGAACTTGTCCCTGCGCGTCTGGATTTTGGACCAGCGCTTCGAGAAGTAAGCTTGCCCGCTTCTTGTCACTGTTGAATAGAGGAGCGAGCGCGTGGAGGATGCAGCACCGCACGCTGATCAAACGCTCCTGCGCAACCCGCTCTTCAATGAAGGACCAGCCTGGTTCGATCGCAGATGGAACGTGCCAAAGCACCGAAGCGAGCGCCTCGACCGCATAGCCTCGCGCGCCATTGATTCCGCGAATGTACAGCTTGCCGCCTTTTTCCAGGAGATTATCGACTGTGAGTGTCTCCCGCTCGACATGCTTGGCTTCCACATCTTCCTGGTCGGAGGCCTCTCCGTATTGCGCGTACCAAAAAAGGATAGTGAGGCTCGCCGTATCCTGGGCCAGAAGAGGATGTCTCTCAAAGAGGCGGGCGATCTCCTGACCATGCGGATGACCAAGGATAGCATGTGTGCGGGCGATCAGCCGACGCGTCAAAGGGAGGTCGATTGCGTCGGACTCGGCCAGTCCCGAGAGGATGCCTTTGAGGTAATTAGCGTTGACGTCTTCCGGCAGGGCGAGTCCCAGCCGCGCGAAACGGTCGGGCTCAGCCTTCGCCCGCTGCTGCAGAGTCGAGCTGAGCTCACGTGCACCTCCCGTGCGTTTCCGAGAGAAGGGCTCGCGCTCTCCCGCATACTTGGCCATTGCCGAGAGCCAATTCGCGTCGGTCATCAGGCCCGCCTGTTCAGCAGTCATCGGTGAATCTATTCTATAGACTTCGTAGCTGTTCGGCTGACGCGGCGGCTGCCTCCAAAATTTCCTGCGCAACTCCTCGAGCAGGCGGCGTGTCGTCGGCGTCAAGGCCGCGGGCCCGATAGTCTCGAGCATCGAGAATTGCTCGAATCCGTTTTCGTTCAAATAGTGCATTGCCGTGCGCCGGCTTCGATACCCCTCCTTTGGCTCCCCTTTTGATAGATCGCGTGCGAGTTCAACCGCAAAATCCATCTCCGGCCGGTGATCCAAGATCACCTTTTCCACAGCTGCGCGCTGCACATCGGACAAATGCGGCATAGCCTCTCGCGCAGCATCGGCGAAGGAGCGCCATCTTGCACCGCCCCAACCGGCGTTAAGCAAGTGCGGAGAGTTCAGCAACGGATGCAGCAGGTCGGCGAGCGCCTCACCGCTTGCCGCGATGGTCTCCAAATATAAATGCGTTGCGGCCTCGTGAACGTGCGGGTCGATCTTGGCGAGGATCGAGCGCACTGCTGCCGTGTCGTCCCTAGCGACATTGCCGAGTGAGGTACGGAAGAGGTGTAGAAACTGATCCGATCCGTAGCTCCGCCCACCATGGACTCGCATGCGGAATGTGTAGTCGTTTCGCTCCCGCTCCGGGTCCGCCATCATCCGAAGAGCCCGCATGAGCGCATCGACACTCGCTTGGGCAAACTCACGCGGCGCGCTTTTGGCAAACTCGCCCAAAGAATACAGATCCAGCTGGCTCAGGCGACTCGACTCGAACGGGTGACGACCCGGATGTTGGTCGTACCAGACATCGAGTAGCGCCTTCAGTGTTTGCGCCGATGCCAGCCGGTTCCCTTCGGCAGTGATGTCATACAGCAGCACATCCCGACGCAGTGTCCCGTCCTTTGGGAAGAGCCCAGCCGGCTTGGACAGTATCACACGCTCGCAAAGATCGATCACCGCGCCGCCAGCACTGTGTGAGTGAATGTAACCGAACCAGTCGACCAGCTTCTCCGCCCGATCGGGATCGCCGCCCCACCAACTATCTAGAAGTCGCGCGATGATCTTCCCACGTGCTCCTACGTGTTGCGCCAACCACCACAAGGTCTGCTGCCGCCGCGCCTCGGTGAGGAGGCCTTTGGCATCCCAACCAATCTCATGGAGCCGGTCGAACCACCCTACCGACCCAAATAGGATCATCCGGGGCAGCATCGGTATGATCTCTCCTGGACGATCAAGCTCGAGAACAAGGTCGAGCTCATCCGCGGTCGGCTCAGCGACCGTACCGAGCCATTGAGCGACCGCCGTCTTGATGTGAACTCGAATGCGCGCGTCGAAAAGCAGCATGCGCAGCTCGTCTAGGTAACGTGCAGCGTCTGCTTGACGCAAATGTTCCAATAGCTGGCGTACTTGCGTACGCCGGAACAAATGCTGCTCCGCCCCCAGCAGTAGGTCCATAATCGACCCATCTGTGGCCGCGAACCGTCTTGCGAAAACGTAATCGAAAAAGCTCTCGTGAAAAAATCCAACGCCACCCTTGTTACGCACGATCAATTGCTCGGATTGAAGCAGGTCGAGCGCGCGTCCGTACGAGGCGATTACGGTTTCTGGCGCATCGAGCCTCTGCCTTTCGCTCATCCATTCGGCAAGCGCGGACAGCGGCGCCTCCGCGGCCCACGGCACCGACCGAAGTCCGATTGCCCGCTCCTTTTGCACGAGTAGTCGGTCGAACAAATCTTTCCGCGACGCGAACGCGGTGCCAGTCTCGTTCGCGACAGCGATATAAACGGCGAGGTTCACAGGCACACACAAAAGCTGCCTCTGCGACTCCGAGAATTGCACTGTCTCGATGTTGAGATTTGCCAACAGCGGCGCGACATCGTCGGCCCACTCGAGGCGCTTCACCTCGACCGTGACGACACCGTGCTGGGCGCGCAGCGCCTTAATGCGCTCATCACTTTCGATGTCGAAGGTGCGACACACGAGAAGCACACGCACGGTGCCATAGGCCCGTGCCTCGCTGACCAACCGCAACACTGCATTCTTCGCGGCGCCGTTGCGCCCCGATACCTCGCTCACGGCATCAATCTGATCCACCACTAGCACCGAGACACGATCCGCCTCCACGCCCTTTAGACTCGTTGCCGGACTTTCGCTTCGATCCAGGATGGCCGATCCAAAATCCCGCGGCGTCTTGGCGTCCAGAAGATGGTCGATGCGAAACGCCAGATTCAGAACTCCGGCGCCTTCGAGCTCGGCTAGGATGCCCCGAACCACACCGGACTTGCCGACACCGGCGACGCCGCTCAACAAGATGACATGCGGTCCGTCAGGCGCAAGCAGGTGACCAACCACCGTCTTTACTTCAGCCCGCGGGATCGCCTGGCCGCCGGCGCCAAAGGGCGTGTAGCTCGCAAGATAGGCGTCCGTTTCTGCCTTGATCCGTGCGCGGAGGCTCGGTGCGAGCGACCATTCCTTGATCTTGATGTTGGTTGTATTCCCAAGTTCGGCTCCCACCAGTTCGGTGGTGATCTCGCGGTTCATGCGCGCCTCGAGGAACGCGCGTACGTCTGCGAACGCAGTTTCGGCCGGCGACGAGAAGAGGAGATCCGCGTAAGTCTCGATCAGATCGGTGATTTCAGCCTCAGGGATGACGCGGAACTGAGTCCTGCGAAGCCAGTCGTAGGTCGCCTCCCCACCTAAGCCCAGCTTCGTACGAAGCGTACCAAAGTGTTCCGTCGCCTCCTTGCCGATCGCCGCTTCGAAGTCGTCAAACCCGTTGGCGTAGTGTGCCTTTTCAGCCAACGCGCGGATCGGATTAATCGGGCTTTGAGAGACAAACACACACCGGTCCGTTCCACTGACCGCGACCCGTTGACTGATAGCGCTTAACACTCCCTCACGATCAAGGGCATTGATCGTCCAGTTTCCCTGAGGCGCATTGATCTTGGTTTGATGCCACTCAACACGGTCATCGTACTGAACCGCGAACTCGAATCCTTGGAACGCCTTGCTTAATCCCTCAAGACGGATCGAGCGCGCTTCGCCACGCAGGACTTGCAGCAATACCCGTGCCGCCCAACGAGCCTCGTAGATATTGCCGAACTTGTCGGCGACGCCGCCCCCGAACAAAGCCTTAGTGCTCCTCTATTGGCGCGAACCATAGCGGCATGCTCAGGGGATGATAACTGCCCTCGGCGTTGAACTAACAGCCCTGCGATGGACCCATTGGAGCTGGAAGCTGTCAGCCGTCCAATCGGGCGGATGGCTCTTCCAGAGCGACCGGGCTCTCTGAACGGACCCGTTCCAATTTCCGCTATAAAGCTTCGATTCCTCACGCAGGGTTGTAATTGTCCGCACGACTGCGGACCTTAGGCTTGCGATAAGGCATCAACGTCAAGGTAACCACGGATAATCGATATCACCACTGTGATCGAATGGCAGCAGTTTGGGCCGCAACCGTCTATTCCTGGTCGGCACTCATATGAAGTTTTGCCGCCACTATCGTGGTAGCCGATCCAAGCCGCCCCAGCCGGATTTACTTAGCACACACACATCCAACCTCGGGCGTGGTCCGCAGTGCCTCATTTGGGCAAGCGGGACATTGCACGTCTTAAATTGCACGCCAGACACGGACGTACCAACGGAATTTTGTTCAAAACCGGCCGACAATACGCGCGTTTTGTTCCCGTGCATTACAATGTTGCATACCTGCGCAACCTGAGGAGGAAAGTAACATGAGCACCGACGAATATATCGCGGCCCGCGCCGAGTTTGTCAGTTGGGATGCGGAAATCAACGATCTAGGAAAGTCCATCGTCGAGATCGGCAATGCCATAAATCAGAAGCGAGCAAGGTTCTCCTTTTCCAATACCGGCCAAGGGCTACCTGTGGAAGCCATGATGAGCCGCGATTCCGTCAGCGCCGATGGCAGCCAGTGGCCGAGCGCTCAGCGCATCATGGAGACTTTGGCGAGATGGCATGCGGCCCGCAGCGCTGTGGACAGCGCATGGCACGCCCTTAGTCGGGATCAGCAGGCTGCATTGCAGCCGCCACCCGTCACCCGGTAGGAGGTTGGGGATGGCGGACAACGTCGACAAAGACGCGCTTGATCCGGACGGCAAGAAAAAGGCAGCGCGCGGCTCTTAATGCATTGGGCTCAGCAATACCCTTCGTGGGAGGGCTGGTTTCGGCGGGTGTCGGTTACTGGTCAGAGACTGAGCAAGAACAAGTCACCAGAATCCTGAAGCAATGGCTGCAGATGCTTGAGGACGAACTGCGGGAAAAAGGAAGGACGATCGCCGAGATTATGGCTCGCATCGACATGCGCGACGACCGGGTTCGCGAACGTGTCGAATCGCCCGAATATCAGGCGCTGCTGAAGAAAGTCTTCCGGAACTGGTCGTCCATCGATACGGAATACAAGCGTCAGCGGATGCGAAATATCCTGTCCAATGCGGCCGCCGCCCACACGACCTCCGATGACGTTGTTCGTCTCTTTATCGACTGGGTTAATCTCTACTCCGACTTCCACTTCGAGGTTGTGGGCGAGGTGTACCGCAGTCCGGGTATCACACGCGGCGAGATATGGGACAATCTAGGGCGCCCCCAAGTTCGAGAGGACTCTGCGGATGCCGATCTTTTCAAGATGCTCATCCGTGATCTGAGTACCGGAAGTGTCCTGAGGCAGATGCGTGAGACCGACGACGCGGGCAATTTCCTTCGGAAAGCACCGGCGCGACGCTCGCCGTCTGACAAAGCGCCACGAACCGCCAAGTCGGCTTTCGACATGACTGAGCCATATGTACTGACGGACCTAGGGTCGCGGTTTGTCCACTATGCAATGGAAGAGGTGATAGCGAAGATCGAATTCAGCGAGGACTGAGAGGCCCCCTCACATTCGAAAGTTGGGCGTCCGCTTTGGGCCACTTCTGGACTGGCGCCGCGGCTCCCAGCCTCTTCTTCCCATCAAATCCCGGAAAAACAAAAAGGGTCCCGAAGGACCCTTTGTCATCAAAGCGTTGCCGCGCTTTGAATATTGGAGCGGGCGATGGGATTCGAACCCACGACCCTAACCTTGGCAAGGTTATGCTCTACCCCTGAGCTACACCCGCGCTCCAGTCATGCGATGCCTTGGCATCACGTCGACGCGCGCCTATATGCCGAAAGAAAACTGCGATTGCAACTCAAAAACGGCATCTGTCATCCGCTCTGTTCCACAGGGCTTGTCAGCGCCCCGCTCTCCGGCCAAGAAGGAGGCGAGTTGCGAGCCGAAACCGGCAAAGAGAGACAAATGACCCTCAACGGCATGACCCCCACTTCCACTCAACCGCCGGCCGGCGCGCTGATCGCCGAATCAACCGACCAGGCTTTCAAGGCCGACGTCATCGATGCGTCGCTCGAAACGCCCGTGCTGGTGGACTTCTGGGCCCCCTGGTGCGGGCCCTGCCGCCAGCTTACCCCGGCGCTCGAAAAGGTGGTGACCGAGCAGAAGGGCAAGATTCGCCTCATCAAGATCAACATCGATGAGAACCCGGCCATTGCGGGCCAGTTGGGCATTCAGTCGATTCCGGCAGTGTTCGCCTTTGCGGGCGGCCGCCCGGTCGATGCCTTCATGGGGGCGATTCCCGAAAGCGAAGTGCGGCGTTTTGCCGACAAGGTCATCGCCCAGGCGCCGGCCGCGGCCCCTGCCGAAGGCTCGATGGATGCCGAAATCGCCAATGCCATCACGGCGGCAGGCGAAGCGCTAGCGGCGGGCGATCTGCCGCGCGCCGCCCAGATCTATGGCCTGGTGGTGCAGCATGTGCCCGACCACGCCGAGGCGCTGCTGGGCCTCGCCCAGGTGTATAATAAAGCGGGCGAGCCCGAGCAGGCGCGCGCGACGCTCGACCTTTTGCCCGAAGAGGCCCGCAAGGGCGACCTCTATACGGCGCTGGTTTCGAGCCTGAAGCTGGCCGAGGAGGCCGCCGGCCTTTCCGATGCGGGGCTTTTGGAGCAGACCCTTGCGGCCAACCCCGACGATCACCAGGCCCGTTATGACCTGGCCGTGGTGCTCAACGCCGAAGGCAAGCGCGTCGAGGCCGCCGAGGCCCTGGTGGCGCTCATGAAGCGTGACCGCGAATGGCAGGAAGACGGCGCCCGCAAGAAGCTGCTGGAATTCTTCGAGGCCTGGGGCCCCAAGGATCCCGCCACCCTCAAGGGCCGCCGCCTGCTTTCGGCGGTCCTGTTCTCGTGAACGGCTAACCCATGCGCAAGCGCCCTGTCTCCCCCGCGGAGCTACCGGCCAGCATTCCGGTCTTCCCGCTCAGCGGCGCCCTGCTGCTGCCCTTCGCCCATCGGCCGCTCAACATCTTCGAGCCGCGCTATATCCAGATGGTCGACGAGGCATTGGCGGGCGACCGCCTGATCGGGCTGATCCAGCCGCGCGATACCGATGAGGAATCCCCCGAGGGCCGGGCGCCCCTGCAGTCCATCGGCTGCATCGGCCGGCTGACGCATTGGGAAGAGAATGGCGAGGGCCGCTATTTCGTCATTCTCGAGGGGCTGAGCCGTTTCGAGCTCGTCTCCGAGCTGACGGTGATGACGCCCTATCGCCAGGCGGCCATTTCGGCGGAACGCTTCGCGCTCGATTTCGACCATCAATCCGGCGAGGACGCCGTCGATCGCGACCGCTTCCTCAAGATGATGCGCGATTATGCCGAATTCGCCAATTTCGACCTCAACTGGGACGAGATCGACAAGACCGGCACCGCCGACCTGGTCAATTTCTGCTGCATGGTCAGCCCCTATGGGGCCCGCGAAAAGCAGGTGCTGCTGGAAGCCAGTTCGCTCGAGGACCGCGCCGAAACCCTGATCGCCCTGGCTGAATTCGAGATGGCCAAGGGCGTCACCGGCAGCAGCGTGCTGCAATAGGCGGGGGGCGATGACCGACCCCCGCCATATCGTCGACCGCAAGACGCTGGAAATGCTGGTCTGCCCGCTGACCAAGACGCGCCTGACGCTCTCGGCGGATGGCACCGAACTGTTCTCGCTCGCCGCCCATCTGGCCTTTCCCATCAGGGCCGGCGTTCCCATGCTCAGCCTCGACGAATCGCGCCAGTTCGACCCCGAAGAACTGCATGAACTCCCCGATTTGGGCGAAGACGACCACGATAGCGCCTAAGGCGTTCGCGCGAGCGCCTGTTCGCGGCGAAAGGTGGCATTCACTTTTCGTGAAAACCCTTCAGATCGGATGCCCGAGCAGCAGGCGCGGCCCGCCGCGTTCCAGCCCGGCGGCGCGCCCGATGAGAAATTCCTTGACCGGCGGCAGCCGGTCGACGAGTCCGAGCCCAAAATCCCGCACCGCCCGCACCGGCGCCACATCGTTGGAGAACAGCCGGTTCATGCCATCGGTCACCAGCGCCATCAGCGCCGTATCGAAGCGCCGCCAGCGCTCATAGGCCATCAGCACGTCGTTGCCGCCATGGTCGAGGCCGAGGCGCATGGCCTCGATCATCACCTCCGCCAGCGCCGCCACATCCTTGAGGCCGAGATTGAGCCCCTGCCCGGCGATCGGATGCACCACATGGGCGGCATCGCCGATCAGCGCCAGGCGCGGCACGACGAAATCGCGCGCGATCTGCATTCTGAGCGGAAATGCCTGGAGCCTGTCGTCGAGCGTCACGGCGCCCAGCGAAGAGCCCATCGCCGCCTCGATGGCCAGCGCCACCTCGGCTGCGGGCATTTCCTTGTAGCGGGCCGCGGCATCGGGCGTCTCCGTCCATACCAGTGACGAGCGCTTGCCGGTGAGCGGCAGGCTGGCGAACGGGCCGGCCGGGCGGAAATGCTCGTAAGCCACGCCCTCATGGTCGAGTTCGTGGCTGATCGTGGTGACGATCCCCGACTGCCTGTAGTCGTGGCTGACGGTCTTTATGCCCGCCATGCCGCGCAACGCCGAATTCTGCCCGTCGGCGGCAACGATCAGCGGCGCCCGCAACGTCCGGCCATCGGCCAGCGTCAGCGCCCCGCCATTGGCCTCGGCCGCAAAACCCGTCACCTCGACGGGCGCGATGAATTCCGCCTTTCCGGCCAGCATATCGAGCAGCGCCTGCGCCAGAAGCGTATTAGGCACCATATGGGCGAACGGCTCGCCCGGCGCCACTTCGCCCTCGAACCGCAGGAACAGCGGCCGCGCCAGATCGCCGGTCCCCGAATCGGTGATTCGCATGGCCTTCACGGGCGAGGCCTCAGCCGCCAGCCCATCCCACACCCCCAGGGTTTCCAGCACCCGCCGCACCCCTGCGGCGATGGAGGAGGCCCGCATGTCGACCGGCACGCTCACCGGCCGCCGGTCCAATATGCCGATGGTGAGGCCGCTCATGAAGCGGTTGAGGCTGACGGCCAGCGCCAGCCCGACGGGCCCGCCCCCAACGATCAGCAGGTCATATTCGCTCTGTGTGCTCATGGGCTTTTTCTAGCGCGTTTTGCCGCCCGAGACAGCAGGAAGTAACTGCCTAAATTTTTCCCATTCAATTTTTGCCCATCCAAAAATTGCACAAGAATTATGCAATTTGTAAAAGGCCCGAATAACAGGTTGGCTTAATTTTTGGTAAATTCTCATGACATTCAAGGACTTACCGAATGTGGCGAGAGTCTGGCACGGCGCTTGAGTCTGGGAAGGCATCGAAACCAATACGAGACCCATGAAAGGAACGCCCATGAAGCTGGTGGTTGCAATCATCAAGCCATCGCGGCTCGAAGAGGTTCGGCAGGCGCTCAATTCGCTCGATGTCCATGGCATGACCGTCACCGAGGTCAAGGGCTATGGCCGCCAGAAGGGCCATTCGGAAATCTATCGCGGCACCGAATATGCCGTGCATTTCCTGCCCAAGCTCAAGCTCGAAATCGCCACCGACGACGCCCAGGCCGACGCCGTGTCGGCCGCCATCCGAGAATCAGCCCAGACCGGCCGCATCGGCGACGGCAAGATTTTCGTTCTGGACCTCGAACAGGTGACCCGCATCCGCACCGGCGAAACCGGATCCGACGCGCTCTGAGTCTTTGCTTATCGCGTTTTCGAACTTTCCTGAAAACGCCCCAATGCCGCTTTTGGAGAAACCACAATGACAGCGATCAAGACGTCAAAACTATTGGGAGCGGCGGCCCTCGCATCCCTGCTGCTGGCCCTGCCGGCCCTCGCCCAGGATGCCGCCACCACTGCCGCGGCGCCCGCAGCCGCCGCCACCGTCGACAAGGGCGACACCACCTGGATGCTGGTCTCCACCATCCTCGTCATCCTGATGACCATTCCGGGCCTTGCGCTCTTTTACGGCGGCCTCGTCCGCTCCAAGAACATGCTTTCCGTATTGATGCAGGTCCTCTCCGGCTTCTGCATGATCGCCCTGCTCTGGGTGGCCTACGGCTATACGCTGGCCTTCGGGGGCGGCACCGGCGGCGGGCTTTCCGCCTTCATCGGCGATTTCTCCAAATTCTTCCTCAATACCGTCACTCCGGCCTCGACCTCGGCCACCTTCACCCCCGGCGTGCAGATTCCCGAACTGACCTTCGTGATCTTCCAGCTGACCTTCGGGGCCATCACCCCGGCCCTCATCGTCGGCGCCATCGCCGAACGCATGAAGTTCGGCGCAGTGATGCTGTTCCTCGCCATCTGGTTCACCTTCTCTTACCTGCCCATCGCCCACATGGTGTGGTCGGGCGGCGGCCTGCTGTTCGGCATGGGCGCCTATGATTTTGCGGGCGGCACCGTGGTGCACATCAATGCGGGTGTGGCGGGCCTTGTTGCCGCCATCGTCCTCGGGCCGCGCATGGGCTTCCTCAAGGAGCCGATGGCGCCCCACAATCTGACCTTCACCTTCGTTGGCGCGTGCCTCCTCTGGGTCGGCTGGTTCGGCTTCAACGCCGGCTCCAACCTCGAGGCCAACGGCCTCACCGCCCAGGCCCTGCTCAACACCATCACCGCCCCGGCTGCGGCGGCGCTGGCCTGGGCCGGCGCGGAAAAATTCGTCCGTGGCCACGCCTCCCTCCTCGGTGGCGCCTCGGGCGCCGTCGCGGGCCTCGTCGCCATCACCCCCGCCGCCGGCTTTGCGGGCACTGCCGGCGCCATGGTGCTGGGCGCCATCGCGGGTCTCGTATGCCTCTGGGCCGTCGTCACCCTCAAGCCGCGGTTCAAGTATGACGACAGCCTCGACGTGTTCGGCGTCCACGGCATCGGCGGCATCGTGGGTGCCCTCGGCACCGCCATCGTGGCCTCCCCCTCGCTCGGCGGCTTCGCGCTCAGCGGCTATGAAATGGGCCACCAGTTCGTCGTCCAGCTCACCGCCGTCGTCATCGCCGTCGTCTGGTCCGGCGTCGTGGCCTTCATCGCCATGATGATCGTCAAGGCCGTGATGGGCCTGCGCGTCTCCGAAGCGGCCGAAAACGACGGGCTCGATCTCTCGACCCATGGGGAGCACGCCTACAACTGAGTGCAGCCGACCAATTGCAGCGCGGAACCGCAAACCCTCCTCCCTGCCGTTCCGCACTGCCACCCCGGGACAGCCCGGCCTCCGGGCTGTCCTTCCTCCCCTCCGCCCCGGATCACGTTAGCCGCGGCGTGCAGCCCGTGCCCTCTTGGCCCGCCACAGAGGCTTCCCACTCGCAAACCGCATGGGCTGCACACCTCGGCTAATGCCCAAGCCGCAGGCAATCGCCCGAAGCACCACGCCCAATTCTTGGGCAAGCGAGGTCCAGCGCGACCGGGCCCAAAACCCAAGCCCTTGCGGCAACACACAAATCCCCCAGCCTTCCAAGTGGCACGGTCCTTGAAAAGGGCACTCCGCTTAAGCACCGGTTTGCGAGACCGGTTTACGGGGAGCCTTTCATGGATACGTCCAACGTCGGCAGCGACGTGTTTTTCGTTTTGCTCGGCGCCATCCTGGTCTTCGCCATGCATGGCGGCTTCGCTTTTCTCGAAGCCGGCACCGTGCGGGGCAAGAACCAGGTCAACGCCCTGGTCAAGATCATCGTCGATTTCGCCTTTTCCACCCTCGCCTATTTCTTCATCGGTTATTGGGTGGCCTATGGGGTGACTTTCCTAGTCGATGCGCGGCAGCTTTCCGGCGACGGAGCGGGCTTTGCGCCGCATGGCTTCAGCCTCGTGAAATTCTTCTTTCTCGCCACCTTCGCGGCCGCCGTCCCGGCCATCATTTCGGGCGGCATTGCGGAGCGCGCCAAGTTCTGGCCGCAGGTGATCGCCGCCGCCATCATCGTAGGCCTCATCTACCCCTTCGAGGAGGGACTGGTATGGAACCATAATTTCGGGCTGCAGGCCTTGCTGATCGGGGCTTTCGGCGCGCCGCTGCATGATTTCGCCGGCTCCCTCGTCGTTCATGCGGTGGGCGGCTGGCTGGCGCTCGCCGCCGTTCTCCGGCTCGGCGCCCGCACGGGCCGCTATGGCCCCCATGGCCGCCCGTGGCCGCCCTCCTCGATTCCGTGGCTGGCGCTCGGCACCTGGCTGCTCTGCATCGGCTGGTTCGGCTTCAACGTCATGTCGGCGCAATCGCTGGCCGGCGTTTCCGGCCTCGTAGCCATCAATTCGCTGATGGCCATGGTGGGTGGCATCGCCATCGCGGCCCTTATCGGCCGCGGCGACCCTGGCTTCGTGCACAATGGCGCGCTGGCGGGCCTGGTCGCCGTCTGTGCCGGCTCCGACGTCATGCATCCGGTGGGGGCGCTGCTCACCGGCGGCATCGCGGGCGCCATCTTCGTCTTCGGCTTCACCTACACCCAGGAAAAACTCAAGATCGACGACGTGCTCGGCGTCTGGCCGCTGCATGGCCTGTGCGGTGTGTGGGGCGGGCTCGCCTGCGGCATTTTCGGGCTCACCCAGCTGGGCGGCATGGGGGGCGTCAGTTTCTTCAGCCAGCTCACCGGCGCTATCGGCCTGGCGCTTTATGCCCTCATCGCCGGCTTTATCCTCTATGCCATCACCAGCCGCGTCTTTTCCATCCGCCTCAGCGATGAGCAGCAGCGCCGCGGCGCCGATCTTTCCATCCATTCGATCGGCGCAAATCCGGAGGGCGATTTCTAGGCTGGGGGCGAAGCTTTTTACGACGGTGCGCAGGAAGGCATTTTGGTTAGCCTGCGATTAACCATGGCGGTTTAGCATCCGGCATAACCGGGTGTCATGCCCGAGCCACTTTTGCAAAGACCGCCCATGCCGCCACGCTCGACGCCTGTGCTCCCCAACCTGTCCGCGTCCCCCGCGCCAGTGTTGGCCATCCGCATACCGCTGCGCCTCGCCGGCATCGTGCTGCTTCTGCTGGTGGCGGCGATTCTCTTGTCGCTGGCCTCCTGGTCTGTCGATGATCCAAGCCTGTCCTATGCGACCTCGCACCCGGCCGGGAACTGGCTGGGCTTCCCGGGCGCGGTGCTGGCCGACATCATCATCCAGGTCTTCGGCATCGCCATCCTGCCGGCCCTGGTGCCGCCGGTGCTGTGGGCGTGGAATTTCCTCCGCCGCCGCGCGCCGACCCGCATGGGCCTGCGCTTCCTCTGCTGGCTCGGCGCCACGCTTTTGATCACCGGCGTCTGCGCCTTCATTGCCGTGCCGGCCAGCTGGCCCCTGCCGACCGGCCTTGGCGGCCTGTTGGGCTCGGCCTTCTTCAATCTCGCAACGCTTGTGGGCGGCGCTGCCCCCACCGGCATCACGCCCATTCTGTTTTCCATCATCCTGCTGTCACCGGCTGCCGCCCTGTTGTGGCTGGCTTTCGGCCTTGATGCCTTCGGCAAGCCCGGCTCCGCCGTCAACGCCAAGGGCCGGCCGTCGCCCGACCGCGACGACGAGCCCGAACGCGATTCGATTTTCGATGTCGCCATCGGTGGCCTCGTGCATATGGGCTATTCGGCCCGCACCGCCTTCCGCCGCGCCCGCGCCAATGCCCGCACCAAGCAGGAGGCCGAGGCAGCCTCTTTCGAGGAGCCCGAACTGGACGAGCCGGAGGTCGAGGCCCGTGGCCCCGTCGCTCCCTCGGTGCATGCCGAGCCGCCCCTGGCCGTGGCCGCGCCGCGCCGGCCCATCAATATTGCCCGCGGCCCCGTCGAGCCCGAATTCGAGGACGATCCGCCCTTCGATGCCGATGAGGACGAAGACGATTTCGTTCCCGAGCCGATGCCGGTCGTTTCGGTGCAGCCCGAGGCCCGGCCCGTGCCGGTGGCGCCGCGCATCAGCGCGCCCCCGGCCCGCCCCGTGCAGGGCGCCCGTGTCACACGTGAAGCGCAGGGCTCGCTCCTCGATGAGCCGCGCGGATTCGAACTGCCGGCGCTGAGCCTTCTCGCCGAGCCCAAGCACAAGGGCCCCAGCCCCGACCATGCGCCGGAGCGCCTGGAAGCCACGGCCCGGCGCCTCGAAGGCGTTCTGGAAGATTTCGGCGTCAAGGGCGACATCATCAATGTCCGCCCCGGGCCGGTGGTGACGCTCTATGAACTGGAACCCGCCCCCGGCATCAAGTCGAGCCGCGTCATCTCGCTGGCCGACGACATCGCGCGCTCGATGAGCGCCATTTCCGCCCGCGTCGCCGTGGTTCCCGGCCGTAACGCCATCGGCATCGAGCTGCCCAACGAGAACCGCGAAACGGTCTACCTGCGCGAAATGCTCGCCAGCTCCGACTTCGAGAAAATGAAGGGCAAGCTGCCCATCTGTCTCGGCAAGACCATCGGCGGAGAGCCGATCATCGCCGACCTGGCGCGCATGCCGCATCTGCTCATCGCCGGCACCACCGGCTCGGGCAAATCGGTCGGCATCAACACCTTCATTTTGTCGCTGCTCTACCAGATGACGCCCGAAAAATGCCGGCTGATCATGATCGACCCCAAGATGCTGGAGCTCAGCATTTACGACGGCATTCCACATCTGCTGACGCCGGTCGTCACCGATCCGTCCAAGGCCGTCACCGCGCTCAAATGGGCGGTGCGCGAGATGGAAGACCGCTATCGCAAGATGAGCAAGATCGGCGTGCGCAACATCGACGGCTTCAACCAGCGCGTCGTCGAAGCCGCCGCCAAGGGCGAAGTCATCACCCGCACCGTGCAGACCGGCTTTGACCGCGAGACCGGCGAGGCGGTCTACGAGAGCGAGCAGTTCAACCTCGAGCCGCTGCCGTTCATCGTCATCGTCATCGACGAAATGGCCGATCTGATGATGGTCGCCGGCAAGGACATCGAAGGCGCCGTGCAGCGACTGGCGCAGATGGCGCGCGCTGCAGGCATCCACGTCATCATGGCGACGCAGCGCCCGTCCGTCGATGTCATCACCGGCACCATCAAAGCGAATTTCCCCACCAGAATCTCGTTCCAGGTGACCAGCAAGATCGATAGCCGCACCATTTTGGGCGAGCAGGGCGCCGAGCAACTGCTGGGCAATGGCGACATGCTCTACATGGCTGGCGGCGGCCGCATCCGGCGCCTCCACGGCCCGTTCGTTTCCGACCACGAAGTCGAGGCGGTGGTGCAGCATTTGAAGAGCCAGGGCGCCCCCGACTACCTCGACTCGATCACCGCCGAGGAAGAGGAGTTCGATCCGGCCTCAGCGATCAGCGAAGACGGTGGCGGCTCGGGCGACGAGCTCTACGACAAGGCGGTCAACATCGTGCTGCAGGACAGGAAGGCCTCGACCTCCTACGTCCAGCGCCGCCTCGCCATCGGCTACAACAAAGCCGCGTCGCTGATCGAGCGCATGGAAAAAGACGGCGTCATCTCCGCCGCCAATCACTCCGGCAAACGGGAAATCCTGGTCGGCGGCGACGCGGGGTATTGAGGACGCGGCCGTTTCGGGCTTGGCCAACGGATGTCATTCCCGCGAAGGCGGGAATCCAGGGCTGAGGTCTCGGACGTCCGCAAACCCGATCTGGATTCCCGCCTTCGCGGGAATGACACCGAGCGTGTAGTTGCAAATACGCGGTGCCGTTGCCCCTTGCATCCTTCAGCCTCTCGCCACAATTACATCGTAGCGAGAGGGCGA
>DASYCZ010000036.1:0-84887 GCA_036499825.1 Devosiaceae bacterium
ACACCACCGCTTCGCTGCAGCCCTATGCCTCGGTCGACAAGGTGCCCACCGACCTGGTCAGCAACGCCCGCAACGACATCTACCTGATCGGCGAGGCGCTCAAGCTGATCGACAAGAAGCAGCTGCTGCCGATGCAGGCCGACGATCTGAAGGCGGTGACGGACTATCACAAGGCGGTCGACAATGCGACGAAGTTCATCCCGCTGTGGGTGAAGGTTGCGGTCGCGCTGGCGCTTGGGCTTGGCACGATGGTTGGCTGGAAGCGCATTGTGGTGACGGTTGGCGAGAAGATCGGCAAGAGCCACCTGACCTATGGCCAGGGCGCCGCCGCCGAAATCGTGGCGATGATCACCATCGGCATGGCCGACAGGTTCGGCCTGCCGGTATCGACGACGCACGTCTTGTCATCGGGCGTCGCGGGCACCATGGCGGCGAACGGCTCGGGCCTGCAATGGTCGACGGTGCGCAACCTGCTGCTCGCCTGGGTGCTGACCCTGCCCTGCTCGATCGCCCTCGCCTTCGTGCTGTTTGTCGTCTTCCGTCAGGTTTTCTAGGCGAAGCCTTTGGCCAGATCGTCCGCCGAGGCGATATCAGGAAGCACAAAACCCGGGCTCAGGCCCGGGTTTTCATTTTCGGACAGGCGATTCGCCTTGCTGCAGGGCTGCTGATACCCTGTGGGTTCATGAGTGGCGCGGGAGGCTGCGATGGCAGAAAGCGGCAACGTCGACGACGCCCTTTTGCGTCAGGCGCTCGACCGGCACTGGGCCGCCTCGGACGCCAATGATTTCGACGTCGAGCACGACATTTACCGGGACGACGCCATCCTCGAATACCCGCAATCGGGCGAACGCATCCGCGGACGGCATAACATCCAGGCGTCGCGGGTCGCACAGCCGAGTTCCAAGCGCTTCACGGTCCGCCGCATCGTGGGCTCGGGCAATTTGTGGGTGACCGAATTCATCCTCGCCTATGACGGCCGCCCATCCCATGTGGTGAGCGTGATGGAATTCGAGGACCACAAGGTCGCCCGCGAAACCCAATATTTCGGCGACCCGTTCCCGCCCGGCCCCTCACGCGCGCATCTGGTCGAGCGGATGGAATAGGGGCGCGGCGTTTATTGAGGCGGCACCAGCGTCGCAAGCCCCTCCGGCCGGAGGAACGAAGGGGACCGCCCCCTCCCCGCTCCGGCCCACAACCTCAGAACTTGATGTCGAAGGTTCCCTTGACGGCCTGTTCGCTGGTGCTGCCCGAGAACTGGCCCTCGTAGGAGAGGCTGAGGGTGGTGTTGTCGGTGAGGGCGAAATCGAGGCCGGCGTTGAGGAGGAGGGTGTCCCTGGCGATGGGGCCACCGGCGATGTCGAAATCGGAGCCACCCGCAAAGGCAAGCGTCGAGATCGGCGTGGTGTCGTCGGAGGCGTGGCGCAGGCCTACGGAGCCACGCGCGATGCCGGCGATACCGTTGAGATCGAAGGCCATGGAGGCCCGCAGCCCCAGGGTGGTGAACACCGTGTCGGTGCTGTTGCCGGGGCTGTGCAGTGCCGCGGCCCCGCCATGCTCGGTGAAGCCGTCGGTATCGACGCCCACATAGGCCAGGTTGGCGAAGGGCTCCAGCGCCACCGGGCCGGCATCGATGCGATAGCCGAGATCGGCGAAGACCTGGGTGACGCCGGCATGATAGTCGGCCGAGAGGTCATCGGCGAAGCCCTGGAAGCCCGCATGCCGGCTGGTGGCGATATCCTGCCAGGTATAGGTGGCGCCGGTGCGCAGGCCGAGATTGCCCCATTGCGTGCCGCCATAGATGCCCAGGTAATATTCCCCGCTGGTTGCCGAGGAATTGCGGTCGCCGATGTCGATGGTGCCCTGGCCGAGGCCCGCGAAGGCGCCGACGCGCCAGTTGCCGAGCGGCGCATCGCCACCGATCAGCAGGCCACCGGTGGAGCGATCGAAGGCTGCGGCATTGTGATCCGTATCCGTATGGCCCCAGGCGCCGAGCGCCTGGCTCCACACTGCGGGCGGCGCCGATGCAGCATCGCAATCGGCTGCCGTCCTGGGGCTGCCGTTTGCCTGCCGGGACGCCAGCGCTTCAGTGCCGACGGCGCAGAAGCTGCCGCGGAGGCGATCGGTGGCGGCATCGCGCAGCAGATGGCCGTTCTCGATGGTGGCCGTCTGCGTCGAGGCATGGATTTCACCCGACAGCAGGTCGAGCGCGGCATGCGCCGCATCGACATCGGGCTGGTTGAGGATGGCGATCTGCACCGGATTGTCCGCCGGCAGGCTCGTAACGCCGGTGCCGGTGGCGATCTGGTTGGGAGTGCCGCCGATCGATCCGATGGTGCGGCTCTGCTTGGTCACCAGATAGGCGTTGTTGGCGTCATAGGCATCCGTCAGGTAGATGAACGCCGTGAGGTCGGTGTCGCCCGTCAGGTCGAACGTGCCCTTGAGGCCGCCGCTGGCGGTGAGGATGGTGTAGCGCGTGCCGGCCACATAGGGGGCGACCGGGTTCTTCACCACCTTGACGATGGCGCCATCGTCAAGCGTGGCGCTGCCGGCGACGTTGATGCGGTCCGCGTCGGCCGAAGTCGGATTGACCTCAGCCTGATAGATCGCGCCGGCCTGTTGCGTGTAATTACCGTTGACGTTGAGTGTGCCGATGCTGTTGCCCGGTGCGATGGTGCCGTTCTGGGCGACCGTCGTCGCGCCGACCGTGCCGGAGCCCATCAGCGTGCCGCCATCGTGGACGAGCACCGCCGAGTTACCGATCGAACCGTTGACCGAAAGCCGGCCGGCGAACACGTCGGTGGCGCCCGTCAGCGTGCTGATCGCGGTCAGGACGGTCTTGCCGGTGCCCATGTGGCTGAGGCCACCGCTGCCCGAGATCACGCCATCGAAGCTCAGATCGTCGGAGCGGTTGAAGGCCAGGGTGCCGTTGTCTGCAACATTGCCCACGATCGAGCCGGTGGTGCCGCCATTGCCCAGTTGCAGTGTGCCGGCGCTGATCGTGGTGCCGCCCGCATAGGTGTTGGCGCCGGTGAGGATGGTGGTGCCGTGGCCGAGCTGGGCAAGCGCGCCGGTGCCCGAGGCGATACCACCGAAGGTGGCGCTGTCGGAGCGGTTGAAGGCCAATGTGGCGTTGTCGGTGACATTGCCCGCAAGCGAGCCGGACGTGCCGCCATCGCCGACCTGCAGGGTGCCGGCGCTGATCAGGGTGCCGCCCGTATGGGTAACATCGCCGGTCACGACGAGCGTGCCGTCGCCGGTCTTGGTGAGCGAGCCCACCCCGTCGATATTACCGGTTAGTTTCGCCGTGGTGTCGGGATCGGTGAGGAAGGTGCCCGCGCCCGCCAGATGCAGGGTGCGGTTCAGCGTCATGCCCGCCGTGGTGTTGAGCGTGCCGCCATCGAGCGTCACCCCGCCGGCCGCATTGCCGAGATTGTCTTCGGCCGAGATCTTAACGGTGCCGCCATTGATGGCGGTGCCACCCGTATACGTATTGTGGCCGTTGAGCACGAGCGTGCCGAGATCGGTCTTGACCAATTCGCCATCACCCTCCAGCACGGAATCGATGGTGGCGGTGAAGCCTGCCCCTACCGTCGAGCCGTCCCCGACACGGATGATCGATTGCGATCCGACCAGCGTGAGGGCGTCGCCCTTGACGTCATAGCCGTCACTGCCGAACTGCATGCCTGCCGCCGTCACGGGGCCATTCTGGTCATCGACCGTGACCGTTCCGGCGGTGCCCGCGAAGATGGCGAAGCTGCCGTTCTCGTAAGACGCGTTGACCGAGCCCGATGCGTCGGTCCAGCTGTTTTCCGCGCCGGCGACATGCCAGGTGCCGTCACCGCCCTGCACCACGCCATCATTGGCAGGGCCAGCCGCGCCGTCCCAGAAATTCAGCTCCAGCCCATCGGTATTGACCAGGTTCACCTGATGATCGATGGCGGTCTGCACGAAATATTCCGGCGAGGGCGCCGAGACGACATCGAGCGTATTGTCGGTCAACGTGCCGCCATAGCTGATGATGCGATAAAGGCCGGGATCGAAATTGCGGCCAGGCGTCGCCATCACGTCGAGCTTGCCGTCGAGCACGAGATCGCCCCCGGCCTGGGTCAGGTCGTTGAACGGTCCGCCCGGCACGTTGGCCTGCCCGAAATTATAGGCGAGCTTGGTGGAATCGGAGAGCGTCAGGTCGCCCTTGATGGCGAGCGTACCAGGCGCTTCGGTGGCGTTGCCAGGGTTGAGAATGCCGTTATCGGCAAGCTTCACGTCGCCACCGATAGTGCCGGTGCCGCCAAGCGTCGCGCCGGCGCCTACGCTGGTAAGGCCCGTCGCCGCGCTCTGGTTGCCATCGACCAGCAGGGTGCCGGCATCGACATCGGTCGTGCCCAGATAGCTGTTGGCAGCCATGAGGATGGTGGTCCCGGAGCCGAGTTGATGCACCGCACCGCTGCCCGAGATGAGGCCGCTGAAGGTCACGGCATCCGAACGGTCGAAGGCCAGCGTGCCGTTATCGGCCACATTGCCCATGAGGGAGCCCGAAGTGCCACCATCGCCGAGCTGCAGCGTACCCGCACTGATCGTGGTGCCGCCCGCATAGGTGTTGGTCCCGGTCAATGTGGTCGTGCCGGCGCCGATCTGGCTGAGCGAGCCCGAGCCGGAGACGGTGCCATCGAGGGTCACCGTATCGCTGCGGTCGATGACCAGCTTGCCATTGTCGGCCACATCGCCCAGCACCCAGCCCGAGGTGCCGCCATTGCCCAGTTGCAGGGTGCCGGCGCTGATGGTGGTGCCACCCGCATGGGTGTTGTCGGCCGTGAGGATAGTGGTGCCCGTGCCGGCCTGGACGACCGCGCCGCTGCCCGAGATGGTGCCCGCAATGGTGGCGGTGTCGGAGCGGTCGAAGACCAGCGTGCCGTTGTCGGCCACGTCGCCCATGATGCTGCCTGTGGTGCCGCCACTGCCGAGCTGCAGGGTGCCGCCGGTAATGGTGGTGCCGCCCGCATAGGTGTTGGTGCCGGAAAGGATGAGCGTGCCCTGATCGGCCTTCACCAGTTCACTGGCGCCGGTGAGGCTGGAGGCGATGGTCGCCGTGTAGGCTGCCCCATCCGCCGTGCCGTCGCCGACGCGGATGGTGGCCTGCGTGCCCGCCAGGCCGATATCTTCGCCATTGATCAGATAGCCATCTGCCGCGAACTGCATGCCAGAGGCCGTCACGGCACCATTGCCATTGTCGACCGTTACCGTGCCGCCCGTCCCCTGGAAGACCGCGAAGGCCGGGTTGGTGTAGGCGGCGTTGACCATGCCGTTCATGCCGGTCCAGTTGTCCTCGCCCCCTGCCAGTTGCCAGGTACCGCCGCCACCCTCGACCTTGCCGTCATTTTTGGGGCCCGCCGAGCCATCCCAGAAGTTGAACGTCAAGCCCGTGGTGTTGACCAGGTTCACCTGGTTGGCGACCGACGTCTGCACGAAATAGTTGGCCGACGGCGCCGAGCCGACCGCCAGCGTGTGGTCGGTGAGCGTGCCGTTGTAGTTGATGATGCGATAGACGCCGGGATCGAAGCTGCCGCCCGCGGACGTGGTGACGTCGATCGTGCCATCGAGGGTCAGGTCGCCCTTGACCTCGGTCAGATCGTTGAGCGCGCCGCCCACCACATTGGCCTGCCCAAGCTCATAGGCGAGCCTGGAGCCGCCGGAAAGCGCCAGGTCGCCATTGATCGTCAGCTTGCCGGGACGGCTGGCCGGGGCGAGCGTGCCGCCGTCATCGACCTGGACGTCGCCACCGATGATGCCGGTGCCGCCGAGCGTGCCGCCCGAGGCGACCTCGGTCAGCCCCGTGGCGCCAGATTGATCGCCGTTGATGTGCAGGGTGCCGGCATTCACCGTGGTGACGCCGCCATAGGTGTTGGCGCCCGTCAGGGTCAGGAGGCCGGTGCCATTCTGGGTGAGGGTGCCGGCGCCGGAAACCACGCCGCCGAAGCTGGCGCTATTGTTCCGGTCGAACACCAATGCGGTGTTGTTGGCCACATTGCCCGAAAGCGACCCCGTGGTGCCGCCATTGCCGATCTGCAACGCGCCGGCGCTGATGGTGGTGCCGCCCGTATAGGTGTTTGCGCCGGTGAGGATCGTCGTGCCCGTGCCGATCTGGTTGAGCTTGCCGCTTCCCGAAATGGCGCCGCCGAGCGTCACCTGGTTGGAGCGGTCGACGACCAGCGTGGCATTGTCGGCGACATCGCCCGTAATGGAGCCGGTGGTACCGCCATTGCCCAGTTGCAGCGTGCCTGCGCTGATGACGGTGCCGGTGTAGTTGCTGGCCCCGGTAAGGATCAAGGTGCCGAGATCGGTCTTTTCGACGACGCTGGCGCCGGTCAGTTGCGACGCGATGGTGGTGGTGTAACCCGCCGACGCCGCCGTACCGTCGCCGACCCGAATGGTCGATTGCGGGCCGACCATCGTCACCGCATCGCCATTGATGGTGTAACCGCTGCTGGCGAACTGCATGCCGGAGGCCCTGACGGCGCCGGCGCCATCATCCACCGTCACCGTACCCGGCGTGGCGGCGAAGGCCGCGAAGCTGCCATCCGTATAGGGGCCATTGGCCGCCCCGGTCATTTCGGTCCAGTTGTCGTTGGCGCTGTCGGCAGTCCAGGTGCCGTCGCCGCCATTGATGTGGCCATCGAATTTGGGGCCGGCATCGCCATCCCAAATGCTGAGGCGCAGGCCCGCCAGGTTGACGAGGAAGACCTGCTTGTCGATCGAGGTATGGACGGAGACATCGCTGCCCATCGGCACATCGCCCAGCGCGAGCCCGTTGTCGGTCAGCGTGCCGCCATAGTTGAACACCCGGTAGATGCCGGGGCCGAAAGTGCCGTCCGTGGGCACGTCGATGTTGAGCTTGCCATCGAGGGTGAGGTTGCCCGCCACCTCGGTGAGGTCGTTGAGCGGCCCGCCCACGACGCCGGCCTGGCCGAATTCGTAGTTGAGGGTGGAATTGGCGGCCAGCGCCAGGCTGCCCTTGATGGTCAGCGTGCCGGGGCCATCGGTGCTGCCCGGTGCTAGCGTGCCGCCATCGATCACCGTCACGCCGCCGCCGATGATGCCCTTGCCGCCCAGCGTGCCGCCCGACGCCACGCTGGTGAGCCCGGTGGCGAGCGACTGGTTGCCATCGATGAACAGGCTGCCGGCATTGACGGTGGTCGAGCCCGAATAGGATGATTGATTGCCGGTGAGGATCCAGGTTCCGGTGCCGTTCTTGGCGAGAGTCGTGACGCCGGTTCCGGCATTCTTGATCGAGGCGGCAAGCGAATTGTCATCGGTATCGGTGCCGGCGAGCGCGATGGTTCGCGCCTGGTTGTTGCCCTGGAGCGTGAGCGGGCTAGTGTCGGTGAAGTGGATGGCGCCCGTACCCGACGATTGGATGATGGTGGTGCCGGTTGCCAGGGTGAACTGACGGTTGGTGCTGTCGCCCGCACCGGTGTAACGCAGGGTCGAGCCACTGCCGATGATGATGTTGGAGGCGGCGGCGGAAGCCATGCCGAGGCTGCTGGCGGTGCCACCATTGGTGAGCTTGTCGACGCCCAGCACGCCGCCACTGATGGTGGTGACGCCCGTATAGGTGCTGTTCGAATTGGTCAATATCCAGGTGCCCAGCCCGGTCTTGTTCAACGAGGTCTGGCCGGCGCCATTGTTGATGATCTGGGCCGCGAAGGTGTTGTCGCCGGTATTGGCACCCGTCAATGTCAGCGCCTGGCTGGTATTGGGCATTGCGAACGTGATGGCCGCGGTATTGGTGAAGTTCACCGTCCCCAAGCCCGTTCCCGAGGCATCCAGGGCATTGCCCAGGGTTGCCCCCAGGGTGAGCTGGCGGTCGGTGGAGCTGTTGCCGCCGCCGGTATAGCGCAGGGTACCGCCATCGAGGACGAGATTGCTGGCCGCCGCGCTGGAGGCGCCGATCGAGCTGTTGGCGCCGCCATTGGCAAGGCAGGCGACGGACAGCACGCCCTTCTTGATGGTCGTGGAGCCCGTATAGCTGCTGGAGCAGCCGGCCAGGGTCTGGGGCTGTGACGTCGTGCCGGTCTTGATCAGGTTGCCGTTGCCGATGATGGCGCCCGTATAGGTGCCGCCACCATCCAGAACCGTCAATGTGCCGCCATTGAGGTCGATATTGCCGCCAAACAGACCACCGGAATTGGCGTTGGCGTCCTTGAGGGCGGAGAACTGCACGTTTTTGCCGTTGACGTCGAACACCGCATTCGCGACGTCGCTCATGGTGAGGGCACCGTTATTGTCGAAGGCGCCTTGCGAGCCGGCGACAAGCCGGCCGGCCTGAACGAGCGTTGGCCCCATAAAGGTGTTGTCGCCCGACAGGACGAGCGTGCCGGGGCCGCGCTTGACCAGGCTGCCCGGTCCCACCACGGGGCCGGTGAAGGTCAACGTGGTGGCGGCATTGTTCACCTGGACGTTGCCGAAGCCGCCCGCCAGCGTGAAGCCGCGATCGACGGTCTGGGTGAGGCCGGTATAGTTCAGCACGCTGTCGGCCAGGAAGGTGAGATTGCCCGGGGCGTTGCTCGATGCGCCGATGCCGCTGCCGGCGCCGCCATCTTTCAGGCAATCGGTGCTCAGCGTGCTGTTGCCGATGGTGGTGCCGCCCGTATAGCTGTTCCCACAGCCGTTGAATATCTGTCCGCCGAACACCGCCAAGGTGCCGCTGCCAGTGACGGCGCCCGTGAAGGTGCCGCCACCGCGGATTGTCAGTGCGGCCCCATCGGTCTCGACGGTACCGGCGCCCACAAGGGCCCCGATCGTGGTGTCGAAGCCCTCGAGGTCCAGCAACGCCCCGGCATTGACCGTCATGCTGCCGGCCGTTCCGGGAGCGCCGAAGGACTGGGAATTACAGGCCCTCAATATGCCGGCCGCCACGGTAGTGGCGCCGGTCCGGGTGTTGTTGCCGCACAGGATGAGTGTGCCCGCGCCTTCCTTGGTAAATGCTCCGGTGCCAACCACGATGCCACCGATGGTCAGCGTGGTGCCGGCCTCTGCGACATCGATGCGGCCACCTGCCGACCCGGCTCCGAGCGTGAAGCCGCGATCGATGGTGACGGTACCGCCGGTATAACGCAAACGCCCGCCCATGCTCAAAACGAGGTTGCCGGAATCCTTGCTCGCAGCGCCGATGCCGCTGGCCGCGCCGCCATTGGCAAGCTTGTTCACCTCAAGCGTGCTGCTCGCCGTGGTGGAACCTGTGCCGGTGATCGTGGTGGCGCCCACATAATCGTTGGCGGCGTTAGACAGCACCAGCGTGCCCAACCCGGTCTTGGACAGGCCGGCATTGTCGGGGCTTGTCACCAACCCGGAAAATTCAACGGTTCGGGCGGCCCCGATATCGATGGCCCGGTCGATGCCGCCATTGACAAGGGTCATGCCGCGATCGGTCACCACGTCGGTGGTGCCGATATAGGACAGGACGCCGCTTTCGAGCACGAGATTGGACGCGCTGGCGCCCGAGGCGCCGATGCTGCTGTTGACGCCGCCATTGGCGAGCGAGGTGACCTGCAGGGTGCCGCCGCTCAATGTGGTGGCGCCCGTGTAGCTGTTGTTGACGCCACTCAGGCGAACCGCGCCCTTGCCGTTGCCGGCCTTGACAAAGCCCGTATGGCCGCCGTTATCGACGATCTGCGTGCCGATCGACACGAAGCTGTTGTCGCTGTTCTGCAGCACGCCGAGCGCGCCGCCACCAGGGCCGCCGGTCAAAAAGCCGGCGCCGTTGATCCCCCCGGTGCCGCTTGTGCTGGGCGCGAAAATGATCATGCCGCTGACGCCGAGGGTCTTGCCGGCGGCGATCGTGACGGTTGCGGCCGATCCAACCGTGTAACGCAGGCCTCCGAGGGCCGTGTCGGCGTTAACGGTACCAAAGAACGGCGTATTGGGCCCCAGGCCCCCGACGTCGGTGATGACCTGTCCGCTCTGCCACTGGCCGGCGTCATCGGTGTTGGTGTAGTCGGAGGCATCGAAGGCGACGATCTTGCCTCCGACGACCTTGGCATAATCGGTGCTGTTGGCGATGGCCCAGGCGCCCATCTTGCCATCGGCATTGGTGGTGGTGATGGCGCCGGTGCCGGCGGCCGGCAGGATGAAGTTGACGAACCCACCTGGCGCGTTGACGGCGCCGAGGTTGAGATTGACGCTGCCACCCGCGCCGCTGGCGGCGCTGACGGTGTTGCTGCCGGCATTGATGGTGAGGCCATTGAAAGTCTGCGTGTCGTTCTCACCGGCGCCGCCCTGCACGGCAAGCGTGCCCCCCGTGAGGCTGAGGGCGGACGAGGACGCCACGATGTTGGTGCTTGGGCCGCCGGCGCCGGAAAAATCCAGCAACAGCTTGCCACCGCTGACCGTGGTGGCGCCCGTATAGGTGTTGGCCCCCTTGAGGGTCAGCGTGCCCGCACCCGTCTTGTGCAACTGGCCCGTCCCGGCGATATTGCCCGCATAGGTCTGAACGGTCGTGGGGCTCTGCACGGCGACCGTCAGCGTGTTGGCGCCCAGGGCGACCGTGCCGCCGGCGCCGGTGAGGGAAACCGCGCCCAGGTCAAAGCCGCCGAGATCGAGCGTGCCGCCATTGACGGCGAAGCTATGCCCGTTTCCGAAGGCCGACGCGCTGCCGGCTTTCAGCGTACCGCCATTGACGGTGACGCTGCCCGCAAAACTGTTTGCCCCGTTCAAAAGCCAGGTGCCGGCGCCATCGCTGACCAGCCCGCCAAGCCCCGAAATGGCGCCCGAATAGATGTTCACACCATTGAAGCCGCCGCCCAGCGTCAAGGCGCTGCCGGCCGCCGTCAACGCCGCGGTGCCGCTCAGATCGAGCGCGCCGGTGCCGTTATTCAGGATGCTGCTGGTCCCGGTGGCGACGGTCCACGTACGGTCGCTGCCGGCGCCCGCACCGGTATAGTTCAACGTACCGGCATTCAGCGCGATGGCCGTGCCGGCGCCGAGCGAGCTGGTCAAATTGGCGTTGGCGAGCGTTGCGGCATTGACGATGCCGCCGATGGTTGCAGCACCCGTGAAGGTGTTGGCGTCGCCCAGCGTGACGGTGTGGCCGGCCAGGGAGTTGAAACTGTAGGCGCCCCCGCCCAAAACCCCGAGAAGCCGGATATCGGCCGCATCCGCATTGAAGCTGCCGCCCCCCGAGACGAACACATCGCCCGTGAGCGTAAGCGTTCCGGTTCCCTTGTTACGGAAAGCCAGGTCGTTGGAGAAGATTTGCCAGCCGCGGTTGGAGCTATCGCCATCGCCGATGTAATTGAGCTCGGAAGGGATGCCCCCTACCTGGATGTAGGTGATCGTGCCATTGAGGGCATCCGCCGCACCCAAAGAGCTCGCGATGCCGAAATCGGCGATCGAGGTGAAGCTCGCCGAGCAGGGAGTGCCCGTACAACCGCTGAAAAGCGTCGCGCCCGTATAGCTGCTCGCATCGTTGCTGAGGGTAACGCCATTGCCACTGACCTGGACGCTGCCGCTGCCCTTGATCAAGGCGGAGCCGACGCCCGCGCCCTGCAGCAACAGCGTGCCGCCGTTCCCCACCGTCATGGTGCGGCCGGTCGAGGGGCCGTTCATTATCAACGTGACGATCTTGCCGGCGGCGGTGAATACCTGGTTGCCCACATTGCCAAGGGCCGCGTCGTTGATGGCATTAAGGGTGCCGTCATTGATATTGATGGCGCCCGTGAACGTATTGGCACCGTTCAGGATGAGCGTGCTGTTGCCGATCTTGGTCAAGCCAGCCGAGCCGGCGAGCACCGAATTGATCGTGGCGCCGCCCGCGATGGTTGGCGCCGCGCCGCCAAGCGTTACGATGCCGCCGTTGAGCGTGTAGCCGGGCGCATTGAAGGTCAGATTGTGAACGGTGATCGCGCCGTTGACCGTCACCGTGCTGGTGGCCGCCGTCCCGCCGAAAATCGCGTTGTCCAGCGCCGAATTGCTCCAGGCCGCATAGGGACCGGCGACGCCGTCGCCGAGCGGGCTCCAGTTGAGGCCGCTGAGGTTCCAGGCGCCCGTGCCGCCGACGCCGCCGGTGGTGCCATTGGCATCCCAGTACCGATCCGCCGCATGAGCCGGTGCGGCAAGCGCCAACACGGCGGCCGCAGCCACCAGCGCGGCGCGGCAAAAAAGATCACGGCAGGCGCGCCTGGCTATGGACACGCGTTGCGTTTGCTTCTGGTAGCTCATGGACATCTTTTAGAACCCAGTACTTCCCGGCCGCGCCCCGCCAAAAGAGCGAAGCGGCGCCCGGTGTGCTGAATGGAAAAGCCAAGCTCATCGGGAATGACGAGATCGGAATGGAAATGGCATTGGTGATCCGGCCCGAGCGATGCCGGCTCATGCGCCGAAGTGAGGCAGCGGAGTGATCCATGCTGCGCCAGATCATCGGGCGGTTCGTCACATCAGATGGCGATATGCGGGCTCGGGCGTTTGCCGATCGTGCGCGGTCGTAGCGGCTGCGGATTTGGCAGAATTATCCATAAATCCCCCCCAAAGTATAAGGTCAAACCAAATGGCTAGTCGTATAAAAACTTAAAACAGGCACGTCCCGATCAGTCAGAATCACTCCGACGGTCGCTTCAAAAGTCCAGCATTTCCATGCCTGACGCAACCCGCCGACCCGACCGCCCGGGCGCTCGAAAGCACTCGGAATTCTCATCCCTGCCACCCGGACCGGTGAGAATCCTTATACGCGTAACATGCGAATATTAAAGCATTTATTAGCCGAAAGCTCAGCAGGTGAGTAAAGAAACGGACTATACCCGCAAGTTGGTGTCAGGAAAATACAGAAAGCGACAGGAACTGACTTTTTCTTCCTGTGCCTGAAGGCTTCGGCAATATTGCCGGCTTAGGGCGGCCGGGCTGTATCAAACAAAAAAACGCAGCCCATGGGCTGCGTTTTATTTGGTGCAATCGAAGCTTGTTAACAGCCAGACCGCGATTTCTGAACTGCTAGGCAGTAACCTTAAGATACCAATCGCAACCCAAAACGCAATCGGAAAAACGCAAGGACGGCAGCTCTCGCCGATACTTTTGCCGATTAGCCCCCGACGCTTCAGAAACCCACGGGCGGGTGCCGCAAGCCTCAGGACGAACCCAAGGCCAGGTCGTCGCAGAGTAGGTCTTGCCAGGGAGATCGACGGACCGGCTCCAGCCACTTGGCACGCGGTCGCCACTTGTGACACCCTCTGACTATTTGGGGGGATAAAAAATGATACAGAAAAGACTTTTCAGTTTCGATATCGGCACCAATTCAATTGGCGGCGCAGTGTTCAAACTGGATTCCCGCTGTATTCCGGAGGAGCTGGAATATTCTTTCGTGCGCATCTTTTCGGATGGCCGTGAGCCGAAATCCGGCACTTCCCTTGCCGAGGGCCGGCGTATCGCCCGTGGCATGGCCCGCCGCCGCGATCGCTACAAGCGCCGCCGCAAGGCCGTCATCCGCACGCTGATCGAATATGGCCTGATGCCTGACACGCCCGCTGCCCGCCGCGCCCTGGTTGCCGAAACCAATGACCGGGCGGCCGGAGCGGTGGCGGCCGATGTCTATGCGCTGCGCGCCCGCGCGCTCGACGAAAGGCTGCCGCTGCACCATGTCGGCCGCGCCCTTTTCCATCTCAACCAGCGCCGCGGCTTCAAATCCAATCGCAAGACCGACAAGCGTGACAATGACCAGGGCAAGATCGCGACGGGGATTTCCCGGCTCAAAAGCGAGATCGGCGCAGCCGGCACCCGCACCTTTGGGGAATATCTCCACCGGCGGCGCCTCGACGGCAAATGGGTACGGGTGCGCCCCTCCCGCATGCCGGGCAAGGATGACAAGCTGGAGGAGGGCTATGGCTTTTATCCCGAGCGCAGCCTGTTGCGCGAGGAATTCAACGTCATCTGGAGGGCGCAGGCCGCGTATCATCCCGATGAGCTGACCGAGGAGCGCCGGGAGCACCTGGAAACCGTCATCTTCCACCAGCGCCCCCTGAAGCCGGTGCAGGTCGGCAATTGCAGCTTCAACCCGGCAGAAAAGCGCCTGCCCCGCGCCCATCCACTGTTCCAGGAATTCCGGCTCTACAAGGAAGTCAACGAGCTGGCCCTTGTCGACCGCGCCCAGCAGCCGAGCAAGCTGACGCTCGACCAGCGCGATGCTCTCGTCAATCAGTTGAAAGCCCAACGCGAGGCGGCCTTCACCGCCCTGCGCAAAACGGCTGGCGCCCCCACCGGCACGCGCTTCAACAAGGAGACCGAAAGCCGCGGCAAGATGAAGGGCGACGAGGTCGCGGCCGAACTTTCGACGAATACGCGGTTCGGCCAGTCCTGGTTCTCGCTGCCCCTTGGCGAGCGCTGGACGATCATCGACATGCTGCGCACTCTCGAAGATCCGCTGGAGCTGACCGCGTGGCTCGAACAGAACCATGCGCTGGCGCCCGACCGCATCGACGCCATCCTCGCCGCGCGCCTGCCCGAAGGCTATGGCCGGCTCGGCGAAACCGCGCTCACCGAAATACTCGCCGAGCTCAAGGCGGACGTGATCCCCGAGGCGGAAGCGGCCCACCGGGCCGGCTACGACCATGCGTTGCTGACCCGTGGCGATGGCCATGACCAACTACCCAAATATCAGGAGGTCATCGCCCGCCGCATTCCGCCCGGCACGGAAGCGCCGGAAGACCCTTACGATATCCGCAAGGGCCGTATCACCAACCCCACGGTCCATATCGGGCTCAACCAATTGCGCCGCGTTCTCAACGCGCTCATCGCCCGTTACGGCAAACCCGAGCAGATTGCCATCGAGCTGGCGCGCGAACTCAAGCTCAACGAAGAGCAAAAACGCGAAAAGAATATCGAGATCGCCCGCAATACCCGTGACGCCGAGCAACGGTCCGCCAAGCTGATCGAGCTTGGCCACGTCGATAGCGGCTATAACCGCGTGCTGCTGAAACTCTGGGAAGACCTTGACCGGGCGGCGCCCGAAAACCGCGTCTGTGTGTATTGCGGCAAACCCATCGGCATCGGGACGCTGTTTTCAAGCGAAGTCGACATCGACCATATCCTGCCCTGGTCCAGAACGCTCGACGACAGCCAGGCCAACCGCATCGTCTGCCACGTCGCCTGCAATCGCCAGAAAGCCGACCACGCCCCAGCGGACGTGCCGCAATGGCAGGCCAGGTATGACGAAATCCTCGAACGCGCCAACCGCCTGCCGCTCAACAAGCGCTGGCGCTTCGGGCGCGATGCCATGAAGAAATTTGCCGACGAGGAAACCTTCCTCGCCCGCCAGTTGACCGACACGCAATATCTTTCACGCCTCGCACATGAATATATGGCGGCGCTCTATCCGGACGAGGAGCCTGACGCAAAGGGCGAGCCGGCGCGCAGGAACCATGTCCGCGTCATTACCGGACGCATGACCGAAATGCTGCGCCGCCAATGGGGCCTCAATTCCATTCTGGCCGATCACAACCAGAAGAACCGGAACGATCATCGCCATCATGCCATCGACGCGGCCGTGGTGGGCGTCACCACGCGCGCCCTGCTGCAGCGCATCGCCAGCGTGGCGGGCGGCCGCGAAGCCCGGGCGCTGGAGGAGACCATCGGCAAGATCGACCCGCCCTGGCCGAATTTTCGCGACGACCTCAAAGCCAGCATCGAGCGCATAACCGTCAGCCACAAGGCCGATCACGGCACCCTGCCCCGCCCGGGTGAGATGGGCCGGACCAGCGGCCAATTGCACAACGATACGGCCTATGGCCTTACCGACGAGGTGGACGAACGCCATAACCCCATCGTGGTGCGGCGCAAGCCATTCCTCTCGCTCACCGAAAAAGACATTCCGGCAATCCGCGATTCCGAACTGCGCGAACGGCTGCAAAACGCCATTTCGGGCCGCAAGGATTTCGCCGCCGCCATGCTCGATTTCAGCCAGAAGGACCAGAAATTCGGCGGCATCCGCCACGTCCGGGTCACCGAGAGCCTCAAGGTCATTGCCATACGCGACGCAGCCGGGCGAGCCTATAAGGGCTATAAGGGCGATGCCAACTACCGCTACGACGTATGGGAAATGCCCGACGGCAAGTGGATCGCAAAAGTCATCACGCTGTTCGAGGCCCACCAGCCGCATTTCGACTGGAGCAGCGTGCGCCCGCACCCGGCGGCGCGACGCGTCCTTTTCCTGCAACAGGGCGACATGGTGGCCTATGACCACCCCAAGGATGGCCCGACCATCGGCATCGTGGTCAAATTCGGCCAGAACGGGCAGGTGACCCTGGTGGCTCACACCGAATCCGGCGACCTCAAGCGGCGCGATGCCCTGCCCACCACCGAGGAAGAGGCGATCGCCCGCAATATCCGGGACCGCAAGGGCGAGCCGGCCTTCGACGCCTTCAAATATTTCGCCCCAACGGCTGGCGGCCTCAAGAAAATCAACCTCCGCAAACTGCGCGTGGATGAGATCGGAACGATCCGCACCCTCAAGAGGCGGGGCGAGGCTCAGGCCTGACGCGCGCGGCGTTACCTCGACAGGCCCACGACTTGCCCCATACTCACCGGAGCGGACCGCAGAACCTCAAAGGCTGGACATGACGCATGGTTTCACCTGAATTAACGTAAACATCAGTCAAATATTGGGAAATTCGCCTGACCATACTAAACCCCATTCATGGAGCGCGTGGTCGATATAGCAACCGACAACCTTTTCTTGGCCGTCAATCGCGGTTTCCTGACCGTGAGCGCCGGCAAAGAAGAACGGGGCCGCATTCCACTCGACGATATCGGCGCGCTCATCGTCCACGCCCATGGCACCACATGGTCCACCAGCGTCTTCACGCGCCTCGGCGACCGCGGCATTCCCGTCGTCATCTGCGGCACCAACCACGCGCCGGCCGCCATGGTTTGGCCGATGGAAGGCCACCATCTGCAGGGGGCGCGCATGCGGGCGCAACTGGCCGCCTCCCGGCCCCTCACAAAACAGCTATGGGCCCATATCACCAGGGCCAAGATCCGCATGCAGGGACAGGTGCTCGCCCGTAACGGCCACGAGGCCGGGGCCTTCGATCTGCTGAGCCGAAAAGTGCGCTCGGGGATCCCGACAACGTCGAGGCCCAGGCGGCCCGCCGATACTGGAAGACGCTTTTCGGCGCCGAGTTTCTCCGCGATCAGGATGCCGCCGGCATCAACAGCCTTCTCAATTATGGCTATACGGTGCTGCGGGCCATTGTCTCGCGCGCCATCTGCGCTGCGGGCCTGCATCCCACCATCGGCATTTTTCACGCCAATCGCGCCAATGCCTTCGCGCTTGCAGATGACCTGATGGAGCCCTATCGGCCCCTGGTCGACCAGCTCGTCCGCGACCTCGTCGATGCCGGCCATACCGACATCACGCCCGAAACCAAGCTGGCGCTGACAGCCATCACCACTCTCGACCTGCCCGGCCCGCTCGGTCTTTCCCCGCTATCAGTGCAGGTCCAGCGCTTCGTCCATTCCCTTGCCCAGAGTTTCGAGAGCGGCAAGGTCATGCTCGAATTCCCCAACCCGCCGGCCGTTCCTGCCGATACCGTGGCGGGTGCGGACAATGCGTGAGCGCAAGGGCAATTCCGGCGCCACCCACCTTAGTGGATACCAACTCATGTGGATGCTCGTCACGTTCGATCTGCCCGTAGAGACTAGGGCCCAACGCCATGCCGCCACAAAATTTCGCATGGCGCTTCTGGATTTAGGCTTTGAGATGAGCCAGCTTTCCAACTACCTTCGCTTCTGTAACGGGAAAGAACAGTTCGAATCCTATTCGCGCAAAATAGAAGCGCAACTCCCTGATCTTGGCGATGTGTACATCTTTCAGTTCACCGACCGGCAGTATGAAAACATCATCCGCTTTTCCGACCAGGGCCGCAGGGAGCCGCGGAAAAATCCCAGCCAAATGGCACTTTTCTAGCGTCGCCATGTATTTTGGCGACGCGACGAGGGTCGATTTCCTCTTTGAAATCAAGGAAATCGACCCGTATCGAGCTTAGCAGTTCAGAAATCGCGGTCCAACGGCAACTGGTGCATTCTGGATGCTGGGGAAGGGCAAAGCTTAGCAGTTCAGAAATCGCGGTCCAACGGCAACCTGATGCTTGACCGGCTCGTTCGGAAGCCGAGCTTAGCAGTTCAGAAATCGCGGTCCAACGGCAACGCGGCACTGCGGCGGTTGACGCTTTCCCCGAGCTTAGCAGTTCAGAAATCGCGGTCCAACGGCAACCCTCCGGCGAATAGATCGACTGTGCCATTAAAGCTTAGCAGTTCAGAAATCGCGGTCCAACGGCAACCGGCCGCCGTATGCTCCCTTGTAACGCTTTAGCTTAGCAGTTCAGAAATCGCGGTCCAACGGCAACATACGATACGAGTCGCCCTGGACGATCGTTAGCTTAGCAGTTCAGAAATCGCGGTCCAACGGCAACGGACAGGCTCAGCCGCTTGTTTGCTTCGTCAGCTTAGCAGTTCAGAAATCGCGGTCCAACGGCAACTGGCGAGCGATCTGCAACATTCGCTGGGTCAGCTTAGCAGTTCAGAAATCGCGGTCCAACGGCAACGGCGCTCACACACAAGCAGCCGGGCCGTCAAGCTTAGCAGTTCAGAAATCGCGGTCCAACGGCAACTTTTTGAGCGTCGTGCCATTCACATTGAAAAGCTTAGCAGTTCAGAAATCGCGGTCCAACGGCAACTTCGCCGTCAAAGTCCATGCTTGATGCCTTAGCTTAGCAGTTCAGAAATCGCGGTCCAACGGCAACTTTACCCGTGCTGGTGCGATCGGCAGGAGCAGCTTAGCAGTTCAGAAATCGCGGTCCAACGGCAACCGCATCATCGGGCGATACTGCACATCGCCGAGCTTAGCAGTTCAGAAATCGCGGTCCAACGGCAACAACGGCGCCGTGGTGAACGAGGCCGGGGAGAGCTTAGCAGTTCAGAAATCGCGGTCCAACGGCAACTGCTAGTGCAGCCGTTCCACGAGGAAAGCCAGCTTAGCAGTTCAGAAATCGCGGTCCAACGGCAACTGATATGATCGGCCCGAGGCGGCGATTGCAAGCTTAGCAGTTCAGAAATCGCGGTCCAACGGCAACGACAGCACTCCGCAATTGAATGGCCAGATGAGCTTAGCAGTTCAGAAATCGCGGTCCAACGGCAACCGGAAGACCATCGTCCAGATGCACGCCGGAAGCTTAGCAGTTCAGAAATCGCGGTCCAACGGCAACTCTCGTGGTCGTGCTCAGCCAATTGCGCTTAGCTTAGCAGTTCAGAAATCGCGGTCCAACGGCAACTCACGCTGATCTATGAAGCGGCACGCGGAGAGCTTAGCAGTTCAGAAATCGCGGTCCAACGGCAACCCGAAACTGCGTCGATCTGCGAAATCATGTAGCTTAGCAGTTCAGAAATCGCGGTCCAACGGCAACTGAGAAGGCAGGCGTGAGGCCACGTGGCGGAGCTTAGCAGTTCAGAAATCGCGGTCCAACGGCAACCGGCCGTACCACGGGTAATAGCGAAGGTTGAGCTTAGCAGTTCAGAAATCGCGGTCCAACGGCAACTGCAATACTGTCGTGTGGTGAAAGCCACCGAAGCTTAGCAGTTCAGAAATCGCGGTCCAACGGCAACTACGGGCAGTACGGCAGCAAATATTCCAAAGCTTAGCAGTTCGGAAATCGCGGTCCAACGGCAACGCTGTCCGTCCGTCGAACACCTGCGCATTTTCGGACAGAATGAACGCATTTACGGTCATCGCGCCGGATAGTGTCGACAGAGGCACTGCGAACCTGCGAAAGTCCGTCCGTTTGGCTACCCCGGCGAGGGGCGGCTTGCGCAACCCGCTATTTGGCTAACCGTTCGGCCCCGGCAACATCCCTGCCCACCGGGTCGAGACAATGGACCGACCAGCAATGAAACTGCATTATTATCCGCTCTCCGGCCACTCACATCGCGCGCGGCTGTTTCTGTCGCTGCTCGGCCTGCCGTTCGAGGCCATAGCTGTCGATGTCGGCACCAGGGAACACAAATCTCCGGATTTCCTCAAGCTCAATCCCTTCGGACAGGTTCCCGTGCTTGAGGACGGCGACCAGGTGATCACGGATTCAAATGCCATCCTGGTGTATCTGGCTAAATCAAGAAACCGCACCGACTGGCTCCCGGAGGATGCGGTGACCGCAGCGAAAATTCAACGATGGCTGTCGGTCGCCGCCGGCGAGATCGCTTACGGCCCCGCCGCGGCACGGCTGATCACGCTGTTTGGCGCGAACTTTCGGGCCGAGGAAGTCATTTCCCGGGCCCATCGTATCCTCGGGCTCATCGAGGCCGAACTCACCCAGCACCGGTTCATCGTGCGTGATCAGCCGACCATCGCGGATGTGGCGCTCTATAGCTACATCGCCAATGCGCCAGAGGGGAATGTCGACCTATCCCCCTATGCGGGCGTCAGGGCCTGGCTCGCGCGGATCGAGGCGCTGGAAGGCTTTCTGCCGTTTCAAAAATCAGCGGTGGGTCTTTCGGCCTGATAGCGGTGGTGCCGCTCCTGACGCCCCGCCCCTGCGGATGGCGCTTTGCCAGCCTCCCCAAGCCTGTCTGGTCCCCCCGGGCCTTTCCGGCGAAGGGCGGAATCCATGCGGGGAACGGCCCGAAAGCTGGATGCAGAGGGGGCCACGGACCTGGATTCCTGTGCCGTTTGATTGTGTCATGATTGTTGCGGGCGGGAGACCGTTGAATTCCAGTTTTTGAGACCGCAGGCCGGCATCGGTCCTCGCCCCACTTTTTTCAGGCGGCGTCAAGCTGGGGGGCTTTCGCGGCTCGGGCCGATATGATTGTCTCAAGGACGTGCTCTCGACTTTGAAAGTTCATCATGTTCCGGTTGATGCTCGCGCTGGCTGCCTTGGCTTATGCACAACCGGCTTTTGCGGCCGATCTTTCGCTACAACTGCGCCTGCCGCACTGCCCCTCCACGCTTCGTCTCAACCTTGCGCCCGAGCTTGGTGGGTTTAGCGACGACAACGCCATCGCGGCGCAATTGAACAGCAATGAGGCCCTCAAAGGGCAATACGTCGCCAGCATCGAGTTCCCCGGCGAACGTTTTCTTCTCGTCAGCGAGCTGGCTTCCATTGTGGCGTATCAGGGACAGGTCGATAAAGAGATGCTTTCCCAGCTCGAAGCCGCGCAACGCGAAACGCTCAACACGCTGACGCCGGAGGCCAGTGCGTACAGCAAGGCGCTGTCGCGGGGAGACCCTCTCAGCAAGGTCGTCACGTCGAAAGACCAGATCGAGTTCGACGTGATCAAGATGCGGGACGGCTATTCCGTGGAGGGTGTCGGCGGGGTCAGCTTCAAGGGCAATTCTACCGTTACGATGTTTACGTCCCGATTTTTCGTTTTGGATAAAGGCTGCCTTGTTCGCGGTGAGTTCTACGTGCCGCTCACCAGCAACGTGAGCTATGAGAACATCAAGAGCATGCTAGCCGGCATGACCTTCGACTAAATCAAGAGCACGGGCCGATCGCAGTCTCTGAAGGCTGGTTCGGGCAACTGGCGGAGAGAAAGGGATTCGAACCCTTGAGACGGTTACCCGCCTACACACTTTCCAGGCGTGCGCCTTCGACCACTCGGCCATCTCTCCGCATTTGCCTCCGAGGGCTGCCCATGGGCAGCCGGTCGGGTCGCAAGCGGGCGCACTATACTGATGAAAGCGCCGACCGCAAGGGACCATGCGCAGGAGATTGTGCATTGTTTGATAGGCTTTCGATCCTATCTTGTGGGCAATCGCACGAGCGTGCCAGATGTGACGAACCGGACGGGGCGCGCCCCCGACGGCGAAGTCGGCGGTGCTGAAGGAAAATATGCGGCTTATCCTGCGCATCGTCGGAACCTGGTTGTTGGGTATTGGGCTGGTGCTCGTCATTGTGGACGGCATCAAATCGCTGGCGGGCAACACAGTGGTGCTGACCTCGCTGAGCGCGTTGTGGACGCAGTTCACGCCGCAAAGCCTGACGGTGGTGCAGGGGTTCGTATCGGGCCGGCTGTTCGGCGCGATGCTGGAAGTGGGGCTGAACGCGGTTCTGGCCTGCCCCGCTTTCCTGGTGTTCGGGGTGCCAGGCGTGATCCTGGCGTTTCTGGGACGCAGCCGGCAGGGCCGCCGCTACGTGACGACCGACCCGTTCTGATAGTTCTCGCTCAACCTAGTCCAACCATGTGTTGTGGGAGTTGTGCCATGTTCTCGAACGTCTGGACCGCCCTTCTCCAAACCACTGTCCCTGCGGGAGGCGGCGCATGAGCCTTCTCACCCAGGACGGTTTCGAAAGCTTCACGCTGAGCCTGCCGGCCGTCACGATCGTCCATCAATGGGGTGATTCATCGGTCGCCAAGGTGGGCGACAAGATGTTCGCCATGCTGAGCCCCGGCCCGGCGGGCCTCTGCTTCAAGGTGACGGAATTCACCTTCGACATGCTGACCGATCTCGAAGGCGTCACGCAGGCGCCGTATCTGGCCAAGCGCGGCTGGGTGTCGGTGACGGGATCGGCGCCGCTCAGCGACGACGACCTGCGGGCCTATGTGATGGAGGCGCACCGCGCCATCGCCAGCAAGCTGACGCGGAAGATGCGCCAGGAGCTGGGGCTGGAGCCCCCTAGCGAGAAAGCACCGCGTAAATCCTGAGCGGCGAGCCGGGCGGCGTTTCGTCCTTGAGCCAGGCGGGCAACGCCTGCGCCGCCGACAGGCGGATGAAGGAATCCGCCGTCGCGTCGGCAAGGCCGCGCATTTCGGGCAGCGCCGGACAGGTCACCACCATGGTGACGCCGCGGGCCTGCAAGATGAAGCGCGCCGCATCGATCGGGCCGTTGAAGAAGCGGAATGTATCGAGCACGCCCTGCTGATCGCGGTGATAGGGCGCCGAGACCACCGAATGCGCGGTATTGAGCAGCATGTGCGAGCCGAGATCGATCGGCGTCATGATGCGGGCCGGCGGCATGGCGGCAAGGGGTGCGAAGGCCTGGGGCATGAGGCAGGGGCCGGGGTCGGCGCCGGCGGTCAAGGCGCCGCTACCGGTCATGGCGCTGCCGCCGGACGGGATCAGTTGGCCGATGCTCGCGATGGCGGTGAAGATGGCGATGCCGGCGAACAGCAGCCAGCTGCCGATGAGGCCGGCGATCTGCAGGGGCCGCTGCCGGGCGAGGTAATGATGGCGCGCGGTGACGATGAGCCAGGCGCCGACCGGGACCGCCACGATGCCCGCGATGCGGGCGCCGCGGATCTGCACGCAGGCCACCAGCACGGCCAGCAGCAGGAACAGCCCGACCACGGCCCATTCGCCGAGATCGGCGCCGGTGCGCCGCCACAGGCGCCAGGCGATGACCACGAGCGCGCCCAGGATCGGCAGCATGGCGGCCACCGTATAGGCGGGCAGGCCGATAAGGCTTTCCCAGGCGGGGCGCGCCTCGGTGACCTGATCGAGCCAGTTGTGCACCAGCCACGGATCGACCGCCGCATAGGGGCCGCCCATGCAGTTCGGGAACAGCACCAGCAGCAGCGCCAGGAGGAAAATGCCGGCGAGGGCGCCCACCAGCAGCCGCTGCCAGCAGGATTGCCGCCCCATGGGCAACACCGACAGAAAGCCAAACAGCAGCGCCACCCCGATGGCGGCTGCCACATAGACGATCGAGAGCGCATCGCAGGCCGGCACCAGCCAGCGGCTGGGCGGCAGGGCGATGGCCATGTGCACGAGCGCCGAGACCGCAAAGCTGAGGCCGAAGCCGCGCAGGAGCCTCGCATGGGCCGGGCGCAGGGCCCAGGCGATGCCGAAGGCGAGGATTGCGGAGGCAACGCAGGGCACCGCCTCGGTGCCGATGGCGAGCGCGGTGGCGCAGGCGATGCCGGCCGCGATGGCGAAGCGTGGACGTTTCAGCGCCTCGACGCAGCACCAGGCGATGACCAGGGTCAGGATGATCTGGACATTGTGGTGGTCGATGCGGCCGGGGGTGAATTCGGCCATGATGGAGGGCGAGAAGGCCGGCAGCGCCACCGCGGGCAGCACGCCTTCGGGCCCCACCAGGCGGACGCAGAGTTTGACGCTCACCACCAGCAGCACGAAGAGCAGCAGCAGCGGATAGACGAAAGCCGCCCAGTTGTCCGCCATGGCGCCGGCGACGGGGCGGAACAGCAGGACGAGCGCGGCGATCGGCACATCGATCAGCCGTGACCAGTGGATTTCGGCGCCATGGGGCGTGTTGAGCCGATGCTGGACGATATCGAACCAGTTCTGGCCGTTGAGGAAATCACGCACCACGGTCATGCGCATGGCGTCATCGGTATCGGCGAGGAGCGGCGTCGCATCGAGATGATAGAGAACGCGGACGATGAGCACCGCCACGATGGCCACATAGGCGATGAGGAGCAGCGGCCAGGTGGAAGTGCCGCGTTGTGCTGTCATGGCCGGCCCGTCTGGTTTTTCAATCCGACAAGGCTAGCGGGCCGCCGTTAAGATCGGCTGAAGGGGGATGGGCGGGGTTGGGGGGCGCGATGGTCCGGGGCTGGCTGCGAGTTTCATCCCCACCGGGTCATTCCGCCCGGCCTGCGCCGGAATGACCTGGTGATGGGGGAAACAAAAGGGCGGTCCGAAGACCGCCCCCAAAGTTTGGGACAGGGATCAGCCGCGCGCGCTTACCCGCGCGGCTGCGGCACAATGCGCAGATAGGGTTTGGGTTCCTTCCAGCCGCCGGGGAATTTTTCCTTGGCGGCTTCGTTGTTGAGGCCGGAGGAAATGATGACGTCTTCGCCGTTCTTCCAGTTGACGGGCGTGGCCACCGAATATTTGGCGGTGAGCTGCAGGGAATCGATGACGCGCAGCACTTCGTCGAAGTTGCGGCCGGTGGAGGCCGGGTATTCGATCTTGAGCTTGACCTTCTTGTCCGGCCCGATGACGAAGACCGAGCGCACGGTCAGCGTGTTGTCGGCATTGGGATGGATCATGTCGTATTTGCGGGCGATCTCGCCCGTGGTGTCGGCGAGCAGCGGGAAGTTGAGCGCGGTGCCCTGGGTTTCGGCGATATCGGCGGCCCAGCCCGCATGGTCCTCGAGCTTATCGACGGACAGGCCCAGCACCTTGACGTCGCGCTTGTCGAATTCGGGCTTCAGCTTGGCGGTGTAGCCAAGCTCGGTGGTGCACACCGGGGTGAAATTCTTGGGATGGCTGAACAGCACCGCCCAATGGCCATCGATATAGTCGTAGAAATGGATATGGCCTTCGGTGCTTTCCGCCTCGAAATCAGGCGCCGTGTCGCCGATCAGAATTGACATGATGAGATATCCTTTCGCGCCTCTTGGCAGCTTCGCCGCTCTCCCCCCAATATCGGGGCGGCCGGCCGGCGAGGGAACTTAAGCCAGCGAAATCTTTTTGTCTTTTGCCGTCTTATGACAACAAGCCGTTCTGCGCGCGAAGCCTTGCGCGGAACAACCGCATCCGTTGTACAAATCCAAAAATCTGATACAGACGGACAGGGCCAACGGGCCACCCATTCAGCGCCGAAAGCGTCATGAGCCGAAATTTCCTGGTAGTCGACCCCGAAGAGGGCATGGATGTGCTGCGGGGGCTCGCTTCGAGCGTACGCATCAAGATCCTGAAGCTGTTGCATGTGCAGGGGCCGCTCAACGTCAACGACATCGCGGCGTCGCTGCAGCTGCCGCAATCGACGATCTCGTCGAACGTGCAGATTCTCGAAGAGGCGGGGCTGATCCGCACCGAGACGCAGAAGGCGCGCAAGGGCAACCAGAAGATCTGCCACTCGACGTTCGACGAGGTGCTGGTGATGTTCAAGGAGGACATCGCCCCCAACCGCTCGAACACCATAGAGGTGGCGATGCCGCTCGGGCTTTATACGAGCTGCGAGGTGTCGGCGCCGTGCGGCCTTTGTTCTACCGAGGGCATTATCGGGCTGCTCGACGTGCCCGACACCTTTCTGGAGCCCGACCGCATGAAGGCCGGGCTGATCTGGTTCACCCAGGGCTATGTCGAATACCAGTTTCCCAACAATGCCAAGCTCGCCAAGAACGAGATCGAATCCATCGAGTTTTCGCTGGAGTTGAGTTCGGAAGTGCCGGGCACTTCGGCGGACTGGCCATCGGACATCACCGTCGCCATCAACGGCCAGGACGTGGGCACCTGGACCTCGCCGGGCGATTTCGGCGACAAGCGCGGCGTCTATACGCCGGACTGGTGGAAGCTGAAGGGCAGCCAGTACGGCAAGCTGAAGAACTGGCGCGTCAACGCTTCGGGCACCTATGTGGACGGCATGAAGATCTCGCCGGTCTCGCTCAAGGACCTCGACATCAATTCCCGCCACTCGATCCGCCTGCGGATCGGAGTGAAGGCCGACGCAAGGCACCCCGGCGGCATCAATATCTTCGGCCGGGGTTTCGGGAACTACGACCAGGATATCGTGCTGCGGTTGAATACGGTGCGATAGCGGGGCGAGGTGGCTGAGAGTCCCGTTGTGGACAGGCACTCCCCTTCTATTTCCCCGGAGTCATCCCGGCGAAGGCCGGGATCCATGTGAGGAACACCCCACACGCTGGGTGCACCGGCCCGCCACGGACATGGATTCCGGCCTCCGTCGGAATGACCCGGTGGGGAGGAGAGGGCTGAAAGTCCCGCTGCGGACAGGCACTCCCCTTCTATTTTCCCGGAGTCATCCCGGCGAAGGCCGGGATCCATGTGAGGAACGCCCCATAAGCTGGATGCACCGGCCTGCTACGGACATGGATCGGCCTCCGCCGGAATGACCCGGTGGGAGGAGAGGGCTACTGCGCCGCTGCCTGAGCCGGCGCACCGCTGGTCCAGGTGACGTTCAGGCCGGTGAGCGGGACGACGGAGAGCGACATCTTGCCGGAGCCGAGCTGAAGTTCGCGGGCGTGGGCGAGATAGACCAGTTCGTTGTTGGCCTTGTCGTAGATGCGCGAGACGCGCAGGCTTTTCCAGATCAGCGAGCGGTTCTGCTTGAAGATCTCCTCGCCGCCCGGGTCCATCGAGATGTTGCCGATGGTGATCGGCCCGCCCGTGGCGGCGCAATCGAGCGCCGAATAGGACGGATCCTCGAACCAGTTGCCCTGCTGCAAGCGGTCGATGAGGCTGCGGCTGAAATAGGCGACGTGGCAGACGACGCCCTTGACCTCGGGGTCGGCCACCGCCTCGACATTGATGTCGTTGCCGGTCCAGTCGACGCCGACCTTGCCCACCGCCGTGGTGTTGTCCGGCTTGGAGCAGGCGGCAAGCATTGCCAGCAGCGCCAGCGGCACAGCGAAACGCGCGAGAGTCTTGAGCATGGGCACCCCATTCGGTCGCCAGAGGATCAACGCCGCGTGATGTGGGGTCGGCGTTTGCCCTACGCAAGGGAAGGCAGGATCAATCGTGCCGCCGGCGAAGGCGATGCTCGGCGGCCCGCACCAGGAGTGACAGCGAAATCGTCATGGTGAGGTAGAGGAACGCCACCACATTGTAGGTTTCGAAGAACTTGAAGGTGCCGGACGAATAGACCTTGCCCAATTGCGTGATGTCCTGGACGCCGAGCGCCGAGACCAGCGCCGAATCCTTGATCATGGAGACGAAATCATTGCCGAGCGGGGGCAGCACGATGCGCAGCGCCTGCGGGCCCACCACATGGCGAAAGGCCTGCCAGCGCGACAGGCCCAGCGCCTCGGCGGCCTCCTTCTGGCCGATGTCGACGGCCTCGATGCCGGCGCGAAAGATTTCGGCGAGGAAGGCCGAATAGCACACCATCAGCGCCATGATGGCGCGCCAGGTGAAATCGAAATTGCGGACGGTTACGGCCCCCATGATGCCATTGCCGATCAGGGGCGACAGCAGCCAGTTGGCGGCCGCCACCATGGCGGGAGCGCCCACGAAGGCGACGTAGAACAGGAACACCAGGATGGGAATGCCGCGCACGATCTCGGTGTAGAAGGTGGCGATCTCGACCAGCACGCGAATGCCCGAGGTGCGCGCCAGCGCCACCAGCAGCCCCAGCGCAATGGCGAGCGCGAAGGCGACGAACGTCACCCACAGGGTCGTCACGATGCCGCCGGAGAGCGCCGTGAAAATCTGCCGGTAGCTCTGGTTGGAAACGATGGCCCAGAGCAGCACCAGGCCGCATAGCCCGATGGCGAGCAGCCACCAGGGGGTGCGGCGGTGGGATGGACTTTTGTGGGCTGGCACGGGCGAAGGGCTATTGGGCGGCGTTATACTGGTAGAACCATTTGTCGGTGAGCTTGGCCAGCGTGCCATCGGCCACTATCGTGGCCAGCGCCGCATTGACGGGATCGAGCAGGTCGGAGCCCGGCGTCAGGATGAAGCCGAAGCTCTCGGCACCCAGGGCATTGCCGACCTCCTTGAAGGCTCCCGGATTGGCGCCGATGAAACCATTGGCCGAGCTCTGGTCCATCAGGACGGTATCGACATCGCCCGATTTCAGGGCCTGGACCGAGGTGCCGAACGTATCGAACAGCTTGATGCGCGGATTGGCCTCGTTGCCGTCGAGCACGGAATTGACGGCGACGTAGAAATTGGTGGTGCCCGCCTGGGCGCCGATCAGCAGGTCGGGGTTGGCGGCAAAGCTCCTGGCATCGGCAAAGCGGGTCTCGTCGGCGCGCACCAGCATGAATTGCTGGCTGGTGAGATAGGAATCGGAAACGTCGATCTGGCCGGACCGTTCGGGCGTGATGGTGATGCCATCCATGCCGATATCGAACTGGCCGTCATGGACGGCCTGCATCATGACGTCCCAGCTCGAGATCTGCCAATCGACGCCGGCGTTGAGCCGCCGGGCGATCTCGTTGAAGAGATCGTATTCGAGGCCGACGCCCTGCCCGGTTTTGGGATCGGCGAAGTTCAGCGGCACATAGGCGTTCTCGGTGACCGCCTTGATGGTGCGGCCATGAAGATCGGGCAGACGCTGTTGCGCGGCGGCAGGCGTGGCAAGGCCCAGGGCCAGCGCCCCGGCGGCGATCAATGCGGACAAGAGCTTCATGAGACGCCTCCCTGGCGTTGGCAGGGACGACTATGGCAGATGCGGGCAAAGAGTGGAGCAGATTTTCGCCGGACTTCCGCCGGCGGTGTTCGCGGTTCCTCGCGCCGAGGAACCGCAGAGCAGGATCAGGCGCCGGCCTTGGCCTTCGGCTTGGCTTTGGGGGCCGGCTTGGCTGCGGGCTTGGCGGCCGCCTTGGCTGCGGGCTTCGCGGCAGCAGGCTTGGCGGCGGCAGCAGGCTTTTCAGCTGCAGCGGCAGCGGCTTCGTCGATGGTGGCGGCGCCCGGGCCGTTCTTCTTTACCGAGGCGATGGCGTTCTTGGCGCTGGCCTTGGAGGTGTAGGTTTCGGAGCGCACCATGATTTCGCCATTGCGGGCGCGGAAGCGGACGAAATGCTCGCCATTCTTGGAGGCTTCGATCTCGAAGCGGTAACCGCTGCCGGTCTGGCCCTCGGAGAGATCGACCACAGCCGCTTCGGGCGCGTTTTTCTGCAGCGAGGCGATGCAGTTACGGGCGCTGGCCTTGGACTTGTAGTTCTCGGACCAGACGATCACTTCGGAATTGTAAAGGAACTGCACACGATATTCGCCCGCTTTGGCGGCTACGATCTTGAAGCTATGCGGCATAGGCGTCTCTCCCACAAAAAGGCGAGCGATTCGGTGCGCCCACCGGTTCCATCGGCGGTAAGTCTTACTACCGTTGAGAAATTTGGAAAGTGCTTATCGTCAAGGCGTCTCGCCGGTCTTTTGGCGGTCGATATGCCCGAGATCGCGGTCGGGATCGATGCGGTCGCGGACTCGCTGTTTCAGCGTCTTCACATCGGGAAAACCGCCGTCGCGCTTGCGCTCCCAGATCAACTCGCCATCGAGGCGGATTTCAAAGATGCCGCCGGTGCCGGGTACCAGCGTGACGCCGCCAATATCGGTCGAGAAAGTCTGCAGCACTTCCTGCGCCATCCAGCCGGCGCGCAGCAGCCAGTTGCACTGGGTACAGTAGGTGATGGAAAGAGTGGGCTTTGCGGCATCGGTCATAAGGCCAGCATGGCGCGTTGCGGCCGGGGACACAAGAAGAAGGCCGCCCCTGGGGACGGCCTTCCAATGATTGTTACTTGATCCAGACGACGGTCCGGTTGGTGTTGTCGATGAGCGCCGGGCGATCATCGATATAGACGTAGGAATAGCTCGGATTGTCGGGCACCGGCGCCAGCTGCACGCTCTGGTCGAGCTGGTAGCCGGGGCCCACATCACCATCGACCACCACGGGCGTGCCGGGATTCTGCTCGATATAGGTGACGGTCGACTGCGGCACCGCATAGCCCGGCGACATCACCACCTGGCGGCTGTTGTTGTCGACGATGTAGACGCGGTTATTGGTATAGACATAGCCATATTGCGGATCGGTCGGCACCTGGTGCAGCTCGACATCGGCGCCCAGCGTGCTGCCGACATCGATGGGCCCGTTGAGCACGATCGGATCAACCGGATTATTACCCGCATAGGCCACCGTATCGTCGGAAACCGCGACGCTGCCGCCGATCACGGCGCCGGAAAAACCGCCGATGACGGCGCCGACCGGGCCACCCAATACAAAGCCCAGCGCTGCGCCACCCATGCCGGCACCGGCACCACCGATGGCCGCATCCGCATTGGCCTTGGCATTCTGGGCCAGAACCGGGGAGGCAGCGCCGAGGGCCAGAATGGCGACCCCGGCCAAAAGAAACTTGCGCATTTTGTTCTCCATCATGTCGTTGAACACCCCGCTGGGGGAGCTAACGGAGGCAATGGTGGATCGTTCCGTTATGCGGAAGGTGGCCCGGGACTGTGGCCGATCGGCCACCCGTCAGAGATAGGCGGTGATCTGGGGCGCCTGCATTTGCCGGTCGTTGCGCCCATCCTCATAGATGACGGGCGCGGCGGCGAGATCGGCCTCGGGCGCATCGTCGAGGGTCGAAACGTTGACGGCGTGGAACCAGCCGCCCATCAAATCGAGAAACCCGCGTGAGAACACATGCGTGCCGCAGCGTGGGCAGTGATAATGATGGATGTTGCCCGGCGGCCAGGCTGAATGCGGCGCCTGGTAGTCGGCTATAAGGTCTTGGCCCTCAAGCACTTCGACATCGCCGCCGCCGGTAAAGGATTTGCGATAGCCGAGCTTGAGGCAGAAGCTGCAATTGCAGCGGCGAATGCCCTCCGCCAGGTCGAGGCTGGCCGCATAGGCGACGGCGCCGCAATGGCAGGAGCCGTGATAGAGCGTCTTCATGCGGCTTGTCCTTCCACATAGGCTTCCTGCTTGACGAGGCATTCGGTCCAGCCGCCGATATGGCTGTCGCGCTCCGCAACCGAGCGGAACGGCGTCTGGTGGAACGATTGCAGGGTCTTGCCGTCCTTTTCGGTGAAGGTGACAGTGATGACGGTATCGAGCGCGCCCTCCAGTTCCCAGCGGAAGGTGAAGACCAGGCGCTGGTTGGGCACGATCTCCCGATAGATGCCGCTCATATGGCTTTCACCATCGGCCACGGAGCGGATGGAGGCGCGCCAGGCGCCGCCTTCGCGAAAATCCATGGTGACACCAGGACAGGTAAATTCCCGCGGCCCCCACCAGCGCACCATGAATTCCGGGCGCGTCCACACCCGATAGACCAGCGCCACCGGCGCATCGAAGGTGCGGTTGATGAGCAGCTCATCGTCGGGGATGGGACGCAGAAGGGGCGCGGCGGGCATGGAGGGACTCCTGTTATTTAACGTATATGTTAAATAATGTTTGGGGGATGGTCAAGTTGTGTGGGGCGGGATTTGGGCAGGCATCCGCGGGGCGCCGGTGGTCCCATCCCTCCATTTTCCCCGCGTCATCCCCGGTGTATGGCGGGCGGGGCAATGGCCCCAGTGGGTGTCACAATTCTCCGGCACCATCCCTCCCTCATCACCGGGTCATCCCGGCGAAGGCCGGGATCCATGCAGGGAGCGGCCCACAGGCTGGATGTACGTGGTGCGCCACGGACATGGATTCTGGCCTTCGCCGGAATGACCCGGTGGGGGGAGATGGAGATTATCCACCATCGCACCCCTCGTCCGGCCCTTGGGCCACCTTCGCCCCAGAGGGGCGAAGGGACTGAGAGATTGGCGGCTCTTGCCCCTCGCGCCTCCGGCGACTTCGATGCCGTTCCGCAGGCGAGGCAATCGCCCCCGCGGGGCGTGACAATTCTCCGGCACCATCCCTCCCTCACCACCGGGTCATCCCGGCGAAGGCCGGGATCCATGCGGGGAGCGGCCCACAGGCTGGATGTATGCGGTGAGCCACGGACATGGATTCCGGCCTGCGCCGGAATGACCCGGTGGGGGAGATAGGGATTATCCACCATCGTAGACCCCTCATCCGGCCCTTTGGGCCACCTTCTCCCCAGAGGGGCGAAGGGACTGGGAGGCGAGGCAATCGCCCGAGCGGGGCGTCGCAATTCTCCGGCACTATCCTCCCTCACCACCGGGTCATCCCGGCGGAGGCCGGGAGGTGGATTCTCGTTTGAAGTGCAACATTTGCTCGGAGCAGACCTCTGCTGGGGTTTTCCAGTCAAGGCATTTGCGGGGGGTATTGTTGTAGGCGGCGATGAGGGCGACGAGGGTGGCGTGGTCGATCGTGGCGAGGTCGGTCTTGCGCGGCAGGAAGCGGCGCATGCGGCCGATGGCGTTCTCGATGCCGCCTTTCTGCCAGGGCGCGTGCGGATCGCAAAAGAAGGTCTGGATGCCGATGGCGTTGAGGTCATAGTGGCGGGCGAACTCGGTGCCGTTATCGAAGGTGACGGTGCGGCGCAGGGACTGGGGCAGGGCGCTGAGGGTAGCGGCGATGGCCTGCGCCACGGGCTGGGCCTGCTTGGATGGCAGGTAGGCGCCGATCAGGCTGCGGCTCATGCGCTCATGCAGGATGAGCAGGTTCTGGCCATAGCGCGAGAAGGCCATGAGATCGGCTTCCCAATGCCCCGGCACCAACCGTCCGGCCACCTCGGCTGGGCGCTGCGTCAAGCAGATCCGGTGGCTCATATGCAGGGCCGGGCTACCACCCCGTCGGGCCCGACGGCCGCGCCTGAACTTGCTGCGGGGCAGGTAATGGCGCCAACTGAAGTCGTTGTGGCGCGTCACCTGGGCATAGATGAAGCGGTAGATGGTCTCGGTGCCGATCCCATGTCGGGAGCGTCCAGCAATCTGCTCGGGGGACCAGCCCGCCATCAGTTGCCGCAACACCTGGTGGCGCAGCCCGCCATCGCGGTCGAGCCGGCTGCCGCTCCAGCGCCGGGCGCGGGCCTGTTGCTGGGCATAGGTCGGCTTGTAGCCGCCCCCTGCTCCGCTGTTGCGCTTCAACTCCCGAGCAATCGAGGATGGCGCGCGATCCAGACCTGCAGCGATCTGCCGGATCGAGACCCCCTGGGTACGTAGCCGGGCAATCTCGCACCTCTCCTCAACACTGAACTGTCGATATCTGTGTCCCATGACAACACCTTAATCTGGTGTTGCACTTCGTTTGAGAACTTAGGGGATCCATGCGGGGAGCAACCCATGGGCTGGATGTAAGCGGTAGGCCACGGACCTGGATTCCGGCCTTCGCCGGAATGACCCGGTGGCGTGGAGGGATGCGGGCGCTTTACGACAATCGCAGCACCCACTCAGAAGAGCGCGGCGATCCCCATGGCGACGAGCGCCAGGACGATGACGATGCCGATCAGCATGAGGGCGAAGACGATCTTGGCGAGGGTGGCGGCAGCCACCGCTATGCCGGTAAAACCCAAAAAGCCGGAGACCAGGGCGATGACGATGAGGCCGACAAGCAGGCCGAGCATGGGAGAAATCCGAATTGACACAAGGTGTTGGAGAAACGCCATGTGGCGATGTGGGTTCCCGGCGGTTGAGGTTCTCCCCCAAGTTCGGCATATCGAGTGGCGTTAACACTGCTATCGGGTTGATGGGGCGCAATATCGATTTCGCTACGGTCGGCTGGTATGAAGATTGCCGGGTTTGGGGGACTAAGATGTTGAAGTTCGGCCTGACATTATTCGCACTATTGTTGCCCGCGCTGGTTGCGGGCGCGGCGCAAGCCGATGAGGCGGCGCAGAGACCGCTCTCCGGCATCACCCACCAGCAAGGCCCCTCGCCTACCCCGCCGGCCGGGCAATTGCAGCAGCCGCGCCTGGCGCTCTATCAAGGGCTCGATTTCTACGGCGACGATCGTTACGCGAACCGTCAGGAGGATGCTGGGCGCACCCGCGAGGCAAGCGTCGAGGATTGTTCCAAGGCCTGCATCAGCGACAATTTCTGCGCCGGCTTTACCTTCAACGCCAATCCCAACATCAAGCGCGGCCCGAACTGCTACCTCAAGTACCATGTCACCCACCCGCAGGCCTATGCGGATGCGGTTTCCGGCGTGCTGGTGGCGGCTGACGAGGAGGTTGAGAGCTTCGACGTCGACACGATCGACCCCAGTTCCGTGTTGGCCAAGACCGGCCTGACGGGCCCAAACATCGACACCTCTTTGTCAGATGGCATCATCACGGCAGGACCCTGTCGCGCCGCCTGCCTGGGCGATGACGAATGCCGCGCCTTCACCTTTGATGCAAACCTCAAGCAGTGTTTCCTCAAGGGTGAGGCCGGGCAGCAGGTCGCCAACCCCAATCTCAGCAGCGGCATCAAGCGCGTGGTGCGGTTCTCGCCGGTGTCGGTTACCGCACTGCCCAGGTGAGCGCGCCACGCTTCTTGAAGCCGGAGGCGGGCATGAGGGCCGCCACCTGCCGCGCCGCCTGCGAGCGCCATTCGGAGGCCTTGGCGTCATAGGCATAGGACGTCGAGGGCAGGTCTGTGGGCAGGATATGGACGCCGACTTGCGGCGGCGCAATCGTCGGCCCGAGACAGAAAATGATAGACGCCACCAGGAGTGATTTCACATCGAACCTCTTTCGCATCCAGGAGGCGAAGATGGTCCGGTATGGTAAATGGAAGGTTAAATTCGACGGCGGCGCGGGACGCCGAAGGTTGCGACTGCGCCGCCACATACTGACTTCGAAGTGATTTCAGCCCATGCATTCAGCCGTTTCATCCAGAGCAATCCCCCGCCAGCCGGCCGGCCCGGATGCGCCCACTGCGCGAGGCGACAGGCGATGAGCTTTGGGGTTTTCATCCATCGCGCCGACTCGATCTATGAGGATAGCCCGGCGACGCAATACCAGTTTCCCCGGCAGTACCTGTCACGCGTTTCGGCCTGTATCGGCGACTGGATCGTCTGTTACGAGCCCACCAAGGTACCGGGCTCGAAAGGCTATAATGCCATCGCCCGCATCGAAACCGTCGTGCCTGACCCCACCGCGGAGGGCATGTATCTGGCCTTGATGGTGCCCGGCAGCTGTCTGGACTTCGTCAACCCGGTGCCCTTCGTGATCGACAATGCCGTGGTCGAAACCGGCTTGCTCAACGAAATGGGGCGCCTCTCGGGCCGGGCGCAGGCGGCGGTGCGGCCGATCTCGCCCAGGGACTTCGACCGCATTCTGGCGCGCGGCTTGATGGAAGAGCAGCCCACACTGCCGCGCGAGGGCACGCCTTCAGTGCCCGAACCCTTGTTCGAACTCGATGAAACGCAGGCGCCCTTCGCCTTCGAGCAGGAGCGTGAACGCGTCCGCGCGCTGACCTCGCGGGTGGTGCGTGACCGGGTGTTCCGCCGCGTGGTGCTCCGCGCCTATGACGAGCGTTGCGCCGTCACGGGGCTAAAGCTCATCAATGGCGGTGGCCGCGCCGAAGTGGCGGCGGCGCATATTCGCCCCGTGGAGGCGAACGGCCCCGACATCATCAACAATGGCGTGGCGCTTTCGGGCACCGCACACTGGATGTTCGATCGCGGCCTGATCGGGTTCAGCGACAACCTCGACATCCTCATCTCCCGCCACGTCAACGATCGCGACGGGGTCGAAAGCCTCATCAACAGGACCGGCCGCCTGATCGCCCCAGTCCAGGCGCGGGACCGGCCGCACAAGGCGTTTCTGACGTGGCATCGGGAGAATTGCTTCAAGCAGTGAAGAGGCAGTGCCGGCACTGCCCCACCGCCTCACATTCTGGGCGCGAACTTCCTGACGGCCTCGGCGCTGACCGGGGTGAACAGGTTGACCAGATTGCCATCCGGATCACGCAGCAGCAGCGAGCGATTGCCCCACGGCATGGTGGTGGGCTCCTGCACGATCTGCTGGCCGGCAAGGCCGGCGAGACGCCTGAAGGCCGCGTCGACATCGGCCACCAGGAACTCGATGATGACGGACTGGTTGGCGGCGGGGCGGGCAATATCGTCGCCGAAAAGTTTCAGCGTCCGCGTGCTGCCGATCGCCAGTGTCGCGGACGGCATCGCCAGCTCGGCGAAATCCTCGGTGAACCAGGCCGGGGTAAGGCCGGTGACCGTGGCGTAGAAGGCGACGAGCCGCTGCATATCGGCGGTGATGATGCGGATCGAGACGAGGTTCATGGGAGGCTCCAGTTGTGGGATGGAGCGGAGGGATGACATGGGGGCGTGACAGGTGGTGTCAGGAGGGGTGGGGACTAGCTATAATTCAACACTAACTGCTCCAATACTTTCTTGTCCTGTCTTGCTTGCGCACCCTTACCTTTGCCCGTACCTGGGTGATCAGCGTGGCTTGCTGCAAGCTCGCGATATTTCTTTGGAACTACAGCAATGGCCGAATTTTTTGCAGGTTGCTTGGCGACTCTCGTCTGTAGTACAGAATGCGCGGGGCTGACTTCATGACCCAAAAGTTGTCGCCTTATCTCCCATGCCAGCACTTCAGCTAAGTATGATGGAACGGCATTTCCGATAAGCTTTTGGACGCTTGACCTACCGCAATCGAAAAGAAGCCCCTCAGGTAGTGTCTGAAGTCTACAAAGCTCTTGGGTAGACAGGCGCCGGTTCGACCAATGAAATGGCCCTATGGACGAACCAGGTTGTGCTTGGATGGTCCAAGAAGGTTTGTCTTTTGCAAGCTTGAGCAGAAAACTCCAGTACCGGGTACGCCACCCAAAGAGAGGCATTCCCCCACCTCTTGGCGTGTGCCAAAGATAGTTTTGACCTTCAGGGATCGAAGGCAACAAATCTGCCCACTTCCCACCTAGCTCAAGTTTTTCCCGGCTAGCCAAATGCTCGATGTCACCTATCGCGTCCCAAGCGGTTACATAGGGAAGACTTGCGGGGTCAGTGCCGGAATGCGTGGGCTTCGGAAAGTTGAACTCTTCGCCATCCCGGCTTCCCACCAAAAAGAAGCGCTCGCGAACCTGAGGCACACCGAAGTCTGCAGCGTTTAGCACTCGGCCAGACACCGTGTATTTACTCCCGGTGCGGCGATTGATTTCCGCAATGCCATCAAGCAGAAAACGAAGCCCATCATCCTTACTTTTGAACGCTAGGCCTTGGACATTTTCGAGCAGAAATGTCTTTGGCTGAGAGTATTCCAAAACCTTTAAGTAGGCCGCTAAAGTGTCGGCCCTAGGGTCTGCAAGCCTCCGAGAATCGCCTGTTAGCCAGTATCCTGACTTTGAAAAGGGCTGGCATGGGGGCCCTCCGATCAAGATATCTATCTCGCCCGGCCTTTTCTTAGCCACTGCCAAAATATCGGCAGGGTCTATTTGGGTTAGGTCCGCTTCTATAACTGGCCAGCTCGTGTTTGCCCTGAGCACCTTGCAAGCAATGGAATCCATCTCGACCGCAACAAGCGTTTTGAAGCCTGCAGCGTCGAACCCAAAATCCAGCCCACCCACTCCCGTAAATAGACTAATGGCCGTGGGCATATGCGAACCTGCTACAATACTGAAAATTGGAGGACGAATCAGTTCATTCTTAAACAATCGGCCAAGTGACTTGTATTGTCAATACAGGAGTCGTCTTGATTAGAATTTTGTTGCGGGATGCTTTGGATGCGTACGAACGGCGAACCGGGCTGCGTCTTACCTATGCCCAGCTCGCCGATGCTACGGGCCTTTCCAAATCGACCATCGAGAGCATAGGGGCCAGACCTAGCTACAACGCGACGTTGGACGTTGTTGACAAGCTTTGCGAGGCACTAAGATGCTCACCCGCCGAAATACTTCTTCGAACAGAGACAACGGATCAGCTTGAGGGTGAAAATGTCCGCTGACCTAGTAGACTGGCTAAGCGCTGCGCTCGACGAGTTTGCATATCGACCGCTGGCCATATTGGGGGCCAGCCCTGAAACGCTGCCGGCGTTTTCAGCCTTGAATGAAGCAGAATTGCACGACCTGCTCTGGAAAGCAGGCCTACTTTCCCCACTTCCAACAGAGCCTGCGGCCTTGGCTGCGATCTTGGAGGCCGCCGTCTCCAACTTTATTTTCAGCAAGCTTTCGGCAGAAGCGGGGTTAAAAGTAAAACGCGGGTCGCCGCGTAACTACCCGGCATTCGATGTTGTTAGTGAACATTTTGGCCAACAACCATTTGCTATAGATATAAAGGTGGCGCGACGTCACAAAAACGGGAAAAATACACAGAGTAGAATTACACTATTCACCGGAAACACTTATTTCAGGTACCCCGCCGCGAAATGGGACGGAATGGTGCGACCGTTTGCGGAATACGGCGGACACGTACACATATTTGTCCTTTACGACTTGACCCTGTCAGGCGGGACTTGGATCCCCGCATCAATCGAATTTATTGTTTCAGAGCCTTGGCGCGTCGCATCTCGTCAACGCTCTTCCACAACGCGAGAATATATCGGCGCTGTCACTAAAATTGAACAACTAACGCATGGACAGGGAGAATTTTCTAGTCAGGAAGATTTTTACAAATACTGGCGCTCTTTCGACTTCCGTATCGGCAAAGCCGCTCAACGCCAATTGGATAAGTTACTTTCGCAAGGGAATCTCCTTTGAAGATTAAACCCTATGACACGAATATCGAGTCTCTGCTCTCCTCCGCATTCTACAAGATCCCCAGATTTCAGCGCCCCTACTCGTGGGACCGCGATAACGTTGATGACTTTTGGGGGGACATCGTTGGCTCGACCCAAGCCACCCATTTTATTGGTTCGATGGTCTTCTATTCTACAAAGGACGGCCAACACCTATACGTCGTTGACGGCCAACAACGCCTGACGACAATCACTGTCTTCCTCGCCGCACTTCGTGATGCGCTTGCTGACGCAGGCGAAATTGCGCCTTCCAATGGAACCCACGGGTTTATTGAGCGGAGGGACAAGAACGATGAAAATCGGTACGTGCTCGTGGCCGAAAGTTCCTCTCCCTACCTACAAGAGTATATTCAAAAACAGGGCGCCCCTGAGGTCGATATAAAACCGTCAGGGGAGGAACTAGGCCTGAAGTCGGCTTATGATTTCGCGCGAGGCCAACTCAAATCGCTGGCAGAACAGGCGAAGAATGGAATTGCATCAGTGTCGGGGCAAAAGACGGCGGTAAAAAAGCAGCTTGTCGAAATTAGAGATCGGGTCTTGGCCCTGTCGGTAATCATAATAGAACTCGACAACGAGGCGGACGCATACATTGTTTTTGAAACACTTAATACCCGAGGAAAGGATCTTGAACCAAAAGATCTGATCAAGAATCTCCTCACCAAGCTTCTACCAGCAAAATCGGCAAATGTAGATCCTGCGAAATTAAAATGGGATAAGATCACCAAGCTTCTTGGTCAATCCACATCAGGGATAGAGTTGTCAACGTACATTCATCACTACTGGTTATCTAGGTTTGACTACACTTCGGAAAAGAATCTTTTTGATAGGGTAAAGTCATACCTTAAAAAGACGAATGCAGCGGATTTTTTAGATCGGCTAGTGGAGAACGTGGACCTGTATCGACGCTTGCATGAGCCTAGCGGCTTCTCCTGGAAAAAAGAGGAGGAGTCACTAAAAGAATCCATCCTGGCGCTTGGCATTTTTCGCGTTCGACAGCCAACACCTATGCTGCTTTCCGTCCTTCGCGCCTTTTACATTGAGAAGAAAATATCGCTTAAGCAGGCTCGGGATGTGCTCGGGGCAATTGAGGCATTTCACTACCGATATACCGCTGTAGCAGGCCAGTCATCATCGGGCGGGGTGTCGAAAATGTACTCTTCAGCAGCTATTGAGCTGTCCACGCTCGCAACCCCTCAAGAGTTAGCAGCACATTTGCAGGATTTCCGAGCAAAACTGCGAACTCGCTGGCCAGACGAGGCCGCTTTCAACGCTGGCTTGGCGGATCTTAGGTATAGCCAAGCTGAATCGCGTGACCGACAACTAATTCGATATTCGTTGACCCGCTTGGATCGAAAGCTGCGTGCGGACGCAGTGGTCGATTATGGGAAGATGACGATTGAGCATTTGGCACCTCAAAGCCCGGGGGCGGGCGAAGCACTGGTTGCTACTTTCAACACTATCGGTAATCTAATTCTTGTGGGTGAGAAGCTAAACGGCGATCTAAAGAATAAGAAATTTAGCGAAAAAAAGAAGATACTCGAAAAGGCCCACGTCCCACTTGATGATGGAATAAAGAAGGCGAATTCTTGGGGTGTTGTGGAGATCGAAGGACGAGCAAAGGCAATCGGCGATCTGCTTTACGCTGCAGATTAATGCTTATTCGTCGCCCATCTTCAGCGCCTTGATGAACGCTTCCTGCGGGATTTCTACCGAGCCGAACTGCCGCATCTTCTTCTTGCCGGCCTTTTGCTTTTCCAGCAGCTTGCGCTTTCGCGTCGCGTCGCCGCCGTAGCACTTGGCGGTCACGTCCTTGCGCATGGCGCGGACGGTTTCGCGGGCGATGATCTTGCCGCCGATGGCGGCCTGGATCGGGATGACGAAGAGGTGCGGCGGGATCAGGTCCTTGAGCTTTTCGCACATGACGCGGCCGCGGGTTTCGGCGGCGCTGCGGTGGACCAGCATGGAGAGCGCATCGACCGGCTCTGCATTGACCAGGATCGAGAGCTTGACGAGATCGCCCTCGCGGTAATCGGCCAGCGTATAGTCGAAACTCGCATAGCCCTTGGAGATCGACTTCAGGCGATCGTAGAAATCGAAGACGACTTCGTTGAGCGGCAGGTCGTATTCGACCATGGCGCGGTTGCCCACATAGGAGAGGTTGCGCTGGATGCCGCGGCGGTCCTGGCAGAGCTTGAGGATCGAGCCCAGATATTCGTCTGGCGTGAGGATCGTGGCCTTGATCCAGGGCTCGCGGATTTCCTTGATCTTGACGACATCGGGCAGATCGGCCGGATTATGGAGGAGGATATCCTCCCCATTGGTCATGGCCACCTCATAGACCACCGATGGCGCGGTGGCGATGAGGTCGAGGTTGAACTCGCGCGACAGCCGTTCCTGGATGATTTCGAGATGCAGCAGGCCAAGGAAGCCGCAGCGGAAGCCGAAGCCGAGGGCGGCCGAGGTTTCCATCTCGAAGGAAAAGCTCGCATCGTTGAGGCGGAGCTTGCCCATGGCGGCGCGCAGTTCCTCGAAATCGGAGGCATCGACGGGGAACAGGCCGCAGAACACCACGGGCTGCGCCGGGCGGAAGCCGGGCAGCGCATTGGCGGTGGGACGGCGGTCATCGGTGATGGTGTCGCCCACATTGGTATCGGCCACTTCCTTGATGGAGGCGGTGAAAAAACCGATCTCGCCGGGGCCGAGCTCGCCGATATCGACGAGCTTGGGGGTGAAGACGCCGACGCGGTCGAGCTCATAGGCGGCGCCCGCATTCATCATGCGGATCTTCTGGCCCTTGCGGATGGTGCCGTCGATCACGCGGATGAGTACCACGACGCCCAGATAGGTATCGTACCAGCTATCGACCAGCAGGGCCTTGAGCGGGGCGTTGACGTCGCCCTTCGGGGCCGGCAGGCGCGTAACGATGGCTTCCAGCACCCTGTCGATGCCGATGCCGGTCTTGGCGGAAATCTCGACGGCGTCGGTGGCGTCGATGCCGATGACATCCTCGATCTGCTGCTTGACGCGCGGCACGTCGGCGGCCGGCAGGTCGATCTTGTTGAGGACGGGGACGATCTCGTTGTTGGCGTCGATGGCGTGATAGACATTGGCCAGCGTCTGCGCCTCGACGCCCTGGGAGGCATCGACGACGAGGAGCGAGCCCTCGACGGCGGCCAGCGAGCGCGAGACTTCGTAGGCGAAATCGACGTGGCCGGGCGTATCGATGAGGTTGAGGATATAGGTCTCGCCGTCCTCGGCCTTATAGGTGAGGCGCACGGTCTGCGCCTTGATGGTGATGCCGCGCTCGCGCTCGATATCCATCGAGTCGAGCACCTGCTCCTTCATCTCGCGGCTTTCCAGCCCGCCTGTCGACTGGATCAGGCGATCGGCGAGCGTGGATTTGCCATGGTCGATATGAGCGACGATGGAGAAATTGCGGATGCGGTCTAGCGGCACGGTCATGGGGTGGCTGTAGCAGGAAAGCCCAAGCCGCGCAAAGATGGTTTATGAGCCGTTAACAGGACGGAAACGGGATGGTTAACGGAGGAGCGGGAGGGTGGCGCCCAATGGGCGCTGAGGGTCAGGTGTTCGTTCGCAGTCTGGCTATTTTCCGGGAGTCATCCGGCGCAGGCCGGGATTCATGTCCGTGCCCCCATGGACATCGAGGCCTGTGGCTCACTCCGCGCATGGATTCCGGCTTTCGCCGGAATGACCCGGTGGTATGTTGTCTACTTTAGGCTGCGGCATGCCCTCGAAGCCCCCCACCCTTGATCCCTCCCCACGAGGGGGAGGGTCAGGGCGGGGAGGGTCAGGGTGGGGTGGGGCAACACGCACGAGCGGCGCGGAACGCCTGCCCTTAGTCGAGGGCGGCGACGGCGATCATTTCGACCTTGTAGGCCGGATTGGCGAGGCGGCCTTCGATGCAGGCGCGGGTCGGCGGGTTGGCGGGGTCGATCCAGGCGTCATAGACCGCGTTCATGGCGGCGAAATCGGCGATGTTGTTGAGGATCACCTGCATGGACAACAGCTTGGACTTGCTGGTGCCGGCTTCGGCCAAAAGCTTGTCGATGGCCGCCAGCGTCTCGCGGGTCTGCTGGTCGATCGGGGCATTGGCGTCGTCGGCGACCTGGCCGGCGAGATAGAGGGTGTTGTTGTGGCGGACGGCTTCGCTGAGGCGCTTGCCGGGATTGATGCGGGTGATGGTCAACGGGATTCTCCTCTGAGGACGAGCGGTCCTAGCGCGAGATAGATCGTGACGCAAACGCTCTGTCGCGCTAGGCAGGAAGCCCTCAAGGGAGTCGTCCATGTCCTACGTCATCGCCCAGCCGCCCGTCATCGCCGTACCCGTCGACGGCGGGGGCCTGTTCCCCGTGCGCCGCGTCTATTGCGTGGGCCGCAACTATGCCGACCATGCCCGCGAAATGGGGCATGATCCCAACCGCGAACCGCCGTTCTTCTTCGGCAAGCCGGCGGACGCGCTGGTGACCGATGGCGCCGATACGCCCTATCCCAGCATCACCAGCGATCTGCATCATGAGATCGAGCTGGTGGTGGCGCTGGGCAAGGGCGGCGCCGACATTCGCTCCGACAAGGCGCTCGATTGCATCTATGGCTATGCGGTGGGCATCGACCTGACGCGCCGAGACGTGCAGAACGAAGCCAAGAAGCTGGCGCGGCCATGGGACATGGCCAAGGGCTTCGATCATTCGGCGCCCATCGGGCCGATCGCTGCGGCCAGCCGCATCGGGCATCCCGACAAGGGCGCCATCACCCTCACCGTCAACGGCGAGACGCGCCAGGATGGGGATATCGCGCAGTTGATCTGGAGCGTCGCCGATTCCATCGCGTTCCTGTCCACCATGGTGGCGCTGGCGCCGGGTGACCTGATCTTCACCGGCACGCCCGCCGGGGTTGCGGCGGTCAGCCGCGGCGACCACCTGGAGGGCAAGGTCGCCGGCGTGGGAAGCGTCCGCACAAGGATCGTCTGAGCCGCATGGAATGGTCGCCGCAACAGGATGAAGCCTTGAGCCGGGTCTCGGCCTGGCTCAAGGACAAATCGGGGCCGCAGGTGTTTCGCCTGTTCGGCTGGGCCGGCACCGGCAAATCGACGCTGGCGCGCCACCTGGCCGAAGGCGTGAAATCGGTGAAATATGCCGCCTTCACCGGCAAGGCGGCGCTGGTGATGCGCAAGCGCGGCTGCCGGGGCGCCACCACCATCCATTCGCTGATCTATTCGCTGGTGAGCGAGAAGGAGGGCGAGCCGACCTTCGCGCTCGACCCGGAAAGCGGCGCCGGTTCGGCCGATCTCATCGTCATCGACGAGGTGTCGATGGTGGACGAGGCGCTGGCGCTGGACCTGCTGTCGTTCGGCACCAAGGTGCTGGTGCTGGGCGATCCGTTCCAGCTGCCGCCGGTGGCCGGCACCGGCTACTTCACCGCGGTCGAGCCCGACCTCATGCTGACCGAAATCCACCGGCAGGCCGCCGATAACCCCATCATCCGCATGTCGATGGATATCCGCGAAGGCGGCTATCTGGAACATGGCCGCTATGGGGAGAGCAAGGTCATCGGCAAGGACGCGGTCGACCGCGACGAGGTCATGGGGGCCGACCAGGTGCTGGTCGGGCGCAACAAGACGCGGTTGCATTACAATGACCGGCTGCGCGAATTGAAGGGCCTGCCCTTCCACGAGCCGGTGGCGGGCGACCGGCTGGTCTGCCTTCGTAACAACCCGGTCAAGAAGCTGCTCAACGGGCAGATCTGGTCGGTGGCGCAGGTCAGCAAGAAGAACGCCGGCAAATATTCGCTGCTGCTCGACCCCGACGATCCGGCCGTCTCGGCAGCCAGCAAGGCGCAGGCCAAGGTGTTGACGCATCGGGCCTTCTTTGCGGGCGAGGAAGATACGCTCTCCTGGCCCGAGCGGCGGCAATATGACGAGTTCACCTTCGGCTATTGCCTCACCGTCCATAAATCGCAGGGCAGCCAGTGGGACGATGTCTATCTGTTCGATGAGAGCTTCGTGTTTCGCGAGGAGCGGCAGCGCTGGCTCTACACGGCGGTGACGCGCGCGGCTGAAAAGATCACGGTGGTGAGCTGATGTATGGATTGATCGGGCGCATGCTGGCCAAGCCGGGCCGACGCGAAGAGCTGCTGGCCGCAATGACCGACAGCAGCCAAGCCATGCCGGGCTGCATCAGCTATGTGGTGGCCAGGGACGGCGAAAATCCCGACGCCTTGTGGATCACCGAAGTCTGGGACGATGCGGCGGCGCACAAGGCCTCGCTGCAGCTCGATAGCGTCAAGGCGGCGATCGCCACCGCCATGCCGCTGATCGCGGGTTTCGACAGCCGCTCGGTGACGGAACCGGTTTCGGTGTTTTTGAAGCGGTAGGCATGGTGTTGCGCTCGGGGCAGCCCTGGCGCTGACTGTGGTTCGAAACGACCGGCCCTCAGCCCCTTCGCCCCCCTGGAGAGAAGGTGGCGCGCAACGCCGTATGAGGTTTGGGATGGTGGAGAGAACCCCCACCCGGCCCCCTCCCCGGAGGGGCGAGGGGATCAGACTGCCGGCTCCGTTGGTTACGCCGTTCGCTGCCATTCTTCTTGCACCGCGCTTCAGCCCACTCCCCCTGGCGAGAACCCCGCCCTAACCCAAGGCCTCGATGGTGGTGCCCATGGCAGTGGCGAAGCGGTCGAAGAAGCCGTCGATGACTTTCTGGGCCGAATTGCCGATGACGGCCTTGCCCATGCGCATCAGCTGGCCGGAGGCCCCGCCGGTGGCCACAAAGCGCAGTTCGGTGCCGGGACCCGAATCGGTGAGGGTGATGTCGGCGGCGCCTTCGGCAAGGCCGAGCAGGCCGCCGCGGCCCTTGCCGGACAGCGTATAGCTGCGGGCCGGATCGATGTTGGAGAGTGTCAGGTCACCGCTGAACACCGGTTTCACCACACCCAGATTGACCTTGATGGCGAGTTCGAGGCCGGCGGGGCCGGTCCAGGCGATGCGCTCGCAGCCCGGAATGGTGGCCTGCAGCACATCGGTGTCGTTGAGCGCAGCCCACACATCGGCACGGGGCGCGGCGAGAAGATAGCGTCCGCCAAAATCCAAGAATCGCGCCCCTTTACCTGCGGCTTTTTCGCACCAATATCAGCAAAATAGGCACCAGACGCGCCGCATGCAATTGCCAGCAGCGGCGCGAGGAGGAATCAATTAACATCAGCGTCCAGGCGGGAGATATCTGATGGCCAGTGAAGTAGTATCGACGGCGACCGGCACGGCAGTGACCGAAAAACCCCTGCAGTATCTGGACAAGGCGGTGACCGCCATCCGCGACCTGGGCATCTGGCCCGAACAGCAGGGCGAGCAGCCAATCATCGGCCTGCTCAAGGAAATCACCGAACTCGACGAAACCCGCGTCATCCTCATCGGCCGCACGCTGAGCCAGGCCAGCGCCTTCAACGAAGTGGTGCGCGAGCAGATCGCCGCCATGAAGGTGGGCGAGCGCTACGAGGAAATCACCAAGGGCTTCGATTCCATCCGCGACGATGCCAAGGGCATGGTCGACCAGCTCGCCGACAACAAGATCGACGTGCGCGAGCGCATCTCCAATGTGTGGATGAAGGTCAGCCGCGGCGACATCGCCTCGCGCTTCGACAAGATCCGCGACGTCTATATGGCGGTCAGTTCGGACACCAAGGACCAGATCGACCGCGAGCACACGATCCTCGAGGCATATCGCGATTTCCGCGGCGCGCTGAAGCAGTCGGAAGTGATGGCGCTGGAACTGCTCGACGTGGCCAAGGCCAAGCTCGAGGAGCGCAAGACCGCGCTGCAGGGCTCGGCCGATGCGCTGACGGCGTTCAAGGACGGCACTCCGGCCGACCGCGCCAAGCTCGAAATGACGCGCGATGAAAAGCTGCGCGACATGCAGAACGAAGAGCGCCGCTACCAGATCGTCAAGGACCTGTCCGACAATCTGACCATTTCCTACAATACCTCGGAAGTGGTGATGGCGCGGCTGATGCAGACCACCAACGCCAAGGAGCGGGTGTACCAGCAGTCGATCTCGTTCTTTTCGACCAATGAGACGGTGCTGACGGCGCTGTCGGCCTCGTTCACGGGCCTGTTCGGCCTGCATGAATCGACCGAGACGCTGAACGCCATGAAGGAAGGCATGTCCAAGAGCCTCGAAACGCTCTCGGAAATCGGCGACAAGGTGCAGGAAGAGGCGATCCGCGCCGGGTACGGTCCGACGGTGCGCGCCGATGCGGTGCAGAAGCTGGTCGACAGCGTCGTCAACTTCCAGGAAAAATCGCGCACCATCATCGATGAGATGCGCATCGCCTCCACCAAGAATTCGGCCGAAATCCGCGACGCGGTGGAAGACGGCAAGCGGCGGCTGGCGCAGCTGGCAGCCGACGGCAACGCCCTGGTGCTGGAGACCAAGCAGGGTTGACGGCGCGACGGCGCCTCAGGACCTGACCGACAAGATGAGCGATACGACAGCCCCGGCGGCTGCTCCTCTGGACGAAGTCATGCTGGCCATGGACGTGGTGGATACACTGCGCCATCGCCAGGATCTGGTCGATCGCGCGCTCGATGAGGGCGCGCGCGAGCAGCAGCTCATCGACAAGCTCAGGGAGATCTACCATCAGCAGGGCATCGAGGTGACCGATGCGGTGCTGAAGGAGGGCGTGGCAGCGCTCAACGAGAGCCGGTTCGTCTATACGCCGCCGGCGCCGGGCTGGCGCACGCAGTTGGCCAGGCTCTATGTGACGCGCGGCGGCTGGGGCCGCTGGGCCTTCGCACTGGTGCTGGCGCTGGTCATCGGGCTGGGCGGCTATTTCCTCGCCTATCGGCCCTATAAGGCGGCGCAGGCCGAGCAGGCGCGGCAGGAGCTGGCCGAAGGCCTGCCCAGGCAGATGGACGGGCTCTACCAGTCGATCTTCGACGAGACCAAGGTGCAGCAGGCGGCCAACGAGGCCGACGAGCTGCGCAACCGCGGCAAGCAGGCGGCCGGCGAGGGCAACCGCGCGGCGGCCGAGGACGCCATCGCGCGGCTGACCAAGCTGCGCGACACCATCCGCCAGGATTATACCCTCAAGGTGGTGAACCGGCAGGGCACGCAATCGGGCTTCTGGACATTCCCGGAGATCAATACCGAGGCCACCAACTACTATCTGGTGGTGGAGGCGCTCGATCCGGACGGCAAGGCGCTGAGCCTGCCGATCCTCAACGAGGAGAACGGCGAGACCGAGACCGTCAATATCTGGGGCGTGCGCGTGCCCGAAACGGTCTACAACTCCGTCGTCGCCGACAAGCAGGATGACGGCATCATCGAGCACAATGTGGTCGGCATCAAACAATACGGGTTCCTCGACGTGGACTATGTGATTCCGGTCCTGGGTGGCGCGGTGACGCGATGGTGAGCCGCCGATGACGCTTTCAGGCCCGCAGGCGCTCAATTCGCTCGATGAAGCGCTGCGCGATATCCGCCGTGAGGAAGACGAGATCGCCAAGCGCCTGGCGCGCAGCAACGAGCGCGTCGCCAAATTCCACGAGACCGAGGCGGATCTGTTCCGGCAGCTCGCCATGGTGCGGCTCGATCCGGCCGTGCAGGCGCAGCTGACCGCCGGCATTTCGGCCGCCGAGGGCAAGGCGCGCGACATGATCAAGCGCCATGCGGGTGACCTCGCGGCCACCGAGGCGGCGCTCAAGGACATGGACACGGCGATCGCCGAGCTCACCAGGCAGCGCGCCACGGCGCTGGCCGAGGTCGACCAGAAGCAGGCCGAGCTGAAGGCGCTGTCGGCCAAGATCGCCGCCGCCATCGCCAAGGAGCCGCGCTATGCCGAAAAGCGGCAGGCGGCCAACGATCTGCAGGCCATCGCCGCCGAAAGCATGCGCAAGACCGAGCAGGCGGAAGCCGACCGCGAACAGAAGGGGCGGCCCTATCGCGACGATCCGCTGTTCATGTATCTGTGGTCACGCGGCTATGGCACCAAGAACTACCAGACCAACAATCTGATCCGTTACCTCGACCGGCTGGTGGCCGACCTCATCGGCTATGACAAGGCGCGGCCGAACTTCGCCATGCTCAACGAGATTCCGCTGCGGCTGCGCGAGCATGCCGAACGGCAGCAGGCCAATGCGGCCTCGGCCGAAAAGGAAATCGACGCGCTCGAAGACGAGGCGATCGACGCCGCCGGCGGCAAGCCGGTGCGCGAGGCGCTGGCGGCGGCGCAGGCCACCATCACGGGCATCGACGCCAAGATGGTCGAGACCGAGGACGAGCGCGACGAACGGGCCAAATCCATGCGCCAGCTGGCGCAGGGGAGCGACCCGGCCTTCGAGCAGGCACTGAGCGCCTTTGCGGAGGGGCTGGAGCACGAGGACGTCAAGACCCTGCTGGCCGAGGCGCGGCGCACCCAGACGGCGCAGGACGATACGCTGGTGGCGCAGATCGACGAGGCCCGGGCGCGCATGCGCGAGGAAGACGCCGAGACGCAGGACCAGAAAGAGCGGCTGAAGACCCTGGCGGCGCGGCGGCGCGAACTGGAGGACATCCAGTACGAGTTCAAGAAGGCGCGCTATGACGATCCGCGCTCGACCTTCCGCGAGGACAGGCTGGCGGGCGATCTGCTCAACGATTTCCTGCGCGGCGGCATCACGGCGGCCAGCTATTGGGACCAGTGGCGGCGCAGCCAGAACTGGTCGAGCGGCACCTCCGACTGGGGTGGCGGCATCGGCCTGCCGCGCAATGGCCGCAACCCCTGGCCCGACAATGGCGGCGGCTTCCAGTGGCCGGACAACAGCATCGGCGGCGGCAGTTCGGGCGGCGCCAGCGGCAATGTCTGGCGCGGCCCGACCGGCGGCGGCTGGGGCCGGCCTTCCGGCGGCAGCACCGGCGGCTTCTCCCGCCCGCGCACAGGCTCGGCCGGCACGCGCAAGACCGGCGGCTTCAAGACGGGCGGCGGGTTTTAGGCGGGCTGCGGTTCGCGCCGCGATCTCTCCAGTTCGCCAGTGTCCGGTTTCTCCGCGCCATCACCCCAAGAAAGCGCAGGGCGTGTTGCTCACCCCCTCCCCACAAGGGGGAGGGTGGACATCGGGGGTGTGGCGTCATTGTGCCCAATATACCGGGCAGCACCTCCCCCTTGTGGGGGAAGGATGAGAGGGGGGTGGCAATGAGGGCGGTTGCCTTCGGCTTCATCGCCATTCGCCCGAGCAATCCAGCATGAGATGCTGGGACGGCACGGCCCGGGCGTCAGCAGCGCGGCAGGGCCGGATCGCCGGGTTTGGCTATGGGCTGGTTGACGGTGATGGGCTGCGGGGTGCCGTCGCCCAATAGCAGCACCGAATAGCGCAGCAGGCTGGGCTCGGTGGGCTGGTTGGTGCAAAAGCTCGGTGTCAGGGTGCGGGTATCGACATCGAGGCCGGTCGGCGGCCCGAGAAAATAATAGGCGCGGCCCTTGGCGGGCGCCGGCAGGCGATCCCCCGCATTGCCCGGATCGGTCAGCTGCAGCGAGATGCGCTGTTCGGCCAGCGGCATGCTGGCGACAGTCGACAGCTCCGGCACCGGCTGCACGCCGGCCGGCATGTCGAATGCCAGCACCGTGGGGTCCATGCCGGGCGCAGCCATCGGCGCGTTCGAAGGCGGCGGCAGCGGCGTCATCGAATCACAGGCGGTGAGTAACAGGGCCAGGGCAATCCCGACCGGATAGAGCGCGCGAATCGCCATGCGACCTCCTTGCCCCCGAGGGCCAATAAAAGGCGCTTAAAAGTGAAGGTTATGTTTAAGGGGCGGGAGATTTCGACATTGGTTGGGTTCGGGGTGGCACGCCCCTCCCCCTCACCGGGTCATCCCGGCGGAGGCCGGCATCCAGGCGGAGAACGCCCCATACGCTGGATGTAGCGGCGCGCCACGGCCATGGATTCCGACCTGTGCCGGAATGACATCGGGGCGGGGATGGATCAGGGGGAATTTCACCCATCCAGAGGGGCGAAGGGGCTGAGAGCTTGGCGTCCCCTGCCCTTATGCGTCGGCGAAGACGCTGGCGCCGCGGTCGGCGGGGCCGACGAGGCTGCGGAAGCCCGCGAAGAGTTCGCGGCCCATGCCGAAATGTTCGTGGCGCAGGTCCTCGACGGCAGGAGTGCGGGCGTTGAATTCGGCCTCGTCGCCCAGGAACGTCAGGGTGCCGGCTTCGGCGTCGAGCCGCAGCAGGTCGCCGTCGCGGATTTTCGAGATGGGGCCGCCATCGACCGCCTCGGGCGTCATGTGGATGGCGGCGGGGACCTTGCCGGAGGCGCCGGACATGCGGCCATCGGTGACCAGCGCTACCTTGATGCCGCGATCCTGCAGGACGCCCAGCGCGGGCGTCAGCTTGTGCAGTTCCGGCATGCCGATGGCCTTGGGGCCGGAAAAGCGGATGACGGCGATGAAATCGGAGGTCAACTCGCCGGCCTTGAAGGCGGCCTGCATGCCTTCCTGCGAATGGAAGACCCGGGCCGGCGCCTCGACCAGGCGGTGCTCGGGCTTAACGGCCGAAATCTTGATGACCGAGCGGCCCAGATTGCCGCGCAGCAGCTTCAGGCCGCCAGTCTTGGAGAAAGCGGCCGAGACGGGCGCGAGAATCTTCTCGTTGCCGGATTTTTCGGGGGCCGGTTCGAAGCTGAGCTTATCCTCGAGCAGGCGCGCCTCGACGGCGTAGCCCGAAAGGCCCGTGCCCCAGACGGTCTTGACGTCCTCATGCAGGTGCCCGCTGGTGAGCAACTGGTCGATGAGGAAGCCCATGCCGCCGGCGGCGGCGAAATGGTTCACGTCGGCAACGCCATTGGGATAGACGCGAGCCAGAAGCGGTACGGCATCGGACAGGTCCGACATGTCGTCCCAGGTGACGCGCAGGCCCGCGGCGGCGGCGATGGCGATGAGGTGCAGCGTATGGTTGGTGGAGCCGCCCGTGGCGTGCAGGCCCACCATGCCGTTGACGATGGCCCGGGCGTCGATGATGTGGCCGACGGGCGTATAGTCATTGCCCTCGGCGGTCATCGACAGCGCGCGGCGGGTGGCCTCGCGGGTCAGGGCATCGCGCAGCGGCGTGCCGGGATTGATGAAGCTCGAGCCCGGCAGGTGCAGGCCCATGATCTCCATCAGCATCTGGTTGGAGTTGGCGGTCCCGTAGAAGGTGCAGGTGCCCGGCCCGTGATAGGATTTTGCTTCGGCCTCCAGCAGTTCGGCCCGGCCGACCTTGCCTTCCATGTAGAGCTGGCGGATGCGGCTCTTTTCGTCGTTGGGCATGCCCGAGGTCATGGGGCCGGCGGGAATGAAGACGCCCGGCAGGTGCCCGAAGGTCAGGGCGCCGACCAGAAGCCCCGGCACGATCTTGTCGCAGATGCCCAGAAACACGGCGGCATCGAACATGTTGTGGGAGAGCGCCACGGCGGTGGCCATGGCGATGACGTCGCGCGAGAACAGCGACAGGTCCATGCCGGGCTGGCCCTGGGTCACGCCATCGCACATGGCGGGCACGCCGCCGGCGACCTGGGCTGTGGCGCCGATGGCGCGGGCCGCCTCCTTGATGAGGGCCGGATAGGTCTCGTAGGGCTGATGCGCCGACAGCATGTCGTTATAGGAGGTGACGATGCCGAGGTTGAGCGCCTTGGAGCCGGCCAGCATGGCCTTGTCGGCGGGCGAGCAGGCGGCAAAGCCATGGGCGAGGTTGCCGCACGATAGCGTCGAGCGGTAGACGCCGGAGGCGCGGGCGCGGTCGATGCGCTCCAGATAGGCGGCGCGGCTATCGGTGCTGCGGGCCGCGATACGGTCGGTTACGTCCTGGATTGCCTTGAGAACTGCCATATCGGCTCCTTGCACCCTGCCCGTGGCAACGTCAGGGGGCCCAATAGATTATCAGCGGCCTGTCGGTCTGGCGCAGCATGGCGCGTATGGGCATGGCCTCTACCGGGCCTTCGCCAAGCGCCTTGTCGAGCGTTGCGACCTTTTCCTCCCCCTCGATATGCAAGTATAGGCTGCGGGTTTGCAGCAAGCGCTTGCGACTCAGCGTCACACGCGGCTCGCCCGCATCGGGCGCATTGATGGCGAGCGCCACCGCATCGCCGTCGAGCGCCGCGGCAAGGGTGTCGCCCCCCGGAAAGAACGAGGCGGTGTGGCCGTCATTGCCCATGCCCAGGACGACGGCATCGAAGGGCGATGGCACCGTGCCGATGGCCGCGATGGTTTTGGCGATGCCGGCGGCATCGGGGCGCTCGCCGCCCTGGTAAAGCGGTATGAAGCGGGCGACGGCGGCCGGGCCCTGCAGCATCTTCTCGTTGACCAGCATGGCGTTGGAGCGGTCATAGGTCTCGGGCACCCAGCGCTCGTCGACGAGGGTGACGATGACCTTGTCCCAGTCGACATCCTTGTGCTTGCCGAGCCGGGCAAAGAATTTTGCGGGCGTCGAGCCGCCCGAGACGGCGAGCGTGGCGACGCCGCGTGCGGCGATGCCGGCCCTGAGGTCTTCGGCGACGGCATCGGCCAGGGCCTTGGCCAGCTCTTCGCGGGTCTCGAAATCACGGCGTTCAGGCATCGTCATCCTCATGCCAGGTGCGGCCGTCGCGCTCGATGAGGGCGATGGAGCCGGTGGGGCCCCAGGTGCCGGCGGTATAGGGCTGCGGGGCTTCGGAGGAAGCATCCCAGCCTTCGCGGATCGGATCGACCCAGTTCCAGGCCGCCTCCAGTTCGTCGCGGCGCATGAACAGGGTCTGGTTGCCACGGATGACGTCGAGCAGCAGCCGCTCATAGGCCTCGGGCGTGCGCTCGTGGAAGGCCTGGGCGAAGCTCAGATTCAGCGGCACTTCACGCAGGCGCATGCCGCCCGGGCCTGGATCCTTGATCATGAGGAAGAGCTTGACGCCCTCATCGGGCTGCAGGCGCAGCACCAGCTTGTTGGCGCGCGGGGCGCCTTCGGCATGGTCGAACATGGAATGCGGAATGTTGCGGAACTGGATGACGATTTCGGAGACGCGGCTGGCCATGCGCTTGCCGGTCCGGAGGTAGAAGGGCACGCCGGCCCAGCGCCAGTTCTTGATCTCGGCCTTGAGGGCGACGAACGTCTCGGTGCGCGAGCCCTTCTTGTCGTCGGCCAGCTCGTCCTGGTAGCCCTTGACCGAGGTGGCCTCGGAGCTGACGCCGCGATACTGGCCGCGCACGGTGCAGCGGCTGACATCGGCGCCCCGGATGGGCTGCAGCGAGCGCAGCACCTTGAGCTTTTCGTCGCGCAGCGCATTGGCATCGTCGGAGGCCGGGGGCTCCATGGCGACGAGGCACAGCAATTGCAGCATGTGGTTCTGGATCATGTCGCGGAGCGCGCCGCTCTCGTCGTAATAGCCGCGCGTGCCGGCGCCGACGCTCTCGGCAACCGTCAGCTGGATATGGTCGATATGGGCGGAGTTCCAGATCGGCTCGAACAGGATATTGGCGAAGCGCAGCGCCAACAGGTTCTGCACCGTCTCTTTGCCGAGATAGTGGTCGATGCGGTAGACCTGATCTTCCTTGAAGATGCCGGCTACCTCGTCATTGATGGCCTCGGAGGATTCGAGGTCCCGGCCGAGCGGCTTTTCGATGACGACACGGGCATCGCGGCGGTAGTAGCCGCCCTTGTCGAGATATTCGCAGATGGGACCGAACAGGTTCGGCGCCACCGCCAGGTAGAAGGCGCGCACGATCTTGGGGTCGTCGCGCAGCTTGCCCGAAAGATCGCTGTAATCGCCCGGATTGGTGACGTCGGCGGCGACATAGGAAAAGGTCGACACGAAGCGGTCGATGACCTTTTCGTCCTGGTATTCCTTCTCGACGAAATCGTTGACGGCCTTGCGGGCCTCGGTGCGGAAATCGTCGTCACTCCATTTGGTGCGCGACACGCCGATGATGCGGCACTGCTCGTCGAACTGGCCGTCCTTGAAGCGATGGTAAAGCGCCGGAATCAGCTTGCGCTTGGTGAGATCGCCGGTGGCGCCGAACACGACGTAGTCGAAGGGCTGGACCGGGATGATGCGGCTGGACAAGGGCTTTTGCTCCTAGGGGAGAAGGTCAGACATCGGCGAAATGCTGACGCGCGAGAATGAGGGCGCCGTAGAGCGGCTCGGCGCGCGGATCCACGATGAACGAACCGTAACGCTCGACGAGCAGCGGGTTGAGACGCCGCCCGAAACCACCCACCACCGCCATCTTGGTGGCGCCGCGGCGCTTGAACCAGTTCACATAGGCGTCGATATAGCCCAGCTCCACCGCCATCAGTTCGAGGGCGACGGGATCGCCCTGTTCGTAGAATTCGATGAACAGCGGCATCAGGGCGCCAAAATCGGCGGGCTCGGCCTTGAACGACCAATCCATGAGGCTGTCGAGATCGCCGCCGAGGCGCGCCAGCACGGCGGCGGTCAATGGCGAGGTGTCGCGGAAGCCGTCATGGGCCTCGACGGTAAGGCGGGCGAGATGGCGGCCCATGATGGCGCCCGACATCTGGTCGCCGACCTCGAAGCCCCAGCCGCCGCACTGGTGGCGCACGCCGTCGACCAGCGCCAGGCCGGCCGAGCCGGTGCCCACGATGATCACGGCGCCATCCTCGCCCGCATGGGCGCCGGCGCGGGCGATGTCGATATCGTCATAGACCTTGACGCGGGCGAAGGGCCAGGGCCGGGCCTCGAACTGGTCACGGGCCGAAATCAGGCGGGCGCCCGCCATGCCGAAGCACGCATAGGTGTTGGCGGTTTCGGAGAACGGAATGCCGGCCTTCTCGAAGATCTGACGCGTGCCATCCATGATCGAGCGGTAGGCCGGATCGCCGTTCTCAAGCTGGAGGTTGGAGCGGCCGTTGGTGACTTCCGCCAGCGTATTGAGGTTCTCGTCGGCAAGGCGGACGCGGCAGTTGGTGCCGCCACCGTCAACACCAAGATAGAGCTTGGGCACGAAGGGCTTCTCCGTCATTGGGGACGCATCAATCCTTAATGTGTCGGTTCGGCGCGGACCATAATGCCAAAGCCGGTAAGACGAAAGTAGAATAAAGCATGGCTTTAAGGCCCCCCGCGCCCCTTGCCGCAAGGCCTCGGGACGGTGATGGTCCGGGGCTCGAACGGGTGGCGAATCAACCGACAGATGACGATCAAGCTTACCATCTGCAGCACGTGCGGGCGCGCCGGCAGCCACATGGCAGCCACGCGCAGCGAGGGCGACCGGCTCGCCGATGCGGTCGAAGCGGGCATCGCGGCGCGCGGCCACGGTCCGGCCATTGTCCGCTTCCAGTGTCTGTGGGCCTGCAAGTCGGCCTGCACGGTGCTGATCGAAGGCGTGGGGCGGAACGGCTACCTGGCGGGCGGGTTTACTCCCGATGCGGCGGCCGCCACGGCGCTATTGGACTGGGCGGACGCCTATGCGGCGAGCACGGATGGCAACGTCCCCTATGGGCAATGGCCGGACGGGATGAAGGGGCACTTCATCGCCAGGCTCCCTGCCCCCGGTGGACAGCACAAGGGGAACGAGAGGTAGAGATGGCGGGTCACATTCTGGTTCTGGGCGGCGCCCGTTCGGGCAAGACTTCCTTTGCGGAGCGGCTGGCGATGCGGCTGGGGGAAAGGCCGGTCTATCTGGCGACCGCGCAGGCGCTCGACACCGAAATGCGCGAGCGCGTGGCGACGCACCAGCGCATGCGCTCGGGCCGGTTCGCCACAATCGAGGAGCCGGTGGAGCTGGCCGACGCCATCATCAAGGCCAGCAAGGACCATGACGTGCTGCTGGTGGATTGCCTGACGCTGTGGATCACCAATCTTTTGGGCGCCGGGCTCGACGTCGCGGGCGCCACGGACGAGCTGGCGGCGACGCTGGTGCAGATCAAGCGGGCCCGGGTGATCCTGGTGTCGAACGAGGTCGGGCTCGGCATCGTGCCCGACAATGCGCTGGCGCGAAGCTTTCGCGACCTGGCGGGAAGCGCGCATCAGCGCCTGGCCGAGATCTGCACCGATGTGTATTTCGTCGCCGCCGGATTGCCGATGACCATGAAGGGCTCGGCGCCGGTTCTGGCGGGAGCGGAGGTTATGGTGGAGGGGTCGGCGTAGGGCTGAGAGTTTGGTGCGTCGGGGCCCCCACCACTGACGGACACCTTCCCCCTTGTGGGGGAGGATAGGGGGGTGGCCACTACCACTAGACCCTGTACGCCCCCTAAAACCCGCCCAGGAACCGCAGTGCCGCGATCACCACGGTCACTACCAGCGTCAGGGTGAGCGTCACCCCGTAGATGTGCAGAGCGCGGCGGATGTCGTTGCGGGTGAGGGTGCGGCGGCCGTCGCCCATGGCGGGGAGGTCGACTTCGACGCCCTCGTAGAAGCGGGCGCCGCCCAGGACGATGCCGAGGGCGCCCGCCATGGCGGCTTCGGGCCAGCCGGCATTGGGCGAATCGTGGTTGCGGGCGTCGCGGATGGCGGCACCCCAGGCGCTGCTCGGGCTGGTGCCGCGCACGCAGAAACAGGCCGCCGTGATCAGCACGGAAGAGAGCCGCGCCGGCACCCAGTTGACCAGATCGTCGAGCTTGGCGCTGGCCCAGCCGAAATCCCTGTAGCGCTCGGTGCGGTGGCCGATCATGGAATCGGCGGTGTTGATGGCCTTGTAGAGCGCGATACCCGGCAGGCCCAGGATGATGAGCCAGAACAAGGGCGCGATGACGCCATCCGACGTGCTTTCCGCCAACGTCTCGATAGCGGCGCGGGAAATGCCGGATTCATCGAGTTCGGCGGTATCGCGGCCGACGATCTCGCCGACGGCGGCGCGGGCCTCGGGCAATCCTGCGCCGAGCGCTTCGGCCACCGCCTTGACGGCGCGGCCGAGTTCCTTCTGGGCGAGGAAGGGCGTTGCCAGCAGCGCCTCGATGATCCAGCCCTGCGGGATGCGGGCGGTGACCTGGAGGATCAACAGGGTCGCGGCCAGCGTCACCCCCAGCAGCACGGCCAGCGTCACCAAGCCGGCCTGCCGCCGTTCGGTATCGGCGCGGTCGAGCCGGTTGAGGCGGGTTTCAAGGAAATCGATGAGCTTGCCGTACCAGATGACCGGATGGCCGATGGCCGCCACGAGGCGTTGCGAATAGCCGAGCCAGCCTTCCAGCAGCACGGCCAGCGGGGCAACGAAAGCCTCCATTCAGATGTCTCCGATGGGACGGGCGAGCGCCAGCAGCGCATCGAGATCGAGATGGGTTTCGAGATGGGCCGCCAGCCCATCGAGCGCGGCCTCGACGCCGGCCTCATAGGCGATGGCGCCGCTGGTTTCGGCGCCGAGCCGGTCAAGGAAGGCGGTGCGGAAGGCATCGGCAGCGAAGAGGCCGTGAAGATAGGTGCCCATGACGCGGCCATCGGTGGAGATGGCGCCTTCCGGGCTGCCGCCGACCAGCGCGAAGGGGCGTTCGCGGTCACGGCCCGTGGTGACGCCCATATGCATGTGGTAGCCGCTGAGCGGCTTATGGGAGATGGCGTCGATGGCCTCTTCGAGGCGCAGTTCCTTGGTGGGCGCCAGCACGGTCTCGACATCGATGAGGCCGAGGCCGCGGCTGCTGCCGGGCTCGCCCTCGATGCCGTCGGGATCGGCGATGGCGCGGCCCAGCATCTGGTAGCCGCCGCAGATGCCGAGGATGCGGCCGCCGGTGCGGTGATGGGCGCGGATATCGACATCCCAGCCCTCCTGGCGCAGCACCGCAAGATCGGCGCGCGTCGCCTTGGAGCCGGGCAGGATGACCAGATCGGTATCGGCCGGAATAGGCTCGCCGCGCTGCACGATGACGAGCCTGACGCCCGGCTCGGCGCGCAGGGGATCGAGGTCATCGAAATTGGCGATGCGCGGCAGGCGCGGCACGGCGATGACGAAGGGGCCGTCATGGCCCCTCGTCGCGGCATCGAGCGCCAGCGCATCTTCGGCGGGCAGTCTGGCGGCGCCGGCAAACATCGGCACCGGGCCGAGGCAGGGCACGCCGGTGCGCGCCGCGATAAAGGCGCGGCCATCATCGAACAGCGCCGGATCGCCCTGGAACTTGTTGACGAGGGTGGCGACGATCAGCGCCGCGTCAGCCGGATCGATGACGGCGAAAGTGCCGACGAGGGAAGCGATGACGCCGCCGCGCTGGATATCGCCGATGACGACGACCGGGATGCGGGCGGCGCGCGCGAAGCCGAAATTGGCGATGTCGCTCATGCGCAAATTGACCTCGGAGGCGCTGCCGGCGCCCTCGACGAGGACGAGATCGGCATCGGTGGCCAATTCGTTGAACGCAGCCAGCACTTCCGGCAGCAGGGCGGCGCGGGTCTTGAAATAATCACGCGCCGAAAGCGATTGCCGGCGCTGGCCGCGCACGACGAGCTGGGCGCCGGTTTCGTGCTCGGGCTTGAGCAGCACCGGGTTCATGGCGGTGATGGCATGGCGCCGGGCGGCGCGGGCCTGCAGGGCCTGGGCGCGGCCGATCTCGCCGCCATCCTCGGTCACCGCCGCATTGTTGGACATGTTCTGCGGCTTGAACGGCGCGACCTTGAGGCCGCGATCCGCAAAGGCGCGGCAAAGTCCGGCGACGAGCAGCGACTTGCCGACGTCGGATCCGGTTCCCATGAACATGAGGGCGCGCGTTGTCATCGTCTGGTCTTAGCCGGGTTCATGAAAACGCGGAAGAGTTCAGACGCCGGCGACGTCGATGACATGGGCATAAGAGCCCATGACGCGGCCCAGCACCGCGCCCATCTGCGGCAGGGGCTTGCCGGTGGCGTCGGTGGCGGCAAAGAGCGGCGGCAGGGCCGAGCGGCCGCCGGAGGAATAGTGGAATTCGTGACCGTTGAGGGTGGCCGGCCAGGGCAGCGCGCCCGCATGGCGGAGGCGGCGATAGCCGAGGGTGCGGCGGGGGCGGTCGATGCGGGTGGCGATGGGCAACAGGCCGGTCATGGGGTGGGTCATGCCGGCTTTGTCGGTGAGGGTTTCGCCCAGCACCATGAAGCCGCCGCACTCGCCATAAAGCAGCGCGCCGCGATCGCGGGCGGCGGCGAGGCCGGCCTTGAAGTTTGCCGCATGGGCGAGCGCCGGCCCATGCAATTCGGGATAGCCACCGGGCAGGTATACGGCACCGGCGGTGGCGGACGGCGATTGGTCGGCGAGCGGGGAGAAGAACGAGAGTTCGGCCCCCTGCTCCCGCCAGCCCTGCAGCAGGTGCGGATAGAGAAAGGCGAAAGCATCGTCCCGGGCGATGGCGATGTGCTGGCCGAGAGGCGGCAGGGATCGGGCTGCGGGCGCGGGCGCAAGGGGACGGGTCAGCGTCAGCAGCAGGTCGAGATCGATATATTCGGCCACGGCCTGCGCGGCGGCGCTGACGACGGCATCGAAGCCCGCAACCTCGCCGGGCAGCACCAGGCCCAGATGGCGTTCGGGCAGCGCCAGCGCATCGCGGCGCGGCAGCGTGCCGAGGCAGGGAATGTGGGTGGCCGCCAGCGCGTTGCGCAGCATGGTTTCGTGCCTTGTGGTGGCAACGCGGTTGATGATGACGCCCGCGATGCGGACCTCGCGCCGCCAGTTGGCGAAGCCGGCGACCAGCGGGGCGATGGATTGCGCCTGCCGTTCGGCATCGACGACCAGGATCACCGGCAGATCGAGGATGGCGGCGAGATCGCCGGTCGAGCCGGTACCATCCATGGCGCCATCGAAAAGACCCATGACGCCTTCGACGATCAGGAGGCCGGCATCGGCAGTAGAAGCCAGGTGCCTCAGGTGTTCGGGGCGCATCGCCCAGGGGTCGAGATTAATGGCCGGACGTCCGGCGACGCGGGAGAGGATGGCGGCATCGATATAGTCGGGGCCGGTCTTGGCCGGGGCGACGCGATGGCCCAGCGCGCGCAGGGCCGCGATGAGGCCCAGCGTAACCACGGTCTTGCCGGAACCGGAGCGCGGCGCCGCGATGACGAAACCATCAGCCAAAGGGATTGTCCTTGAGATCGTCCGCATACCAGTCGAGCGCGTCGCGCCAGGCGCTGGCGGGGCCGATGACGATGATGGCGGGCGTCGGCACACCGGTGAGCTCGGCGGCCGCCCCCAGCGTCGTCTCCAGCACGTCCTGCGTGGGCAGCGAGATGTTGGAGACGATGGCCAGCCGGTCGAAAGGATCGCGGCCATTGGCGACGAGGCGCGCCGCGATGGTGGGCAGGTGCTTGACGGCCATGAACATGACGATGACCGGCGCCGCCTTGGCGATGGCGCCCCAATCGAGCGTGGTGACGTCGCCGGTCTCGTCATGGCCGGTGAGAAACAGCACGGCATGGTTGGCGTCGCGATGCGTCACCGGAATGCCCGCATAGGCGAGCCCGCCGGCGCCAGAGGAAATGCCGGGCACGATGCGGAACCGGATGCCGGCGCGGAACAGGGCGCCGGCCTCCTCCCCGCCGCGGCCGAACATGAAGGGATCGCCGCCCTTGAGGCGCAGCACGCGCTTTCCGGCGCGCGCCGCCGCGATCAGTTGCAGCGAGATATCGGCCTGCCTGGGCGAGGGCTTGCCACCGCGCTTGCCGGCAAAGATGATCTCGGCATCGGGACGGGCGAAACCCAACAGGGTTTTGGCGACCAGCGCGTCGTGGACGATGACATCGGCCTCACCCAGCGCATGATAGCCCAACAGGGTAATGAGGCCGGCCGCGCCCGGGCCGGCGCCGACCAGCCAGACGGTGCCGGGGGTGAAGTCCGGGAAGCCGGCGCTGTCGAGGCGGGCAAAATGGCTCATGGATGCGCCCTTCTCGATATGGCGTTGGACTTATATAGATCGTCTTCATGACCGACATTGCGCCACAGACACGGGAAGACGGCACGCCGCTGCGGCGCGGCTGGACCACCGGCGCCTGCGCCACGGCGGCCACCAGGGCGGCGCTGACGGCGCTGCTGGGCGGCGGGTTCCCCGACCCGGTGAGCATCACCCTCCCCGGCGGCCAGGAGCCGGCCTTCGCGTTGAGCGAGGAACGGCTGGGCGCGAATTTCGCCGAAGCCGGCATCATCAAGGATGCGGGCGATGATCCCGACGTGACGCATGGCGCGCTGGTGATCGCCAGGGTTACGCGCGGCACGGCGGGAAGCGGCATCAGCTTTCATGCCGGAAGCGGCGTCGGGACGGTGACCAAGCCGGGCCTGCCATTGGCCGTCGGCGAGCCGGCCATCAACCCGGTGCCGCGCCGGATGATGCGGGAGGTGGTGGAGACACTGGCGGCCGCCCATGGGGTTCTGCCGGATTTCGCCGTTACGGTATCGGTGCGCGATGGCGAAAAACTGGCGGAAAAGACCTGGAACCCGCGCCTCGGCATTGTGGGGGGCCTCTCCATCCTGGGCACGACCGGCATCGTCATTCCCTATTCGTGCTCGGCCTGGATCCATTCCATCCATCGCGGCGTCGACGTGGCGCGGGCCATGGGGCTCAGGCACGTGGTGGGCTCGGCCGGCGACACCTCCGAAAAGGCCGCGATGGCGCGGCTCGGCCTGCCGATCGAGGCCTATCTGGACATGGGCGATTTCGTCGGCGGCATGCTGAAATATCTCAAGGCGCATCCCGTCGAGCGGGTGACGATCGCGGGCGGCTTCGCCAAGCTCAGCAAACTGGCGCAGGGCGCCATGGATCTGCACTCGGCCCGCGGCACGGTGGACCTGGAACTGCTGGCGGCGATGCTGGGTGAATTGGGCGGCGACGCCGAACTGCAGGCGCGCGCCAGGGGCGCCAATGCGGGCAATGAGGTGCTGCAGCTGGCCCAGGCCGCCGGGCTGGGACTGGCCGACATGGTGGCACGGCGCGGGCGTGATGCGGCGCAAGCCGTTGTCGGGGACGCCGTGCGCGTCGATGTGCTGGTGGTCGACAGGCAGGGCGTGATCGTGGGGGAGAGCGGGTAGGATGGTGCGCGCGGGCTCCGTCACGGTTGAGCGCGTGAGGCTCACCCCCCTCCTAACCTCCCCCGCAAGGGGGGAGGTATCAGCCGGCGTTTTGAGCAAAATGGTGCCACTTACACTGCGCGGCACCTCCCCCCTTGTGGAGGAGGATGGGAGGAGGGTGAGCCCTGCTTTCCGGGCTCTGCCATGAAGATCCTCATCCTCGGCGGCACGGCGGAAGCGCGGCAACTGGCGAACAGGCTCGTCGCCATGGGCCATGACGTCACCAGTTCGCTGGCGGGACGGACCAGCCAGCCGGTCTTGCCGGAGGGGCGGGTGCGCAGCGGCGGATTCGGGGGGATTCCAGGCCTCGTCGCCTATCTCGAGGCCCACCATATCGAGCGGTTGATCGATGCCACGCACCCCTATGCGGAGCAGATGTCGGCGCATGCGGTCAGGGCCGGCGCGATGGCGCATGTGCCCCTGGTGCGGCTGCTGCGGCCCGGCTGGACCGAGCCCGAGGGAGCGGACTGGCTGCATGTGCGTACCATGGCTGAGGCCGCCGGGGCCCTGCCCAGCGGAGCGCGGGTGCTGGTGACGAGCGGGCATGCCGAACTCGACACCCTGCTCGGGCGGGTTGACTGTGGCTTCGTGGTGCGGGTGATCGAGCCGCCCGCCGCCGCCCTTCCCTCCCATGCCGAGCTGCTGCTCGACCGGCCGCCCTATGGGGCCGAGGGCGAGGCCGCGCTGCTGCGGCGGCACGCCATCACCCATCTTGTCACCAAGAATTCGGGGGGCGGGCAGACTTCGGCCAAGCTCATGGCGGCACAGGCCCTGAACGTGCGCGTCATCATGGTGGCGCGGCCGGATTATCTGCCGGCCGTTGAGGTCACCGATATCGCGGCGGCGATCGCGGCGCTTCATCTGGCCTGATCCCGGAAATGGTGGGCAAAGCCCTTGGCGTAGAGCTTGCTGTCGCGGAAATTTTCGGCCCCGAACACCCGGCCCACGAACACCAGCGCCGTGCGGGCGATGCCCTGCCCTTCGAGGTCGGCGACAAGACGGTCGAGCGTGGTGCGGATGATCTTTTCGTCCGGCCAGGTGGCACGATAGACGACGATTACCGGGCAATCGGCGCCGTAATGCGGGGTGAGCGTGGTGGCGATCCGCGGCAGGCTCTTCATGGCCAGATGCAAGGCGAGCGTCGCCCTGGAGCGCGCCAGGATCTCGAGATCTTCGCTTTCCGGCATGGGTGAGGAGCCGCTGGAAACACGGGTCAGGATCACCGTCTGGGCGATATCGGGCAGCGTCAGTTCGGCATTGAGGCGCGCCGCCGCGCCGGCGAAGGCCGGCACGCCGGGCACCACCTCGTAGGGAATATCCAGCGCATCGAGGCGGCGCATCTGTTCGCCGATGGCGCCGTAAAGCGAGGGATCGCCCGAATGGACGCGGGCCACATCCTCGCCACTCCCATGGGCTGCGGCGAGGAGCGCGATGATTTCATCGAGATCGAGTTTGGAAGTGTCGCGGACCAGGGCGCCGGCGGGCGCGGCGGCAACCAGCTCGGCGGGAACGAGCGAGCCGGCATAAAGGCAGACGGCACAACGCTCGATGAGGCGCTGGCCGCGCACGGTGATGAGATCGGCCGCGCCGGGGCCGGCGCCGATGAAATAGACCGTCATGGGTTGAGCTCCGCAATGGCGCAGGTGGCATGGGCGGACTTTTGCTTGGGCAGCAGCAGGCGCCCGAAATGTTGCGCCGCCGGTTCGGCGACCCCATCGGACAGCGTCGCGGCCGTCAGGCCCCGGAGTTCGGCACCGAAATGGCGGGCGGCGGCGGCGATGGCGGGATGGGCGGCGCGATGCTCGATGGTGGCGAGGAGGCGCACGGAACTGGCGGCCTGGCCGCAGGCAGAAAGCGACGTCTCGATGAGGGCGATGAGTTCGGCGGCCTCCGCCGTGCTGGTGCAGCCGACGCCGATGGCGAGGCCCATCATGGCTTTACGGCCAGCCACTGCGTCACCGGCAGGCGCGGGCGCATGACGGTACGGCTGCCGATATGGTCGAGGACGGAAATATCGAGCCTTGTGAGCTCGCCGCCCCATTGGGCCTTGCGGGCCAGCAGCGCCTGCTCGCCTTCGAGCGTCACCGCATTGGCGACGAGGCGCCCGCCCGGCTCGAGTGCGGCCCAGGCGGCGGCGAAGATTTCGCCATTGGCGACATCGCCGCCCATGAACACGGCATCGGGCGCCTTCTGGCCCGCAAGGCTTTGGGGGGCGGAGCCGGCGACGATTTCAAGGCCCGGCACGCCGAGGTTTTCGGCATTGCGGCGGATCAGTTCCAGCCGGGAGGCATCGCGCTCGAAAGCGATGGCGCGGGCATCGCGGGCGGCGCGCAGCCATTCGATGGCGATGGAGCCCGAGCCGGCGCCGATATCCCAGAGCAGCGCGCCCGGATAGGGAGCCAGTTTGGCAAGGGTTGCGGCGCGGACATCGCGCTTGGTGAGCTGCCCATCGGTCAGGAAGGCATCGTCGGGCAGGCCCGGCACCGGAGGCAGCAGCGGCGCATCCGGCGAGGCGACGCAATCGATGGCGAGGACGAGGAAATCGCCCAGCGGATCGGCGGCGATGGTTGCGGCACTGGACGCCGAGATACGTTCGTCCGGGCCGCCGAGATTTTCGAGAACAGTGAGATGGCTGTCGCCATAGCGGCGGGCCACCAGCATGTCGGCGACGATCCGCACGGTCTGGCGATCGGTAGTCAGCGCCAGGATGCGGTTGCCGGGCAGGATATGGGGCTGCAGCGCGCCATGGGCGCGGCCATGCAGGGACAGCGTCGCTACATGCTGCAGCGGCCAATGAAGGCGCGCCGCGGCCAGCGAGAAGGCGGACGGGTGCGGCGTGATGGTGAAGCTTTCGGCCGGCAGGGTGCGGGCCAGGGTGACGCCGATGCCGAACCAGGAGGGATCGCCGGTGGCCAGAATGACGGTGGGCGTACCGGCGAGGGCCTCGACCTGTTCGAGCATGCGGGCCAGCGGCGATTGCCACGGCACCGCGCGCTGGCTGCCATCGAGGCCCATGAGAAGGCGTGGCGGGCCCAGCACGGTCAGGGCGGTGGCGATGGTGGCGCGGGCCGCGGGACCGAGCGCCGCGATGCCCCCCTCCCCCACCCCCACGATGTGGAGCCAGGGCGTCATGGCGCAAGGCCCGCCGCGATGGCGTTGAAGGCGGCGCTGGCCATGGCGGAGCCGCCGCGCCGGCCCAGCACGGTGAGGTAAGGCACGCCCGTCAGGCCATCGGCCAGCAGCGCCTTGCTCTCGGCGGCGCCCACGAAGCCGACCGGAATGCCGAGGATCGCGGCGGGGCGCGGGGCGCCCGCCGCAAGCAGTTCATAGAGGCGGAACAACGCCGTCGGGGCATTGCCCACCACCACCACCGCATCGTGGAGGCGCTCGCCCCAAAGATCGACGGCGGCGGCGGAGCGGGTATTGCCGAGGGATTTCGCCAAAACCGGAACAGACGGATCGTTGAGGGTCGAGATGAGTTCATTGCCGGCAGGCAGCAGCGTGGTGTCGATGCCGGCGCGCACCATTTCGCAATCGCAGAGCACCGGCCGGCCGGCCAGCAGCGCCATCTCGATTGCGGCGACGAGGCCGGGCTCACCCCTGATGTCGATGGCGAGGTCGAGCATGCCGGCGGCGGCGATCATGGCGATGGCGGCATCGCGAAACGGCAGCGGCACGCCGGCCAGATCGGCCGCGTGGCCGAGCATGGCGCGCCGCTCGGCGGCCGCCCGGGCGTCGGCACCCTGGGGGGAAACGGAAGTCATCAACCTACCTCTTTGGCAAGAGGCAGAGCTCGCATCGAAACTTTCCTGCAACTCCGGCCTTGGCCCCCGATTTGGGTCGGCCGCACCGGACTGTCTTTCAGTTCCTCAACGGAACGCTGCGCACATCCTGCTTCTAGGCATTGGGGGCGGCGCGGTCAACTCGCCAAGCGCCCGGCGCGCAAGGGTTTGGGGTTGATGCGAATGCCTCCTAAAACCAATTGCAAACATAGCGGTTGCAAGGCTTCCGGCGGCCCGCTAGGAGGGCAGATGTCCCCAGATTCCCGAACCGCCATGCCAGCGGCCCAGCCGCCTTCCGCCATCAAGATCGCCATCGGCAGCCTGCTGATCGGCATATTGGTGCTGGCGCTGAAGGGGTTTGCGGCCTCGGTGACGGGCAGCATCGCGCTTTATTCGGATGCGCTGGAAAGCGTCGTCAACGTGGTGACCGCCGTGGTGGCGCTGGTGGCGGTGCGGCTGGCGGCACGGCCGGCGGACGATGCGCTGCCCTATGGCTATCACAAGGCGGAATATTTCTCGGCGGTGATCATCGGCGTCTTCATCGCCGTGGCGGCGCTGCTGATCTTTCGCGGGGCCTGGGACGGCTATGTGGCGCCCCACCCCATCGACGCCAATCCGGCCGGTATCGCGGTCAGCCTTGCGGCGACGGCCATCAATGCGGCCTGGGCCTATGTGCTGATCACGCGCGGCCGCCAGACGCGTTCGCCATCGCTGCAGGCCGATGGCAAGCACCTTTTGACCGACGTGATCTCGACGGTGGGGGTGCTGATCGGCGTGGCGCTGGTGGTGGTCACCGGCTACCGCCAGCTCGACGCCATCATCGCGGCGCTGGTCGGGCTCAACATCTTGTGGTCGGGATGGGAGTTGATGCGGCAATCGGTGATCGGCCTCATGGATGTGTCGGTCGATCCCAAGCACCTGATGCAGATCAAGGATCTGATCGCCGCCAATGCGGAGGGCGCCATCGAGGCCCACGACATCCGCACCCGCCAGGCCGGCAAGGCGACCTTCATCGATTTCCACCTGGTGGTGCCGGGCGCCATGAGCGTCGAGGCCGCCCACGCCATCTGCGACCGCATCGAAGCCAAGCTCCGCGAACAGGTGGAGGATGCCATGATCACCATCCATGTCGAGCCGGAGAACAAGGCCAAGCATTCGGGTATCGTGGTGCTGTGAGGGTGGGGAATTAGGCAAGGGCAGGCTGGAGGTCCGGCACTTTCCGGGTGTGCAGCTCTGTCCCTGGGCCCTCCCCTACCCGTGAGTCATCCCGGCGGAGGCCGGGATCCATGTGAGGAACGCCCCACAGGCTGGGTGTGTACGGTGCGCCACGGACATGGATTCCGGCCTGCGCCGGAATGACCCGGTGGTTGTGATGGGTTGGGGGTGAGATGCCCTTGGCATCGGTGGCTCCGCACCCCTCACCCGACGCTGCGCGCCACCTTCTCCCCAGAGGGGCGAAGGGACTGCGCATCCGGTGTTTGTTGCCCCCTCGCCCCTCTGGGGAGAGGGCTGGGGTGAGGGGTTTCTCGATCTGAGCAAAGGCCGGGACACCCACAGGCTGGATGTGTGCGGTGCGCCACGGAAATGGATTCCGGCCTGCGCCGGAATGACCCGGTGGGGATGATGAGTTGGGGGGTTAGATGCCCTCGTCATCGGTGGCTCCGCTACCCTTCATCCGGCGCTTCGCGCCACCTTCTCCCCAGAGGGGCGAAGGGACTGCGCATCCGGTGTTTGTCGCCCCCTCGCCCCTCTGGGGAGAGGGCTGGGGTGAGGGGTTTCTCGATTTGAGCAAAGGGCGGACACCCCACAGACTGGATGTGCGCGGGGCGCCACGGACATGGATTCCGGCCTGCGCCGGAATGACCCGGTGGGGGTGATGAGTTTGGGGGTTAGATGCCCCGACATCGGAGGCTCCGCTGCCCCTCATCCGGCGCTGCGCGCCACCTTCTCCCCAGAGGGGCGAAGGGACTGCGCGTCCGGTGTTTGTCGCCCCCTCGCCCCTCTGGGGTGAGGGATTCTCTCAGCCTGAACGATCCCCCCTCCCCCCTCAATGCTCGTGGGCGCACTCGTCGTGGTCGGAGAGGACTTCGATGACGCGGCATTCGGCGACTTTGCCGTGGGCGTGGCTTTCCAGCATGGCGGAGAGTTCGCTGCGCAGGCCCGTGAGGCGGCGGATGCGGTCGTCGACTTCGGCGAGGCGGCCGCGCACCAGCTCATCGATATCGTCGCAGGGATTTTCCGGATGGCCGGCGATGCGCAGCATGGCTTTGAGCGAGGCCATGGGGAACCCCATGGCGCGGGCATGGGTGATGAAGCGCAGGCGGTCAAGCGCGCCCCTGTCGTAGCGGCGCTGGTTGCCCTCGCTGCGCGGCGGCGCCGGCAACAGGCCGATGCCCTCGTAATAGCGGATGGTGGGCACCTTCACGCCGGACAGGGACGACAGTTCACCGATGGCATAGTCGGACATGGCAGTGGCATCCACTTCCTGAAAACGCTCTAGTGTCTAGAGGTTCAATGTAGGGCCGGCGCGGCGCCGCCGCAAGGCTACCAGGCGATGCGGCCCATCACGGCGGCGAGACGCTCGTCGCGCTCGACATCCTCGATGCGCAGATGCGCGGTGTCGGTGCGCCGGTCCTTCCAGTTGGTGGAGATGCCGCGGAAGTGCCAGTAGAACACTTCGGGCGACTGCGTCTTGGAGAACCACGGGCGGCCGTGGACCCAATGCATATAGGGGTGCACATCGAGGCTCCGGACCCAATCGCGGGTCGGGTCGAGCACCCATTTGCGCGGGCGCGACTGGCGCGCCTTGCTGTCCTTCAGCCGCAGGGCGAAATCCTTGTGGCGCGGCGGGGTGGCGTCGGAGGCGGCTTCGACGAACTGGCCGCGCATCACCACCAGCCCATGCGGGCTCTGCGCCGCGAGCGCGAAGATGCTGGCGCCGTCGGGCGCCGCCACCAGCTCGTCGATGTCGCAGTTGAGGAGGCCCGCAGCCTTTGCCGCATAGCGCCGCAGCGCCACGCTCATGGCCGAAACCTGCAGGAACTGGGTGTAGAAGGGGTTGTTGAGCACGGCCCGGTCGGTGGCCCCATAGATATAGGGCCAGTTGAGCACGGCGGCGGCCGCGATGCCCGGCGCGCCGAGGAGCGCCGCCTCGATATCGGCGCTGCTATAGCGCGTCGAGCCATTGTCGAAGAACACCACGGCCTCGGCCCCATGCATTTCGGCATGATAACGGGCCCAGTCGGTGATCCAGGCCAGGTCGTTGTCCTTGCTCATGGTGAAGACGACGCGCCGGCCGGCGAGCGTGGCCGACAGATTGGGCTCGACGGCAAGATCGAAGGCTTCGCCACCCAGCGTCAGGCGCACCGCCTCGGTGCCGGCGGGAGCGCCGAGCAATTCGGTGATCATCACCGATTCGGAGATATGAAGGCTGGCCTGCAGGGGCGTCTTGGAGGGGAGCGCGGTGAAGCGCCCGCCATCCAGCATGGGTTTGAGGTTCAGCGGCGGCGGGCCGACGAGCAGGATGCGCTGGCCATCGGCGTGCCAGAAGCAATCGTAATAGAGCGCGCGGCCCTCGAAGCGTTCGAAGAACTCAGGCGCCCGGGCGCGTTTGGGCGCGCGCGGCAGGCGCCGGAGCGTGCCCGTTTCCGGCAGGAAGGCCGCGGCGTGCCCGGCGGGAAGGAGCCGTGGATCGCTCATCGCCGGGCCCTCGCACGCTCAGGCACGCAGCGTGCCGCCGGTGGCTTTTTCCACCGCCGCCACGATTGTGGCCGAGACCTTTTCGATCTCCTCGTCGGTCAGCGTCTTGTCACGCGGCTGCAGCGTCACCTCGATGGCGACCGACTTGCGGCCCTCGCCCACATGGGCGCCTTCGAACACATCGAACACCGTGACATCGGCGATCAGCGCCTTGTCGGCGCCGCGCGCCGCCTTGAGCAGCGTCGCCGCCGGCACGGCACGATCGAGCACGAAGGCGAAATCGCGGCTCACTGGCTGCAAATCCGACAGCACCAGAGCGGGCCTGGACTTGCTGGCCTTCTTCCTTGCTTCCGGCAAGGCATCGAGATCGATCTCGAAAGCCGCCACGGGGCCATCGATATCAAGCTCCCTGGCCCAGGCCGGATGCAGTTCGCCGAACCAGCCCAGAACGATCTTGGGGCCCTGCTGCAGGCGCCCGCCACGGCCCGGATGGCTCCAGGCCGGGGCTTCGGCGACCAGTTGCACCTTGTCGATATCGACGCCGAGCGCATCGAGCACGGCGCCCAGATCTGCCTTGGCGTCGAAGACGCCGACGGCCTTGCGGCCGCCGTCCCAGTGCCGGCCACCGGAGCCGCTGCGAATGCCGGTCGCATAGGTGTGCTGGCCTTCCGGCTGGTCGGAGAGGAACACCTGCCCCACTTCGAACAGCTTGAGATCCCCATGGCCGCGATTGGCATTGCGCCGCACCGCGGCGAGCAGGCCAGGCAGCAGCGAGGGCCGCATGTCGGTCATGTCGGAGGCGATGGCATTGGCGAGCCGCAGGGCATCGCTGCCGCCGCCGAAACGCCTGGCCTCGGCCGAGGAAATGAACGACCAGGTGATGGCCTCGTCGAGCCCGCGTGCCGCGAGGGCCCGGCGGGCGATGCGGCGGCGGTTCTGGATGGCGGTCAGCATGCGGGGCGCCACGCCGGAAAGGCGCGGCAGCGGCTCGACCGGCACGTTGTCGACGCCGACCATGCGCATGACTTCCTCGACGACATCGGCCTTCTGCGTCACATCGGGACGCCAGGAGGGAACGCCGACGCGGACGCTGTCGTCACCATGGGCGACATCCACGAAGGTGAAGCCCAGCCGGGCGAGGATGCGGCGGATGGCGTCGGGGCCAGGCTCGAGCCCGGTGAGGCGCTTGACCTCGCCGAAGGGGAAATCGACCACGGTATCGGGAAACACGTCCTCGCCCGAAATCACCGGCTCCATGGCCTCGCCGCCGACCAGTTCCAGCATCAGGCGCGTGGCGAGTTCGAGGCCGGGCTCGGTGAGAGCGGGGTCGACATTGCGCTCCAGCCGGTAGCGGGCATCGGAGACGATGCCGGTCTTGCGGCCGGTCTGGGCGATGAGGTTGGGGTCCCAGCTGGCGCATTCCATCAGCACGTTGACGGTTTCCTCCGTCGTGCCGGAGCGGATGCCGCCCATGACGCCGCCCAGGCAGAGCGGGCCCTGGTCGTCGGCGATCACCGTCATGGTGTCGTCGAGCCTGTAGAGCTTGTTGTCGAGCGCATCGAATTCCTCGCCGGCCCTGGCATTGCGCAGCACCATCTGGCCCACGACCTTGTCGGCATCATAGGCGTGCAGCGGCCGGCCCCAGCCGAGCGAGACGAGGTTGGTGATATCCACCACTGTGTTGATGGGCCGAAGGCCCACGGCGCGCAGGCGTTGCTGCAGCCAATCAGGCGAGGGACCGTTCTTGATGCCCTTGAAGTAGCGGCCGGCGAACTTGCGGATGGCCCTGGGCTCATCGGGGCCGAACTGGTGCGGCAGCGGCGGAATGGGGCTGGGGCCGCTGGAGGGCACGGGCGACATATCGGTCTTGTTCAGCGTGCCGAGGCCGAAGGCGGCAAGATCGCGCGCCACCCCATAGACACCGGTGGCATCGCCGCGGTTGGGCGTGATCGAGATGTCGATCACCGTGCTGCCGAGCCTGGCGTAATCCACATAGGCCACGCCCACCGGCGCATCGGCGGGGAGTTCGATGATGCCGTCATGGTCGTTGCTCAGCTCCAGTTCGGCGGCCGAGCATAGCATGCCGTCGGACTTTTCGCCCCTGATGACGACGCCGGCCTTGAGGGTGAAATCCTTGCCCGGAATGTAGGTGCCCGGAAAGGCGAACACCGATTTGAGACCGGTGCGCGCATTGGGCGCGCCGCAGACCACGTCGATGAGCGAACCCGTGCCCGCATCGACCTTGCAGACATTGAGGTGGTCGGAATTGGGATGGGGCCTGGCCTCAACGATATGGGCGACGACGAAAGGCTTCAGCTTCTCGGCCGGATCGACGATTTCCTCGACTTCGAGGCCCACCATGGTCAGCGCCTTGCCGACTTCATCGACCGACGCGGTGGTATCGAGATGCTCTTTGAGCCAATCGAGGGTGAATTTCATTTGTACATGCTTTCGGTGGCATCGATCCGCGGCAATTGCGCGGTCATCTTGAACAGGTGCACCAGGACGTTGGCGAAACCGCGCGCATCGTCGATGGCTTTATGGGTGTGCTCGATATGGCCGTACCATTCGGCCGGGGCACGCTGCATGCCCCATTGCAGATAGGGGGCGCCGCGCAGCGTACCCGCCATGGTGTAAAGACAGACGCCGCCGCCACGGAAAATCTGGCGCCCCGCATAGGGGCCGCCGAGACAACGGGTCTGGGCGTAGTGGTCGAGATAGTGATCCATCCACGGCCCGTCGAACATGATGGGGGCGGCGGCGAAAACGCGAAACCCCGGCAGGCCCTCGACCCAGTCGGCATAGCGCGCCATCACCTTTTCGGGCGGCTGCGGATCGGTGGTGGCCGCCACCCAGGCCTCGGGCTGGGTTTCCCACCACGCCATGGTGCGGGGATCCTGGTGCCGGTCGGGGCGCGGCGTGAGGTTGGCCTCGAACTCGCCCAGCACCGTGCCGTCATAATCCATCGCGACGCTGGCAAAGCTCAGCATCGAATTGCGCAACGGCGAATGGCCGTCGGTCTCGATATCGGTGACGACGAAGGTGGTCTGGGGCTGTTCCTCGGTCATCAGCTCGAAAGCCCCCCGAACAGCGTCGGCAGGTCCAGCGGCCTGAACCCGTAGTGGTCGAGCCAGCGCTTGTCGGCGTCGAAGAAGGCGCGCAGGTCCGGCATGCCGTATTTCAGCATGGCGATGCGGTCGATTCCGATGCCCCAGGCGAAGCCCTGATAGACGTCGGGATCGAGGCCGCAATTGCGCAGCACATTGGGATGCACCATGCCGCAGCCCAGGATTTCCAGCCAGTCCGAGCCCTGGCCGATGCGGATCTCATTGCCCGAACGATCGCATTGCACGTCGACCTCCATCGACGGCTCGGTGAAGGGGAAGAAGCTTGGGCGGAAGCGCGTGGTGACGCTTTCAACCTCGAAGAAGGCCTTGAGGAATTCCTCCAGCACCCAGCGCAACTGGCCGATATGGCTGTGCTTGTCGATCACCAGGCCCTCGACCTGGTGGAACATGGGCGTGTGCGTCTGGTCGCTGTCATTGCGATAGGTGCGGCCCGGGATGATTACGCGGATGGGGGGCTCCATGACGCCGGTCAGGTAACCGGCCGCCGGCTTGTCGTTGCCGCCGCGCTGCATGGTGCGGATCTGCACGGGGGAGGTATGGGTACGCAAGACGCGCTTCACCCCATCGGGCGAGGGCGCCATGAAGAAGGTGTCGTGCATTTCGCGCGCCGGATGGCCTTCGGGGAAATTCAGCGCGGTGAAATTGTAATAGTCGGTCTCGATATCGGGGCCTTCGGCGATGGAAAAGCCCATGTCGGAGAAGATGGCGGTGATCTCGTCGATCACCTGGCTCACCGGATGGATGCGACCCTCGGCGGTGGGAGCCGCCTGCAGCGGCAGGGTGACGTCGAGGGTCTCGGCCTTGAGGCGGGCATCCAGCGCCTGCTTTTCGAGAGCGGTGGCGCGGCTTTCGATCAGCCCGGAAATTTCGGTCTTCAGCGTATTGATGGCGGCGCCGGCGCTCTTGCGCTCATCGGGCGCCATGGCGCCGAGCGAGGCCAGCAGCAGCGAGATCGAGCCCTTCTTGCCGAGCGCTGCGACGCGCACCGCCTCCAGCGCGCCGCTGTCGGCGGCGGCCGCGATGGCGCCGGTCAATTCGGCGCCGAGGTTTTCGAGCTGGGACTGAAGGTTCGACATGGGGCTTCCCGTTGGCAGGCGGCGTTCTGGTGCGGAATTCTGGCGTGTGGCTTGGTAGCAAACGAAAAAGCCCCGCACCATCCCGAAAGGGACGCTGCAAGGCTTTGAATTGACCTCAGCGGGGCTGAGCTGGAGATTTACGCGGCGGTGACGCGGGTATGGGTCGTGGCTTCCACGTCCTTGAGATACCCGAGCGCTGCCTTGGCCTTTTCGACCAGGACGCCGAACGCGGCGGGCTCATTGATCGCGAGATCGGAGAGCACCTTGCGATCGACCGCAACCTCAGCCTTGCTGAGGCCGTCGATAAATCGGCCATAGGTCAGGCCGTGATCGCGCACGGCGGCGTTGATGCGCTGGATCCACAGAGCGCGGAAGTTGCGCTTCTTGACGCGGCGATCGCGGTAGGCGTACTGGCCGGCCTTTTCCACTGCCTGCTTGGCAATGCGGATCGTCGACTTGCGACGACCATAATAGCCCTCGGCGGCCTTGAGGACTTTCTTGTGGCGGGCGTGGTTGGTTACGCCTCTTTTAACGCGTGACATGGGTCAGGTTCCTTTCTGGCGTATGATTAGCGGTTATAGGGCATGTACCACTTGACCAAGCCCGCATCACCCTTGCTGAGCACCTTGGTGCCGCGGTTGGTGCGGATGTACTTGGCGTTGTGGCTGCTCAAACGGTGCCGCTTGCCGGAAACGCCGGCCTTGACGAGGCCCGACGCACTGAACCTGAAGCGCTTCTTGGCGCCCGATTTGGTCTTCATCTTGGGCATTTTGCGTGTCCTACAGTGTTTGGATCGGCCTTTGGGGCCTATCGCATTCAAAGACCGCCACGGCATGCCTTTCGGCCGGGCGGTCCGGAGAAGTTGCGCTGTATAAGGTGAGACGCGGCGGATGGCAAGGGGCCAGTGAGCCCGCTGCGCCCAGCCAAACCCGGTCACCTTTTGGAAACAGGCTCACTTAGGCGAAACCAAGTATAGCTTAAGTATTCGTGTTCCCAAAACCTCGCCATCGATCATGTCTGGAGTTAATCAAGATGTCCATTATTTAATTTTCGCTGCCCTTGCATGAACCATTTTGCGGAATATCTTTCAGTTGTTCTACCAAGAAAGGAACACTGAAATGATCAAGAACAAGATTATCGCTCTCGCCGCCGTCGCTCTCCTTGCTGGTGCCGCTGCACCGGCTTTCGCGGACGACACCCCGTATTCCAACGGTAGCGATGCGGGCTGGAACCAGTTCATCAAGCAGGGCGTGATCGCCAACCTGCAGCAGCAGGGCGTGAACGCCACGGACGCCGAACGTTGGGGCCAGTATGTGCGCGCCTATGTGAAGCTGCCGAACGGCACCACGCAGCAGCAGTTCTTCGACCCCGACACCCTGGCCCCGGTCAACCTCGGCTAAGTGATGCCTTCGCGGCCGAGGCCGCGGGGAACTGAGTGACTGAACGATTCGACAGCGCGACCGGATTAACCTGGCCGCGCTGCCGTGCTTTCAGGGGATAGGGGCGCGCCCGGCGCCCATCCTCCTGCCGGTCAGGCCGGCGGCAAAGCCCTCGGCACGGCCATAACGCTCGCCGCCGCATCGAAGCGTGCCCGCGAGGCTTCCATCAGCGGCCAGGTTTCGAGCGCGAAATCGCGCAACGACCGCAGCGCCAGGAGCAACTGGCGGCCCAAATCCGTCAGTTCATATTCGACGCGTGGCGGGATGATGGGAAAGAAGGTCCGCGTGATGAGGCCCTCGCGTTCGAGGCTCCTCAGGGTTTCGGCCAGCATCTTTTGCGAGATGCCGCCGATCTGGCGGCGCAGTTCATTGAACCGGCGCTTGCCGTCGATGAGCTGGACGACGACCAGGACAGTCCATTTGTCGCCGATAAGGGATAGAATTTCGCCGACCGGTCGAAAATCGACCGGACCGCTGATGATCTGGGTTGTCAAAATATATATCTCCGGTTGCCCGGGACTCGCCGAAACGGGTCTCTGAATGCTTTGCGATATGGGACCGGCCTGAGGTCAATTCCAGAAGGCGCGCAGAATCTTGTGGCCAATCGGGGCCGAATTTTGTGCGTCGGGCCGGATTAAGAAATGTTAATCCAGCGGTCATGAACGCGCCGAAGGCCCGCCATGCCCGTGTCATAAACAAGTCACAAACAAAAAGGCGAGCCGTCGGGCCCGCCCTTGCGTTCAAATTGTCGTGCCTCGCCTCGCTTGGTGCCACCAGCGCCTCGCTTGGCGCCACCAGCGCCTTACTTGGGCGCCAGCACCATCACCATCTGGCGGCCTTCCGAGCGCGGGCTCGATTCGACCTTAGCCTTCTCCTCCAGCTGGTCGCGCACCTTCAGCAGCAGTTCCATGCCCAGCTCCTGGTGGGCCATTTCACGGCCGCGGAAGCGCATGGTGACCTTGACGCGATCGCCATCTTCCAGAAAGCGGTGCACCGCCTTCATCTTGGTCTCGTAGTCATGCGTGTCGATGTTCGGCCGCAGCTGGATTTCCTTGACCTCGATGACCTTCTGCTTCTTGCGGGCCTCGGCAGCTTTTTTCTGCGCGGCATACTTGAAGCGGCCGAGATCCAGGAACTTGGCGACCGGGGGAACGGAATTCGGCGAAATGATCACGAGGTCGAGCCCGGCTTCCTGCGCCATGGCCAAGGCCTCGCGGGTGCGGACGACCCCCTTGTTCTCTCCTTCGGCGTCGATCAGCTGGACGTCGGGGGAGGAGATATCCTCGTTGGACAGCGGCCCATCTTTCTGGGGCGCGACGGGTCTCATGGGACGACGAATGGCAAGCGATCCTTGTGTTGACTTGGGGAAGGGCTGGAAAACCACCATTAAATCGGACTGGCGGGTGAAGAAGTCAACAGGCAAACACCAGAGCGTGCGGCAATTTCACCGCCATCCGCCTCGCCGTAGCGGTTGCGCCACAGCCGGGGCTCCGGCTAGACCGGCATGCCCGGCGCACAGGAGACCATGATGACGGATGCAGAAATCACCAGCCTGAGCGTGGGCACCGGCGCCGAGGCGCGCCCCATCGCGGTGGCGCGACGGGCCGGCAAGGCGCCCGGCATCTTCTGGCTCAACGGCTTCAAATCCGACATGGGCGGCCAAAAGGCGGTGGCGCTCGATGCCTATGGGGCCACGCAGGGGCTGGCGGTCACCCGCTTCGATTATTCCGGGCATGGGCGCTCGGGCGGCGATTTTCTCGACGGTACGGTCAGCCGCTGGCTGGAAGAGGCGCTGGCGGTGTTCGCCCTGACGGAGGGCCCGCAAATCGTGGTCGGCTCATCGATCGGCGGCTGGATCGCGCTGCTGCTCAACCGCGCCCTCAGGCAGCGCCGCGAGGGCCGGGTCAAGGCGCTGATCCTGATCGCGCCGGGCGTGGATGCCACTCATGAACTGATGACCAACAAATTCACCCCGCTGGAGCGCCGCTCGCTCGAGGAAAACGGCTTTGCCGAACGGCCCTCGCAATATTCGGCCGAGCCTTATGTCTATACGCGCAAGCTCATCGAGGACGGCGACCGGCACCTTTTGTTTCCCGGCGTCATCGAAACCGGCTGCCCGGTGACGATCCTGCAGGGCGGGCAGGACCCCGACGTGCCGCAGGCGCGGGCGCTGAAACTGGTGTCGCACCTGTTGCACGACCCCGTCACGCTGACGCTCATTCCCGATGGCGACCACCGTCTCAGCCGGCCCGAGGACCTGCGGCGGCTGGAGGAAGCCGTCGGCCGGGCCGTGGCCGAATAGGCGCCTTTATGCCACCTCGCGCGGCGCGGCATTGCGCATGCGCAGCATGGAAAAGCCCAGGCTCGAAGCCTTGACGGCATCGTGGAGCGCCCAGAGGCCGGGAAGGACCCGGAGTTCGGCGCCGGCGGCGGCCAGCGCGCCGGGCAGATCGCGCTGCACCGCCATGCCGAGCGGGGTCACCGCCGCGGCGCTGACGAAATAGCCGGCATTATGGTCGTGCGAAACGAACCCATCGGTTGAAAACCGATAGATATAGAGCTGCGCCGTCTCGACCCGATCGAGCCAGCCGGCCTCGATGGCGACCACCGGCCGGCCCTCGGGCATGAAGCGCGCCACATCATCGGGATGAGAATCAGGGGCCGCAAAGAAGGTGACGCGCGGACAGTCGCGCGGCAGCAGGTAGTTGCGCAGTTTCCCCGGCGCGATGGCCCAGACGACCGGCATGGGCGTATAGGCCGACGGACGCGGCTCGAAGCGGGCAATGCCGGGCGTCTCCCCCACATGGTAGAGAGGCAGGCCGGCACCGCCCGTCATTGGCCCAGCTTCCGCACCTGCCGGCCTTCGGCATCGAAATTGGCCGGCTCCAGCCACGTCTCGAAGCGTTTCCGCATCTCGGGCCATTCGCCATCGAGCATGGAGAACCAGGCGGTATCGCGGTTCTGGCCCTTGACGATCATGTGCTGGCGGAAAATGCCCTCATGGGTAAAGCCGAAGCGCTGGGCGGCGCGCTTGCTGGCCTCATTGCCATTGTTGCACTTCCATTCGAAGCGCCGGTAGCCGAGATCATCGAACACATAGTGGGCGAAGAGGTATAGGGCCTCCGTGGCAAGCCGCGTTCTTGCCGCTCCCCTGCCCCAGAGCACGCCGCCGATCTCGATGACGCCATCCTTGGGCTCGATGCGCATCAGCGTCTGCTGCCCCAGCGCCCGGCCGCTTGCCCGGTCGATGACCGCGAAGGTCAGCGGGTCGGATTTCTGCATGGCGGCTTCGATTCTCTGGCGCATCTCGGCGACCGAAACCGGCGGTTCGCTCAGCAGCCAGCGATAGCGGCTGCCATCGTCATCGGTCGTTGCCTCGAACAGGTCCTCGGCATGCTGGGGCCGGACCGGCTCCAGGCGGCAATAGCGGCCTTCGAGCGTGACGCGTTCGGGCAGCGCGGCGGCATGTAGACCGCTCAGCGGCGTGGAGGCGCTCACCGGAACAGCTCGTGCTGGGTGAAGATCGCCGTCAGCCCTTCGCGATAGCTGGGATAGAGCAGCTCGATCCCCAGCGCCTTCTTGATGGCGGCGTTGGAGACGCGCTTGTTGTCCGAATAAAAGGAGCGGGCCATGGGGGTCATCTCCGCGGTTTCGAAAGCGACTTCCGGCGGTGGCTCGGTGCCCTCGAGAGCGGCGGCGAATTCGACGACGTCCTGGGGCGGGGCCGGCAGGTCGTCGGTGAGGTTGAAGGTGCCGCCCAGACGCCGTTGCGCCGCCAGCGCCGTCACCCGGCCGATATCCTCGACATGGATGCGGTTGAAAACCTGGCCCTTCTTGACGATGCGCCGGGCGGTGCCATCGAGGAGCTTGTCGAAGCTCGACCGGCCCGGCCCATAAATGCCCGAAAGGCGCAGGATCAGCAGCGGCACGCCGCGGGCCGCGGCATAATCCTGCCAGTACTGCTCGACCGCGACGCGATCGCGCGAGCGCTGGTTGACGGGATGGCGGGTGGCGGTCTCGTCGATCCAGGCGCCGCCGAAATCGCCATAAACGCCGACGGTGGAATAATAGCAGAGCCATTCGAGCCCGCCGGCCCGGTCGAGATCGTCGCGGTGCCGGGCCAGCACCGGGTCGGCGCCGGCGCTGGGAGCGATGGAGCTCACCACATGGCTGGCGCCCCGCAGATCCGCACCGAGCGTTGCGCCGGGCTGTTCGCCATCAAACACATGGGCGGCGATGCCGCCGTTTGCGAGGCGCGCCACCGCTTCGGCCGAGCGGCTGGTGCCCGCAAGGGTCAGGCCCCCGGTTTCGTCCGCGCGCAGCGCATCGATGGTGGCCTGGGCGGAGTAACCGAGGCCGAAGAAAAAGCCGTTCATGCGTTCAGCACCCGGTTCTCGGTGACATCCGGTTCATACCACTCGCTCAGCACCATAGGATCGTGCTCATTGCCGACAAAATCACTGGCGCATTTTTCGACTTCCTGGGACGAGGCCAGTTGCCGCACGGCCCAGATGGCGGCACCCCGCACCAGAGGCTCCGGATCGCCCAGCAAGGCCCTGGCGGCCGGAAGCAGCGCCCTATCGGCGGAATTGCCGATGGCGATCAGCACATTACGCAAAAATCGCGCGCGCCCCAAGCGTTTCACCGGCGAGGCGGCGAACAGGGCGCGGAACGCCGCATCATCGAGTCCCGCCAGATCGCCGAGCCCGGGCGCCCTGAGTTCATCACGGGCGGCGAGCTTCATGTCCCTGGTGGTCGAGGCGAATTTGTTCCAGGGACAGACGGCCAGGCAATCGTCGCACCCGAAGATGCGGTTGCCCATGGGACGCCGGAAGGCGCGGGGGATCGGCCCCTGGTGCTCGACGGTGAGATAGGCAAGGCAGCGCCGGGCATCGAGCCGGAACGGCGCGGGGAAAGCATCGGTGGGGCAGATATCGAGGCATTTGCGGCAACTGCCGCAGCTTTCGGGATGCGGCTTGGACGCCGGCAGCTCGGCGCTGGTGAGGATGGCGCCCAGGAACAGCCAGGAGCCGAACTGGCGCGACACCATCACGGTGTGCTTGCCCTGCCAGCCGATGCCGGCGGCCTCGGCCAGGGGCTTTTCCATCAGGGGGGCGGTATCGACGAAAACCTTCACCTCGGCGCCGGAGCGCCGGGCCAGAAGCCCGGCAAGATCCTTGAGCTTGCCCTTGATGATCTCGTGATAATCGCGGCCCCGGGCATAGACCGAGATATTGCCGAGGCTTTTGTGCTCAAGCGCCGCCAGCGGATCGCTGTCGGGGCCGTAATTGACCCCCAGCATGATGACCGAGCGAGCCTCGGGCCAGAGCGCCCTGGGGGCGCCGCGCCGTTCGGCGGTTTCGGCCATCCACGCCATATCGCCATGCCAGCCGGCGGCGAGCGCCGCGGTGAGTTTGGCGGGCAGGTCTGGCCGCGCATCGGCGGGCGCGATGCCGAAGGCGTCAAAGCCCAGGGCCCGGGCGCGGCTTTCTAGTTCGGTGACGAGGCCACTCAAAAATCCAGGTCCGCATAGCCGCGATGCGCGGGCATGCCGACGACGCGGTCGTTGAGGAGCGTCCGGAAGGCCGGGCGTGACTTGATGCGCGAATACCAGTCGCGGGTTTCGCCGGCGGTTTCCCAGTCGATATCGCCCAGATAGTCGAGCATCGACAGATGCGCCGCCAGCGCGAAATCGGCCAGCGTCATGTAGTCGCCGGCGATCCAGGAGCGCGTGGCGAACAGCCAGGTGAAATAATGCATGTGCTCGGCGAGGTTCGCCTTGGCGACGCGCAGGATCGCGGGATCGGGCGTGCCGCCCTGGCGGTCGCGCTTGATGATCTTTTCTTCCAGCACGTAGCGGGTGACTTCGTCATTGAGCTTGGCGGTGACCCATTCGAGCAGCCGCCACATCTCGGCGCGATCCGACGACAGCGCCGGCACCAGGCCCGCCACGGCGGTGGGGGCGAAGCGTTCCTCGATATTGAGCATCACCGCCAGGGGACCCACCACCGGCACTTCGCCATTATCGAGCAGCACCGGAACGGTGGCCGCCGGATTGATTTCGAGGAAGGCGGGATCGCGGGTCCAGGGCTTTACTTCTTCCAGCGTCACCGACACGCCATATTCGGCGAGCATCAGCCTGGCGAGCCTGGCCGCGGGATCGAGCGGATGGTGGAGCAACCTTGGCATTTTGTTCTTTACGATCCTTGCGCTGGGCGCCGTTTCATTGGAGCACTGCCACCGGCGGGCTCCGAGCCATGATTCGGTTGTGCCGTAATCAAGCCATAACCGGCAGCCCGATGGCGCCGTTCGTTGATGGATAGGGGATCAGATGAACGCCGATCAAGGTCTTTTTGTGCCGGCCATTCTGGGCATTATCGAAGGACTCACAGAATTCCTGCCGGTCTCGTCCACCGGACATCTGCTGCTGATCGAGCATTTCCTCAGATTCGACAGCCCCGGGCGGGTGTTCGAAGTCTTGATCCAGCTCGGCGCGATCCTTGCCATCGTGGTTATTTATTTCTGGCGTCTGGTGGGCATCGCGCGGGATGCCATCCTGCGCAAGCCCTATGCTTTGCGCTTCCTGCTGTGCGTGCTGCTCGCCTGCCTGCCCGCCGGGATCGCCGGCATCGTGCTGCATGATTTCATCAAGAACGTCATCTATGAGAGCCCGATCGTCATCTGCGTGATGCTGATCGTGGGCGGCATGATCCTGCTTTATGTCGACCAGCTCAAGCTGAAGCCGCGCTATACCGAGATCTACAGCTATCCGCCGCTGCTGTGCCTTTATATCGGCCTGTTCCAGATGCTGGCGCTGGTGCCGGGCGTGTCGCGCTCCGGCGCCACCATCGTGGGCTCATTGCTGCTCGGCACCGACAAGCGTTCGGCGGCCGAATTCAGCTTCTTCATCGCCCTGCCGCTGATGGTGGGCGCCTTCGGCTACGATCTTTACAAGAGCCGCGATCTGATCGGCCCCGAAATGGGGCTCAACATCGCCGTCGGCTTCGCCTTCGCCTTCATCGTGGGCACCATTGTGGTGCGCTATCTGTTGAACTTCGTCTCCCGCCACGGCTTCGCGTTCTTCGCCTATTGGCGCATTTTCGTGGGCGCGGTGGGCCTGTGGGGCATCCTGCTGTTCAAATAGGCGGCGGCGCGACGAGCGACGCCCGCGCGCCTGTCATGGCGGCGGGCGGTCAGGCCGTGAGGCGGTCGAACTGGCCGTTGCGGCGGAAGCGCCAGAGGTAGCTGGGCAGGATCGTTTCCATGCTGGTCGGCGTGATGCCGAGGCCGGAAAGCGTGCGCTTTTCCTTGCGGGCGGCTTCGGAGACCAGATTGTCATGGCCGAGCAGGATGACCTGATCGGGCGTCAGCAGCGGCGACGGCAACAGGCTCATGGGCAAAGCCAGCAATTGCCCCATGCCTTCGGAAACCGGCAGCAGCAGATTGTTGCGGCCGATTTCACGGAGCACGCGCTGCCAGAGCTGCCTGTTGGTCTCGATTTCCGGCCCGCCCAGTTCGTAGATGCGGCCGCCGCGGACTTCGCCCGCCGCCGCCAGCGCGAAGGCATCGGCCACATCGCCCACATAGACCGGCTGGAAGCGCGACTTGCCGCCGATCAGCGGCAGGATGGGCGACAGGCTCGCCAGCGTACCGATCAGGCTGAAGAATGCATCGTCCTGGCCGAAGATGATCGAGGGCCGCATGATGAGGGCCTGCGGGAAGGCTTCCAGCACGGCGGCTTCGCCATCGAGCTTGGAGCGGGCAAAGCCGCTGGCGCTGTCGGGCGTGAAGCCAAGGCCCGACATATGAACGAGTGTGGTGACGCCATTGGCGCGAGCCGCCTGAGCCACGGTGCGGGCGCCTTCGACATTGATGGCGGAGAAGCGCTGCTTGCCGCGCTGGTAGCCGATGCCCACCAGATTGATCACCACATCGGCGCCGCGCACGGCGCGCAGCACGGAGGCGGCGTCGCGCACATTGGCCTGGATGGGCACCACCTGCCCCACTGCGCCCAACGGCCGCAGATGGCCCGCAAGGTTGGGACGGCGCTCGGCGGCGCGGATGCGATAGCCCTTGCGGGCCAGCAGCTGCACGATCTGGGTGCCGACAAAACCGGAGGCGCCGAAAATCGTCACCAGCGGCTGATGCTTGGGATCCATGGAGGGCTCCGCTCGAAGGGCTCGCCCGCTTCTATCGCGAAGCCCGCGCCGCTGTCGAGGGCCGTGACCCCGACGAAGAGGCGGCCCCGGTGTGAGGGATTGTGCGCATCGTGTAATTTCCGTGAAATCAGAATTGACAAGGGGAGACCGCCTCATCTAGGTAGGCGCGCTCACCAGTGCCCTGGTGGCGGAATTGGTAGACGCGCACGGTTCAGGTCCGTGTGTTGCAAGACGTGGAGGTTCGAGTCCTCTCCAGGGCACCAAGTTTCCCAAGGCAGCTACCAGCCTGGTGATCCGATCTTTCCAGTGAATTTGCGGTTGATGTGACGCGCGGGGGTTTGCCCGGCGTGGGATTCTCCAAAGCCCTCTCGGCCCACCTCGCCCCTTTGGGGACTTCGAGCCGTTCCGCCACGGGCGGGGCAATCGCCCCAGTGGGGCGATTGGAGGCGAGAAGGCCATGAGAGCTATGCTCGAATGGCGAGACGCGCAGCGTCGGGTGAGGGGTGCGGAGTTCTCCGCATCCCTGATGCTGCGGTTCGCGCTACAACAGAAACTTCAGCGCAACCCCTCACCCCCCTGTCGGACCCTTGTAACTTGAAGCCGCCGTTATCTGGTAAGGATAGCGTTGCGGTGATGCGGGGCAGCTCGAAGAACCCTTGGGCATTGCAGCCCGTGGGAGAGCCAGGGGCGCCC
>DASYCZ010000037.1:0-311942 GCA_036499825.1 Devosiaceae bacterium
AAAAGCACTCGACCCGAAGGCGTCAGGCGCGCATTCTTATGGACGTTCATTCGAGGAACTCCGCTGAAGGTTGGTTGGCTTTGCAACCCCAGCTTCTCAGCCCTTCCTCGAATGAACAACCTTCATAGATTCGACACCTAGCGACACCTCGCCGCTCAGCCCGAGACTCGACGCTCCGTGCTCGCCCGAACCAGCAGTTCAGTCTGCATCTTGACCGCCTTGACCTGGCTTTCTCCGTCGAGGCGCCTTTGCAACATGCGTCCGACCTGCATACCCAGATCGTAGCCGGAAGTTCGCATGGTCGTGATGGGAACCGGCAGATCGGCCGCAAGACCGATATCGCCGCAACCGGCAATGGCCAAGTTACGCAGCGCGGGCACCGCCGACGTCTGGGCATGCAAAGCCGCCCCGACCGCCCATATGTCGTTGGAAAAAAAGGCGGCGTCGCATGAAGGATATTCATCAAACAGAAGGTCGAGCGCCCGACGTCCAACGTCGGTCACCAACGGCTCGGAGAGCGTCAGGATATGGCCGATGTCGCGACCATGCTTGGCCAGTCCTTCCTGAAAGCCCTTGAGCCGCTTGCCCGCCCTGCTCGTCGTGCTGCCCACATAGGCAATGTGCCGAAAACCAGCCGATCCCAGATGCTCGCCCATCTGGCGTCCGCACTCGGTATGGCAGAAGCCCACCACCATATCGATCGGATCGGAGTAATAGTCCCACGTCTCCACTACGGGTATGCCCCGCGCCTTCACCAGATCGCGGGCCGATTGCAGTTGCAGCCGCCCTGTAAATACCAGGGCAGCCGGACGCAGAGGCAGAACCGCGGCAATCACTTCGGCATCGATGGCGTTGGAGGTCTGCAGTTGCGTCATAGTGAGGTGGAGACCGCTACCTGCGAGGGCTTCGGCACAACCACGGATGACCTGCGTCACATGCGGATTGGCGATATTGGCCACGAACATCGATACGATCGATGAGCGGCCGGAACGCAGGCTGCTGGCGTAAGTATTGACGACGTAGCCGGTTTTTTGCACGGCCCGCATGACGCGCTCGCGCGTTTCGGCCTTCACTATGTCGGGCGTGCTTAGTGCTCGTGACACCGTTATCGGGGAAACCCCCGCTTCACGGGCAACGTCCTCAACTCTTACACTGCGTCCTTTGCCGGACTTGTCATCGGATTCCATGAAATAACTTTCCGCCGGCAGCCCCAACGGGACACCGGTTAAATATTCGGACGTAAAAAATGGCAGGTAGCGCCATACTCATGCATAGGGCGGCGCAACGACAAAGCGATATCGTGATAAATCCCTATATCCGAACGCGCGCCATTGCGGGCAACAGGCTTTCTTGATGGGACAGTGGTTCCAGCACCTGCTAATCTCCTGAAAAATGCATGGTCCATAGGCTCTTAGAAGGTGGCACGCATGAGTGAGATGATCGTACCGGTGATCCTGGCCGGCGGCCAAGGAACGCGGCTGTGGCCGATGTCTCGCTCAGCGCGACCCAAACAGTTCCTGCCGCTGACAGGTGAGCACAGTCTTTTCCAACAGACTCTGCAGCGTGTCTCCGACGATACGCGCTACACTCCGGCGATCGTGCTCACTAACGGCGAGTATCGCTTCCTGGTTGCCGAGCAGGCACTGGAAATGAACATGGCCCTTAGTGGCGTATTGCTCGAACCAGTTGCGCGGAATACGGCGGCCGCCATTGCGGCGGCGGCAATTTTTGCGCGCGACACTTTTGGCGCCGACGCAGTGCTGCATGTGCTGGCTTCCGATCACGCCGTGACCACGGATGAAGGATACTGGATTTCGGTCGATACGGCCGCTGCCGCGGCTCGTTCTGGACGGCTCGCAACATTCGGTGTCCAGCCTACGGCCCCGGAAACCGGCTACGGCTATATCGAGATCGGCGCGCCGATCGATGAAGGCATCTTCGCCGTGGCGCGGTTCGTTGAAAAGCCCGATCGCGAGCGGGCTGAGCAGATGCTGGCCGCCGGCAAATTCTACTGGAACTCCGGCATGTTCATGCTTGGAGCGGCAGCTTTCCTCGGCGAATGCGCCGAACTGGCGCCGCAAACACTGGCAGCCGTGACGGAAGCGATGGCAGACGCCAAGGCCGACCTCGATTTCGTACGCATCGGAGCCGATGGCTTCGCCAAGGCCCCTGACATTTCGGTCGACTACGCGATCTTCGAAAAGACCAGGCTGGCCGTCGTGGTGCCGGTTTCATTCGAATGGTCGGACCTGGGCAGTTGGGATGCCGTGTGGAAGGCCGGCAGCAAGGACAATGCGGGGAACGCCGTGAGCGGCGATGCAACCCTCAGCAATACCTCGCAGTCACTGGTGATGTCCGAAAAGGCGCATGTGGCCGTCGAGGGCCTCAATGACGTGGCGGTTATCGCTACAGAGGACGCCATCTATGTGGGCAAACTGTCGGAGGCACAAAAGGTCGGCGGCATCGTCAAACGCCTGCGCGGAGAAAAAGCCACCCAGGCCCTCACCGAGATCCACCAGACCGCCTATCGCCCGTGGGGCGGATACACGTCCATGCTGCAGGGCGAGCGTTTCCAGGTGAAACGGCTCTTCGTCAAGCCGGGCAAGAAGTTGTCATTGCAGCGGCACCACCACCGGTCGGAACACTGGGTGGTGGTCCGCGGAACCGCCGAAGTGACGATCGATGGGCAGGTCAGCATGTTGACCGAAAATCAATCCGTCTACCTGCCTCTTGGCTGCGTGCACAGGCTGGCAAACCCGGGCAAGATCCTGCTCGAACTGATCGAAGTGCAAACCGGATCATATCTTGGCGAGGATGACATCATCCGCATCGAAGACGATTTCGGCCGAGGCTAGGCCCCACCTGCCCTATCGCCGGAGCCGCTTCATCGGCACTACCCGCAGGGCTATTCGGCGGCATTCGCCAGGCCCGGTGCGCCGCTTGCCGGCGGGCGACCCACACAATCATAGCGGAAGCCATGAGCCTCTACTTCCGGACGGCGGTAGATATTGCGCAGGTCTACCAGCAGAGGCGAAGTCATCACCGTCTTCAGCCGTTCGAAATCCAGCGAGCGGAAGGCGTTCCATTCCGTTACAACGACAAGGCAATCCGCCCCGGTCGCCGCATCATAGGCGTCGCTGGCGAAGTGCACGCCATCCAGTAGCGCAGCGGCCGCAGCCATGCCTTCCGGATCATAGGCACGGATGGTGGCTCCCGCATCCTGCAATGCCTGGATGATGGCGATCGACGGCGCGTCGCGCATATCGTCGGTCTGGGGCTTGAAGGTCAGGCCGAGTATGGCGACCGTACGGCCTCTGGCAACGCCATCCATGGCGGCGATCACCTTGCGACCCATGGCGCGCTTGCGACGTTCATTGATCGCAACGGTGGTCTCGACCAGCAGTTGTGGCGTGTCATTGTCCTGCCCGGTCTTGACGAGCGCCACCGTATCCTTGGGAAAACAGGAGCCGCCGAAGCCTGGGCCGGCATTCAGAAACTTCGAGCCAATGCGATTGTCGAGCCCGATGCCGCGCGCCACTTCCTGGACATTGGCGCCCGTCTTTTCGCAGAGATCGGCGATCTCGTTGATGAAGGTGATCTTCATGGCGAGGAAGGCATTCGCCGCATATTTGGTCAGCTCGGCGCTGCGGCGCGTGGTGAACATGATCGGCGCCTGGTTGAGATAGAGCGGGCGGTACAGCTCCGTCATCACCGCACGAGCCCGTTCATCCTCGATGCCGACGACGATACGGTCCGGCCGCTTGAAATCCTCGATTGCGGCGCCTTCGCGCAGGAACTCGGGATTGGAGACCACGGCAATATCGGCCGCTGGATTGGCCTCCCGAATGATGCGCTCGACATCATCGCCGGTGCCGACCGGCACGGTGGATTTGGTGACAATGACGGTGAAACCCTGGATGGCCGGCGCCAATGCGGCGGCGGCGGCGTGGACATAGGACAGATCCGCATGGCCATCGCCCCGGCGCGACGGTGTGCCGACCGCGATGAAGACCACATCCGCCTCTTTCACCGCCTTGGTCTGATCGACAGAAAAGACCAGGCGTCCGGCCTTGGCGTTCGTTGCGACCAGCGCCTCCAGCCCTGGTTCGAAGATCGGGATCTTGCCGCGCTGCAACGCTTCGATCTTGCGCTCGTCGTGGTCGATGCAAGTGACATCGTGGCCGAAATCGGCAAGGCAAGCACCGCTCACCAGCCCGACATAGCCCGAACCGATCATGGCAATCCGCATTGGAAGACTCCTTCACACCGTCACAATAGTGCGAAGGAGACGTCGGTGCGATGACGTTTTCGGCTTGCGACGGTGTTGCCCGGTGGCGGGCGAGCCAGCAAGTCTTCCACGATTACGTCGCTTGGAAATCTTCAGGATGAGACATTCGAACTTGACCAAGCCGCATGATTGTCGAGATAGTTTAGTGGCTTGGCGTCGACCGATTTGCGATCCGCCAAGCCCGTCCGCGAAAGAGCAATCATGTCGAACGCCGTCAGTCCCTCGAAACGCCGCTATGTGGTGGCGTCGATCATGCTTTCAAATTTCATGGTGGCGATCGAAGCAACAATCGTTGCGACGGCAATGCCGCGTATTGTTGGAGACCTGGGCGGGTTCACTTATTATAGCTGGGTGTTCTCGGCATTTTTGCTGACGCAGTCGGCGACGACGGTGATCTACGGAAAACTGTCCGACGTATTCGGCCGCAAACCGATCCTGCTTGGCGGTATCGCCATCTTCCTGCTTGGTTCGCTGCTCTGCGGTTTTGCCAACTCGATGGCCGCGCTGATCGCGTTCCGGCTGCTGCAAGGCATCGGCGCCGGCGCCATTCAGCCGGTGACCATGACGATCGTCGGCGATCTTTATACGCTGGAGGAACGCGGGCGCGTCCAGGGTTTCATGTCGAGTGTGTGGGCTGTTTCTGCCGTGATCGGCCCGCTCGCCGGCGGCCTGATCGTCGATCATATGCCCTGGTCGTGGATCTTCTGGATCAACGTGCCCATCGGCATCGTCACTATCATCTGCTTTGCCACCTTCCTCAAGGAGGCGGTGGGGGCGCGTAAACCCAAGATCGACTATCTGGGGTCGATCCTGTTCTCGATCGCCGTCGTGGCCTTGCTGATCATGCTCACCGAGACCGATGGCGGACCGCTGGTGATTGGTGGATTGGCCCTGCTCTTCCTCGTGGCAGGCGGCCTGTTTCTGCTGCAGGAACGGCGGGCGCAGGAGCCGATCATTTCCATCGCGCTATGGTCACAGCGGCTTATCGCCACCAGCAACGCCGCAACACTTTTCGCCGGGATGGCGATGATCGGTATGACCACGGTGCTGCCGCTTTATGTGCAGGGCGTCATGGGGCGGCCAACCATTGTTGCTGGCTTCACCCTCACCGCGCTGGTGGTGGGCTGGCCGTTGGCAGTCATGCTGGCCAACCGCTTCTTCCGCATGTTCGGCATTCAGCGCACGTTGCGCGGCGGAAGCTTGCTGATGCCGCTCGGTGCGGCTTTCCTGTTGCTGATCACGCCAGAGAGCGATCCTATCCTGTTCGGCATCGGGGCCTTCCTGATGGGCTTCGGCATGGGCCTCATCAGCCTCACCACGGTGTCGCTGGTCCAGGATAGCGTCGAATGGTCCATGCGGGGCAGCGCTACCGCCTCGATCATGTTTGCCCGCAGCCTCGGCAACACGCTGGGCGCAACGGTGCTTGGCTCGGTGCTCAATCTCGGCGTTTCATATTTCGGCAGCGGCGATCTGGCAGCCGGGGTCCACGATGTTCTGAACCGTCCAGATGGCCTTGCCGACCTCGCGGCAAATCCTGCCGTGCGCATGGTCTTCGACCAGGCCCTGCACTGGACGTTCATCGGTGTGGTCGCCATCAGCGTTGCGACCTTCATCGCCACATGGCTGATCCCCATCAAGCATCGCTATGGCCAGTCGCCGAAAAGGGACGAAGCAGTAACGGAAGCGCTTAGCCCGATCGGCGATGGCGAAGTGCAAAGCTGAAGGAAGAAGGCCCGACCGGGAGCGGGCCTTCTTCCTGTCGTCGCTCGACAATATCAGAACGAATAGTGATATCCGGCGCCGACATGGGTGGCTCCGCCGTCGCCTCCCATGATGGTTGTGGCGAAGAGATCGATGGACGACTGGGCACTGATCTTCATGTCCAGATGCGCGCCCAGTTCACCCCAAACCGCATCGCCGACCGCCGGCGCCAGCGTACCAAAGCCAAGGGTAGCAGCCTTGAGGCTGCTGTCGCCACGGCTGGCCCCAAGCGCGGCGCGGACGGTGAGATCGACCGACTTGCCGAAGGGATGTGTCCAGGTCGCGCTGAGCTTGGCGACCACGCTCCTGTCGGTGGCATCGGATACCGAGATCGGAAACGGATTGGAAGCCGAAGCGGCTTCGCTGTAACCATCGGTGCTGAGCCAGCGACCGCCGAGTTCAGCGGCAAAGGCCAACTGGTCGCCGCTGGCAAAATCCTGGCTGAGGCCGGCGCGGCCGAACACCATGCCCAGCGTGCCATCGGTCTTCCCGACGCCCTCGCCGCTCGAATAGGAACGGTGCAGCGCAAGACCATTGAGCATGCCGACGCCGGCGCCGGCTTCGACGAAGGGATGAAAGCCGGCGAGAACGGCGCTGGCGTCATAGCGCAGCGCCAAAGCCCCATAGAGGGCATTGTCGATGCCGGTGCCGCCGAAATCGGAGGTTCCATCGGCAATGCCGCCGGTGACCGACCAGCCCGGCGCCAGATTGAGCGTCCCCCGCACGCCGCCTACGGCGCTGCCGACAAGACCGAAGGCACCAACCTGGTTGCCCGCTCCGGACCGGTCGAGATCACCCATCAGAATGCCGAAATAAGCGTCCTGCTGCAGAGTTGCAGTCTGGCGCGAGCGTTCGAGATTATTGACTGACGCCTGTTCGTCGGCGGGATCGGTGATGCCGGCGCTCTGGTCATCGGCATAGTATACCAGGTAGCTCAGCTCGTTTACCTGATCCAGGACGGTGATATATTTGCCGTTGGGCGAAATCGACGTCGCGGCCGACAGCTCCTTGGTCCCCAAATCCACGCCCGCATCAGTCAGAAGTGTGTTCAGATCGGCTATCTGACCGTCCGCATAGCGGAAGGCATGCAGGTCCATGTTGCTCGATAGCGCGCTGGCGCCGACGATTATCGTGCCATCACTGTTTACACCGGTGGCGATCGAATAGGCGCCACCCAGCGAGCCGAGGGTGGTCTTTGTCGAAAAATTCGGACCCGACCAACTGACGGCATCTGCAACGGTGCCGTTGCTGGTGGCAAAACCAACGATAGTCGAGCCATCGCCGCTCACATCTTCCGCAATGGATTGCTGATCGGCGGGATCCAATGCCGACAAGACGCCATTGCGCCAATAGATTGCGTGAAGGCCGTTGGCATCTGCGCCGAGCCCCGCGATAGTGGCTCCATCGTCGCTGACGGAGGACGCCACGGACTGATAACCCGCCACATAGGATGGCAGGACGGTCAGCGTGCTCCAGCCCGCCCCGGTCCAGACTGCCGCCTCGTAGGGTCCGTTCTGCGTGGCCTTGGTCTGGCCCACAATGGTTGAGCCATCGGGGGTGACCTCCTGCGCCTGGGTGTCGCTGCCCAAGCCCGGCAGGATGGTCACAGCCTGGTCGCCCAGCCGATAGGCGAATGCTTCATCATGGTTGACCTGCCCGTCATCCCACAGGCCGACGATCGTATTTCCGTCCGCCGAAATCGCGTTAGGGTCCACGACTTCGAGCTGCGAATTGGAGGGAATGAGGTGAGCTGTTCCATCGATCGTCCAATAGAAGGGCGTCCGGCGCGGATTGGAGTTCAGTGAGGCATCGCCGACGCTTGTACCGGCATCGTTGACGTCATTGAGTTCGTCCACGTCGAAGCCGGTGATGTCGACGCCGGTGACGGTTGCATCGACGGCGAGCGCGTGGCCGGCATAGGCCGAGAGCGCCGTGCCGGACAGAAGCAGCAACAGCAACGCCTTGAGCGGGACCTGGGCGACGACGTGGTGACGAGAAGGGAAAGGCATGGCGATCCTTGGGTCAAACGATTGGCGCGACGCTATCCGTGTCGTTTCGTATTTGTCTTGGGCCTGCCCGCAGCGCCCTTGTTGGGCGGCGCAACTCCCCTGATTTCCTGGCGATGGGTGCTCCTTGGAGTGATCATCAATCGCGGTGATTCCCGGACCAATTGTCCCCTGCCGCAGCGGAATTGCGCGGGGCTGCAGGTTTCAAGGATTTGAATGGACACGCCGGAGGGGCCTGACTAGCGTTTCGCTCGAAACCCCAGCTGGACGACCGCCTTGCGCGAAAAAGCCGTCTTTTCCTCCCACGATTTGCCTGCCCATCTCGACGCTCACCAGCGCTTCAAGCTTTGGTACGAGCTCTTTGTCGACCTGCATGGACAGGGCGAAATCGAAGTCATCCCCGACCGGCCGTTCAAATCGGAAATCGAGGTGACGCATGTGGGTCAGCTCTCGCTCGCGATCGCCAAAGGCACCATCGCCAGCGCGCACCGCACCCGGCAGATTGCCATCAAGGAAAACCGTGACGATTTCGCCATGGCGATCAATCTGGGGAACCCGGTCAGTTTCACGATAGGTCAGCGCGAAGCCAAGGCGTCCCTGGGCGGGGCGTTTCTGCTGGATTATTCGGAGGGTGGAAAAGTCATGCTGGCGAACGGCAGCGAGCAGATGAACTGGGCCAACATCATCGTGCCCCGGGCTCTGCTCAAGAACTCGGTCGCCAACGCCTCCGACCTGATCGCCAAGGCCATCCCGCCTGGCGAAGCCATGCAGCTTCTCATCGGCTATCTGCGTCTTCTGCAACGGCAGATGCCGACTGATCCGGACGTGGTCACGCATGCCGCCCAAACCGTCGTGGATCTCATCGCCGTGGCGGGCCAGGCCAAGGGCGAAGCCGCCGAGATGGCGGGAATGCGCGGCATTCGCGTGGCGCGCCTGCAGGCGGTGCTGAGCAAAATACGGTCAGGTTTCACCGATCCGCTGATTTCAGCGCAAAGCGTCGGCGATTCCCTGGGCCTGTCGGAGCGATACGTGCATCTGCTGCTGCAGGAAACCGGCGTCAGTTTTACCGAACGGGTGCTGGAATTGCGGCTGCAACGGACGCAGGAAGTGCTTTCCGACCGGCGCAATGCCAGCATGCGGATCAGCGAGATCGCCTATGCGGCCGGCTTCAGCGATATTTCCTATTTCAATCACAGCTTCCGCCGGCGCTACGGCACGACGCCGAGCAGCGTGCGTTAGTCAGTCCTCGAACGCAGGCAGGCTGTGGAATGCCGCACGCAAGGCGTTCGACCAACCCTCGGAAATCGCATCGTTGTATGGATCGTTGCGCTCGAATGCTTGCCAATACCGGTCGGTCAGCGCGCTGGCAGGCTGCGCACGAGGTGGTCGCGCGCAGCCCGCATGATCAGCGTGACGCCTTACCCACGCTCACCACCTCGAAGGCATTCACCGGCGGGAGATTGAACCAGGTGTAGCCGTCTTGGTCAGGAGAGGTTGGGTCAAGGCTGGCGCCGCTGATGAGGGCTTTGGCAGAACCGGCGACGCCCCGGATGCCAAGCTTGAGGCCGTGGACGGCCGCGGGGTCCTCATAAAGGTTGTTGCGCTGGCCGCCATAGTTGATGACGTGCACCATCAGCCGATGAGTGTCGGGCTGTTCGAGGACCGATACCTCCAGGGAGCCATTGCCCACGAGCTTGACCGGGGCGGGCGGGATGTATCGGGTGATGAGATCGGTAACGAAGGTCCTGAGATCGGGCAGGCTGTCGCGATAATACTGCCAGTCGGGATGCCAGGGGATGAAGATGGCGCGACCCTTGCCGTGCTTCCCGATGATGGCGCCCGGCAGCGTGCTCTCGAAATCCGGGAAGCATAGTTCGGGAGGCCCGAAACGCTGCGGCGGCAAGACGGTCAGCAGGGTCTCGGCACCGTCCCTGGCGGTGGCCACGTGATAGCGGCCATCGAGCATCATCAGCTTGACGCCGGGTAACGGCAGCTCACCGTCCTTGATGCGCAGATAGGCGCCCTTCATGCGTTCGCGCTGGTGCGGGATGCCGGTGATCGGCAAGCTCTTGAGCGCCGGCTCCGAGCGCGGCCGGCCGACGGCGTCGTATAGTCCGGTCTCGCCCGTGGTGACGAGGGTCCCCCCCTGCTCCACATAGGCATCAAGTGCCGCCGCCTCGGCGTCGCCAAGGCAACCGATATTGGGCATCAGGATGGCGGCGTAGCGCTTGAGCTTTTCGAGGCCACCCTCGGCTTCGACCTGTTCGTCGAGCACCAGGTCGAAGGGAATACGGGCTTCGGTCAACATGCGGTAGGCGCCGCGGAACGAGGCCTGGCCGAGATCGCCGGTGCGGGTAGCCTTGCGATGGGTATCCTGCTTCAGGGAATCGTAGAGCGCGACTTTGGCAATGGAGCGCAGCCCCTGGTAGTCGGCCTCGTGCTGGCCATGCCAATGGAAAAGCCTCGAGACATGGCCGAAAGCCTTCTTGTCGTCCTGCTCCATGACGCCGAGCAGGTAGAAATCCAGCGTCGCCCCATGGGCCAGTTGCTGGGCGCCACGAATATCCTGATAAGCGCCGGTTTCGGAGGCGAAGCGCCAGGCAAAGTCGATGAAATTGGCCGAGGTCGATGAAACGATCTTGCCCTCACCATAGGCAGCGCCCCACTTGGCCTGCTCGCCGGCCTGATAGGGCCATTCCGGCTGCGGCCGGTCGACGGCACGCTGCGTCTCCAGCCGGATGAGGTCGGAAGCACCGCGGTGACCGGTCACGGCTACCTTTGGATTGACCTGCTTGATGTGGTTGTAGATGCGCTGCCGCAGGTCGAGCGTCGTCCACTGCTTGAAGTCGAGGTAATCGCGGTAATAGGGGTCGGAGTAGTCTTCTTTCTGCGGCAGATCATGACCATAATGTTCGCGAAAGCGGCGGCGGCCGGCATCCGACATGCCGATGCCGAAATACTGGCCCGAATAGGTGAAGTTGGTATAGCCGAACATGTTGAAGAAGACGCCGTCGACATCATACTTGCCGAGGGCTTCCGAGATGATCTGGAAGGCATAGTCGTTATACCAGCCGCCATTGACGCAAGCCTGATAAGTGCCGTTGTATTCGAGCGGTTCGCCCTTCTCGTTGTGAACGAACCACTCGGGATGGGCCTCATAGGCGAGCCGCGTCGCCTTCGACATATCGAACCGCCCCACCAGCGACAGGCCCTCGGCATGGGCGGCCTCGATGGCATCCCCCAGCGCATCGCCCTGCATCTTGGGATTGACTGCATGCAAAGCCAGCTTGGTGGGATAGAAGGCATAGATGCCGCCGATATTGTAGAGCAGCACGTCGGCGCCGAAGGCCTTTACCTCCTTGGCGAGCTGGCGCTGGTCATACAGCGCATCCACCTGTCGCAGGTTGGTCTGCACCATGCGGTATGGGCGCTGCCACCATGCCAGCCCACTCCGCGTTGCACTCGACCCGATCGCTCTGTCGTCCATCTGTCTTTGCTTTCCTGTCTCGAGAATTGGTTGGCCGTTACATCGCGGCGGCGCCGGCGAGCGGCAGGGTTTCGGCATAGTGGCAGGCCGAGGACTGACCATCCCCAAGCGGCCGCAACGGCGGGGTCGTCGTCCGGCACAAATCCGTGGCGTAGCGGCAGCGTGGATGGAAAGCGCAACCCGACGGCAGGTTGGCGACATCGGCCACTTCACCCGGCAGGCGGATGCGCGCGCCGTGCCGGCGAAGGCGCGGATCGGGGCGCGGCACGGCCGAAAGCAGCGCCTCGGTGTAGGGATGACGGGGCGTGCTGAACAGAGTGCGCGTCGGCGCGATCTCAACCAGCTTGCCCGCATACATCACCGCGACGCGGTCGCAGATGTGCTGGATGACAGCGAGATCGTGACCGACGAACAGATAAGTCAGGCCGAACTCGCGCTTGAGCTCACGCAGCAAGCGCAGAATCTGGGCCTGCACGGAGACATCGAGCGCCGAGACGGCTTCGTCGCAGACGACGAAAGCCGGATTGAGCGCCAGCGCACGGGCAATCCCGATGCGCTGGCGCTCGCCGCCCGAAAAGGCGTGCGGATAGCGGCGGATATATTCCGGCCTGAGACCAACGCGGCGAAGCAGCGTCGAGACACGGTCGTTGATCTCGTCTTTGGCCACGCCATTATAGGCGAGGCTCTCGCCGATGATCTCCCCGACCGGCAGGCGCGGATTGAGCGAGGCGTTCGGATCCTGGAAGACCATGCGCATATCGCGGCGAATGGCCTTGAGTTCGGAGCGGTTGGCGCTACGGACATCCACCTCCTCGCCGTTCGAGCGACGAAAACGGATGGAGCCGGAGGTGGGCTCGACGACGCGCAATAGTGCACGGCCCGTAGTGGTCTTGCCGCAACCGCTTTCGCCCACGAGGCCGAGCGTTTCGCCCTGTTTCACCTCGAATGTGATGCCGTCCACCGCCTTGACGTAGCCGACCGTGCGACGCAGCAATCCCCTGGTGATCGGGAAATGCACCTTGAGGTCTTCAACCTTGAGGATGGCGGGCGCGGCGCCGACGGGGGAAGTAATGGGAGCCATGTCGTTCATCGGACGGCCTCCCCGCCGGATGGCAGCGGCAGCTTGGCGACATTCTCATGCAGGAGGCAACGGACCTCCGAGCCATCGGGCAGTTCGGTGCGCCTGGGATCGATGCGATCGCAGATGCCGGGCATCATCTCGCGGCAACGCGGATGAAAACTGCAGCCGGCCGGACGGTTGAGCGGGCTGGGGACCATGCCCTCGATGGTATCGAGATCCTCGCCGACGTGGATGCCGAGGCGCGGAATGGAGCGCAGCAGGCCGCGCGTATAGGGATGCTTGGGATCATGGAAAACCCCATCTACACCGGAGCGTTCGACGACACGACCGAGATACATCACCGCGACATTGTCGGCGATTTCGGCAACGACGCCGAGATCGTGGGTGATGAACAGCACCGCCATACCGAACTCGGCCTGCAGTTCCTTGATCAGGTCGAGGATGACGGCCTGCGTGGTGACGTCGAGCGCAGTGGTCGGCTCATCGGCGATGAGCAAGCGCGGCTTGCATGACAGCGCCAATGCGATCATGGCGCGCTGGCGCATGCCACCGGAGAGCTGGAAGGGATAGGCGTTGAGCCGTTCCTCCGGCCGGGGCATGCCGACGCGCTTCAGGATCTCGATAGCCCGGTCGCGAGCTTCGCGCTTGCCGACCTTCATGTGCAGCCTGATGGCATCCATGATCTGCGAACCGATGGTCTGCACGGGCCCGAGCGAGGTCATCGGCTCCTGGAAGATCATGGCGATCTCCTTGCCGCGAATGGCCCGGATCTCCTCGCCCTTCGGGTCCATTTTCGCCAGATCGACCATGCTGCCGTCGGCCTTGCGGAAGGTCATGTTGCCTTCGACGACCTTGCCGGGCGGCGAAACGATGCGCAGGATCGAACGGGCCATCATCGATTTGCCACAACCGGATTCACCAACGACGCAGACGGTTTCGCCGTCGTGGATGGTCAGGTCGGCCCCATCGACGGCGCGAATGGGATTGGTGCCCACGCCGAAATAGGTCTTGAGACCGCTGATGGTCAGCAATGGTGCGGGAAGTGATGCCTCAATTGCCATAGGGATCCGCCGCATCGATCAGGCCATCGCCCAGAAAATTCATCGAAAGCACCGCCACCACGATCGCCGCCCCCGGCAGGAACAGCCACGGCGCCGAAGCCACGGAACGCACGTTTTGCGCTTCCTGCAGCAGCACGCCCCAGCTCACTACCGGTGGCTTCAAGCCGATGCCGATAAAGCTCAGCGAGGTTTCCGCCAGGATCATCGCCGGAATGGCGAGCGTGACGGAGGCAACGATGTGGCTGAGGAACGATGGCACCAGATGCCTGCGAATGATGGCCATCTCGCCCAGGCCATCGAGCCGCGCGGCGGTAACGAAATCCTCGTGCTTGAGCGCCATGAACTTGCCGCGCACTTCGCGGGCAAGGCCGGTCCAGCCGATCAGCGACAGGATGACGGTGATGGCGAAATAGACCTGCAGCGGCGTCCAGGTTTGCGGGATCGCGGCGGCGAGGCCCATCCAGAGCGGAATCGTCGGGATCGATTGCAGGAACTCGATCAGCCGCTGGATCAAATTGTCCACAGTGCCGCCGATGAAACCCGAAATGCCACCCAGAATGATGCCCAGAACCAGGCTCATGGCGACGCCGATGAGGCCGATCGACATGGAGATGCGGGTCCCGTGAATGGTACGGCTCAGGGTATCCCGCCCCAGACGATCGGCGCCGAACAGATACATGGGATCATTCGGATTGACCGGCACCAGGAAATGCACATCGGTGGGGATAAGACCGAAGAGTTGGTACGGCTGCCCCTTGCCGAAGAACGCTACGGATACGGGCTTGCTGGGATCGGGCGCGAATGTCCTTCGGAACGACACCGGATCGGTCTTGCTGACGAAACCGTCGACATGCGGATCGAAACGCCAGCCATTGGCATCGGACGTGAACAGATGCAGCGGCTGCGGCTGCGCGTAGGCATAGCGGGCATTGTAGTAATCGGCGGAGAACGGCGCCAGGAATTCGGCGAAGATGGCGACCAGGTAGATGAGAATGACGACCACGCCGGCGGTCATCGCCACCTTGTTGCGACGGAAGCGCCACCAGATCAGCTGCCACTGACCGGCCACCTGCTCCTTGTATTCGGCTTCCGGCACAGGCTTGGCGGTGACGCCGGCATCGATGACATGTTCGGTCATGGCGCGCCCCTCAGCTATAGCGGATGCGCGGATCGAGCCACGCCAGCAGGATGTCGGAAACCAGCGTGCCGATCACGGTGAGCGTCGACAACAGCAGGATGAAGGCACCGGCGAGATACATGTCCTGCGTAAGCAACGACCGCAGCAGCATGGGTCCCGAAGTCGGCAGGTTGAGGACGATCGCGGTGATGGTGGCGCCGGATACGAGCCCGGGCAGCACCCAGCCGACGGTCGAAACGAACGGGTTCAACGCGACGCGTACGGGATATTTGAGCAGCAGCGTGCGCTCGGGATGGCCCATGGCGCGGGCGGTGACGACATAGGGCTTGTTCAGCTCATCAAGCAGGTTTGCCCGCATGATGCGGATGAGGCTGGCGGTGCCGCCCATGCCCAGGACAATGACGGGTATCCACAGATGGCCGAGCAAATCCCAGACGCGGCCAAGGCTCCAGTCGGCATTCTCGAAGGCCGGGGAAAACAGGCCGCCGACGGTCTGGCCCAGGTAACGGAACGACAGATACATGAGGATCAGCGCGATGAGGAAATGTGGAATAGCCAGGCCTATGAAGCCGACGAATGTCGCCACATGCGCGCCGGCAGAATTCTTGCGGATGGCCGAATAGATGCCGATCGGAAAGGCCACGATCCAGATGAAAAGGAGCGTGAAGATCGACAGCACCAGGGTCAGGCCCATGCGCTCGTAGATCAGGGTGGCGACCGGACGGTTCCACTCGAAGGACTGGCCGAAATCGCCGTTGAGAACGATGTTGGAGATCCACTTCCAGTACTGGATGTAGAAGGGCTGTCCGAGGCCATAGCGCTCGCGCATGCCGTCGACGAAGGCCTGGTTGACCTGCACGCCTTCATTGCTGAGGCCGGCGACCATGGTGCTGAGATAGTCGCCTGGCGGCAACTGGATGATCACGAAGGTCAGGATCGAGATCAGGATCAGCGTGGCGACCATGTAGCCAAGCCGTCTCAAGAGATATGTGAGCATGGCGTCCTCCAGGTCGGTAGACGCGGCGAGCAATATCGCCGCGTCCGAGCGTGAGGCTTATTGCGCCTTGATGTACCAGGTCGGCAGGTTCAGCGGCGCCGGCGTCGGGTAGATGGCGGAGTCGATCATCTTGTCCGGGACGTTGCCGAGGCGATCGGCAGCGATGGCATAGGTGCCGGTCAGCAGTGAAATGCCGAAGCTGCGGAACTGATCGCGCGCAATGCCGATGACCTGCTTGAACAGCTCGGTCTGCTTGGCTTCGTCAGCCGTCGCAAGCGCCTCGTCATAGAGTTTCAGTTGCTGCTTGGTGGCCTCGTCCGGCTCGATGCCGCGCTTGTCGCCATTGTACCAGTAAGACCACGGCACGGCGTAAAGCGCGTTGTCGTTGATCGGCACGTAAAGGCGGGGATTGAGCAGTTCATTGAGGCCGCCGGCGCCGACGTTGGACATGGCCTCGTCCTGGTTGGCAACCTGCCGTTCACGGTAAAGCGCGCTGTCGATGGTGTTGATCTGCATGTCGACGCCAACGGCTTTCCAATAGCCCTGGATGAGCTGCAGGCTGTCGATCTGCTGCGTGGTGTCGGTGCGTACGTCCACCTTGATGGAGAGCGGCTGGCCGTTGGCCATGAGGCGGATACCGTTGCCGTCCTTCTTGGTGAGGCCCAGTGCATCGAGCATCTGGTTGGCCTTGGCGGGATCGTATTCGGTGTACTGCTTGGCGAACGTTTCGTCGTAGAACTGCGATTCAGGACGCGGCGCCACCTGGTAGGGCTCCCCCTGCCCCACATAGATCAGGTCGATCAGTTCCGGACGGTTGATGGCGTAGCTGAGCGCGATGCGGAAGTCCTTGTTGTCGAACAGGGCCCGCTTGGTGTCGTCCTGAACGGTCAGGTTCAGGTGGATGGCGTGGGCGGCGGAGACGTCTGCGCTCAGATCGATGAAGTGATATTTGCCGGCCTGCTGGTTATCGAACAGGGTGGGCTTGTCGGCGATGCCAAAGTTCTGCGGGTGGTAGTCGAAATCGATCTGCCCGTTCATGACCATCAGCTTGAGGACTTCCGGATCGCCCACGATCGGCAGCACGACCTCATCGATATAGGGCAGCTGGTTCTGCGCGGTATCGACCTTCCAATAGTAGGGATTGCGGCTTGCCACGACCTGTGAGCTGGAGCCGTCATAGGGCTGGGTGACATTCCACGGATTGAGTGTGGGCAGGTCGGGATTGAGCCATTGCGCGAAGCTGCTGCCGACGGGACCACCGACCTTTTGCGTAAACAGATCGACCCAGGAGGTGACGCCTGCCGCCTTCATCAGTGCAGGCAGTCCCGCCTCATTGTATTTGGGCATGAACTGCTTGGCATAGTGCATGGGCGCAATCGTCGGCTGGCTGTTGCCTGAAGCCATCTGCTGCAGAAACAGGCCATAGGGGGCGACGAACTTGAAGGACACCGTCTGGTCGTCGACCTTGGTGACGGTCGCCGGCTTGCCGCCGTTCTGGACGTTCGCGCCGGGCCCGCCGGGGAACAGTTCGGTATTCATGGCCATGTCGTTGAACCAGAACACGACGTCATCGGCGGTGACCGGCTCGCCATCGCTCCACTTCATGCCCTTGCGCAGCTTGAAGGTGAATTCGGTGCTGTCGTCATTGGCAGTCCAGGATTCGGCGATGTTTGGCACGACCTTGCCACCCTCGGGCGCAAAGCGGACCAGTGGTTCGTAACCGATGATGCGATTGAGCCAGCCATAACCGCGATCGGTGCCGCCGAGCAGGTCGGTGCGCATGGAGCCGCCATAGGTGCCCACTTCATTGAGCGGCGTCAGCACCAGCGGTTCGGACGGTACGCGCTGGTCGACGGGCGGCAGGCTGCCGGCATCGACCTTGGCCTGCAATACCGGCGCCTGGTTGAACGCCCAGGCCGGCGTTGCCGACAGGAGCAAGAGCCCTGCAAGCAGGCCGAGTGTCGTGACCCGGCCGAAACCCCTTGTTGTGTTCACGTCTTTCCTCCTCTTGCGGCCGTTTCGGCCTGCTCCTCTCCGATGGCGCTTGGCGCGCTCTGCCGGATTATGGCTTGAAGATCATGGTCGGCAGCAAATGGGCGATTTTCCAGCCATCCGCATCCTTGCGGAACCTGAAGGCCAAATCTCCCACATTGGTGATCGGCGGCGTCGCGACCGTGCCGTCGGCGCGTTTGGGACCACGCAGCGGTACGAAGCACGCCGTGCCAGTACCTTCGAATTCCGACTGGATGTCCACCAGGACATTCGTCACGAGATGACGGGAGATGTCGGTGACGGCGCGCTGATCGAGCGCGTCGCGGATGGCCTGCCGGCCTGTCACGGGCTTGCCGCCGCGCACCCAGGTGGCGTCATCGGTGAACAGCGCGGCGGTTTCGTCATAACGCCCCTGGTCCATCAGGCTATAGCAGGCGACGGCCAGACGATGACATTCTCGCTCGGCATCGTGTTGAACAGTATGCAGCATGTGTTCCTCCCTGCCGGCCGTTCAGTAGCCGAGGTGCTTGTCGACGATGTTGAGGAGCGGCTGGCCGGCGATGTAGCGCCTGAGATTGTCGGCAAAAATCTGGTAGCCGCGAGTCTTGGTCTGGTAGGTGGTGGCGCCGTTGTGGGGCGTGACGATCGTGTTCTTCAGCGTCCAGAACGGGCTGTCGGCGGGCAGCGGCTCCACGCCGTGCGCATCGAGCCCGGCGCCTGCGATCAATCCTTCGTTCACGGCCTTGTAGAGGGCCTCGTCATTGGCAACGCCGCCGCGTGAGAAGCAGACATAATAGGCGGTCTTCTTCATCGCCTTGAATTCGGCCTCGCCGAGCATGTTCTCGGTTTCAGGCGTCTTGGGCGCGGTGACGACGACGAAATCGCTTTCGGCCAGGAAGGCATGCAACTGGTCACGACTGAACATGGCGTCGAAGTTCGGTGACGGCTTGTCGTTCCGGCGCAAACCCAGCACCCGCATGTGGAAGGCCTTGGCTTTCAGGGCCAGGTCGGCGCCCGAATAACCGGCCCCGATGATGCCGACCGTCATGCCGTTGAGTTCGCCGTGAAAAAAAGCATCCCATTTGTGGTTGCGATGTCCCTCAATCCACCGCATCGCGTTGCGGTTGAGCATCATCATCAACATCATCGCATGTTCGGCCAGCGGAATGGCGCCATTGCCCTTCGAGCAGGTCAGCACAACCGGATTGGCGATGAATTCGGGATAGAGCTGGGTGTTGGGACCAGCGGCCCAGCTATGCACCCATTTGATTTGCCTGGCCCGCGCCAGAGCGGCCGGCGAGAGCTGCCCGGCGACGATGTCGGCGTCGTCGACAGCGGCTTCCATATCGGCCTGCTTGTCGAAAAACGTCACCTTGGCGGTGGGGGCTATCCCCTTGATTTCGGCGAGACGGGCATCGTCGATTTCGCCGGTGAGCAGAATACGCAGGGGCGCGCCCGTGCTGTTCATGTCGTTCTCCATCCCTGCTACGGCTGTTCCGCCGGTTCGTAAGGATGAGTAAACCAACCTCAAGACAGACGCAATACTATCGTGCTATGTTGCGGTGAATAACCTCAATAAGTTGTCGTTAGCGACCTGACGGACTTGCGTCTCATGGATGCAATCGTTACAGCAGGCCCAGACATCAGCAGCGAAAAGCCATGGCGCGCAAGGTTACCCTCGACGATCTGTCCCGACAGTTGAACCTGTCCAAGTTCTCGATTTCCCGGGCACTTTCAGGCAGGCCCGGGGTGAGCGAACAGACTCGGGAAGCGGTGCTGCGCGCCGCTCGCGAGCTTGGTTACGAGCATGCCGCCACAGCCGTGGCGCCCAGCGAGAAGCTGATCCACCTGGTGATCCCGCAGGCCGACGCCATGCATTCGAGCTTTTGGGTGGAAGTGATCGGCGGGGCTGAGGCGGAGGCACGGACCATGGGGTACCGCCTGACCGTCGACGTACTGAGTTCGGACCGCGGCACGGAAGTGCTGGGCGAGAGCGTCCACGGCCTGTTGCTGGCCGGCCGCCGTTCGCGCGGTGTGATCGAGCCTTTCATGCAACTGCCTTTGCCCAAGGTGTTGATCGGCCATCCGCGCCCGATGGAGCTGGTCGATAGCGTCCAGGCGGCCAATTTCGATGGCGGCTATTCGGTCGGCGACATGCTCGGCCGGCTTGGTCACCGGCGCATCGCCTTCTTTAGCGACGCGCTGGAGGACGAAGGACGCAACCTGCGCCAGGCAGGTCTTGCCGAGGCCATGCGCATCCATGGGGGCGAGGTGTTGCCGCCCTTCCCCTTTGATGAAAGCCGCGATGCCAAGGCCATGGTGCTGGAGGCGCTGCTGAGCCCGCATCGTCCCACGGCTTTTGCCGGCGCTACGGATTTCGTTGCCATTACGCTCGCCTGGGGAGTGATGGAACTCGGGCTCCGCGTTCCCCAGCATGTTTCGATCGTGGGATCGAACGATTCCCAGACGGCTTCGCAGTTGGGCCTCAAGATGACCACGGTGCGCCAGCCCATGCATGAGATCGGCGCCGCCGCGATGCAGATGCTGCAATGGCGTCTCGAAAAGGCGGCGCCCGATGCTCGTCCTCGCCGCACCTTGCTGACCCCGGAATTCGTCGAACGTGCGACGCATGGCCCCTGCAACGAGGAGGAGCTGGGGCGGGCTCTGGACCTTGTCCAACCGAGCGCGGCCGACAGGCCTGCGGCGCAAACCCATAAAATCGCACGTTAATTATCCACTCCGCCGTAAACTCTCCATTCAGCTTGCGGATCGAATCGAGGCGCCATCCGGAAATCCATTCATTTGGACGATATGGGTTGGGGGGGAAGCCAATTAACCTTTCGGCAACAATCGACATTCGACCAGCCCCGCAAGGAATGGATCATGATCGACGTGCCGGCCCCGCCCCCAGACGCAACTCTTTCCCCTACCGCCCCCCGTTTTCGCGGCGTCCTCCGGCTTGCCGGAACGCAAGTTCCGATAAGCGGGGTGCGCCTCGACGTCCTATTGGCGCCGGCGGTGAAATCGGACCGACGCGAGCAGCCCATGCCCAAGGAATGGCTGGACGTGTCGCTGGCGCAGGCGGTCACGGATGCGGATGGCGCATTTGGCGTAACGCTCGACACATCGGTATTGCCGCATTGGGCGGCTCCGCTCCTCGAATGCGGCGATACGCTGAGGCTCCGGCTGGTGCTGGGTGACGGCAAGCAAGCCGTCACCCCCTCGCCCCTCCCCAGCGAGTGGGCCGATAATCTGGTCTTCGAGATACCCTATCGCGAACCGGCACGCGCCAAGCTCGATACGCTGCTCAAAGCGGCGGCTGCCGCCGATATCGGCACCCTCGCCGGGCTGGCCGCGTATGCACGCAGCCTCACTGCAAGCCATCGGCTGGATCCGGTCGAGAGCGCCGAGGCCGTGGTCTGGCTGGAGCGGACTTTTCTCGACCCTACGGGTCTGTTGGGTAAGATCGCGCCCCTGCCGCAATGGACCGCATTGCAACAACAGGAGGGACTCGATCTCTATGAAGCTGCCCTCGGAAAAGCAGCAGACAGACCGGAGGTCGCCGCGGCTTTTGGTGCGCTGAAATCCAAGGCTTTGAGCTTTGGTGACGTTGGCCAGGTCGATTGGCCGATGGATTTCAAACACGCCACGTCCGGCAAGTTCGGTGACCTGGTCGACAAGACCGGCTCCTATTTCACCGGACCGAGTCTCGGCGGTCTCGTGGATATCCGCCCATTGCAGCAATCGCCTTATGTCGGCTACCGCGACTATCTGGTGGAGACCTGGCAGAAGTATATCGTCATCCGCAACAAGAACCCGTGGGGTTCAAGCGGCAAGGCGACGCCGGCGCAAGCCCTGGAGCAGCTCAACAATCGCTTCAAGCAGACTTTCACCACGACGGTGACGACCAGGAGTCCTGCAAACAAGCTGGTTATCGATATCGTCGGCAAGATCCTGACGGCCAACAAGCCGCCATCCGATCTCGGCTATGGCCTCGGGTTTACGGATCTGCCCGCCCAAGGGACGATGTCGGATCGGGAATATCTCGACACACTCATCGCCAAGAGCGGCGTCAGCGCTCATGAGTTCAGCCTGCGCTATCGCCTCGATGTCAGCAGGCTCGACAGCGCCCTGTCCTCGCCGGTGGAGGAAAACATCACTGCCCTGCTCGGATTTTTCCGCGACAGCTTCCAGTCAGAGAGCGATCCGGCAAACGCCAATCCGAATGTTTACGAAGCACCAATCGTCCAGAGCATGATGCTGGAGACGGCGCCGTTCTTCCTTGAATATGAAGAATGGCTGGATGCCACGGCGCCGTTCTATCCGGAAAACTTCCTGTCGCTACGACGCATGCTCGACAGCTCGCAGCTCCGGGTCTCCGATACCGATCTCGTCGGCGAGCCCAACAAGGCATGGTTCGACAAAACCGCAACCATCATGGATGAGGTCAACAAGGGCCATTTGGCTTTCGACCAGGGCGAATACCAGATCGCCTATGGTCACTACGCCGCTGCCTGGAACAGCGCCTTCACCCAGATGCAGCACAAGCTGGTGCAGGATTACGACTACGGCGCGATCCTCTCACAGCGCCGGGGCTTCAAGGTTTCCAAGAAAATCGAGCTCCTGAAGTTCGAACTGCTTACCCAGCCGGCAGATATCAATTTCAACAGCGATCCGCTGCACTTCGCCAACTGGAACAAAGACCGCGAGGTCATGTGGCTAATCCTGTTCTTCAGCTACGGCTATTATGTCTGGATGGGCGACACCCTGCTGGCGCTGGGGCGCCTGCCGGAAGCCAACCGCCACTATGCGGTGCTCTCCCCCATCGCCCTGGGGGTGGCCGAATTCGACAATGATTCCGGACCGTTCGATTATTGGAACGATGGCGACCCGGATCTCTATCAGGCCGGCAACCTGCCCTATACGGTGATGAACGCCGAGCGGGAGGCAAGCGCCTATACGGATCCGGTGCGGCCCGACACCACCTATGCGCAGTCCAGTTTCAGTATCGCACCGGCGGTCTATGAATTCCGCCCCAAGGCGATAGCCCCGCTGCTGCACAAGCTGGAGCGCAAGTTCATCGCGCTGCGGCTCGGCGATGCCATGCTGACCTGGGCGGATATGCTGTTCCGCAGCAATGATCCGTCGGGCGTCGCCCGCTCCCGGGAACTGTACAAAGCCGTGATGTGGCTGCATGGCGAAGACGCCGACATCAGTCCGCACTGGAAGCCGCAACTGCTGTTGCCGGGGCTGTTCTTCAACGTGCGTCGCAACCCGGCCCTCGCCTCGCAGACCCAGCGTGCGAGCCTGGCGCTCTACAAGATCGCCAATGGCCTCAACTATTACGGCTATACGGACGCCTATGTGCCGACGCTGCGTTACCGCACGCTGAAGGATTCCGCCGATCGTTTCGCCGCGCTCGCCAAGGCAGCACAGCAGGATTTCATCAGCGCCATGTCGGGGCTGGAGAATTTGACGATCGAGGAACTCAAGATCTCGAACCTTGTCACCAAGGCATTGAAGCAGCAGGATATTTCGACAGAGCAGATCAAGATCGCCAATATCGGCGTGAGCTTGGCGCAGCAACAGGTCGATGCCGTGCAAAAGCAGATCGACGCCAAATACAAGGAGTTGGCGGACAAGGATTCGTTCGGCACCCAGTTCACCGACTTCATGGGCGGCATGGTCAAGACCTTTACGGGCCTCCCTAATGGCGCGGGAGCCGCCATCGGCGGCGCGGCAGCGTCGGAGGCCGGCATTTCTTCGGCGGGCGCGGCGGGCTTCATGGGGATCGGAGCCGCCGCGACGGTGACGGCCGGCTTCGCGGTTTTCGCCTATGCGGGCTACACCTCGATGTCGGCGATGGTGGCGAGTTACAATGGCGTAAGGGACCAGATCAAGGCGCTCGAAACGATCGCCATGCCGGCGGCGCAGATGGCCAAGACCGTCAAGCAGAGCGAATTGAAGATCGCGCAGATCAACAGCGACATCGTGGCGGCGGATATCCTGTTCGGCCGCAATCTCCTCGCCTATTACGACAACAAACTGCTCAACGCCGATTTCTTCGTCGCCATGTCGAACGTGATGAAACGGGCGATGCAGCGCTATCTGGAACTAGGCGCCTGGTCGGGATGGCTTGCCGAACGGGCCCTGGCCTTCGAGCAATCGCGCAGCATCAACATCATGCGCCTCGATTATTTCCCGCGGGCGCTGCAGGGCGTCACCGGCGCGGACCTGCTGCAACTGGATCTGGCAGAACTGGAAGCCTCACGCATTGCGGGCACGCGCGCAATGGTGCCGTTCCGGCATACCTTCTCGCTGATGACGGATTTCCCGCTGACCTTCGGGCAGGTCAAGCTGCTTGGCAGGGGTGAATTCCTGACTGACGAAACCAGCCTGCGCACCGCCTATCCGGGCACTTTCGGGCATCGCATCGACACGGTATCGGTGACGCTGTCGGGCGCCGCCGCCACCAAGGCGTTGCGCGGCGTCCTCAGCAATGCCGGCGTCTCGATCGCCAGCCGCGACAGTGCGCTTTCCCCTGGGCCGCTGGTCACAACCCCCACCGCGTTGCCCATTGGTGAACTGAACGCCACGACCCGGCTTTCGGATACGGCATTGCCGTCCGATATATTGCGGCCCTTCGAGGGGAGCGGCACGACCAGCCTGTGGCGGCTGGTCTTCAGCGATCCTCCGACGATGCCGGCGCTGAATGGGCTGCTCGACGTGCTGGTTACCATCGAAGGCCGGGCGCTTTATGCGGAAGCCCCTACGCCGCCACCGCCCGCGACGGGGACCGTTACCGACCGGAGCATCATGCTGTCGGGCCGGCAGCTCGATGCCGTGGATTTTGCCAAGTTCGCCGCTGCGGGTACGGACAAGGTCAAAGTGACGTTCGACCTGCCGACCCTGCTGCCACCGGGCGATGGAGAAACGCGCAAGATCGTCAATATGGGGGTGCTGTTCCCGGGCTCGATCGGCGGCGACGTCAAGGCGACGATCCAGCTCGCCGGCGCCGGTACGGATATCGGGTTCAAGACCAAGGGGGGTTATGCGCTTTCGAATGGCGAACCGCTTCGGTTCCCCGGCAGTACCGTTCCCGATTCCCCGCTCAATCCAGCTATTGGGGCAACTCTCGAACAAAAACTGGTCCTGAGTCTTTCCAAGGCGGCCAATGCAGGCGTGGATTTTACCAAACTATCCGACGTGATGCTGCTGGTTGAATATAGCGTGCAGGTATAGCCAGCACGGGCATTGTAAACCCGCCGCCCGCTGCCAGCGGCGGCGGGTTTTCTTTTGCCAAACGCCACTACCAGCCATCAATCAAGCATACGCATTCGTCTTCACATTCTCGGGACTGCCGGATCGGCAGTGGAATTTTGCTTGGCAGGCGGGCAAGCGCTCCCTAACCTCAACACAGCGTCAGTCGCAGCATAGGCCACCGCAACAGCCGGGAGCCGACCATGAGCAGACGGCCCGTCTATAGCAGATCAGGCAAACCGCGCAGCACAAGCGGCGGCGTTGCGCTGCCACCACAAGCCTCACCGCCGCCGTTGATCGATTACGGGGTCAGCGAGGGTCCTACCCTGCGCCAGCGTGTGGGCAGCGCGTGGAACAACCTCTACAAGCGCCATCCAGGGAAGGTGCTAGTGACCACGAGTGTGGTGCTGGCATTGCTTGGCGTCGGCGCCATCGAATTGTTGCGCCCCTCAAGTCCGCCCCTCACGCAAACGCGTTTGAACGCGGCGGTGAATTTCGCCATCGACAAGCGGCCGCGCTCGCCGGCGCTCACCACATTGGCCTACCAGAAGATCATAGGCTCGGTGGTGCGGGTTGGCGGCTATGAGGGCGATGAACCACCCAAGGATGACCCGGCCCAGCCGCCCGCCACGCAGCCGTCCACGGGCGTCGACCACGATTTCCACAAGGAATTCCTGGCCGTGGGAACCGGGGTCGTCATTGACGACCAGGGCACCATACTGACCAATCTGCATGTGGCGGGCGCGGCGCCAAAGCTGCGGGTGACGTTCTGGGACGGCAGCGAATCCGAGGCGCATATCATCGGGGCGCAGCCAGAAAACGATCTGGCGGTTATCAGTCCCTCCGTCATTCCCGACGATCTGCAGCCCGCAACATTGGCTTCGACGCAAGGGCTATCGCCGGGTGACCAGGTGGTTGCCGTCGGCTTCCCGTTCGGCATCGGCCCATCCACTTCCGCCGGTGTCGTTTCAGGCCTGCACCGGGAGTTCGCCGGCGAGGAAGGCCCGACGCTGAAGAACCTGATCCAGTTCGACGCGGCCGCCAATCCCGGCAATTCGGGTGGACCGCTCGTCAATGCCGATGGTGAAGTCGTGGGCATCGTGACCGCGATCCTCAATCCCTCGGGGGTTCGGACCTTTGCGGGTATCGGCTTTGCGGTGCCGATCGAGAACGCCGCGGCCGCTGCGGGAGAATCGCCACTCTAGACAATCCTTCAATCATACTTGGCAGGAGACGATGAAAGTACAGGCTGAAACCTCTGCCCCCGCCAGCGCAGCGCTGATGGAGCAGATTCTTTACGAAGTGAAGAAGGTCGTCGTCGGACAGGACAAGTTCCTGGAACGCGTTCTCGTCGCCCTCCTCGCGCGCGGCCACCTGCTGGTGGAAGGCGTGCCGGGCCTTGCCAAGACGCTAACCGTCAACACGCTGGCGCAGGCGATGCAGGGCTCGTTCAAGCGCATACAGTTCACACCGGATCTGGTACCGGCCGATCTGGTGGGCACGCGCATCTACAACCAAAAGACCGGCGAGTTCGCCACCTCGCTCGGGCCGGTGTTCTGCAACCTGTTGCTGGCCGACGAAATAAACCGCGCCCCCGCCAAGGTGCAAAGCGCACTGCTCGAAGTGATGCAGGAGCGGCAGGTCACGATCGCGGGCGAGACCCACAAGGTGCCAAACCCCTTCGTGGTGATGGCGACGCAAAATCCGATCGAGACCGAGGGCACCTATCCGCTGCCGGAAGCCCAGGTCGATCGCTTCATGATGAAGGTGCTGGTCGGCTATCCTTCCGAGGAAGAAGAGTTCGTCATCGTGTCCCGCGTCACCGGCATCGCGCAGGCGGTGGGAAAGGTCGCCACGACCGAACAACTCCTGCAGCTGCAGGCCCGCAGCCGCGAGCTCTATGTCGATCCGTCGCTGATTCAGTTCGCCGTGCGCGTGGTCAACGCAACGCGCGATCCGGCACGGTTCGGCATCAAGGACATGGACGGCCTGATCCTTTATGGCGGCAGCCCCAGGGCTTCGATCAACATGATCGAGGCCGGACGCGCCCTGGCGTTCCTGCGCGGGCGGGAATATGTGCTGCCCGAGGATGTGGTCGACGTGACGCCGGACGTGCTGCGCCACCGTATCGTCCTTTCCTACGAGGCGATGTCGGATTCCGTCAGCGCCGACGAGATCGTCAAGCGCGTGCTCAAGGCGGTGCCGGCGCCTGAAAAGCCATTGGAAAGCCATGTCCAGATCGCCGCAACAGCCTGAGCTGCTTTTGCGGCGCCTCGAATGGACGGTCATTCGCCGTCTCGACGGCCTGTTGCAGGGCGACTACCGCACGCTGTTTCGAGGCTTTGGCCTCGATCTCGCGGATCTACGCGAATATCAGGTCTTCGACGATGTGCGTTACATCGACTGGAACGTGACGGCGCGGACGCAGGTGCCGCATGTGCGCGTCTTCAACGAAGACCGCGAAGTCACCGCGTGGTTTTTCCTCGATCTCAGCCCGTCGGTGGATTTCGGCTCGGGCGAAATCACCAAGCGCCAGGTGCTGACCGAATTCACCGCCGTCATGGCGAGGTTGCTGACCCGACAGGGCAATCGTGTGGGCGCCATTCTTTTCGACGGCGTCACCGAACATATCCTGCCGCCGCGGAGCGGTCGGGGCCAGGTGCTGCACATTCTCGATCGCATCGCGCATTGCCCGCGTCTCGCGCGAACGCCAGGCACGGATCTCGGTGGCGCCCTCGCCCGGTCGATGGCCGCCATCAAACGGCGGGGGCTGATCTTCGTGGTTTCCGACTTCGTCTCCTCGCCCGGATGGGACCGGGTGCTGGCCCGGGCGTCCCAGCGGCATGAAGGCATTATCGTGCGCATGGTGGACCCGCTCGACCTGTTGATGCCCGATATCGGTCTTTTGCCCTTTCAGGATGCGGAGACCGGCGAGCAGTTGATGGTCGACACCAACGATCGCGGTTTCCGCCGCCGGTTCGCGGCAGCGGCAGAACGCAACGAAGCGACGTTGATGGAAGCCTTTTCAACTGCCGGCCTCGATGTGCTGGAACTGTCGACCGGCGACGACCTGCTCGACGCGATTTTGAGGTTCAGCGGACTGCGCAAGGCCAGCGCACGCCGGGGCGGCGGCAGTCCGACGACGTCGGTGGACAGAGGCCCCAGGCAGGAGGGAGCGGCGCCATGATCTTCATCTGGGCCAACATGCTGTGGCTACTGCTGTTGTTGCCGCTTCTGGTCGGGCTCTATGTGCTGATGCTGCGGCGGCGGAAGAAGGCGGCCCTGCGCTATGCCAACCTGGCCATCGTCAAGCAGGCGATGAGCACCACCGGACGCTGGCGCCGCTATGTGCCGCCTGCCCTGTTTCTTGCGGCACTGGCCGTGCTCATCCTCGGCGTCGCTCGGCCGGCGGCGGTCGTGACGCTACCCTCGTCGCGCGCCACCATCATTCTGGCCATGGACACATCGGGCTCGATGCGGGCCGCCGACGTCGAGCCATCGCGCATCGTGGCCGCTCAGGCGGCCGCCAAGCAGTTCATCGCCTCGCAACCCGCCGACGTCCAGATCGGCATCGTATCCTTCGCGGGCTCTGCCGTGCTGGTGCAGGTTCCAACGATCGACCGCGAGGCGTTGAATGCCGCGATCGATCGCTTCCAGCTGCGGCGCGGGACAGCGGTGGGCGCGGGCGTACTGACGTCGCTGTCGACCATCTTTCCCGACCAGCAGTTCGAGACCGGCTCAGACTTCGGCGGTGGCGGAGCGCCTTTACCGGATTTTTCCAGCCGGTCGCTGGATGAGACGGCCCAGGCGGAGGCGCCGGTGCACGAGCCGGTCGAGCCAGGCTCCTACAACAGTGCCGTCATCATCCTCCTGACCGACGGGGCCACCACCACGGGCCCCGATCCCATCAAGGCCGGGCAGACGGCTGCCGACTACGGCGTGAGGGTGTTTACCGTCGGCTTCGGCTCGCCGACGGGCGATGTGATCAACTACGAAGGCCGCTCGATGCGGGCGCAGCTCGACGAGGAATCGCTCAAGACCATCGCCCAGACGACGCGGGCCGAATATTTCGAGGCCCGCACATCCGATGACCTCAGCAAGGTCTACAAGTCGATGTCGTCGCGGCTGATCACCGAGAAGAAGCTGACCGAGATTTCGTTCATCTTCGCCGGTATCGGAGCGCTGCTGGCGTTGCTGGCCGCCGGGCTGTCCGTATGGTGGTACGGACGCGTGCTTTGAAATCGGAGGCGATGGTTATGCAGTCGATCACGAGCGGCAGCGGCACCAGGGACGATCCCTGGTTGCTCAAGACTCCCTCGCGGACCGCGGACTACAAGGCCTGGCGGGATGAGGCCGCCGAACCACCGGCGCTGATCGTGGAAGTGGGCACGACCCGCCTCTCCTATCACTTGCCGTGCATAGAGGATCTCGATGCGATGCTGAAGCAACGGGGCGACTGGGTGGCGCTCGGCAATGCCGATGAGGGTAAGCCCACCGTCGAGGGAACCGTGGAGCATTGGGCTCGAAGCCATGACAATCCGGTCGGTGGCTATTACGGCCTGCGGAAAGGCTATCGCGGCCGCTTCGCCAACTATGTCACTCCGGTTCTCGAATTGCTGGGCCGTGCCGACCTTGAACACGGCCCCCGCAACAATCGGGTCAGGACAGCCTAGAGCGGGTACTCCTCGACAACCCTGCGGCATGGTCTCAGGCAGGCTGCAGCGCTGCCGTCTCTTCGTCCCGCCTGGGCGGTGGCGGAAACGCCAGGGCCATGCCGGCGGCGGCGAGACCGACGGCAGCCGAGGCGATGTAGAGCCAGTGATAGGTGCCGAACGTATCGTAGAGCCAGCCGCCCCCGACCGGACCGAAGGCCATGCCGATGCTCGACGTCATGGTGGCGGCGCCAAGTACCGCGCCCATGACCTTGGCGCTGAAATATTCATGGGCCAGCACCGCATAGAGCGGCATGACGCCGCCATAGGCCATGCCGAGAACCAGGGCCAGCATATAGAATTGCGGCAGCTGGCTGACATAGATGTAGGTGTAGATGCCGGCCGCCTGCAGCAGGAGCCCGCCGACGATGACGCGCCGCACACCGACACGATCGGCGAGGAAACCAAAGATGAGGCGCCCGAACAGGCCGGATACGCCCTCGACGCTATAGAGACTGGCGGCTGCAAAAGGAGTGGCGCCGCAGATCATCGCATAGCTGACGGTATGGAAGATCGGCCCGGAATGGGCCGCACAGCACAGAAAGAACGTGGTGGCCAGGACGATGAACTGCGGTGTCCTGAGGGCGGCAAGGACCGCCGACGGCTCGCGCTTCGTGGCGATAACAGGTGCGGCTGGGGTCTCGGCCTCGACCGATGCCGGTGGCTGGCGGATGAACAGCGCGGCGGGGATCAGCAATATCACGGCGCCGATGGCGATCATCAGCATGGCGCTGCGCCAGCCATAGGTTTGGATCAGGAGGCTGGCGAAGGGCGTGACGACCATGGGGGCGACACCCGCCCCAACCGAGACGAGCGAAACGGCAAGGCTGCGCTGCTTGTCGAACCAGGCCAGGGTCGTGGCAATGAGCGGCGCGAAGAACGCACCGCCCGCGGCGCCGACAAGCCCCCCATAGGCCATCTGGAAGATCAGGAGATCAGTGGTGCGGCTGGCGATGACGAGGCCGATGCCCAACAGGACCGAAGCGATAAGCACGACGGGCCTCGCGCCGATGCGGTCGCTGAGCGTGCCCCAGCCGAAGCCGGCAACGCCCATGGTGATGAACCCGACCGTCATCGCCATCGAGATGCCGGCACGCGTCCAGCCGGTTTCCTCGGCGATGGGTTGCAGATAGACGGGCAGCGCAAACATGGCGCCCATCGCCATACATGTGATCACCGCGCCTGCGGCGACAATGACCCAACCGTAACGCTCGTGCATTTCCTCGATCCCTCCGGATAAGCCTGCACTTTCGTCGAACGAGAGACAAGCAGATCGACATGGAGGTCGGAAATTTTAGCGCGGCGCGATCGGGTTGCCCCTCCCCGGAGCCTTCCCATGAGGCGAAACATCGCGGCCTTGGGCCTCCCCCGAAGGGAGAGGCCAATCAATCCCGGAATTACGCCTTCAACCTGAACCCTGTCCTGAAGATCCAGGTGATGATGCCGAGTTCGACCAAGAGGAACACCAGCGTGGCCCCGAGGCTAACGGCGATGTTGACGTCGGAGAGGCTGTAGAAGCTCCAGCGGAAGCCGGAGATCAGATAGACGATGGGGTTGAACAGCGACACAACCTGCCAGAAGGACGGCAGCAGACCGAGCGAATAGAAGGTGCCGCCCAGGAAGGTCAGCGGCGTGATGATGAGCAGCGGCACCGTCTGTAACTGATCCATGCCTTTGACGACGATGCCGATGATGAAGCCGAGAAGGCTGAAGGTAATCGCCGTCAGCACCAGGAAGAGCACCATCACCACGGGATGCTCGATGCGGACCGGGACGAAGAAGTTCGCCGTCAGCAGCACGATGACACCCAGGATCAGGGACTTGGTGGCTGCCGCGCCCACATAGCCGGTGACGATCTCCATGGCCGAGACCGGCGCGGACAGCAGTTCATAGATAGTACCGGTGAACTTTTGGAAGAAGATGCCGAACGAGCCGTTAGAGACCGACTGCGTCACGATCATCAGCATGATGAGGCCGGGCACGATGAAGGCGCCGTAAGAGACGCCGTCGATCTGGGTGATGTGCGAGCCGATGGCTGAGCCGAAGACGACAAAATACAGCGAGGTCGAAATCACCGGAGCCAGGATCGACTGGATCCAGGTGCGGAAGGTGCGGGCCATTTCGAAGCGATAGATGGCCTTGATGGCTTCGAGGTTCATTTGGCGCTCCGGGTCAGGCTGACGAAAATATCCTCCAGCGAAGACTGGTGCGTCCGCAGATCCTTGAAACCAACGCCGCTGGCCGAGAGATCGGCAAGCAATGCCGAGATGGCACCGCGATCTTCCTGGGCGTCATAGGTATAGGTGAGAACGGTGCCACCATCGTTGAGGGCGATGTTGCGGCCTGCCAGCGCCGGTGGAATAGCTGCGAGCGGCTCGTCCAATTCGAGGGTCAGCTGCTTGCTGCCGAGCTTGCGCATGAGTTCGTGCTTATCCTCGACCAGCATCAGTTCACCCTTCTGAATGACGCCGATGCGGTCGGCCATTTCCTCGGCTTCGCCGATGTAATGGGTGGTGAGGATGATGGTGGTGCCGTTGTCGCGCAGTCGCCGGACCATTTCCCACATATCCTTGCGCAACTCGACGTCGACGCCGGCCGTGGGTTCGTCGAGGAACAGGACTTCCGGCTCATGGCTCAAGGCCTTGGCGATCAGCACGCGCCGCTTCATGCCGCCGGACAATTGCAGGATCTTGTTGGATTTCTTGTCCCACAACGCCAGATCCTTGAGGATCTTTTCAATGTAGGCGGGGTTGGGTTTCCTGCCGAACAGCCCACGCGAATGACTGACAGTGTCCCACACCGTCTCGAAGGCGTCGGTGGTCAACTCCTGCGGGACGAGACCGATCAACGAGCGCGAGGCGCGATAGTCGCGAACGATGTCGTGGCCACCGACGGTGACGGTACCCGAGGAAGGATTGACGATGCCGCAGATGATGGAAATCAGCGTCGTCTTGCCGGCGCCGTTCGGCCCCAGCAGGGCCAGTATCTCACCACGGCGGATGTCGAGATTGACGGTCTTGAGGGCGGTGAAGCCCGTGTCGTAGGTCTTGGACAGACCCGAAATGGTAATGATCGGCTGCATGCTCGCCCCATTGCAAGGCGCAGGAACCGATTTCAGCTCACCACGCCGTGGGCATATGGGGCAGGCGAAGCGGAATGGCAAGGCGACGGCAACGCTTAGGTCGATGGCGTTGCCGGATTGGCGTAGTGAGCCCAGAGCAACAGCCCTGCATCGATGTGTTTGCGCACCAGCCGCCGCACCTGCGCGGTCAATCCGCGCAACGCCTGCTCATGACTGCGCAGCATGACGAAATACAATGTTCGATCGAGTTTTGGCTCGACGATGAGGCGCGCTTCCAGCGACTTTGCCGCGAGTTCGTCGGCATAGAGGGCGATCGGCCCGACGGTGCAGCGGCTACTGCGCGCCATCAGTTCCTTTTTCACCGCGATGGAGCTTGCGGTGACGATGTTGGGGGCCAGATCCATGGCCTTGGCGGCCTCATCGATCAGGCGGCGGCCGGCCATCTGGGCGCTTTCAAGCACCAATGGAAGCCTGGCGAGTTCCGTAAAGCGGATGGGCCCCTCCCCCAACGCCTCGAACCGCTCCGGGCGCGCGATGGCGAACAGCGGCTCGCTGACCAGCGGCAGACCCAGCACCTGCCCGCTGAAATCCGGCGAGTCGTAGAGCAAGGCGCAATCGATCTCGCCCGATGTCACCATCTTGAGCAGGTCATCGCTAAAGGCCTCGCGAATGTCGATGGTGAACTTTCCCGAGCCGCCATAGGCCTCCATAAGGTCGGCGGCGAGCATGCGGGCGGGCGTGGGCGCCATCCCCACAACGATGCGCCGTGCTTCGGAACGGCGGAAAGGCGCCATGGTGGCGTCGATCGATTCGAACTCGGACAGTATGGTCTCGGCCTTGGCGAGCAGCGCCAGGCCGGCCTCGGTTACTGAGACGCCACGCGACGTCCGCCCGAGCAGTTTGACCCCGAGCTCTACCTCCACCTGCTTCAACTGGTAGGTCAATGCAGGCTGCGAAATGTTCAGGTTGTTGGCGGCGCCCGTCACTGTCCCGGCACGCGCCACCGCGGCGAAATATCTCAGATGTCGAAGTTCCATACCCCATCCAATTCTGCCGCACCTACTTCATACGGCAGAAAATGCCCCTCGATCAAACCTGTCGATGGAAGCCCCGCCACAGCGCCTGATGCATCCTCCATAACCGCCACCTATGGCCTGGCTTCCAAATTGTATTTGCGGGCCAAATCTGCAGCTTTGATAGTGCCCATAACCTACTATAGCTTTCTGGGAGGATTGCAGGCATGTCCGCTTCGTTCAGCATTTCGCGCCGCCAGCTCATCAAGTCAGCGGCCGCCGCCGGGGCACTGAGCTACACTTACCTGCAGGGTTCCGGCCAGGCCTTCGCGCAGCAGGCCAAACGACTGATCGTAGGCGTCACGCCGCCGGCTACCCAGGCGACGCTCGGTTTCATGACCGAGACCGAGGGCAGCGGCCCGCTGCAGCCGATGTATGAATTCCTTACCATGTCGGACCGCTTTACGGGCGCCATCGGCCCCAACCTCGCATCGGAGTGGCAGTCCTCAGCCGATGCCAAGCAGTGGCATCTCAAGCTGCGGCCGGACGTTACCTTTCACAACGGCAAGCCTTTCACCGCCCAGGACGTGGTCAAGAGCTGGGAACTGCTGACGCTGGAAGATTCCCGCGCCACCACGGCCTCCTATTTTCGCAAGCTGATTGCGTCGGCCGACAGTTTCGAAATCGTCAACGATCACGAGATCGTCTTCCATCTCGAACGGGCCGAACCCGAACTGCCCTATTACCTTTCGCAGGCGCAGGGCTTCATCATCTACTCCAAGGATTATTGGGATAGCGTCGGCCGCGATGGCTACGCCGCCAACCCGATCGGCACAGGCCCGTTCAAGTTCGTCGAATTCCGCGTGGACCAGTACATTCTCTACAACCGCGTCGAGAACCATTGGCGCCAGACGCCTGAATTCGCCGAGCTGCAGATCATGTACATGCCCGAGGACGCCACCCGTCTTGCGGCACTGCTGGCCGGTGAAGTGCATATCGCTGAAATTTCGCGTTCGCTGCAAAATCAGGCGGTGGCCCGCGGCAAGCAGATCGTCACCAGTACCCGGCCCGCGGCAAGCATTTCGGCGCGCTTTGGGGGCAACTACCTCAACCCCAAGGGCGAGCCCGGTCCCCTCGCCAACAAGCTCGTGCGGCAGGCGATGAATCTGGCGGTCAACCGCGACGAGATCAACCAGCAGATCTTCGGCGGTCGCGGCACTCCTGCGGCGGTGGAAGGTTTCCAGAGTACCGATCCGGAGTTCGATCCGGCCTGGACCCCCTACCCGTTCGATCCGGACCAGGCCAAGGCCCTGCTGACGCAGGCTGGCTATGCCAACGGCTTTTCCTTCGACATGACCGTGGTGACGCCGACCGGCTTTCCGGAGCTGCCCACCGTGGTTGAGGCAATGGGCATCTATTTCACCAATATCGGGCTCAGCCCCAATCTGGTGCAGATGGAATTCGCCGACCAGAACAACCGCCAGCGTGCCGCCGATTTCTACAACACGCTCTATTCGGGACGAAACTCGGTGCGGCCGCTGTTCCGCGCCATGGAATATTTCTCATCCAAGGGCATCTACCACTTCTTCGAAGACCCCTATCTCGAGCAGCGGGTGGACAGCTTCGCCAAAAGTCTCGATCCCAAGGAACGCAGCGGCCTGATCAAGGAGGTCGGTGACTTCCTCTACAAGAACTACGCGGACATTTCGCTGCTCAATCTTTATGCCGAAATCGCAGTCGATCCTACCGTCGTCGCCGAGTACAAGGCCGATATCGGCGCCTTCGGCGCGTCCATCGGGCACGAATATACCAAGGCCGCCTAGGCGTCTGACAGGAGAAGCTGAATGAAGGTGAACGTTCGCAAGAACCTGCGCGCCTTGCTGAAAGGCGATGAGATCATCGTCGCCCCCGGCGCCTATGACGCTTTGTCGGGCCGTATCGCCGAAGAAGCCGGCTTCAAGGCCATCTATGTGGGCGGCTCCAACATCAACGCCGTCATGGGTTACCCGGACGGCGAGGCGACGCGCACCGAGTATCTGGCGCGGGTGAGGGAGATCGCAGAGGTCCTGAAGACACCGGTCGTGGCCGATATCGAGACCGGGTTTGGGGCGGGCAGCGCACTCGACCTGATGCGGACCATCAAGGAGTTCGAGCGCGCCGGCGTCGCCGCGGTGCATTGCGAGGATCAGCCTACCGCCACCAAAAGCCAGGTCACCGTCGCCAAGGGCCAGGGCTTCCGTGGCGCCGAGGTCATCCCGATGCCGGAAATGCTCAAGAAGATCGAGGCAGCCCTGGAAGCGCGCGAGGACGAAGATTTCGTGTTCATCGCGCGCACCGACGCGCGCACCCGCTATGGGCTGCAGGAGGCCCTGGATCGTGGCCGTGCCTATGCCAAAGCGGGCGCCGATATGGTGGTGGTGCAATCGCTGCAAAGCGTCGATGAACTGAAGCGCGCCGTCGATCATGTCGGCGCTCCCCTGTTGATCTACAACGGTGGCTCCAACGATCCGCTGGCGCTGTCGTCCGATGAGCTGCAGAAGATCGGCGTCCGCATGGTGACCTTCGGCAGTGGCGTGCTGCGCACCTCTGCCTGGGCGGTGAAGACACTCATGGAGGAGCTTCGCCGCACGGGCACCGACAAGGGTTTTGTCGAACGCATGATCAGCAAGGAAGAGGTCAACGACCTCATCGGCACGCCGGCACGCGACGCGCTGCGCAAGCGCTTCATGGAAACCGACTAGGCAGCGCGCGCGCTTATTCGCCCATGGCGTGGGCGCGCTCGATCGCCTGCTGTTCCTTGCTTTTGGGTGGACCGGCCTGTTTCTTGGCGCCGCGAAGCAGCAGGATCAGCGGAATGGACGCTGCGCTGAGTGCGGCCATCAGCCAGAAATCGTCCAGATAGGCAAGAATGGCCGATTGCTGCTGGACGAGCTGGTTGATCATGGCGGTAGTCGACGGATCGCCCTGCAGCAATTGCGGGAACTGGTCACGCACCGCCGGCGACGTCGCCTTGACGCGTTCCGCGAGTTCGGCGTGATTGACCTGCATCATGCTTGAAAGCACCGCCGTCACCAGCGAAATACCGATGCCCTGCCCCATGTTGCGCACCAGGCTGAACATGGCGGTGGCATCGGCGCGGAAGGCCGGCGCGATGGTTGCGAACGCCATGGTCGACAGCGGCACGAAGATGAAGCCCATGCCGAAGCCCTGGATTGCGCCGGTCACCACGATCGGGGTCGAATCCATCAGCAGGTTGAAACTGGTCATCTGCCAGAGCGAATAGGTCATCAGAACGGCGCCGAAAACCATCATGATCCGCGCATCCACCTTGCCGCTGAGCCGGCCCACGATGATCATGGAGATCATTGTGGCGATGCCGCGCGGCGCCATCAGGAAGCCGGTGAAGATCACCGGATAGCCCATAAGGTTCTGCAGCAGCGGAGGCAGCAAAGCGAGGCCGGAGAACAGGGTAATGCCGACCATCAGCATGAACACCGAGGCCAGCGTAAAGTTGAAATCCTTGAAGATGCGCAGGTCAACGAAGGGCGATTTCGCCGTCATCGAATGGACCACGAACACCCAAAGGCCTGAGACGACGAGCGCGAGTTCGATCCAGGTTTCGGTCGAGGAGAACCAGTCGTTTCCCGACCCGCGGTCGAGCAGCAGCTGCAGCGAGCCGACGCCGACGGCCAGCATGGCGAAGCCGAAAAAGTCGAAACGACGGATCTTGATGTCGGTATTGGGCATATAGAGCAGCAACATGGCCACGCAGACGGCGCCGACGGGCACGTTGACCAGGAACACCCAGCGCCAGTCGAAGCTTTCGGTGAGCCAGCCGCCGAGTGTGGGGCCCACGATCGGCGCCACCATGATGCCCATGCCGTAAATCGCCATGGCTTGGCCAATCCGCTCGCGCGGATTGATGTTGAGGAGCACCGTCTGCGCCAGGGGGGCGATCATGGCGCCGCACAGCCCCTGGATGACGCGGAAGATCACCATTTCGGGCAGGCTCGTGGCGATGCCGCAAAGCGCCGACGCAATGGTGAAGCCGATCACTGCAAACAGGAAGAGCTGGCGTTGTCCAAGGCGGTCGCCCATCCAGCTGGTCAGCGGCGTCGCGATGGCCGCGGCGACGATATAGGAGGTCAGCACCCAGTTGATTTCGTCCTGAGCCGCGCCCAGCGATGCCGCCATATGCGGCAGAGCTACGTTGGCGATGGTCGTGTCGAGCACCTGCATGATGGTGCCGAGCATCAGCGCGACAGTCAGCAAGCCCTTGTTCTTGACGACAACGGCGGGGGCGGAAAAGGTCTGAGCTTGAGCCATGGCACACCTAAAGGCGACAGGCCGGACTCACGCGGCAGGGCATTCAAACATTGCCTCACCAGTGAGCGTGAGGCTGCCGCCCGCTACTCTACAATCGATAAGCGTACATATAATAACTACACATATGATTGGTCAAGTAGCTGCCCAAACAATGGGCTAAGGGACGATTAACGCTCACATGAGGGCAGCCACACGCCTGCCCAGATCCTGCGCGGCCCGTTCAGTCTCCAGTGCATCAACCTCCCAGTCGGCAGTGCCGATCCCGAGATAGCCGTCCCTTGCCACAGCCATCAATGCCGCCGTTTCGGCAGGCAGGCGCGATATCGCCCATTTGGCCGCAATATCCTTGGCGACAAAGTCACCCGTCGTCAGGGTGTGCCACATGCGTGCGAGCGTCAGCAGGACATTCCGCTCGTCCCCCTGCACCATGCCGAGCAGATCAGGCAATGCCTCTCCGATGGCACGAGGTATGTCGGCCGCTGTAATGAGCGGCAGCAATTCGGCCGGATCGGGGCCGATGAGAGGTCTGGCCTGTTGCCGGGCCTGTGCCAGCAACAGGGTGAAATCGGGGTTGGGCGCCGGCTCGGATATGGCGCCCCCCTCGAACACGCTCCGCAGCCACTCGCCATAGAGGAATTCGCAAGGGGCGGGATAAGCGAGATCGGCCAGGGCGCCCGCCAGGAATACGGTCAACTCGATTGGGTGAGCCGCGCCGGCCACGACCGGGTAGCGCCCCGAAACCGCTAGCAATTTCGCGACAAGCTCCTCGCGGGATAGTTGCGTCATCGGCCGGTCGACGACGACCAGTATGTCGACATCGCTGTTGGGGCGCAAACCACCAACGACAGCCGAACCATGGAGGTAAACTGCCAAGAGACTATCCTGGAAGTGCGATTGGGCGATGTGCGCCGCCCGCAATGCCTCGATCGGGATGCTCATACTGTCCCCTGTCGGTTGTCTCCCACAATGGACAATAGAACGCGCTCGGTCCGTCCGCGACAGCCTCTGCCCCGCCTTCCGGGTTAGCGGCCCTCGGAGATGGCCTCCTGCACCGCCAGCTCGGCCATGGAGAGGGCAGCTTCGCGCGTTCGGGCGGCGGCGATGAAGCGGCCGTTGTGGCAGAAGCTGGCGCCGGCGACGCCGCTGGCGGCCTCCAGGTCGGCATTGGTGAGCCCGGCCCAGGCGGCAGGCAGATCGGCCCGCACTTCAAAGCCATCGTCGCCGCGGCGGATCGTCGTCACGCACCAATCCTTATCGCGCGGATGCACGACGAACAGCAGGTGGTCGGCGCCGGCTTTCACGATGGCGGGGCGGAAAGGCATGCCCATCGGGAGTTCCAGAATTCTTCCCTGCCCCGTCGCCTCGATGGCCCGATGCACCACCGCTTCGGCGCGTAGTTTTGCAGCGCTCTGCGCGATCCTGGCCTCGACGAAACTCCTCGCGATACCGAGCGCCACGTGGAACTGGCGATCGTCAGCCTCCGGGTCTTTTTCATCGAAAACAGGCTTCAGGGTTTCCAGCAAGGTCGGCAAGGTCAGCCCGGCCAGCGGCCCCGCGACGGCAGGGCTGAGCGCTCCGTTGTCCATCAGGTCGACGGGCAACACGAAGCTGGCATCGAACGAGGCATGGACCGCCTCTAAATGCGCCGCGGGAAGCCCCGAGGCTGCAAGATAGTCTTGGCCATAGTGCTTCCAGACCAACCCGAACGAGCTGTAGGGCTGGCCATCCTCGCGCAGCGGCGCGCCACGCTGGTGATGATCGAAAATTTGCGCTTGGGCATCATAGCGGCCGCTCACATCGTAGATGATGCGATCGGCGCCGGGGGTGATCCATTCCGGCGCCCGGCTGCGAACCAGACGAGCCGTTGGGAACAATCGGGTGAGGATGACGCTGGACAGCAATTCATCGGCATGGAAGCCACCCGAATGGGTGACGAGGAAATCTGGGATCATGCCGGATGCGCCTTGTGGTTCGCGGGTCTCGCTTGCGATGGGCCCCTGATAGCCGTTGCCCGGCCCTGGCTCAACCCGGCATCACACCCTCATTCATAGTCCATGAAGCGGGCCCTGAGCGCGTCTCTGGCTGGCGTACCGACAAGTCGGGCGACAGACTCCTTGCTCACCATACGGTCAGCAAAACCCCTGTCCGTCCCCGTGCGCTTGATTTCTTCCAACAATGCCTGCAACGCCCAGCTGACCGTCCGCAGCGGCGCGCCGACGGAAAGCATCCTGATGCCGATGTTCTTGAGATCCTGGGTCGACAGGGCCAGCTTGTCGATGCTGAGGGCGCTCACGAGGAGCGGCGCGCCGACAAAATCGACGGCCTGTTTGAGTTCATCCACCGTATCGAGAGACTGGATGGAGATCATATCGGCCCCCGCCTCGGCATAGGCCTTGCCGCGCTCCAGCGCCTCCTGCAAGCCATGCCGGGATTTGGCGCTCGTCCGGGCGATGAACACGAAGTTCTCATCCTGTCGGGCCTCCAGGGCGGCTTCAATCTTCTTGAGCATTTCCGCTCTGGAAACAACATGGGCGCGATTGGCGCCGCCATCAGCCTTGGCAACGGTCAACTGCGCCTTGACGGCGGTTACCTGATCCTCGCACTGCACGGCGGCAACGCCAATGCGCTCGCACTCCTGTATCGTCCGCATCAGATCAAGAGCGCTGCCGCTGCCAAAGCCGGTTTCAATATCCACCCGGACCGGAATGTTGACAGCCTGGATGATTTCCCTGACGCGGCCCAAAAACTCGGTCCTCGTCGCTTCGCCGTCCGGATAGCCCATCACGGCATTGATCGATGCTCCGCCAACCAGCACCGCCTTGAAGCCGGCTTCCTCGATGAGGCGTGCTGAAAATGCGTCGTAGGCATGAGGGACGATAACCACCTCGTCACGACCGATTAATTCGCGAAACAACTTTCCCGCACTGACTTTCACGGCATTCTTCCTTGTAGCGCCTGATCTAGATCTGGCCGGACATTGGCTTGAGCCACGACGGGCTGCGGCAGGTTGGACAGCCGCAGCCGGCGACCGTCCTTCACATCACTCATGCCTTGGCGGCCTTGGTGTATTCATGCCCAACCGAGGCGCCGTAGGAGCCCATATCGGCCTTGTACTCGGCGACCACGGTGGGATCGACCGCGACCTCGGTATTGAGGAACAGCAGCGGCATGGTGGCGTAGGACTTGTAGGCGAAATCGCCGACCTCACGCAGGATGGTGCTGCGTTCCTTGGGATCGAGGCTCTTGGCGAAACGGTTGGCGCGCTCTTCGAGATAGGGGTCTTCGAAGAAATGATAGATGCTCTTGGACGAGAAGAAATCTATCACCCGGAACAACGGCCTCAGATTCTGCCGGCTGCTCCAGACCGTATTGTAAAAGTCCGCCGCTCGCTGCCGATTGGTATTATCCGCAATCTCGGACTGGATCAGATTGGGCGTGAGCCCGACATTGGTGAAATAGATCCCCATCGCCTCGACGACATTCGGCAGCTCGGGAAAACCGGGCGGAGACGTAACCGTGAGATCGAACGAAAATCCATTGGGATAGCCGGCCTCGGCCAGCAAAGCTTTCGCCTTGTCGGGATCGAAGGGATAGGGCGTCCAGGCCGGATCAAATTCCGGATCTGTGGTCTGGAACCCCTCTACGGCAGCAAGAACGCCGCGACCCCCATAGATCTGCTGGTTGATCTCGTTGCGATTGATGGCCAGGTTCATGGCTTGCCGGACGAGTTTGTTGGTGAGCGGCCCGCCGGTTTGCTTGGGCTTGAGGATGTTCCCCCCAAACCGCGCCGAAATGTGCCCCGCTGGACGCGTGCTGGCGACGATGGTCTTGCCACGCGCGACGGCCTGGCTTTGCAAGTCGCGCGAGATTTCGGCGATATGGACTTCGCCGGCAAGAAGCGCCGCCAGGCGGGTCGAATCCTCAGGCATATAGAGCAATTGCAATTCCGCAAACTCAGGCGTCTGGCGCCAGTGGTTCTCGACCCGCTCATAGAGGATGTGCTCGCCCTGGCGGAATTCCTTGAACCTGAACGGGCCGGTCCCGATGGGATTGGCCGCATAGCCGTCCTGGCCGACCTTGTCCCAGTAGTCCTTGGAATAGATCAGAAAGCCCTGAGTCAGATAGTAGGGCAACTCCGGCTCCGGTTTGGCGAGATGGAAGACCACTTCGTGATCATTGACGATCTCGATCTTGTCGGCAGACCCGATCAGATCGCGGAACATCGCGGCCGTCGAGGCGCGCGAATCCTCAACGGTGAGGAGCTCCCAGCTCTTGACGATATCCTTTGCGGTAAAGGGCGAGCCGTCATGAAAGGTGACGTCGTCTCGGAGCTTGAACCGCCAGTCCTTGGCATCGGCGGATCCCTGCCAGTCGGTCGCCAGATTTGGACCGATCGCACCGCTCACACGATCGGAGCTGGTCAACAGCTCGAACATGGGTTGCAAGGGGCCTGTACCCTCGTTCGTCGTCATGAAACCCAGCGTCACCTGCGTCGCCGGCGGTGTGATCGCGACCTTGAGGCGCGACGCCGCCTGCGCGAGGGCCGATGGCGACCCCTGCAGATAGACCTGACTCACAACGGCAGCGGCGGCCGCCGATTTGATGAAGCCACGACGTGAAATGAGATTCCTGACGGACATCTATGGGCCTCCCAACCCTGAAAGTCGCGGAAACCATTCGGGCGGTTTCCGTCCGTGCGGCGCCCTGCTCCGGGCGCGTTCTACGAAAAAGATAATGCGGACCAACCATGCTGTTAAATGCAATGTTCGAGCGAATTGATAACCAAGCCGCATAGATCAACGACTACGGAGATGGCCCTCAGCCCGCGCCGAAGACGATCGAGTTGGCTCCGAAGGTTTCAAGGCTTTGTCCCGTCGGCTCGATATCGCCGGTGGCCGGATCGACAAAGAAGCTGGCGATCATGTGCGAAGGCTGGTTGGCAACGAGCATGAGCCGTCCCGAGGGATCAAAAACGAAATCGCGGGGCTTCTTGCCGAGGGTTTTCCGGTGCCCAATGAGGGTCAGTTCACCAGTTGTCTCATCGATGGAAAAGACCGCGATGCTGTCGTCCGTGCGGTGGGTGCAGTAGAGATTTCTGCCTGTCGGGCCGACGAGGATATGTGACGTGCTGCGTTTTCCGTCGAAACCGCGCGGGTGGGCGGAGATGGTCTGCACGATACCTGCCGTGCCTTTTTCGGCGTTGTAGGAAAAGACCGCGATGGTCGCATCCATCGAGTTGAGCAGATAGAACCGCTTGCCATTGGGATGAAACGCCAGATGCCGCGGACCGGCACCCGAGTTCACCTGGGCATAGGGTTGGGCGTTGAGCGTCAAAGTGCCTGAATTCTGGTCGAATTCATACATCATCACCCGATCGACCATGAGAATGGGGACGAAGATGCGCCGCCATTGCGGATCGGCAAAGATCGAGTGGGGATAGGGTTTGGTGCGTGAGCGCCAGAGTGGCGGCCGTCCCTGGTAGTGGAGGCTCGTGCAAATCTCGACCGGCAGGCCGTCATCGCCCACTCTTATGACGGTCACATGCCCGTGGTCGGGGTCACGATCTTCAGGACGGCCCGGATTGACGATCAGAACGAAACGCCCATTCGGATGGACGTTTAGGTGCATCGGGGATTCACCACCGGTCGGATGACGACCCAATAATGACAGCGTGCCATCGACGGGATCGATGGCGAAGGTCGTCAGGCAGTCTCCCTGCATCTGCTCGGGAGACGGCAGGCTGCGATCAGGGTTGACCCATCGTTCAACCACATAGAGCACGGGTATCTTGGGATTGCGTGCCAAATAGCTGGGGTTCCGGAGCCCGCCGATGGTTTGGACCACCTTCATGGCACCGGTGGCCGGATCGACATCGATCACCGAGACTGCATCATGGGGCGAGCCGCCATCGGGACCGGTGGTAAAATCAGAGTTGCATACATACGCGAGCACCGCGTTCCTCCCTAATAGCCCCAGAAAGGTCCATCGGCCGCGCCGGTGTTCCTCGCGGGTCAGCGGGCCGAGCCTTTGACGACCTGCGAACTTCGTTCCCGCTATGAGAATTTGACGACCCGCCCGAGCAGGCTATCGCGAAGCGTTTATGTTGATAAATGCGTTGTTCTGCAGCATTAATAACAGATGCGCATGAATTTCGATCTGCTTGATCTGCAGGCATTTCTCTCGGTTCTGGACGAAGGCAGCTTCGTCAAAGCCGCAGAGGTGCTGAACCTGTCACAGCCGGCGTTAAGCCGCCGCATCAAGAATCTCGAGGACTCCATCGGGACGCCCCTGTTGGAGCGGACAACTCGACGCGTAAGCGCCACCGCCGAGGGGCGAAGACTTCAGCCGGTCCTGGCACGCATCATCGACGAGCTGGAATCATCGATGCTGTCGATGAGCAAGATGGGCGACCGTCAGTCGGGCACCATAGCCATCGCCAGCGTACCCACCGCGGCCTTCTATTTCCTGCCGCGAGTGATCAAGCAGTTCAACGCGCAGCATCCCCATATCCGCTTTCGCATCCATGGCCTGGCCGGCAGTGAAGGCCTGAAGAGCGTCGCCGATGGGCAGACCGAGTTCGGGATCAATACCCTGGGCGCCGGGGATCCCGATCTTCGGTTCACGCATCTGATGGACGACCCCTTCGTCCTTGCTTGTCCGCGTGATCATGTGCTGGCGAAAAAAGATACCGTGCAGTGGAAGGACCTGGCCGGCTTTCCATTGATCGGCGTCAGTCGCCAGAGTACGCATCGCACCATACTCGACAGTGCGCTGGCCAAGACCGAGATCGAATTCGACTGGTTTTACGAGGTCAACCATCTATCGACATCGCTTGGCCTCGTCGAAGCCGGACTCGGGGTTTCCATATTGCCCAAGCTCGCAACGCCTCAAAGCGAGCATCCGCTGATCGTCATCCGGCCGCTCACGGATCCCATCGTGAGGCGGCCAATCGGCATCATCGAAAGGCGTTCTGGCCGCCTGTCGCCTATAGCGGCACGCTTTCGGCAGATGCTGATCGAGAGTTGGAGCGACGATCTTGGCGAACGCATGGAATGACGCGACAGCGATGAGCCTATGAAGTTTCCGCCCGCAAGCGCTCGGCGGGACGAGCGGATATGGCGGACCAGGTGGTAAGGGCGCCGGTCGTGATGGTGACCGCGACGACCAGGATGGCCAGCAGGCCAAGTTGAAGGGGCTGCACCGAGAACCCTATTTGCAACAGCCAGGTGGATGCAGCCCAGGCGCCCAGCAACGCGATAATGATCGCCAAGGCGGCGGCGATGGCTCCCAGCAAGGCATATTCGATCAGGAAGGCGGAGATCACGGTGCGGCGCCGGGCACCAAGGACCTTCATGACGACGGCATCGGCTTCGCGCTGCTTGCGGCCGACGCTCAGCGCACCAGCCAGCACGAGGACGCCGGCGATGACGGCGGTGCCACTGACCAGGGCGATGGCGTTGGCGAGACCATCAAAGATCGACCGGACGCGGGCCAGCGCCTCACCCACCGACACGAAGGTCAACAAAGGAAAGCCAGCAATCAGTTTGGCTTCTACGAACGATGCCTTTTCGGGCACGGCCTTGATGGTTCCGAGATAGGACTGCGGCGCGCCTTCGATAACGCCGGGCGAGACGATGATGCGGAAGGTAAAGTTGGGGCTGCGCCTGTCGATCAAGCGGAAGCTGGCGATGGTCATCTCCAGCGGACGTCCGGAAATGGATATGGTGATGGTGTCACCCAGCGCCAGGTGGAGGGCGTCACGCATGTCGGTGGTCAGTGAGACCAGTGGCGGCCCCGAATAGTCGGCAGGCCACCACTTGCCCTCATCGATCGACGTGTCCTGCGGCTCCGCGGCGGCCCAGCTCAAGGCCGTATCGCCGCGGAACATGTCAGCCACTTCGATTGGCGCTGCCTCTGCGGAGGGCGGCGGCGCGCCCTTGAGCTTGGTTATGGTACCGCGCAACATCGGTACGGTTGTGAGTGTCTCAACTTCCGGCGTGCCGGTCACGAAGGCCTCGAGTGCATCCACCGCAGTTTTATTCATGTCGAGCAAGACGAAATCGGGGGCTGAATTACCGACCTCGGCGGTGATCTGGTCGTTGATGTTGGATTGCGTGGTGACGATCAGCAACAGCAAGGACAATCCCATGCCCATCGACACCAATACGGTGGCGGTCGGCGCGCCGGGACGCGTAATGGCGGAAATCGCAAGCCGCAACAGCCGCTGGCGCGGAACCGGGCTTGCCGCAAGGGCTCGTGTCAGCACAAAGGCCGCGAGGCGCAGCAGACCAAAGGCAACGAGGGTGCCGGCGAAATAAATGGCGACGAGACGCACATCGTTGGCGACGATCAGCGTCAAGGCGAACACAACGCCGAAGCCCATAAGGATCGGGATGACAGAGGCCGGCGCGGTAAGGACCCGCCAGCCCTGCCCCGCCAGCGGACCTGTGGAGCCGGCGCGGAAGAGCATGGCGGGCCGGATAGCGCGCGCCTGCAGCAGGGGCAGCCAGGAGAAAATCAAGGCGGTGACGAGCCCGATGCCAGCCGCGACCGCCATGGAGCGCAGATCGAGCGTTGCGGGCAAAACCAAGCCGATGAGGCTGGAGAGTAACGGCAGCAGAGTGAGCGTCGCAATGCCCACAACTACAAGACCGACGAGGACGGCAATGATGGACAGGACGGCAATCTGGACGAGGAAATGCAGCAGGATACGGCGCCCGCTGGCGCCCAGCGACCGCATGGTGGCAATGGTAGCCTGCCGTTCACCGATATAGGCGGTCACCGCATTGGCGGTCCCGAGGCCGCCCACGATCATGGACGACAGCGCCACCACCAGCATGAAGTTGCCGAAGATGGTGATGAAGCGGGCAATGGCGGTGGTCGCCTGGCGCGGCGAACGGATCTGCCACTCATGACCGGGGAATTGACGATCGAGCGTAGCCTTGGCGTCGTCGAAGCCGCCGGTCGCCAGCACCACCTTGTAGCGATACTGCGTGAGCACGCCCTCCTGCTGCAGCCCGGCGGGCGCCAGGGCCTGATCCGATATCAGGGCTGGCGCACCGAGCTGGAAGCCGGCGGTGGCCTGGTCGGGAAACGCATCGATAATGCCGCGCAACTGCACATCGAGCGCACCGATATGCACCATTGCGCCGGGTGCAACGCCGAGCCGAAGCGTAGCCTGTTGGGAAAGCAGGACGCCGAACACACCCTTCCGCGAGCGCAGCAGTTCGGCAACGCTCCCTGCCATGGCGCCCTGCGCAAGCGTCACTGTCCCCACCAGCGGATAGGCATCGGTGACGCCACGCAAGGCAAGGAAGGCGGTTTTGTCGGCGAAGCGCGCTTGTGAGTTGAGTTCGACCTGCCGGCTGGTGGTGCCGAGCTTGTCGAGCGCGGCGCGGACATCGGCACCGATGTCCGCGTGTTGCGAACGCAATTCGAGATCGCCACCGAGGATCAGCGTCGCGTCACGCTGTACCGCCGTCTCGACGCTGCTGCGCACGGCGCTGACTGTGCCGATGGCCGCAACACCCAACGCCAGGCATGCGATGAGGATCAGGAAGCGCGCCGCGCTGCCGCGCAGATCGATCAAGGCGACGCGCAGCCAGCCTTGCAGGCGCCTCATGACCTGGCGGCCTCCAGTTCGTGCAATTCGCCGCGATCCATGCGCATGCGCCGATCGGCGCGCTGCGCCAGCGCATTGTCATGGGTAATGAGAAGCACAGCCATGCCATTGCGCCGGGCCAGCTGGAACATGAGGTCGATGGCGGAAGCGGCAGTTTGCTGGTCCAGATTGCCGGTGGGCTCATCGGCCAGCAGCAGCTTGGGCCTGGTGACGATGGCGCGGGCAAGTCCGACGCGTTGCTGCTCGCCACCCGAGAGGGCGCTGGGAAGGTGGGTCTCGCGCTCCCCCAACCCCACTTCGGCAAGGGCGGCGCGGGCGCGTGCCCTGATTTCACTGACGGGGAGATCGTCGAAGGCAATCTCTAGCGCCAGAGCGACATTTTCGAGCGCCGTCATCGACGGCACCAGATGAAAGTTCTGGAACAAGATGCCGATGTTCTGGCGTCTCATATCGGCAAGGCGGTCTTCGCCGAGGCCATCGAGCGCGATCCCACCCACCGAAACGGTACCGCGCGTCGCCTGTTCGAGACCGCCCATGACCATGAGCAGCGAAGTCTTGCCGCTGCCGGAAGGCCCCACGACCGAGACCACCTCGCCGGCCTTTATCGCAAACGTGATGGATTTGAGGATATGAAGCGCCTCTTTGCCCGACTTAAGGTAGAGGTGCATTTCCGTGGTAGAGGCGACGGTATCAGTCATGCAGCTTGGCCACGCCCTGGTCGGTATCGCAACAATGGCCAAATGTCCGGGCCGGATACAAAATTGGATGCGGCAGGCGCTTCGCGCAATGGCTGTGCTGGGAACTTTTGCGGCATTGGCGCAGCCTGCCGGTGCCGCCGAGCACACCATAATGCTCTATGGCGATTCCCTCCTGGCTGGGTTGGGCCTTTCGACAGCCGACAGCTTCATGGGCCAGATGCAGGCGGCGATGGATACAGCCGGGCTCGATACCGAGCTCGTCAACGCCAGCGTCTCCGGCGACACCACGGCCACAGGGCTACAACGCCTCGACTGGACGCTTGCCGATGCACCCGATGCCGTCATCCTGGGATTGGGCGCCAACGACATGCTGACCGGACTTCCGGCGGACGGCGTTCGGACCAACCTCGATGCGATCATGACGAAGCTCGATGCGCTGCATCTCCCCGTCCTGGTACTCGGCATGATGGCCAATCGCGGGCTAGGGGCGGATTACGTCTCGGCATTTGACGGTATCTATCCGGATCTCGCCGCCAGGCATGGCGCCCTGCTCTATCCGTTCTACCTCGACGGCGTCGCGCTCGATCCGGCTTTGAACCAGTCGGATTTGCGGCATCCCAATGCCAAAGGCGTTGCGGTGATCGTTGCGCGCCTGCTGCCGTTCGTTGAAAAACTGGTTCACGAACTGGACTGAAGACCGGCGGAGCTGCCCTCCCACTTCTAACATGTAGCGCGCAGGGGGCTTGCTTCAAGGCCCCGGTCATCCCGTAAAAGGCATGCTCCAGCCAATACGAGGGAGTGACAGATGCCTATTTCCGAGCATGCGGTGATCATCGTCGGTGGCGGACCGACAGGGATGATGCTGGCGGGCGAACTCGCTTTGGCGGGTGTCGACGTGGCCATTATCGAGCGGCGAGCGAACCAGGACCTCCTTGGCTCGCGCGCCGGCGGCCTCCACTCACGTACCCTGGAGGTCCTCGATCAGCGCGGTATCGCCGAGCGGTTCATCGCTGAAGGACAAAAGGCCCAGGCCACCGGTTTTGGAGGGGTCCATTTCGACCTCAGCGGCTTTCCGACCCGCTACCCCTACAGTCTCGGACTGCGGCAGAAACACATTGAGCGCATTCTCGCCGGTTGGATCGATGAATTCGAGGTGGCGGTCTATCGCGGGCGCGATGTCACCGGCTTTACGCAGGATGAAACCGGCATCGACATCGAACTCAGCGACGGCGCCTCCATGCGGGCGCAATATCTTGCCGGCTGCGATGGCGGCCGCAGCCTTATACGCAAGACCGCCGGCATTGAATTCCCGGGGTCGGATCCGACCGTAAGCAACCTGATCGCCGAAGTCGAATTGGCCGACAATCCGCCAGAATGGGGAATACGTCGTGACGCAATCGGCATCCATGCGCTGGGGCGAGTGCAGTATGAGATCCGCGATGGCGAAATCATCTACGCCAACGAAGGACCGGTCGGCGTCATGGTGACCGAGCGACAGGCCGGCGCCGCGGGCGAGCCCAGTCTCGCCGATCTCAGCGCGGCGATGATTGCCGTCTATGGCACCGATTATGGGGTCCATTCCCCGACCTCACTGTTCAGGTTCACCGACATGGCTCGGCAGGCCGCGGCCTACCGCAAGGGACGGGTGCTGCTTGCCGGCGACGCCGCACATGTGCATCCGCCCGATGGCGGCCAGGGGTTGCAGACCGGCGTGCAGGATGCGGTGAATTTGGGATGGAAGCTGGCCCAGGTGGTCAAGGGGAGCGTGCCTGAAAGCCTCCTCGACACCTACCAGACCGAGCGCCACCCGGTCGCGGCCCGGGTGTTGCGTAATACGATGGCCTCCGTTGCGTTGCGCCGTGAGGACGACCGCACCAAGGCTCTGCGCGACATCATCGCCGAACTCCTCGGCATGGAGGAGCCACGCAAGCGGTTTGCCGCGGAGATGAGCGGGTTGGGCATTCGCTACGATTTCGGGCCAGGACATCCGCTGCTGGGAGGGCGCATGCCTGATCTCGATCTCGTCACCCTCAATGGCATGGTGCGACTGTTCAGCCTTCTGCATGCCGCAAGGCCCCTGCTGCTCAACCTCGGCGAGCCCGGCGCCCTTGACATCGGCCCATGGGCGGAGCGGGTGAAGGTCACCGACGCGAAACACTCCGGTCGATGGGAGCTGCCGGGACTTGGCGAGGTTCCTGCTCCCACCGCTGTGCTGGTTCGGCCGGACGGATACGTGGCCTGGACAGGGGACGAAACCCGGGCAGGGCTTACCGAGGCACTGACCCGATGGTTCGGCCCGCCGGTCGCCAGGGCATAGCTGAGGGGCATTTAGCCAACGCCGCCAAGCCGGAAGGCGCGCGCCCTCCCCCGCGCCAATACGACTCGATCTCGTCCGGTCCCGGGCGTAGGGTGCCTTCATGCGGCAATGTCGCGGACGGCGCGGCAGATTGCGACGCACCCCCATTCAAAGGTGGAGCGAGTCTCGTGGACATGAAGCTTGAGGTGCTGTTGCTGCCCGTTTCCGACGTGGATCGGGCCAGAGACTTTTACCAAATGCTGCAATTTCGGCTGGATGCGGATTTTGCCATTAACGACAACTACCGCGTCGTCCAGCTGACGCCGCCCGGCTCGGAATGCTCCATCATATTGGGCAAGGGGCTGACCACGGCCCCGCCAGGCTCGACACAGGGCCTGCATCTGGTGGTTGCCGATATCGCGGCGGCACGCGCCGAACTCGTTGGCCGGGGCGTCGATGTCAGCAAGATATTTCACGATGCGACGGGCGTCTTCCACCATGCCGGCACCGAGGCTCGGGCGCCCGGCCCGTCCGCGGAGCATCCTGACTACGGCTCGTTCGCCTCGTTCAGCGACCCGGACGGAAACGGCTGGCTGATACAACAGGTCAGAACGCGGGCGCCAGGGCGATGACCGCAGCGCAACCGCCGGCTGGCGAGCCCGATGTCACCGCTATATTGCTCGACCTGTTGAAACGGGCCGCAGAGGCCCATGGCATTCATGAAACCAACGATCTCGGCGGCGTCTATGACAAGCAATGGCCGCAGTGGTACGCCCAGCATATGACGCGGACGCTTGCCGAAGCCGGCTATACGATCAGCCGGGCGAAAACCTGAAGCCCGCCCCGCATCGACAGCCGCCCCTACGGTAAGCGCGTGGCGCGGCGGGCTTCCGCGACGCCCTGTCAGACGAAGGCCCGATAGAGCTTTTCGGCTCAAGCCAGCTCAGGCGCGGCCAAAATCCTTTTGCTTGAAGTCCGTCTCGCCGCGATATCCATAGAGCGCCGATACGGCCTGAAACGCCTCGGTGGCGAACCCGCTCCACGAATAGTTCCGGATGTTCTTCTTGGTCTTGGCGTCCTGGACGTAGAAGGAAAGGCTCGCCGCCTTCTCGGGAAAGTTTACGGTCTTGTGCAAGGCCGGAACCCAGCGATAGGCCGAGACGGCATAGGTCTTCCTGATGCCGAGCAAGGTGTGAACGGAAAACTCCGTTTCGCTGAACTCAAACCTGTTGACGAGGATGTAGTCCCGTCGCACGGCCACGAACACAATCAATGCCAGCACGATGGTCGCCAGGTAGAACAGCGGCGACGAAACGTTCCAGTCAACCGCATAGCGGTAGGCGTAGTTGAAAATCAACGAAATCAACCCGACGGCTATGACGAGCTGGCCAATTTGTGAAAATAGCCACTTGGCCCAATCCTGTACCGGAGCGACAATCGCTGTGTTTTCCGCACTACGTGACATCCATTATCCTCTATGAAAATTACTCTATGATATTATTGTCAGAGGCATCGATCGTTGATCGATATCTGCAATAAATTGGCTCAGCCAGGTGCGATGCTGCACGTATGTACCCATCTCGTCCCCGGCGGATTCCTTGACGTCCAGATACAGATCCAGGAAGCGAAATTCGACGGATTGCGCTGCCTCCCTTAAGTCCAACAGGGATGCGTCGCTTTCATAGAAAAAATCAAAGCGATGGGCCCAAAGCCCCTGCTCCGTTGCGGCAATGAATTCCATGCCGTCCGGATGTTCAATACTGAATCGAATGAAGTCCGCAGCTCCAGGCAAGCAGCGCAACCCGTAGATACGCCCCGTCTCTTCCCAGAGCGGCGTTATCGGCGCCCCTTTGGGGCTGCGGCTATTGGGAGGAATAAAAGGCGGCCCCAGACAGGTATTCCTGAAGAGGCCGTGCACGCATTCGCCACCGGCCAGCTTGATCAGCGCGGTCGAACAACCGACCTCTTGCAGCTTCGCAATCCGCAAATCATCCGAGATCAACGGCATTCAAAACTCCCAAGAATCATGCGCTGTTTCCATTTAACCACTGCGCGCGCCGTTGGCACCTGATGTGACCGACCATGATCTGCCCGGCGCACTCCAGGGGTGTTTGGCACTCTTCCACTGCCCTTCTTACAATTGAGGAAATCGTCGGGTGCCGGGTGTCGCCTCCGGCCGTGGACGACTATGTTCGCGCCAGCCGAACCAAAAAGTAGATACATGTCTGAACCCGACGCCCGTATTACCACCCAGATCGCCATCGAAATTTCCGCCCGCCCCGAGCAGGTGCGCGCCGCCGTGGAGCTGCTCGACGGCGGCGCCACCGTGCCGTTCATCGCCCGCTATCGCAAGGAAGTGACCGGTGGGCTGGACGATACGCAGCTGCGTCTGTTGGCCGAGCGGCTCATCTATCTGCGCGAGCTGGAGGCCCGCCGCACTGCCATCATCAAATCCATCGACGAACAGGGCAAGCTGACCACCGACCTCGCCGCCTCGATCGCGGTCGCCGCCACGAAGGCCGAACTCGAAGACCTCTACCTGCCGTTCAAGCCCAAGCGCCGCACCAAGGCCGAGATCGCCCGCGAGCGCGGCCTCGGCCCACTGGCTGAAGCCATTCTGGCCGATCGCAGCGCCGAACCCGTGCTGCTCGCCCAGGCCTATGTCAGCGACGACGTTCCGGGCACCAAAGAGGCCCTGGAAGGCGCGCGTGACATCGTCATCGAGAGCCTTACGGAAAATGCCACCCTGCTGGGCCAGTTGCGTGCCCATATGCGTGACAAGGCCGTGCTCAGCGCCAATGTCGTCAAAGGCAAGGAAGAGGCTGGCGCCAAATTCTCAGACTATTTTGCCCATTCCGAACGCTGGGCGAAGGTTGCCGGACACCGCGCTCTCGCCATGATGCGCGGCCGTGACGAGGAATTCCTGAGCCTCGATATCGAGGTCGATACCGACGTCACCGATCCGATCAAACCGGCAGAGCGCCTCGTGGCCGGCGCGCTCAAGGCGCAGGGGAATGGCGCGGGCGACAAATGGCTGCGTGAGGTTGCGGGCTGGGCCTGGCGCACGCGCCTGCGCGTCTCACTCTCCATAGACCTGATGGTCGAATTGCGCGAGCGGGCCGAAGTCGAGGCGATCGGAGTTTTCGCCCGCAATCTCAAGGACCTGCTGCTGGCGGCTCCGGCCGGCGCGCGGGCCACCATGGGGCTCGATCCCGGCATCCGCACGGGCGTGAAGGTCGCGGTGATCGATGCCACCGGCAAGGTGCTGGATACCGAAACCATCTATCCGTTCCCGCCGCGCAACGATGTCATGGGTTCTCAGGCTGCGATCCAGGCTCTGGTCAAGAAGCACGGCGTGCAACTGATCGCCATCGGCAATGGCACCGGCAGCCGTGAAACGGAAAAGCTGGTCTCCGACCTCATCGAGCGCCTGCCCGCCCCGAAGCCCACCAAGGTCATCGTCTCGGAAGCCGGAGCTTCGGTCTATTCGGCCTCGGAGCTGGCTGCGGCGGAGTTCCCCAATCTCGATGTGTCGCTGCGCGGTGCGGTCTCCATCGCGCGGCGTCTCCAGGATCCCCTGGCCGAACTGGTCAAGATCGAACCCAAGGCCATCGGCGTCGGCCAGTATCAGCATGACGTCGACCAATACCGCCTGGGGCGCTCGCTCGATGCCGTGGTGGAGGATGCCGTGAATGCCGTGGGGGTGGATCTCAATACCGCCTCCGCTCCCCTATTGGCGCGGATTTCGGGGCTCGGCCCTTCCGTCGCCGAAGCCATCGTGACCCACCGCGATACCAATGGGCCGTTCCGCTCCCGCAAGGCACTGCTTGACGTTCCGCGCCTGGGCCAGCGCACTTTCGAGCAAAGCGCCGGGTTCCTGCGCATTACCGGCGGCACCGAGCCCCTGGACGCCTCCTCGGTGCACCCCGAAGCCTATGGGGTTGCCCGCAAGATCGTGGCTGCCTGCGGGCGCGACCTGCGCACCATCATGGGCGACAAGTCGGCCCTGGCGGGGCTTGATCCACGCAGTTTCGTCGATGACCGCTTCGGCCTGCCGACGGTGCGCGACATCATAGCCGAACTCGAAAAGCCTGGGCGCGACCCCCGCCCCGCCTTCAAGACGGCGACCTTTGCCGAAGGCGTCGACGATATCAAACACCTCAAACCCGGCATGATGCTCGAGGGCACCGTCACCAACGTTGCCGCCTTCGGGGCTTTCGTCGATATCGGCGTGCATCAGGATGGGCTGGTCCACGTCTCCCAGCTGGCCGACAAGTTCGTCAAGAACCCGCACGAGGTCGTCAAGGCTGGCGATGTGGTCAAGGTCCGCGTGGTCGAGGTCGACGTCCCACGCAAGCGCATCGGCCTCACCATGCGCAAGGAAATCGACACCACCGCTCCGCGCGAGCGCCAACGCGAGCAACCGCTACGAGCCAACCAGCGTCCGCCACAAGAGCCCCCTCGCAGCACGGGGTCCCTCGGCGACATGCTCAATGAGGCCATGCGCAAGAAGAAATAGTTTGGGGATCGCCTCGCCGGACCTGCTCAGATCGGCCGCTTCGAGGGACGGTAGGCACCTTCTATCGAGAAGGCCGCTCGACGGCGCGGCGCGTTCCAATTATCTATAAAACATGACGACAGCCAAAGACGAAACGCTTGCCGTACGCATCAGCAGGGCACTGGCCGAACGCATCATCGCCGGAGCGCTCGAGCCAGGGTCCCGGCTCGGGCAGGATCACATCGCCGAAGAGTTTGGGGCCAGTCATGTGCCGGTGCGCGAGGCTTTTCGTCGCCTCGAAGCGCAGGGACTCGTGGTCAGCGAGCCGAGGCGCGGCGTGCGGATCGCCGGCTTCAGTCTCGATGAGGTCAAGGAAGTGGCCGAAATGCGCGCTGCCCTTGAGAGTCTCGCGCTTCGGCATGCCGCGCCACACCTGACCAAGGCGATCCTCGATCAAGCCGAGGAAGCCAACCGGGCCGGTGACCGCGCCCGTGACGTGCATGGATGGGAGGCGGCCAACCGCGCCTTCCACCGGATTATCCTGACGCCTTGCGGGATGCCTCGCCTGCTCAAGGCCATCGACGACCTGCACATCGCGAGTTCCCGCTTCCTGTTCTCGGGCTGGCGCGCCGAATGGGAGGCACCGACCGACCGCGATCATCGCGCGATTCTCGATGCCCTGAGGGCCGGACAGGCGGAGACGGCGGCCTCCATACTGGCGCGGCACGTGCAGACGATCGAACCGAGAAAGTTGCGATAACCGGCCTTTGACGATGCGGATTTGGAGCCTATTGGCGCCGTCGCGCCATTGGTCTTGCCTCTGCGATGTTTCTATGGATTCTTTTAGCGATAGATTCGCCAAATTATCTATAATTCATCGCAAGAGGAAACGACCTTGAACACCACCGCTATCAGACCGCTTGGCAAGCGCCTCGAAACGTCCGCCCGACGGGCGCTGACCGTCATTGCGGGAGCAGCGTTGATGACGCTGGCCGCCAAGATACAGATACCGTTCTGGCCCGTGCCGATGACCCTGCACACGCTGGCGGTCATGGGATTTGCCGTCGCCCTCGGGCCACGCATCGCCATCTTGATTTTCCTCGCCTATCTGTTGGCCGGCGCGCTGGGTCTGCCGGTCTTTTCCGGCTCGCCTGAACGCGGCATCGGTCTCGCCTATATGGTCGGTCCGACAGGCGGCTATCTGCTCGGCTACCTCGTTGCCTCCTGGCTGGTCGGCATCCTGGCACTCGGGAGGGCTACCTTCGGACGTATCGGCGCCATGTTGGCCGGCTTGGTGGTGATTTATGCCACCGGCGTGGCCTGGCTTGCGGCTTACGTTCCGGCCAACCAGCTCGTCGCAGCCGGCGTCGCGCCCTTCCTGGTGGGCGATCTGGTCAAGATTGGTATCATCGCGTTCGGCGCCATGCTGCTGCCCGCCTCCACCGCCCGTCTGCGGGCCAAAAGCCGATGACCGCTGACGGAGTGATCCGGCACGACTGGACGGTTGACCAGATCCTCGCCCTGCACGAGCTGCCACTGCTCGAACTTGTTGGCCGTGCCAATGCCGTGCATCTCCAGCACCACGACCCAAACAAGGTGCAGAAGGCCAGCCTGTTGTCCATCAAGACCGGCGGCTGCCCTGAGAACTGTGCCTATTGCCCGCAATCGGCCCATCACAGGGAAGTCGACCTGACGCGTGACAGGCTGATGGCACCTGACAGTGTGATCGAGATGGCCGCGGCCGCCAAGGCGGCTGGCGCCGAGCGCTTTTGCATGGGCGCGGCATGGCGGCAGGTTCGCGACGGTCGGGAATTCGATGCCGTCATCGAGATGGTCGCGGGCGTTCGCGCCCTCGGCATGGAGGCCTGCGTAACGCTTGGAATGCTCAAGCCGCACCAGGCCGAACGGCTCGCGGCCGCAGGCCTTACGGCCTATAACCACAACCTCGATACCAGCCCCGAATTCTACAGCCGGATCATCACCACTCGCACCTATGCGGACCGGCTGGATACGCTGGCGACGGTGCGCTCCTTCGGTATTGACCTATGTTGCGGCGGTATCATCGGCATGGGAGAAACAGCTCAGGACAGGGCCTCGATGCTGCAGGTCCTGGCGGAAATGAACCCGCACCCGGAAAGCGTGCCCATCAATGCACTCGTGCCGGTGGAAGGCACTCCCCTGGCAAAACGCCCGCGTGTCGATGCGCTCGAGCTGGTGCGGATGGTGGCAACCGCCCGCATCGTCATGCCGGCCTCGATCGTGCGGCTTTCAGCCGGCCGATCCGGCCTCAACCGCGAGGCCCAGATCCTGTGTCTGGTGGCCGGGGCAAATTCGGTCTTTTACGGTGATACGCTGCTGACCACGCCCAATGCCGGCATCGGCGAAGATGCGGAACTTTTCCGGGCAATCGGCGACACCAGCGCTTCCCCTGCGAGCCCGCATGGGAGGATTGAGGCAGAGTGACCGATCGAACCGGCACCGGGGCGCCGAAGTTCCATGCCGTATGGCTTAAGGAATTGTCGGCTCGGTTACCGGAGGAGCCCGTGAGGGTAAGTGGCGGAGAGGAAGGGATTCGAACCCTCGAGACAGTTTTTGACCGCCTGCGCCCTTAGCAGGGGCGTGCCTTCGACCACTCGGCCACCTCTCCGCCGGCGGGTCTAGCGGGAGGGGCGGAAGAACGCAAGGCGTTTTTTCCCACAGCCACAGGCTGATAGAGCGCCTGTGGGCTTTATGGCCCCAAAGGCGGTCGCCGCCAGGAAATTTCGCCCCCGGCGGCGACCGGCGCCGGCCCCGGAGAGCCAGGCACGCCGCTTTAGGCGTGTCAGCGCGCACGGCAGCATGGCCAAGTCCGAGGATTGGCCATGCTGCCGAATCGCGACGAGTTCAGGCGCGGTGAAGCCGCATCTGCGGCTGGCCGTTGCCGGTGCGGGCTGGCGAGACGCCATGCACATCGATGGTGGACGTCACACGCTGCCGGAAGGACGAGAACAGCTCGGACGTCACGACGTCTACGGGCTCGTCGAAATTCACCGTCACTTCGTAGTGCTGCATATCGGTGAGCAGCTTGACGGCGATCACGAGGCCGGCGAACGGCTGGCCGAGATAATGGCCCTTGACCCGCATGCCGACCTGAACAGGCGTTGCAACGCGATCGGGCAAGGCGGCACGCGCCGTGTTCCAGTCGCGATAGCCATGGGACTTGGCGATAATTTCCAGGGCAGCACCCTGGGTCAGCGGGCTTCCGGCCCTGGAGCGCTCCTCGCGCAACAGGCGTGCCTCGGCCTTGAGACTGGTAGCAGTGGGGGTGTCGAGAGAAAACGACATGGCATCCTCATTCAGGAAGCGGTCTTCTCATGGGGCCCGCCTTGCCATGACCCGCCTCTGATGAAGGAGCGATGCATGCAGATGTCGCGTTCGCGTCTGGCTTCACCAACGGGATATCCCGGCGAGCGGCGGGTGCCAGCAACCTGAACGCGCATATGCGCCGCCGGACACAAGCTGTCAATATCGGCGCGGCAAATGCCGGAGCGGTGTGGCCGCCCCGGCACAATAAACGCTAAGAGGCCTGGCGATGGGCGGTCAGGGCGTTACGACGCGCCGTGTGTTCGGCCTTGCGCGCCAGTTGCTCGGCGCCGGCGAGATACGGCGAGAACCGCACGCGGCTGCCACATGCCGTGATGATGGTGACCCCCCGCCACTCGGTCTTGACGCCGGCGACATCGGACCAGGGGATGATGGTCTTCTTGCCCAGGCTTGACCAGTGCTCGATATGCAGGTGGTTCCAGCGAATGCGCACCAGGAGACTGGTGAACGCAATGGCCAGCGCCCCTCCCCCGAACAGCACCGCCAGCGTCATGTAGAAGGCATATTGCTCACTAACGGTGTGACCACGATCCATGAACAGCATGGCGTAGATGATCAGTCCGGAGAAAGCCGCGAGGATCAGCGCGCCGAACTTTTCCATCAGCGATGGCCGCAACTCGGACCATTCGCCCGATCGCACGGCATCATCCACCTTCAGCAGGCGCAGCGACAGGAAGATCGCATAGCTGAAGCAGAGGATGCCGGTGACACGGGCCAAGGGCAGTTGCGAGACCAAGGGGATATGCTTGCCAATCAGCAAGGCGATAACGACGGATAGCGCCACGGCGACTTCCTGCCACTTCAAGGGCACGGATGTTCTCCTGATAAAGGACCGGTGGACGCTACTCCGGTGGGACCACGATTTGCCGGAAACGAAGCACCGGACTGGCAAAGCGTAGCGGGTTGCGCGGCGGACGCATTTAACTTTTTTGTGAAAGCCGGAATTTGATGGAACTTTTTGCGCCGCCGCGAAAGAGGCCGCTCACAACATGATTCAAGGACGTGACATCCGAATTCAGACACCCGAGGCAACAAGCTGATATCGCTAATGAATTCTATCGGCGCTTGCGCGGCGATCACGATCGCCGCGCATCCGGGCCGCTTATTCCCAGTAACTCTTCGTCCGCTTCAGCTTGATCGGCTGATCGTGCGCCGCACCATCGCTGTCGCGATAGTGGATGGTTCCTTCGAAGCCGGCGGCTGTGACGACCCCTTCGTACTCGCCGCCACCGCTGTAAGAGTCCGGAATATCGAAGGACAGGCGACCGTCCTGCACGGTTGCGGGCACCACAATCGGCTTGTCCCCGCCTCCTTCCCAATGCTGATAGAAGACCGCCCAGCCATCCTCGGTGGCGACGATGAACAGTTCAGTGCCAAGAAGATCGCCACCATCCTCATTGTAGTGAAGGTCGCTGTAAATCCCCCCCACCTTGGCCTGCGCCGCATATGCGCCGCACTGCATGGGGATGACGAAAAGCATAGCCAAAAGCGCAATTGCGACGGGGCGGCGGCACATCCGCTGCATGACGCTCCCCGCAAGGCGTCTGCTATCTCTCAACATGTCAGCCTCCAGGGCATTGGTTGGCGAAATCCAGGAGATCGCGGTTCGACTGCTCTTTGTCTGAATCGATTGGCTCCATCCCGAACCGCCCGATCATGTCATCGTTACAGATTTTGACGTCCGTTCGCCGGCTACCGGTCTGAAGGACACAGCTTCCACCGTAGGTGGCATTACTATTCGTAGACATACCGGGCAGCTTAAGTAGCATCGTGCAGCCGACAAGCTTGCCCGACTCGTTCTCATCCACCAGCGTCTGGTTGAATGAATCGATACGAGAGTTGGGGTCGCGCTCGACGACAACGGAAATACACTCCTTACTGCCTGTCGGGGTTTCGCAGGAGCTCTCGTCGATAATATGTGGCTCGTTGCGCGCCAGGACCTCAATGCGAGACGCATAGGCCTGCGTCAGGCAGGCGCTATCCTGACAAAGGGCACGGGTGTATCGAAGCCAATTGCGCTGCTCCTTTGCCAGTGTCGATTCGTCACCGGCGGCATGGGCAGCGGCCAGAGCCCCCTTGTAGGCAACCTCCAGCTTGCTATCGAGAGCCGAAAGCGCCTGATCGTCGCAGATCATAGTCTCGATGCCGCCCCCCGCCTTTGCGCAATCAAAACTTGCGGCTCGCGCGGACATTACCAAAAATGGCGAGCCCGCCATGAGTAAAGATACCGTGGCAGTTAGTAAAAATACCGCGACTTTGGCAATATGTCTGAAATTCACGCTCATTCCTTACCATTGAGATGATAAATACATTTACTGATCACAGCTTCGCCGCCGCGCGACGCCGCGACGACAGGTGTTGTCAACCCTAATGCGGACTTCGGTGCAACTGTCTTTTTCTTGCAACCGAGCGTCATATCGGAACGTATCCGCTCCTGTCGCCGGAGGAGCCGCCGGAAAACTTGTTCGAGCTTTCTCAGTCCGAATCATGGCCACTTGGTGGTTCAGACAGCTCACAATCCCATGAAAAATAACGACCGTAGTGCTAGGCGAGAAATTTCAATCCGGCGATGCCGCAGACGATGAGCGCAATGCAGGCTAGCCGCAGCGCGGTTGCGGGCTCACCAAAGAGATAGATGCCCAACAGCGCGGTGCCCACCGTGCCGATGCCCGTCCAGACGGCGTAACCAGTACCTACCGGCAATTCGCGCAGGGCGATGCCCAACAGCACGACGCTGGCGACCATGGCGCCGACAGTGGCAACGCTTGGGCCGATGCGGCTGAAGCCCTCGGTATATTTGAGGCCAATGGCCCAACCGACTTCGAACAATCCGGCGATGATCAGGTAAATCCAGGCCATGAGCTGTTCCCTCCAATTCCGAAAGCCGGGTCGTCCCGGCAGGGATGTCAGGCAAAGCCCCGGCGTCGTCGCCGCAGGATCTTCAGTAGAAGATTCCGGCGCCCGGGTGAAGTCCCTGAGCGCCAACGCAATTTGTGCTAATACTTTTCGTAGAAGGCAAGGCCGCCGGCCACGAGCACATAGTGCATGTTGTTATAGGGGAAGCGCATGCCTGAGGTGTGGAAGAAGGTGGCGCCGCGAACCGCCGGATGGCGCGCACCCGCCAGGATCTGATCGGCGATGGCGGCGGCGCTGGCGAGGCTGCGCTGTTCGGTCATGGGGCGGTTGAGCACGCCATCGGCGAACTGGTTCTTCTGGCCCACAACGCCGCAAATCGTCTTAGGGAAGCTCGGCGATTGCAGCCGGTTCATGACCACTGTGCCCACCGCGAACATGCCCTCGGTGCTCGAGCGGTTGGATTCGAAATACATGGCGCGAACCAGACATTCGCGCGGATTGGTCGCCGTATAGCCAAAGAGGCTAAAACAGCCGGCGAGCGGCAACAGCGCCAGAGCGGCGGCGACTATCGATATGATTTTGCGGGGCACAGAACCCTCCCTATGCGGGGGAAGGGTGGAAATTAACTTGAGGGCCTTAACATAGGGTTCACCCTGTTGCATGGCGCGGAGACATCGGTTTGAGTGCACGGAAAGCCCAGAGCCATCGCACGGCGCGGACCAAGCCAGCAGAGCCGGCCGAGAAGGCCGAAGCGCCTGCGAGCGGCTTCGAGCGGCTGCGGGAGACATTGCGGCTGCTGTACCACAGCCATTCTCCGGCCGCGGTACGCTTCCAGCTTTCCGTGCTGGTCGTCGACCTCGCTATCTTGGGGTTTTTCGTCGCCACACCGCTGCTGCGAGACAGGCCAGCGTTTCTGTGGATCGATTATTCAGTTGCGGCGCTGATGATCGCAGACCTCGTGGCGCGAGCCTTGGCCTCGACCGATATCGGTCGCTGGCTGCGGCAACCGACCTCGCTTGTTGACATCGCCATTCTTGCGACGCTGCTGGTGCCGACCTGGCTTGCCAATTTCGGCTTCCTGCGCGTATTGCGGCTGTGGACGCTGAGCAAGAACCAGTTCCTGTGGAAGCCTCTCAAGAAGTATGGGCTGGACCGGTATGAGGACGCGGCGCGGTCCGTCATCAACCTCCTGACCTTCCTCTTCGTCGTCACCGGCTTCGTCTATACGGTTTTCTCACATCAGGAATCCGGCATTGAGGGCTATGTCGATGCGCTCTACTTCACCGTAACAACGGTCACCACGACAGGTTTCGGCGATATCGTCTTGCCCGGGCCGTGGGGCAAGCTCACATCGATCGTCGTCATGATCATCGGTATTTCGTTGTTCGTGCGCCTGGCCCAGGCGATCTTCCAACCGCACAAGGTCATCTTCCCCTGCCCGCAATGTGGCCTAAAGCGTCACGATCCGGACGCCGTGCATTGCAAGGCGTGCGGGCACGTTCTCAATATTCCGGACGAGGGGAATTAGCTCGCGGTGGGCTTTGGCCGCTTACCCTTGGGCTTGTAGACCTTGCCGCCAATATCAGGCCGGCCCGAAGCGCCTGCCGGCGGCTGCTTGCCCTTGTATTTGGGCTTGCCCTTGTCCTTCGGATTGACCGCTGGCCCACGCTTTTCGCGAGCGGGCTTCTGGTAGGCCGGCTTTTCTGGGGCTACCGGCTCATAGGCTGGGATCTCGACGGCCTTCGGGCCATCCTCGAACACCGCCATGGGGTTGAAGGAGCCGGGCTTGCTGCGGGTTTTGGACTTGTACTTCGGCTTGCCCTGGTAGGGATTGGGCTCGCTGGAGGCGGCGCCGTCTCGGCGGCGGATGGTAACGCTGCGCTCGCCGGAGCCGTTGCGCTGCACCGAGGCGGCGAAGGCTTCTGCCTGCTCCGGTGCAATCTCGAACTGCGTTTCGGCTTCCTGGATCTTGATCGAGCCCACTGCGGACTTGGTCACGCCGCCGGCCTTGCAGATCATCGGCAGCAGCCATTTCGGGTCGGCCCGATGCTTGCGACCGAGGGAAAGCGTGAACCACACGCCATGATCGAAACGTTCAACCGGCACCGCATCGCGGTCACGCTCGGCGAAACGGTCATTGGTGCGATTGCCGGGGGACTGAACCGGGATATCGCTGACCTCTTCCGGAGCCGGGCGGGCCGCCATCTGGACGCGAAGATAGGCCGCGGCGATCTGTTCCGGGCTGTGCAGGGCCAACAGTTCACGGGCATAGGCTGCCAGTTCCTCGTCTGCATCGGCGGAGAGAGCGGCATCGTTGAGGATCGACTGGCGATAGCGCGCATCGATATCGGCGGCGGTCGGGGCCGCCATCGTGCTGGCCTCGAGCCGAGCCATCCGCAACACGCGGGAGGCGGCGCCGCGCCGATGCTGCGGCACGATCAGCACGCAGGTGCCCTTGCGCCCTGCCCGGCCGGTGCGGCCGCTGCGATGCAGCAGCGTATCGGGATTGCTGGGCAGGTCGGCATGAATGACGAGATCGAGGTTGGGCAGATCGATGCCGCGGGCGGCAACGTCGGTGGCGACGCAGATGCGGGCGCGACCGTCACGCATGGACTGCAGCGCATTGGTGCGTTCGGCCTGGCTGAGTTCGCCCGACAGGGTCACGACGTCGAAGCCGCGATTGTGCAGCCGAGCCGACAGGTGTTTCACGCCCTCCCGGGTCGAGGCGAAGACCAGGGTATTGGCCGCATCGAAATACAGCAGCGTATTGATGATGGCGTGCTCGCGCTCGGCGGACGGAATGAGCATGAGTTTGTAGTCGATGTCACCGTGCTGACCGCCTTCGTCGGTCGCCGAGATGCGCAGCGCATCGCGCTGGAAAGTCTTGGCGAGCAAGGCGATAGGCTTTGGCACCGTAGCCGAGAACAGCAGCGTACGACGCTCTTCGGGCGCGGCGGCGAGGATGAATTCAAGATCTTCGCGGAAACCGAGATCGAGCATCTCATCGGCTTCGTCGAGCACGGCGGCACGCAGGCCCGACATGTCGAGATAACCCTTGGTGATGTGATCACGCAGGCGCCCGGGTGTCCCCACGACGATGTGGGCGCCGCGCTCCAGCGCCCGGCGTTCCGTCCGCATGTCCATGCCGCCGACGCAGGAGGCGATGCGACCGCCGGCTTCGCCATAGAGCCATTCGAGTTCGCGCTGCACCTGCAGCGCCAACTCCCGCGTCGGCGCGATGACCAGCGCCAATGGCAGGCCCGCCGGCTCGAAGCGCTCGGCATCGGCCAGCAGCGTCGGCGCAATGGCGATACCAAAGGCCACGGTCTTGCCGGAGCCGGTTTGCGCCGACACCAGCAGATCGGCATCAGCCGCTTCCGGGGCCAGCATCGCGGTCTGCACCGGTGTCAGCGTTTCATAGCCGCGGGCGGCCAGGGCGCCGGCCAGGGCCGGATGAATGGTGTCGGGAATGCTCACGGGAAAACTTTCATCATGTGCCTATAGCACAAAAGCGAAAGGGCCGCCCGAAGGCGGCCCTCGAAAATTGCATACGGCTATCGTCAGCTTCCGGACTGCTTGCGCAGGTCGGCGACGGACTTGCCCTTGACGCCCCAGTTTTCCGCCGGAACTTCGTCGATGACCACAAAAGTGCCGTCCGGGTTCTTGCCGAGCACCTTTACCAGTACGTCGGTGATACCGGCGATAACCTGGGATTTCTGTTCGGCCGTGACATTCTCTTTTAGAATGCGGACGTTCACATAAGGCATGACTTGTTCCCCTCAGCGGATGCGATGCGCGACGCCTCGCTTAGCCGACGATCTCGGTGTCGGAGAAGAAGTAGTGAATTTCCTGGGCTGCGGTCTCGGGAGCGTCCGAGCCGTGAACCGAGTTTTCGCCGATCGAGAGGGCGAATTCCTTGCGGATGGTGCCCTCGGCAGCGTTGGCCGGGTTGGTTGCGCCCATGACTTCACGGTTCTTCAGGATGGCGCCCTCGCCTTCCAGGACCTGAACGATGACCGGCGAAGCGATCATCTGCTCGACCAGTTCACCAAAGAAGGGACGGTCCTTATGGACGGCATAGAAGCCCTCCGCCTGCGTGCGGGTCATGTGGATCTTCTTGAGCGCGACGGGACGCAGGCCTGCTGCTTCGAACTTGGCGAGGATCTTGCCGACCAGGTTGCGACGGACGGCATCGGGCTTGATGATGGAAAAGGTGCGTTCGAGAGCCATTGGTCTGGTCCTTGATCTTGTATTGGGCTGGAATGGGTCGCGCCTTGTAGCCTCAGAGTTTGACGGAGGCAAGACGGCGACGCGCTATGGCAACGCTCACAAAATAGATGGCAGCAATGCGTCGGCGGGTTTGCTTTGCAGATTTTTAACTGGCTATAGGTTGGGGGCATCGGTCGCGATGACCAACAGCCGAAAGGGGCGCGATTTCACCCTCGGCGGACCGGTGCCATCGTTTCAATGATCCAGGGTCTGATATATGGAAAAGATATTCGCAGCGTTCCCGAAGCGCCCCCTCACCATCAGCAATAGTGGCGTTCCGGCGGCGACCGGCCCGCTCATTGTGGCGGTACTGCTGCTCGGCTTGCTCATCATAGGCGCCATCTGGGTCGGCCCTAACCTCATCCGCGACTTCACCATCATGGCCGATCCGGTCGAGGTTCCTGACGCCGATATCAACAATGGCGAATGCTCGAGCTATCGCGGCTTCCTGACCAATTGCAGCGCCGACATCGCCTACGAGATCAATGGCCAGGAGGTGAAGGCCTCTTTGAGCTATTTGTTCGTAGACTTCAGCAGCGGCGACTATGAAGTCAGCGTGATGCGTTCGGGCAGCCACCCCACCCTTGCGACACTCAGCCTAGGCCTCGACATGATCTGGAACAGAGCCGTCGTTGCGGGCCTTATCGGCCTGGCGATGTTGCTTGGCGTTATCAGCCTGCTGCGGAATTCAATGCGCACCGCACGGTTCAAGCGGCAATTGCAGGATGACGTGGAACTGGTGCCGGTTCCCGCCATGGTCACCGGAACACGCAAGCCGTTTTTCGGAATGATGGGCAGCACCTATTCGGTCAGCTACAATGACGGCCAGAAGTCGCGGACGGCTCATAGCGGCTTCAAGCGCAAGGAAGCGCCCTTCATGCTGGGCTTTTCGGGCAAGCAAGCCGTGGTGCTGGGCGCCATGCCCAAGCAAGGTGGCATGATGATCATTCTCGACGAAGCGCTGACGCGCGTGGATTTCACCCCCGCCGAGCGTATGGCGCTGGAGCAGGCCGCCAACGCGGCCTGAACCTGAAGAGCAACACCTATCGGGTGGGTCATGGAAGCAGCCAGGCCCGCCCGAGTGTTGCCAAGGCGCGCGCTTAACTCTATCCAGCACGCACGCGCGCCCGGATGGACCGGGGCCTTTCAAGGCCCTGCCCTGTGCGCCACCCCCTTTCCGTCATAGATCGCACCGCCATGCTGACCATTAATAATCTCACCTATCGCATTCAGGGCCGCGAACTCTTCGAGGGCGCGTCGGTGACGTTGCCCACGGGCAGCAAGACAGGCTTCGTCGGCAAGAATGGTACGGGCAAGACCACCCTCTTCCATCTGATCCAGGGCCATATCAGCGTCGATGGCGGCAATATCGAGCTGGTCAAGAAGGCGCGTATCGGCGCCGTGGCCCAGGAAGCCCCGGCCGGCAATGAGAGCGTGCTGGATGTGGTGCTGGCCGCCGACACCGAGCGAGCCGCGCTCATGAAGGAAGCCGAGACGGTCACCGATCCCGACCGGATTTCGGAGGTTTATACGCGGCTCGCCGATATCGATGCCCACACGGCCGAGGCGCGGGCGTCCACCATTCTCAAGGGCCTCGGCTTCGAGCAGGATCGGCAGAATGCCCCAACCAACGAATTGTCGGGCGGCTGGCGCATGCGGGTAGCGCTGGCGGGCGTGCTGTTCTCGCAGCCCGACCTGCTGCTCCTCGACGAGCCGACCAACTATCTCGATCTCGAGGGCACGCTGTGGCTGGAAAAGTATCTCGCCACCTACCCCTACACGGTCTTCATGATCAGCCATGATCGTGATCTGCTGAACAAGTCGGTCAGCTCGATCATCCATCTCGAGCACAGGAAGCTGACTTTCTACAAAGGCAATTACGACACGTTCGAAACGACGCGCCGCATGCAGATGGAACTCAACAACAAGAGCCGCGACAAGGCGCTTGACCAGGTGGCGCATCTGCAAAAGTTCGTCGACCGCTTCAAGGCCAAGGCCTCCAAGGCCAAGCAGGCACAGTCCCGCATGAAGATGATCGAGAAACTGCGGCCGCCGGCGGCGATGTTCGACGAATATGCGGCGCCGTTCACCTTCCAGCAGCCCAAGGCCGAACAGGCCTCCCCCATGATCACACTGGAAGGCGTGGGCGCAGGCTACGGCGACAAGAAGATTCTCAAGAACATCACCATGCGCATCGATCCTGAGGACCGGATCGCGCTGATCGGCGTCAACGGCAATGGCAAGTCGACGTTCGCCAAGCTTCTGGCCGGCGATATCAAGCCGATGGGCGGCGAGATGCGCAAGGGCAAGAAACTCGAAATCGCCCACTTCGCCCAGCACCAGATGGACAAGCTCCGGCCGGAATGGACTCCGCTGGAACACGTCATCGAGCTCATGCCCTATGACAACGAATCCAAGCGGCGCTCGCGGCTGGCGCAGATGGGCCTGACCAAGTCACGCATGGACACGCTGGCGAAAAATCTTTCCGGCGGCGAGCGCGCGCGCCTGCTGATGGGGCTGATCACCTTCTCCGGCCCGGGCATGATGATCCTCGACGAGCCCACCAACCATCTTGATATCGACAGCCGCGACGCGCTGGTGCATGCGCTGAACGACTATGAAGGAGCGGTGCTGATCATCAGCCATGACCGGCATCTGGTCGAGGCGACCTGCGACACGCTGTGGATCGCGGCCGACAGCACCATCAAGGAACTCGACGAAGACCTCGACAGCTACCAGCGCTCGATCATCGGCAATACCGGCCGCGGCAATAGCGGCGGCGCAGCCATATCCAAGGAAGACCGCAAGCGGGAAAAGCAGGAGGCAGCCGCTCGTCGGGCGGAGCTCGCGCCGCTGCGCAAGGCCATTCAGGAAGCGGAAGCCAGGCTGACGCGCCTCAAGATGGAATTGGCCAAGGTCGACCGCATGCTGGAGGATCCTGCCACCGCGACCGGCGGCAAGGACCGGATCATAGCGCTGGGCAAGGACAAGGCCCGTTTCTCCGCCGAAATCACCGCCACGGAAGACCAATGGCTGCAAATGAACGGCGAGCTTGAAGAGGCACAAGTGGCGCAAGGCTGACAATTTGCATTTTGACCTAACGTGTCCGATTGACTTGCTTTCGAGCTTAATCAACTGTCCCCGAATACTGTAATGGCTCGGTGGGAGTTGGGACGGCATGAGCGAAGAGATCACGGCACAGTGGCTGATCGAAAAGCTCGAGCTGGAACCGCATACTGAGGGCGGCTGGTTCCGCCAGACATTCAAGGATATGCGCGAGAACGGCGAGCGCGCCCATTCCACCGCCATCTATTATTTGCTCGAAGGTCACGACGTGTCGCGCTGGCATCGTGTCGATGCCGCCGAGGTCTGGCACTGGTATGCGGGCGGCCCGATGCGATTGACGGTCTCTGCCGATGGCCAGAAGGCCAAGAGCCATCTGCTGGGCAATGATTTCAGCGCCGGGGAACTCCCGCAGGTCATGGTGCCCCGGGACCATTGGCAGACGGCACGCAGTCTTGGCGCCTGGACCCTTGTGGGCTGCACAGTGGCGCCAGGGTTCGAGCGCAGCGGTTTCGAGCTATCCGAGCCGATGGCCGCACAATTCATAGTCGAGGGCAGTCACTAGCGGCTGACAGGCCGTTCGTTCGCGCCGCAAGCAATGGGAAGCTTCTCCGAATGATCGCTCTTGTCCGCCGCCTCGCGCTTACGATCATGCTGACCGCGCTGGCCGCCCAAGGTGCAACGGCGGCCGAGAAGTTGACGCCGAGACAGGAAGAGAACGCCCAGGTCTGGGCGGCCAATAACAGCCTTTTCACGCTCTATCATGAAGTCACCCATCTGCTGATCGACCAGCTCAACCTGCCGGTGCTGGGCAGGGAAGAGGATGCCGCCGACGCGATGGCCAGCTATCGCATGCTCATCCAGCATACGCATGAGGCCGACGTCGCCATCGCCGATGCCGCCTATGGCTGGCTGCTGCTCGATCGCGTCGAAGGCGGCCATCTGCGGGACAGCGACTTTTACAATGAGCACAGCCTCGACAAGCAGCGGGCCTTCCAGATCGTCTGCTACATGGTGGGCAGCAATGCGAAGTCCTTTCGCAAGGTCGCGGACCGCTTCCACCTGTCTTCCGACCGGCAGGATACCTGCAGCTATGACTGGGCGCGGCTGAAAGTCAGCATCGATGGGTTGCTGGCGCCGACGCAGACCAAGAACCACAAGCCGACAAAGATCAGCATCACTTACGAAACCGCGCCCAAGAAACTTCGGCAGGCCGCGGAGGCCTTCAAGAAGAGCGGCGTCTTCGAGCAAGTGGCCCATGAAGTCGAACGCGACTACTCAATAAATCATACGGTGAAATTCGTGGCGAAAAGCTGCGGCGAGCCGAACGCCTTTTACGACCAGGAAAAGATAGAAATCATCTATTGCTATGAGCTGATGGATGACTTCGTGAACATGATCAGCAAGGACATGCCGAAGGAAAACGCCCTTCCGCCGGCCTCGAAAGAGGCCGGCCTTGGCCGCGCCATCGCCTCCGGCATCTGAGGGGTAAATTCAGGCGCGCTTCACCCAGCGGCCATTGCTGTCCTGCTGCCAATAGGTGACGGCATTGGTGCCATCCGCCAGCCGCCGCCAGGCCGCGCGTGCATCGGTCACGGCATCTGGATCATGGCCGGAGAAGATAAAGACGATACGCTCATAGCCTTCGGACGACTGCGGCACCGCCCGGTCGACGAAAAACCGCACATTGGCGCTGTTGGGATTCCCATCGCCTTCGGTGATCAGAACGGGCTGATCAGGGTCCGTTTCGTCTCCCGCGATGCCGTGCGGAAGGAAGCTGTCATCGCGATAAGTCCAGAGCGCCCCATCCAGGGCCTCGGCCCGTTCACGGCTGCCGACCTCGACGACGGCACGCCAGCCACGTTCAAGCGACTTCTCGAGAAGCGTAGGCAGGACCCGCTCGAGTGGCTGGTGTTCGAGGTGGTAGAAGAGAATATCGGTCATGCGTGCTGTTTTCGGCCCGGCACGCGTTCAGCGCAATACCCTACCGGCCCTTACCCTTCGTAGTTGTCGCGGACGAGACGATCGAGCAGCGCCACGCCGAAGCCTGGCGCCCAACTGGTGTTGATCTCGTTGGCGGCGATTCCCATGCCCGCGCCGGCGATATCGAGATGGGCCCATGGCACGTCGTTGACGAAGCGATGGAGAAACTGCGCCGCCGTGACCGAGCCCGCATGGCGGCCACCGGTATTCTTGATGTCAGCGAAGCGGCTTTCGATCATCTTGTCATAGGCCGGGCCCAGCGGCATGCGCCAAACCTTTTCGTTCGTCATGAGACCGGCGGCTGATAGACGCGCTGCCAGTTCGTCATTGTTGGAAAACAGCCCGGCATATTCCTGCCCGAGAGCGACGATGATCGCGCCGGTAAGTGTCGCGAGGTTAATCATGAACTTCGGCTTGAAGCGCTGTTGCGTGTACCAGAGCGCATCACCCAGAACGAGCCGGCCCTCGGCATCCGTATTGATGATCTCGACAGTGGTCCCCGACATCGCCTTGATGATGTCACCGGGACGGGTTGCGGTGCCGCTCGGCATGTTCTCCACCAGGCCGATGACGCCGATGGCGTTGACCTTGGCCTTGCGCTTGGCCAAAGCATACATCAATCCGGTGACGGCGGCCGCACCGCCCATATCACCCTTCATATCCTCCATGCTGCCGGCCGGCTTGATCGAGATACCGCCGGTATCGAAAACGACGCCCTTGCCGATAAAGGCCACCGGAGCCTCGCTGGCCGCACCGCCGTTCCAGCGCATGATGACCAGGCGGGGTGGACGGGCTGAGCCTTGCGACACGGCGAGCAGCAGGTTCATGCCGAGTTCGCGCATGCGGGGCTCGTCCAGCGTCTCGATCTCAACGCCGAGCTCGGCCAGCTTGCCGGCGCGTTCGGCGAATTCGAGGGTGCCAAGAACATTGGCCGGTTCGTTGATCAGTTCCCGCGCCAGCATGGTGCCTTCAGCCACCGCGCCGCGATCGGCTATCGCGGCTTCAACCGCAGACGGATCGGCGACGTAAAGCGTGACCGTCAGGGCCTTTGTCTCGCCATTGTCATCCTTGCGCGGCGACTTGTAGCGGTCGAACTTGTAATGCCGAAGGCGGAGGCCCGCCGCCAGTTCGCCGACCGCCGCAGGGGTGGCATCGGCACCATCGAGCACGACTGCAGCCTGCTCCGCCTTGGCGTTGGCGAGCTTGGCCAGGAGAGAGCCGCCCCGATCCGTCCAGGCGGACAATCCAGCGGCCTTGGCATCGGCCTTGCCGCTGCCAAGGATCAACAAACGCCGGGCCTCGACACCATGAGGCGTGACGAGATCTAACACCTGCCCCTGCTTGCCCTGAAAGGCGGCCGCCGCACTCACGGCCTGCCAATCGAGCCCGGTCGCCAACCAGATAGCGGCACCAGCGTCAACGGGCGCCGCGCCTTCGGCGGCATAGAGTACCAGCGTGCCGGTCGGTTCGGCGGGCAAGGCCGCGACCTTGATGACGAGAGTCTGGGACATGGCGGGATCTTTCGACGAAGTCGCGACGGGCGCGCACAAATGGCAAGGAAACGAGACTTAAGGAGTTTGCGGGGCGCGTCAATCCCGCAACACCGACGGCAAGACACAATGGCGAGACGTGAGTTGGCCGCCTGCTGCCTTGCCAAAGCCGCCTTGGAACAGCACTCTGCGCGCCGGCGCATGACGTCATAGCTAACCGGGGACTTATGAGCCGACTAACAGTTTATCTGGTGCGCCTGTTTTCCAGCAACGCCATCGCCTTCGCGGTGGTGGCGTCGGTTCTGATCTGGCTGATTCAATGCCTGCGAATCTTCGACGTGGTTTCGGTCAAGGGCCAGGGCATCCTCACCCTGCTCGGCCAGGCGGTGCTGACCATGCCGCCGCTGTTGATCGTATTTCTCTACGTTTGCTGGGGAATAGGCCTGGGGCGTGCCCTGCGCGACCTGCAGGCTTCGCAGGAACTGCATTCCATACATTCGAGTCGCCGCCTGCGCGCGCTGTTTGAAGCGGTTGCGGTGTTCACCGCGCTCGGCGCCGTCATCCTGTTGCTGCTCAGCAATTTCGTCGACCCGATCGCGACGCGCAAGCTGAACGACTGGTCCGCCAGCATTGCGGCTGACCTCGTGAGCCGCACCCTACGCCCCCACCGTTTTGCCGAAGTCGTGCCCGGTGTGGTGATGGTGATCGGTAACCGGTCCGGGCTTGGCGAGATCACCGACTTCTTTGCCGATGACAAACGCGACCCGGCGGTGCGACGTACCTATGTGGCGCGCTCCGCTACGGTATCGAGCGATGAGAATGGTTATGTGCTGAACCTGCGCGATGGCTACCTGCAGTACCTGTCTGACGGCAATGAATTCTCTCAGGTGTCATTTGCCTCCTACAATCTGGGCCTGGAACGCCTGACGCAGCCAGCCGACGACCGCAACGGCCTCAAGGAAAGCAACAGTTTGGAGTTGATACGCGAGGCCCTGACGACCGGTATCTGGGACAAGCAGGCGGTGTCGTTGCTGGCGACGCGCGCGGCGGAAGGATTGCGCATCGTGGGCATGAGCATTCTCGTCGCGGGCCTTGCGGGGTTCCCCAGTGGCCGCCGTCGACGGCGCGGCCTGCCGCTCGAGCTGACGGTGCTGGTGGCGGCGTTCGGGGAACGCCTGGTCACCGCTTATACCCCGGGGCCCATCGCACCATTTGCGGGCGCACTGGTGATGCTGGCGATCGGCATCCTGCTATTGCTCTACAAGCTGCAATTGCACGTGTCGCTGTTCAGGCCGGCTGGTGGGCGGGGAGAACAGACTGCATGACCCGCATCGACCGGCTATTGCTGCGGCGTATCGGCGGACGCATCTTCGTCACCGTGCTGGTGTTTTACGGCATCATCATCCTGGTCGATTCGCTCGATACCTGGCGCTTCACCCAGCTCAGCAATCGCGGCGGCCCGCAACTGGCGGTCCTCGGCATCCTCATCAGCGCCCTGCACTGGACCATCAAGACCTTGACGGTGACGGTGCTGCTCGGGGCCATCATCGGCCTGCTGGAGTTACAGCGCAGCCGCGAGTTGACCATCATCAAGGCAGCCGGCATCTCGATCTGGCGCGTCATCCGAGCACCCGTCATCGGTATCTTTCTGTTCGGTATCGTGGTGACGTTCGTTGGCGACAATCTGGTGACCGCCGTCAACCGCGACCTCAACCCCACCAGCCAATCCGAGAACGGCACCTCGATTTCCGGCAGCGGTGTCTGGCTGGAGCAGTCGGACAACGGTGTTCCCTATATCATCACCGCCGCCAAGGTGGACAATCACGGCGTGAACCTCAGCGATGTCGCCATCTTCTTCCGGGATACGCCGGACAACGGGCGCATCGTGGCGTCCGCCGCGACACTGACCCCGGGCGCCTGGAAGATCGAGGATGCGACACGTTTGCGCGCGGCCCAGCCGCCTGAACCGTTGCCCAATCTGACCCTGGCGACGACGATGACGGCTGCGGAACTGAGCCTCAGGCTGACGGCGACCGATGACTATACGCTCTACGAATTGCTGGGGGCGCTGGAGGCTTCCGTGGGCGATCCGACGGTCGCCGCGGCGGCCGCCACACGTGTATTCACACTCCTCGCAATACCGGGCCTGTTGGTAGGGGCACTGCTGATTGCTTTTGCATTTACCGCCGGTTATCGAAGAACCCATAAATATGGGGCGACGATCCTCTATGGAGTCGTGTTGGGCTTGGTGGTGTTCGTGCTGACCGAGATGGCGGACCGTGCCGGATCGGCCGGCGTCTTGGCGCCTGCGGTTGCTGCCGGTGGACCAGCATTCATCGCCGTCCTGATCGGACTAACGGTGTTGTTGTATAAAGAGGACGGGCGCGCGTAATGAGTTTGCGCCAGAGTGTGAAGGGGTTCGCGACGCTGCGCATTGCCGCGGCTGTCTTTGTTGCGATTCTACTTTCCCCGTCGCTGGCCAGCGCCCAAAGTGCCTTTTTGCCCAAGGACTTCTTCGACAAAATTCCGAAAGAGAATCCGGACGCCTCCATGGTGGAGGCCGATACGCTGGCCTATGACGGCGACACCAAGACGGTCTCTGCCGACGGCAGCGTGGTCCTCCACAGCAACGGCATGGTGCTGACGGGCGACCATCTGATCTACCACCAGAAGGGTGGGGCCATGACCCTCACTGGCCATGTGACCATCCTCGACGCGGACGGCAACAAGTACAATGCCGACTCGCTCGACCTGACCGGCGGCATGAAGAATGCCGTGCTGAAGTCGATGACGCTCACAATGCCGTCGGGCACGCAAATCACCGCCGACAACACCCAGTATGCCAGCGCCCTCGAAACCGTTCTCGACAACGCGACATACTCGCCCTGCGGCGATTGCATCGACGCCAAGGGGCATCGCATCGGCTGGCAGGTAAAGGGCGTGAAGTTCACCTACAACGCCCAGACCAAGATGGTCTATATCGAGCAGCCGCATCTGGAACTGCTCGGAATCCCGATCGCCTGGGCGCCGTTCCTGTCGTTTCCCGACCCGACGCAAGAGCACGCATCCGGCTTTCGTACGCCGAGCGTCAGCTACAGCCAGGAAAATGGCGCCGGTCTATGGGTGCCCTACTACATGGCACTCGACCAGGACACGGACCTGTTGCTGACGCCGGGACTGTTCTCGCGCCAGGGTATACTGTTGGGTGCACAGTGGACGCACCGGTTCACCGGCGGCTCGATGACCATCGAGGCCTCCGGTATTCACCAGATGCATCCCGAGGCCTATGGCACGCAGGTCGGTAACCGTGAGTGGCGCGGCGCTATCCAGACCAGCGGTCACTTCACACCGATGAAGACGTGGACTGCAGGCTGGTCCTACACCGAGTTCACCGATCCGGGCTATCTGCTCGACTATGATTTCCAGACGGCGACGACCAACATCAACCAGGTCTACGCGACGCATCTCGGGCCCGACGACTACGCCGATATCCGCGTGCAGAAGTTCAGATATCTCGATACCGACCCCACCGAGACGTCCGAATCCCGGCAGGCACTGCTCGTGCCCAATGCCCGATATGACAGCGTTTTGACGCTGGATGGCGGCCTGTCGCAGGTGGGATTGACGGCGCGGCTTATCGGCCTCCATCGAGACGATGACGATAGCGACGTCGGGGCCGTATTCGGCCGCACCCGGGTACCCTACATCTATGGCTACAAGGGCACCAAAGCCCACGCCATGGTGCAGGCGGACTGGCAGCGGCAGTGGATCGGGCCCGGCGGACTGGTGACGACGCCCTATCTCGGGCTGCGGGGCGATGCGGCCTATTATGACGGCGCCAGCACGATTGGCGATCCTACAGACAGCATTTTCCCGCAGGACCCCGACGCACAGAACCTGTTCAGCCTGACACCGATCGCGGCTGTGGATGTCCGCTGGCCATTGCTGGCAACCGCCGGCACCACGACGCATATCATCGAGCCGATCGCACAACTGGTCTATCGCGGCACCAATGTGTCGGAGCCCGGTATCACCAATGACGACGCGCAGAGCTTCGTGTTCGATGACACCAATCTGTTCAGCTACAATCGCTTCTCCGGCACCGACCGGCAGGAAACCGGGCTGCGCGCCAATGTGGGCGTCCGCTACCAGGCAGACTTCGGCTCGAACACCTGGCTGGAATTGCTGGCCGGCGAATCCTTCCATATCGCGGGCACCAATGGCCTCGGAATCGTGGATGCGGCGCAGGTCGGCGCCTATTCGGGCCTCGGCGACACGGCATCCTACGTCGTTCTCGGCGCCAAGGGATCGCTCAACGGTGTGGTCAACGCCGCCGCCAAGGCGCAGATCGATCCTTATAGCGGCGACGTGGTGCGCGCCGGCTTCAATGGCGGCATCAGCCAGGGCGGCTATGGCCTAAACCTCGAATATATCTATCTGGCGCCCAACGCCGCACTCGGCGTACCCGACGCCCAGCACGAGGCAGGCGCCGTCGCCTCGGCACCACTGCCGTTCGATTATTGGCGGGCAACCGCCGGCCTTTATTGGGACCTGCGCACAAACCAGTGGCTGGGGCTGCAGGGCGGAGTCAGCTATGACGACGGCTTCCTGGCGCTGGCAGCCAATATCAGCACCACCGGTCCAACCGCCGAAACTCCCAATGACGTCCGTTTCCTGTTCAGCTTCAAGCTCAAGGGACCGGAGGGCGAGGTCTTCGGGCAGCAGTTCTCCTATGCAAGCGACACGGACTAGTCGGCAAACGTGAACTCGGCCTTGAATAGCGGCCCACTTTGCCTCATGACGGCAACGGATTTTGGCCGTAATCTTCGACCAGAGAAGTTCCTCATTTCGAGCGCTCGCGGCGCATGACGGTAAAACGGATGAAAACCATGACTCGCACATTGGGTGTCCTTATTCTCGGCCTGTTCATCAGCCTGGGGCTGGCGGCGCCGACATTGGCGGCGGTCGTGGTGACGGTCAGCGGCATTCCGATCACCGATACGCAGGTGGCCCAGCGCACCAAGCTGGTGCAGCTGGAGCGCAGCGGCGGCAGCAAGGAAGCCACCACGCAACTGGTCAACGAAGTGGTGATGCTGAACGAGGCCAAGCGCATTGGCGTAACGGTGTCGGAATCGCAGATCGATGGCGCCGTGCAGAATGTCGCCCGTAACCTCAAGCTCAGCACCGACAACCTCGGCAAGGTGCTGACCGCCAATGGCGTGTCGATGGATACCCTGCGCGACCGGCTCAAGGCCTCGCTGGCCTGGCAGGCCGTCACCGAGCAGATGGTGCAGCCGCAGGTCGAGATTTCCGACCTCGACCTCGACAAGGAAGCGGCCGGCAAGGTTACAGCGGCGATGAGCTACGACTACATCCTCAAGGAAATTCTGTTCGTCGGCGCAGGCAATGGGGCGCGGACGGCCACGGCCAACAAGTATCGCGCCGGCTTCAAGGGCTGCGACAGCGCGGTGCAGCTTTCGACCAAGTTCCCCGATACTGCGGTGATCGATGTCGGTCGCCGGCACGCAACGCAGATGCCGGACGCCGTCGCCAAGGAACTGGCCGGTCTCAATGTCGGCGGCATCACCAAGCCGCGCGTCGTGGACAATGGCGTGTCGATGCTTGCCATCTGCTCCAAGGAAGAGGCACGCGACCTCACCTTCATCAAGGACAACCTGAAGCAGGAAGCTGGCAACGACAAGATGGCGACCGCAGCGGATGCCTACCTTGCCGACCTGAAGAAGAAAGCGCGCATCGTCTACAACTGACCCGGATATAGTCATGGCCGGCACCGCCGTTCCACCACTTGCGATCAGCATGGGCGAGCCGGCGGGGATCGGACCTGATCTCATCCTGCAGCTCTACGCACAACGGGCAGCGCTCTCGCTGCCCGCTTTTGCGGTCTATGGGAACGCGCAGTTCTTCGAGGCTCGGGCAAGGCGGCTGAACCTGTCACTGCCCATCGAGGCGGTGTCGGTGCAGGCTGCGACACAACGCTTCGACACAGCCCTCCCCGTGATCGAGGTCGAGGGCATGGTCCCCGACCATCCGGGCGCAACCTCACCGGTTTCGGCCAACGCCGTGCTGAACGCGATCGCGCGGGCGGTCGAGGACACGCTGCGGGGGGCCTGCCGAGGCCTCGTGACGGCGCCTATCCACAAGGGCGCTCTCTATGCCGCCGGCTTCAAGCATCCCGGACACACGGAATATCTAGCGGAGCTGTGCGCCGCCGGCGGGACGCCGCGCTTGCCGGTCATGATGCTGGCTCATGACGACCTGAGGGCAGTGCCGCTGACCATTCATGTACCCCTGGCCGATGTCCCTGCCCTGATCACTACGGATCTCGTTTTGCAGACGGCGCGGATCGTGGCCCACGATCTGCGCAGCCGCTATGGCATCGCGGCCCCCAAGCTCGGGATATCCGGCCTCAACCCGCATGCCGGCGAGGGCGGCACGATAGGGCTTGAAGAACTCGACACGATCGGACCCGCTATCGCCCAGCTGCGGCACGAGGGTATAGACGTCGACGGCCCGGTTCCTGCTGACACACTGTTCTTCCCCCCGCATTGGCGGCGCTATGATGCGGTGATCGCGATGTATCACGACCAGGCGCTCATCCCGATCAAGACCGTGGCGTTCGAGGAGGCGGTGAACGTGACACTGGGGCTGCCCATCGTGCGAACCTCGCCCGACCATGGGACGGCTTTCGATCTCGCGGGCACCGGCAAGGGCTCGAGCGCCAGCTTCCTGGCGGCGATCCGTCTCGCCGACAAACTGACCGCACCCAGGCCATGAGCCAGATCGATAACCTGCCGCCGCTGCGGGAAGTGATCGCGGCGCACGGGCTCAGCGCGCGCAAGGAACTGGGGCAGAATTTTCTGCTCGACCTCAACCTGACTTCGCGAATAGCGCGCACTGCCGGACCGTTGGAGGACACCACCGTCATCGAGGTGGGCCCCGGCCCCGGCGGGCTGACACGAGCGCTGCTGGCAGAAGGCGCCAGGCAGGTCATTGCCATCGAGCGCGACCCGCGGGCCCTGCCCGCGCTGCAGCAGATCGAGGCAGCCTATCCGGGGCGGCTGATCATCATCGCCGGCGACGCTCTGGAGATGAACTATCGCGCGCTTGCCGTCGGGCGAACGCGCATAGTCGCCAACCTGCCCTACAACATCGCCACACCGTTGCTGATCGGCTGGCTATCCGCCGAACCATGGCCGCCGTTCTTCGAAAGCCTGACGCTGATGTTCCAGCGGGAAGTGGCGGAACGCATCTGCGCCAAACCGGGCGACGATGCCTATGGTCGCCTTGGAGTTCTGTCGGGCTGGCGGACGGACGCCCGTATCGCCTTCAACGTCGGCCGGCAGGCTTTCACGCCACCACCGAACGTCACCTCGGCCATCGTGCACATGGTGCCGAAAAAGCTCGATGACGGGGTAGAGGTGAAGGATCTGGAGGCCGTCACCCGGGCGGCCTTCGGCCAGCGGCGCAAGATGATCCGGCAGAGCCTGAAGGCGACTGGCGTGCCAGTCGAGAAATTGCTCGACGCTGCCGGATTGCGTGGCGATGAGCGTGCCGAGGAATTGCCCATCAGTGCGTTCCTCGAAATGTCCAAGGTCTATGCGGCACGATAGCGGTGCGTTCAGAAGCTCGTTCGAGCAGCCTCAGAAACTGATTCAGTTCCCTCTCAAACTGATTCAACCGCCTCTCAAAGAGAATCTATCTGGTTCTGTAAGTCTTTGACGAAGTTATCCAATTGGCTCAAACGGTTGCGCTTGAGGCGGGCGGCGGCAAGGATAGACCGGACCTTCTGGGTCGAAGCCTCGAGATCTTCGTTCACCAGCACGTAGTCATACTCGCCATAGTGCGCCATTTCGACCTTGGCATTGCGCAGGCGCTTTTCGATGGTGCCCTTGCTATCCTGCGCGCGGCGTTCGAGGCGAGCCCGCAGTTCCTTTATGGAGGGCGGCAGGATGAACACCGTCACCATGTCGGGGCGGCACTTCTCATAAAGCTGCAGGGTACCCTGGTAGTCGATGTCGAACAGGATGTCCTTGCCGGCGGCCAGTTGCTCTTCGACATGGGCGCGTGGCGTGCCGTAGAAGTTGTCGTGCACCTGCGCCCATTCGAGCAGCTCACCATTTTCCTGCATCTGGCGGAATGTCGGCGTATCGACGAAGTAGTAGTGCTTGCCTTCGATCTCATCGGTGCGCCGGGCGCGCGTCGTCACCGAAACCGACAGGCCGATATTGGGATCCTGGCCGAACAGAGCTCGGGTGATGGAGGATTTTCCCGCGCCCGATGGCGAAGCCAAAACCAGCATCACGCCACGCCGCGGAAACTCCATGTCGAATGCCCCTATTCGATGTTCTGGACCTGCTCGCGTAGTTGATCGATCGAAGCTTTCAGGTCAAGCCCGATGGCGGTCAGCTCCACGGCATTGCTCTTGGAACACAGCGTATTGGCCTCGCGGTTGAATTCCTGCGACAGGAAATCCAGCTTGCGGCCAACGGCTCCACCATTGTCGAGCAAGGCGCGTGCATTGGCGATATGGGCCGTCAACCGATCCAGTTCCTCTCGAATATCGGCCTTGGTTGCCAGCAACAGGGCTTCCTGGGCGAGGCGGTCTTCGGAGACGGCGATGCCGGCCGCGATAAGTTCGGCGACCTGAGCGCGCAGCCGCGCCTGGATGACGTCGCGATCACGAGACGGGTGTTTCTCTGCCCTGGCGGTCAGTGCCTCTATCTCGTCGACGTGCTTGCGCAACACATCGAGCAGCTGGCCGCCTTCTCGGCGCCTGACATCGACCAGATCGGCGAGACAGGTGTCGACGCAGGCCAGAATGACGGCCTGCAACGCCTCCTCGGCTTCGGGATCGGGCGCCGTGTCGCGCTGTTCCAGAACGCCCTTGAGGGCAAGGATGCCATCGGGGCTGGGGCGCGGCGCATTGAGGCGATGCGAAAGGTCATCAAGAATCGACAGCACGGTGGTCAGCGCGCGTTCGTTGACGACGAGATCGCCACCGGCGCCATGACGGTCGAGGCCAACCGTTACCGTCAGCGAGCCGCGGCCGATGGATTGGCTGATGCGGCGGCGGATTTCGCTTTCGAGAGCGTCCAGACCCGGGGCAAGGCGCATGCGGATATCGAGGCCGCGCCCGTTCACGGATTTGATCTCGCAACTGAAACTGGCGCCAGGAGTGGCTCCGGCGGCGCGCGCGTAGCCGGTCATGCTGGCGATGGGTTGGGTCATAAAAGGCCGATCACTTGTCGGAGGACGGAGGAGCCGTCGGGTCGTCGCCAGTTTCCTCGGCCTGCTGGGCTTCCAGCGCGTCCTTGGCGGCATCGGCGTCGGCGGCAGCCTGCTGCTCGTTCTGCTGCTTCACGATGGCACGGTATTTGGCAACGTTCTCACGGTGCTCGGCGTAAGTTGCAGCGAACAGATGCCCTTCGGCCGGAGTAGCGCCGGCGGCGACGAAGTAGAGGGCGTCGCTCTTGGCCGGATTGGCGACGGCCTTCATCGATTCGATGCCGGGGTTGGCGATGGGGCCGGCCGGCAAGCCATTGATCTGATAAGTGTTATAGGGCGTCTTGGCTTCGATTTCCGACTTTTTCAATCCACGACCAAGCGGCCCCTGCCCCCTGGTGATGCCGTAGATGATCGTCGGATCCGACTGCAGGCGCATGCCCTTTTTGAGGCGGTTGATGAAGACCGCCGCAACCATCGGGCGTTCCGAGGCGATGCCGGTTTCCTTCTCGACGACGGACGCGAGGGTGACGAGATCCTGGGGCGTTTTCAACGGCAGGGTAGGATCGCGGTTGGCCCAGATATCGGCGAGCGCCTTGGACTGGGCGGCGGTCATCGCATCGACCACGGATTGGCGAGTATCGCCGGGCGTATAGTTATAGGTATCCGGCATCAGGGAGCCTTCCGCCGGGACGGCGGTCAGGTCGCCAACCAGTTGCGTGTCGCCCCTGACGCGCTCGGCCACCTGCCAGGAGGTGAAGCCTTCTGGCACCGAGACGCCGAAGGGAATAGGCTTGCCCTCTGTGAACTCCTTGAGGATATCGGCCATCGAAGAGCCAGCAGGGATTTCGAACATGCCCTGCTTGAGCTCGCCCTGCTTCTTCAGCGCCATGCCGCCGGCCTGGAAGATATAGCGGTTGCTGATGAGCCCCTGCGTTTCAAGACGTTCAGCGACGAGGCCGAGGCTTGAACCCTTCTCGACGAGGAAATTGGTGTTCTGCGGAACATTGCCGGCGGAATAAAAGCGGTTGAGACCGAAAAAAGCCAGGCCACCGATGGCGATAAGCCCGATGACGAGCAGCGACAGCAGACCGTTGACGATCTCGATCCATCCACTGCGGCGCCGGCGCCTTTTCTTCTTCACGGGGTCGGCCATTGCTCACGCTACTCCTGTACGGCGGCGGCCATTGTTTGCAGGATTGGGGCAAAAGCAAGAGGCGGACCGGATTCATGGCCCATTATGAACGGGACATGAACAGCATATGCACGGCGCCTAGTGGACGCGCCGGAACACCAGGGTAGCGTTGGTGCCGCCGAACCCGAAGGAGTTCGACAAGGCGACGTTGATCTCTTTCTTGATCGCCTGGCGCGGCACCAGATTGATGGCGCTTTCCACCGAGGGATTGTCGAGATTGATCGTGGGCGGGGCGATGTTGTCTCGGATGGCGAGCAGCGAGAAGATCGCCTCGACTGCACCGGCAGCGCCGAGCAGATGGCCGATGGCGGACTTGGTCGAACTCATCAACACCCTGGAGGCCGAATCGCCCATGAGGCGGGTGACGGCGCCCAACTCGATCTCGTCGCCAAGCGGCGTCGAAGTGCCGTGGGCATTGATGTAGTCCACATCGGCCGGAGAGATGCCGGCGCGCTTGAGGGCGGCCTGCATGGAGCGGTAACCGCCATTGCCATCCTCGGCGGGAGCGGTGATGTGATGAGCGTCGCCGGAGAGCCCGTAGCCGATGACTTCGCCATAAATCTTGGCGCCGCGGGCCTTGGCCTGCTCATATTCCTCGAGCACGACGATGCCGGCACCCTCACCCATGACGAAGCCGTCACGATCCTTGTCGTAGGGGCGGGAGGCCTTTTCGGGGGTGTCGTTGAAGCCAGTGGAGAGCGCGCGCACGGCGCAGAAGCCTGCGACCGACAGCCGGTTGACCGGCGATTCGGCGCCACCTGCGACCATCACGTCAGCGTCGCCGAAGGCGATAAGCCGGGCGGCATCGCCGATGGCGTGCGATCCTGTCGAGCAGGCGGTGACGACGGAATGGTTCGGCCCCTTGAGGCCGTGACGGATGGAGACGTGGCCGGAAACGAGATTGATCAGCCGTCCCGGTATGAAGAACGGGCTGATGCGGCGCGGGCCCTTCTCGGCAAGGGTGATCGAGGCTTCGTAGATGCCGCCGATGCCGCCGATGCCGGAGCCGATGAGGACACCGGCCCGCTCCTGCTTCTCGTTGGTGGACAGATCGATGCCGCTATCGGCAATGGCCTGATCGGCAGCGGCCATGCCGAAGACGATGAAGGGATCGACCTTGCGCTGTTCCTTGGGCTCCATCCATTCGTCCGGGTTGTACTTGCCATCGGCATAGTCACCCAGCGGGATGCGGCCCGCGATCTGGCAGGCGAGATCGCCTACCTCAAAATCATCGATGCGCCGCGCGCCGCTCCTGGCGGCCAGGATGTTGGACCACGTGGTTTCAACCCCGCACCCGAGCGGAGACACGATGCCCAAACCGGTGACGACGACACGGCGCAATTCCATGAAATTAAGACCGCCGGTCTGAGATCAACCGACAGCCTTGGTCAGGAAGGAAACGGCATCACCGAAAGTCTGGATGGATTCGGCAGCGTCATCCGGGATTTCGACCGAGAATTCTTCCTCGAACGCCATCACGAGCTCGACCTGATCGAGCGAATCGGCGCCCAGATCGTCGATGAAGCTCGCCTTCTCCGTGACCTTCTCCGGATCGACGTTGAGGTGCTCGACGACGATCTTGCGGACGCGATCAGCGATATCGCTCATGTTTGACTTTCCTTAGGTTGGCAAACGGGTGTTGTTCGTTTCTATCGACGCCGCCCCGAACAAGCGTCGGGCCGAGGGTTACTTCGCAATGACTGTAGGCGGGGTTCCGCCTTGTCGCAAGATAGCCTCCGGCGCGCAATCAGGGCGGGAGGTATCATACTTTCTCGGCGAAGGCCAAGAGCGGCGCATGATGTTTTCCCGGGAGAAAGCAGGGTTGTGTGAGGGAGATAAGGCGCGAGGGGCGTTGTGGTTGCGCGATGGACATGATGGCGCAGGATACCGCGCAGGCTTTGACGGCAAATTGTGCCCGCGCGGATGTCGCAAGCCTGATCATTGCAGCCCCGTCTGTCGCCACAAGTCAAGGAACGGGAATTGAGCGGCTGGATCGATAGCGCCAAAGTTTGGGCACGCAATATCAAGCGGGATGTGGTGGCGCTGTGGATCGCTGCCCGCGACCAACGGACTCCGCTGATTGCCAAGGTTGTTGCGGGCGCCGTGGCAACTTATGCCCTGTCGCCAATCGACCTCATTCCGGACTTCGTGCCGGTCCTCGGCTATCTCGATGATCTGCTCATTGTGCCGTTGGGCATCACGCTGGCGGTGCACCTTATTCCCAGTGCCCTGATGACGGAATTTAGGTCCCGGGCCTTAGCGCATACCCGCCCAGCCAGCCGCGCGGGTTTGGTCCTGATTGTTATCCTGTGGATAGCCGCGGCGACACTCGCCGGCTTTTGGCTCACGAGGGCAGTGAGCTGAGACATTCGATCATCGCAACCGGCATGTCGCACGCCCTCGATAACTTGGACATTTGGGCATGCGGGGAATCTACTCCAAGGTGCATAACATCGAGCGCAGCGACAATTGGTATCTGCTAAACTCACTGAGGAACTTGGCGAATTGACTGCCGAACACGTCCTGATAGACGGCAGAGCCAAACCCAATGCGGATGGTTCAGGCGGTCCGCGAAGCGCTGGAAGACGAAGCGGCCGATGTGTTCGGTTAGTTCGTCCTGTATCTGCGGGCTAGCCACATCGATATCGAAGCCGTCATCGAGCGCAAATGGCTTCGGCACCTTGATATATATGTCGGACTTGATGCGAACAGGGCAGATAGAGGGGCTGAGGTGTGCGCTTCGAGTTGGGCTGGATTGCAGCCTGACGGCTTTCGACGGGGACGCTTGCTTTAAAGCATCACCATGCCGCCATTCACGTTCAGCGTATGCCCCGTGACATAGGCCGCGGCCTCGCTGGCGAGGAATACCGCACAACCCGCGACTTCCTCTGCAGTGCCCAGCCGGCCGGCCGGAATGGTGCCGAGGATGGCCTCGCGCTGCTTGTCGTTCAGCTCATCGGTCATGGCCGAGGCGATGAAGCCGGGGGCAATGGTGTTGACGGTGATGTTGCGCGAGGCAACCTCGTGAGCCAGCGCCTTGCTCATGCCTATGAGACCGGCCTTGGACGCGGCGTAGTTGCCCTGCCCCGGATTGCCGACGACGCCGACGACCGAGGAAATGCCGATGATGCGGCCGAAGCGCTGCTTCATCATGCCACGCAGAACGGCGCGCGTGAGGTGGAATGCGGCGGTGAGATTGACCGCCAGGACCTCATCCCACTCTTCGTCTTTCATGCGCATGAAGAGATTGTCGCGGGTCATGCCGGCATTGTTGACGAGGATATCGAGCCCGCCAAGCGCTGCTTCCGCCGCCGGCACGAGCTTGTCGACCTCATCGAGCTTGGAGAGATTGCAGGGGAGGATCTTCGCGGTGCCCCCGATTTCAGCGGCTACTTCCTCGAGCGCGCCGACGCGGGTGCCGCTGAGCGCTACGCTGGCGCCCGCAGCCGCCAATGCCTTGGCGATTTCACGGCCAATGCCGCCACTGGCGCCGGTGATGAGGGCACGCTTGCCGCTGAGATCGAACATTGCCTTGTCCTTTTTATTATTATGCGTTGAGCGATGCCACGAAGGCATCGATATCGGCTGGCGTATTCAGCGCCTGACCGGCAACATCGCCATTGATACGCTTGGCAAGGCCAGTCAGCACCTTGCCTGTGCCGAGTTCGAGCAACTGGTCGACGCCGCCGGGGCCGGTGAGCCAGGTCACGCTCTCGGTCCAGCGGACCATGCCGGTGACCTGTTCGATGAGATTGCGCCGAATCTCATCGGGATCGGTGATAGGGGCGGCAAGGACATTGGAGACCAGCGGGACTGCCGGCACCTGCATGGCGACAGTCGACAGCGCCTCGGTCATGACGGTGGCGGCGGGCCGCATCAGCGCGCAATGGAAAGGCGCACTGACCGGCAACAGCAGGGCGCGCTTGGCACCCCTGCCCTTGGCCAGCTCGATGGCGCGCTCGACAGCGGCGACGGCGCCGGAGACGACGACCTGGCCTGGCGCGTTGTCGTTGGCTACATCGCAGATTTCACCCTGCTGGGCCTGCGCCGCGACTTCGCGGGTCGCGTCGAGATCGAGACCGAGGATGGCCGCCATGGCGCCGTGGCCGACCGGCACGGCCTGCTGCATCGCCATGCCGCGGGTGCGGAGGAGCTGAGCGGTATCGGCGAGCGTGAAAGTTCCGGCGGCGCAGAGCGCGGAATATTCACCCAGGGAGTGGCCGGCCACATAGGCGGCAGTATCGGAGACGGAAACGCCGCGACCGGCGAGGACGCGGACGACAGCGACGCTGACGGCCATCAGGGCCGGCTGGGCGTTCTCCGTGAGACGCAGGGCGTCCTCGGGACCATCGAACATGATGGCGGAGAGTTTTTGGCCAAGGGCCTCATCGACTTCCTCGAAGACGGCGCGGGCCTCCGGATAGGCCTCGGCCAGTTCCCTGCCCATGCCAACGGCCTGGCTGCCCTGGCCGGGGAATGTGAATGCGCGCTTGGTCAAGAAACCCTCCGCTGCTGTTTCGATGGCGCAACCTATGCCGCGCCCTTACCGACTGTAAAGTTGCGGCGGCGTGTGGCGAAAGGATGAGGTCAAGTCAAGGCCGGTCAGCAGCGGCGTGTCACAGGCTTCGTGCAAAATCGATGATGGCGGCGCTGACCTCGCCAGGCCGTTCCTGCGGCGCCCAATGTCCGCAAGCCGGCAGAAACACTGGCTCCCCAAGCATCGGGACGAGCCCTGGCATAGCGGCGATTATCTCCCGCATGCCGGGAATGGCGAGGCCCGCATCGCGCTCTCCCACCATGTAGAGGGCGGGGATCTCCACAGATTTGCCATCCAGGGAAGCCTGCAGCGCCCAGTTGCGGTCGAGGTTTCGGTAGTAGTTGAGACCACCACGAAAGCCGCTTTCAGCAAAGGCAGCGGCAAAGACGGCCAGATCCGCTTCCGTCAGCCAGGCGGGAAGCTCAGCCGGGCTGGGCAGCGGCGCCAGCAGGCCATCACGACGTGAAACCATGGCGAAAGGGTTGGGAGTGCCGTCGCCTTCCTGACGGGGACCGGCTTCGCCAGAGGCGCCGTAGAGCAGCTTGCGCAGCGTTTCAGGTATATCCCGCTCGAATTCGGCCTCGGCGACGCCCGGCGCCTGGAAATACAGCACGTAGAGCAGAGCGGTCTCAGTTTGCGGAAACAGCTGGGTTGGCGGCAGCGGCGCCCGGCCCATCATCGGGACGCCAAGCGCCACGACGCCGCGGAAGCGATCAGGGCGCATCTGGGCTGCCTGCCAGGCAACCGTGGCGCCCCAGTCATTACCGACGATGACCGCGGTCTTTTCACCCAGGGCATCGAGCAGCGCCACCATGTCGCCTACCAGGTGGAACACCGTGTACTGACCGACCTCGATCGGGCTGTCGGTCTTTCCATAGCCGCGCAGATCGGGGGCGACGGCGTGGAAGCCCGCCTCGGCAAGAGCGGTGAGCTGATGGCGCCAGGCATATGAGGTTTCCGGGAAGCCGTGGCAGAGCAGGACGAGAGGTCCCTGCCCCGCTTCGGCGATATGAATGCGCAGACCATTCGCCTCGATGAACCTATGCTGCATTTGCGCCTCCAGCTGAAAATGCTCAATCTGTAACTTGTTATGTTACGCAATTGCATGAGTCAATATCCGTAACAGGTTGTGTTACGATCCGGCAGGACAGCAGGGATTTCGCCGTGCCAAACGACAGCCGCCTATCCAGAATGCTGCACGTGCTGGTGCACATGCAGTTGCTCGGTGGAACCGAGACGTCGGACACCATCGCGCTGATGCTCAACACCAACCCGGTGGTGGTGCGCAGGACCATGGCAAAGCTGAAGCAGCATGGCATCGTTTCGTCGGAAGGCGGGCCGGGCGGCGGCTGGCGCTTGCTGCGCAAACCCGAAGAGCTGACAGTGCTCGAAGTTCATCGCGCCATCACCGATGCGCCGGTATTCGGTCTCGCGCTGTCGTCCGATCATCCGACATGCCCGGTCGAGCGGGCGGTCAACGCGACGCTTTCGTCGGCCTTTGAAAGAGCGGAGGCGACGCTCACGGCGCAATTCGGCGCAACGACGCTGGCGGACATCGCTCGCCAATTTCAGGAAACCGGACAAAAGAATTGAGCGCAGTTACCTGCCGCGACGGCTCGATCCGGCCGGACACACAAATCCCTTGTGTTCCGGGCACTCTGCCCCTATAGACCACCTCGCATTCGTTCGGCCGGGGGCTGAACGGAGGGTTGGCGTTTGCCGATAGGGTTTGTCCCGACCTCCCGTGTTCCCGCTCTTTGCAAGACTGCTTTGACGCCTTTCCAGGGTTTCGAAGGGGCTCCGCGCCGATGATGCGAGTTGAAAATCTGGATTAGAAAGGCGCTTCATGGCCCTCTATGAACACATCTTCCTGGCTCGGCAGGACGTTTCTGCCCAGCAGGTGGAAGAGCTGACCAACACGCTCACCGAAGTGCTGACCAGCAATGGCGGCAAGGTGACGAAGAACGAATATTGGGGCCTCAAGTCCCTCTCCTACCGCATCAAGAAGAACCGCAAGGCGCATTACTCGCTGCTGAACATCGACGCCCCGCACGCTGCGGTGGCCGAGATGGAACGCCAGATGGGCATCAATGAAGACATCCTGCGCTTCATGACGGTGCGCGTCGATGAGCTCGAGGAAGGCCCGTCGGCCATGATGCAGAAGCGCGATGACCGCAGCGATCGTGGCGATCGCCCGGATCGCGGTGGCGACCGCTTCGGCGGCGGCGGCGATCGCCGTCCGCGCCGGTTCTAATGGAAGGATATTGAGCTATGGCAATTCGTGACCTGACTACCGCCCAAGCCCGCCGTCCGTTCCAGCGGCGCCGCAAGACCTGCCCGTTCTCCGGGCCGAACGCACCGAAGATCGACTACAAGGACGTGCGCCTGCTTTCGCGTTACGTTTCCGAGCGCGGCAAGATCGTACCGAGCCGCATCACCGCCGTTTCGGCGCTGAAGCAGCGTGAGCTGGCTCGCGCGATCAAGCGTGCCCGCTTCATCGGCATCATGCCGTATGCCGTCCAATAAGCTCGTCAAGGCGGCCATCTAGCGTGATCAGCTGCGCTTCCGGTGCTCACGTACTTGAGTACGCTCCGCTCCGGTTCTCGCTGACCACGCTAACCGGCTCACCCTGCCGGCTTCTTGTTTGGCCTACCCCCTCGTGGGGAAATCGTTGGGGTTCCGGATGGTCCGGGGCTCCTAACCGTCCAAGCGACGGGACAGCACCAGGAGAATTCCTATGAAAGTCATTCTGCTTGAGCGCGTTGGCCGCGCCGGCCATATCGGTGACGAAGTCAGCGTGAAGGACGGGTTTGCCCGTAACTTCCTCCTGCCGCAGGGCAAGGCACTGCGCGCCACGGAAGCCAACCGCGCCAAGTTCGCCTCCGAACGCGCCAATATCGAAAAGCGCAACGCCGAACGCCGCGAAGCCGCTGCCGGCATCGCCGCAGGCCTCAACGGCGCCTCGGTCATCATCATCCGCCAGGCCGGCGAAACCGGCCAGCTTTATGGTTCGGTGTCGTCGCGCGACGTGGCCGACGCCCTGGTGGCGGCCGGCTTCGAAGTCGCCCGCTCGCAGGTCGACCTGGCCGTGCCGATCAAGACCGTCGGCGTCCACAAGGTAGCGCTGCACCTGCACGCCGAAGTGGCCGTGACCGTTTCGGTCAATGTGGCACGCTCGGAGGACGAAGCGCTGCGCCAGGCCAAGGGTGAAGACCTCACCCGCGTCGGCTATGGCGACGACGAGGACGACGAAGTTCCGGCTATCGAAGAAGCCGAGACCGAGGAAGCCGAAGGCGAAGAGGCTGCTCCGGCCGACGCCGAGTAAGCTTTTCACCTTTAAGGATTTGTCGAAGGCCGGGGCTCTGCTCCGGCCTTTTGCTTTGCATCAGGCGACGAGCTTGATGGCGAGAATGGCGAGCAGAGCCAGCAGCACGAGCGAGGCCGCCGCCACCGCGGTGACCGAGATGCCGGCGCGACGGACGGCGCGGAGATCCACGGCGAGGCCCAGCGCGGCCATGGAGACGCTGGTCAGCGCCTGGGCGACTACACCAGCGGCGCCGGAGACTGGGGTGGGCAACCAGCCGGCGCTATGGATCAGCATCAAGGCGAGGAAGCCAACAATGAACCAGGGCACGAACTGGCGACTGGCCTTCGCGGTAGTTGCGCCGCGGCCGGTGAAGAACGCCAGGGCGAGGCACACCGGGCCGAGCATCAGAACGCGAACGAGCTTGACGATGGTGCCAAGGTGCAAGGCCACTGCCCCCGCGGCGGAGGTGGCGGCAAGGACCTGCGGCACTGCATAAACGGTCATGCCGGCCAGGATGCCAAAACGCGGTTCGGTGTAGCCGAGGAGATGAGCCAGCACCGGCAGGCCGAGAACCGCGACGATGCCGAGCACTGCCGTGAAGCCGATGGAGGCCGCAACTTCATCACTGCGGGCGCCGATGACGGGCGCGACGGCGGCGATGGCGGAATTGCCGCAGATGGAATTGCCGCAGGCGATAAGCGTGGCAAGGCGCGGGCCGAGTCCGGCGAGGCGCCCCATGGCGTAGGCGACCGGAATGCTGAAGGCTACGACGGCCGCGATGGCGATGAGCAACGGCCAGCCGGCCCCGAGCAAGGCAGCGGCACTTGTGGTGGCCCCGAGTAGTGAGACGCCGATTTCGAGCAGGAACTTGCTGGAAAAGTTGAGGCCGGGTGCGTAGCCGGCGGGCGGCGTCCACACCGTGCGCACCAGCGCGCCCAGCAAGATGGCGAGAACGAGAGTTTCGAGCCAGGCCCGACCGAAAAGCGCGACCTGCGCGGCTTCGAGCGCGAAGGCGGCGACAGTGACGGTGGTGGCGAGCATCAGGCCGGGAAGGTAGGAACGAACAAGCGCGAGGGACATAATTACTCCAGTGGCGCTGATTATTGGATTTTTGTTCCCATCGATCCAATTGATTGTTATTGTCAGATCAATCGCTTTTCACGATCAAACCATGACCCTCGACCAATTGCAGGTTTTCGTCGCCGTCGCCGAACGGCAGCACATGACACGGGCCGCAGAGGCCCTGAACCTGACGCAATCGACGGCGAGCGCCGCCATCGCCGCGCTGGAGAGCCGGCACGGCGTGCCGCTATTCGACCGCGTAGGGCGCGGGCTGGTGCTGAGCGAGGCCGGGCGTACGCTGCTGCCCTATGCCCGCGAGGTGCTGGCGGCGGCGCGGCTGGCCGATGAAGCGCTGGATGACCTGACGGCGCTGACGCGCGGGCATCTGCGATTGCATGCGAGCCAGACTGTGGGCAGCTACTGGCTGCCCCAGCGGATCGTGCGGTTCGGCGCTGCCTACCCCGCCATCGAGACATCGCTGATGATCGGTAATACCGCGCAGGTGGAGGCGGCGGTATTGGCGGGAGACGCCGATCTCGGCTTTATCGAGGGCCCTGTCGCATCGGACCAGTTGACCATGACGGAGATCGGCGGAGATCGGCTGGTGCTGGTTTGCGCGGCGGGGCACGAACTGGCCGGAAGAAAGGCCATCGGCATCGCCCAATTGCTGTCCGCGCCGTGGGTGGTGCGGGAGAAGGGCTCGGGGACACGGCGGGAAGCCGAGGCAGCCCTGCTCCGCGCCGGTGTTAATCCGGAGGAAAGGCGAATCGCTTTGGAACTGCCCTCCAACGAGGCAGTCCTGGCGGCGGTAAAGGCCAGCGATATGCTGGCGCTGCTGTCGGAGCTTACGGTTGCATCGGCGCTCTTGGCCGGCGATATCGTGCTTCTGCCGCTAGCCGTGGCGCCGCGCGCTTTCTGGCTGGTAACGCATAGCCAGCGGCGGCAAGGTCGGGCGGGCGCGGTGTTTGGGTCTATGCTGCGATCACAAGAGTGAGTCGAAACAGAAAGCTGAAACTTTTCCCCGTAATCCTTACTGGCCACAGCGCCACAGACGACGACACATAAAGCTTGCCCGGGGCGGCGGTGAGATTAAGAAAGTCTTAAAGACAGATTGATGGGAAGATGGCCGATCCAGTCCGACTAGTGCGACCCGACGAGAAGGCTTACCGCCTGGCGCCACACAATGTGGAGGCCGAGCAGGCGCTGCTGGGCGCGATCCTGGTCAACAACGAAGCGTTCTATCGCGTTTCGGATTTCCTGGAATCGCTGCACTTCCATGAGCCGGTGCATCGCGAAATCTACGAGGTCTGCGGCAAGATCATCCGCGCCGGCAAGGCGGCGACGCCGATCACGGTGAAGACTTTCCTCCCCGACAATCTGATTGCCGACGTCACCATGCCGCAATATCTGGCGCGGCTGGCAGCAGAAGCGACGACGGTCATCAACGCCGCCGACTATGGCCGCGCCGTGCACGATCTGGCGCTGCGGCGCTCGCTGATCCTGATCGGCGAGGAAATGGTGTCGACGGCCTATGAGTCCGAAGTCGAGACGACGCCGGACAAGCAGATCGAAGAGGCCGAATCGGCGCTGTTCAACCTGGCCGAAAAGGGCCGCTACGATGGCGGCTTCCAGGGCTTCAACGCGGCGCTCAAAGATGCCATCGCCATGGCGGGCGAAGCCTATTCGCGCGACGGCACGCTATCGGGCACGGCCACCGGCCTCACCGACCTCGACCGGCTGATGGGCGGGTTGCAGCGCAGCGATCTGATCATCATCGCGGCGCGTCCCGCCATGGGCAAGACGTCGCTGGCGACCAATATCGCGTTCCACGTCGCCCGCTCCTGGAAGAGCGGCGTGCAGGCGGACGGGCAGCGCAAGACCGAGGATGGCGGCGTCGTCGGCTTCTTCAGCCTCGAAATGAGCGCCGAACAGCTGGCCACCCGCGTGCTCGCCGAGCAGGCCGAGATTTCCTCCTCCGATATACGACGCGGCAACATCCATGAGAGCCAGTTCGCCAAGCTGGTGGATACGTCGAATTTGATGGCGCAGGTGCCGCTCTATATCGACGACACCGGCGGCCTCGCCGTCGGGCAACTCGCGGCGCGGGCCCGGCGCCTGAAGCGGCAGAAGGGCCTCGACCTGCTGATCATCGACTATTTGCAGTTGTTGTCCGGCTCCAAGAAATCCAGCGACAACCGCGTGCAGGAGCTGACCGAGATCACCACGACGCTGAAGGCGCTGGCCAAGGAACTGGAAGTGCCGGTGATCGCGCTCAGCCAATTGAGCCGCCAGGTCGAATCCCGCGACGACAAGCATCCGCAGCTCGCGGATCTGCGCGAATCGGGCTCCATCGAGCAGGACGCCGACGTGGTGCTGTTCGTTTATCGCGAGGAATATTACCTCAAGAACAAGGAGCCCAAGGAAGGCACTCCCGAACACCTCGCCTGGCAGGCCGAAATGGAACAGGTGCATGGCCGCGCGGAAGTGATTATAGCTAAGCAGCGTCATGGACCTACGGGCACGGTCCAATTGCAATTCGAGGCCAATCTCACTCGTTTCGGAAACCTGGCGCGCGCCGATTACCTGCCTGAACGTATGGAATAGGAATGGCCACGCCTCCCTCCCCCGCCACCAGTGGCCGTCTCACCATCGATCTGGCGGCGCTGGCGAGAAACTGGCGTGCACTGGACAAAGTCAGCGCCGGGGCGCTGACGGCCGCGGTGGTGAAGGCGGACGCCTATGGCATCGGGCTGGTGCCGGCCGCAAAGGCATTGCATGCCGCAGGTGCCCGCTTCTTCTTCACCGCGACGGCTGACGAAGCCATCACCGTGCGGGCGACACTGCCCAAGGCGCATGTGTTCGTCCTCGACGGCTTGTTTCCCGGGGCGGCCGATCTTTATATCGAAGAGCGGCTGATGCCGGTGCTGTCGTCCATTTCCATGCTGGAGGAATGGCTGGCGGCGTGCGTCGCGCGCAACGAAGCGTTCCCGGCGGCACTGCATTTCGACACCGGCATGAACCGGCTGGGCTTTCGGCTCAACGAAGCCAGCATCGTGCGCCGGCAGATCGATGCCCTCGGCTTCCAGCCGCAGATGGTGATGAGCCATCTGGCCTGCGCCGATCAACCCAATCACGAAAAGAACCGCACGCAGCTGGCGCTGTTCCAGTCGGTGATGGCGCAGTTCCCCAATATTCCGGCGTCGCTGGCCAATTCGGCCGGGCTGATGACGGGGCGCGATTATCATTTCCAGATGGTGCGGCCCGGCATCGCGCTTTATGGCGGCCGGGCGGTAGCCGGACGGCGCAACCCGATGGCCCCGGCGGTGACGCTGGAAGTGCCGATCCTGCAGGTCAAGGACGTGAAGACCGGCGAGCAGGTCGGCTACGGGGCGACCTATACGGTGCATCGTGACAGCCGCATGGCCATTTTGGCCATCGGCTATGCGGATGGCTTCTTCCGGTCTTTGTCGGGCACGAATTCACGGCCAGGCGGCAAGGTGGCGATCCGTGGACAAATCATACCGATCGTGGGGCGCGTCTCCATGGATCTGAGCATCGTCGACATCACCGACCTCGCCGAGCTGCCCGTGCCCGGTGAAATGGTGGAGATCCTTGGCCCTACCATCAGCGTCGACGATCAGGCCGACGCGGCCAACACGATCGGCTATGAAATCCTGACGGCGCTGCGCGGCCGTTATACGCGCCAATATGTGGGCGACCCAGCCGCACTGTAGTTTGTTCCTGTTTTGTACTTGTTCGGCACGCGCAATTCTGTAAAGTGACCGGGCGGCCATGACGGGCTTTGCGCGCAACTGTCGTCGAATGCTTGGGGTGGGCGTCTTTCTCGCAACTGACGTGGCATGCCGGGGTGAAGCGCGTGAGCCGGGGACCGGCTGGTTTCGCATCGCGGGTGCGGCTGCGGTGAAGGTAGCCAAGAGGACTGAGGCGCATGGCCAAATCGAAGACGTCATTCATCTGCCAGGCGTGTGGAGCGGTCTATCCGCGCTGGGTGGGACGGTGCGAGAGCTGCGGCGAGTGGAACACCATCGTCGAGGAACTCGACAATAGCGGTGTCGGTGCCGGGCCGAAGAGCGCCAAGGGCAATGGCAGGCCGACGGCACTGGTGCCGCTGGCGGGCGAGACGGAAAGCGCGGCGCGCGTGGTTACCGGCATTGCCGAACTCGACCGCGTCACGGGCGGCGGTTTCGTGATGGGCTCGGCGGTGCTGGTGGGCGGAGACCCGGGCATCGGCAAATCGACGCTGCTGCTGCAGGCCGCGGCGGCACTGGGCGAAGCCGGCAAGCGCGTCATCTATGTGTCGGGCGAAGAAGCGGTGGCGCAAATCCGTCTCAGGGCGCAACGCCTCGGACTGGGCGAGCGGCCGGTAAGCCTTGCCAGCGAAACCAATGTCGAGACGATCCTGGCGACCCTCGAACAGGGCCCGCCGCCAGATCTCGTCATCATCGATTCCATCCAGACGCTGTGGACGGACAGAGTGGAAAGTGCTCCCGGCACCGTGACGCAGGTGCGCACCTCGGCCCAGGCGCTGACACGCTTCGCCAAAAAGAGCGGCGCCGCGGTGGTGCTGGTCGGCCATGTCACCAAGGACGGACAGATCGCGGGGCCGCGCGTCGTCGAGCACATGGTGGACGCGGTGCTCTATTTCGAAGGCGATGCGAGCCACACGTTCCGCATCCTGCGCGGGGTGAAGAACCGCTACGGCGCCACCGACGAAATCGGCGTGTTCGCGATGACGACGCTGGGTTTGCAGCAGGTCGCCAATCCATCGGCGCTGTTTCTCGACCAGCGCGACGAGGGCGCGGCGGGCTCGGCGGTGTTCGCCGGCATGGAAGGCACACGGCCTATCCTCATCGAAATCCAGGCGCTGGTAGCGCCCTCGCCGCTCGGCACGCCGCGGCGTTCCGTGGTCGGCTGGGACTCCTCGCGGCTGTCGATGATCTTGGCGGTGCTGGAGACCCGGTGCGGGGTGCGCATCGGGGCGAACGACATCTATCTCAACGTCGCCGGCGGACTGAAGATCAACGAGCCAGCGGCGGACATGGCGGTGGCAGCAGCATTGATCTCGTCGCTGACCGATGCCCCCCTGCCCTCCGATGCGGTGTTTTTCGGGGAAGTGTCACTGGCCGGCGGGGTGCGGCCGGTGGTACATGCGGGATTGCGGCTGCGGGAAGCACAGAAACTGGGATTTGCATCGGTGATGACGGGACGACTGACCAATGCCGACAAGAACAGCGGCCTGACGGTCAGCGAGTTCACGAGCCTGGCGGAACTGGTGGGCCGGGTCGCGGCCAACAGCCGGCGCGCGCAGGCGGCCGAATAGATGCTGGCAGCGCAAGTCAGGTCGATCCTGCTCGACCACTGGGATCCCATCAGCATTCGCAACGTGCCCGGTGCGCGCGGCAAGTATGACAGCTATATCGGCGGACTGCTGCGGATCACCATCGCGGGCGCTTCGGCGGCAGACATCGCGGCGCGGCTGTTCGATATCGAGACCGGACAGATGGGGCTGGGCGGCGACCGCGATCGCGCCCTGTATGTGGCGGAGAAGCTGATAGCCGCCAATAGCGACGCATTCACCGGCCCTGAGGACTAGGCGCATAGGGCAGCTACATGCCGCGCGGAGGCGGCGGGCATGACCATGACGTTGGTGACGCTGGGTGCCGATCGTATGCACGAGGCGGCAATGGTACGGCGAACGGCACTGTGGCAACGCCTGCCCGGATTGCGCGATGTGCATACGCCGGCGGAAGACGCGGCCTATTGGCGCGAACAGCTCCTGCCACGGTGTACGATCCTGGGGCGTCTGGAAGCGGACAGGCTGGTGGCGGTCATCGCCTATGCGGCCGGCTGGATCGAGCAGCTCTATATATTGCCGGTGGCGCAGGGCCGCGGTATCGGCACCTGTCTCGTCAATCAGGCAAAGGCCGATATGGCGGAAATTGCGCTTTGGACCTTCCAGCGCAATACCGGGGCGCGGGCGTTCTACGAACGGCAGGGGTTTTCGGCTGTCGAGCAAACCGACGGCGCCGGAAATGAGGCGCAGGAGCCGGATATCCTCTATCGCTGGCGGCGGTTTTCGGGGTGATAGACGCGACGTCATAGCAGCGAGAGCCATAGGCTGTGGCTAAGTATCGCTTTTTGGGAACATCTTCCAGGAACCGGCGAGTTCGCCTTGGCATTGGAGGCGGAAGCGGCTAAACGAGGGCCAACGGCAAGTTCAGGGCAAAGAGCAGACCATGCTGACTGCGTTCGACGTGGGTGTAGGCATTCTCGTGCTGATTTCGGCGATACTCGCCACGGCACGGGGACTAACCCGGGAAGTGCTATCGCTGGCCACCTGGGCCGGTTCGGCGGCGATTGCCATTTACATGTGGCAATTCCACCCCGAGATTGCCCGGCAATATATCCAGGAACAGATCGTCGCCGACATCGCCACCGTAGTGGTGACGTTCATCGTGGCGCTGATTGTCCTGCATCTCATCACCATGCGCATCGCTGACTTCGTGGTCGACAGCAAGATCGGGCCGCTGGACCGGACGCTGGGCTTTGTGTTCGGCGTGGTGCGCGGCATCCTGATCGCGGTGGTAGCGGTCGTTTTCGGAACCTGGCTCCTGGGGCAGAACCTGCCAAGCTGGGCCTCGGAATCGAAGTCGCTGCCGACGCTGCGCGGCTTTGGCGACCAGATCATCGCGGCCCTGCCGGACGATCTCGAGAATCAGCTCAACACCATTCTGAAGCGCGGCGCTGGCGGCGTACCGGACGAGACCACGGACGTGCCGGTGAACGAAGGCAACTTCGACAACAACAATGCCCTGCCCGGTGGCGCGACGCCGCCGGCCAATGTTGCGCCGACGCAACCACAGGCGGCGCCCACCCAGCCCCAGGGCCAGACGCAGCTCTGATCATATTTGGGTGAAGCCGGTAGTATTGGCAGGTGCGGACCGCCTATGTGCGGTCCGAACGTTTTAGGGAGCCCGGTTCATGGTATCTCAGACGCAGACCGACGACTTCGACCTGGACGGCGATACCCTGCATGAAGAATGCGGGGTCTTCGGCATTCTGGGCCACCCGGACGCAGCGGCACTGACGGCGCTGGGACTGCATGCGTTGCAGCATCGCGGCCAGGAAGCGGCGGGCCTCGTCACCTTCGATGGCCGGCAGTTCCATTCCGAACGGCAACTCGGCCTCGTGGGCGACCACTACACCAATCCGGCGACATTGGCCCGGCTGCCGGGCAACATGGCGATGGGCCATGTGCGCTACTCCACCACGGGCGAAACTATCCTTCGCAACGTGCAGCCGCTGTTCGCCGAGCTGGAAGTGGGCGGCATCGCCATCGCGCATAACGGCAATTTCACCAACGGGCTGACGCTCAGGCGCAAGCTGATCGCGGATGGCGCCATCTGCCAGTCGACCTCCGATACCGAGGTGGTGCTGCACATGATCGCGCGCTCGCGCAAGCAGTCGTCTAGCGACCGCTTCGTCGACGCCATCGGCCAGGTCGAGGGTGCCTATGCGCTGCTGGCGCTAACGCGCACCAAGCTGATCGGGGCACGCGATCCCAACGGCATTCGGCCTCTGGTACTGGGGGATCTCGACGGCAAGCCGATCTTTGCCTCGGAGACCTGCGCGCTCGACATCATTGGCGCCAAGTTCGTGCGCGATGTCGAGGCGGGCGAAGTCGTGGTGTGCGAGATACAGCCGGATGGCAGCATCACCATCGACAGCCTGAAGCCGGCGCTGCCCAAGCGCGAGCGCATGTGCCTGTTCGAATATGTGTACTTCGCACGGCCGGACTCGATGGTGGCGGGGCGCAGCGTCTACAGTGCGCGCAAGAAGATGGGCATCAACCTTGCCAAGGAAGCGCCGGTGGATGCCGACGTGGTGGTGCCGGTGCCCGATGGCGGCACGCCGGCGGCGATCGGCTTTGCGCAGCAAAGCGGCATTCCGTTCGAGCTCGGTATCATCCGCAACCACTATGTGGGCCGCACCTTCATCGAGCCGACGCAATCGATCCGCGCCTTCGGGGTGAAGCTGAAGCATTCGGCGAACCGCGCCGAGATCGAGGGCAAGCGCGTGGTGCTGATCGACGATTCGATCGTGCGCGGCACGACCTCGATCAAGATCGTGCAAATGATCCGCGAAGCGGGCGCGCGCGAAGTGCACATCCGGGTGGCGAGCCCGATGATCTATCACTCGGATTACTACGGCATCGACACGCCGGATCCGGAAAAATTGCTGGCCAACCAATATTCAGATCTTGATTCAATGTGCCGCTATATCGGCGCGGATTCATTGGCTTTTCTTTCGATCGACGGGCTTTATCGCGCCGTCGGCGGTGAGCCGCGGAACAACCTGGCGCCGCAATTCACCGATCACTATTTCACCGGGGACTATCCGACGCCTCTGACCGATCTGAATGGGCGGACGAAGAATGAACCCAAGCAGATTTCGCTCATGAGGGAAGCAGGTTAGGCATGGCTAAGGCACCGGCAAACGCTAAGGATCTGCACGGCAAAGTCGTGCTGGTCACGGGCGCATCGCGTGGCATTGGCTACGCGGCAGCGCGCGAGGCGGCACGTCGCGGAGCGCATGTGATCGCGGTGGCGCGGACCGTCGGCGGATTAGAGGAACTGGATGACGAGATTCAGGACCTCGGATCTTCGGCAACGCTGGTGCCCCTCGACATCAAGGACGGCGATGCCATCGACCGGCTTGGCGCAGCGATCTTCGAGCGCTGGGGCATGCTGGATGGGCTGATCGGCAATGCGGGCCTCCTGGGCACACTGAGCCCCCTGCCGCAGATCGCGCCGGAAGAGTTCGCCAATGTGATGGCGACCAACGTAACGGCGAATTTCAGGCTACTGCGCTCGATGGACCTGCTGTTGCGGCAGGCCGCTGCCGGACGCGTGGCGTTCGTCTCGTCATCGTCGGCCCGCAGCGCCCGGCCCTATTGGGGGCTGTATGCGGCGAGCAAGGCGGCGCTCGACGCGATGGTGAAATCCTATGCCGGCGAGATGGGGACCACCAAGGTCAAGGCGAACCTGTTCTATCCGGGCGCCGTGCGCACCGCGATGCGGGCGCGCGCCATGCCGGGAGAAGACCCGGATACGCTGCCGCGGCCGGCGGAAATAGCACCCAGGCTGGTGGACCTGCTGAGCCCGACGCTTACCCAGACCGGCATGCTTTACAACATGCAGGACGGCGCGTTCAGCGCGCTTTGATGGCCGAGAAGCGTCCGGTCAGCCACCAGATCAGGCTGACCGCGAAGAGCGATACGGCACCATCGGCAAGGTAGTGCCAGCCGAGATAGACCGAGCCAAGAACAATGGCAGCGACATAGCCCCAAGCTACGGCGCCGACCCAGCGATTGAGACTGCTCAGCATCCAGGCATTGAGGGTGACGACGGCGATGTGGACGCTGGGCATGGCGGAGATGCCGGTCCCCATGCCGTGGCCGTTGCTAACGTAATTGTCGTAGAGATAAGCCGTCTCGTCATGCATGTAGCTGCCGACCGAGCTGTTGGCCAGCAGCTGCATCAGGTCGCCGAAACGGTCCGAGGCATAGATGCGGTCGTAAAAGACCGGGCCAACGGATGACAGCAATACGGCCAGAACCGTGCCGACGACGCAGAGCAACAGCGCCATCGACCAGAAGTATCGCCCGCGCAGCCGCTTGTCGCCATTGAGGGCCACGAAGCCCAGCAGCCCAAACCAGCCGAGGAACCAGATCGGACCATAAAGGAACGCCAGCGAATAGGCGGCCCAGCCCGGCACCAGCGCATGGGCCAAAAGGCCTGGCCCGCCGGGCACCAGCAGGCCATCGATATCGGCCAGCCAGCGGTCGGCGTAGAATGGCACGAGATGCGGTATGGCGATCTTGATCGTGGTGAAGGCAGCCATGCCGACGCAGAAGATGGCGACGACTAGGATCAGCCACAGCAGGCGATCCCGCAGCACGTCGATGATGAAGGACACGGGAGCCCGCGGCCGGCGGATGAGCGAGGCCATGCACAGGCCGACCAACAGCACCGGCGGCAGGATGATGGCCTGGTGCAGATATTGCAGGCACATGTCGGAAAAATCGTTGGGTGCAATCACCGCGGCGACCGCGACGTAAGCTGCAATGGCAATTGCCAGCACGGGTATGCGGCGGCCGCCTCCAGCAAGGTTGTCGACAGCGACGATTGACATGGGGCCCCCAGGAACAGGGCGCATGATAGGCAGGTTGGCTTACACCGGAGTTAAATGCATTGCCGCAAACCGGTGGCGTTGGGGTAAGCCCTACTCCACCTTGGTCATCAGGATCTTATCGATGCGGCGGCCATCGAGATCGATGACCTCGAAGCGCCAGCCCCCGCTTTCGAAGGTTTCGCCGACCTTGGGCAAGCGGTTGATCTCTGACAGGACATATCCGGCGACGGTTTCGTATTTGGCGTCGCGCGGCACCGACACGCCCATCTTGTCACCGAACTCATCGACCGGCATCCAGCCGGAGACGAGATAGGACCCGTCATCACGGACAATGACGGCCGGCTCGCTCCCCTCTTCCTCTTGGAAGACGCCGGTAATGGCCTCGAGCAGGTCGCCCGAGGTAACGATGCCTTCGAAGTGTCCGTATTCGTCGAACACCAGCGCCATATGCACGACCGAAGCGCGCAACGCACGGATGACGCCCAGGGCATCGGTGCGATCCATGACAACGGGCGCCGGCTGCACATATTTGCGGACATCGAGCGGCGCTTCGGTATCGATGACGCCGACGAGGTCGCGCAGCGCCAGCACGCCGATGATGGAATCGGCATCGCCATCCTGCACGGGCAGGCGCGAGCGATGGGCATTGCGGATGGTGCGGCGAATCTCGGCCTCGCCATCGGACAAATCGATGAGTTCGACGTCGCGCCGGGGAGTCATGAGGCCACGGGCGGAGCGGTCGGCAAGGCGCATCACGCCGGTGATCATGGAGCGCTCGTCGCTCTCCAGCACGCCGGCGCTTTCGGCCTCGGCGATGAGGGACTTCACCTCTTCTTCGGTCACCTTCTCTTCCTGCTCGCCGGTCTGGCCCAGAAGGAAGAGAACGCCCTGGCCTGAAATATCGAGCAGCCAGACCAGCGGTGCACCAATGACGGCAAGCCAATGCATCAGCGGCGCGACCCGCGCGGCGATCCTTTCGGGATCACGCAGGGCAATCTGCTTGGGCACCAGTTCGCCGATGATCAGCGACAGATAGGTTATGACGATGACGACGATGGCGACGCCCAGGCCATGGGCCAGGTTCGTACCGATGCCTTGCTCGGTCAACCAGTCGCCGAGGCGCCCACCCAGCGTCGCGCCGGAGAAGGCACCGGAGAGCACGCCCACCAGGGTAATGCCGGTCTGCACCGATGAGAGGAACTTGCCCGGCTCCTCGGCGAGGCGGATGGCGACCAGCGCGCCCTTATGCCCCTCCGCCGCCAGGACCCGGAGGCGCGCGGGGCGAGAAGACACAACCGCAAGTTCGGACATTGCCAGCAGACCGTTGATCAGGGTCAGAACGGCGATGATCAGAATTTCAACTATCAAGGCGTCAACGGAGGATACGGTCCCGCACTCGATAGAGGGCCGCTTAAGCGAAGGAGTTATAGCGGGATTATTGGAGGGAGGGCTATGGGGAATGTTGGAGAGTTTGCGGCCACGTCGGACAGCGAGGCTCCCCACCGGCCCCTCCCCCAAGGGGAAGGACGCCATGGCTCGTCAGATGCGACTAGTCGTCGTCGCGAGAGAAGGGGTTCTTGCCGCCGCGAACCCAGAGGCGAATGGGAGCGCCCGGGATGTCGAAGGCTTCGCGGAGACCGTTGACGAGGTAACGCTGATAGGCCATCGGCAGCGCGTCGGGGCGCGACGCGAAGATGATGAAGCTGGGCGGCCGGGTCTTGGCCTGCGTCATGTAGCGTATCTTGAGACGGCGGCCCGAAACTGCCGGAGGGGGATGGCTCTCGGTCATGGCTGCCAGCCAGCGGTTGAGACGCGCAGTAGAGATATGCGTGTTCCAGGCGCGCTCGACCGTGAAGATCGAGGCCATGAGCTTGTCGATGTTGCGGCCCTGCAGGCCGGATAGCGTGATGAGCTGAACGCCGCGCAATTGCGGCAACAGGCGCTCGCACTCTTCACGCAGCTCGGCAAGCTTGGCGTTCTTATCCTCGATCAGGTCCCACTTGTTGACCGCGATGACCAGCGCCCGGCCCTCGCGCTCGACCAGATCGGCGAGCTGCAGGTCCTGCTTTTCGAACGGGATGGTGGCATCGAGCAGCAGCACGACGACTTCGGCGTACTGGATGGAGCGCAGCGAGTCGCCGACCGCCATCTTTTCCAGTTTTTCCTGGACGCGGGCGCGCTTGCGCATGCCGGCGGTGTCGACGAGGTTGATGACGCGGCCCTGCCATTCCCACGGCACCAGGATGGAATCGCGGGTAATGCCGGCTTCCGGGCCGGTGAGCACACGGTCTTCACCCACCATGCGGTTGATCAGCGTCGATTTGCCGGCATTGGGACGCCCGATGATGGCGACGTTGAGGTGGCGCTGCGGGTCCCAGCGGCGGGTCGGGGCGTTTTCGTCCGAGCCGTCATCTTCGGGCAGGTCGACATCGACTTCGGGCAGTTGATCCAGGCTGGCGAGTTCGGCGGCCTTCTGCTTATCGGCCACACGATCGATGGCGGCGGTGACCACGGCGTGCAAATCGGCAAGCCCGAGGCCATGTTCTGCGGATAGCGGAATGGGTTCGCCAAAGCCGAGCGAATAGGCCTCCATCAGGCCGGCATCGGCCGCCCTGCCCTCGGCCTTGTTGCCGACCAGGTGCACATCCTTGCCGGCACGACGCAGCACCTGGGCGAAGCGCTCGTCCAGCGGCGTGACGCCGGCGCGAGCATCGAACATGAACAGGATCACGTCGGCCTCACGAATGGCGAGCTCGGTCTGCTGGCGCATGCGGTCTTCGAGGCTGCCATCGGTCCGGTCCTCGTAACCTGCGGTGTCGAGGACGCGGAAGCGCAGCTCGGCGATGTGGCCTTCGGCCTCACGCCGGTCGCGGGTGACGCCCGGCGTATCGTCGACCAGCGCAATCTTGCGGCCCACGAGCCGGTTGAACAGCGTGGACTTGCCGACATTGGGACGACCGACAATGGCTACAGTGACGCTCATCGGCCTCTACTCTTTATAGTGGCGACGGCGGCGATCAGTTGCCGGCCGCCGGCGCAGGGGTGGCCGGAGTCACCACCGGAGGCGTGGCGGGCGCAGGCTCGCTAACCGGGGCGGGCGCAGCGTCGGCCGCGGGAGCGACAGCATCCGGCGCCGGCGTGGCGGCAGCGGGTGCCGGAGCATCCGGTGCGGGTGCGTTCGGTGCCGGAGCAGCGGCATCCGGTGCCGGAGTGGCATCGGGCGGCAGAACAGGCGTGCCCGGTGCCAGCGTATCGGCTGGCGGCAGGGTCAGGTCGGTCGGCGGCGCGGCGTCGACGGCCGGGGCTGCCGAAGGCGCCATCATCTGCATCATCGAGGAGGCATCACCCAGCGGCTGGTCGGCGGCGGGCGCCGCGTCGGTCGCAGGAGTGGTGGTATCCGTCACCGGCGCTGCGGATGTCTCGGGAGGGGTTGCGGGCGTTGCCGCGGCATCAGGCGCCGAGGTAGCGGCGGGTGCGGGCGTCGCGGCGGGAGCGTCGGAAATCAACTGGGCGAGATAGAGCTGGATACGGCTCTGCAGATCGCGCGGCGTATTCGGATCGGCGGTGATGTCGGTGAAAGTCTTGGTGGCGCCCGCGAGATCGCCAGCCTTGTACTGAGCCAGGCCAATGGCTTCGCGAGCAGCGTTACGCATGGGACTGTCGACGCTGACGAGGCTGGAGACGCGCGACTGCACGTCACCCAGCGAGCCGGTGTCAACCAGGATATTGGCCGCCATCACCAGCGCCAGTTCGCGCAGGCGGACATCGGACTGATTGCTGGCGAGCGCATCGTAGGCGGCGACGGCTTCGGCCTTCTTGCCCTGCTTCACCAGCAGCGAAGCCTGCTTGAAGCTGGCAAGGACGGCGTAACCGCCACCTTCGCCTTCGATCTTCTGAAGGGCAGCGTCGGCGCCGGCGAGATCGCCACCGTCGGAGAGTTTCAGGGCAGCATAGAACTGGTCGGAAGCCTGGGCAGAGGCGCCGTTGCGCCACCACTTCCAGCCCTCATTGGCCGCCACGAGCAGCACGACAAGGACGGCCGCCGCGATGACATAGGGACCGAAGCGGCGCCAGAGCGAGTGCATGCGCTCACGGCGCAGCTCTTCGTCGACTTCGCGAAAGATGACATCGTCTTGGGACATGGAACGCCTTGACTACCCGACCTGAATTCGGCGGCACAATAGTGTCGGCGGCGACACAATGCAATTGAAGGCATCCGGGGATTTTGAGGATGCCCAAATAGGCATCGCGGCGGGTTTTGCACCCGCCCCTAAATGTGTCGTCGGAAGCGCGCTTCAGGCTACTTCGTGCCCTTCTGGAAATCGGGCGGATTGGGCAATTGGTCCTTGTCGGTCAGGGTGCCAAGGAAGGCGACGACGTCGTCAATCTCGGCCTCTGTCAGGCCTGGTTCATCCCCAAGCTGCTTGCCGAAGGGTTGATCCTGATTCAAGTTATCCCAATAAGCCTTTGGCAAATCGTCATATTGGGCGATCGAGCCATCGGGGTTCTTAGGATACCAGCGGCCCGGATCGGTATCGCGCGTCGCATAGAAGGCAACCACATCACGCAGGGTGTGGAACTCGCCATTGTGGAAGAAGGTCTGGCGCAGCGCGATGTTGCGCAGCGTCGGGGTGCGGAACAGGCCGCAATATTCCGGGCGGTCCTTGAAGTCGGTGCGCTGCGGGCCGCAAAGACCCAGATCGTGATAGCCGGCATCGGCATTGGCGGGGATGGAGGCATTGCGCGGCACGCCCAGGCCGAGAAAACCGTAGTCGGTAAACTGGGGCGGTTCGCCGTCGTTGGCGGGCTCGCTCAGATGGCAGCTGTTGCAATTGCCCTTCGTCGGATCCTCGAAGAGTTCGCGGCCATGGAGTTCCTGCGCCGTCAACGTCCCCTTGCCGGCGAGGAAATCGTCATAGCGGCTGGAATAGGGATAGAAGTCGGCGCTGCTCTGCTCGAAGGTGCCGAGCGCCTCGACCGCGGCATCGAATGCGTCCTGCGGATGCGCGAAGACATCGGCGCCGAAAGCGGCCTTGAACTCATCGGCATAACTGGACTTGGACAGTGAGGTGGCGACCTCATCGACGCTGGTATTGGCCATTTCGAAGGGGGACAGAAGCGGAATCTTGGCCTGGTCGCTACCGTGATCGACACGGCCATCCCAGGTGAGGCCACCGGTGGGGCCATTGTCGACGCTCTCGTCGCCCTCATCCTCGGAATCATAGAAGTGTTCGGTGAAGGATGGCGCCGCCTGCAGGTAACGCAGCGATGGCACGGCGCGGACACCTGGCTGGTCCATGTCGGGCCCACCGAGTTGCACGGCAAGCGCGTTGGGCGGGCCGAAAGCCCGCTTGGGATCGTGGCAGGACGAGCAGGACTGGGCGCCGGAAGCGGAAAGCGAGGGATCGACGAACATTTCGCGGCCGAGCTTGGTCAGCGCTTCGACGCGGGCGAAAGCCTCAGTGCGGGTGAGCGGGCCGGGATGGACGCCATCCACGGCGACGGTGGCGGCATTGACGGGCTGCAGCGGCAGGGCCGCAAAGCCCACAAACGTGGTGGCGACAAGCGCGACAAGGCTCAGTCGCAATCTGCTGGTCAAAGTCACGGGCAGGATTCCAGGTTGAAGCGGCCGATAATCCGGCAGCTCTGCTACGGATTGATGACGGTGGGTGGCGGCACGGCCGCAATTGTCACAAAGCTGATAGGTGGCGGGAATAGCCTAAAGGGCGCCATGCGGTTGCCCTGTGACGTCAACGTTGCGCGGCGGCCACCTCTAGCCATTCCGTCCTAGCCATGAGGTTACCCACCATGAAGAGGCATCAGCTCCTCTCCTCCCTATCGCTTGCCAGCCTGGCTCTTGCGTCCTTCGCCGCCGTTCCGGCCGCCAATGCCGCCCCTGCCGGCTTCGACAAGATTCAGAACGTCGTCGTCATCTATGCGGAAAACCGCAGCTTCGATAACCTCTATGGCAGCTTCCCGGGCGCCAATGGCCTGCAGAACGTGACGCCCGCACAGGCGCAGCAGATCGACCGCGACGGCAAGCCGCTCGCCGAACTGCCGCCGGCCTGGGGCGGCCTGACCGCCAAGGGCGTCGAGCCCGCCGTGACCGAAGCGCAGTCGGCACACCTGCCGAACGACGACTTCTCCATCGATGACCCGAAGGGCTTCAATGAAGGCACCGGCGTCATCACCCGCGACCTCTGGCACCGCTTCTACCAGGAGCAGATGCAGATCGATGGCGGCCGGAATGACAAATTCGCCGCCTGGGCCGATTCGGGCGGGCTGGTGATGGGCCATTATGACGGCTCGAAGCTGCCGATGTGGTCGGTGGCGCAGAAGTACGTTCTGGCCGACAACTTCTTCCAGGGCGCCTTCGGCGGTTCCTTCCTCAACCACTTCGCGCTGATCTGCGGTTGCGCTCCTTATTATCCGAACGCCGACCAGAGCCCCGTAAAGGGCCAGATCGCAGCGGTCGAGGCCGATGGCAAGACCCTCAAGGTTGCCGACAACTCCCCGGCTTCCGCCCTTGGCGGCGTGCCGAAGTTCGTCAATGACGGCGCCATCACCCCCGATTTCTATGCCGTCAACACCATGCAGCCGCCCTATCAGCCGAGCGCCAATCCGCCGGTTGCCGGCGGTGACCCGGCCATGGCCGACCCGACTGCCGCAACGACGCTGCCGCCGCAGACGGACATCACCATCGGCGACCTGCTGTCGCTGAAGAACATCAGCTGGGCCTGGTATGCTGGCGCCTGGCAGGCGACGCTGGATGGCAAGAACGCCACGCCGGTGCCGAACTTCCAGTTCCATCACCAGCCGTTCAACTTCTTTGCCGCTTACGCGCCCGGCACCCCGGCCCGCGCCGAGCATCTCAAGGATGGCGGCCTCGATGGCACGGCCTTCCTCAAGGACATCGACGACGGCAAGCTGCCGGCGGTGACGTTCTACAAGCCGCAGGGCAACCTCAACGAACATGGCGGTTACGCGGACGTGATGAGCGGCGACGCGCATCTCGCCGATATCGTCTCGCATCTCGAGAAAAGCCCGCAGTGGGGCCACATGCTGGTCATCGTCACCTATGACGAAAACGGCGGCTTCTGGGACCACGTCGCACCACCCAAGGCCGACCGTTGGGGCCCGGGCAACCGTATCCCGGCCTTCATCATCTCGCCCTTCGCCAAGCAGGGCATGGTCGATCATACCCAGTATGACACGACCTCGATCCTGCGCTTCATCACCGCGCGCTATGACCTGCCGGTGCTGCCGGGCCTGGTCGCCCGCGACAAGGCGCTCGCCGCCAATGACGAACCGCCGATGGGCAATTTCAGCGCCGCGCTGAACCTGCAGTAAGCCAATCCCGACGGCCCCGGTACAATCCGGGGCCGTTTTCCGTCATAGCTGCCAGCGGCCGACATGGATGTGCCGGCTGCGCCCCACGAGGCTGTGGATCAGCACGAAATCCCGGACGGTCCACGTAACGGGCGCGATGTCGACTTCGAGGGCGCGCGCCTCGCCGTAGAAAAGCGTGAGATGGGGCCTGAAGCCATGGCGGTGCGCCCGTTCGGCAAGAAAGCGCAGTGGCGTGGCCCGGAAGCTCGCCAGAAGACCTTCGCGGAACTGCTCGGTGTCGGGCAACACATCCCTGCCGCAGAGGACAATCGAGCCACCGCCGAATGTCGAGACGCGGTCAAAGCGGATCTCGAAGGGGCTCGACGAGACCAGACGCGCCGCCTTCGTGGCTTCGTCCACCAACTGCCTTGAAAATCCTGCGGTGCCGCTGAGCCCCATGAGCGACACATGCTGGCGTTCGGCTGGCATCGGGGGGCGGGTCAGGTCGAAATCGAGGCGTAAACGGCGTTGCAGCTGCTGGATCTGGCGGTCCACCGCGGCATCGGGCGTGAGCGCGAAGAACAGCACATCCAGCGGTTCGGAAGTGGTGGAGAGCGGGTCGGCGAACATGTCCTGCATGCGGGCATCTTTCGGCTTTGATTTTCCAACGCACGATATTAGAACAAAACAAGAACATACGAAAGCATTAAAGTTTGCGATTCTCGACATTCGGCCGCCGAAAAGCCATAGAGCGACGCTTGGAATTCGGCGCCTGCCCCCGGCCTTTTCAGCCACTCATCGGAGCGTCCTATGCGGTTTCTGCTGGTTGTCGTGTTCACCCTGTTCACGGGTGGCGCAATGGCGTCCGATCTGGTTGAGCCAACACTGCACATCGCGCCAGGCGGCAAGGACCATCCGCAGGTGGCACTGACTCTGGATGCCTGCGATGGGGCGACGGACGACCGCATCCTGTCGGTACTGGTGGCCAACAAGATACCCGCAACGCTGTTCGTGACCGGCAAGTGGCTGCGCCACAATGCCGCCGCCATCAAGACCCTCACGACACATCCGGATCTGTTCGAACTCGAGGACCATGGCGCCAACCATATTCCGGCGGTGCTGGGCAAGGCTAAGGTCTATGGCATCACGCCGGCCGGCACGCTAGCGGCGGTCGATAGCGAAGTGCAGGTCGGCGCAGGCGACTTGATGCTGGCAGCGGGCGTACAATCACATTGGTATCGCGACGCCACGGCGCGCTACAGCCCGACAGCAATCAAGGAGATCGGCACACTGGGCTATCAGGTGGCGGGCTATTCGCTGAACGGCGACTATGGCGCCTCGGTATTCGCGCCGGTGGCCGCCAGGCAGATCAGCGGCGCCAAGGATGGCGACGTCATCATCGCGCATATCAACCAGCCCAAGCGGCATTCCGGCGAAGGCGTCGCCGAAGGTATCCTGGCGCTGCAGGCAAAAGGCTTCAAGTTCGTACGCCTTGAAGACGTGCAGACCATCGCCAACGACGACAATCCGGCAGGAAAGTAGGTCCGGGCGCCAGGGACGCCGCCCGGGGGAAATCACAGTTGGTGGCGCACTTCGGCGATACGCCAGTCGACGGTTGACTGGTTGATCATGCGGTGAACCGGCGAATTGGCCGTTTCCGCCATGATACGACCGGCGGCGTCGCCGCCGGCTTCTGCGGACGACCAGATCAGCATGTCGAGGATCGAGCCATCATCCAATTCGGCGATGCGGCGCGACTGGAAACCCGGCTGCCGCTGCAGCCAGACATCGATATCGGCGTTGGCGGCGACGAAGTCAGCGACCGTGTGACCGGCGACAAGCTTGAAGGTGGTTACCTCGATGGCGGTGGGCATCTGGTTATCCTTGTGCCGTGGGACGAATGATCAATTCATTGACGTCAACATCGGCGGGCTGGCTGATGGCGAAACCGATCGCTTCGGCGATGGCGAAGGGTGAGATCGAGGATTGCGCCAGCATGGCGCCCGCGCCGGCCTTAACCTCAGGGTCGCTGATGCCGTCAAAAAGCTCGGTACGAGTCAAGCCGGGGCTGACGATAGTGACGCGAATCTGGCGGCTTTCCTGCCGCAGACCTTCCGATAAAGCGCGGACCGCAAACTTGGTGGCGCTGTAGACGGCAGCGGTCGGATCCACCCGGTGGCCCGAAGTCGACGCGACGTTGATGATATGTCCGCCCCCCTGTGCCTTCATGGTTGGCAGCACCGCCGCGATGCCATGCAGGACCCCGCGCAGATTGACGTCGATCATCTGGTTCCACTCCTCGACCTTGAGGTCTTCCAATAAGGACAGCGGCATGACGCCGGCATTGTTGAGGAGCACGTCGATCTGTCCGTAGTGCCGGTGCGCGATGGTAACGAAGGTTCTGAAGCTTTCCGGATCGGTGACGTCGAGGGCGTGGTGAACGGCTTCGCCGCCGGCGGCGCGGATCCCGGCCGCCACGGCAGCGATCCGGTCGACACGGCGGGCGCCAAGCACGACACGATGGCCCTGCCCCGCCAGATGACGGGCGGTCGCCTCGCCGATACCGCTACTGCCGCCGGTGATCAGCACGACCTTGCCGGCCGGAGTAGGTATTGGGTTGGCCATGGATGCTCCAATTCACTTGCCGGCAAGATTGCCGTTGAGGCGACTTATGGAGCGGCCGTGGCGGGCGGCGTTATCGCGATGCTGCGAGATTCATGCACGATCCTGCAAAGAGCGTCCGTCACCCCTGACTTGGCTTGCAGCATCGGATAGACCGGCGATGCAGCAATTCCATCTGAAATCTGCAGGTGTTCCATGCCGTTTCCGTCCCACCCCTATGAAGAAATAGCAGCGATCATTGCCCGTTTTGCCCCGGGTGAGGACGAATACGCCACGGCGATCGTCAATCTGTTCTTCACGCGGCGCACCTCCCCGACGCTTTGCGTGCACACGGCACAGTGGCCCTGCTTCGCCCTTGTCGTACAAGGCGCCAAAAGCCTGACGCTAGGGTCCGAAGTTTACCGCTACGGGGTTGGCGATTATCTGGTGGTGTCGCTCGACCTGCCCGTGATCTCCAGCGCTACGGAAGCGAGCACGGCGGAACCGCTGCTCGGCCTGGGGCTCCGGATAGAGCCGAGCCTGCTGAAAGCCGCACTGGGTCAGGCCCATATCACGCCGCATTCGCCCGGTCAGGAAGTCATGCGAGCGGTGTCGGTCAACCGGGCCTCCGACGACCTGCTGGATGCCGTGGTCCGGCTGCTGCGACTCCTCGACCGACCGCAGGATATTGCAGCACTCGCGCCGCTGATAGAACAGGAAATCCTCTACCGGGTGGCGACGGGGCCATTCGGCCCAACGCTTTTGCAGATGGCGATGCTGGAATCGCCGACCAACCGCATCGCGCACGCGGTTGCGTGGTTGCGGCAGAATTTCGTGCAGCCACTGCGCATCGAGGCCCTGGCCGAACGGGTCGGCATGAGCCAGTCATCGCTGCACCATCACTTCAAGGCGGTTACGGCGATGACGCCGATGCAATATCAAAAGCAACTGCGCCTGCACGAGGCTCGCCGGCTGATGCTGGCCGAGCGCATGGATGTCGGCACGGCCGGCTACAGCGTGGGGTACCAGAGCCCGTCGCAATTCAGTCGCGAATATAGCCGGCTCTATGGGCTGTCGCCATTGCGGGACGTGAGCGGCGTCCGCGACATGGCGAAGGCGAGCGTCTAGTGCCCCTCAGCGCACGAATGGTTCGGCTCTCACCCCGTTGACGGTGGCGCTGCCCTGCTGGAAGCCCTGCCCCAAGTCCAGCACATTAGCTCTCATGCGGGCCCATCAGCGAAGTTCTTCGGCTAGCCCGATGAGCAGACCCTCGGGTCCACGGATGTAGCAGAGCCGATACACGTCCTCATATTGGACGACTTCGCCAACGAGTTGCGCGCCGTGCGTGCGCAGCCTTGCAAGCGTTCCGTCAAGGTCATCCACGGTGAACATGGCGCGGAGGTAGCCCAGGGCATTGACCGGGGCGGTTCGGTGATCCGCGACCACCGCCGGTGCGAGGAAGCGGGAGAGTTCGAGCCGGTTATGGCCGTCCGGTGTGCGCATCATGGCGATCTCGACCTGCTGATCGCCCAGTCCGGTGACACGTCCGGCCCATTCTCCCTCGACCATGGCCCGGCCTTCGAGTTCGAGGCCGAGTTCGCGAAAGAAATCAATCGTCACGCCAAGGTCCTCGACGACGATTCCGACGTTGTCCATGCGTTTGAGCGCCATGCTCCAGCCTCCAAAATGTTATCTTGCCAACGACGAACGCTAGCGGTGCCCGGCACCACCGGCTATCCGCATCGAGTTGGTCCAGCCCTATCAGAAACCTGAATCGCGGACTGCCTCAAGCGATTGCGCGGAGATCGAAAAAAGATAATTCTTCCCTCAGCATGCTGGCGTCTTGGGGAGGAAGCATTGACAGCCGTAATCGTTGCAATCGTCATTCTGATCATCGCCCTACTGATCTACGCGGCGACGAAACCCAAGACATTCCGGATGGAGCGGTCGACGACCATCGAGGCCCCGCCCGACAAGGTCTTTTCCCTCATCGACAACTTCCATAACTGGACGCAGTGGTCACCCTGGGAGAACGTCGATCCCAACCTGCAGCGCAGCTATGACGGACCGGACAACGGCAAGGGCGCAATCTATGCCTATGAGGGGAACAGCAAGGTCGGGGCGGGACGCATGGAAATCGTGGAGTCCAACCCCTCTTCGAAAGTGCTGGCGACGCTCGATTTCATCAAGCCGATGCAGGCCCACAACTTCGCCGAGTTCACCCTGCGGCCAAGCGGCAGCGGCACCAATGTGACCTGGGCCATGTATGGCCCCATGCCCTACATGCACAGGCTGATGACGACCTTCCTCAGCATGGACAAGATGATCGGCAAGGACTTCGAAAGAGGTCTCGCCAACCTCAAGGCTGCCGCCGAGACAGAGACTTCCGGCGCCTAAGCCTTGGGTGCGGCGCGGACGGATTTCGGCTTTTTCGGCTTGTCCTGATTGTAGGCGATAGCGGCGCGGACCAGGGTCTGCAGAGCGTCTTCGGGAATCTGGTCGTTCTCCAAAATATCGATCGCGCGCCAGACCTTGCCGTTCAAACCGTTGTTGAAGAGCTTGTCCGGATCGGGGAGGCTGGCGCCATGGGAAAACGTCAGCTTCACCTTGTCCTTGTGGGCATTGCCGACCGCAATGATGCCATCGCGCTCCCAGACCGGGCTACCCATCCATTTCCATTCCTCGGTGATTTGGGAATCGGCGGCGAGGATGAGCTTGCGGACATGGGCCAGCGTCCTGCCGCGCCAATCCGTGAGTTCGGCGATCAGGTGATCGATGCGTTCTGACGGCTCCATGGATTTACCTTGCAGTTGACCCACCGGCAGCGGCGGGATGAGATCAGCGTTCGGGGTGAGAAATCCGGGTAATTGGGAAGCCTGCTTTATCCAGCCGGTTAAAAGGGCTTCGTCCAGGCTATCGCCCTCATGGATATCGAGATAGCGCGTTTCGGGACTTTTACTGTCTCCCGGCGGCAGCGGCTGCAGCGACGTGCCGCGAAAGAAGGCCAGCTTGATGTAACGCTTGAAGGCGTGAAGGGACAGGAACCAGCCCTGCCCCTCGATGCCGTAGAAGGGCGAATTCCACTTCACGGCCTTGCTGACGTTGGGCACGGCTTGCATGACAAGCGCGTCGAGGTGCGCACCGACATCGCGCTTCCAGCCAGGCAGGGCGGCGATGTAGGCCTGGACCGGACCATCGCCGTCACCCTTGCGGATTTGCGGGTTGTCGCCCGAAAGCAGGACGACCGTCTTTTTCGTCGTGCGCACCATGGTGCTGCCTACCAGCGCGCCAACTGCGTGATCTGGATGAGATTGCCGCAGGTGTCGTTCAGTTGCGCGATGGTCGAGCCGGTGACCTCGGTCGGCGGCATGACGAACTCGCCGCCGGCGGCCTTGATGCGCTCATAGTCAGCCTTGACGTCGTCGGTGATGAAATTGACGGCTGGCTGGTGCTGCTGGAAAATGGCCTCCTGGTAAGCCTTGCCAGCGGGATTGTCGTTCAGCGCGAGCTGCAGCTCGGTGCCATTTGGCTCGTCGGGCGATGCGACAGTCAGCCAGCGGAACGGACCATTGCTGAAATCGGCCTTTTTGGTCAGGCCCAGTACATCGGTGTAAAAACGCAGGGCGTTTTCCTGATTGTCGACATAGATGGCGGTCAGTTTGATCTTCATGGGTCTTCTCCGTTTTGTGTTGGATTTTGTTTCGGGTTGGATTTTTGCCTTAGTCCGTCTCAGAGAGGACGTCCTCCAAGGCGGCAAGGAATCTGTGCCATCCGGCGGTGGCGCCCCTGAATGCTGCCTCCTGGTCGGGCCGGAAGCCTGACTGCTCCATGCGCAGACGCGTGCCCGCCGAGGTCGGCGTGAGCGTAAAGGTGACCACGCTTTCGAGGCCATAGGCGGCCCAAGTATAGGACAGCGTCCGGTTCGGCTCGACAGTGAGCACTTCGCAATCGATGACGACGTTGACGTCGGGACGGGGTTCATTACTTAGATTGAAGCGATGCCCCTCGACAGGCTTGAAGTCGTTCTTCATGAGCCACGCCTCCATCAGGTGCGGTTGGGTGAGTGCGCGCCAGAGCTTTTCCGGCGAGTGGGCCAGCTCGCGCTCGATGACCACCGAGCGCGTCTGGGGTTTGGGATCAGTCACTGGTCCATCCTCTTGAGCAGGTCTTCCAGGTCGTCGAACCGGCTTTCCCAGAACCCCGCCATCTGGTGGGTCCAGTCAAGCAGCGGCACGAGGGCGCCGAGCTGGGCGCTGTAGTGGGTGTTGCGCCCCTCATGGCGGTCGCGCACCAGGCCTGCCTGCCGCAAGACACCGAGGTGCTTGGAGACGACGGGCTGCGAGACCCCTGCCCCGGACGTGAGCGCGCCGACGGTCTTTTCGCCCTCGCGGCAAAGCCGTTCGAAGATGGCCCGTCGCGTGGGGTCGGCAAGTGTCCTGAAAAGCGTATCGTGCGCGGTCGACATGTGAAACCCATACCCAGCGAGCTATGAATTAACGTATAGCTGAAGGGGTATGAGTCAGTCAAGTCCTTGCGGCGACAGCGTGCCGCAATGAAGGAGACGCACAGCGATGTTATCTTCCGAGGAGTGGTAGAACGCCTTGCGGCAGAGCATATGCTTGTCGTCAACGGCAAAGCCGGCCCCATACCTCACGGAGCGTTTCATGACCGACGCAGTCGCTTATATTCCCCCAAAAGTCTGGACCTGGGACAAGGGCAATGGCGGGCCCTTCGCTTCGACCAACCGACCGGTCGCCGGCCCGACGCAGGACAAGGAACTGCCCGTCGGCAAGCATCCCCTGCAGCTTTACTCACTGGGGACGCCAAATGGGCAAAAGGTCACGATCATGCTCGAGGAGCTACTGGCCCTCGGTCACAGTGGCGCCGAATATGATGCCTGGCTGATCAATATCGGCAAAGGCGACCAGTTCGGCAGCGGCTTCGTCGACGTCAATCCCAACTCGAAGATTCCGGCGCTGATGGACCGTTCGGGGACGACGCCCATTCGCGTTTTCGAGTCTGCCTCGATCCTGGTCTACCTGGCCGAAAAGTTCGGGGCGCTCCTGCCGACCGAGCAGCCGGCCCGTGCGGAATGTTTCTCCTGGCTGTTCTGGCAGATGGGCAGCGCGCCTTATCTGGGTGGCGGCTTTGGGCATTTCTACGCCTATGCGCCGACCAAGATCGAATATGCGATCAACCGTTTTGCGATGGAGGTGAAGCGCCAGCTCGACGTATTGGATCGGCGCCTGGCCGAGGCCGAATATCTTGGCGGCCCGGAATACACCATCGCCGATATCGCGACATTCCCCTGGTATGGAGGGCTTGCCAAGGGGTGGCAGTATGGCGCCGCCGAGTTCCTGTCGGTGCAGGATTACAAGAATGTCCAGCGCTGGGCCGATACGATCCTGGCTCGCCCTGCAGTTAAACGCGGGCGCATGGTCAACCGCACCTCGGGCGATCCGGCCGAGCAACTGCATGAGCGCCACGACGCCGGCGATTTCGACACCAGGACGCAGGACAAAATCGCAAAGCCCTGATCCAATCCAACGGGCGTCAGCGGCCCCGTGGCTGCCGGCGCCCGATTGATCTGGACTTCGAGCTATTGGAAATCGGCCAGATCCTCGATGGGGCGGATTTCGATTTCGCTGGGACCCGGCATCGGATTTGGGCAGCGCTTTACCCAGGCGACGGCCTCATCCATGTCCTTGACCTGCCAGAGCCAGAAGCCGGCGACGAGCTCCTTGGTTTCGGTAAAGGGCCCGTCGATGACGGTGCGGCCGGTGCCGTCGAAGGCGACGCGCTTGCCGCGTGACGAGGGGGTAAGGCCATCGGCGGCAAGAAGGATGCCGGCCTTGCGCAACTCATCGTTGAACCGGCCCATCTCCTCGATCATCTTCATGTTCTCGGGCGTCGGGGTAAAACCCTTCTCGCTCTCTCCGGTGGCCTTGACCAACACCATAACGCGCATCGTTTCTCTCCTCGTTTGAACGGGCCGTAGCAGCCCCATATTCAAACGACGAACGAACCGCTTCCGGATCGACATGGTTCCGCGATTTTCTTCCGCGGCTGCAGCTTTCAGCTCTTCCAGCTGGACGCCATGATGACGCTGCACATGTCGATACGGTGGAAGTGCGGGTCCTTGAAGGCGAGGAAATCATCGTTGAAAGTGCCGAAGGTGCTGTCGGGACGGTGCTTCATGCCGTCATAGAAGGCATCGATCATGCCGTGCTTGAAGTCGGCTTCGCGGGGAAACGCGGCGGTGACGGCCTCGCGCTCGGCGGCGCTGAAATCGTCATAGCCGCGGCCGGCGACATCCATGCCGGCGGCCGCCTGCAACAGGGCGATTTCAGGACGCATGAATTGCGGAATTCCGGGGGTGGTGTGGAGCGCGATGGCGTTCCATACAGTTTCGACATCGCGTTCGGAAATGCCGCGCCCCAGCAGGAACTCACGCGCCGCATTGGCGCCATCCACTTCGAAGCGGAGCTGGCTGCCGTGATAATGGGCGGTGAGGCCCAAGTCGTGGAACATGGCGGCTGCGAAAAAAAGCTCCGGGTCAAAGCGCAGCCCCTTGCGGTTTCCCGTCAGGGCGCCCCAGCAATAAACCCGCATCGAGTGGTGGAACAGCAACTCGCTCTCGGTATCGCGAACGAACTCAGTCACTTCGCGCGCGAGCTTACTATCCGGAATGCGTATTCCCGAGGTTTCCTCAAGCATCGTGATTTTCTCCAACGGTCATTTGACGACACCGCAGCCTAGAGCGCTTCAAGTTTTGATTGCATCAAAACGAACGCTCCAAGTCTTTGTTTTGGAACGCTTTCGAGTTGGAAAAGTGGCATCCACTTTTCCTGAAAACGCTCTAGTTTTCGAGGACCGCCTGCGGCGTGTTCCGGAAACTGATGGCCATGCGATTGTAGCTGTTGATCAGGGCGATCGCGATCGTAAGGTCGACGAGCTGCTTTTCGTCGAATACGGCTCGCACGGCCTGATAGGCGCTATCCGGCACGCCGGTCTCTGCGACCAACGTCACGCTCTCGGCCCAGGCAAGCGCAGCGCGTTCGGTCTCGCTGAACAGGCTGCCGCTCTCGGCCCAGGCCTGTAGCAGTGCAATTTTCTCAAGCTTCACCCCTCGCTTGATCAGTTCGCGGGTGTGCATGTCGAGGCAAAAGGCGCAGTTGTTGATCTGCGACACCCGCAGATAGACAAGGTCCACCAGTTCGCTGGGCAGATCGCTCTGCATGACGTAGCCATAGACACCACCCAGCGCCTTGGCCCCATTGGGAGCGATCTTGTTGTAGTCCAGCCGTTTCGTCATCGTTCACGTCTTTCGGTCTCAGAGATGTGTGCTGCGCCCAGACATGGTGCATATTGGGCTAGAAAAAAGCACCAAGAATGCCAAGAAATGCTGTACTACGGGCAATATGAAATCACTTCCGCTCAGTCTTGACCGTACGGCGAAGATTCCCCTGGCGGAGCAGATCCGGCGGGGCATCGCCAAGGCCATTGAGGCAGGCGTGCTGGAGCCGGGCCAGCGCCTGCCCTCATGGCAGGATCTGGCCGCCCAACTCGGTGTGGCACGCGGCACAGTCCGCACCGCCTATGAAAAGCTGGCCGCCGCACAGTTGATCGAAGCATCGCGCGCGACGGGCACGCGGGTTGCCCAACGTCCCCGACCCGTGGCGAAAAACGAGCCGCTGCCGAACGATGGCTCCTTCATTGAGGTCTATCGGGAGATGACGCAGGGACCGGTGTTCTTCCAGATGGGCGTGCCGGCGACCGAAACCTTTCCGGCGACATTGTTCGCCCGCCTGTATGCGCACGCGGCCCGCACCGAGGCGAGCGCCCCTCCGCTCTATCCAGATCCTCGCGGCGAGCCGGAGTTGAGGCGGGAAATCGCAGGCTATCTCGCGGTGGCGCGCGGCATCAATTGCTCGCCATCGCAGATCATCATTACCGGCGGGTTCGCCGGGGGCCTTGGGCTGGCACTCAGCGTTCTCGGCCTTGGCGGAGCGACCGCCTGGATCGAGAACCCCAACTTCCTGTGGTCCCGTAAAGCCCTTGAACTCGCAGGGCTGTCCCTCGCGCCGATCCCGGTCGATACCGACGGCATCGACATAGAATATGGCCTGCGCCACCACCCACGGGCAAAGCTCGTCATGGTGACGCCCGGCCAGCAGGCGCCGCTCGGCTACACGCTGTCGCTCGAGCGGCGGCTGCGCCTGCTCGAATGGGCAGCCGCAAATGCGGTCTGGGTGATCGAGGATGATTACCTCAGCGAACTGCAACTGGCGGGCAGGCCAGCGCCGGCGCTGGCTTCTCTCGACCGCGACGGACGTGTCATTCACATCGGCTCGTTCAGCAAGACCATCAGCCCCAGCATCCGGATCGGCTTCCTGGTGGCGCCGGTCGAGATGGTTTCCCGGTTTGCCGAGGTAGCGGCCTGTCTCGCGCCGTCCCCTGGCCCGGGGGTACAACTTGCCGTCGCCGAATTCATGCGGGAGGGCCACTATATGCGTCATCTCCGGCGCACCAAACGCGCTTATGCCGCCAAGCGCCAGGCGCTGCTCGATTGTCTGCGCGTATCCGTGGGCGCCGAGCGGCTCGCCACACCTGGCCTGGCGGTGCTGCTGAAACTGCCGGGGGGCATGGATGACATGGTCATTGCACGGGAGGTGCTGATGTTCGGCATGTCGCCGGCTCCGCTTTCACCCTGGTACATGACACAAGAAAATGCCGAGTCCGGGCTTCTGCTTGGCGTCGCCACCGCGCCGACGCGAAACCTCGCCCGCTCCTGCGAGCGGCTTTTCGAAGTCATCCACCGCTTCAGCTGATGTGACCGCGTTGATGCCGTCACGCGTTCGATGCTACCCAGGCGGCCTTCCAATGCGGGAGTTCGACAATGGGCACATGGTCCACGGCAAGCTTTGGCAATGACGGTGCGCTGGATTGGTTCGGCGACCTCAGGGAAGCGCGAAGCGCCCTGCCCTTCATCGAACAGACGCTGAACACGGGATCGACGGACGCCGTCATTGCCGCCGGAGCAGTGCTCGCGGTGCTCAGCGGCAAACACGCTTCCGAAGTGCCGAACGACATCGTCGCCTGGTGTGCCGGAAAAGCGGCACCATCAGCCGAACTGCGGCAAGCCGCCATCGGCGCAATTCAGGCGATCATCGACGACCCCGAAGCGGACGGCCACGACGCGTGGGCGGAGTTGGGGGAAGACGACGAAGATTACCTCGCCTGGCTTGCGAACCTGAAGACCATTCAGGCGCAACTCGCCTAGAAACCCTATTGCACGCGCGGCCAGATGAAACCGTCACCCCAATTGAGCAGCATGTCTGTGATGCGCAGTGCGCCCTCGACAGGCTCGATGCGATAGACGGTCTGGCCCGCATGCTCGCCTATGGCGACATCCAGCGCCCCGCCATCGGGATGGGGGATGGTGAAGCGGAGTGCCAGCGTCGCCGGGTCATGATCGGATGGCCAGCCGAAGGATGATGGCTCCCAATAATCATCGCTGCGGGACCAGTAGCGCCGATAGACCTCCATTTTCCGTTCGAGCAGTTCCAGCATCACGCCGCTCTCATCCTTGCGCGCACGATATTGCTGATCGAGAGGCAGCATTTCGGCGTCGTAGCTGGTGGCGAGCAGATGTGCCGCAGCGAGCATCGCATCATCTGCCGGCACCTGTCCGGTGGCAGCATCGAGGCGGAAGGTGACGAAGACCGAGGTCGAGCCGTTCACCATGCAGCGATAGAGACCATCAGCGCCGGCATGTTGCGCTCCGAAGGCCAGCAAGGGTGTCAGCGTATCGAAGTTGACGATCTGGGTGGGCGTGGTCAGCGCCGCCAGGCCCAGGCGCTCGCCTTCCACCTTCAGTCGGGTGGCATCCGCGGAATTTTCGGGCTGTATGGAGGGGTTGGCCCACCCCCACATGAAGCTGCGATCGCGCGGATCGAAGCTGCCGAGAATCTGGGCGCTGGCGACAAGCTTGCGGTCGCCCTCGAACGTCAGAATCAGCCGGCCGGTATCCTGATCGAACGCGTAATTCTGCTCAAGCCCCAGGCCATGCCGGCGGGCCAGTTGGACGTTCTGCTGGCGCAGCCATTCGCAGGCTGCGGCGAGGCGCGGCGCGAGACCATCGGCCGGCGCCAGCGCGGGATGCGCCGAGGCATCCTGGCTGGCGCCGGCCAGTGACAATGTCTGCCCGATTTTGGTGACGCGGCCCAGCTCGTCACGCTCGACGGTCGCACCAGGCGGTACCGAATTTTGGTCGCCAGCCATGAGTTTTCGCAACCAATCCAACATGTCCGGCACCGCCTCGTTTACTGCCTGATCGAGCAATTACCTTCTAATCATTTGATATTGATGTCAATTTTGTGAAGGCCAGCGAACTCGCTCAGCCAACCGGGGCATCCGCGTAGACGGGATAGTCGGTGTAGCCCACGGGACCGGCGGTGTAGAAAGTCTCCGAATGCCAGGCGTTCAACGGCTTGTCGTCGCGGAGCCGCTCGACGAGGTCGGGGTTGGCGAGGAAGGGCTTGCCGATGCCGATAAGGTCAGCCTCGCCGGCATCGATGGCAACCTGACCGCTCTCCTTGAGATAACCCCCGGTGAGGATCACCGGCCTTTGGAAGGCGTCGCGGAACGCGCGAAGGAAATCGGGAGGAATGGAAACGTCATCGACCCATCGGGTCTGGTCACTGAAATGGGCAAAGGCGATGTTGCGCTTGCCGAGTTCTCCAGCCAGGGCCAGATAGGTTTCGGCTTCATCCTCGAAGGCCGGCATCTCGTTGTAGCGTCCATAAGGGGACAGCCGGACGCCGACCCGCTCGCCACCGATGGCATCGATCACCGCGTCGACCGTTTCCAGCGTGAAGCGGATACGATTTTCCATCGAGCCGCCATAGCGATCGTGGCGGGTGTTGAGCACGCCGTTGATGAACTGGTCATGAATATAGCCATTGGCACCGTGGATCTCGATGCCATCGAGGCCGGCCTCACGGGCGTTGCGCGCGGCCCTCGCGAACTCGCCAACGATCTGGTGCACCTCCGCGGTCCGCAAGGCGCGGGGCTTGCTCTGCAGCAGGAAGGCCGGCTTGCCATCAGGATCAAAGGCCATGGCAATGGCTTTCTCGGCACCGGTGTCGGTGGAACTGACGGGCTGCTGACCGTCCGGCTGGTGCGAGACGTGGCTGGCACGGCCGCCGTGGCGGAGCTGACCGAAGATCACGCCGCCATGGTCGTGCACTTCGCCGGCCAGCTGGCGCCAGGCTTCTACCTGGGTAGGCGTATAGAGGCCGGGCTCGAACGCCCAGGTGCGCGCCCAGGGGCTGATGGCGATGCTGCCGGTGATGATCAACCCGGCGCCGGCGCGCTGCGAGAAATAGCGCGCGGTGTCGGCCTCCGGCGCCCAGTCAGGGTTGCGCGCGCGGGAGCGCTCCATGGGCGCCATGACGATGCGGTTCTTGAGGTGGATGGAGCCAAGTTCGTAAGGATCGAAAAGGGAAGGCATGGGAATAATTCCATTGGACAGTTGCGGCTCCAATTGAGCTAATCCCTGCTCGTCAGGCCTATTAGACGCCCACAAATCCACTCACTGTTGCGCGGGAAGCTATAAAGAGCAGATGGACAAGCGTTTCGACGGAATCGCGGAATTCGTCGCCGTAGCGCGATTGGGAAGTTTTACGGCCGTGGCCGCCGAGCTCGGCATGACCAAGTCCGCGGCCGGACGGGCCGTATCGCGGCTGGAGGCGCGACTGGGCTCCAAACTACTGCATCGAACGACACGCCGCCTCATCCTGACGCCTGCCGGGGAAGCGTGGCTGGAACACTGCGTCGCGGCGCTGGATGAACTCGATCGCGGTGAAAGTGCGCTGACGCTGGCGCGGGATACACCGGCCGGCGACGTGCGGATCGATCTGCCGACAGCGTTCGGCAGGCTGCTCGTAATGCCGGTGCTGCTTGACGTGGCCGGGGGCTACCCTGCGCTGCGGCTTAACGTGAGTTTCACCGATCGGCGGGTCGACCTGATCGGCGAAAACATCGACCTGGCGGTACGCATCGGCAATCTGGAGGATTCCGCCGATCTGGTGGCCCGCCAGATCGGCGTGCAGCGCATGGCAATCGTCGGAGCGCCCGGCTACATCGCCAAGCGCGGCGCTCCCCTCTCTGTCGCCGAGCTTGCAGGCCACGATTGCATCGTGGGGCGCCGGCAGGGACACCGCAGCGCCTGGCTGCTGAAGCAACCTGACGGCTCCCTGGCGTGGCATGCGGTTTCCGTCAAACATGAAATCCAGGATTTCGAGACGATATTGCGGGCAGTCCGGGCCGGCCAAGGCCTGGCGCAGCTGCCCTCATGGCTGGCTCAGGAGGACATACGCGACGGAAAACTGCTGACTGTCCTCGACGGGATATCCGGCGGCGAAGTGCCGATCAACATCCTGTGGCCGCGCCTGGATACCTTGCCGGCCAAGCTCAGAGTTGTGGTGGATGGGCTGGTTCGCGGGCTGTCTCAGACCCGGTTCTAATCTCCGCGCGCTGCGTCGGCGATCAGTCGCTGGGCTGGCTCAAGACGTGCAGCCATCTCGGTGCCAACCCCTGCCCCACGCAAGGTTTCCGCGATAGCGCGGTAGACGACATAAACCGCCCCGGCGGCATCCGCTCGGATCAGGACGCGGAGCGGCAGCTCAAGCGCAGCGTTCGGCGCCGCCAGCATCACCGGCGTGCCGCCCCGCGCGTTACCATAGATCAGCACAATGGTGGGAGGCATCTCCAAGCCCGCCGCCTTAGCGGCCGCGGCATGGTCGATCCGGGCGAAGATCGTCAGCCCCGCCTTTTCGATAGCCTCAGCAATCCGCCTGACGGTCGGATCGAAGGCATTGGCCGAAATCAACTCCACCACATCGGTCATTGAGCGAAATCCTGACTATGACGCGTCGCGCGTCATTCCCATTCGATTGTTCGCACAACCCCTAACATGTTAAAACGGCCCATCTAGAAACTTCATCTTCCAAGATTGCGACAGCGGCGGACATTTTGGACCCAAAGGGAACTCTCGCTGTTGCTGGCATGATCCCGGCATCTTCCGTCTTCGTCGACCCGCCCGGGAGCCGCCATGGCCGATGACTGGTCTGATGAGCAGAACGATGCGATCGCGGCGGATTATTTCGCGATGCTCGCGCGCGACATCGCCGGGCAGCCTTACAGCAAGGCCGAACATAATCGCCTGCTGCAGGGGGTGATCGATCGGCCCCGCGGCTCGATCGAATATAAACATCAGAACATCAGCGCCGTGCTCAAGGGGCTCGGTGAGGACTGGATCCCGGGTTACAAACCTGCTTTCAATTTCCAGGCTTCGCTGGTCGATGCGGTGGTGCGCTGGCTCCAGCGTCATCCGGATTGGCTCGCACCAACCGCGCGGATGGCGATGGGTCCGACACCGTCAGCGCTTCGGGAGGAAGCGATACTGTGGATCGGCCCGCCCCCGACGCACAGCAATGCGCCGCCGCCCGACGAACTTGAGCAGATGGCCGCCATCGCCCGAAAGTACGACGTGGCGGCGCGCGATGCCCGCAATCGGGCTTTGGGCCACGCCGGCGAGGAGCGGGTCCTCGCTCATGAGCGAGCCTGCCTGCTCGCCGCCGGCCGAACCGATCTCGCCGAGCGCATCCGCTGGGTGTCGCATGTCGACGGCGATGGCGCCGGCTATGACATCCTGAGCTTCGAGCCCGATGGCGGCGATCGGCTGATCGAGGTGAAAACGACCAATGGCTGGGAGCGCACGCCGTTTCATATCACGCGAAATGAGCTCGCCGTTGCCGAGGAACGGCGTAGAGATTGGCGACTGGTCCGGTTGTGGAATTTTGCGCGGGAGCCAAGGGCGTTCGAACTGCGTCCGCCGCTGGAGGCGCATGTGTCGCTGATGGCGACCAGCTACCAAGCGAACTTCTTATAGTGGGCCGGAAGCGGCCTGTCCGCTTTCCCGCCTTACACTAAACGAGTAAAAGTGTATTGGCTGCCAGCTAAACCGCTATGCGGCTTCGAGCTTTTGCATTTCCATAAGGCCTCGTTCAACCAAGCGATCGATCAGATCAAGCGATCTGGTTCGTCGCTGGGGATGCTCAATATTTGATGCGTATATCTTAAGGACCAACGCACTGACCTCGTGTAACTCGTAGGCTCGCGGATCGCGGTCTCCTTCAGTGCGTGCTTTGAGCGTGTCTTCGAGCAGCTTAAGAACGAGTTCGTCGAGCCCAGGCGGAGCATGTTCGAGCCGATGCAAAAAGTAAGTTCGGTCGGCCTCGAAGTATCGGGATGCGACATAGGCTTCAAAAAGCCCAGCATGTGCGGCGATGTCCGAGGTCTTCATCCGGCGGAAACAATCGCTCGCTTCGTGCCGGACGATCTTGGCCTCATCGTCGAACAGCCGGATCAGCCAGTCGGTGCAGGTCGTGCCGAAGCGCGCGGATTCGAAATTTGCGGCGGCGACCGCCGCGGCCGCCGAGCGGTATTCGGCATCGGTACCGATCAGATTTTCGGCAAGCGAGAGCCACGCCGGATCATCGAGGCATCGCTGGAAAACGGCCAGTGCGGCAAATCCGCGTGCAAGCGGATCGTCATTGATCAGATAGAGATTGATAAGTTGCGCGAAGCCATCGAGGTCGAGATCGGCGATCCAGCCGACGATCTGCTGGCCGTTGTTGGTGTAAAACGCTTCAGGGCAGACGCGCGCGGTGCGCAGCACCCAGTCGACGCCTTGCTTGCCTTCATGCTTGAGAGCGCTCATCAGCAGGCCGCCGAGCGCTGATTGGACATGCGCGGCAGCCGGCGCGCCGATGATCGAGTCGATCGCAGATCGATAATTCTCGAAAGTCTCTTTCGAGCCCCAGCACATGCTGCCTAGCATCTCGAGCGCCGAACCGCGCGCCGAGTTGATCGCTTTTCCGTTGAAGTCACCGCCGAGTGTGAAGGCACGCTTCCAGTCAGGCTCCTTGTCGCGCTCGCCGTGCTTGATGTCACCGATGCCCGTGCTGTCATCGTCGCCGGTGACAACCGCCAGCAGCAATGCTTCAGCACGCGGACCGAGCGGCCCCACGCACGCCCGGATCATCCAGATCAGCGAACGGTCGTCCGGTCTTGCCGCCGGGTTCGTATCTGCGGTCTCCAGAACCCGCTCAATGATGTCGGTATCAGGCTTGGCCTCGGCGATACCAGCAGTGATTCCCCAAGCAAAATCCTGATGCGTTCCGTTAGGGAAGCGCGCGAGCAGTTTGAGAAAACGCTCGGGCGCCTCTTTGGCGCGCTCCTTCAGCTCGCGCGATAATTCCATTGCGCCGCCGCGCAATCCGTCCTCACCCCAGGATCGTTGTTCGCGAGGGACACTGAACTTGGCGATCGCGCCTAGCCATGTTGCGTCGTTCATGAACTTAGTGCGCTCACCATCGATCGGCGAGCGGACCATCCCGCCGCGAATACCGTCGGGTTGTTCAGGTTTTTGGCCTTTGAACTTGCGATTGAGCTCGGCGAGCCTCTTCACAGCGCGCGGCGATAGCTGCTCCGCCCCGATCTGCAGCAGCACTGACCATTGGCGCTTTCCTGAATCATTGAGGCAATAGGTTGCGTAGTCCTTGGTTTTTGGGGGCGACCGAGGCCCGCCTGACTCGCTCGCTTCCCGTGCAAGCGCGCGCCTGGCGTATTCGATTTCAGGTTGGAGGGTTAGGATTGCGGCTTCCGCGCAATCACGTTCCCTTTCCGTCAGCCAAGGCATTGCTGCGGCGATCGCTCGGCCAGCCGAGTGCGCGTCAGCACTGTACCAACCCGCCTTGAACAGTCCGGGATTGCCGAGCTGCTCGACCAGCAGGTCGCGCAGCGCTTCAGGGTTGGCTGCGACAGTCTCAAGCAGCAAGTGCAGGCTGGTGATATAGGTCTCGGGTTCCATCGAACGAAGCAACCGCATCGCCGTTCGTGGGGCGGCACGCGCGGCCTCCGCAAGCGCTGCCCGAACGACGTCGAGTAGATCGGCAGAGCGCACATCGGTTCGGTCCCAACGCCGCCAATGCCAGATGCTATCATTGGCGGGCAGATCCTCGCCTTGAACCGAGCGTCCCATCGCCAAGCGCATGAAGGGCAGGAGATTTTCGAGGAACGCTAGCGGTTCAGCCTTGGCGAGTTCGCTCAGCCAATGCATTGACGTTCCGCCATCCTCGTAGCGATGCTTGAACGGATGACCCTCGGAATTGAGGCGAAACCAGCGCCTCAATTGCGCGCCAAAAATCCGCGCGGCCTCCTGTGGAGCGACCTTTATCCAAGATCCGTAATAATCGTCCCAGTCGTTGCCGCCACTTTCCCAGTCCTCAGGCGCCGCGCGATCAAGCGCGGCGATCAGACTATCGGCAAGCGGTTGTGCATCGGCTTTGGGATCGATGAAACGCAGGGTTGCGAAAACATCGCGCAGACGATCGGGGCGACGTTCGAGAAAGTTGTTTATCAGCTTCGAGACCTCATCCGGCGCCAATGGCGCGACCGAGCGCAGGAATCCCAGCGCCCAGTTGAGATCGTCCGCTTCGCTTGCAAGCCAGCCATCGAGTACGCTTTGGGCGTGCAGCAGATCGAACCAAGGCCTGCGCTCAAAAATCACATTGCCGGCCTTAACCGGCAGCCCATCGCACTCGGCATAGCGAGCGACCAACTCCCATTCGGCGAGCGTCGGGTCAGGGATTGTCGCCAGCCAGCGCACGATCGTCTCTCGAATATGCGGACGCACGCGCGCGTCGCTCAGGATCGTACCTAGATCGGCAAGATAGCGCGCCCGCTCGAGCTCGCGCTCGAAGGCCAGGATCTGGCGCGTCTGGGTGCGGCGGAATAGAGTCTGCTCGCTTTCTAGCAGAAAGTCGATCAGCGGCTTACGCTCCTGCACGAAGGCGCGCGCATGGAGATAGTCGAACAAAGATTCATGAATAAATCCGACCCGCTGGCCGAGAACGACGATCAGTCCTGTGCGCTGGAGGATATCGATCGCACTCGCATAGGCATCAAGCGTGGCCACGGGAGCTATGAGTTCCTGCCGGTCGCTCATCGCAGCAGCGAGTGCGGTCAAGGGCGCATAGACGCTCCAGCCGGGCCGGAAGTCGCGCTGGATTTCCTGATCGCGAGCCAAGAGCAAACGGCCATAGAGCTCGGAGAGATGCTCAACGCGGCGCAGATCACTGATTCCGCTTTGCGCGAGCGCTGCGGCTAGCGTTAGGCCGATCGGCAGCGCAAGCAGAGCCATCAGTCGCGCATTGTTTGCATCGTGCAGGATGCCAAGCCGGACGAGTACCGGATCGATCTCGGCGCGTTCGAACGGCCCGATATCCACTCGCACATTGCCCTTGGCTTTGGCGATCTCGCGATATGCGTGGTCGTTTTCGAGGTCGAAGCTGCGGCACGCAAAAATCAACTGCACTCGCGGATAGAGCGCAGCCTTGCGAACCAGCTCGAGGACGACGCGGCGTAGCTCGGCGATTCGTCCCGAGACTTCGCTGACCGCGTCGGCCTGATCGACGATCAGCACCGCGCGCTTGTTGGCGGCGAGCTGTTCGAGGATCACCACCGGATTGTCGGCGGTGCCGACGGTCTGCGCGCCTAGCTCGTCAAGCGTCGCGACGGCGCCAGCCTGGTCGACTCGGAATGCGAGATGCAGCGTGCCATCGCCGCGCAACCGATCGATCACGTCGGCAATGATCGCCGACTTGCCGATGCCCGCGGTGCCCGCGACCAGCACGACGCCCGCGCCCGCCTGCAGCCCGCCAAGCACGTCGCGCACGGCGGTGCGCTCGATCCGGTAAAGGCCGGCGCCGAGCGGCGGATAAGAGCCGATATAGCTTGAGGTCGCGTCGCGGATACGTCCCGGTAGTGCACGATCGAGCTCATATTGCTTGGTCTCGATCCCCACCCCGCGGACGAAGGCGATGACGTCGTCATAGCCGAGCGGCCGGTTGAAGTTGCGCTCCTCCTCCAGCCAGGTGCGGAACTGGGCCGCTATGGTATCGGGATCGCCCTTGAACCAATAGGTGAGGCGCGCCCGCAGGATGTCGGCGAGGTCGGGCTCGGACAACGTGCGGAATTCGGTCTGCCCGAGGAAGCGGAACGCATTAGCGGCCTCAACCCCTAGCCGCTCCTTCAACAGGCACCAATGCTGGGTTTCCGCTTTCGACAGGCTCGCCTCGAATGCCTCGATGCTGTGCGTTGCGGGGAGCTTGTCTTGTAGCAACTTCAACTGCGGTGAGGGATCGCTCGATACAAACAGGCAACGTGCTCCGTCAGTACCGGTTTTGGCGTGAAATGCCGCCAGCACGCCCGCGGCATCGAGGCTGGCGATCGACCATATTCCGGAAGCGGTCTGGCGTTTGCACTGATGCCATTCCGAACCGCTCGCCCGAGTGATCGAGAATTCAAACCCCTGCTCTTCGTCGCCGAGCGCCTCGATCGTGATCGCTTGGATCGTACCGTCCAAAAGTCCGAGCAACTGGTGTGTCAGCCAGCGCGCTTCGAAGCGGTTGCCAACCTTATCGGCAATTCCACCTTTATGCACTCACCGGTCCCCGAACTTATGCGGCCTCGACATATGGCGCGAACATAGAGCGAACATAGTAATTAGGCGAGAGCATTCTGGGCTAAGATGTCTGCTTCCGGAAAAAGCCCAAGGCCGCGAACATGCGCTATCGCAGCAGCAGGGTCAGGTACGAATAAAACGACCGCCAAATCCTGTCGAGCGCGCGTGCAACAAACGTAAAAAAGCCGTCTTGTGCGCTCGACGCCGGTTTCGCCCCCTTCCTCCAAGTTTTTTTTGTCGCGGGCCGAAAGCTCCTTCAGTCCCAAATATTTTTCATAAGAAAATTGAAAGTGGGTTCCCTCATCGTCGTCGAGAACAACGAGCACGCGATCAAATTCCGCGCCTTTCACGCCTTGCTGCGTAGAGAAAGGCGACTCTTCGTTGACGTAAGCCTGGTAGGGTCGGAGCTGATTGGCCGGGCAGGCGAGAAACGCAGCCATGGCGTTGATCTCGTTGGAGGGGTCTTCCTCTCCCTCCCCTTCGTCGTCTTCGGGCCGATCCTCGTCGGCCGCGTCGGCTTCCATGTCTTCGAGGTAGGCGGCGAGCCTTGGATCAAAAACGAGAAGCCGATGTTGTTTGGCAAGCGCCAACACGTCGCGAATGGTCGCCTGCGACCGCGGCCCCATCAATTCCCCTAGCTGATTGCTCACCTCGCGGAGTTGATTGAGTCGCTGGGCGACATTCACCCCTTTCAGGTTGTCCTTTGCCAGCAGCGGCGAGTGAATCCGAAGCAACCGCATTGCATCGAAGTCCCGACCATCGCGGACGGCTTCCGCAATCGGGAGAATGAACGAAACCAAAGGACGCAACGGCCAGGCCGTCGCATCCAGAAAGCCATTCTTGAAAGTCTCCGGCGCCTTGTCATTCAACGCCGCATAAAGGTCCCCAAAGCCCAGCCGCTTGGCTGCCATGCGGTGCACGATCACCAGCATTTTGACTGGATCGTCGTTTGCGGCGGGCTGCCACAGTTCATCCCCATTCGCATGAGCAATCCAAGCCCGAACTTGCGCCACGCGCTCGTCGCGATGTTCGTCTGTTGGAAGCACGAATAAGCGAGCGGTGCCGATGACCGGCACCTCTTGCTCGCCGTCTTTCTGCTTTCGGCCTCCCACCTGAATCAGATCGTCGCCATCGCGGCGGATGGCGTTTGCGAGGTCCAACACCGTGGAGGGCGATCGGAAGTTTTCAGGCTTCGGAATTGCTCGCCAATCGTCCGGTTTGGGAATGGTGCCGATGCCGGTGGGATAGATGCGCTGCATGGGATCGCCGAAGAAGCCCAAGCAGAAGCGCGCCTGTTCCTGCTGCTGAACCGCCATCAGCGCTTCCACAATGATCGGGAAGGTATCTTGGCTCTCGTCCACGAATACGAACGGGAATTGCTGAGCCACGAGCGTGCGAAACAACGCGCGATGGATCATCAACTGCGACGACATTTTGATAATATCGTCGTGGCCCAGGATACCTTTGGCGTAGTCGCTACCGGTCCCGTAGGTGAAGCTGCGGACCGTTGTGATGGCTTCACGTTGTTGCTGATAACGCACAATATCGCGGGCGTTTTTGTCCCTCGTTTTCTGCTGAACGCGCGGCCCGAAGTCGGCGGCTGCTTGCTGCAATTCACCGATCCGCTCCTCGATCCTGTTCGCCACCCAAGCCGCAATGTCCTGCTGAAAACCGCGCGCGATCGACCATAAGAAACTGTGGATTGTGGAAACGTGGACGAGTGGATTATTTCCTACGTCTGCCCAAATCTCTCCCGCTGCAATCTCGGTGTAAGTGATGCACGCCACGCGCTGCCTGCGAAGGCGAAGGCGCTCGCCGTGGATCGCGAGTATCGAGGCCAGGCCTTTAATCAGCGAGGTGGTTTTCCCCGAGCCCGCTCCCGCCACCATGTTGAAGCTGGTCGGCGGCTGCGCTCGAAGACAATCCCGAAGATCCAAATCGGCCTGCGTATCGGGTTGTTGGGCGCGACTACTCACCGATCATTACCCCCTCAAGCTCGGCCTCAGTTTCAAGATCGACCTGCGCCTTGAGCCATATAAGACCATCGCTGATGTAAGCTGGCACCTCCCACTGTTCCGGTGGGGCGGTAAGCACACCAAGAGCAAACTTCGTTTTGTCGAACTTCGCGCCACTGACACGCTTGTGCAATCCCGTCGCCAGCGCCGCAGGGTCCGCTACCGCGCCTCGCAGGCGCAGGCCCAATTTTCTCTGATCGGCGCTTTGGCACCAGGCGGCGTTCTCAAGCCCGAAGGCTTCCTCCAAAGTTCGACCGGCAAGCTCTGCGTTTTGACCGTTCCACGCGACGGGAACGGGCGTTTGATAGGTCACGCGAACACGGGTCTTTCCCTCTTGCGGCGTTTCCTTTTCGTGATCCGTCGCCGCAAAAAGCTCGGCGATCGTCTGCTTCGCCGGAAGCCATTTCACGAGCGTCTGATTGGACGACACCGCCCCCGGCACGCTCGGCAGGCACTTCTTGCCGTACCGGGGGGCTGGCGCGGGGACCTCGCCCCCCAGCAATTCATCGAACTCGTTGGCGGCCTCAGCCGCTGGCGCTTCAACTTCGACCTCAAGCTCGTCGTCGTCCTCATCGTCGCCAGCGTGATCGGCGGGCAGCAAGGAAACGCTGTCCACGTCAGTGATTATCAAAGTGACAATCCCAAGGAATTCGATCAGCGACTTGAATTTGTGGCCGAATGCTCCGCCGACTTCCAGAATGCAGATGCAGGAGGATCGCAGCGATTTCGCTGCCTTTTCGATCATACTCGGCAGGAGCAGCCGTTCTACGTTGCCCTCCACAAGCACAGCGGCATCGGAGAAAAACAGGTCGCAATGGGTGAGTTTCAGATACCGTTGCAAGAAATCGCGATGCTCGGTTTCCCGCGCGTAAAACGCGGAGAGGTTCAGCACCTCCGTAATCTGGTCGGTGCCAATAAGATCACGCCGAAAGTAGCGAATGGGTTTAAAACCCCGTTCGTATAGGATGTGCGGGGAGTGCGTCGTAATGACGGCTTGGCTCGCAAATGAGCCACCCGCCTCATCCGGTATGACCAAAAGCTCAAGAATGTTGCGGATGAACACCTGCTGCAATTGCGCGTGGAGGTGCGCTTCGGGCTCTTCAATGAAAATGAGATGCAGCGGCGCCCGTTTCTCCTCCTCGGCTTTCCAGCGCTCCTGAAGGTCGAGCACCTCGACCACCATATAGATCAGATTTTTGAAGCCGAGCCCGTTGTAGGTGTCGGGCAGCGTGATGGGCTGCGCGCCCGCACCGACGATGTAGTGAACGCGCGCATCCTGCGTCATGATGGATGCGGGGTTCAGGGCCGACTTAATTTCAAGGCGCGGGTTGTTGAGGCCGGGGTAGCCTAACCGCCCCAACCGCTCCAACGTGTCTTTGAAGACTTCGGCGAGATGCTTGTTGAGACCTACTTCAGAATCGAAAAGCGCTTTAAGCGCTTGATGATCGTCCTGACGTTGATCGAGATTGCGTTGATAGAAGCGGCTCAGCCGTTTCGACAAATCTTCTGAGCGCCCGCCCCCGGTGGCGGTGGACGGGTCCGCAAGATGCCGCTGGGCGTTTAGGAAATCGACCTTGATGAGGGACTTCAGCACCGCAGCGCCGCCCGGCTCGTTGCCGAGCGGTAGGGGTTCGTACCCCTCCACGGCCTGGAACGCGGCGTCGAATTGCGTGTGATCAAGCACGAAATAGCGCAGCTCGTATTCGCGCTTCAGTTCTTGAAGCAGATAGTCGGAAAGCGATTTCGGCCATGGCACGTAATCGCCAGGGCCGTTGTCTAGGGCTGCCGCTTTTGCGCGGCCATCGTCACGCGCGGCACGATAACGCTGGATCAATTCCGTCACGTTCTTCGGCGCGAGTTCGACTCGGACGCCAACAAGCGTACCGGCCCAAGCCGTCGAAGGCAGAATAGGGATAACGAGGTAGAGGTCGTCGGCCCCTACTTCGAACCAAAGGTCGAGCGAGACGGTGGGCACATCGTTGTCCGCAATCTCGCCCACGCGCTCGCCAATTTCGTCCAACACCGGCCAAACGCGCGAGCTGAAATCGTATAGCGAGAAGCTGTCCTTGCCGCCGGAAAGGAACATTTGCATCGCCTGCGTGGCAGATGTTTTCCCGCTGTTGTTGGCCCCGACGAAAATAGAAATGTCGGACGCAAGCTCAACATGCACGTCACGAAGCCGTCGGAAATTCCGAAGTCGATAGGAATGTAAGTGCATCGTGCCCCCTCCGCAGGAAGAGACTACCGGTTGGCATCCCGCCTGGGAATCTTAAACACGCACCGATTCGGTATTTGAATTCCGTGCCGATTTTCCGCGAGTTGGCGACCCCCAGCGCATCGTAGAGCTACCGTTGAGCCACTGATCGTACTCATCCGGCTGTAGTGCGAGCAACGAAGAAAACAGTAGCTTTTTGGATCAGCTGGCAGCCAGCTGGACGGCCACTTTTGGGGCGCATACCTGCCAACAGCCGCTGTCGGCGGCGGCTGTTAGGCAGACCGACCGCCACAACGACATTCAGGAACACCCAGACGTAGCTCGAAGTACCGTCACAGTTCATGAAAATGAGCGTCTTCGGGAATGGAGCGGAGAAAAAATCGTCTCGATAATCAGTATCTTGACTGGTCGATCGTGCGCTCATTGATGATGTAGCTCATTTCGTTTCGCAGAACCGCAAATCCTTGTAAAACCTACGATAAACTACGCCAGACTGCGCTCCCGTCATTCCCACTCAATTATCGTGTGAGCCATCCATCTATTTGAAAAATAAAGCAAAAAAATTTCGCAACAAGCGAGATACCGTCACGCCTACCGTCGAAACGCCATCGCTTATGAAAACATTGGGTTTTTTCGGCAAGTGAGCCTAGTGAGGATTTCGCCATCTATCGCCGGTGACGGCAACTGCGCTATGCGCGGGCCTCGGGGACGAAAGTGCTCACAACACTCGCATCATACCGGTTCACCGTCTGATTTGTCATCTAAGAACGATTCCGCCTGTTACGCCGCCAAATTCTCACGCATCATTCCACCAAATTGCATTGACCAGCTTTCGCTCGTCAGGGATGCTTTTATTAAATCCTTTCGCCTCGGGCTCACTGGCTTTCCAACTCGAATTTGCCCAGCAAGGATGTCGCTAAGCTGGGACCTTCGAAATAGAGACCGATCTCGTCCAGTGGATTATCGTCCGAGCCTGACTGAGAGCCCCAGTTCAAGGTACTGACGACAACATGGTCCTGATCCCAGGCCAGAAACTTTGCGTGCAATTGCGGTTCGGGCACGCCGGCCAGCTCAACGATACCGTTCAAACGTTCCCGGTGTTTTGACACATGGCCACGTTTTACGGGACCAGATCGCCGGGAGTAGTAAACGCGAACGTCGTCGAGCCGGCGGCCGGCAATCTCCGCCGGATCGAACAGCGCCGGCACCATGCTCGCTCCAACTCTATTTGTGCAGCACACGAAGCGTTCCTGCGCTTCGTGTGCTGCTACTCTGAGAAGGCGCTCGTGATCGGCCGCATGCAGAATTGTCAATCGAGCCGTCGAAGGCTGCTCGTCAGCAGACGACAATAGCCTGGTCCTTTGGCGCCTCAGCTCTGAAGCAATGAATTGAAGCGTTTCCACGGAGCGGCTGGCCTCCGAGAGTTTGGCGACAATCTCGCGCAGCAAATCCAAGCCAATTGCTACGGCTTGGGATTCTCGGAGCTCCGCCGACACCTCAACAGCCGAAAACGGTGAGGACAGCCAGTTGCAGGATCCCATGACCAAAACGACGCCATCCTCGCCGTCGTCCGCTACCAGGAACTTCGCGTGGCTGCCGACAGTATCCCTGTGAACCAGCAGATACCCTCTCGTCTGCCGAACCGCCGAGAGCCTCAGATAGAGCTCTTGCATAGCTGCCGCATGCTTGGCACGGTCAAGCGATGTCCCAAAGAACAAGTGGCATTTGACACCGCGCCGGCAGGCATCTTCAAGGGCGCGCCAGATACGCTCCCGGTTCTCTTTTCCTCTATCGTCGGACTGCGACGCGACAAACGTCGAAAGAACGAACACATGCGATTTCGCGGCCCCCACAATTTCTTCGAAACGCTGCAAATGCTGTTCAGAGCCAACGATGAGGTCGTCAGCGCCGAACGATGTTTCTATAGAAAGAGGTTCCGCGGTCTTCAAAGCAGCAGTTGTCGGCAAAACACCGGTCTTAATCGTCGCCTTCAGTGCTTCTACCAATTGGTCGCTGGCACCTTGGGGCAGGATTCCGTCCTTGACGTCATCCAGGTTCAACACCAGGAACTTGCGCTCCAAAAACGAGCTATTCGCCTGAACGCCCCTCAGCCATTCACCTGGTCGAAGGGTGCCGGCCAAGAACTGGCTGACACGCTGCATCATCGAATGGTCTGTTTCAGGAGCTTCGCTTATCGGAAAAGTGACGATCGCCCCACTGTCCGGCAATTTTGAGACTGGGATTGTCTCCACATCCCTTGTCCTGAAGACTGATTGCCCGACCTTCTCATAAACAACGCTTATGCCTATTTCTCGGTCTGATGTCCTTTCAGGCAACGCGCGTCCTGCACGAATGAAGCCGTTTCCAACACTGCTTGTTGCGAGCACGGGCTGCGGAGAGAGCCGAACTTCCACTAAGCCAAACTGCATCAGGCGAGCGACCGTAGAGCTGACGACCTGCCGGGGAACACGTAAATTTCCCACGACGCTGTCAATCGTTCCGGGGGCTCGATCGAGCGACAACAGCACCATTTCCTCGATCGGGCTCCAACCCCAGGTCCGTTGAACAATGCCTGGTGCGCGATAATGCCATGCCGGGATGTAGATATTGTTCATCTGGGCAAGTTCCCGTCTTCATCGACCGCGACGACGGTGATACCCGTCCCAACCTTCGGGTAATCCTCTTTCGAAAGCTTATCGATTTCGTCGAGCATTCTCCTCAGGAAGCCGAAGTCGTCCTTCAACGCGTCGGGATCAATGCCGTCTACGGTGTTCCGGATGAACTGACGACTGCCTGCTAACACCAGTTTATGTTTCGCCCGGCTAAGGAGCACATTCAAACGTTGCGGGTTCTTGATGAATCCTAACGCGCGAGAACCAACCAGAACATTGTTGCGAACAAGGCTTGCCGCTATCACATCGGCCTCGCTCCCTTGGAAACTGTCACTTGTAAAGACGAACTTGCCGTCGCCGCGTGGACTGGCGAAGCCAAAAAGCGTCTTCTCGGTAACGTCTATTTGCGGCTTGAGCAGACGCTCCAGGTGGCTCACCTGCCCGGAATATGGAGAAAGCACGGCCAAGGTTGGTCGCTTCTCTCCGGCGTTCAGGATCGGCCTGAGCTTTCTCAGAGCCGCCAACAACGCGGCCGCCTCAGATTCATTGCGATAGGATCGTTTCGCCGAGTGCTCGAACGCGCGTCGTTTGACGACGCTCAACGACGGCATGTCGAGAATTACGACCGGCGAATTCGGCAAGCCATCGATTGCCTCTACAACGGTTTCGCGCCGTTTTACGCGCTCCGACGAAACGAGCGTTCCACTATAGAATATGTTGGAAACCAGATCGCTGATTGCCGGATGCATGCGGCTTTGTTCGCGCAGCGTATTCGAAATCGAGCTCGCCCGGTTCGCATCCCTGGCTCTCAAGGCCTCCCTCTCGGCAATGGATTTGAACGGCTCTTCAAATCTGGAACATATGGCCAAGACGTCTGACAATAGAAGCTGATCTGAGTTAAGCGCATCGAGGGCGACCTCGACTTCATCAGGCAAATCGGAAATAGCCGACAGCTTCTCCTTTGCCCCCTTCAGCAATTCTGCGGCGCGCTCGGGGTCGTAGAATTTCTGCCTCTCACCCGCGTCGAAGGGTGAAAGCTGGTTGTGGTCGCCAATCATTACGCGGCGGTTGCCCAAGAGCAGCGCGCCAATCAGTTCGGCACCGTTTGCACGTGCCGCCTCCTCGATGAAGACCCAGTCGAACTGCTCGCCATCTGCGATCATCTCCTCGAGGACGGGAGACGATGTCGTGGCCAACGTAACATCGGACGAGCGGAGCATCAGATTATCGGTGTCCCGCAATGCTCGCTCCGCCCCTGCCTTTTCCGAGAGGTCAACGGGGTTGAGAGCCTGATTGATCTGGTACAACTGGTTATGCATGATCGCCGCGCTCTCGGCGTCGGGCTTCGCGATAGACCGCAGCAGTCCAACCGAGTTCCGCCTCAAGGCACTCTCGTCTTCGCTGACACGAGACCGTTCGACGCGAACGACAATCGTAGATTTCTCGGGCAGGAACTTTCGAAGCTCATCCTCCATGTGAATAAGCGTTTCGTGGTTTTGTGCGGACACCAGCACTCTTGCATCGGGCGTTTGTCCCAAGATGCCTTTGACCAGATGTGAAATCAGAAAGGTTTTTCCGACGCCGGGCGGACCCACCACGACATTTATGGACCTGCCGGCAACAATCGATGCCCAAGCCTCAATCTTTGATGGCTCCATCTCTGCATCGGCTGGCGGAGCGCCCGGCGCAGCTATGTCGCGTAGCGTATCGTCCATTGCGACCTGCGCCGGATCGTCTAACGCCCTGAGAAGTTCCAGGTTCGACCTAGCGGCGACAATGTTCTGCAACCGACGCCTGATTGCTCGCTCTGCTCCGGTATCCTTACGGGGGCGCAGATAAAGAGATTGCCCCGGAGGAACCGCGATGTTCGTGGCGAAGGCGAACGCGACCTTGCCATTGATCAGGTTGCTGCCCTCGTAGCTAAGTTCCGGCAAACGCTCGCGGCCAGTTGCAAGGTAGGACGATCTGGAAACCGTCCAGTTTACCTTTCCATCATCGTACCGAAGCTCGCGGCGCAACGCCTCGGCAGCAGCGCGCAACCCCATCGTTTCTCGTTGCTGATCCTTAGAGGCGTCATCGCGCGATTCGAGCCACACTACATTCTGCTCAGCGTTCGGCAGCGAGAGAACCTCGACAGGATAGAGCCGGAACTGCTCTCGCAATAGGGTAAACGTTTCGAGGAGAATGAGCGCAAACCACATCGGAACGTCATTCGTTGCGCTCGATGTACGAACACGCTCGGAAAAGTCGCGCCATCGTTTTGCTCCTGGGCCGACATTTCGGACGCGCTCTTCGGCACTCGCACGATTTCTCGACAGATAAAGGCGATGGACGATATCCTCAGCGTCCTGCAGCCAGTCGTTGGCGCGCCTCTTATGCGCCGTCTCGATCATTCCGACGGCATCGCTGACGATCTTCACATTATAGATCGCCAGATCGGTGAGAATCCGGACGCTATCCTGACCTGCGGGGATCAAACGAACACCGGCAGACATCAGATCCTCCGCCACGAACTGCGCAACTGCGAAAGCGTCGTGTGCCGGAATGGTGCCGGAAGAAAGAGCGGGTAGATCGCTCTGGAGGGCGCCCCGCGAAGGATAAAGGATAAGCTCCCCATCTGAACTGGATCCAACCCGGTCAAGTTCGGCCATTATCTGCCGCAACTCCTCCAGCACGACGCCGCCGTCAAAAAGCTGAAACTGCGGCGGATTTGCCAGGCGATCGAGCATCCGCCGTTCGATGGAGAGCAGCGACGGGGGATTTTCACCGTCCAGATCGAGAATGGACGCAGCTACGGCAGCAAGATCGATCCAGTCGTGCCGAAAGGAAATCGCACCCGAGGTGCGCAGGAGGTGTCCTGACGCTCCAATGTTGCCGTCAGCAATATGGACACACGCCTCGAAGCCCCCCAGACGGTAGTCAACACGGTCATCTGACCGGGAGAAGATGGTATGCTTGCTCACCGCACCATGCACGATGCCGGCATCATGGCAGAGCGCCAAGGCCTCTGCGACCCGCTCGATATTCCGCCAGAACACGCCTCTGCTGCCACTCGTCAAGAAACGGCCCTGTTGCGCCCTCCGCCTCTGGGCACTGCCAGAAACCGGGCTTCCCGGATAGGCCATGACGATGGCGATCTCCTCGGCGTCCTCGGCAATCTCCAATACCTCGACGAGGACCTCACGAGCCCGTCTCGATGAGAGAACACGTCTAATTCGCCTCAAACCCCGAGCGATAATGGCCTTTAAATCGTCGTCGAGCGCTGTACCGGTCTTCTTGAATAGCCGGACCAAATATTGCTCGCCGTCGTCGCAACCGGTGGCCAATCGCAAATGCGAATCCCACTGACCCTCAATGCGCGCGAATGAATCCTCGGCAAATGCGAAGCGCGCTTCCAGAGACGATATTCTGTCTTGTTTGTATTTCGCCATCCGCTCCCCCGCCCGTCAAATTATTTCAGAATGGCAAACTCGTCTATCAGTTGTGCCCTTCTTACGGAAGGCGTTGCTATCATACGCTTTATCAACTAGCCCTGCCGTGGCGTAAATTCGGCACGATCTAAACTTGTCTGCTCACCAGTGTTCGTCCCGACGCGAAGGTCTCTGGAAAGAGCGCCACGGCGATGCGTCCAGCAAGGCTCTGCGGATCGTCCTGCACCGTCTTAAGCGCAGTTGCTATCTTGTCCCGGACACTGTTCGTCTCAAGCTCCTCCTCCCGGCCGGTAAGCTCGGAAAATCGGCGGATGAGACGTGCAAGACGGTGCCGACGTTCTACGTTCAGGAACGTGTTCAGCACCTCCACGAGCTTCCTCTGCCGCGACCCGACAGGATGGCCGTCGAGCAAAGACAGCAGGCAATTGATCAACGCGTCGATGTCGGCCTCCTCAAGGGTACGATTGTCAGAACCGGCCAGCGAGAGCTTGGAAACCAGCTCGGTCAACAGCACCTCGCGTTCGGGCCATCGCGTGCCATAGTCGCCCGTGGCGGCGCGCCAGCGAGCCAAAAAATCATCATGCCAAAGTGGCTCGGGCGCTACGGCAAAAGCGCGACCGCTCGAAAGCCAATTCAGCTCATGGAGGTTGACGACCTTGGAATGCCATACGTCCTCGCGGACCCAGAAAGCGCGAAGGATGACCTCGTTCCGCAGCCGTGAAAATTGAACCGTCTCGTCGTCCATCGAGAAAAGGTTCTTGTTGTGGGAATAGAATATGTCCTCGAATGAACTGAGAAGCCGTCTGGTTGCCGCCGGCGGCTCGAAATTCCAGGTCAACCACAGGAGTCGATAGGCCTCGCTGTCATAGAAATCTTCACGCTGGACGATAATCGGAATCTGGGTGGTCGAGAGTTGAACCTCGACGACAAGTGGTGCCTCATTGTAGACCGCGCGCACATCGGGGCGCCGGCGGCCCCCTTCGGTTATAAGATATGCGTCGACGACGACGCTTTCCGGCTTGGTGCGACGATCTGCCGTCAAAAGCTCTCCAACGATGTTTTTGATCTTCGCATGCAATGGGCTCTCTTGAGCACCATCAAATTGCCGCCCACTGACGGCGTCCACGCCGGATGACGTTCCCGTCCACCATTGGCAATCTTCCGGAGCCCCCGGATGATGCTTCCAATAGGGCTGCCCAGTCCGACCTTCGCGCGGAGCGTAAACCGCATGTCCGCACAGCCCGCAAACATAGCGCGGTCGGCGATCGAGGCGGGCTCTGGTCGCCCGCCGCCTGATGATCTGATAATTGTCCTTGGACATGCCCATCAAGGCATCGCTTGATATCGTGAGCATCGTCTCCAGGTCGACGGCTCTCTTAAGTGTCCTCTTGAATTGTCTCTCCGCCATCCCGACAACCATCCCCATCGACCGCATGCAATCCAATGTCATTCCAGTGCAGCCCGATGGACCACTCTTATCCGGTTGCCCTTACACAGTGGAGGCTGCTTTAGCTCCGCGCCTCTGGTAAACGAGACGTCCCATAGACCGTCGGGCGGTTGTCAATAATATTCTTGTCGGCCCCAACCATGGTCGGCCGAATCCAGAGCAACCTGATCTCGGCCAGTGCCTTTCCAAACCGTTGATTTCGCCAATGCCCCCGGCGCCAATGGCCAATGGCGGTCCCACCCTGCATCTTTCGCTTTTCGAATGATGTTCGATAGCCGCAAAACTCGATCCAGCGGTAGCCGTCTTGGCGAGCCCGGGCTTCGGCCATCTTTCGGGCCTTGCCTCTGCTCCGCCTCATCCTTTCATCGGCACGGGGGTCGTTCAACCGTTTCTCCTGATCACGGTCTGGATAGTTCAAATAGCAGACGAGGTTGAACACCAGCCGTGTGACTTCATCGAGAACCGCCGGATCGGAAATTACGTTGCGGAGGTCATCGGGGTGACTGACGTCCTCTCTGAAGGTCTCCATCGGAACTGCCGACCGGCGACCGCGTTCGACGCCGTCGGCGACCGTGTTGCGGTGCGAGACAAAATCGTAGCTTGCCCGGAGTGTTGGCTGGTTCAGCAGCTCGGCGAACGAAAGCGGCGCAGGAGCATGATCACGCCTGGAAAATGTAAAATCGACGGTGAAATTCAGGTATGTGCGCCACTCACCTGGCCCCGGTACGTCTACCTTTGATGCAAGTTCATCCATCACCGCATCGGGATCGCGAATGTAACGATCATACAGGTCTTGGGCCGCCGCGTTTTGTGTCAAGAGCTTCGAAATGTAGCTGTCAAAGCTGCTGAAAATAACGGGATCTCCCTCACGCAGACGTTCAAGCGCGCCAGGAATCCGCCCCAAGTCGGACCATTGCTTTTTTTGTTCCGCAATGAGCTCGCTTGGAGGACGAGGCGTTAGCCGGAGAGAGTCAGCTAAACAGGTTTCAGCCGTGATGTAGAGTCCGTCAACCACCCAATCGCGGTTGTAGTCCGCTAGGAAATGTCCAGAAGGAAGCGCGATATAGAAAGTATCATAGGGCATCCGCAAGTTCTGAACGGGCATCTCATTGACGTCGGTATCGGCCAACATTGCCAACAAATCAGGCGCAAAATCAAAAATCTGTTGACCATTGTGGCGCCAATTCCGGAGCACTGAGCGCCAATTCTCCTCGCGTAATATAACTTCCCAGGCTATTCTTTCAGGAACGCCATCGGGGAAATCGGCAAGAAAAGCATCCTCCATAGGCCCTACGACTTGCCGATAGTAGTTTTCCCGCTGTTCGTCTGGACCGTCTGGTCTGTTGCTACACGCCCCCCAATACGTCTCTAACCGCGACCGCAAACGATGCAATTCGATTTCGTGACGCCAAGCGTGCAACTGAGAAAGCTTTACGGCCGGTCTAGTCACAAATGCCCCCTCCCGCGAAATTGACGCAATCCTGTTAGCCCTCCAACTCAACAAAATGGCTGTCAGGACAATAAGAAGTCAGCGGTTTTCACTGTCTATATTCTGGTCGAGTAGCGGTCGTAGGCTGTGACGCGAACCGTTCGAATGTCAGCTTCGCATCGATATATTTCACGCCGCAGGTACGATATTTCATTGTCCTTCTTGGCGTCGGTCACATCAGCATACCAGGATCGGGGCTTACCGTTTTCCTCGCCGTTCCAACGATAGCCCCTCGCCTTCAGGAGATCTTTGAATTCGAATGGCGAGTTTTCCGCCCATATCCGCCATGTCGGCAGGCGGGCGTGATCAAGCAGCTGCGCCATGGCCGGCACACAACCCCGAGGTAGTTCCCGCGCGAGAATCTCAATGGCCGCCAAGCAGTCATTCGCGGCACGATGCCGATCGTAAAAGAAGCCCAGAGCCACCGCGAGATAAGGGAGCTTTGTGCCCTCGAACCCTTCGGCTGCCCAATCGATCTCAGACATGGAACAAGCCCAGGCCTTCGTTGAGAATACCGGGCTGAAGCGTTCCAGAAATCGCCGGTCAAACGCAGCGTTGTGCGCAATGACTAGAGCCGCGCCGCCCGCGAAAGACGAGACCTCCGAAGGTTCGATGACCTTTCCGGCGACCATTTTATCAGTAATACCCGTTAACGCGGTGATTTCAGGCGAAATCGGCATCGACGGTTCGCGAAGTCGATCAAGTGGCTCAAGAACCTCGACCACTGTACCGTCCAGGGCGTATCTGAACGGGACCATCGCCAACTCGATGATCTCATCCTTCTCGGGGTCGAGGCCGGTTGTCTCGACATCGACCAAGAGGCCGATGCGCGTTTCCCTGGCGTCAAATCCTGCGATCGGCGCACGAGGGCGAAGGCGGCGGAGAACCCGGTAGTCCGGGTTCTCCTCCAAGGTCGCGGCCAGTTCTTCCAAATCCTGGAAGTTCGCCATTAGTCAAACACACCCGCCGCGCCGCCGTTCTGCGCCGGTGCTGCGGCAATTCGAACCTGAGCGATACGGCCTTCCTCGTGAAACCAAAGGTCGCGGATCTTTGCGTCGTCGCTCGCTGGCAGAGGGTGTGCATCGCGCACTTTGAACGTCGTTGGCAGGTTCACTGACGTCCCAAAAACGAGTGCATGCTGCTTCGGCAAAGACGGGAGGCGCTTCAAAACGGCATCAGAGATAAACGGCGTCATCTGACGAATATGGGAAAGATCGTCCGGATTCTGGATACGATGGATGACAAAATTCGAGCATTGCGAAAGCACCGTCTTCGACAGCTCGCTCGGCCTTTGCGACGCCACGAGGAGGAAAAGACCATATTTTCGGCCCTCCTTCGCAATGCGCTCGAAAACGCGACTGGCGTCGATGGCGTAGCGCGATGGCGTCGACGCGATGTAGCGGTGCGCCTCCTCGAGGAGCAGGTGGACGGGGAAGCGGTTTCGAGGATCTGCTTGCCGGAGCAGGCGAAAAGACATCCGCGCCAGGACGGACGCCACCAGTTCGACGACTTCGTCTTCGACCGCGTTCATGTCAATGACGACGATCTGATCTTTCTTCAACCAGCCTGCGTCAGTTTTCGACAATCCCAAAAGGCTTGCCAGAAAAGAGCCCAGTGACGGATTGTTGCCGTCTGCCTGCAGCTCATGTCTCAAAAATGCATACTCTGTCCGCTCCTCCAGGGACTTGAATCGCGTCATCATCTGCGAGCAATAATCGCGGATCTGCCTGTTTCCGTGCGCTTCTTCATAGAGAATTGCGAGATCAAGGGCCTCACCAAGCGCCCCGAATTCGAATGGTAGGCTCTCATAGGCAGGCATTTTCAGCCCATCGATGATGAAGCCTCCCCCCTGAGCGCCGCCGAGGAGATAGGTCGTGAGCCCTTCGGGATTGACCATCTGGCCGAAATTGATGCGGATAAATTGGGCGATCGCTCGGTTGTTTATTTCCCGCGTGTTGAACCGCTGGAGCAATCCCACCATCCGATCGTGCTTCGATGGGCTACCGGAGTCATCCCGCAGGATCTGGCTGAGGCAAGTCGCCAAAATGTGGTTCTTGATACCATTGAGCTCTTGCGCGTTCCCTCCAGAAAACAGCGTCGACAATCCAAGGGCCATGCGCAAAATCGGGACCTGGGTACGCTCGCTGGCCTGGAGAAGCAGCTCCCATTCGGACTGTTCCAGAAACCAATGCGGCAACCTGAAGCGCCCAGCAGCAGCCGTTCCATCGAGAACGACGTGGGAAACACCAATGCCATTGCCGTTGGCCAGAGGCGTCAATGCCCTTGCGTACTCACCGTTGACGTCAAACACCACGAACGTCGCACCACGGGCATGATGCTCGTCTGGCTTGTCGAACAGGGACTGCAGCACGGACGCAACTGTGCAGGACTTGCCGCTGCCCGTGTTTCCAAGCACGGCCGTATGGCCTCCGAAGAAGTCGTCGATTCGCACCTTGACGTCATATCCCTCGAAGATCACGGATCTACCGATCGTCAACGCACGGAACCGCGTTGCTTCGGGAGGGATCGCCGGGGCCTCGCCGATTTTCGGCGCGGGCTCGCTCGGAACGTCTGTTTCGAAGACGCGATCAAGCTCGGAATCAAGGGCATAAAGGGTGTCGGCGTATAGGGACGGAAATACCGAAACGCCGAACCGGAATTTCTCCTGTCGATCCTGCGGCAGCATGCCAACGGGAACGACATCCAGAAACTTTGCCGAGGACGCCTTGTCCATTTCCCCGCCGCCGCGGCTGGGACTGCTCACATCCCGCTCACGCAGCCCGACGACCTCCGCAACCACATATTCCGTGTGGACAGGGATCATCAGGAAAGAACCGAGTCGCGCCACGTAGTGGACATCGTCGAAGCCCACGACTGTGAAATTGTCGGTTCCGGCGTGCATCTCCACAACGAATTTGTCCGCGGCAACAGAGACTACCTTGCCGATTGCGCGCTTGCGATCATCCCGGCTCATTCCGCATCCTCCGCCTTTTGAGGCGGAGACATTGCTTCAAGGACTTTGCGGACGGCATCGTCGATCCGCTCACTGGGGCGCTGGGGCAGGAATTGTTCGATGATCGTGTCGAAATAGTGCGCCTTGCGGCCAGCCTCCGGCCCCTCGCCGCCGATAATCCAGATGCGCGGATCTCCCAGCGCCTTGAGTTTCGCAATCTCGCCTTTCAGTGTCGGGTCGACAAAAATCACGAGCCGAAAGGTTGGGATCGTCAACGCCTGGTAGATGATGTTGTTGATGTGCTCGTCGCCAAAAGCGTAGCCCATCGTAAACAGCACGCTTTGCTCTCGGACTACGCGCGATTGGAATTCCCGGAACAGGTCGGCATAAGGTGATCCGAGACTGGCGTTCTGCTTTGCCGGCGTCGGATAGATCATAACCTTGCCCGGCTCTTTCGAGGCTGCAGCCTCGCGGATCGGATAAAGTCCGTGATCATCCTCAGTCCAACTGATGGAACCGTGAATTTTGCACAGATAGACAAATCCATCGACTGCCGACCACTTTCGGCTGGTCAGATCGAGTTGTTCCGCCAGAGCATAGCGGAACGTTGCAGGATTGAACCTTCGCTCTACGACTCCGGAAAATCCGTTGGCATAAGGCAGTCCGAGCCTGTCCATCGCGGTCTCATTGAAGAGATCATAATTCGTCGTGAACACCCATGGGCGGGGCAATGACCGATCGCGAAGTACGAGCTTTCTGTAGAACGTCTCGTATAGATTGAGGACGCTCCGATCGCCGTCGGCAAAGGCACCTTGCGTACATTTCGCCCATAGGAAGGCTTGAACCTTCTTGATGATCGATTCGACAGTCGTCAGCTGGATCTTTGCGTCGGCACGCGAACTGCGCCCAAGCGAGAAACGCAAACTGTGAAGCAACTCCATCAGACGTTCGAGGTTGCGTGCATATTCAGCAGCGCCAATATCAATGCCGAGCTCATCAACAAGGTGCTTGCGCTCTGCTGCCGTAGGCAGACCTTCGACATCCTGTTCATGCGTTTCCGTGAATTCTGATGCGAGTGGCGCCATAGTCGGGATACCGACCTCTGCCTTGGCGACACGCAGCGAAGAGCAACCGGCGCCGAGCAAGAATGCTACGTTCTTGGCGTTCAAGGAGTCCGCAAGCGCCTTTCGCACAACATCCGCACCCTCGCCCCAATCATATTCACGCCGGTCCGTTTCTGCGCCCCGTATAAACTGAAAAGTCTGCTTGGGCTTTTCGACCTCTTCTGGATTAATCAATTCCCGCTCCCCCAACATCTACATAGTGCCGCGCATTCTGTTCATGGGTATCGACATGCGAACCCCGTCATGACTGCGTAACAGCATCTTCCCGCCGTCCGCGAGCGACTTCGCGGTAAATCGTGTAGCCCATCTCCCCCCGAGAATGCTCCATCGCCCAGGCTATGACCGCATCTGTCGGCACGACGAGACGGGTCTGACCGGTCGGCTCAAAGCAATTTTTGCCAGACTTCATGTAGAAGTCGCCAGAATTCCCGACATTGACCCGTCCGCTTCTCGTTCGTCGAAGACCGAACGTGGTCACCTCGTAAATGAGAATGCCCCCATGCGTGCGCCGGACAACAGCAACCGCCCCCTCCGGTTCGTTCCGGTAGTAATTCCCGATCTCCGCCTCGGTCTGATCCGCGCAGGGCGAAAGCTTGATGCTGTACGACAATGCAACTGCTCCTGTGATCATTGGTCTTCGCGGTCTGCGCGGATTGCCTCGATCATCGATCGAGCAAGAGCATGAGAGCGATCGACATCACCCTTCTCCCACTCCGCAACGGAATAGTGGATGTTGAACCATGGAAGCAGCGTCAACGCTCCACGTTGCGCCTTGGACAACGGTGTCGGCGCCCGCGGGTTTTCGAAAAGGACGGTCGCCCCCTCGAGACAAAGGATCGCTGCGGCGTAACGGCTGATCTTCGTCGCCTGAGCAGAAAAGCGCCCCTCGTGGGCCATCGGCGTGATCGTATATCCGCCACCCGCGTGGTCATCGAAAACGGGCGCGCCCTTCCAGCCATAAAATGCATACCAGATTGCACCCGAACACAGCGCTCCATGGTGCCCGCTGATCAGCGGCGAACTTTGCTCCTCCTTGAAGACCCCCGGCCAGCTACCAAGATCGCGAAAATCGATCCAAAGCAGGCTCGGCCTTCCGTCCGCAAACTGCGTCTCCTTCGCCTTGATCTGGCAAATGCGGCTGATAGCGTTCGTCTGCGTCGTGTCGCCGACTTTTTCCGTATCGGGGGCGCCGAAAGGATGTGACACCAATGCTGTGAAGTCGACCCTTCCTCCCTGGATTTCAAAATTTGAGCGCTCGACTCCGTCTGGTGTCCCGCCGTCGGCAACTTTCCGAGCCCTCTTTACCTGTTCATCATGTTCGAGCTTTGCCGTCACCTCGACGATGCCGGACGCGCCATCAAGGTCAAATTCGAAGTCTGGTGTCGGATTGTTTTTCAGGGTCGGAATAGGCCGGATCTCGAAACCGGCTTCCAACATTGCGCCATAGCAGCATATCTCGGCGATCGATGAGACCGCTTCTTCAAAATCTGATGTCTGGGCGACGCGCTTCAGCGTGCTTGTCAGCCAAGGCTTTCCCTCAGCACCCAGTCCAATTCGGTCGACCGCTGTGTTAGCAAGGAAATCCTTGGGAGAACGCGGATAATCGACGGTGCGATCAAATGCATTGATGATGGACCAAGCGGCATGACGCCCCCTGGCCTTGTCATGATATTTGTTAATTTCCGCAATCTGGTCTGTAGTCAGTAAATCGATAAGTCCCGACAACGCGCAATCCTTCGATACAGGCACACTAATTCGACGGCCGATCATATCCATCGGCCAATTCAGCAAGGAGATAATTGATATAGCTTCGCGTCAAGTTACAGTACAAATGCGCTTCCTTAATGGAAGGAGACACGCCTGCTGCCAACTGAGTGCCGTGCCGGACTCCACCACCGCCGGGTGATGACAGGAAACCGTACATTTTCGTCATCCAACCAAGAGCCTCAGATAAAACGCTGCCTTGGTTGTTCTTACGGAGCGCCCGAACGATTTCGTTGAAGTACTTCCCTTCAACGGTCCCCGCGCCGCTCTCCTGCCCTTGAAATGCAGTGGAAACCGTCTCTAGTAACCAGAGAATTTCTTGCACGGCCTGCCGTGGCCGCTGTTCGAGCAAAAGCCGATCCGCCTCATCGAGAGACTTGTGGATCAGGTCATTTGCTCGCTCGCCGACAGATCTCTCTGGGGCCTGAACCGCAATCGGCGTTTGCGGATTGCGAGGGAGCAAGGATGGAGGACGCACTTCAAACGGAAGCCCATGCTCAATCAGAATTCTGTTGACCACATCTGCATCCGGGAGACCGATCCCTGGGTGCTCAACGTTCACCTGTTCACAACCATCCCAAAAGGCAGAAACGAAGGTTGCGGCATTGCTGGACGCGCCGACCATGCTGTTGTGCAGATCGCTAATTGCCCAGCTCTCGCTCGAGCTGGCCGAGTAGCCACCGCTAAATTTCGCCTTGAACAGTTCAAAGATATCCCATGAAGAGCCGCTTTGGCTGGCGATGGCGTGGATCAGGGAATCAAACGCGTTCACGACCCCGATTCCCATAGCCCCAGGCGAGCCGTACCGCCACGCTGTCGGCATACTCAAACCCATGATGCTGCCACCTTCCCAAGCCCGATCAAAAAAATGCTTCGATCCACGACACAACCTTGCATATTCACAATGAATACAACTAATGGACGCATACCGTAACCATATTGCGCCGACAGACCAGAGACGATCCGGATCTTTTTAATGGCAATACTTGACTCTCGCCTTTTCGACCTCTTCGAAACACTTAGGGTGTCTCAGTTGGACTGGCTGATCTTCGAGCTTATGGATGGCATCCAGGCAGGAAGGCATCCCAGCGAATCCCCAGACACTCTGGCACAGGCCCGTCGCGACGTTCGATCCGACAGACCTCCCGAGTTTTCCGTCAGTCCCATAAGCGAAGCGGTACCAATCTCAGGTGACGAGCAGATCGAATGGGCAGTTCAATATGTCGCTGACCGCCTGGATGCCACATTGGCGGAACTCGGCCAATCCGCCAATAATCTCGACGCAATTCTAGACGGGGACGGAACGAAACCCGCAAGCATCGCCAAGCAGGGGGGGCGCGAGGTCACTATCGAGCTTGCCGACGGCGACGGGAGCCGCAAACTCGGGCGCGATGACATTCTTGCGGCTTCGACCGAACTGCCAAGTCTTCGGAAAGAGCTCGAAGCGTGGTCCGCTCAAGTTCGCGGACAGGTGCAGTCATGATTCCGAGCATTTCCGCCGCTCTTAACGCAATCGTGGGCAGAGTCACGACACTCGCGAACGCCTCTGGAGCAGGCAGGGCGTTCGAACTGTTCGTAATGACGGAAGTGGCGCTGGGTCTGAGAAACAGCGGCTTTTCCGTTTGGCTACAACGCTCGGACGGCACCACGATCCGATCGGCCGATCCGAATCGTCGATTTATCCAGCGCGGTGGTGCGCCGACGGGCATCGCACAGGCCTCATCAGGTCCGAACAATGCCAGCGTGATCGGTTTCCGCTGGAGACATCGTCCAGCGTGGGAAATCTGGAACGGAATCCAGTTCTACGGACGCAGCCAGGCGACGCATGAAATCGACATCGCCATTGTGCCGGAAAGCGTGGGCGCCGATCTTCGCATCTTGGGTGGAAGCCCGGTTGGCCGTCCCCGAGTGGCAATAGAATGCAAGGATGTCGGAACGGACGGAAGCCTCGACGAAATGCGAACCCTAGTCGCACGCCTCTATGACGTGACCTTGCTCCATGCCCATCATCGGCATCTTCCCTATTCTTCTGCGCAGGCAATCCACCCTGGAACGCCAGCAAGTTCTAAAGACCGAGCTGTCGTTACCTACTGGCAGGAGAATAGGAGAACCAAGAATATATTGGCCAGACGAACGGGTTTCGTCGGTGGAACGATACCGCTCGCGAGCTATCACCACATAGAATCCCATGCCAACATCATTGTTGGTGGCCCCGCTGTGACCGAACTCGTTGACTCCGTCGCCGAATGGGCGCTTCGCAATGCCCGATGAGTTCCGCGTCCGGCAATCCGAGGCCTTGATCCTCCTTTACGCGAAGTACCGAATAGAGCTGGATTCGACGGCGATCGGTGGCAAATGGATGCCATATCGCTGGTGGCAACTCCCCAATCCCCTGAGCGCGCGTTGGATGGCATATGCCGAGATGTTGCAGGAATTCTCGTCCGAGCTTGCCAACATCATCAATGATCTTACGCATAATGTGCATCGGTTGCGGGCATGGGGAAAAACTGTGTCTCCGCTCTCGAATGACGAAAAGCTCGCCGCGACCCACGAGTTCATCAACAATCTGGGCACGGTCGCTTTGGGGCAGCCCTACGCGATCAAATCACGCTTCGCCTATGCCGCTGCCCACCTGTGCCATCAGGCCAACCGGACAAAGGAGCCCGGCACTTGGAAGGACGAATTCCCGCAAAAAGAAACGCTTTACTTGAACGAGATCGAGCCGTTCTGCCGTGGCTGGGGGACATATCGATCTTTCAAACTGAAGGTGGAGCCCATAGCAGGAAAGACGTTCAAAGAATCCTCCGATGACTTTCGGAATGCCTACAATCACCGCTTTTCTTCAAGGTTCGTGCTGGGGGTCACCTCGATAGCTTCCCGTTTCAAAAATGAAGAGGGCGGCATAGGATATGCTTTTGGCGGGAACCCGCCCCTCGCCCTGGCCGACATTGCCGATCTCCTCGAAAAGGAACGCGATCTTTGCTACCTAGCCTTTGAGGCATTTCAGGAGCTGGTCGGCGAACAGACCGTTGCAATTGGGCAATTCGAAGGGTCGGAACAGTCATCGGAACGATGACGGTCTGCGCCCGATATCCGCCGCAACCAGACCCGCGCCGTCAACGGCATCGACAAGAATGTCGGACTGAACCGCGCGCTGTGGACGCTGGCTGAAGGCATGCAGAAATTGAAGAGATATTGATCGCAAGCAAGACAGGGCCGCCGTTGCCGCGGCCCTGTCTTCACCTTCAGGCGTCCTGCCTCCCAAAATAGCGCCGAGCCGGGCTACGCCCGGCTCGCATAGTCACGCGTGCACTGTTAAGAATACAGTAACCAAAATATTGCCTTCCGCGCGGATGCATGTTTCCCACTCTCGCCAATAGCTTCGATCCGCTTGTGCAGGCCGGGTGATCCCCCTCCGTCCCGGTCGCCCTTGCACCTTGCACCCCCCGGTCTCGCCGACGGGCAGGGTTGCAGCGCTGCGCTTCAACCCAACCCGGATCGGCGTGGCGGGCCAAGGTGTTCGCACTGCATCCCTCAGGCAGGCTCCCCGGCAGCGCTGGACGCGATCAAGGCCACGAGGGAGCGAAAGCAGGACCCAGCGGCGATCACGCCTAACCAGGGGCAATTCGGGCCATGACGATGAAGATTACGCGGCAGAGCATCGACCAGCGAAGCCCACGCCATTTCAGTTCTCGCGTGTCGAGGCGCAGGGACGGTAGCCATTGCCGTATTCCCCTGATTTCCTGAAACGAGCGCTCCATTTGCGAGCCCGATTGGCATGGGTCTGACCGAGGACCGGCTTCGCCTCGCTCGTCTCCCGCAACGTCCGTCGCCAGCTTTTTTCCGCCGCCTTCGGCTTTGCATCGCGAAACAAAAAAAGCCGTCGCCGGCCGCCTTCCACTTCGTTCCAGCCCAAGGGGGTGCAGGGCCGCCCGTCCCCGGTCTCAAAACCCCATCGAGGTCGCAATGGAGCGGCCCGGCAGGAAAAGGAATATGACAATGGCGACCATCGGCACCTTCACCAAGAACGAAAACGGCGCGGGCTTCACCGGCGCGGTCAAGACCCTGACCCTCAATGGCAAGGCCAAGTTCGTCCCCTCCGAGGGCGAAAGCGAACGCGGCCCCGACTTCCGCATCTTCGCTGGTGCGACCGAGTTCGGCGCGGCCTGGAAGAAGACCGCCCGTGAGAGCAGCCGCGAATACCTCTCCGTCAAGCTGGACGATCCGAGCTTCCCGGCTCCGATCTACGCCAGCCTGGTCGAAGCCGAGGACGGTAACGGCCACAACCTCATCTGGTCCCGCCGCAACGGCGACTGAGGCCGGCCCACCAAGATGCCCCGCTCACCCGAGCCGGGCATCTCCACGCTCATGGCCGCCGCCCTTCAAGCACTACGGGTCGAATGCCTCATATCAGACGATCTTCGACAAATTGGGGCTTGGGCGCATCGTGCGCCATGCGATAGCAGCGCATGCTATCTGGATCGCACCACCCAGCAGCATCGCGGCGCGCAGACCATTGGCGCCGCCCTGCCCCATGGCGAAGACCGTCCCGAGAATGGCGACTCCGACCGTCGCGCCCACCATGCGGGCGACATTGATCAGCGCGCTGGCGGTTCCCGACCGCGCTGCTACGACGGCACCGACAGCCGCCCCCATCAGCGGACCGGTAGCAAAGCCCATGCCGAGACCCGTCAGCGCCAATCCGATCTCGGCCGCAACGATGGAAGCGTGATGTGCGCTGACACCCATGAGCAAAAGACCCACGCCAATGATGGCGACACCACCAGCAGCGATGACGCGCGCGCCATATCGTCCGGTGAGCGCACCCGAAAACGGTGAAACGGCTACGAACACCAGCGCCATAGGTATCAGGGCGATACCGGTGCCCACGGCCCCGAACCTGCCGGCGCTCTGCCACGTCAGCGGCAGCAGGAACAACACGCCATACATGCCGAAGGTCATGCCGGCCGTGGCCGTGGCCGCGCCGCGAAACGCGCGGGACTGGAAGATGTCCAGTGGAACCAGCGCGGCCGCACCCTTGCTCGCTTCAACCCGGATGAACAGGACGAGCGCGAGCATGGCGACGACAAAGGCGACAGCCGCCATGCCCGGCGCTTCGTGGGATTGGATCGCTGCGAAGGCCAAACCGCCGAGGACTGCGGCTCCGAGAAGCTGAGCGGGGCCATCGAAATGCCTGCCCTGCGGATCGGAGGATTCCGGGATGGACGGGACGGCGAGAGCGAATGCGGCCGCGCTGACAGGGATCACGACGAGGAAGATGCTCCGCCAGCCGAAATGGCCGATCAGCAGCCCGCCAAGCGTTGGGCCGATCGCCATGGCCAACCCATTACATGCCGCCCAAATGCCGAGCGCGCGGCCGCGCTCGCCGGGATCGAGCCAAATCACCCGGATGATCGCCAGTGACGCGGGGATAAGAAGGGCAGCGCCCATGCCTGCCAGTGCCCGTCCGCCGATCAGGATCGACCCAGATGGCGCCACCGCGCACAGAATCGACGCTACGGTGAAAACGCCCGCACCCATCATGAACACACGACGCCGGCCGTAGAGATCGGCGAGCAAGCCACCCGTCAGCAGCAGCACGGCATAGACGAGGTTATAGCTGTCCACGATCCATTGCAGGGCATTGATCCCCACCTTGAGATCGTCGCCGATGGCGCGCGTTGCGAGATTGACGACGGCGGTATCGATCTGCGCGACAAGGACGGCCAGGCAAAGCGTCGTCAGCGTGAGCCAACGACCTTTGGCGTCCGTCCTCGCGCCATCAGAAATTGAAGCATTGGCAATGCCGGTGGGAGATTTGGTTTGCATACCGGCGAGCATATCGGCGCAAGCAGTCCAATGTTTCGATGCGTGTCGAACCATGAGGTGCTACAAATGGCATAACATCCCTCGCAATCAGCGGGAGGCGACCATGCCAAACTTCTCCAGTATTTCAGCCACGGCGTTTCTGATCGCCGACCAGACCCGCACGGCCATGCTCGTGAGCTTGATGGACGGGCGCGCGCTACCCGCTGGCGAGCTTGCCCGTGCATCGGGCGTGACGGCGCAAACGGCCAGTTCCCACCTCGCGAAGCTGCTCGAAGGCGGCTTGATTTCTGTCGAAACCGAAGGGCGACATCGCTATTATCGGCTCGCCGACGGTCATGTCGCACAGACCCTCGAACAGCTCGCCACCATCCGGCCGGAGCGCACGACACGGCCGAAAGCGCTCAGCCCGCAACATCGGCGCCTGCGTTTCTGCCGTCGCTGTTACGACCATCTGGCCGGACAGGTCGGGGTGGAGGTGACGCGCGCCTTGCAGGATCGCGATTACATCCGGCCTTCATCGGATAAGCAGTTCATTGTGACCGCAGCTGGAACCGAATGGTTCGGCAGCATCGGCATGAACGTCGCATCCATCAAGCCGACCCGGCGCGGGCTCGCGCGGCAATGCCTCGACTGGACGGAGCGCGTCCACCATCTGGCCGGGCCGCTCGGCGTTCAGTTCATGGCTACCTTGTGCACCAATGGTTGGCTTCGGCGCTCCAAATCGTCGCGGGCTGTCACGGTCACGCCGAAGGGCTGGATAGAGTTCAAGCGGGCTTTGGGCGTGACTGAGGAAACCGTTGCTCTCCCTACAGCGTCCGAAGCGAATCCATAAATCCCATCGTCTTTGGCACTCCTGATCCTTGTCCGATAGATCGCTAAGGGCCCCGCCCCCGCCCGGTGCAAGGGATCGCTGACGCTCTGCCAAACTTGAAATCAACCGAAGGCGAGATGGAGGTGTTCGTCCGCATGATCGAACTTGTGGCGGCGGCTAACCGGCTACACCTGCATCGTTCAAGTGAAGCGCGAAGCCGGTCTCATCCGGATCGGCCAGGTCGGGGCGAAGTTGCATGCTCGGGATGTGATAATCTCCGGCATTCTGGCGCCGGTAGGGAATGGGAGGCGTCGTTTCGAGGGCCCGCATCCTTTCGCGCAAACGTTCGGCAGCAGATTGGAAGCGCGTCTCGTTGAAGCGATCGGTACTGTAGGTCACGAAGGGCGGCAGTACATCGTAGCCTGGGTAGTAGAGAATCCCATGATTGATCGGGAATAGTAGGTCGTCGATCGGACCGTTCACCCCGCGAGCAGCATAATGCTCCTCCCAGCCGCCGGCGGTTACGATCAGCATGGCACGTTTACCAGCTAAAGTCCCTTCGCCGTAGCGATCGCCCCAGCGCTTGTCACTGTGCTCGCCGACGCCATAGGCGAAACCATAAGCGTAGACCCGATCGACCCAGCCCTTGAGGATGGCCGGCATGGCGAACCACCAGAGGGGGAACTGTAGGATGAGAGCATCGGCCCACAGAAGCTTCTCGATCTCCGCCTTGACATCATCCGTCAGCGTCCCGGTGTCGAAAGCACTTTTGGAGGCGGCGACCGGTACAAGCCGCGTGTCCGATGGCAGCGACGGGAAATCGGCATGGTCGACCTCGGATTTCCAACCCATGGCATAAAGGTCGGAAACTTGTACCTCATGGCCTGCCGCTTCGAGTTCGCGGATCGCGACATCGCGTAGCGACGCGGAAAGAGATTTCGGCTCGGGATGAGCAAAAACAAAGAGAATTTTCATACAAGAACGTCCGGTTGAAGTTGATATCGACCGGCAAGCTATCCCTAAGTTGATAAATCCGCTATATATGTGTAATGGATATGATAATGCTGAAAAATGGATAGATCAGATATCACTCTCGAACGGATGCGTACCTTCGTCCGCGTTGCGGAGCGAGGGAACCTGTCGGCCGTGGCGCGCGAACTCGGCGTTGGCCAGTCGACCATCACGCGGCATTTGCAGGAACTCGATGAAGCAGTCGGCGTGCCTTTGCTCAGCAGGACGACCCGGCGTGTCATGCTGACCGGCGAAGGCACCCGCTATTATGCCAACAGCATCCAGATCCTGCGCCTTGTCGAACAGGCCGGTGATGAGGCGCGGAGCATAGGCAACGCTCCTGCTGGCACGATCCGAATATCCTGCACGGCGGCTTTTGGGGTCTTGCACGCCAGCCGGCTGATCTTCGCCTTCCAGGATCGCTATCCCGACATCGGGGTCGACCTCAGCCTTACCGACGAGCGCGTAGACCTTGTCCGGGAGGGCGTCGATATCGCACTTCGCCTGGGTCCGCTTACCGATAGCTCCATGAAGCTGCGAGCTCTCGGCCAATGCCAGCGCCTGATGGTGGCGGCACCGGATTATCTTGCGAGGCGGGGGACGCCGGCCGTTCCGCAGGACCTGTCCGGCCATGAGGGTATTCGGATGTCAAACGTGGCGGGAAGCGACGAGCTCACCTTGCAAGGACCAGCCGGTGAGCGCCATGCCGTGCCCTTCGGAGGCCGGTTTCGGGTGGACCACGGGCTTGCCGTGCGCGAAGCCTTGGTTGCCGGGCGTGGCATCGCACCGGCGCATCACTGGCTTGTCGATGATCTCCTGACCGCTGGCCGACTCAAGCCGATCCTGCCGGGTTACTCGCTGCCCCCCGTCTCGCTGAGCATGCTGATTGTCCCGGAGCGCGCGGGCATTGTCCGGGTCCGACTGCTGGTCGACTTTCTCGCTGAGCAGATTGGCGCCCTCCCCGGGATCGAGAAGCAAAGATTTGAGCGATAGCTGGTGAGCCCCGGTTCCATGTCGACGTGGTGCATGCCGGGTCTCAGCTTGCAGTCGGCCGCCATAACTCTCGATATCCAAAGCGTCCAAAGAACGACGTCAACAGATGGCTGGCTGCCGTGCCTATTGCGATGACACGTGCTCGCATTGCCGTGACCGCTCTTTTCTCCAAGAAGTCGAGCTAAGGGCTCCGCCCCCGCGCGGTGCAAGGGATCGCTGACGCTCAGCCGGGACGGTGTCCCCAGCCTTCCGCGGCTTCGCCTTGTGCAGGCCGGGTGATCCCCCTCCGTCCCGTCGCCCTTGCATCTTGCTACCCCGGTCTCGCCGACGGGCAGGGTTGCAGCGCAGCGCTGCGCTTCAACCCAAGCCCACTAGGAGCAAAAACTATGTATCACCAGCTTGCCACTCGGTTTGGCCGCAATGCCCATCAGATCAGCGGGCGGGAGCCGCTGGATAATGAGGCGTTGTATCGGCATGTTCCCTCGATCTTCGCCCGTGAGGCGCATGACAGCCGGTCCGAGCGCTATGTCTATGTCCCCACCATCGACATCGTGGAGGGGTTGCGGCGCGAAGGATGGTTGCCGTTCTTCGCTGTGCAGTCCGTTCCACGTGATGGCAGCCGCCACGGTCACGCCAAGCACATGCTGCGCCTGCGCCGGGGTGAAGGCATCGGCAAGTCGGAAGCCGCCGAAGTCATCATCGTCAACAGCCATGACGGGACCAGCGCTTATCAAATGTTTGCGGGGATGCTGCGTTTCGTCTGCACCAACAGCATGATTGCGGGCGAGCGGTTCGAGGAAGTCCGCGTACCGCACAAGGGCAATATCCAGCACGACATTATCGAAGGCGTTTACACCGTCGCTGAGGACTTCCCGCGCTTGATCGACGCCAGCAAGACCATGAAGGACACCCGCCTCTCATCGGACGAACAGCGCATCTTGGCCGAGGCGAGCCTTGTCGCCCGCTATGGCGAAGAGGAAAGCCCCATCCGACCCGAACAGATCATCGCGCCCCGCCGTCGCGAAGATGTCGGACAAAGCCTCTGGACCACCTTTAACGTCATTCAGGAGAACGTCATTCGCGGCGGGCTTCACGGCCGCAAGCAGAGCGCGGAAGGTCGCATCCGCCGCAGCCAGACCCGCGCCATCCACGGCATCGATCAGAATGTGACGCTCAATCGCGCGCTCTGGACCCTGGCGGAAGGAATGCAGCGCCTGAAAGGACATTGATCGCATACGCAACAGGGCCGCAGTCACGCGGCCCTGTTGTTTTCCTGCCAGATTAGGGCGCGGCCAAAATTGCGCCGATCCGGCGTTGCGGATCGGCGGTGCGGCCATGCCCGAAAGATGGCCGCCGCTCGCCGAACTACGTCCGGCTCGCAGACTCACGTAAGCACTATTAGGAACAAGATAGCCAAGAGATTGATCGCGTTAACCGATCCAGTTATCGCGACAGCGCGACTACAATTATTCCAAACGATGTTTGAAGTTCTCTATCCGGGCGTTGCTTTGCATGTGTCCGGTATAGGGAGGCAACGCCATGCTGAGCATCGACTGGCGTTCACCGGCGGCATACCGATTTGCCAAGAGCATTCCCGCTGCCGGTTTCGCTTGGGAATATCTTCGTCGTGACGACGATTATCGCCGCGAGTTTCAGGCCATAACCGCTTCGAGCGATTCGGACCCTGAGCAACTGGAAGCCTTCGTGCAACGCTGGGGGCTGCGATTTTCCGACCGATCCAGAAACCCCATCAGACCGGCAAACCCTGTTCTGGAGCCCCAGCCTTCAGCCGCAGGCCATTTGGCTCGCCCCGGTACAGCATTGTGACAGTGAGACCCAGCCGATCATTACGCTGGCGCATCTCGACGGCCTCGACCTGCGTCAAGCTGCTGATGGCTGGCATGGAATCTGGCAGGCCGATGGCGTTGCGCATCAATTCTGGCTACCGCAAGCCGTTCCAGACGCGGCGGCATTCTACGGAACATTCCTGCCGATGGACGACCTCTACAACCTGCGCGCCCATGCTGCCCGGAGGCTTTGGCGTTCACTCAAGGGCCGCTCGCCCGGCCCTGATTTTCGCGCGCTGCCCGCGCAATTCCGGCAATGGCACATCCTGTCCCTGCGCGCCCTCGACGCCCGCCTTCGCGGTGAGAGCTATCGCGCCATCGCCGAAGTCCTGCTTGGGTTCAGCGGCACGAAAGAGGATTTCGAGGTCGATCCGCGCAAGAACAAAGCCCGTCGCCTTGTCGCCCATGGCATCAAGATGATGGGTGGCGGCTATCGCTTGCTGCTGCATTATCCGATCAAGTCACCCGCCCCATGAAGCCCATCGATCCAAACTGACGATCACGTGCTTTTGCCGCCCCGCATAGCGTTTGCTACGGCTTGCTCCAGAATGCGTCGATAGCCTGAATGGGAAAGCCATCGTGCGCGAGCGAGATGGCTTTCCCAACAACGGCAGCTGCGCCCCTCCTCCGCAACGGGATCGCGGTGAAGCACAATGCGGGAAACTTCCCGCCAGTCCGCGCCGGCCCGGCTGGCGTCCAGCAGCCGCAGATAGGTGACGTAGTGCTGTTCGTCATAGGGAGTGATGTTGGGGCCGGTTGGAGCCTCATCTTCAACATCTGGATCAAGTTGGGGCCATCCACCCATGAAACCTTATCCTTTTCATCGGGGATGCGGACACAAAGAAGCGAGCCCGGCAAACGGAAAGAATAACACGCCCCATTACGAATAGGAACGATCATTCCTAGAATGATCGTTCCTATGCTGGTCCCGTCCCGCCATGGATCTCAAAGAGGTCATGGCGAAGAATCTGCGTCGGGTACGTCATGATAAAAAGCTGACGCAAGAGGAACTCGCTCACCGCGCGGGCCTGAGTATGCGCTATGTCGGCGCCATTGAGCGTGGCGACGTATCCGCCAGTGTAACCGTGCTTGGCCAAATCGCCGATGCCCTTGAGATCGACCCCGGCGAGTTGCTGAAAAAGGCCAGCGGGCCGAGGTAGTCGGTCAATCTCAGAGTCGATACCGCCGGCCATGGTGCCGGGCTGCAAACAACTTCACCCTTAGTCGGAGGGTGCCGTCTGCGCGAGAGCGCAAATGCGGCACGCTACGCACCACCGATCCCTCTCCATGGTTCGCCACAGCCCGCCGTTTTCGGCGGCTGCATCGACAACGAACCCGAGGTGATCTTATGGCCATCCGCTCCAACGCGGAGATGCCGCCGCGCTTGCTGCGCACACAGGAAGCCGCTCGCTTCCTCGGCATTTCCATCCGTACCCTTGAGAAGCATCGCACCTATGGCACCGGACCGACCTATCGCAAGATCGGCGGCCGCGTCCTCTATGCCGTTTACGATCTGGAAGCCTGGACCCAAATCGGCTCCCGCAAATCCACCCGCGATCCGAACGCCGGAACGGTCTTTCCCGCACGCCCCCTGACACCGCAAGAGCGGGGTGAGTGCTGAATGCTGCGCGACAACGATCATCCCGCCGCACAGCCGAGCGACGCCAGCGAACGGAGCCGCCTCGACCCCTTCGTGGTCGCGACCGGCGACGCGCCGCCACGCGATCAGCGCGACCTGATGGAGCGACCCTTCTTCTCGCTCGCCAAGGTCAAGCGGGTGACGCCCATCCTTTACGAATCCGGCGGTGTGCGTGTCGAGGTCTTCGGTATGGCCGAATACGGCATAGCGACCATCTGGGACGCCGACGTGCTGATCTGGGCAGCTTCGCAGATCGTCCAGGCCGAAAACAATGGTCTGCGCACGTCGCGCTTTTTCCGCTTCACGCCGTATCAGCTTCTGAGGGCGGTGAGCCGGGGAACCGGCGCGCGCGAATATCGCCTCCTGAAAAATGCACTCATCCGCCTGCAATCGACCTCCATCCGCACCACCATCCGCCATGGCGAGCATTGGCGGCGCCACCAGTTCTCTTGGATCAATGAATGGGAAGAGCTGACGACCCGCGACGGCCGTGTCGAAGGCATGGAGTTCGTCCTGCCGGACTGGTTCTATCGCGGTGTTACCGACCGCTCGCTCGTGCTCGCGATCGACCCGGCTTATTTCCGGCTGACCGGCGGCATCGAGCGCTGGCTCTATCGCGTCGCCCGCAAGCACGCCGGACATCAGCCGCATGGCTGGCTCTTCGAGGTCACGCACCTCCACGAAAAATCCGGTAGCCTGGCGCGGATTTCCGATTTCGCGCTCGACCTGCGCCGTATCGCCGCCAGACAGCCCCTGCTCGGATACCGGCTCGACATCTGGCGCGAGGGGCGGCGCGAACTGCTGCAAATCCGACCGCTCAAACCGTCCACAGTGCCTGTCGATAAGGCTGTGGAAACGCTCGTGACTTCGGGCGCAAACGGTATCGGGATTTCGGGCGCAGCACTATCGGGACTTCGGGCGCACGAACCGCAGTTAAGCCTCTGGTCTGAAACGAAGAATCCGACCACTAACTTAGAATCTAACAGAGAATCTAACTCTTCTTCTTTGACGCGCACGCACGCGAGGCGTGGTGCCGGTGCCGCTCGGTCCGTTGCCGACGTGCTGCGCGACATGCTCGCGCACGACTTTCCAAACCCCCACGGAGGCCAGTCATGAGCGGCCGAGCGCCCCGCCACGCACACGGCCGTCCGTTGCCGGACGGGCCTGCGCCCTTCATCACGCTCGTCGAGCTGACCTTCCAGAAACAGAAGATCGAGCACTGGATCAGGTTCGGCCACAAGAGCTACGAACAGATTCTCGACCGCCGCCGCAGCATCGTTGGCTTTGCGCCGGAGAGCATCTTCGCCTTCGTTCGTTGGGCGGCCGGCGAGCATGGCACGATTATCTCGCGCATCGACATCGTGCGCGCGGTTCGTCGTGGCGAGCCGTTCCAGACGCTGCCTTTCGTTCGTCCCGGTGGCGACATCCTGTTGCGTCTCGATAGCTGGCCGAAGGTCGAGCGCGCTTTGCAGGCGATCGACGCCGTGGAAGCGCTTGGCCTCGATCCGGCGGACGTATCGCCGGAGCACTGGCGACACGTCCATAACCGCCTGATCGCCGGACTGGAGCCGCGCACCTACACGCCCGAGCAACATGCGGCCTGGCTTCGTCGCCAGAGGATCGCACCATGACGCGCCGCCGCACCCTCATGGTGACGGCGCTGGCGACGATCTCCATCGCCGCCACGAGCAGCGTCCATATGCCAACCAAACTCATCTGGAACGCCACGGCCAGCACGCCGGTCGGCTTCTACACCGTCGAACCGGCCCACCGGATCGAAGTGACCGAGTTGGTCGCCGTCATGCCGCCCGAACCGCTCGCCCGCTTCATGGTCGCGCGTGGCTATGTCGGTCGGGGCGTGCCGCTCCTGAAGCGCGTCCTTGGCCTGCCGGGTCAACGGGTTTGCCGCACCGGTCGCGCCATTACAGTCGATGACGCGGAGATGGGCGAGGCGCTGGAGCGCGACCGCCTCGGTCGCGATCTGCCCGTCTGGCAGGGCTGCCGCATTATCGCCTATGGCGAACTCTTCCTCATGAATGGGCAGGTCCGCGACAGCCTGGACGGCCGTTACTTCGGACCTTTCCCTGCAAGTTCCGTCATCGGCCGGGCGCTGCCGCTCTGGACCGATGAGGAAGGCGACGGCCGCTTCGAATGGCGCGCACCGACGCACTGACCCCACCCCAAAAACCTCAACCATTAGGAGACTTTTCATGCCGCAGATCGGCCAATTCACGCGCAACGAATCCGGCTTCACCGGGCACATCCATACGCTGGCACTCAGCCACGACCTCACCATTGTTCCCGCCGAAGGATCGGAGGCGGAGAACGCGCCGGACTACCGCGTCCATCACGGCGATGCCGATGGCCCGGAAATCGGCGCGGCGTGGAAACGCACCGGCGAGAAGGCGGGCGAATATCTATCCGTGCTGCTCGACGACCCTGCCCTACCGCAGCCGATCCGCGCCAACCTGTTCCAGAACGGCGACGACAAGTCGTCATGGTCGCTGCTTTGGAACCGCCCGAAACCGCGTGACGAGCGGGATTAAGGCTATGCAGTCCCGCGTCATCATCGCGCTCAAAGCCCTTATCCCTTTGTTCGCGGAAAAGCCGTCTCATCCCTTCGTCCCGCTCGACCGCAGGAGGGCCGGCGCGCACAGCGAAGGTCAAGGGCGGCCAACGGCCGGCGCTTCGCGCGCACCCTTGACCGCAGCGAGCACGCTGGCAGGCTTGCGGTTCGGCGGAGAAAGGTCGGCACAGTGTTATGCCGTTCTCCTCTTGGCTGGCGTGTTCACGCTTTGCGCGGGACCGACGGCCACGTCCGCGCAATCCGCACCTGTCGTGCGCACGGCAGCCGCTGATCCTCATGCCGATCACATTGCCGAGGCATCGCGGCGTTTCGGTATTCCCGAGCGTTGGATTCGCGCGGTGTTGCGCGCCGAAAGCGCGGGCAACGTGCGCGCGATTTCGGCGGCCGGTGCGATGGGGCTGATGCAGCTCATGCCCGACACCTGGGCGGGCTTGCGCCTCCGCTACCGGCTCGGCCGCAATCCCTATAATCCGCGCGACAACATCCTCGCGGGCACGGCCTATCTGCGCGAAATGTGGGATCGCTATGGCAATGTCACGGCGATGCTCGCAGCCTATAATGCCGGCCCCGGCCGCTATGACAAGCATCGCTCGACCGGCCGCGCGCTCCCCGCCGAAACGCGCGCCTATGTTGCCGCACTCATCCCGCTTCTCGGCGGCGCGGCGGCATCCGATATAGCGGAGCGCCGTTCAGCGCCGCCGCCAGATTGGCGAGACGCGCCGCTGTTCGTCATGCGCCCCGCCGACACGCGGGTCGCGGCCGCGTCGTCATCCGAGAGGCAATCCGGTGACGCTCACACGACTGTTCCAGTGCGCGAGCGCGTCGATGCAGAGCCACAGCGCGGCAGCATGTTCGTTGCACATGCGGGCGATTGAGGAATCCCATGAGCATAGTATTCCCGCGCTCAGGCATGCTCATTCCGGTGTGCAGTCAAGCAAGGTCGCGCCTGACTGCATGCCCGGCAAGAAAGGCGGAAAGGGTAGAAAAGGCGGAGGGCAAGATAAAGGAAACCGGCACCATCGCGGTCCGGTTTCAGGGCAAGCCCTTGTCTGCACACTGTTTGGAGGAGCCGCGAGCGGCACCATGGTTTTGGACCCCGCGTGCCGCGACCTTACGCAAGGCCTTGGCTTTACAGGGTTTTAACCGGCACTCTAGCTCGAAATCGGGCTGTTTCGCGCGAATTCGGCCGGTGGCCTGCCCATGAGCGCCGACGACGAATTCCGCTTCCGGCCGAAGCCCGGCCGTATCCGCGCCGACACGCCGAATGTCGGCAAAGCCAAGAGCTTTCTCACACAGGCGAAGAAGATCGCTCGCCAGCATAGCAATGCTCCGTCGCGGTCCTCCGCGTCATCGTCGCCGCGCTCCAGATCGCAGGCGACCGCCAAGGGCGGCAAGGCTTCGCGGGCGAGCGGCGGGCCAGGCTTGAAGCGTGGGCGCGGCGCGGCCTTCGTACGCGCCCGAACCCTGTCGGGCGGCTGGAAGCACAGCACGCCCGGAATGCGCCGTGTCGTCGTCAAAACCCGCTACGTCCAGAACGCGGGTAAGAACGGAAAGTCCGCCGCCCATCTGCGCTACATCCAGCGCGACGGAACCTCGCGCGACGGCGAGCGCGGCCAGCTCTATTCCGCCACCGAGGAGCGTGCCGATGGAGCGGCGTTCGTCGAGCGCGGCGCGGATGATCGCCACCAGTTCCGCTTCATCGTCGCGCCGGAGGATGGCGCGGACCTCACCGACCTGACGGCGCATACCCGCGACCTCATGAGCCGGATCGAAATCGATCTTGGCACGAGGCTCGATTGGGTCGCGGTCAATCACTACAACACCGGCCATCCTCATGTGCATGTCATCGTGCGCGGCAAGGACGAACTGGGCGAGAACCTAGTCATCAACGGCGACTATCTCGCCAATGGCATCCGCGAGCGCGCGAGCGATCTAGCAACGCTCGAACTCGGCCCCGTCACCGAGATCGAGCAAAGCCGCAAGCTGTCGGCGGAGATCGGCCAGGACCGCTTCACCCGCATCGACCGCGCCATGACCGAAGAGGCCGATGACAGGTTCCTCGACCTCCGCCATCAGCCCGCCGACGCGAAGCGCCAGTTCAATCGCACGCTGCGCCTGCGCCGTCTCGCCAAACTAGAGAAGATGGGGCTTGCGACCGAACACACGCCCGGCGTTTGGGAGTTGAGCGAACGGACGGAACCAGCGCTCCGCGAGCTGGGCGAGCGCGGCGACATCATCCGCAACATGCACAAGGCGCTGAAGGCCGATGGGCTGGAGCGAGATCCGATGACGTTCCAGATTCACGACGCTGCGCCCAAAGTCCCGATCATCGGCCGCGTCGTCGATAAATATCTGTCCGACGAGCTGGGCGAGAACCTGACCGTCGTGGTCGACGGCATCGACGGCCGGACGCACCATGTCGCCGGCATCGACCCGGCCCGTGTCGAAGATGCCCGGATCGGCAGTGTCATAGAGGTCGGCCCGCCCGACACAGGGAGCCGGCCATCCGATCAATCCATCGCCGCCATTGCCGAGGACGGCATCTATCGGCCGAGCCGCCATCTTGAGCGGGCGAAGTTTGAGGGCCGCGTTCCAGGCGGCGACTATGAGGGTTTTGTCGATGCTCATGTGCGGCGGCTGGAGGCGCTGCGCCGCGCCGGGATCGCCGAGCGGATCGACGCCGACCGATGGCGCATCCCCGAAGATTTCGAGAGCCGCGCCGCCGCCTATGATGCCGGCCGCAATCGGCAGGCCAGCGTTCGCGTCCTTTCGGTGCTCGGCCTTGAAAAGCAGATTGGCGCGGATGGCGCGACCTGGCTCGACCGGCGGCTAGTTACGCCCGAGGCATCCGACCTTGCCCCGGCCGGCTTCGGGCAACAGGTGCGCGAGGCGTTGGACCAGCGCCAAGAGCATCACATCGAACACGGCGATGCCACCCGGCAGCAGAACGGCCGCGTCATCTACCGGCGCAACTTGCTCACCACCTTGCGCGAGCGCGAGGTTGCCAGCGTCGGCGCGGAGATGGCCGCGAGCAAGGCGCTTCCGTTCCGCGCGGCCACGGACGGCGAAACCGTCAGCGGCAAGTTCACCGGCACCGCGCAGCTAACCAGCGGCAAGTTCGCCGTTGTCGAGAAAAGCCACGAGTTCACCCTTGTTCCGTGGCGGCCAGTCATTGACCGTCAGCTTGGTCGTGAAGTTGCAGGCGTCGTGCAAAGCGGTTCGGTCTCGTGGCGGTTGGGGCACCAAAGGGGATTGGAAATTTAGTGTGCATCAACAATCAAAGGTGCACTTCATGATTTCAGGGATGGCTCCTCTGTGACGATCAGGGATACGAAATCCATCACAGCGCGCACAGCAGGTGTCTTGCGAAGATCGCGATGCACGGCAATCCAGATATCACGAGAGAAAACAGGAGTGTCATTTTCCAGACGAACGAGATCGGGATCGCCATCCCCAATAAAGGAAGGAAGTCCTGCGACGCCCGCGCCCGCGCGCGCGGCTATCAAGTGCCCGCTGATGTCGTTCAGTTCACAGGCCACGGATCGATCCCCGGCGATATCGAGCAGCCAGCTCTGTTGTGGCATATCCGCGAAGCCTTGGTCGTAGGCAATGAACTGCCAACGGTCAGGCCTATCCAGATTAACGTATGTTCTATGAGCGTATAGAGCGAAGTCCATCTTCCCTATCTTGCGTGCTACGACACCCGTTTCGTTCGGGTGCACGAGCCGAACGGCGACATCTGCTTCTCGATGACTTAGGGAAACTTGCCTGGCCTGGGCGGCGAGAGAAAGTCGGATATCTGGGTATTCGGCGCGGAAACGAGACAGGTGTTGTGCGAGTAGGTGGGCGACGAAAACTGGTGGCGCGCTGAGTGTGACACGGCCAACAAGTGGGGCATGAGCAGCCATTGCCAAGCGGGCGATCCCGTTTGCTTCGGCTTCCATATCAGCGGCTCTCTCAAATACTTGATTGCCGATCGCCGTCAATCGGCAGGATCGTGGCAGCCGATCGACAAGCCTCACATCGAGCGCGGTTTCAAGAGCCGCAAGTCTACGACTGACCGTGGCGTGATCGACTTTCAGGCTACGAGCTGCGCCAGAGAGCGTGCCACAACGCGCTACGGCAAGAAAGTGACGGATGTCTTCCCAATCGGCCATCTGTGCGAAATCTCAAGGATCACTAGCACATATGTAGAATTTTCGCACAGAGGTTGCCAGCGTATTCTCAAGGGCAAGGTCAGTTTTCTGGATTGCCACGATGTCTCCGAACACCACACGATCAAATTTTACGCTGATTGGCTCCGCCATTGGCTTCGTTGTCGTCCTTCTCGATGTCAGCGTCGTCAATGTCGCTCTCGACGCCTTTCGCAGTAGCTTTTCCACGAATGTTGCTGGGCTCGAATGGGTCGTGAATGCCTACACCCTGATCTTCGCAGCCTTGCTCTTGATGGCTGGAGCACTCGGCGATCGCTTCGGTGCGCGCAGAATATTTATCGCCGGCTTCATTCTGTTTACTTTTGCGTCAGTCGTTTGCGGATTAGCACCAACGCTGGAGACGCTCATAGCCGCTCGGATCGTTCAAGGCGCAGGTGCAGCGCTCCTCGTTCCAAATTCGCTTTCGCTAATCCAGCAGGCGTTTCCTAACCAGGAAGAACGGAGCCGTGCCGTAGGCTGGTGGGGAGCGGCTGGCGGCATTGCGCTTGCCGCCGGCCCTGTTGCCGGAGGATTCCTCGTCGAGCATTTCGGTTGGCGCAGTATCTTTCTCATAAACCTTCCGATCGGGTTGATCGGTTTGGCGATAACGCTTCGCTTTGTAGCTCCGAGTCCGGCCAATTCACAACGGGCGCTGGATTTGCAGGGGCAAGCAGCCGCTGTCGTCGCGCTGTCCGCTCTGGCGATAGCGCTAATAGACGCCGGCCATCTTGGCTGGACTCATCCAAAGATTGTTACAGCGCTTTTGGTCGCAATAGTCGGCGTAACGGCATTTATTGCAATTGAGGCCAATAAAACTGTGCCAATGCTGCCGCTGTCTCTGTTTAAAACACAGACATTCACAATTGCTTCCGTCAGCGGCATTCTCGTCAACTTTTCCTATTACGGCCTGATCTTCGTTTTCAGTCTGTTCTTTCAGTGGCAAATGAAACTTTCCCCTCAAATGACGGGGCTCGCGTTCCTGCCTATGACGGTTGTTCTGATGGTGATGAACATCATTGCAGGTCGACTCATCACTCGCTTGGGCGCTCGACGGCTGATGGTATTGGGGCAATCAGTTGCGGCCGTTGGGTATCTGCTGCTTATCCCCGCCCTTAGGACTGGCACTTACACGGCGTTGATCGTGCCGATGCTGATTGCCGCAAGCGGCATCGCCTTGATGGTGCCGACTATGACGAATCTCACTCTGTCATCAGTTGAAGCCTCCAGAGCGGGCGTTGCGTCAGGCGTGCTTAATACAGCCCGACAGATTGGCGGAATGCTGGGCGTGGCAGTGTGTGGTTATCTTGTTCGGGACAACGCTCCGTCTGCATTTATGATGGGGATGTATCTGTCTCTCTCCATCGCCGTCGCACTTCTCATCCTGGGCGGCCTTCTGTCGTTCTTTGGCTTGAACCCAGTGGCGAGATGATCGATGCGACGGCGGCATTCAGCACCGATGATCGACCGTCAATGGGGTGCGCCGACCTTGTTAGGGTCGCGTATTCCCCTCGCGTCGCTGATCCAGACGCTCGCTGTCGCCGAACATCTCAGCTTCTACCGGGCAGCCCAGGCCCTTGGCACCAGCCAGTCCAGCGTCAGCGCACGGATCAAGGCGCTGGAGGAAGAACTCGGCATCCTTCTGTTCGAGCGCAACACGCGAGGCGTCCGGCTTACAGAGGCCGGACGCCTTTTTGTCGAACGGGTATCCGCCGGCGTCGATCACCTCGACCATGCGGTGAAGACAGCCGGCATGGCGGCGCAAGGGGAATGCGGCCGCCTGCGTCTCGGCATCCACGCCCTGATCCCAAGCAGCTTCCTTGCCGAGTTGATCGGGCAATATCGCGAAGACCATCCCGGCGTCGAAGTCGAGATGATCGAGGGCACGGCCCGCGATGCCGTTATGCAGCTTCGCGCCGACCGGCTGGACGTGGCCTTCGTCGCGGGCACGCCCGAGCTGCCCGACTGCCATACCCGCCCGATCTGGACCGAGCCGCTCTTGGCCGTGCTGCCGGAGCGGCATCCGCTCGCCGGGCAACAAGCTGTCACCTGGGCCGATCTTGTGGGCGAGACGTTTCTTGTCCGCCACGGCGGCACCGGCCCGCAAGTGCATGACCATATCGTGCTACGCCTCGCCGGGCGCTGGCCTACACCTTCAATCCTGCGTTTCGGGGTGGAGCGCAGCACGTTGCTGTCGATGGTCGGACAAGGCTTCGGCATCACCATTGTCGGGGCGGCCACATCACTGTTACCAACCTCCGGCGTCGTCTTCCTTCCCTTCGCCGATGAGCCTGAGCCGATTGCCTTCTCAGCCGTTTGGTCGCCGCACAATCGCAGCCCGGCTCTCCGAAACCTGCTCGCCCTAGCACACAAGATCGGCCGGTCAGCGCGATCCGGCTAAGGTTCGATCGGTCCAGCGACGGCACATTTGGCGACAGCTATCGAGCGGTTACGCCGATCGCCTCGTGTTTGATACCTATCTGCGGAGCCCGCCTTCAAACAGCGTCCCCTCGCGCGCCAACCCTTCGCCGACGACGTCGAAGAAGGCCCTTACGCGCGCCGTCCTTTTAAGGTCCGCATGAGTCACGATCCAGAGTTCACCTTCGAGTTCGGGGATTGGCTCGGGCAGCGCCCTCGTCACGCCGGTCTCACCATCGCCGAGGTAGCAGGGCAACAGCGCGATCCCGATGCCCGCTTTCGCCGCGACGAGCTGGTTTACCAGACTATTCGTTCGATAAACGAAAGCCTTGGGCGGCACCGTCCGCAGCAGCCAGTCGGCGGCCCCGATGCCCGAGGTCGTTTCCTCCCAGCCGATGAGCGGATGGCGGTCCACGTCGCCGGAGTTTGATAGCACACCCCCGTTCGCTTCGAGATAGGCAGGGGCAGCGTATAGCGCCCAAGCGACGCCAGACAGCTTCCGCCCCCAAAGGTCGCCTTCTTTCGGACGAATCGGGCGCAACGCGATGTCGGCCTCGCGACGCGAAAGGCTGAGCACCCGATTGTCGATCGCCAACTCCACGACGATGCCTGGGTGAGCTTGCCGGAAGGCAGCGAGAAACGTCGTAAGTCGACTATAGGCAAGCGTCTCAGACGAGGTGACCCTGAGACGGCCGCACAGGCGATGATCGCGGCCCGATATGTCGCGATCAAGCGCCAGCGCCTCATCTTCCATGCGTTCTGCGCCAGAAGCCATCCGGGCACCTGCCTCCGTCGCCTGATAGGCGCCGCCGGGAAGCCGCTCGAACAACCGCACGCCAAGCCGCTCCTCCAACGCTTTCAGGCGGCGAAACGCGGTGGAATGATCGACGCCGAGCGTGACCGCTGCCGTCGTGAGACTGCCCGCACGGCGAACCGCGAGCACGAGCCGAAGTTCGTTCCAATCGTCCATGCCGTCATAGATAGCATGGCAATTGCTTGCAGTCACGCAAGCGCCGCTGGTGAAATACCAACGAGCCTTGCGCAACCGCCCGCACTAGATTGGCCTCGGAACAAGCCGTTGGCAACGCGAGGACGCTTATCGCCCGCGTGCGGCCTGAACGTGTGATCGAAACATTCCCAACGACCATGGAAGGTCCGACGATGAAACTCTACTACGCCACCGGCACCTGCTCGCTGTCGCCGCATATTGTCGCAAAGGAAGCCTGTATCCCACTCGATCTGGAGAGAGTGGACATCAGGAAGTCACCCCACGTCACTGAGACGGGCGACGACTATTCTACCGTGAACCCGAATGGATATGTGCCGGCGCTCGTGCTCGACGATGGAACGCTACTGACCGAAGGCGTCGCGATCGTCCAGTATCTTGCGGACCTCAAACCGGACTCTGGATTAGCCCCGGCGCCCGACACGCTGGAGCGCGTCATGCTGCAATCCTGGCTCAACTTCATCGGGACAGAACTCCACAAGATGTTCAGCCCATGGCTGTTCCACCCGGAATATGGGACGCAGGCGCAGGACGTCGCTCGCATGAAGATCGCTGAGCGACTGGTACATGTGGAGCGACATCTGGCGGCGGGCGGCCCATTCCTGCTCGGAGAGACGTTCACAGCAGCGGACGCCTATCTGTTCACCATCGTCGGCTGGTCGGCCTTCGCCAAGGTCGATCTATCCGGCTTTCCGCATCTGCGCGAGTTCCTGGTGCGCGTCGGAGCGCGTCCCGCCGTCCTGGAGGCTATGCGCGCCGAAGGAATGAAGGTGGCGTCATGACGATTGAACAGCCCGACGCACCGGCGCTCATGCTCGTCAGCCATCATCTATGCCCCTATGTGCAGCGGGCGGCGATCGCCTTTCGTGAAAAGCCCGTGGCTTTCGAACGCGTGGTGATCGATCTTGCCGACAAGCCGGAATGGTTCACGGCAATGTCTCCCCTCGGCAAGGTTCCTCTGCTTCGTGTCCAGCAGCCCGGCAGTCCAGAGACCGTCCTCTTCGAAAGCACGGTGATCTGCGAATACATTGAAGACACTCAACCGGGACCAAACCTGCATCCCGCTGACCCTTTGGACCGTGCACGTCATCGCGCCTGGATGGAGTTCGGCAACACCATCCTGTCGGATATCTGGGTGATGGAAACCGCAAAAGACCGCGAGGGCTACGACAGGGCGCGGCAAGCGGTGGCCGCTAAGTTCTCGCGCGTCGAAAACGCCGTTTTCCACGGTCCCTATTTCGCCGGCGAAAACTTCAGCCTTGTCGATACGGTTTATGCGCCGATCTTCCGCTACTTTGATGTCTTTGATGCTATTGCCGGCATCGATTTCTTCGATGACATGCCGAAGACCCGCGCTTGGCGTGCGGCACTCGCGCGACGCCCCAGCGTCGTGGCAGCAGTGGATGCAGACTACCCAGATCGGCTGCGAGCTTTTCTCGCGCATCATGACGCTTACCTTCTCAAAGCAGCGGCGTGAGGCAGCGATGAGCCAAGGTGTCGCATGGATAATGTTGATCGTTGCCGGCTTTCTCGATGTGGCTTGGGCAATCTCAATGAAATATGCGGAAGGTTACACGCGGCTCGGTTGGAGCCTCGTGTCGTTCCTACTGTTGGGGAGCTTCGTTTATCTGCTCGGGCGCACTCTTGAGGTGCTGCCTATCGGAACCGCCTATGCTGTCTGGACGGGTATCGGGGCCGCCGGCACCGTCCTCCTGGGCATTTGGCTGTTTGGCGAATCTTTGAGCCTTTGGCGGTTCGGCGGCGTGGCGCTCGTCCTGGCTGGCATTGCCGTTCTCAAGTTGGCCCCGGCATGATCAGCAAAGCGACCCGGTCATAATGAGACAGCAGCGGCGTCGGACACCGATGATTAATCGCCAGTGGGGAGTCCCGACCCCGCTAGGGTCATACATTACTACCGCCGATCTCTCTTATCCCATCCAGCAAGCATGCTTCGGGCTGGTAACAACATCGCCCGCAGCCGCGCTTTGCTCATGCCATCCCGTGCACCAATGGCCAGTCCCTGTAGGACGGTAGCGAAAAGATCGGCTAGAGTCGCCACCGGAATGTCTGAAAGCAGCCTTCCGGCTGCAACATCCGCCCTGAGCCGCGCGGCGATCTGGTCGGATCGCTCGCACCGAAGTTGCACCATCGTCTTGCGCATGTCCGCATTATGGGGGCAGTTGCTTGCCGTCGCGCTGACGACAAAGCAGCCGCCCGGCGTATCTTTTCGCGTAAAAAGGTCGATGGCGGCATTGAGCATTGCGTTTACCCCACTCTGTGCATCCGGCGCATCGTTCAGGGCTTGCAGCAGCCCGGCGGCATAGGCCGCGCGATAATGCTGCACCGCTTCCGCGAACAAGGCTTCCTTCGACCCGAACGCCGCGTAGATGCTTGGCGATACGATTCCCATCGCATCGACAAGATCGTTCATCGACGTAGCCTCAAAGCCACTGCGCCAAAAAGTGTGCAGAGCGCGGTCGAGCACCTCCATGCGGTCAAAGTTGCGCGGGCGTCCGCGTCCGGCCATATGATCCTCTTTCTGTGTCAGTCAGCATATTATTTTCTCGACGGGCTTCGTGCAATCACCTATTTCTATGCCAACCAACATAGAAATAGGTGATTGTGATGAACTTCGATTATTCAGGAAAGATAGCTCTTATCACAGGCGCGGGCAGCGGCATCGGGCGCAGCATAGCGACCGCCTTCGCAGGCGCTGGCGCCAGGGTTCTGCTCGTCGGTCGCCGGGCGGAGGCGCTTGAGGAAACCGCGCAGATCATTCGCGATGCGGGCGGCGAGTCTCTGGCGATGGTCGGTGATGTGACAGACGAGAACACGATCAGCGACCTGATCGCGCAGGCCGGCCAACTAGACATTGCGGTGAATGCAGCCGGCGTCGTCATCCCAGGCTCATTGGACGAGATGGATGCGCAAAGCTTTGCCCGCATCTTCGAGGTCAATGTAACCGGCCTCTGGCTGTCGATGAAGCATGAAATCCGCACCCTGAAAGCGACCGGAGGCGGAGTCATCGTCAACATAGGCTCCAATGTCGGGGCGCGGGCCGTCCGGCCGGGCATGGGCGCTTATGCTGCGTCGAAAGCCGCTGTCAGCAGCCTGACGCGAACCGCGGCTTTGGAGGCCATCGAGCACGGTGTTCGCATCAATGCCTTGTGCCCCGGCCCGGTCGATACACCGCTGTCCTTCCGGGCAGGCGAAGACCGCGAGGCGCGAGACGCGCGCATTGCAGCCACCAATCCGTCTAAGCGCGTGGCGAGCCGGGAAGAAATTGCCTCCGCCGTCCTTTGGCTCGCATCCGACGGCGCTGGCTACATCGTGGGCCAGGACATTATTGTCGATGGCGGGGCATCGGTATGAATGGCGAGAAACACGTAGGCAGGTACAAAGGATGCGGCGTCGGAAACTGAGCAAGGAGGAAGAAGCAGCGACGTCACCGTCTTTGCGCGGCGGTCGTTTTCCCATGACGGCTTTGATCCAGACACTCGCTGTTGCGGAATATCTCAGCTTCCATCGTGCCGCCCTGGTGCTCGGCACCAGCCAGTCGAGCGTCAGCACAAGGATCAGGGCGCTGGAGGGCGATCTTGGCATCATCCTGTTCGACCGCAACACGCGCGGTGTCCGCCTAACCGAAGCCGGACGCCGTTTCGTCGATCAGGTCCATGACGCCTTGGGCATCCTCGACCAGGCGATCAAGACGGCGGGGATGCAGGCGCGCGGCGAGGAAGGCGAGCTTCGGGTTGGTGTTCACGCCCTCACGGCGGGCTGCTTTCTCGACCGCCTGCTGGAGCGCTTCCACACCGAGCATCCGGGCGTTCACCTGCACATCAATGAAGGCACGGCGCGGGATGCGCAGCTCATGGTGCGCGAAGGCAAGCTTGATCTTGCCTTCATGGCCGGCACTCACGAACTCCCCGACCTCAATTCCCGCATCATCTGGCGAGACCGCCTGATGGCGGCGCTGCCGGCAAAGCATCCGTTGGTGGCACAGGCAGATGTCAAATGGCGGCAGCTTGTGGAAGAAATCTTCCTCGTCCGGCACGGCGGCACCGGCCCGCAGGATCATGACCTGATCGTAGCGCGTTCGGCCGGAAAATGGCTGCTGCCGAGGATCCAGCGCGTCAATGTAGGTCGCAGCGCGCTGCTGTCGATGATCGCGGCCGGGCATGGCATCTCGCTTGTGGTCGAGGAAGGCGCGGCGGCCAGCACGGCGAATGTCACTTTCCTGCCGATCCGCGACGAGGCTGAAACCGTCGCCTTCTCGGCCGTCTGGTCGCCACGTAACCGCGATCCTGCGCTTGTGAAACTGCTCACACTGGCGACTGAGATAAGCAGATCCGGCCCGCAGGCCGATTCGTGGTTTTGATTTCCGGCAGGGTGCCAAAATAGTGCCGTCGCAACCCATCCTATTTACAGCCGATAGTATCCTATAGCCCTCCGGTCGCACCTTTATTATTGCTCTCGGCATAATTCCCCATTCCCTGATCGGCTCCGGAATTTTTGAAAATTGGAGCCTATATGCGTGGAGGCCGAGTTCTTTGGGGTCAGATCACCGTCGTTCTCACCATCGTGTTGATAACGACCTGGGCGGCGACACAATGGACCGCATGGCGGCTCGGTTTTCAGGCGCAACTTGGAGTGCCATGGTTCGAAGTGGCGGGTTGGCCTGTCTACTATCCGCCGATTTTCTTCTGGTGGTGGTTTTCGTTCGACGCCTATGCGCCCGCGATCTTCACCGAAGGCGCGATGATCGCCGCATCAGGTGGCTTCATCGCCATCGCCGCCGCCATCCTCATGTCGATCATGCGCTCGCGGGAAGCCAAGAACGTCGCGACCTACGGCTCAGCCCGATGGGCGGAGGACAAAGAAATCCGCGCCGCTGGCCTGCTTGGCTCGGATGGCGTCGTGCTCGGCTGCTACGATCACGACTATCTGCGCCATGACGGACCGGAGCATGTGCTGTGCTTCGCGCCGACACGATCCGGCAAGGGCGTTGGCCTCGTGGTGCCAACGCTGCTGACCTGGCCGGGAAGCTGCATCGTTCACGACATCAAGGGCGAGAACTGGACCCTGACAGCAGGCTTCCGCGCCAAACATGGCCGCGTCCTCTTGTTCGATCCGACCAATGCGGAATCGTCGGCCTACAATCCGCTGCTGGAGGTGCGGCAGGGTGAATGGGAAGTCCGCGACGTGCAGAACATCGCCGACATTCTTGTCGATCCCGAAGGCAGTCTCGACAAGCGCAACCATTGGGAAAAGACCAGCCATTCGCTCCTTGTCGGCGCGATCCTGCATGTCCTCTACGCCGAACCCGACAAGACGCTGGCCGGGGTCGCCAACTTCCTCTCCGATCCGCGCCGCCCGGTGGAAGCCACCTTGCGCGCCATGATGGACACACCTCATCTCGGCGAAGCCGGTGTGCATCCCGTCATCGCATCATCCGCCCGTGAGCTGCTGAACAAATCCGACAATGAGCGATCGGGTGTGCTCTCAACCGCCATGTCGTTCCTCGGCCTCTATCGCGATCCGGTTGTGGCACGAGTGACGGCGCGCTGCGACTGGCGCATTGCCGATCTCGTAGGAGGCAAAAAGGCCGCCAGTCTCTACCTCGTCGTGCCACCTTCCGACATCAACCGCACCAAGCCGCTCATCCGCCTGATCCTCAACCAGATCGGCCGACGGCTGACGGAGGAACTGACCACTTCGGGCAAACGCCATCGCCTGCTGCTGATGCTCGACGAGTTTCCGGCGCTCGGGCGGCTGGACTTCTTCGAAAGCGCACTCGCCTTCATGGCCGGCTACGGCATCAAGGGGTTTTTGATCGCGCAGAGCCTCAACCAGATCGAACGCGCTTATGGCCCGAACAACTCAATCCTCGATAACTGCCATGTGCGTGTCGCCTTCGCCACCAACGACGAGCGCACCGCCAAGCGCGTGTCGGATTCGCTCGGCACGGCGACAGAGATGCGCGATTCCACCAACTATGCCGGCCACCGGCTATCGCCATGGCTTGGGCATCTCATGGTGTCGCGGCAGGAAACGGCCCGCCCGCTGCTAACCCCCGGCGAGATCATGCAGCTTCCGCCCACTGAGGAGATCGTCATGGTGGCGGGCACACCGCCGATCCGCGCCAAGAAGGCGCGTTACTTCGAGGATGCACGTTTCAAGGAACGCCTGCTGACGCCGCCCGCGCTCGTCCATCCATCGCCCGCGACTGGCAACGACGACTGGACCCGCCGCGTGGTGCCCGTCGCGGCCACCGCGCCGAATGCAGGCGCGAGCATGGATGATTCCGCCAATGCCGGCATCCGTCGCGAACCGGAGTTGCCGGAGCAAGAGGAGATCATCCCGCCACCACCACTGCCCTCACAGGAGTTCGATCTTCTGGACGACGAGCCGGATGTTGATGCCGCCAAGGCGCGCGCCCTGCGCGGGCGGATGCGGGGCATTGCCCGGCAAGCGTCGCTGGACTCCGGCGATGGCATCGAGCTTTGAGGAACACCGCCATGCAGATCAAGACCCGCATGAATGTCTATTTCGATCCGGCGCTGTTGAAGCAGGTCGACGCGCTGGCCCTTCGCCGCAACATCTCCAAATCGGCGATCGTCGAAGCGGCGGTCGCATCTTTCCTGTCCGCCGATGCATCCGAACGGCTGGAAGCGGCCATGTCACGCCGCATGGACAAGCTCGGCCGCCAGCTCGATACGGTCGACGAAGATCTCGCCATCTTGGGTGAGACCGTCTCACTGTTCATCCGCATTTGGCTCGCCGCCACGCCACCGCTGCCGGAGAGCGCGCAAGCCTCCGCGCGTGCGAAGGGAGCCGAACGCTTCGAGGGCTTCTTGCAGAATCTCGGCCGGCGTCTGGCGACCGGTGACAGGTTCCTGAAAGAGCTTTCGCGCGATGTCGACGCGCATCACGACGCAGCGTCGCCAGATCAATTGAGGGTGGATGGCGATCCATCCTGAATATTCAATCCATCCTATTCGCCGCCGATGGCCGCCGACCCCCGCACACACTTAGATACTTGTTGAACCGACCCGATTTCGGGCTCTTTTAATCGACCCCGATCGGGGAACTGTCTGTTGCGTCCCGTGGAAATTGGGGACGGCATGACTTCTTCTCACCAGAAACCGGAGGCGATGCAGCGCGGCGCGCGGATGTTGCGCACGGCGCTCGGTCCCGCCATCGCCCGGTTTCTGGAAGACCCCGCGGTGGTCGAGGTGATGCTGAACCCGGACGGGCGCATCTGGATCGACCGGCTTTCCGAAGGACTGGCCGATACCGGCGAGATGATGTCGCCCGCCGATGGCGAGCGCATCGTACGCTTGGTCGCCCATCACGTTGGCGCGGAAGTTCACGCGCGCAGCCCCCGCGTCTCGGCCGAACTGCCCGAATCCGGCGAGCGCTTCGAAGGCTTGCTTCCCCCGGTCGTCGCCGCACCGGCCTTCGCCATCCGCAAGCCCGCCGTCGCTGTCTTCACCCTCGACGATTATGTCGCCGCCGGGATCATGACCGCCGATCAGGCGGTGACGCTGCGTGAGGCCGTCATCTCCCGCGCCAACATCCTCGTCGCCGGCGGCACGTCCACCGGCAAGACCACGCTAACCAATGCGTTGCTCGCCGAAGTGGCGAAGGGCACGGATCGCATCGTCATCATCGAGGACACGCGCGAACTGCAATGCGCCGCGCCGAACCTTGTCGCCATGCGCACCAAGGATGGCGTCGCCTCGCTCTCCGATCTCGTCCGGTCCTCGCTACGCCTGCGTCCCGACCGCATCCCGATCGGCGAGGTGCGCGGCGCTGAAGCGCTCGACCTCTTGAAGGCATGGGGCACAGGGCACCCGGGGGGCATCGGCACCATCCATGCCGGTTCGGGCATCGGCGCGCTGCGTCGACTCGAACAGCTCATTCAGGAAGCCGTCGTCACCGTCCCGCGCGCGCTGATCGCCGAAACCATCGACCTCGTCGCCGTTCTCTCCGGCCGCGGTTCCGCGCGCCGGCTCGCCGAACTCGCCCGCGTCGAAGGGCTCGGCCCCGACGGCGATTACCGCATCACCCCAGCCACCCCCACCAGCACAGGAGAATCTTCATGATCCGTTCCACCATGCGGGCGCACCGTTTCATCACCACGGCCGCCGCCTTCACCTACGTCAATCTGATCCTCGTCCCAGCCGCCCATGCCTCCGGCTCGTCGATGCCGTGGGAAGCCCCGCTTCAGAAAATCCTCCAGTCGATCGAGGGGCCGGTCGCCAAGATCGTCGCGGTCATCATCATCATCTCGACGGGCCTGGCGCTCGCCTTCGGCGACACGTCGGGTGGCTTCCGCAAGCTGATCCAGATTGTCTTCGGCCTCTCGATCGCTTTCGCAGCCTCAAGCTTTTTCCTGTCATTCTTCTCGTTCGGCGGTGGGGCACTCGTCTGATGGCGGTTGCGTTCGAACAACTCGACGTGCCGGGCTTCATTGTCCCGGTCCACCGCGCGCTGACCGAGCACATCCTGCTCGGCGGCGCACCGCGCTCCATCGCCATCCTGAACGGAACGCTGGCCGGGGCCGTCGGTCTCGGTCTGCGCCTCTGGCTGGTCGGGCTCCTCATCTGGGCGGTCGGGCATTTCGCGGCCGTCTGGGCGGCCAAGCGCGATCCGCTCTTCGTGGAAGTCGGTCGCCGGCATCTGCGCGTCCCCGGCCATCTGGCGGTCTGAAGGAGGCGCATGATGATGAACCTTGCCGAATATCGCCGCACCGCCAGCCGGCTTGCCGATTTCCTGCCCTGGGTCGCGCTCGTCGCCGATGGTGTTGTGCTCAACAAAGATGGCAGCTTCCAGCGCAGCGCGAAGTTTCGCGGGCCTGATCTCGATTCCGCCGTCGCCGCCGAACTGGTCGCCGTCGCGAGCCGCATCAACAACGCCTTCCGCCGTCTCGGCTCCGGCTGGAGCATTTTTGTCGAGGCACAGCGCCACGAGGCGGCGACCTATCCAGCGAGCACATTTCCCGATCCGGCTTCTGGCCTGGTCGACGCCGAGCGCAGGGCCGATTTCGAGGAAGCCGGGGCGCATTTCGTTTCGAGCTATTTCCTCACCTTCCTCTATCTGCCGCCGGCCGAAGAAGCCGCCCGCGCCGAGACATGGCTTTACGAGGGCCGCGAACGCTCCGGCGTTGATCCCCATGAGATACTGCGCGCCTTCACCGATCGCACCGATCGCGTGCTAGCGTTGCTCGACGGCTTCATGCCCGAATGCGCCTGGCTCGATGACGGCGAAACGCTGACCTATCTGCATTCCACCGTCTCATTGAGCCGCCATCGCGTTCGCGTGCCGGAAATGCCGGTCTATCTCGACGCGCTGCTGGCCGATCAGCCGCTGACCGGCGGGCTGGAGCCGCGCCTTGGCGATCAGCATCTTCGCGTTCTCACCATCATCGGCTTCCCGACCGCGACCACGCCCGGCCTGTTGGATGACCTCAACCGGATCGCGTTCCCCTATCGGTGGTCGACGCGCGCAATCCTGCTCGACAAGACGGACGCCACCAAGCTCCTGACCAAAATCCGTCGGCAATGGTTCGCCAAGCGCAAGTCGATCGCCGCTATCCTGAAAGAGGTGATGACCAACGAGACGTCCGCCCTCTTGGACACCGATGCCGCCAACAAGGCTGCCGACGCCGACATGGCCCTGCAGGAGCTTGGTGCCGACGTGGCGGGCATGGCCTATGTCACCGCTACCATCACGGTCTGGGATGTCGATCCCCGTCACGCCGACGAGAAACTGCGCCTCGTCGAGAAGATCATTCAGGGTCGCGACTTCACGGCCATGATCGAAACCGTCAATGCCGTCGATGCCTGGCTCGGCTCGCTCCCCGGACATGCCTACGGCAATGTCCGCCAGCCGCCGGTCTCGACGCTCAATCTTGCCCACATGATCCCCCTCTCTGCCGTGTGGGCGGGGCCGGAACGGGACGAGCACTTCAATGCTCCCCCGCTGCTTTACGGCAGAACGGAAGGTTCGACCCCGTTCCGGTTATCCCTACATGTCGGCGATGTCGGCCATACGCTCGTCGTCGGCCCGACCGGCGCGGGAAAGTCCGTGCTGCTTGCACTGATGGCCTTGCAGTTCCGCCGCTACGAGCGTGGTCAGGTCTTCGCCTTCGACTTCGGCGGTTCGATCCGTGCCGCCGCGCTCGCCATGAATGGCGATTGGCACGACCTTGGCGGCGGCCTGACAGAAGGCTCCGACGCTTCGGTCTCGCTCCAGCCGCTTGCCCGCATCGACGACAGCTATGAGCGCGCCTGGGCCGCCGACTGGATCGTGGCGATCCTCACGCGCGAAGCCATCACCATCACGCCGGAAGCCAAAGAGCACATCTGGGCGGCGTTGACCTCGCTCAGCACCGCGCCGGTCGGGGAACGCACCATCACCGGCCTCGTCGTGCTGCTCCAGTCCAACGACCTGAAACAGGCGCTCCGGCCCTATTGCGTCGGCGGTCCCTACGGCCGCTTGCTCGATGCCGAAACCGAACATCTTGGCAGTGCGCCCGTGCAAGCCTTCGAGATTGAAGGGCTTGTCGGGACCGGCGCAGCTCCGGCCGTCCTTTCCTATCTCTTCCACCGCATTGGCGACCGGCTCGACGGACGGCCGACATTGCTCATCATCGACGAGGGTTGGCTGGCGCTGGACGACGAAGGCTTTGCCGGCCAGCTCCGCGAATGGCTGAAGACGCTCAGGAAAAAGAACGCATCGGTCATCTTCGCTACGCAGTCGCTGTCGGACATCGACAATTCGGCGATTGCGCCCGCGATCATCGAAAGCTGCCCGACGCGGCTCTTATTGCCGAACGAGCGCGCCATCGAGCCGCAGATCACAGCGATTTATCGCCGCTTCGGGCTCAATGACCGCCAGATCGAGATCCTCGCGCGGGCGACACCCAAGCGGGATTATTACTGCCAGTCGCGACGCGGCAACCGGCTGTTCGAGCTGGGCCTGTCCGAAGTCGGCCTCGCGCTCTGCGCCGCGTCCTCCAAATCCGATCAGACCCTGATCGCACAGATCATCGCCGAACATGGCCGCGACGGCTTTCTCGCGGCCTGGCTCCTCGCGCGCGATGCCGGCTGGGCCGCCGATCTCATTCCCAACTTCCCCCAAGCCGAAAAGGAGACTTTGTCATGAAATTCCACCGTTCCCCCGCAATGCGCCTTGCCGCTGCGCTGCTGACCGCTCCCGTCATCGTGACGCCGATGCTTGCCACGCCCGCGCACGCGATCATCGTGTTCGACCCCAGCAACTATGCGCAAAACGTGCTCACCGCCGCGCGCACGCTGGAGCAGATCACGCACCAGATCACCTCGCTTCAGAACGAAGCGCAGATGCTCATCAATCAGGCAAAGAATCTCGCGAGCCTGCCGTTCTCCGCGCTCCAGCAGATTCAGCAGTCGGTACAAAAGACTCAAGCGCTTTTGCAGCAAGCACAGAACATCGCGTTCAACGTCCAGCAGATCGACCAGATGTTCAGCCAAAAATACGGCAACGTCTCGATGTCGGCGACCGATCAGCAACTCGTCGCCAACGCACGCTCGCGCTGGCAGAACACAGTGGGTGGCTTGCAGGACGCTATGCGCGTGCAGGCGGGTGTCGTCGGCAATATCGACAGCAACCGCACACAGATGTCCGCGCTCGTCAGTCAGAGCCAATCTGCGACCGGCGCGTTGCAGGCGACGCAGGCGGGCAATCAGCTTCTCGCTCTCCAGTCGCAGCAGCTTTCCGATCTGGTCGCGCTTCTCGCCGCCAACGGGCGCGCGGGTGCGCTCACCGAGGCCGAACGCGCCGCCGCAGCCGAACAGGGCCGCGAACAGCGTCGCCGCTTCCTGACGCCGGGTTCGGGCTACCAGCCCGGCAGCGCGCAAATGTTCAACAACGGCAACTGAGGACGGGCTTATGGACGGCAAGATGCTGGCCCGGCTGGGCGCAATCGTATTCGTCACTGTGGCCATCACGGCGACGGCGATCGAGATGACCCGCAAAGAGGACGCGCCGGCGGTTCAGTCGGCGCGTCCTTTGCAGACGGAGCCCGATCCGCTGCGCGAAGGGCAGCTCCGGTGCCAGCAGCTTGGCCAGAAATCGGCCGACGACGCCGAATGCCTTCGCATCTGGGCGGAAACCCGCGACCGTTTTCTCCGCCGCACGCCCGTCGCGCCCCAAGCACCGGATGGGCGGTGATCCATGGGCGGCGCAGGCGTCATCGACAATTTCCTGGGTGTTTTCACCCGCTACATCGATTCCGGTTTCGGCCTGCTCAGCGGCGAGGTCGCGTTCATCGCCACGACGCTGATCGTGATCGACGTGACACTGGCGGCGCTGTTCTGGTCGTGGGGCGCCGATGACGACATCATCGCGCGGCTGGTCAAAAAGACGCTCTTCGTCGGCGTCTTCGCTTATCTGATCGGCAATTGGAACAACCTCGCGAAAATCATCTTCGAGAGTTTCGCCGGTCTCGGCCTGAAGGCGAGCGGCACAGGCTTTACCGTTCAGGACCTGCTTCGCCCTGGCAAGGTCGCGCAAACCGGCCTCGACGCGGCGCGACCGCTGCTCGACGCCATCTCGCCTCTGATGGGCTGGATCTCGGTGTTCGAAAACCTGATCCAGATCGTTTGCCTGCTGTTCGCCTGGGCGCTGGTTATCCTCGCATTCTTCATCCTCGCCATCCAGCTCTTCGTCACGCTGATCGAATTCAAGCTGACGACGCTCGCCGGCTTCGTGCTGATCCCCTTCGGCCTCTTCAACAAGAGCGCCTTCATGGCCGAACGCGTGCTCGGCAACGTGATTTCCAGCGGCATCAAGGTGCTCGTGCTCGCCGTCGTCATTGGCATCGGCTCGACCCTGTTCAGCCAGTTCACGCAAGGCTTTGGCGGCCAGACGCCAACCATCGACGACGCCATGGCCATCGTTCTCGCGGCGCTGTCGCTTCTTGGCCTCGGCATCTTCGGTCCCGGTATCGCCACCGGCCTTGTTTCCGGTGGCCCCCAGCTTGGCGCGGGTGCTGCCGTCGGCACCGGCCTTGCGGCGGGCGGCATGGTGCTTGCCGGCGCTGGAGCTGCCGGTCTCGCCGCGAAGGGCGGAGCCGCGGCCCTGTCAGGTGGCGCTGCCGCCGTCCGGGGCGGCGCGACCGCGACGGGTGCGGCGTCCGCCGGCTATAGCCTCGGCTCGTTCGGCCAGTCCGGCGCGTCGGGTGTCGCGGCCGGCATGGGCGGCATGGCGCGCGCAGCCGGCGGCGCGGCTGTATCGCCTCTTCGCCGTGCCGTCGCCAGCGTCAAATCCAGCTTCTCCGATGGCGTCAAATCCGGCTTTGGCGCGACCGGCGGCTCCTCAACCATGGGCACAGTCGGCGGCGATGCGGCAGCGTCCCCCACCTCGCCAGTATCCACCACCGGAAACCCGCCCGCCTGGGCGCAGCGTATGCGCCGCTCCCCGCATATGAGCCACGCAGTCCAGACCGCCGCCCACGCCGTCCGCTCCGGCGACAGCCACGGCTCCGGCTCTTCCGTCAATCTCTCCGAAAGTGACCGCTCATGAATCTCTTCAAGCGACCCGCCACGCATTACGGCAAGACACTCCAACCCGAGACACCCTACCAGAAGGCCGCTCAGGTCTGGGACGAGCGCATCGGCTCGGCCCGCGTGCAGGCGAAGAACTGGCGCTATATGGCCTTCGGATCGCTGGTCCTGTCGGCTGGCTTTGCTTCCGCCCTTGTCTGGCAGTCTGTGCAGGGGACCGTCGTACCGTGGGTGGTGCAGGTCGACAATCTCGGCCAGGCGCAGACCGTCGCCCCGGCCGTCGCCGACTACCGCCCGACCGATCCGCAGATCGCATGGCATCTCGGTCATTTCATCGAGCAGGTGCGCAGCATCCCCGCCGATCCGATCATTGTCCGCCAGAACTGGCTTCGCGCCTACGACTGGACCACGGATCGCGGCGCGAGCGCGCTCAACGATTATGCCCGCACCAATGACCCCTTCACCAAGGTCGGCAAGCAGCAGATCGCCGTCGATGTCTCCAGCGTCATCCGCGCGTCGCCTGATAGCTTCCGCGTCGCCTGGACGGAGCGGCAATACGAGAGCGGTCAGCTCGCCACCACCCAGCGCTGGACCGCGATCCTGACCATCGCGATACAGCCGCCGCGCGACGCCGATCGGCTGAAGGCCAATCCGCTCGGCATCTACGTGAACGCCATCAACTGGTCACGGGAGATGAGCCAATGAGCCGGCCGATGATCCGCAAAGCCACAATCGCCGCAGTTCTCCTGTCCGCCACATCGCTCGCTGGCTGCGCGACCTATAAGCCGCCTCAGATCAGCTACGATTCCAGCGTGCCACCACTGCCCACCATTCCGCCAATTGTGACGGACGGGACGCCGAAGCCGCTGCATGTCCCAACGGCATGGACACCCGCGCGCGGCGGAACCGCCGCCGCGACGCCGACCGCCCGTGTTGAGAACGCCAACACGGCCGCCCGCATTCAGCCGCGCCGCGAGGGCTATTACAACGCCATCCAAGTCTATCCCTGGAGCGATGGCGCGCTCTATCAGGTCTATGCCGCGCCCGGCCAGATCACCAACATCGCACTGGAACCGGGTGAGAGTCTGACCGGCGCGGGTCCGATCGCGGCAGGCGACACCGCCCGCTGGATCATCGGCGACACGGAATCCGGTTCTGGCGTCACGCGCCGCGTGCATGTGCTGGTGAAACCCTCGCGCGCCGACATCACCACCAATCTCGTCATCACCACAGACCGGCGCACCTACATGATCGAGCTGCGCTCCGGCGAGAAGCCCTACATGCCCGCCGTCGCATGGGCCTATCCGCAACCGGCTGGCGGGCAACGCCAAGCCGTTCCCGCAACGCCGGTCATTCCCTCCGTCGCGGCACGCAACTATCGCTATGGCCTCACCGGCGACAATCCGCCGTGGAAGCCGCTCGCCGTCTATGACGATGGCCGCCGCGTCTATGTCGAGTTCCCGCGCGGCATCGTGCAGGGCGAAATGCCGCCGATCTTCGTGCTCGGTCCCGATGGCGAAGCCCAAATCGTCAACAGCCGCATCTATCAACACATCCTGATCGTCGATCGCCTGTTCGGCGCGGCCGAATTGCGCCTCGGCGGCGACCGCCAGCAGACCGTCAGGATCGTTCGTACTGACGGGAGGCCATCGTCATGAGCGAGACCGGCACCAATGCTATCGCACCCATGCGACTTCGCGCCGAACCGCCGCGCGTCACGCGTCTGTCGCGCAAGGTTCTCGCCAGCGTCGCAGCCGTCGCTCTGGTGGGTGTCGGCGGATCGCTGATCTACGCCCTCCAAGCCCGCGGCCCCGGCGACGGCGGGAAAGAACTCTATTCCACCGCCAACCGGCAGACCGCCGATGGTCTTGCCGGTCTGCCGCGCGATTATACCGGCCCGGTTCTCGGGCCAGCGCTGCCCGGCGATCTCGGGCGGCCAATCCTCGATGCGCAGAACGACGGCCAACCGGTCGTGCCGCCCGTCGTTCCGACGCCTGGCGTCAGCGAGGCAGAGCAACGGCGCCGTGCTGAGGAAGAGGCTGCCCGTCTCAGCACCGTCTTCTTCCAGTCGCGACAGGGAGCCGCGGCCACCGCTACGGCGGGGACGATGCCGGGCCTTGCCGCCTTCGATGCCGGCGGCGCAACAGGACAACCGACCGCGCAGGACCGGCAACTTGCCTTCCTCAACGCGGCGGCCGACCGGCGCACCGTCACGCCCGATCGTGTCACACCGCCGGCATCGCCCTTCGTGCTTCAGGCTGGTACCGTCATATCAGCCGCGCTCATCACCGGCATCCGCTCTGATCTTCCTGGCCAGATCACGGCGCACGTGACGGAGAACATCTACGACAGCCCAACGGGCAGCATCCTGCTCGTGCCGCAAGGCACGCGACTCATCGGCCAGTATGACAACAGCGTCCAGTTCGGTCAGCGCCGCGTGCTGCTCGTCTGGAACCGGCTCATTCTGCCCAATGGCCGCTCCGTGGTGTTGGAGCGCCAGCCGGGCGCGGACGGCCAGGGCTATGCCGGTCTGGAGGATGGCGTCGATTACCACTGGTGGGATCTCGCCAAGGCCGCCGTGCTCTCGACCCTACTCGGCGTCGGCACAGAACTCGCCACAGACGACAATGATCGCCTCATCGCTGCCATTCGCGGCGGCGCGCAGGACACCGTCAATCAGGCCGGTCAGCAGATCATCCAGCGCCAATTGCAAGTCGCGCCGACGCTGACGATCCGGCCCGGTTTCCCGGTCCGCGTCATCGTCACGCGCGACTTGGTGCTCGAACCCTACAGGAGCTGACCATGACGAAACTGAAGCTCGGCCCCATCGTCGACGACAAGCCCGTCAGGATCGCGCTGGAGCTGCCCGCCGCGCTCCACCGTGATTTGATCGAATACGGCCGCCTCCTGGCCGAAGGCGGAGCACTGATCGAGCCTGCCAAGCTGATCGTGCCGATGGTGGAGCGTTTCATCACCACCGATCGCGGCTTCGCCAAGGCCCGGCGCACGCTCCCTGACACGCCGTAAGCGTAATAAGAAGCACCGAGGTCAGATGATGAGCCATTCGCCAGCCGCACTCAGCAAACGCACCATTCGCCGGCACCAGCTTCGCGAGATCGTTCCGCTTGCCGACACCACCATCTACGACATGGAGCAACGGGGCGAATTTCCTCAGCGGTTCTATCTGACCGCACGAACCGTGGTCTGGGATCTCGCCGAAGTGGAGGCTTGGCTTGAGAACCGTCGCCAAGCCTCCAGAGAGAAAGCCGTCAAGCGTGCGCCATCCCCCGACGTCAATCTGAGGAAGTTCCGGCCCGTCAAAGGCTAGGTTCGGGAACCAGAAGGTTCATGGACGCAGGATAAAGCGTCGGGACGTATTTCTGACCGGCGACCCAAGCGTCGATGAGATTGGCCCATTCCTGCATCATATGGCGGCGCTGGTGCTCATATTCCGCCTTGTTGTAGATGCCGCGCGATGACCGCCCATCCTCATGCGCCAGGCACTTTTCGATCCAGTCGCTGTTGAAACCCAACTCGTTGAGCAGCGTCGAACCCGTGCGGCGCAGGTCATGGACAGTGAACGGCTCCAACGGCAACCCCACCTTTTTGGCCTGCTCGACGACCGCATAGGTTACGCGATTGAACGTCGCCCGCGACATCGGCGCGTCCGCATCGTAGCGCGATGGCAGCAGATATCTGGAATTGCCGGCGCAGGTCTTGAGCGCGACGAGGATGTCGATCGCCTGTTCCGGCAAATAGACGTTGTGCACCTTGGATCGCTTCATCCGCTCCTTCGGAATCGACCACACCGCATTTTCGAAATCGACTTCATCCCAGGTGGCGTCCTGCAACTCGCTCTTGCGGACCATGGTGAGCAGGAAGAGCTTCATTCCGAGCCGGATGGTCGGCAACGTCGCCACATGCTCAAGCTGGCCGAGCATGACCCGGATTTCGGCGGGTGATAGCGAGCGGTCCTTGGGAACGAAGGTCGCGATCGAGGCAGGCCCGACCTCATCGGCCGGGTTCGGCACCTTCTCCCCGTGCAGGATCGCGAAGGCGAAAACCAGCTTCACGATATCACGGACATGGACCGCCGTGGCCGGCGCTCCACGACCCTTCACCTTCGCGCACATCACCCGGAGATCCTCGGGGCTGATTTCAGTCAGCAACCGGTTTCGAAACGTCGGAAGAATGTCCCGCTCATAGATCGTGCGGCGCATCGCGCGGGTGCTGTCGGCCATCCGGTGCTCTTGCAACCAGCGTTCGCCGAACTCGCCGAAGCTCTTTGCCTCCTTAATGCGGCGTTTTTCGCGCTGCTTCTCCTGAGCGGGCGACCGCCCCTCAAGGATGGTGCGCTGCGCGTCGATCAGCTTTTCCCGCGCGCGCTAGAGACAGGTCGGCAGGCCCGTATCGGCCGAGCGTCAAGGTCTCGCGCCGGCCGTTCATGCGATAGTCGTAACGGAACACGATCGACCCAGACGGCTGGACCACAACATACATACCGTCACGGTCAGCGACCTTGTATAATTTATCCTTTGGTTTCAGGGCTTTGATACCCGCATCGGTCAGCATTGGACCCTCCTAAATCGTTCATAAAACGCAAGAGAGCCATCAAATATACCGTCAGGCCAAAATGGGGCCATCTGAACGGCAAATTTCCTTTTATTTTCAAAGGAATAATGCCGAAAAAAATACCGTCACAAGCTCTCTAAGCCGTGACGGTACATGCAATATGCCGATGCGACAAGAGTCGCCATACCGTCAGCTATACCGTCAATCCCGAGGCTTGCCTCGCGATAGACGGCGATAGATGGTTGAATTTTTATTATTTGATTTCAGTAGGTTATAGAGTATTCTAGCGTGCTATCGGCGGCGTTCGGATAGCCCCGAATCATTCCCACTCGATCGTGCCCGGCGGCTTACTGGTCACGTCGTAGACGACGCGATTGATGCCACGGACTTCGTTGATGATACGGGTGGCGGTGCGGCCGAGGAAGTTCATGTCGAACTGGTAGAAATCGGCGGTCATGCCATCGACGGAGGTGACGGCGCGCAGGGCGCAGACGAATTCGTAGGTGCGGCCATCGCCCATGACGCCGACGGTCTGGACGGGCAGCAGCACGGCGAAGGCCTGCCAGATCTTGTCATACTGGCCGGACTTGCGGATTTCATCGAGATAGATGGCATCGGCCTTGCGCAGGATATCGAGCTTTTCGGGCGAAATGCCGCCGGGGCAACGGATGGCGAGGCCGGGCCCCGGGAATGGGTGGCGACCGATGAACAATTCCGGGAGGCCGAGTTCGCGTCCAAGGGCGCGGACTTCGTCCTTGAACAGTTCCCGCAGGGGTTCGACGAGCTGCATGTTCATGCGCTCGGGGAGACCGCCAACATTGTGGTGGGACTTGATGGTGACGGATGGGCCACCCGTGAAGGAGACGCTCTCGATGACATCCGGGTAAAGCGTGCCCTGGGCAAGGAACTGGGCGCCGCCGATCCTCTTGGCCTCGGCCTCGAAGGTTTCGATGAAGAGGCGCCCGATGATCTTGCGCTTGGTTTCGGGATCGGACTGGCCATCGAGCTCGGAGAGGAAACGCTCGGACGCATCCACATGGACCAGCGGGATATTGTACTGGTCACGGAACATTGTGACGACTTCGTCGGCCTCATTGAGCCGCATGAGGCCGTGATCAACGAAGATGCAGGTGAGCTGGTCGCCGATGGCCTCGTGAATGAGGACCGCGGCCACGGAGGAATCGACACCGCCGGAAAGACCGCAGATCACCCTGCCCGTCCCGACCTGGGCGCGGATCTTGTCGATGGCGCGCTGGCGATAGGCCGACATGGTCCAGTCGCCAGGGAGGCCGCAGATATCATGGACGAAGTTGGCGTAGAGCTTGGCGCCGTCGGGCGTGTGCACGACTTCGGGGTGGAACTGCACGGCCCAGATACGGCGGGCCTCGTCGGCGATCATGGCGAAGGGGGCGCCGCTGGAGGTGCCCACGACCTCGAAGCCGGGCGGGATGGCGGTGACGCGATCGCCATGGCTCATCCAGACCTGGTGCTCGGTACCGGGTTCCCAGATGCCATCGTAGAGAGCCGAGGATTTCTCGACCCGGACTTCGGCGCGGCCGTATTCGGCATGGTGGCCGCGCTCGACAGTGCCGCCAAGGGATCGGCACAGCGCCTGCTGGCCGTAGCAGATGCCCAGGATAGGCACCCCGGCCGCGAGCAGGTCGGGATGGATGGTGGGAGCGCCCTCGTCGAGGCTGCTGGCGGGACTGCCGGAAAGGATGATGCCTTTGGGCTGCAATGCAGCCAAGGCGGAGGCAGCGGCGTTGAAGGGGTGAACCTCGCAATAAACGCCGGCTTCGCGGATACGGCGCGCGATCAACTGAGTGACCTGCGAACCGAAATCGACGATCAGAATGTTGTTGTGTTCGGGAGCTGCAGAGGCTTGGCTTGTCATGACGAGCCTTTATCGGGAGAAGTTGGATTCTGCAAGCACCGCCCACGCAGACGAGCCTTGAGCTCCGGAGGGGGATGTGACCGAGCGCCGCTTGCTGGGGGCCGATTTCCTGCGCGCCATCGCGTGCCTGATGGTGCTGTGCCACCATCTGATCATCCGCATCGATCCGGGTCAAAGGCCGGATTGGGTGAAGGGCCTCATGGACTTCGGCCTGATGGGCTCGTTCGGGGTGTCGGTGTTCTTCGTACTCAGCGGCTATTTGCTGTCGCGGCCATTCTGGCAGGCGCTGGATAAAGGCAAACCGATGCCATCGCTGCGCATCTTCGCGCTGCGAAGGGCAGCCCGCATCCTGCCCGGCTTCTGGGTGGCGCTGACGGTGACGCTGGTGCTGGGGATACTGTTTCTCGGCGTCGAGCCGGATGGCTTCGTGTTCCTGCGTTATGCCGCCGGCATTTTCCTCGTAAGCGACTGGCACTATGTGACGCTGTTTCCCGTCGACGACAACGGCCCCCTGTGGTCGATCGGGTTCGAGGTCACATCCTATGTGCTGCTGCCGTTCTGCCTGGCGCTGCTGTTCTGGCTGCGGCCGGGCAGGCCGTGGCTATCGCGCGGCATCTGGGTGGGCGTCATCTGCATGACGCTGGCGCTGCATTGGCTGATCGTCGCCTATCTGCCGATCGACAATGTCGATCGCGGCTTCCAGTATGGCATGATCGGCGGCGGCAAGTCGTGGGTGCCCAACTACAACCCCATCGGGTTCTTTGCGATCTTTGCCATCGGGGTACTGACGGCAGCAGTTCAGGTGCGCTGGGCCACAAGGCAGTCGGCGCTGTTCGACGTGCTGACGCTGCTTGGCCTGGGGCTGGCGGTCTACAAGATGTACGCCAATATCGGCGGCCCGACGGACGGCTATGACCTGCTCAACGTGCCCTATGGCTACCCGCTGTTTCCGCTTGGGATCGGGCTGGCGCTGGCGGCCGCGCCATCGAGCATCGTGATCGGCAGATTGATGGACAATCGGGCGGCGCGGTTCGTGGCGCAGATCTCGTTCGGGATCTATGTGTGGCACTATCTGGTGATCGAATTCATCATCCAGAAATGGCTGCAGCGGTATCCGCACGAACAGATCGCCAATATGGGCATGTGGCTGACCGTCGCCGCGGTGACGGTTGTGATCGCGTTCACGCTGGCCTCATTGTCGTTCCGGTTTCTGGAAAGCCCGGTGATCCGACGGGCGCGCGGGCTGGAGAAACGCGAGGGCGGCTTTAACGTGGCAAAATCGGAATCCGATCAAAGGGTTGGCTCAGGATCGCGATAGATCGATTCAGGCGGCAGCCCCGTTCAGCATGACTATGGCGGCGGTGACCCCGACGGCGTAAAGGACCGCCGCGATGCAGGGGAGCAGCAGCAGCGACGAGATGCGGTCGAAGCGCCAGGTGAGACAAGCCAGAGCGAGCATCAACAGGCCGAGGCTCGCAACGACGGCCAGGGCGATGGGCGGCGAGCGCATGAGAAAGAGCGCCGGCGTGAACCACCAGCTCAGGATGACGATGGTGGCCCAAAGGCGGGTGGCCCCGGCGGCGGAATCGATCAGCCACAGGCGCCAGCCGACGATGGCGAGCAGGACGTAGACAATCAGCCAGGCGCCGCGATGGAACCATTCCGGAGCCATGAAGCGGGGCTTGGCAAGGGCTTCGAACCAATCACCGGTCGGCGCGATGAAGCCGATGACGAGGCCGATGCCCGTCACCGCCAGGATGAAGAACACCAGGAGAGGCCAATGTCTGTTGAGCGTAACCGCCGTCACGATCGCAATTCACCATGCCGCATAAGGATGCGACTAGGGCATGTTCAGGCGGTGCGCACAAGCCGCGCGCAATAGAAGCCATCGGTTTGTGTGAGCCGTGGCGTCAGGGTCACACCGCCTTCGGCGCCGAAATGGGCGGCGGGCGCAGTGGTTATCTCCAACCACAGGGCCTCGGCGGAAGTCGCAGCGAATTCAGGATGTTGGGCAAGAAAGCCGATAATCTGATTCGCATTTTCGTTGGCCAGAAGCGAGCAGGTGATGTAAACGAGCGCACCACCCGGTTTCACATAGCGGGCGCCCTCTTCGAGGATGGCGCGCTGCTGCTCGGTGCGCAGGCCGACCTGCTCGGGCGTCAGTTTCCACTTGGTGTCGGGACGGCGACGCCAGGTGCCCGTGCCGGTGCACGGGGCGTCGATGAGCACGCGGTCCATCTTGCCGGCGAGATCGTCGAGGACGCCGGCTTCGGGAGCCCGGACCTGGACGTTGCGAACGCCGTTACGCTTCAGCCGGTCGTAGATCGGAGCGAGGCGCGAGCGATCGCTGTCATAGGCGAAAATCTGCCCCTTGTTCCCCATGGCGGCGGCCATTGCGAGAGTCTTGCCCCCTGCCCCGGCGCAGAGATCGAGCACCTGGTCACCGGCGCTGGCGCCGGCCAGTGCTGCGACGAGCTGGCTGCCGAGATCCTGGATTTCGAACCAACCCTTGAGATAGCCCTCGTCGGTCTGGACGTTGGGCGTGCGCGCATCGCTGCCGCCGGCAGGCATGCGGATGGCAAGCGGCGACAGCGCGGCCAGAGTGGGCTCGAAGCGGGCCAGGGATTTGAGCACGCGCTCGGGGTTGGACTTGAGGCTGTTGACGCGCAGATCGAGCGAGGGGCGGCCAGCCATGGCCTCGCCTTCGGCGACCCAGTCACCCAGATAGGCAAGCGCCGGTGCCGCCCAGTCGGGGATATCGGCACGAACGGCATCGGGAGCACCGGCGAGCGGATCGGCGGCGGTCAGGCGGGCGGCCTCCCCGGCAGTGATCGGCTCCGGCGCGAAACGATCGCCTTCGAACGACGTGTTGAGGGCATCGCAGCTTTCGCCCCAATCGCGGACGGCGACGGTAAGGACCAGAGCGCGCGGCGTGTCGCTGCCCATGATGAAGGCGTGCGAGGCGCGGCGGCGCAGGGCATCATAGACGAGGTTCCCGATGGCGGCGCGGTCGCCGGCGCCGGCGAAGCGATTGTTCAGCCCCCAGGCCTTGAGCGCTTCCGATACCGGACGGTTGCGGCTTTCGACATCGGTGAGAACCGCGATGGCGGCGGCGAGACGACCAGGAAGACGCATCAGGAATGGCCCAGCAACAGGACGATGCGGATCGTGAGCACGATCCAGAAAATGATCAGCGCGGCATAGCCGACCGTATAGGCGACGAACCGGCCATGCACGTGATTGACCGTGGCGAAGATACCGGCATGGACCACCCGCGACAGCACGAAGAGCCAGGCCAGGAGGACATCGACCCAGCCGGCGCCAAGATAGAGCGCCATGCCTGAGGCAACGTAGAACAGGACAGGCAGTTGAAACTGATTGTCGAAGGCGTTGGCGACACGCTTTTCTTCCACCGGCCAGGGATCGCGCGACAGCGCGATGTCGCCGACCAGCACCTTGCCACGCGAGACCAGCGGCAGGCGAACGCTGCCGAGCCAGGCCAGAAGGACCAGGGCGATGGCACCCTGGGCCAGGATTGCGAACAGGACGAGCGCGGCGGTCAGCGTCATCGCCTAGCGATTGCCGCCATAGTTGGGTGCTTCGCGCGTGATGGAGACGTCGTGCACGTGGCTTTCGCTGAGGGCTGCGCCGGATATTTTCACGAAGATCGAGTTGTTGCGGAAGTCTTCGAGATTGTGCGCGCCCGTATAGCCCATGGCGGCGCGGAGACCGCCCTGCAACTGATGCAGCACGGCGCCCGCCGCGCCCTTATAGGGCACCTGCCCCTCGATGCCTTCGGGCACGAGCTTCATGGAATCCTTGACTTCCTGCTGGAAGTAACGGTCGGCGGAGCCAGCGCCCATGGCGCCGACGGAGCCCATGCCGCGGTAGGATTTATAGGACCGGCCCTGATAGAGGTAGACCTCGCCGGGGCTCTCGTCGGTGCCGGCCAGGAGCGAGCCGACCATCACGCAGGAAGCACCGCCCGCCAGGGCCTTAGCCATATCGCCTGAGAATTTGATTCCGCCGTCTGCAATGACCGGAATGCCCTGCTTGTCGGCTTCCTCGGCGCAGGACATGACGGCCGCCAGTTGTGGCACGCCGACACCAGCGACGATGCGGGTGGTGCAGATGGAGCCCGGACCGATGCCGACCTTGATGGAGTCGGCGCCGACATCGATGAGCGCGCGGGTGGCTTCGGCGGTGGCGACGTTGCCCGCAACGATGCGGGTGGAATTGCTCTCGCGCTTGACGCGCTCGACAGCCTCGGCGACGCGCACGGAATGGCCGTGAGCCGTATCGATGACAAGCAGATCGACACCGGCGGCGATCAACTGCATGGAGCGCTCGAAACCGCCGTCACCGACGGTGGAGGCGGCAGCGACGCGCAGTCGCCCCTGCGCATCCTTGACGGCGTTGGGATTGAGCTGGGCCTTCTCGATGTCCTTGACGGTGATGAGGCCGACGCAGCGGCCATCGTCATCGACGACCAGCAGCTTCTCGATGCGGTGCGCGTGCAGCAGGCGCTTGGCGTCGTCCTTGGAGACGCCGTCGCGAACCGTGATGAGGTTCTCATGCGTCATCAGTTCGGCGATGCGCTGGCGCGTGTTGGAGGCGAAACGCACGTCGCGATTGGTGAGGATGCCGACGAGACGGCCATTGGCCCGGCCGCCATTGCCGCCATTTTCGACCACCGGGATGCCGGAAATGCGATTGGCGCTCATCAGCGCCAGGGCATCGGCGAGGGTGGCGTCGGGACCGATGGTGATGGGGTTCACCACCATGCCGCTTTCGAAGCTCTTCACCTGGCGGACCTGTTCGGCCTGCTGTTCGGGCGTGAGGTTCTTGTGAATGACGCCCATGCCACCGGCCTGGGCCATGGCGATGGCCATCTTGGCCTCGGTGACCGTATCCATGGCGGAGGAAAGGATCGGCAGGTTGAGCTCGATGTCCTTCGTCACGCGGGTGCGTATGTCGGTTTCCGTCGGCAGGATGTCCGATCGCGCCGGCTGGAGCAGCACGTCGTCAAAAGTGAGAGCCGCGTCGCCAGTGATGGTAGTAATGATTTTCGCCAAGGCCAGACCCTTCCTGCCTCTGATAACCGATCAGAAAATGTGGAATCGGACGGGACCGATCTCACTCGGCCCGTCTTCAGGTTGGCGAGGGTCAATATCACCCCGATGACGCTTTGCAAAGCGCCGCCCGACGCAGGGGTGGTTTGCACAGAAAGAAGTGCAGTTCGGCGCCGTTGAAAGAATAGGCAAAATGATAAGGCTATCAGGGTTGCAATAGGCAAGACTCAGGACTATCGAACGAAGACCTGCCGCGCGGCCACGTTCCTGCCGCAAGCCCCGGTTTCCAAATTGCCGAAGCTGACATTATTGATCCTTGCGGTCGCGCTGTTCATGGAACAGCTCGATTCGACCGTGATCGCGACATCGCTTCCGGCGATCGCGGCCGATATCGGTAGCGATCCGATTGCGCTGAAGCTGGCTTTGACTTCCTATTTCGTGTCGCTCGCCATCTTCATTCCGATCAGCGGCTGGATGTCGGACCGGTTCGGGGCCCGCAATATCTTCCGGCTGGCAATCCTGGTGTTCGTGCTCGGCTCGATCGCCTGCGCGTTTTCGAATTCGCTGCCTGCCTTCGTCATCTCGCGCTTCTTCCAGGGCATGGGCGCCTCGATGATGACGCCGGTTGGCCGACTGGTGCTGGTGCGCTCGACGCCCCGTAACGAACTTGTATCGGCGATGGCGTGGCTGACGATGCCGGCGCTGATCGGACCGATCATGGGGCCGCCGCTCGGCGGGTTCCTCACTACGTTTCTCAGCTGGCACTGGATCTTCTGGATCAACGTGCCGGTGGGCCTTGCGGGCATCGCCTTCGCGACGAAATACCTGCCGGTCGTCGAGGCGCGGACGCCGCGCCCCATGGATTTTGTCGGCTTCGTCATCGCCAGCGTGGCGTTTTCCGGCGTGGTGTTCGGGCTTTCGGTGATCAGCCTGCCGGCCTTGCCGATCATCTATGGATATCTCACGATCGCGATCGGCATCGTCGCGGCATTGTTCTACCTGCTGCATGCGCGGCGGACCCAATATCCGCTGCTCGACCCCAAGATGTTCAACTATCCTTTGTTCCGGGCGGCGGCGAGCGGCGGCAACATCTTCCGCATCGGCATCGGCGCCATGCCGTTCCTCATGCCGCTGATGCTGCAGCTGGGCTTCGGCTACAGCCCGTTCGAATCCGGCATGATCACCTTCGTCAGCGCCGTCGGCGCCATCCTGTCGCGGTTCTGCGCCGAGCAGGTATTCGCCCGTTTCGGCTTCCGCTCGGTGCTGGCCATGGGCGTATTCCTCAGTGGCATCTTCCTTGCGGTCAACGGGCTGTTCACACCGGGTACGCCCCTATGGCTGATCATGGCTGTGCTGCTCATGGCCGGCATCGTCCGTGCCACGACCTTTACGGGCATCAACGCGATGAGCTTCGGCGATATCGAGGAAACCGATATGAGCCAGGCGACAGCCATCAACGCGGTGATGCAACAGTTGACGCAGGCCGTGGGTATCGCCGTGGCCGGCGCCATCATCGAGCTTTCCTCCCACTCCCATGGCGGCGGCCTGCAACTGATCGACTTCCATATTGCCTTCTGGATCGTCGGCCTCGTCTCGGCAGCGGCGGCGATCAGCTTCCTGCGGCTGGCACCGGATGCCGGCCATCAGGTTTCCGGACACAGACGCCCTGCCCTCGCCAAAGAATAATTCGCCCCGCACCACCGCTTTATTGCTGTTGATATGAACGCCCTTCGCCTGACACCGCTGATCCTCGCCGTCGCCCTGTTCATGGACAACATGGATGCGACGGTGATCGCCACCTCGCTGGCGGCTATCGCCGCCGATATCGGGACCGATCCCATCGCGCTGAAACTGGCGTTCACCGCCTATCTGGTGGCCCTGGCGATCTTCATTCCCATCAGCAGCTGGATGGCGGATCGTTTCGGGTCGCGCCGGATTTTCCGCTGCGCCATGGCGGTGTTCATCCTCGGCTCGGTGTGCTGCGCCATGTCGAACTCGCTGACGGCGTTCGTTCTGTCCCGGTTCCTGCAGGGCATGGGCGGCGCCATGATGAGCCCGGTCGCCCGCCTGGTGCTGGTGCGCGCCACACCCCGCAGCGAGCTGGTTTCCGCCATGGCGTGGCTGACCATTCCGGGGCTGATCGGTCCGATCGTCGGACCACCGCTGGGTGGGTTCCTGACCACTTATTTCAGCTGGCACTGGATCTTTCTGATCAATGTGCCGATCGGACTGCTCGGCATCTGGCTGGTGGGCAGATTCCTGCCGGAGACGAAGCGCAACGCGCCGCGCCGCATCGACTTCAAGGGGTTCTTTCTCGCCGGACCGGCTTTTGCGACATTCGTATTCGGCGTGTCGGTGGTGACGCTGCCGGCGCTGCCCCCGATCGTGGGCGTGGTGTTCATCGTGGCCGGCATCGTGCTGGGGACGATCTATGTGCGGCATGCGCGGACAACCGACAATCCACTGCTCGACCTGCGCCTGTTGAATTTTCCGATGTTCCGCACCGCCGTGGTAGGCGGGATGTTCTTCCGGCTGGGACTGGGCGCCACGCCATTCCTGCTGCCGCTGCTGCTGCAGCTGGTGTTCGGGCTCAGCGCCTTTGAATCCGGCCTTGTGACCTTTGCCAGCGCCATCGGGGCGATGGTGGCGAAGTTCCTGTCAATATGGATCTTCGAACGCTTTGGTTTCCGCAATGCCCTGAGTTGGGCGACGGGTCTGACCACGGTGGGCATCGTGGTGACGGCGCTCTACAGTCCCGCTACGCCCACGGCGCTGATCGTGGGCATTCTGATCATCTCCGGCTTCGCGCAATCGATCTTCTGGACGGGCAGCAATGCCTTCACCTTCGCCGATATCGACGACAAGGATTCCGGCCAGGCCAACGTCATCTCGCAAGTGGTGGCGCAATTGATGATGGCGCTGGGCGTAGCGCTGGGTGGCGGCGTGCTGGAGGGCAGCCAGATGCTGCGCGGAGGCGAACTGGAACTGCTGGATTTCCGCGTCGCGTTCGTAACCGTCGGCATCGTCTGCGGGATTTCGACGCTGCTGTTCCTGCGCCTGCCGCGCAATGCCGGGCACCAGCTGTCGCGCGGCGGCCTGGCCCACGCAGTGGACATGTAAGGAGCCCTATTCGCGGTTGGGCGCGCCCCTGAAGCCCTTGGCTACCAGATAGGCCTCGGCCGAATCCGAACGGCTGGAGGGCGGCTTGGCGTGGAAGGTGGTGGCGAAATTGCGCTTCAGCTCGGCGAGCAGCTGATGCTCGGTACCGCCCTGGAAAACCTTGGCGATGAACGAGCCACCCGGCGCCAGCACATCGAGCGCGAATTCAGCGGCGATTTCGACCAGGTGCACGATGCGCAGATGATCGGTCGGCCGATGGCCGGTCGTGGGCCAGGCCATGTCGGACATGACCAGGTCAGCCTTGTGACCGCCCAGCGCGTCGATCAGCATCTGCGGGGCATCGTCCTCGGTGAAATCCTTCTTGAGCAGGATGACGCCCTGGATCGGATCCATGTCGAGATAGTCGATGCCGACGATCAGCGGGTTCTCGTCCGTCGAGCCGGTGATCTTGGCGGCTACCTGCGACCAGCCGCCGGGCGCGGCGCCCAGATCGACGACGCGCATGCCCTTGCGCAACAGCTTGTGCCGCTCATCGATCTCGATGAGCTTGAAGGCCGCGCGGGACTTGAAGCCTTCTGCGCGAGCGCGCGCCACATATGGGTCGTTGAGCTGGCGCTCGAGCCAGATGGTCGAGGACAGCTTACGCTTCTTGGCGGTCTTGACGCGAACCTTGAGGTCGCGATCGGAGCGGCGGCCCGCTCCCTTCCCGGTCGGAATATCAGGCATGGTTGCGCCCCCGCGGTCGAGTTGGACGCTTGTAGGTGCGATCGGCATCCATCAGCGAAATCAGAATCCCCTCGCGCAGGCCACGATCGGCGACCCGCACGCGCTCTGTCGGCCATTCACGGCGGATGGCCTCGAAAATGGCGCAGCCGGGCAGCACGAGATCAGCGCGATCCTTGCCGATACAGGAATGGGCAACGCGGCGCTCGAACGGCATGGCAAGCAGCACCGACATGGTCTCCATCACCTCCGCATTGGTCATCCACAGACCATCGACCTTCTGCCGCTCGTAGCGCTCAAGACCGAGATGCAGGCCCGCCAAAGTCGTCACCGTACCCGAGGTGCCGATGAGATGCATCGGATGCTCGCTGATCATCTGGCGCAGCTTGTCGCGCCCGCGGAACTGGCGCAAGTGGCTGGAGACATGGGCAACCATGGCCTCGAAGACATCAGGCGTGACATCGACGCCGCCGAACTTTTCGGCGATGGACACAACGCCCACCGGCAGGGATTGCCAGGAGCGGATAGAGGCCGCCATGCGGCCCTGGCTGCGCGGCCGGCCGCCGCGGAAATCAAGCCAGGCGAGTTCGGACGAGCCGCCGCCGATGTCGAACATCAGCGCGCCCTGGGCTTCGCTCTCGATGAGATCGGCACAACCGGTAACAGCAAGCTCGGCCTCGGTGCGACGATCGACGATCTCCAAAGACAGGCCGATCTCGTCCTCGACCCGCTGGAGGAACGACGCACCATTCGCGGCGGCGCGGCAGGCTTCGGTGGCGATCAGCCGCATACGGGCCGGCTCATATTCGCGCAGCTTGTTACGGCATAGCTTTAGCGCCTCGATGGTGCGCTCCATGGCGGCATCGTTCAGGCGGCCGGTGGTGGAGACGCCCTCCCCCAGCCGGACGATGCGGGTGAAACCATCAAGAACGCGGAAGCCCTGTTCGTGCGGGCGGGCGATGAGCAGACGACAATTATTGGTGCCCAGATCCAGCGCCGCGTAGACCGGCGAACGGCCACCCTTGCGTGGTGGCGGATTCTGGACATGGGATGTCCGCCTCTCCGTGTCGCTGCGGGCCGCGGCTGGCGTCCCGTTCGCGACCTGCCGGTGGCTTCGATCGCCCCGGTTACGGTGCCGCACCACACCTTCGGCGCCTGCGGCGGCGGACCGATCGGAATCGGTCACTTGGTCTCCAATCTGCGCGGTCACTCTTGCCGATTCTGGCCGGCAGGCGCCCGAACGCAGTTCATTTGCGTGTCGTGGTGACCGTAGAACAACGGCGGTTGGAGCGCAATGGCGGGCTGCCACGGCCGATGGCACGGGGGCTTGCCGGAACGCGGCTGCGGAACGATCATGGGTGCAGTGCGATATTCATATCCGGGAGGAATCATGAAACCGCGTGTCATCGTTCACATGGTGAGTTCACTGGACGGCAAAATCGAGCTGTCACGGTGGTCCGAGGTTCCAGGGCTGGCGCGGGAGGCGCTGGTCGAGGCCTATGAGGAAATCCACCGCAAACTGGAAGGCGATGCCTGGATTGTGGGGCGGACCACGATGGCGGAGTTCGCCGACGGCAAGCCAAGCCTTGCGACGACCGCCGAGCCGGTGCCGCGGGTGACGCATCGTGCGGGCAGCGGCCCGCGCTATGCCGTCGCCCTCGACAGGAGCGGCAAGCTCAACTGGGCGACCAACACCGCCAATGGCGATCACGTCATCGAAGTGCTCACCGAACAGGTCTCGGATGCCTATCTTTCGGGGCTGCGTGCAACCAGCGTCTCCTACCTTTTCGCCGGAGCGGAGGAGATCGATCTCGACCTGATGCTTGAAAAACTGCACGACGAGTTCGGCATCAAACGGCTGCTACTGGAAGGCGGCGGACATATCAACGGCTCGTTCGCGACCGCCGGCCTGGTAGACGAACTCAGCCTGGTTCTCGCGCCGGTCATCGATGGCTTTTCCGGCGCCACGACCGTGTTCGAGCATGAGGACGCATCGGCCAGAAGCAACGGGCTCGCACTGGTTGCCATCGAACGGCTGCCGTCGGATCTGGTCTGGCTCCGCTACGAGCGGCGCAGGTAGCGGAGCCTGAAATCGGTATCGATCAGGCCTGGTAGGCCTTGACCTTCTGGGTCTGTTCGCCGAGGCCTTCGATGCCCAGATGCATGGTCTGGCCGGGCTTGAGCCAGACCGGCTCCGGCTTGATGCCCATGCCGACGCCCGGCGGGGTACCGGTGGAGATGATGTCGCCCGGCTGCAGGCTCATGAACTGGCTGATGTAATGCACCAGGTGGCGCACACCGAAGATCATCGTCTTGGTCGAGCCATTCTGGTAGCGGTGCCCGTCGACTTCCAGCCACATGCCGAGGTTCTGCGGGTCCTTCACCTCGTCGGCGGTGACCATCCACGGACCGATGGGGCCGAAAGTGTCAGCCGACTTGCCCTTGGTCCACTGGCCGCCGCGCTCGGACTGGAAATGCCGCTCGGACACGTCGTTGGAGACGCAATAGCCGGCAACATGATCCATGGCGTCTTTCTCGTCGACGTAGCGGGCTTCCTTGCCGATGACGATGGCGAGTTCGACTTCCCAATCGGGCTTGATCGAGTTCTTGGGGATGATGACGTCGTCGTTGGGACCGATGATGGCGCTGGTGGCCTTCATGAACAGGATCGGTTCCTTGGGCGGCGTGGCGCCGGTCTCGGCGGCGTGGTCGGCATAATTGAGGCCGACGCAGATGAACTTGCCGACCTGGCCCACACAGGGCCCGATGCGCTGGCCGGCATCGAGCTGCGGCAGCGTTTTGGGATCGACCGCGCGGATACGGTCAAGGCCGGCCGGGGCCAGCGCCGCGCCGGCAATGTCCGGCACGACGCCGGAAAGATCACGGATGGAACCATCGGCGGCGAGGATCGCCGGCTTTTCGGCGCCCTTGGCACCGACACGAAGAAGCTTCATAGATCAATATCCTGTTCAGGGCTGGAAATTGCTTAAAGGGTGCGCGGCTTTGCCGCAAGATCAGAGGCCGGCAATGCCCAGCTTCGGTACGGCTCAGGCGGTCTTCTTGGCAGCTTTGTCGGATCGGCGTTTGCCGGCAGCACGATTGGGGACGGTGGCGATAGACTTGCCATCGGATTCGCGAGCCATCAGGGCGGGCTGGAAGACTACCGGCTGTGGGGTCTCGCCGTTGATGACGGAGAAGACTGCGGCGATGAGGGCATCGGCAATGTCTTTCTGAGGCCACAGGAAAGTCGTGATCGGCGGTTTGGTCAGCGGCGAAATGGCTGAATTATCGCAACCGATCAGGGCGATTTCACTGCCGAGGACGATGCCCCGCGCATTGGCCGCCTGAGTGACGCCCCAGGCGATAAGGTCGCTGTTGCAGATGATGGCAGTGGGCCGCGGGTCGAGATCGAACAGGATATTGGCGATGGCGACGCCGTTTTCCTCGGTCGGTTCGCACTCATAGGCGTAGTCGGGCGGCACCGACAGACCCTTGGCGCTCATGGCAGCCCGATAGCCGCGCATGTAGTTCCAGGCGTCGCTGTAAATGGAGGGCCCGGAGATGGCGGCGATGCGGGTATGGCCCATACCGATGAGGCGCTCGGTGGAGACGCGGGCGGCGGAGCCGGTATCGATGCCCACATAGGCGTTGGTGTTGGCGCTGTCCGACATGCCCAGCGTCACGAAGCTGAAGTCATTCTCCTTGAGATAGGCGATGCGGCTGTCCTGGCGGCGGGTACGTGTCAGGATGGCGACATCGACGCGGCGGCTCGAAACGAGGCGGCGGAAGAAGCCATCCTCCTCCACCCCCTGGGGAACGGTCGAGACCATCAGGTCATAGCCATGCCGCCGGAAACCCTCGTCGAGATTGGACAAAAGCGGGATGTAGAACGGCTCCATGTAGCGGTGAGGGCTGGTGGTGACGATCAGCCCGATGGCGTAGCTCTTGCCGTGGCGCAGCCGAAGGCTGGCGGCATTGGGCGAATAGTTGAGCTGGCGGGCGCCATCGAGCACCCGCGCCCGGGTTTCATCGTTGACATCGGTATAGCCGTTGAGGGCACGCGAGACGGTGCTGACTGACAAACCCAGGTGCTGCGCCAGCGCCGCGATGCCGACGCGCTTTTCGAGGTCAGGCCTGTCATCCGCACTATCCGTTGCCAACATCATCTCCGTCATCACGCCGCGCCGGACGGCGGGCGCCGGGCTGTCGACCGCCCTTTCCGACAGGAAGGAAATCGATTGCCAAAAACGATTGCAGTACTCCCGGAAGTTAAAACGACTGTCCACAGGAAACAACCATATATCCGTTCCAAAAACGTTTTTGTTGACAGTCAGGATTTCCTCTGAGAATTTGCCTTCAATGATCGGGAGAGCACAGCCGGAGACCAATCCGGGGCCACCGAACGATGGGAGGACCGGGGTTGAGCTTTTCGCCGCACGAATCCGCGAAGCTGGCGCCAATGGCGTCCACCGCCGATGCCCGCGGAGCGAATACGGCGGCCAATATCGTGGAAGTCCGGGACCTTCGCACCTATTTCGCCACTGATGACGGCATGCTGAAGGCCGTCGATGGCGTCAGTTTCTCGATTGCACCACATCGAACCCTGGCGGTGATCGGGGAAAGCGGCTGCGGCAAAAGCGTCACCGCGCGGTCGCTGATGCGTATCGTGCCGAAGCCGGGGCGCATCGTTTCCGGGCAGTTGCTGTTTCGGCGGCCGACCGACTCCAAAAACGATGCGCAAAGCCTGCCCACCGTCGATCTCGCACAGCTTCCGGCCAATGGCGACGCTATCCGGCGCATACGCGGCCGGGATATCGCGATGATTTTCCAGGAACCGATGACCTCGCTGTCGCCGGTGCACAGCGTCGGCAACCAGATCATGGAGGCCCTGCTCCTGCACCGCACGCGCGACAAGCGAGAAGCACGGGCTATCGCCATCGACATGCTGGCCCGCGTCGGCATCGCCAATCCGTCGCATCGGATCGATGAATATCCGCATCAGCTGTCAGGCGGCATGCGTCAGCGCGTCATGATCGCCATGGCGCTGTGCTGCCATCCGGCGCTGCTGATCGCGGACGAGCCGACGACGGCGCTGGATGTCACCGTGCAGGCACAGATCATCGAGCTGATGAAACGGCTGCAGGCGGAGGAAGGCACCGCGATCCAGTACATCACCCACGATCTCGGGGTGGTGGCGGAAGTCGCCGACGAAGTCATCGTGATGTATCTGGGGCGCGTCGTGGAAAGCGGCAGCGTGCGCCAGATTTTCCATAATCCCCTGCATCCCTACACCAGACGTCTGCTGGATTCGACGCCGCGGCTCGGGTCCCGCCACAGGCGGCTGGAGGCAATACCGGGGACGGTCAGCGTGCCGCTCGACCCGCCACCGCGCTGCGGCTTCGTCGACCGCTGCACGCTCTCCATGGCCGGCAAATGCGATGCGGCGATCCCCGCTCTGGTGGAGATGGAGGCCGGCCACTCGGTGCGCTGTTTTCTGCATGGCGACGCCATCGAGTCGCCCGTCGACATCGCAGAGGTGGCGTGATGACCGAACGCCCGCCTGTCCTCGAAGTCCGCGATCTCAAGCGTTATTTCAACGTCGCCGCCGGGCTTGGCGCGCTGAAGGCAATCGACGGCGTATCTTTCGACTTGATGCAGGGTGAAACGCTTGGCCTGGTTGGGGAGAGCGGTTGCGGAAAGTCGACCCTCGGCAGGACGATCCTTAGGGCCTATGAGCCGACGGGCGGATCGGTGCATTTCCATCTCGATGGCGAGAGCATCGACATCACCCGGGCCGGCCGCAAGGAATTGCGCGGCTTGCGGCGTCACATGCAGATGATCTTCCAGGACCCGCAATCCTCGCTCGATCCGCGCATGACGGTGTTCGACATCATCGCCGAGCCGCTGCGGCTCAACAAACTGGCGCGCGGCAAGGAACTGGAGGAACGCGTCGGACGGCTGATGGACGATGTCGGCCTGCCGCGCTCGCATATGAAGCGCTATCCGCATGCCTTCTCCGGCGGGCAACGGCAGCGTATCGGCATTGCGCGCGCTCTCGCCTCCAGTCCCAAGGTCATCGTCTGCGACGAGGCGGTAAGCGCGCTCGATGTGTCGATCCAGGCGCAGATCCTCAACCTGCTCAAGGATCTGCAGGCGCGCTACGGATTGTCCTACCTGTTCATCGCCCACGACCTCGGCGTGGTCGAATATATCTGCGACCGGGTGGCGGTGATGTATGTGGGCCGGCTGGTGGAACTGGCCAGCACGGACGACATCTATACGCGCCCGCTGCACCCCTACACCGAAGCGCTGATGAGCGCGGTGCCGGCACCAGATCCCGACCAGAAACGCAGCCGCATCGTTTTGTCCGGCGAAGTCGCCAACGCCGCGGCACTGCCATCCGGCTGCCCGTTCCATCCGCGTTGCGCTTATGCCGAAGCACGCTGCCGCACTGACGTGCCGGCGCTGCGGGAAGTGCTGCCAGGACGCACCGTCGCCTGCCATCGCGCCGAGGAGTTGCTGCTCGCCGGCACCGCCGCGCACTGAACCATGAACATGACTCGGCACCAACCGAGCGTTGAGAGGAGGAAGTCTATGTTACTCAGATTAGGATTGGCCATCTGCCTGATGGCTACGACCAGCGCCTACGCCCAGAGCGCCCCACAATACAAGCAGTCGCCGGCGCTGGACGCGCAGGTGCAGAGCGGCGCCCTGCCCCCGGTTGCCGACCGCCTGCCCGCCCATCCGCTGATCTACAAGACCGGCAGCGAGGTGCCGACAGACAATCTGACGGTGACGACCGGCACCTATGGGGGCACGCTGCGCCTCGCCTTCATCGGTCCGTCGTCTTCAGACTACGGCTTTGGCAGCAACGAGCTGCCGTTGCAGCAGGTGGGCCTGGGCAGCACGGCGGAAGCGCCGATGGCGAATATCTTCGAGAGCTACGACGTCTCGCCCGACGCCACGCAGTTCACCTTTCACCTGCGCCAGGGACTGAAGTGGTCCGATGGCGTGCCGGTAACGGCGGAAGACATCCGGTTCTGGTGGGAGAACATCGAGAACAACAAGGCGCTGACGGCTGCCGTCCCGGCCATGTGGACTGCCGGCGGCGAGCCCATGAAGCTCGAGGTGATCGACGATTTCACCGTCAAGTGCACCTTCAAGCAGCCCTATATCAGCTTCCTGTTCGAGCTCGCCAATCGCTGGCGGCCGGATATGGAAAACATGGTGCTGCCTGCCCATTACCTGAAGCAGTTCCATATCGACTATGCCGACAAGGCCGACCTCGCCAAGAAGATCGCGGCGGCTGGCTTCGGTCCGGACGAGTGGGCGAAGTATTTCCATACATTCGGCTGGGGGCCCAACGGGCCGACGGAAGTGACGACGGGGCAACTCAATGTGCCGACGCTGAGGCCATGGGTCGTGAGCGAGCATCCCTCGCTGAACGTCTGGATCGCGACGCGCAATCCCTACTATTTCAAGGTCGATACCAGCGGACAACAATTGCCCTATGCGGATTCCGTACGGCTGGAGCAGGTGTCGGATACACAGCTGATCGTGGTCAAGGCCGTGTCGGGCGATGTCGACCTGGTCCGTGAATCGGTGTCGACGAGCGACGTGCCGCTGCTCAAGGAAAACGAGCAGAAGGGCAATATTTCGGTGAAGCTGCTGGATTCACACGATCCGATCATGTTCTCACTGAATTTCAGCTACCAGGACGATCCGGAACTCGCCAAGCTGTTCAATACCGCGGATTTCCGCCGCGCCCTGAATATGGCGATCGGCCGCGACGAAATCCTCGAAAGCGCCTATCTGGGGCTCGCCAAGCCGTCCTACACGGTGCCGTCCGAATTCGATCCGGACAAGGCCAACCAGATGCTCGATGCGCTCGGGCTCGACAAGAAGGACAGCGCCGGTTTCCGGCTGTTGCCGAGCGGCAAGCGCCTCACCATCGACATCGACTACGCCGCGCTCGCCACCGATTTCACGCAGGTGATGGACATCCTGCGCGAAAACTGGGCGGCGATCGGGGTGGAACTGAACGCCAAGGTGGTTTCGGTGCCGCTGTGGCGTCAGGCCCGCGATGCCAACAAGGGCGAAGGCTATCTGCTGTGGGCCGACATTCCGGTGTCGCGTGGCAATCCCGCCATGTGGCAGACGCTGGTGGGTTCGCAGACCTACCGGTTCGGGCCGCAATACGGGCTTTGGTACAACTCCAATGGCGCACAGGGCCGCGCACCGGAAGGCGACGTCGCCCAGATCTTCACGCTCGCCAGGAAGATGCGTGAGGCCGGCTCACTGAACGATCTCGACCAGGCCTGGAAGGACACGCTCACCGTACTGCACGACGATGTGCCGTGGTTCATCCCGCTCGATGACGTGGTGCTGCCCCTGGTGGTTTCCGCCAAGCTCGGGAACGTCCCGGACACCGGTTACCAGATCGTCGGCAACTTCGGCATGGAAGCCTACTACTTCAAAAAGTAGCCGACGCCTCCCGCCCGTGGCCCCGCCGGGGCCACGGGACCCCGCCGGTGCGTACGCCCGGCCGCCGTGACTATTCCGAGAGACCGAGCCGATGGGCCGCTACATCTTCAACCGCATCCTGCAGGTGATCCCGCTGCTGATCGTCATCTCGATAATCAGCTTCATCATCATCGACCTGCCCCCTGGCGACTTCCTGTCGACCTATGTGGAGCAGCTCGCCCAGCAGGGGACGACCGTTTCGGCCCAGGAGATCGCCCGCCTGCAGGCCCAGTACGGGCTCGACCAGCCGCTGCCCACCCGTTACTGGACCTGGATCACCAACATCATCCTGCACGGGGACTTCGGCTATTCGTTCCAATGGAACCGGCCAGTGGTGGACCTTATCGGCGAGCGTATCGGGCTGACGCTGGCGCTGTCATTCGTGACCATCTTCGTGACCTATGCGGTGGCGATTCCGGCGGGCATCTACTCGGCAATCTACCATCGCAGCGCCCTCGACTACCTCATCACCTTCATCGGGTTCATCGGGCTGGCCATCCCGAATTTCCTCCTGGCGCTGGTGTTGGTTTGGCTGACATTTGCCTATTTTGACTTCCCGATCACCGGGCTGTTCTCCGCCGCCTATGCGGATGAGCCGTGGAGCTTCGCCAAGTTCATCGACCTGCTGCAGCACATCTGGATACCGATCCTGATCATCGGCACGTCCGGCACCGCCGCCATTATCCGCGTCATGCGCGGCGGCATGCTGGATGAGATCAACCAGCAATATGTGGTGACGGCCCGCGCCAAGGGCGTGGCCGAACAGCGGCTGATCTACAAGTATCCGGCGCGGGTCGCCATCAACCCCATCATCTCCACCATCGGCTGGCTGCTGCCGGCGACGATCTCGCAGGAGAGCGTGGTGTCGATCATTCTCAACATTCCCTCCGCCGGACCGCTGCTGCTCAACGCCTTGTTGAGCCAGGACATGTACCTGGCCGGCAGTTTCATCCTGATCCTCAGCGTGCTCACGGTACTGGGAACGCTGGTCTCCGACATCCTGCTTGCGTGGCTCGATCCGCGTATCCGCTATCAGGGAGGGTCGCGATGACCACGATCGTCCCGGCAGCAGTCAAGCCGCGCAGGCGCCGCACAACGGATACGATGACGCATGGCCAGCTGGTGATGCGCCGGTTCCGCAAGCACAAGCTCGCGGTGATTTCGCTTGGCATCCTGATCGTGTTCTATGCGCTCGCCATTTTCTGCGAGTTCTTCGCGCCCTACGGTGCGGCTGAGCGTTTCGCAGCGGCGCCGACCGCTCCGCCTCAGGCCATCCGCCTCTATGACGGGGCGACGGGCGTGCACTTGCAGCCATTCGTTTATGGATATGGCAAGGAGCGCGACAAGGTCACCTATCGCGCCATCTATGTGCCCGATCCCAATAAGCTGACGCCGATCCAATTCTTCGTGCACGGCTCGCCCTACAGCTTCTTCGGCCTCGTCACCAGCGATGTGCATTTCTTCGGTTCGAGCAAGGGCCAAGTATTTCTGTTCGGCACGGATTCGCTCGGCCGCGACATCTTTTCACGCACGCTCTACGGGGCCCGCATCTCAATGACGATCGGCCTCGTCGGCGTGGCGTTGAGCCTGTTGCTCGGCATCCTGCTCGGCGGCATCGCAGGCTATTTCGGCGGCATCGTCGATACCATTGTGATGCGAATGGTGGACCTGTTCATATCCATTCCGACACTGCCGCTGTGGATGGGCCTGGCGGCAGCCGTACCGCGCGACTGGTCGGTGGCGCAGACCTATTTCGCCATGACGCTGATCCTGTCGCTCTTCGGCTGGACGCATCTGGCGCGCGTCATCAGGGGCAAATTCCTCAGCCTCAGGGACGAAGACTATGTGCTCGCCGCCAAGTTGTCGGGCGGCTCGGAAGCCTATGTGATCCTGCGGCACCTGGTGCCGGCCTTCACCAGCTACATCATCGTGTCGCTGACGCTGGCCATTCCCAACATGATCCTCGGCGAGACGGTGCTGTCATTCCTGGGGTTGGGCCTGCAACCGCCTGCAGTGAGTTGGGGCACACTGCTGCAGGATGCCCAGAACGTACAGGCGATCGCCCAAAGCCCATGGTTCCTGCTCCCCGCGCTGCCAGTGATCATCACCGTGCTGGCCTTCAATTTCCTAGGCGACGGCCTGCGCGATGCAGCCGACCCCTATTCCAGTTAGCCGGCTCCGCGCCGCCGTTCATTGCACAAGGAGAGACATATGGCTGCCCGTCCCAAGGTTTACGTATCCCGCTATTTTCCGGGTGATGGGCTCGACCTGCTGAAACAGCATGCCGAAATCATCCAGCACGCCGACACCGTTGCGCCGATGGCAGAGGATTTCGAGGCCGGGCTTGCACAAGCCGATGCCGCCATCCTCTACGGCGACAGCCTAACGGAGGACCGGATCGCCAAGGCTCCAAAGCTCAAGATCGTCGCCGACCAGCAGGGTGGCCGCGGCGTCGACAAGGAAGCGCTGAAGGGGCGCGGCATTGTGCTCAGCGTGCCCTCGCTTGGGTATGACTGGATCATTCCGTCGGAAGCCGAGCACGCCATGGCGCTGCTGCTCTCTGTTACCCGCCGGATTCCGGAAGCCAATGCTTTCGTGAAATCGGGCAAATGGGTGCAGGGCGAGCAGAGCGTCCGCGACCTGATGGGCAACGGCCTCAATGGCAAGACCGTGGGCATCGTCAATGGCTCGCGGCGTGCCGGCGCAGATCTGGTGCGCCGCCTCCAGGGCTGGAACGTAAAAATCCTTCATGCGGACGCCACGCCCAATGAAGAGATGCAAAAGGCCGGGGCCGAGTACGTGCCGCTGGATCGGCTTGTTGCCGAAGCCGATTTCATCGTGCTGCTGCATGGCGACTTTACCCGAGCCGAACCCTATATCGGCGCCCGCGAAATCGCGCTGATGAAACCGACGGCCTATTTCGTCAGCATCACAGTAGGCAAAGCCGCCGACGAGAAAGCCCTGGCAGAGGCGTTGCGTCAAAAACGGCTCGCGGGCATCGGCCTCGACAAGCTGCAGACGTTGGGCAAGCCCGGCGCGGATCTTATCGATCAACCCAACGCCATCCTCACCCCGCATGCGGATGGCTCGCTCGAAGTCGAACGTTCCGCCCTGTTTCGGCAGATGGTCGAAGACGTCATCGCCGTGCTGGGCGGCGGCAAAGCCAACCACGCGGTTTCCTGAAGGAGTCTCCCACCATGACTGAAAACTGGAACGTGCTGGTGAGCCGGCACCTGCCGGAAAGCGCGGTCGACACGCTGAAGGCCAGGTTCAATGTCGACTGGCACTCCGATTATAAGAACCTTTCGCGCGACGAACTGCTGGCGCGGGCGCGGGGCAAGCAGGCGCTGTGCCTGTATTCGGACAATGTCGACGCCGCCCTGCTCGACGCGCTGCCCGATGTGCAAGTGATCTCTTGCCATTGGGGCGCGCGCCAGGTCGATCTGGCCGCCGCCACCGAGCGGGGTGTGATGGTTGCCTGCCCACCGAACCAGTATGGCTGGATCATCGACGGCGTTGCGGAGCTGGTATGGGGGCTGATGATCGCGGCCGGCCGCCGGTTCCGGGAGGCGGATGCGTTCTCGCGCGCCGGCAAGATGGATGCCTCGGAAGCCAGCACGAAATTCCTGTTGGGCGAAGGCATGGTGGGCCGCACCCTCGGGCTATGGGGCGGTGGCCGCATCGGCCTTGCCGTGGGCAAGCGCGCGCAAGGGTTCGGCATGCGGATCATCTATCACGACCTCAATGCCAGCGAGGGGCTCGATGCCCTGGGAGCCGAACGGGTCGACCTCGATACGTTGTTGCGGCAGGCCGACTATCTGTCGCTGAGCATTCCGCCAGTTGAAGCCAATCGCCGCGTGATGGGGCCGGCGGAGTTCGCCAAGATGAAGCCGACCGCCGTCTTCATCAATACGGCGCGCGGCATGAGCGTCGATGAGGAAGCGCTGATCGACGCCCTGAAAACCGGCAAGATCTTTGGCGCCGGCCTCGATGTCTATGAACGCGAGCCGGAAATCCATCCGGGGCTCAAGGCGCTCGAAAACGTCATCCTGATGCCACATGCCGGCGGATCGCTGCGCGAGCAGCGCACCTGGGCGGCAACGCTCATGGCTGACAACATAATTGCCGCCGCCGATGGCGAAATACCGCCCAACCTCATCAATCCCGAAGTGCTGAAACGCTAGGACACGACAATGTTTGTAACCAATGACGGCGACCGCCGCGGGCTCGACGAAGTCGTGCTGTTTGCCTTCGACAAGGTGGCGCTGCCCTTCCAGCGCGGCCTGAAGCTGGAACTGAGCTCGTTTCCGGGCAGTATCGATGCACGACCAAAATCGGTGCTGCTGAAAGGCGAGCCGGGCGATCCCGACGCCGGCAGCACGGCCTATTACGGCTCGGTGATCCGCGTCGGCGAGGAATTGTGGATGTGGTATCTGGGCGATGCCGGTATTCCGGGCGAATGGTACCAGCGGCTGCTGCTGGCCAGGAGCCGCGACGGCATCAATTGGGAAAAGCCGAAGCTCGGTCTGGTGGAGTTCAACGGCAGCAAGGCCAACAACATCTGCGCCCTGCCCCATGACGGGCATATCCAGGCGGCGGTGGTGATGTACGAGCCCGACGAGCCTAACCCGGCCCGGCGTTTCAAGCTGTCCTATGAATCGCCCAAGCACGGCAAGGGTATGTGCGTGGCCTTCAGCCCCGATGGCACAAGCTGGACGCTTTCAGAGAAGAACCCGGTCATTCCGTATTTCTTCGAGCAGGCAGGCGCCACCAAGATCGGCAAGGCCTACTACATCAATGGCCAGGGACATGTCGGACACTGGGCGCCACGCGGTAATTCCCGCCGGCTGGTGACCTTCATTTCCTACGATTTCGAGAACTGGCTGCTGGCTTCAGCCAACGGCTTCCAGCGTGACGCATTGCCGCCCCGCCCGAGCATCTACGGTGGCTCGGCTGGCCCGCAAGTGCATCTGGGCGCCTCGCTGTGGAATCGCGGCAATGTCATTGTGGGCGTCTACGGCATGTGGAACGGCAATCTCGAAAGCGACGACCGCATGCTGGTGACGATGAATCTTGGGTTGGTCGTCACGCATGACGCGTTACATTATGTCGAACCGATCCCGGACTTTCCGCTGATTTCAGCAGCGGAACAGAAGACCATAAGGCCGCAAAAACATTTCGCCGCGCTGATGCAGGGCCAGGGTTTCGAAAACATCGGCGAGGAAACGCTGTTCTGGTACGCACCGTGGCCGGAGCGTGAATCCGACGGTATCCGCGTAGCCCGCTGGAAACGCGACAGGCTGGGCGCGCTGCGCCCCTATAGCGGCCCGCAGATGGACGCCTTCACGGTATCACAGCCGATCGACCTCGAGGGCAGACCAGCCCGGCTCAGCCTCAATGTCGATGGCGTCGGTGAGCACAGCCAGATCGTCGCCAGCGTGATGACGGAGGACCTGCAGCCGATCCCCGGGTTCGGCGCCGAGGATTTCGTGCCGATTACCGCTTCCGGCTTCGACCAGGCGGCGCGCTGGCGCGGTGGCGCCACCATTCCGGGCGGCCGCGTGCGAGTGCGGATTGACTTCAAGGGCGTGCGCCCTGAAGACCTTAAGCTCTATGCCGCCTATCTCCGTAGCTGAACCGAGGCACCGATGACCCGTTACGCGCCGCAAGCCCTCATAGCCTTCGCCGAGGCCCTCTACACTGCCGCTGGCCTCGATGCCGACAAGAGCGCCGTGGCGGCGCCTATCCTGGTGGAGGCAGACCTGATGGGGCACGACACCCATGGACTGCAACAACTTGTCCCCTATCTCAACGAGCTGGAAAAGGGCGGCATGCGGGCAAGCGGGGAGCCGGAGATCGTTGCCGACCATGGCGCGGTGGCGGTGTGGAACGGCAACTGGCTCAACGGCATCTGGCTGACCGCGAACGCGCTCGATACTGCGGCGGAGCGGGCGCGCAAGTTCGGGCTGGGCGCCGTCAGCATACAGCGCAGCCATCACATCGCGTGCCTTCAGGCCTATCTGCCGCGCATGACCGAGCAAGGGTTGATGGCCATCGTCTCCTGCTCCGACCCTTCGGCTTCGAGCGTCGCGCCGTTCGGCGGCCGTGACGCAGTGTTCGCTCCGGACCCCATCGCGGCGGGGATTCCGACAGGCGGCGATCCCATCCTCATCGACATGTCGTCCTCGATTACGACCAACGGCATGGTCAACCGCAAGGCTGTGGCAGGCGAGAAGCTGAAGGGAAAGTGGATGCAGGATGCGGATGGCGTGGCCTCGGACGATCCCGGGCTGCTCAAGGCCGATCCACCGGGCGCGCTGTTGCTCACCGGTGGGCAGGATCACGGGCAGAAGGGCTATGGCATGGCGGTTATCGTCGAGGCGCTGACGCAGGGCCTGTCCGGCTATGGCCGCGCCAACCGCGAGAAACGCTGGGGCGGCTCGGTGTTCGTGCAGGTGTTCGATCCGGCGCTGTTCGCCGGTCTCGGCTCCTATGAGGAGCAGACCGCCAACCTGGTTCGGCTGTGCCATGCCTCGCGCCCCATCGGCGATCTGGCCGCTGTGCGCCTGCCGGGCGAGAACGCCCTCAGGCGCAAACGAGACGCACTCGCGAACGGCGTGACGCTGTTTCCCGGCACGATCGAAAAGCTTGCGCCCTACGCCGAGCGGTTTAGCGTAGCGCTGCCCAAGGCCCTATAGAGCGCTTCACGTTTTGATTGCATCAAAACGAACGCTCCAAGTCCTTGTGTTGCGCGTTTCCGAACGGGAAAAGTGGCATCCACTTTTCCTGAAAACGCTCTAGTTCCTCAGGACTGCGGGTAGAGGTGACAGGCTACCTTGTGGCCGCTGCCCTGGTCGGCAAGCATCGGAGGCACGGACCTGCACTTGTCCATGACGAAGGGGCAGCGGGTGTGGAAGCGGCAACCTGCCGGCGGGTTGAGGGGGGATGGAACTTCGCCGGTGAGGACGATCTCCTCACGCCGGTTGTCCGGATGGGCGGTTAGCGAGGCGGAGAACAGCGCCTTGGTATAGGGATGAAGCGGGTTGTCGAAGATTTCCTCGGTTTCCGAGTATTCGACGATCTGGCCCAGATACATGACGGCGGTGTCGTGCGCCATGTAGCGCACGGTGGCCAGGTTATGGGCGATCATCAGATAGGCGACGCCCGCCTCCTGCTGGATGTCCTTGAGCAGGTTCATCACCTGCGCGCCAATCGAGACGTCGAGGGCCGAGACCGGCTCGTCGAGGACGATGAGGCGCGGTGACGGGGCCAGGGCCGCGGCGAGCGCGATGCGCTGGCGCTGGCCGCCGCTGAATTCATGCGGATAGCGGTCGGCCATGGCAGGGTTGAGGCCCACCTGCTGCATGACTTCGAGCACCCGGGCCTGGATCTGCGCCTTGTCCAACTGATGGCCGGCCAGGAGGGCCTCGGCGATGATGTTGCGCACCCGCATGCGCGGATTGAGCGAGGACCAAGGGTCCTGGAACACGGCTTGCACGGAACTGCGGAAGCGCTTGAGTTCGTCGCCTTCCAGCGCCGTGATGTCGTGGCCATCGATGCTGATGGTGCCGGAGGTCGGCGTTTCGAGCTTGAGCAGCATGCGACTGGTGGTCGACTTGCCGCAGCCGGATTCCCCGACAAGCGCCAGCGTCTCGCCGGCATTGATGGTGAAGCTGACGCCGTCGACGGCGCGTACTTCACCGATGACGCGGGTTACGAGCAGCCCCTGGCGCACGGCAAAATGCTTGCTGAGGTTGTCGACCGCGATCAGAGGCTGTTGCATCGAGGATTGGTCCATCACAGGGTCGGCCATGTCGGATCATGTCTCCAGCAGGCGGCCGTGTGGCCGGGTTCCACCGTATAGGCCGGCGGGTACTCCGCCCGGCAGCGATCCTTGGCGAAGCTGCAGCGCGCCGCGAACCGGCACCCGACCGGCAGCTTGTTGAGCAAAGGCGGCTGGCCCTCGATGGAGAACAGCCGGTCGACGCGCTTCTCGATGCGCGGCACCGAGGCGAGCAGCGCCTGGGTATAGGGGTGCGAGGGGTTGTTGAAGATCTCGCGCACCGGTCCCTGCTCGACGATGCGGCCGGCATACATCACCGCGACGCTGTCGCACATGCGGGCGACGACGCCGAAATCGTGGGTGATGAAGATGATGGCCATGCCGGTCTGGCTCTGCAGCTCGCGCAGCAGGCGCAGATATTGCAGCTGGATGGTCACGTCGAGCGCCGTCGTCGGTTCGTCGGCGATGATCACCTGCGGGCTGCTGGCCATGGCGATGGCGCCGGCGACGCGCTGGCGCATGCCGCCACTCAGCTGGTGCGGGTAGTCGTCGAGACGCCGCTCGGGAGCCGCGACATTGACCCGGCGCAGCAGGTTGGCGGCGCGCTCGCGGAAAGAGCCACCACCCTTGTTGCCGACCTTCAGCGCCTCGATAATCTGGTTGCCGACCGTATAGACCGGGTTGAGGGCGGTCTGCGGGTCCTGCAGGATCATCGAGATCTGCCGGCCACGGACGGCATACATCTCCTTGTCGGTCTTCTTGACCAGGTCTTCGCCATTGAGGCGGATCTCGCCGCTGACGATCCTGCCGACCGGACGCGGCAGCAGCCGCATCAACGACAGGGACATCATGGTCTTGCCGGAGCCGGACTCGCCGACGATGCCGAGCGTCTCGCCGGGGCGCACCGCAAAGCTCACGCCATCCACCGCCTTCACCGTGCCCATGCCGGTGAACAGATAGCTGCGCAGATCCTTGACCTCGATTACCGGGGCCTGGGTCATGTCGATGCTCATGGTCAAAGGTTCCGTAGCCGGGGGTCGAGCCGGTCGCGCAGCCAGTCGCCGAACAGGTTCATCGACAGCACTGTCATCAGGATGGCGAGACCGGGGAACAGGGCAACCCACCAGGCCTCGACGATGAGTTCGCGGCCATCGGCCACCATCAGGCCCCAGGCCGGCGTCGGCCGCGGAATACCGACACCCAGGAAGCTCATAGTGGCTTCCAGGAGGATCACCTGCCCCACTTCCAGCGTGGCGATGACGATGATGGTGTTCATCACATTGGGAAGAATATGGCGCTGCATGATGCGGAACGAGGAAACGCCGGACACCTTGGCCCGCGCCACGTAATCGCGCGAGCGGATCGACAGCGCCTCGCCACGCACCAGGCGAGCATAGCGGTTCCAGAACACAAGGCTGATGACGACGATCACCGACAGGAAACCCGGCCCGATGACCACCGCCAGCACCAGCGCCAGGATGATGGTGGGTATGGCGTGGCTGATATCGACCAGCCGCATGATGACGTGATCCCACCAGCCGCCGAGATAGCCGGCGAGCAGGCCAAGAATGGTGCCGACGGTGCCGGCAAGAAAGATGCAGATGCCTGCGACGACCAGCGAGATACGGGCGCCGAAGATGATGCGGCTCAACATGTCCCGGCCCTGCTTGTCAGTGCCCAGGATATGATCCCACGAGCCGCCGGGAGATATCTGCACGCCGTTGAGCTCGCTCGGCCCCACCCAGACAGGCGGGATCAGGCGGGCGCTCAGGCTGCCGGTATCGGGCGGATAGATGAAGGGCAGCGTCTTCTCCAGCACATCGGCGAAGATGGCCGGGCCGACGAGCACGACCAGCAATACCAACAGCGGCAGGACCGGATAGCGGCGCAGACGCCGCCGCCAGCGGGCGAAGGCCCCGAGCGGCTTGTCATAGTCAGGTAGTTCGGCAGTGGCCACTCGCGCTCTCCTAGACGTCGTAGCGAATGCGGGGATCGAGGTAGGCGTAAAGAACGTCGACCAGGAGGCTGCACACGCAGAACAGCAGCGAGAAGAAGATCACGATGGTCTGCACGACCGGAATATCGCGGGCGCGGATGGCCTCGATGGACAACAGGCCAATGCCTGGCCAGGCGAATACCGTTTCGATCACCACCGAGCCCGAGATCCAGCCGCCGATGATCATGCCGAAATAGGTCAGCGGCGCCACCGAGGCGTTACGCAGTCCGTGCTTCCAGATCACCTTGGTCTCGGACAGGCCCTTGATGCGGGCCAGCTTCACATATTCGGAATCCATCACATCGATCATCGAGGAGCGCGTCACCCGCGCCACGGCCGCCACCTGGAACAGCCCCAGCGCAATGGCCGGCATGATCATGTTTGAGAAGTTGCCGCGACCCGAGGTCGGCAGCCAGCCGAGATTGACGGCGAACAGCCAGATCATCATCGTCGCCAGCCAGAAGGACGGCATCGACTGCCCGAGCAGGGCGAACACCTTGGCGCCCTCGTCGAGCAGCGTGCCCTTCTTGACCGCCGAAATCACGCCGATCGGCAAACCGACCAGCGAGGCGACGATCAGCGCCAGCCAGGCGAGATCGAGCGTTGCCGGCAGTCGCTGCAGCATCAGCGTCAAAACCGGCTGGTGCCATTTCAGCGAGGTGCCGAAATCGCCATGCAGGATATTGCCGATATAGCTGAAGTATTGCTGGTACAATGGCTGGTCGAGACCCCAATGCGCCCTCAGGATAGCCCGGTCCGCATCCGTGGCTTCGGGCGGCAGCATGGTCACCATCGGATCGCCCGACAGACGCACCAGAATGAAAATGATGATGCTCACCGCAATCAGCGCCAACAGCGCATGAAACAGGCGCATCAGGATATATCGTTGCATTCAGGGTCCCCTGCGGGAAAAGGTCGGGGCATCACGCCCCGACCCGGAATACATCAAACGAACGGCGCCTCGCCATAGATCGTCGCATAAGTCGGCTGGCGACGCTCGGGTCCGTTGAGGCGGACGAGCTTGTTCACCGAGGTATGGGTGGCGGTATAGATGTCGCCACGCGAGTCGATCGTCATCTGATGGGTCTTGCCCGTATCGAGATGGGTGATCAGCTTGCCATGCTTGTCGAGAATGCGGATGCCGGACGGGCGGGCCGCCTTGGCTTCGGAGCGATCCTCGGAATCGCCGCGCGCGATCTGGTTGCCCGGATCCTCGGCGACCGCAAAGTCGCCCTCAAGGGTGGGAACGATCTTGGACGGCCACTGCAGATCGCTGTCCCAGCTTTCGAGGAATTGTCCCTCGGCGGTGAAGATCTGGATGCGGTGGTTCATGCGATCGCAGACATAGACGCGGCGATCGGCCATCGGCAGCACGGCATGAGGCGAGCTGAACTCGCCCTTGCCATGGCCCCACACACCCCATGACTGGATAAGATTGCCGGCACTGTCAAAGCGGTGGACACGGGCGTTATGCGTGCCGTCGGCGACGTAGAGATCGCCCCATGGGCTGCGGGTCATGTCGTCAGGACGGTTGAACGGGCCGGCAGCGCGCGGTACCGGATCGCCGCTCTTGTAGCAGCCGGTGTCGGAGTGCATGCCGCGCTTGCCGAAAATCTGCAACGGCTTGCCGTCGAGCGTATATTTCAGGCAGATCGAGGCATACTTGTCGGTGAAATAGAGGATGTCGTCGACGATGTTGAGGCCGTGGGCGTGGTCGGAATTACCCTCCCCCCAGGCGTCGACCATATTGCCGTCATGGTCGGCGACATAGATCAACTGCGAGCGCGTCAGGTTCTTGTAGGTGCCCAGCCCGAGCGAGACGACATAGACGCGATCGCGGGAATCGACGGCAATGCCATTGTTATAAAGCTTGTCGGGAAACGAGCCCCAGTTGGGGATGAACTCGTACTGATAGTCCCCCGAGCCGACGATCCGCCGGCCCGTATCCTGTGGCGATACAGCGCTCATAACGATGCCCTCTATTTGGCTGCTTTGGTATATTCGTGACCGACAGAAGCACCGAAAGCCCCGATATCGGCCTTGTATTCCGCGACGACGGTCGGATCGACCCCCACCTCGGCATTGATGTAGACGATCGGCAGCGAGGCATAGGAGTCGTAGAGAAACTGCCCGATATCCTTGATGATCTGCTCGCGCTCGGCAGGGTCGACGCTGTTGGAGAACGTCGCCATCTTGTCTTCGATGAACTTGTCCTCGAAGAAATGGTAGATGCCCTTGGACCAGAAATATTCCATGGCCTGGAACAACGGCTTGATCGACTGCCGGTTGGAGTAGAGCGTGTTGTAGAAATCGGCGGCGCGCTGGCGGTTATTCTGATCGGCGACTTCCATCTGCACCAGGTTCGGACGCAGGCCGATATTGGTGAAATAGATGCCCATGGCCTCGACCACCGTCGGCACTTCCGGGAAGCCCGGCGGGGCGACGACGGTCATGTCGAAATCGAAGCCGTCCTTGTAGCCGGCCTCGGCCAGGAGCGCCTTGGCCTTATCGGGATCGAACGGATACGGCTTCCAGTCGGGATTGAATTCCGGATCGGTGGGCTGGTAACCCTCGACGGCGGCGATGACGCCGCGGCCGTTGAAGATCTGCTGGTTGATCTCGTCGCGGTTGACGGCCAGGTTCATCGCCTGACGCACGAGCTTGTTGGCCAGCGGGCCCGGCTCGCCCTTGGGGGTCAGATAATTGCCGCCGAACTTGGCGGAGACGATCGCGGCGGCCCGGGTGCTCGCCATGATGGTCTTGCCGCGGGCCAGGGCCTGGTTCTGCACGGAGCGCGGGATTTCGGCGATGTGGATTTCGCCGGTCAAGAGGGCCGCGAGACGCGTGGTGTCCTCGGGCATGTACATGAGCTGCAGTTCGGCGAATTCCGGCGTCTGGCGCCAATGGTTCTCGACACGCTCATAGAGCATGTATTCGCCCTGGCGGAATTCCTTGAACTTGAAGGGACCGGTGCCGATGGGCGCGGCGGAGTAGCCATCCTGGCCGACCTTATCCCAGTAATCCTTGGAATAGATCAGGAAGCCCTGCGTCAGGTAATAGGGCAGCTCCGGCTCGGCGTCGTCGAGGTGGAAGACGATCTCGTGATCGTTGACGATCTCGATATTGTCGGCCGACTTCATGAGCTTGCGGAACAGCGAAGCGGTAGTGGCGCGGGACTCCTCGCCAGTCAGCAGCGTGTAGCTGAGGACCACGTCCTTGGCGGTGAACGGCGTGCCGTCATGGAACTTGACGTCCGACCTGAGGGTGAGGTTCCAGTCCTTGGCGTCGGCCGAACTTTTCCAGGCACTGGCCAGATTGGGGACGATCTCGCCGGTGAAGCGGTCCGAGGCGGCAAGGAATTCGAACATGGGCTGCAACGGGCCCGTGCCGGCATTCTCGGTCATGAAGCCGAGGGTCACCTGCGTCGACGGCGGGGTCAACCCAACCTTGAGGCGCGTAGCGGCAGCGCTCTGGCCAAAGGCAGGAAGCACGCCCGGCAGCAATATACCACCAACCGTGGCGGCAGCCGCCGCCTGCATGAAATGGCGCCGTGATCCGTTGATCTTGTCTGACATCGCGAAGGACCTCCCAAGCCCTTTTACAGGTCGTTTGTTGGGAAGAGAGGTAACCAAGCCCCCTCCCAGGCGCTAATACAATTTAAGGGATCAGCCATAAGCAGAATATATGGATTGGGGCATGATTGAGCCTGGCCTCGGCGCATCTCGCCCGGCATTTCACGACAGGCAGCCGCCCATCGGCCGCCTGCAATGATCAACCTGCTGGATGGAAGACGGCATGGCTTGCGGCCCGATGGGAGGGTGTGGTCAAGCCCCGCCCCCCGCATAATCAGACCAGTGGCACGGCGCCGTAGGAAGTGGCGTAGGTCGGCGCGCGGCGCGCCCGACCGTTGAGGCGGACGAGCTTGTTCACCGTATCGTGCGTGGCGGTATAGATGTCGCCACGCGAGTCGATCGTCATCTGGTGCGTCTTGCCGGTTTCCAGGTGGGTGATCAGCTTGCCATGTTTGTCCAGCACGCGAATACCGGAGGGACGCGGCGCCTTGGCCTCGGAGCGATCGAGGGTATGCCCCCGGGCGGTCTGGTTACCAGGATCCTCGGCAACCAGGAAATCCCCCTCATGCGTCTTGAGGATCTTGGAGGGCCATTGTACCTCGCCGGCCCAGGTTTCGAGGTGCCTCCCCTCAGGGGTGAACACCTGGATGCGGTGGTTGGCGCGATCGCAGACATAGACGAGACGATCGGCCGTCGGCAGCACGGCGTGCGGCGTCTTGAATTCGCCGGGCGCTGTGCCCCAGGCGCCCCATGACTGGATCAGATGCCCGCCGCCATCGAAGCGGTGGATGCGCGAATTATGCGTGCCGTCGGCGACATAGAGATCGCCCCAGGGTGCGCGGATGAAATCGTCCGGCCGGTTGAAGGGGCCCGACGGGCGCAGCACCGGACCGTCGCTTTCGGTGCACCCGGTATCGGAATGCATGCCGTGCTGGCCGAGCAGTTGCAGGATGCGTCCGTCGAGGGTGAATTTGAGGCAGGTGGAGCCGTACTTGTCACAGATATAGACGATATCATCGACGATGTTGACGCTGTGGCCGTGGTCGCAATTACCCTTGCCCCAGCTATCCAGCAGGTTGCCGTCGTAATCGTTCACATAGATCAGTTCGGAGCGCTCGAGGTTCTTGTAGGAACCAAAGCCGAGCGACAGCACATAGACGCGATCGTGAGAGTCCACGGCGACGCCGTTGTTGTAGATCTTTCCGGGAAATGAGCCCCAGTTCGGGATGAACTCGTATTGATAGTCACCCGAACCGATGATGCGATTGCCATTCTCGGTTTGCAGGACGTCGCCCATGGTAGCTCCTACTTGGCTGCTTTGGTGTATTCATGACCGACAGAGGCGCCGAAGCCGGCGATGTCGGCCTTGTATTCGGCCACCACTTTCGGATCGATCGCCACCTCGGCATTGAGATAGACGATCGGCAGCGAAGCGTGCTGATCGTGGAGGAAATTGCCGATATCCTTGATGATCTGCTCACGCTCGGCAGCGGTGCCGGTGGGGAACTTGGCCATCTTCTCTTCGATGAACGGGTCTTCGAAGAAGTGGTAGATGCCCTTGGACCAGAAGTATTCCATGGCCTGGAACAGCGGCTTGAGCGGCTGCCGATTGGAATAGAGCGTGTTATAGAAATCCGATGAGCGCTGCTTGTCGTTCTGGTCGGAGACTTCCATCTGCACCAGGTTCGGACGCAGGCCGATATTGGTGAAATAGATGCTCATGGCCTCCACGACAGTGGGGACTTCTGGAAAGCCCGGGGGCGTTACCACCGTCATGTCGAAATCGAAGCCGTCCTTGTACCCGGCTTCGGCCAACAGCGCCTTGGCCTTGTCGGGATCGAAGGCGTAGGGCTTCCAGTCCGGGTTGTATTCGGGATCGGTAGGCTGGTAGCCCTCGACGACGGCGATGACGCCGTGGCCGTTGAAGATCTGCTGGTTGATCTCATCGCGGTTGACCGCAAGGTTCATGGCTTCACGGACCAATTTGTTGGTCAGCGGGCCGTTGAGCTTGTCGCCCTTGGGCTTGAGATAGTTGCCGCCGAACTTGGCGGAGACGATAACCGCCGGCCGTGTGCTCGGCACGATGGCCTTGCCACGGGCCAAGGCCTGGTTCTGCACGGCGCGGGGAATTTCGGCGATGTCGATTTCACCGGCCAGAAGCGCCGCAAGACGCGTGGTATCCTCCGGCATGTACATCAATTGCAGCTCGCCGAACTCAGGCGTCTGGCGCCAATGGTTTTCGACGCGGCTATAGAGGATGTATTGGCTGGGACGGAATTCCTTGAACTTGAAGGGGCCGGTGCCGATCGGGGCGGCGGCGTAACCATCCTGGCCGACCTTGTCCCAGTAGTCCTTGGAATAAATCAGCAGGCCCTGCGTCAGGTAGTAGGGCAGTTCCGGCTCGGCGACATCGAGCTGGAAGACCAGTTCGTGGTCGTTGACGACCTCGATATTGTCGGCCGACTTCATGAGTTTGCGGAACACCGCTGCGGTGGTGGCGCGCGAGTCTTCGGCAGTGATGAGGTTGAAACTCAGGACCACGTCCTTGGCGGTGAAGGGCGTGCCGTCGTGGAACTTGACGTCTGAACGCAACTTCACGCGCCACTGCCTGGCGTCATCGGAACGCTGCCAGTCACTCGCGAGGTTGGGGACGATTTCGCCCGTGAAGCGGTCGGCGATGGCCAGGAACTCGTACATCGGCTGCAAGGGGCCGGTGCCGGTGTTCTCGCTCATGAAGCCGAGCGTCACTTGTGTCGCCGGCGGGGTCAGGCCGACCCGAAGGCGCGTGGCGCCGGCATCCTGGCCGAAAGCCGGCAACACGCTGGGCAACAGCACGCCGCCAGCGGTGGCGGCGGCAGCCGCCTGCATGAAGTGGCGTCTGGATTTGTCGATGGCTTCTGGCATTCAGGACCTCCCAGGCTTCTACGAGCCGCTTAAATTGGGAAAAGACCTAACCAAGCCCCTCCCCCGGCACTAATACAATTGGGGAAACCGGTCATAACCCGAGTGTATGGATGGGGCGGCGGTGCCGCCGCCAGCCTCGCCTGGGCCTTGCCGCAACAGCGCGCTCGTCTGGTGCGATAAGCGCGGCTTATGTCCAAATCTGAAATTGTATTGGCGAGTGTGACGGTGAGCGGACCACATCCAGTTCGGGGGACTGGAGGGGAAAATGCATCGCTCAACATATGACGTCATCGTGGTCGGGGCTGGCTTTGCGGGACTAGCCACGGGCGTGCGGGCAGCGGAACTGGGGTTGCGCGTCGCGGTACTCGAAAAGGGCACGACGCCGGATTATCTCTGCAATTCACGTATTTCCGGCGGGGTTTTTCATGTCGCGCATGAGGACGTGACGAAGCCGGCCGAAACCATACTCGCCGCCATCGAGCACACGACGCAGGGCAATGCCGACCCCAGACTGGCGCGGGCACTGGCCGAGGAAGTCGGCCCCGCCATGGCCTGGCTCGGCGGGCTGGGCGGCAAATTCATCCGCTCGGGCGCACAGGCGCGGCACACGCTGATGGCGGCGCCACCGCGACCGCTCGGCGATATGCTCGACTGGATGACGAGCTGGCAGGGACGTGGTCCAGACCAGCTCATTCGCCTTCTGGCACAGCGGCTCGCCGAATTCGGCGGTGTGCTGCTGCTCGGGCATCGGGCGCAGTCTCTGGTGATGGAAAATGGCGCCTGCGTGGGTGTGGACGTCGTCGTGGGCGGAGAAAACCAAAGGCTCACGGCTCAGGCAGTAGTGGTTGCCGATGGCGGCTTCCAGGCGGATACCGAACTGCTGAGGCAACATATTTCGCCGGCGCCACAATCGATCCGGCAGCGGAACGCCCAGACGGGAACCCGGGACGGGCTGCGCATGGCGGAAGCGGCGGGCGCGGCGCTCACGCCCATGGAGGGCTTTTATGGCCATGTGCTCAGCCGCGACGCCATGGAGAATGCGCTGCTGTGGCCCTACCCCCTGCTCGACGATCTGGCGACAGCCGGCATCGTCGTCGATAACCAGGGCAACCGGTTCTGCGACGAGGGCAATGGCGGCGTCGCCATCGCCAACGGCATCGCCGCGCAAAGCGACCCGTTGGCGACGACCGTGATCTGCGATGCGGTGATCTGGGAGCGCAGCAGCCACAAGCCGCATGTCTCGGCGCCCAATCCCAAATTGCAGCAGCTCGGCGGCACCATTCATGTGGCGGAAACCATCGAGGCGTTGGCGAAGCTGGCGGGATTGCCCGAGGCAACGCTCAGGGCCGCCGTAGACAAGCACAACACCGCCTGCGCGACGGGCGACTTCACGGCGATCACGCCCGCCCGCACCGCCACGCGGCGGGAGCCGCTGCCGATCACAACCGGGCCCTTCTATGCCCTGCCCGCCTGCGCCGGCATCACCTTCACCATGGGGGGCATCAAGATCGACGAGAAGGCCCGCGTCCTCGACACGCAGGGCAAGCCGATTGTGGGCCTCTATGCGGCCGGATCATCCACCGGCGGCCTCGAGGGAGGGCCGAGCGTTGCTTATGTGAGCGGGCTCAGCAAGGCGGCGACTTTCGGCAAGGTGGCGGCGGAAACCATAGCCGCAAGGCTGGACAAGCCCACAACGCCGGAAGCCCTGCCGGCGCTGGCGAAGGGACGTCCGCACCCGGCGCTCGACCTATTGGTCAAAAATGGCGATTGGCTGGCGCTCGTCATCGGCCTCGCGCCGGTGGCGGGCGGCGTCGGCCTGGCGGCGGCGACATCGGGCATCGGCATGCAACTGGCCCTGGTGGTGGGCGGAATCCTGATCGGCGCATTGGGCGGGCTGATGTTCCGCAGCTACGTCGAATTGATACATGTCATCATGGACACTCTGCTGCCACAAGAGTGACCGCTCGGCCGCGGTCCCCGTAAGTATTGGCCAGAAGGCGAGCGATGACATAAATTCGACCGACCGCGTTTCGAGAAGGATACCGTGATCGATCTGAGGCACATACGCTATTTCATGGCTGTCGCACGCGCGGGCAGCATCACGGCGGCGGCCGGGCGCGTGAACATCTCCCAGCCGGCGCTCACCTATCAGCTCAAGCAGATCGAAATCGAGCTGGGAGTGCAGCTCCTCAACCGCAATGCGCGCGGCGTGACACTGACCGAGGCAGGCCAGGTCCTGTTCGATCGCTCGGCGGCGCTGCTCGAAAGCTTCGACGCCATCGATCAGGCTCTGGCGCCGTTCCGCGAGGAAAAGCGGCGGCGTGTGGTGGTGGGCATGGCGCCGACGCCGGCCAAGACACTGGCGGCCGAACTGATCGTTTCGGGGGGCAGCCGCTATGAGATCGGCATTCTGGAAAGCGTCAGCGACGAGTTGCAGCAACTGGTTCTGAGCGGCGAGATCGACTGCGCCCTGTGCTATCAGCCGTTGCGCCCCGGAACCAGCATCACCGTCGTGCCGCTGGCGAGCGAGCCGCTGTTTGCCGTAGCCAAGCCCGGCACATTCGGCCCCGGAAAGAGGGATACGATCGCCCTCGCCGACCTGGCCCGGCTGCCTCTGGTGCTCGACAGCACGCACCAGGCCGGCCGCCGGATGATCGACGACCTTGCCGGCAGGCTCGGCCTATCCCTCGATATCCTGTCGGCGGGGTCGGTGACGGTGAAGCGCGAGCTGATCTCGCGCAACAACCTGTCGACGATCGTGCCTTACGGGCTTTACGCCGATGAGCTGGGCGCGGACCAGTTCGAGGCCCGGCGCATCGTCGAGCCCGCGATATCGCGCACCTTGTCGCTGATCGTCGCGCCCGGCCGCAAGGCGCAACTGGATGGGCTGATCCGCCTGGTGAGCACGCTGGTCAAGCACCGCATCGAGGCAGGCGATACGCAATGGCAGGCGGCGGTTGAGGACGAGGCGGTGAGCCGCTAGGTTCGGCCTATGCGACCAGCCACGCCTCTCTTAGACCCACTTCCGCCGGACCTCGAGTTCGAGCCGCTGCCTCCCACTGAAGCAGCCTTTCTCTTCTCGTTCGCGGTCAAAAAGGACGCACTCGGCGAGCATGTCGCGGCGCGCTGGGGCTGGGATGACGATTTCCAGCGCGGCGTCCATCGGCAGCGATTTGAGGCAAGGCCGTTCCTCGCCATCTTGAGAAACGGTGAGGCGGTCGGAACCCTGTCCTTCGTGGTCGAGGACGACCATATCCGGCTCGGCGAATTCTATCTTTTGGGGCAACACAGAAATACGGGCCTGGGCACGCGTATTCTGGTTCACGCCCTCGATCAGGCCGACGCCATCGGTCGCCCGGTGCGGCTCGAATATCTGAAATGGAATCCCGTGGGCTCCCTCTATCGCCGTCACGGGTTTGTGGATACGCACATGACCGAGACGCATTTCCATCTGGAGCGCCCGGTTCCCATGACTTAGGCGGCTATCGTGTCCCAACCATGGTGGCCGCCGTCAGGGAGCGAAGTTCATCGCCGACCACATCGGGCGCCTCCAGCGGCGTGAAGTGACGGGTCGAGGCGACAATGCGGAGTTCGGCGCCGGGGATATGATCGGCCATGAAACGGGCCATCCTGATGGGCGTCGCCGGATCATGCTCGCCGACGATGACGCGTGCGGGCAGGTTCAATTCATCAAGACGCCGGGACATATCGAAAGCGCCCAGCATGCGGCATGCCTCGACGTAGGATGGCGCATGATTTGCCACGAAGATTTCGATGGCCCGCGCGATGACTGGACTGCCGCCGTTCCGGAATTCGTCGGAAAACCAGCGGTCGAGCTGGAAGCCGATCATGGCCCCGAAGCCTTCGGTCATGGCGCGCTGGCCGCGGCGCTCCCAGGCGGCGGGATCGTGATCGTAGTGACTGGTCGTATCGATCAGCCCGAGCCCTTCGGCGCGCTCCGGAAAATGCACGGCGAAGGCCAGCGCGATGCAGCCGCCCATCGAGGCGCCCGCAACCGTGGCGCCGGACCAGCCGAGATGGTCGAGGAGACCGACCAGATCCCGGGCGTGATCGGCATCGGAGAAGGTGTGGAGGATCGGCGAAGAACGGCCGTGACCGCGAACGTCGTAGAGGAGGATATCCATATGCTCGGCCAGACGGGCGACCAGCGGATCCCAGAACTCGATATTCATCGCCAGCGGGTGGATGAGAACGAGCCTGCGCCTTCCTCCCACCGCGCTGAGGCGATAGCGCAACGCGGCGCCATCGCTCAGGGTAACAACACCTTCACTGACCTGTGGCAGGCGGCTCATTTGATGGCCATGAGCTCCTGCGCGTTACGGAAGCAGATCTTTTCGCGGGCGCTGTCGCTCATCTCGAGGGAATCGAGAATTGCGAGGGTGTCACGGATGTAGCCAGGACCTTTTTCCGGATCGAACGGGCAATCCGAGGCGAACAGCACGCGATCGGCGCCGTAGAATTCAAGGCCGCAGACCGTGGCGGCGCGTGAACCGAATACGGCGGTATCGGCGTAGAAATCCTTGAAATAATCGAGCGGACGCTTTTTCAGCCCGTTGAGCACCGACTTGTAGTCTTCGTCCGAGGTGCGGTTGCCGAGCTGGTCCCAGCCCGGGCCGACGCGGCCTTCGAGATAGGGCACGATGGCGCCCAGGTGGTGGGCGACGACCTTGAGCTCGGGCAACCGGTCGAGCAGGCCGGAGAACACCAGGCGGGCCATGGCGGCAGCCGTCTCGTAAGGCCAGCCGAAGGTCCACCAGATTTCGTATTTGGATTTGGACTCGCTGGCATAGTCGGTCATGCCGGCATTGCGCGAGGGGTGCAGGAACACCGGGCGTTCGGCCTTGGCGGCAGTCTCGAAGACGCCGAAGAACTTTGGTTCGTCGAGCGGCTCGCCATTGATGTTGGTGTGCAGTTGCAGGCCGTTGGCGCCACACTGGGTAAAAGCCCGCTCGGCTTCGCGCGCCGCGCCTTCCGGGTCGTTCATCGGCAGGGAGGCGAGGAAGCCGCAGAAGCGATCGGGATAGCGATCGACGAGTTCGGCCATGCCGTCATTGGCGAGGCGGGCGAGCTCGGTGGCGAACTCGGGCGAGCCCATCGCCTCTAGCGGCGGCATGCCGAGCGAGAGGACCTGCGTGTAGTCGCGATCCGAAAACTGATCCATGACGCGCAGGCGCTCGTCGAGGTCGTAAATCGCCGGAATGCCGCGCATGCGCTTGCCGATATCGCGGGCCGCGCCGTCGGATTCCAGCATCCGCTGCCAGACTCCACTGGGGAAAAAGTGATTAAACGCATCAATATAGCGCACTGTCGCCACTCCTTTTGACCTCTGACTTATTGGCGGGCGACGACGGTGGGACAAATACAATTTGGCAGCGCGGCCATCAAACAGCCTTATGGCACGCAGCCGAAACGAGGAGTCATAAGCTGCATCTATCGCTGCAGTGGCGATTTGTATTTGTCCGCAAAGTTCGAGCCACTCTAGGGTCCCCGCACGAAGTCCAGAGCGTCGCGCGAGCGGTGGCGGGCCAGCCGGGAGGATTGCAAATGTTCGTCTATGTGGGAAATTCCGACTTTGTCGGCGGGGCTACCGGCGGCGCGCCGGAGGATGCGGTGTCGGTGTTCGACTTCAACACCGAGACGGGCGCCCTGGCGCATGTACAGACCCTGGAAGGCCTGCGCACGCCGAGCTACATGACGCGCAATCCCAAGGTGCCGGTGCTTTATGTGGCCGAGCGCTGGGTCAATGCGGACAAGAGCACGCCGACCCCCGAACAGATGCGGGGCGATGGCGTTGCGACGCTCGCGATCGATCCGGTAACCGGCAAGATTTCGCTCGCCAGCCGGCATACGACCGGCGGCCAGTCGCCCATGCATGTGAATGTGAATTCAAGCGGCTCGTACCTGTTCGCCGCCAATCCCGGCCGGCCCAAGGACCCCGATCCGAAAGAAGGCCATGCCACCGCCATCCGGCTGGGCAGCGATGGCCTTCCGACGGGGATTGCGGGCAGCGTGCATTTCGATGGCGTGCAGCCGGTCTGGCGTGAGCGCCCCAAGACCTATCCGCATTCCGTGTTCGGCGATCCCGACTGGAAGCGGCTGTTCGTGCCGCAGCTGATGAGCGACCTGGTGTTGATCTATGACATCGACCCCAACGGCAAGCTGACCACCGCCAAACAGCCCTTCGTCCAGATCAGCTCGGGCGCCGGTCCGCGGCACATCGCATTCCATCCGAGTGCGCGCTTCTTCTACGTGGTCAATTCGTTCGATGCGACGCTGTCGGTGTTTTCCTATGACAGCGTCTCCGGGCTCGCCGGCATCGTGCAGACGGTGAACGTTCATCCCGAAGGCTTTACGGGCAAGAAGAATATCTCGCATGCCCTGGTCGGCCCGACGGGTGCGTTCCTCTATTGCTCGCATCGCACCAACAACTCGCTCGCCGTCTACGCGATCAACCAGGAGACAGGCGAGTTGACGCTGGCCAGCCGGCACGACTCCAATGGCGCCCGGCCGCGCGACTTCGCCTTCTCGCCCTCCGGCAAGCTGCTGGTCGTGGCCAACCAGAAGGCGAACGAGATCGCCAGCTTCCACGTGAATGCGGAAACCGGCGCCTTGCAGCCGACCGGCCATCGCATCGAAACCTTCAGCCCCAACTGTGTGGTCTTCGGGCCGAACTGACGGGAACGCGGGGAGCGCAAAAATGCAGATCAAGATCCCTTGCGTTCTGATGCGCGGCGGCACCTCGCGCGGCCCCTATTTCCTGGCCTCGGACCTGCCGCTCGATGAGGCGACCCGCGACCGGGTACTCCTGGCCGCGATGGGCTCGCCGCATACGCTGCAGGTCGACGGGCTGGGCGGCGGGCATCCGCTCACCAGCAAGGTGGCGATTGTCAGCCTGTCGGAGCGACCCGATGCCGACATCGATTTCCTGTTTGCCCAGGTTTCGGTCGACCGCCCCGTGGTCGACACCAGCCCCAATTGCGGCAACATGATCGCGGGCGTCGCGCCCTTTGCCATCGAGGCGGGGTTGATCCCCGCCGAGATCGGCGAGACGCGCGTGCGGATTCACAATCGCAACACCGGCGCGCTCGTCGATGCCTTCATCCAGACCCCTGGCGGTCAGGTCGAATATGAGGGCACGACCGTGATCGACGGCGTGGGCGGCACGGCGGCGCCGGTCAAGCTCAACTTCATGAACGCGGCAGGCTCCAAGACGGGCGCGCTGTTCCCGACCGGCCGCTTGCGCGAGGAGATAGATGGCGTCGAGGTGTCGCTGGTCGACTACGCCATGCCCATGCTGTTGCTGAAGGCGGAGTCGGTGGGCCTTGCGGGCGACGAGAGCGCCGAGGACATCGACCAGATGCCGGATCTGCTCGCACGGCTGGAGAGAATGAGGCTCGAAGCCGGACGGCGCATGGGTCTGGGCGATGTGACCGGCAGGGTCATTCCCAAGATCGGCGTGCTGTCAGCGCCCAAATTCGGCTCCATCACCTCGCGCTATTTCGTGCCCGACCGTTGCCACAAGGCGCATGCGGTGACCGGCGCCCTGTGCGTTGCGACCGCCGCCTCGATCACCGGCACGGTCGCGGCGGACGTGACGCGGGTGACACCGGGCGGGCCGTTCGTTCTCGAACATCCGAGCGGCCGGATCGACATCGATCTCGATATCCAGCTTGCGGATGAGGCCAACGCCATTGCGGTTCAGCGCGCCGCGGTGCTGCGCACGACGCGCCGCATCTTCGAGGGAAGCCTGCTGGTGCCCTCAGCGGTGTGGCCGCAGCGCGCTGGCGCCTAATTGGGGCCAGCGACCAGTGGTTTGCTGAGGATGACGCTGCGGTAGTTGGTATGCGTCCATTGCGCATATTCGACAAAGCGATAACCGAGACGGGTGTACCAGCCCACGAGGTGGGTGGCTGGCTCGGCAGTGTCGAGCGCGATCTCGCTGGCGCCGGCGGCGGCAGCCTGCTGTTCCGCCATCGTGATGAGGCGCCGGCCCAGCCCGTTTGACTGTAGTTCCGGCTCGACGGCGAATTGCCCCAGCGAGGCCACGCCGGGCCGGTCATACCACGGGCACCCCTTTGTCTTATCGGAGCCCTTGACCACTATGGTTCCGCAAATCCGGCCTTCCAGCAGGGCAATAAAGCACTCCCCTTCGGCGATGCGCTGACGCGTCACCTCATCGCCCTGGTGCGTCGCCATGTAGCGCAGGCCCATCGCCGCCAGCCGCGCATAGGCGCGGTGCAGCAATGCGGTTAGCTCCGAAACGGAATCCGTCTCCTGCCATGGGCGAATGGTGATGGCAGCGGTGGAATGGGAAGGCATCGGGTCGGGCATCAACGATCTCAAATTGCGAGCAGCCATCGATTGGCTGGGCGAGAGAACCGCACTTCGATGAGGATACGCAATAGCGCCCTGCCCCGGACCATTGCGGCTCCCCAGGCAATTGTTCAAAGCGTGTTCCGCGCCTTGCATGGGGCCGCCGATTTCGCTAAACGGCTCGGCCTCCGCCCAATAAGAAGCGCACTATAAAGCCTCCTTAGAGTCCAACGGCACTGAGTACCTGGCGGGTATCAGCAGCAACGGTTATTGCCGAACGGCAACTGCATTTATTGACCGCACGAGTATTGTACTCGCTTAATGGGTGATCCGATCGTGAATAATATTTTAGGACGCATAGCGCTCGCATTGGTGCTTTTTGGGGTGGTGTTCGTCATCAAGGATGGCCGCGTACCCGACATCATCAACCAGCTGACCGGCAAATCCAGCGCGGTCGCGGCGACCGGCGCTCCGTCGGTATCGTCCTCGGACGATGCCATGTCGGACAAGCTGCAGGCCTTCATCGGCTGCATCAACCGGGTCGATAGCAAGTTGCGCGACCACTTCAAGGAATATGACACCGCCTGGCCCAAGCGCGAGGCGATGGAGGATCCGGGCCTGATTTTCGGCTTCAAGGTACAAGTCTACGAAACCAACAATTCAATGAGCAAGGAATGCGCCGATAACCTCGAAAAGGCCGTGGCCCAGCCGCCGGCGGACGCGGTTCTCGACGCTGCCGGCAAGACCTATTTCACGACGCTGCGCCAGCTCATTCCGGTGATGAACGCCGTCGATGCCTATTATGACCAGGAAGACTATCGCGACGACAAGATGGCCAAGGGCCGGGAACTCGACGCACAGATTCGGCCGCTTTTCGCGACGCTGTTCGCCGCATCCGACACGATCCTCGAAAGCGTTGCGGAGCACGACCGGCAACTGACCGAAAAGCAACTGGCCGCGATGGAAAAGCAGAGTGGCAAGACCTATGCCTGGTACGAACTGAATTTGATGTATCAGGCGCGCCGGGCAATCGACGCCATCGAAGCGGCCGCGGACAATGACAAGCTCGATGTGCCCACCATCCAGGCCATCGAGAACGACTTCTCCAGCGCCGTCGATGGCGGGCAGACCTATGCCACTGCCCACCCCAACATCAAGACCGGGCTTGGCAACCAGCCCAAGTGGTTCAGCATCGTTCGGTACGGCAACACGTTCCTGACCGCGGTCAAGACGCTGCGCCGCGATCTCGCCGACGGCAAGGCTGACGATATCGGCCACGACCTCGACCAGGCGCTCGATGAGTACAACAGCCTCGTCGAAGACTACAACCAGCGCGTCTCCAACGGCGGCTAAAACAACCGATGGGCAGGCCCAGCCCCCGGGGCCTGCCCATTGCCTCAGATTTGCATAATTCCGGTAACCCGGCGTTACCCAATCTTTCGTCGGCATTTCCCCGAAAGCCACGGCGGACCATCGAGTTAGCCGATGTTTTACGTTTGCCCTCCATGACTTTCGCGGGGGGAATCTGGCCATGGAAACTCAAGTCGACGGCAGCAGTGTAACTGGCGTCCGCAAAAGCCGGCGGCTGTCGCTGCAAACATGCCTCATCGCATTGGTTCTGCTGGTTCTCGTCCCCACGCTCGGCGTGGTGGGAATGACGCTGCTGCACGCCAGCCAATCCTACCGAGATGCCTCGTCCCTGCAGTTGCTTGAGACAGCCAATGTGGTGGCCCAATCCGTTACCAGCGAGCTGGAAGCGACATCGCGCCTGTTGGCCGGCTATGCGGCGCTGCGGCATGACAATGCCGTGGGCACCGATGCGAGCCAGGCCAACGCGTTGCTGAAAGGCACAACCGGCGTGACCCTGTTTGCTAAGGGACCAGCCGGCCTCAGCGCCGTGGGCGAAGCCGGCGATGCGGCGGTGACCACCATCGCGCTGGCGGCGGCGCAATCGCAAAAGACCGCCGTCTCCAACATCGTGAGTCTTGGTGGCGACGCCTCGCCGCGCATTGCGCTGGCGGTGCCCGGGGGCACAAAGGGCCCCTATACCGAAGTGGTCACCCTCACCGCCAAGCCCGCCGACCTGATCCGTAGCCTGGTGCGGCAGGGCGATGCGGCCGGCTCGGTGGTATTGGCGATAACCGATGGCAGCGGGCATGTGGTGGGGCGCTCGATTGATCCGGACCGGTTCATCGGCCAGCCGGTGCCGGATTGGGCGACGCTGGTGGCGCTGGGCACATCGAGCGGCACGTTCCAGGCCCGTACGATCGAGGGCGGCGGCATCATGTTCGCGTTCCAGCAAATCGAGGGAACGCCCGGCTGGGTCGCGGTGGTGGGCGAGCCGCTCAACATCTTCAACGGCCGCTGGCAGCAGCCCGTCATCGTGATGATCGTAGCGTCTGCTGCGACGATCCTGGCGGCCATCCTTCTGGCCGCCCTCCTCGCGGGGCGAATCCTCAAGCCCATCAAGCAGCTGGCGAGGCGCGCCCGCGCCATCACCGCGGGCAACATGGTCACCACGGGCATCGCCGCCGAGGTGCCCCCGTCCTTCGTGTCGGAATTCGAGACCCTGCGGCAGAGCCTCGATGGCGCCGAGGCGGCGCTGCGCATAAGCCTCGAGGAAAGCCACGTCGCCGGAGATGCGGCGCAGAAGAACTACAAGGCGCTGCAGGCGGCCGAAAGGCTGGCCAGGATGGGCAGCTGGACGCTCGACCTGGCGACTGGCGAATTCACCTTCTCCGACATGCTCCACGAGCTCAACGGCACCGACCCCAACGGGCCGCCGCCGACGGCGGCGCTGCTCGCGACGCTGATGACACCCGAAAGCTTCCGGCAGATCAGCGCCGGCATCGCCAGATGCGCCGAGACCGGCGAGCCTTACGCCATGGAGGTGGATCATCTGCATACCGACGGCACGGCTTTTACGGCTTTTGTCCGGGGCCAGGCGATCCGCGACGAGAACGGCAAGATCGTGAGGCTTGGCGGCACCGTGCAGGACATCAGCGAGAACCGGGAGATTCGCGAGCGGCTCGCGGCGCTGGCCGACAATCTGCCGAACGGGGCGATCTTCCGGCTCGAACGCGGCACCGATGGCCATACGGGCGTGCCCTATATCAGCGCCGGCATCGAGCGGCTGCTCGGCATCACTGCCGCCGAGATTTTCGAAGTGCCGACGGTGTTCGCCGATGCGGTTCACCCCGATGATCAGGCCAGCTACCTGACCGCCATGGAGCACTCGGTGCGCGTCGGGGACGTGCTCGACCATGAATTCCGCATGATCAGGCGTGACGGCCGGCTGATCTGGATGCACAGCCGCTCAGCCGTGCGCCGCCTGCCGGATGGCCGGGTCATCTGGGACGGTATCGTCAGCGACGTCACCGGCGAACAGGAGGTGGCCGCGGCCCTGCGCGCCGCCAAGGAGACCGCCGAAGCCGCCGAGCGGACCAAGAGCGATTTCCTCGCCACCATGAGCCACGAAATCCGCACGCCGATGAACACGGTGGTGGGCATGACGCGGCTGACGCTGCAGACCGACCTTGCGCCCAAGCAGCGCAACTATCTCGAAAAGATCGATGCTTCGGCGCGGGTTCTGCTCGGCATCATCAACGATATCCTGGATTTCTCCAAGATCGAGGCCGGTGGCCTCGAGCTTGAAGAGACAGTGTTCAGCCTCGAATCCGTGCTGGAATCCGTATCGGCGCTCACCGCCATACGCGCCGAGGAAAAGGAACTGGAGATCGCCTTCGCGGTCGCCCCGAATACGCCACCCTTGCTGAAGGGCGACTCGCTGCGCCTGGGGCAGATCCTCACCAACCTGGTCAGCAACGCGGTGAAGTTCACCGAGGCCGGTGAAGTGGTGGTGTCGATCGCCCCGGCTGCCGATGGGCAACTGCAATTCTCGGTCAGGGATACGGGCATCGGCCTCGACGATGACCAGATCGCCGGCCTGTTCCAGCCCTTCTCGCAGGCGGGCACCGACACCTCGCGCAAATATGGTGGTACGGGCCTTGGCCTCGCCATCTGCAAGCGGCTGGTCGAGATGATGGGCGGGCAGATCTGGGTGGAGAGCACGCCGGGGGAAGGCAGCACGTTCTTCTTCACTGTGGCGCTCGCCGCCGTGGACAAGGACACGGCGCCCGACATTTTGGCCCACCCTTCCAACTATCTCAAGGATCGCCGCATCCTCATCGTTGACGACAATGCCAGCGCAAGGGAAGTGCTGGCCGACATGGTGTCCGAATTCGGCATGGCGGCCGCAACCGCCACTTCGGGCGAAGAGGCGCTGACCCTCTTGCATGCCGGCGTCGCGGAAGACCACCCCTTCGATATCGTGCTGATGGATTGGCGCATGCCGGATATGGACGGCCTCGAAACCGCCCGCCGGATAAGGGCCGATGCGAGCCTGCCGCGGATGCCGGCGGTGCTGATGGTCACCGCCTATGGCCGCGAGGAAGTGCTGCAGGGTGCCGAACAGATCGGGCTCGATGGCGTGCTCATCAAGCCTGTGACCCAATCGGTAATGTTCAACACCGTGCTGGGGATTTTGTCCCGGCCCGGCTCCACCCGGAACCTGCACCAGGCTTTCGCCGGCGTGGCGGCCTCGGCCTCCGACGACATCCTGTTCGGCGCCCTTAGGGGCCGCCGCGTGCTGGTGGTCGATGACAACGCCCTCAATCGCGAGGTTGCCGGAGACTTCCTGGCGCTCGCCGGCATCACCACGCAAACGGCCGTCAATGGCCGGGATGCGCTTCGGGTGCTGGACCTTGAGGAATTCGACGCGGTGCTGATGGACATGCACATGCCCGAAATGGACGGCCTCGCCGCCGTGCGGGAAATCCGCAAGCAGAGCCGTTGGGCGAACCTGCCGGTGATCGCCCTGACGGCGCAGGCCCGTGTCGAGGATCACCATGCCAGCCGGGACGCCGGGATGACGGCGCACCTGACCAAGCCCATCGATGAAAACGCCCTCTACCGGACGCTCGCCGAGGTGTTGGCGGTGCGCCCCCCGGTTGCGGGTGGCCCTGACCGCACGAGCACCAGGGGCGCCGCCAAACCGGCCGCCGACTTCGACCTCGCTGCCATCATGCGAAGGTTTGGCGGCAAGACCGAACGCGTCGAGCGGCTGCTGAAGGGGTTCCTCCGCGATTTCTCCGATGCCCCGCAACTGCTCGACCGGATGCTGCAAGCCGGCGACTGGGAGCAGGTCGCGGACCTGGCGCACCTCCTGAAGGGCAGCGTCGGATATTTCGGCGCGGGCCCCTTCCATGCCGCGGCCCAGGCGCTCGAGCAATCCGGTCGGCGCGAAGACGCCGACGCAACCATGCGCGATGCCCCGCAGTTCCGCCTGCTGCTCGAGCGCCTCTTGAACGACATCCATGGCGGTCTGGCTGCCCTGCCCGCTTCACCGCCGGCATCGCCGCCAGCCATTACGATCGACGCACTCCTGGCCATGGTGGCAAAGGCCGAGCCGTTGGTGGCGCGGGGTGATTATGCGGCCAAGACGCTGCTCGACCAGATCGGCGCCGGACTTAAAGGGCATCCCGCCCAGGCGTTGGCCGAGGAAGCCATGACCCACTATGACGATCTGGAACTGGAGGCCGCGGAGGACGCACTCACGCAGCTGAAAGCCCGGCTCGGGAGTGCCTTGCCGTGACCGCGACGACCTTGCCCACAGTGCTGGTCGTCGACGACGACCGCGTCAACCGCGCGGCGCTGGCCGAACTGCTGCAGAACGAATGCCGTCTCATCCTCGCCAAGGATGGCGCCATGGCCCTGGAGCGCATGCAGCGCGAAGATGTGAGCCTGGTGCTGCTCGATGTCTCGATGCCGGGCATGGACGGCTATGAGGTCTTGAGGCGAATCAAGGCCGACCCGCACACATCCGATACCGGCGTCATCTTCATCACCGGCCAGACGGATGCGGCGGATGAGGAACGCGGCCTGCTGCTGGGGGCGGCGGACTATGTGCCCAAGCCGATCCGCCCGGCCATTGTCCGCGCCCGCGTCCAGATTCACCTGCGCCTCGCCCGGCAGCGCCGGGAACTGGAGACGCTCTCGCAGCAGGATGGCCTGACCGGCCTCGCCAACCGGCGCTTCTTCGACGAGGCTTTCAAGCGGGCCTGCCACCATGCGGTGCGCACGGGCCAGCCGCTCGGCCTCGCCATGATCGATGTCGATCATTTCAAGCAGTACAACGATTTTTACGGCCATGGCGCGGGCGATGAAGCCCTGCGCCAGGTTTCGCGCGTGCTCTCCGGCCTTGCGCGGCGCGGCGGCGACGTGGCGGCCCGCTATGGGGGCGAGGAATTCGTGCTGCTGATGCCGGAAGCCGGCCATTTCGTCGCTATCCTCGAAACGCTCCGCAGCCAGATCATGGCGCTGGACATCGCCCATGAGCGCTCACCCACGGCGCCGGTGCTGACCATCAGCGGCGGCGGCGTCGTGGCGCGCCCCATGGCAGACAGCGACGCCATAGGTCTGCTGCACCATGTCGATGGCCTGCTCTATCGCTGCAAGAAAGAAGGCCGCAACCGCGTGCTGACCGAGGTCATTCCCGCATTTGCGGCGTCATAGGCTGTCCAGGGCTGGCGGCTGGCGCCGCCGGATCGCAGGCTGGGCCTGGTGCCCTGCCCTGTGTCAGAACCTGATGCCACCCCTCGCCCGGCGGCCTGATCGGTGCTGTGGATGGGAAATTCCCGCACTGGAAAGATTGCAGCGCAAAACAGCTTCCACAGATCGTGTTGCTTTTTTCATCCCCCCACTTGCATGCCCCCCCACCATTCGCTACATGGAGCCCGCAGCGCCGAGGCGACAATCTCGGCGGCTTGTTCGTAAGAGGGAAAATACCTCTTCATTCACAAGCCATTGCTGGGGAATAGTTCAACGGTAGAACAGCGGACTCTGACTCCGTCAATCTTGGTTCGAATCCAGGTTCCCCAGCCAATCCTCCCTAAGCCATTGATGTCTCAATAACTTCTTGTTTTTCAAGAGCTTGTCGGCGCATCACTGATCAACTTTAATGATCCACGTTGATGCTTTTTCGGAGCATCCTCAGCATCCCATCAGGTGGAGCACTATAATCTCTGGGGAAGGAGATTTTGGCATGCCAACCGGCTCTAACCTCAGGCGTCGCGGTTCCGTCTACTACGCCCGCTCGTTGTCCCGCGAGGCCTAGGGCAGGCCTCGGTTGCTACGAACCATCGAGCAACCTGTCGACTAAGACTCGAGCGAATCGTGAAAATTTTAGAACCTGGTCTGCATAGATTTCGCCGAATGGCGCATTCACGATTGCCCCAAGATCAGCGGTTTCCAATGCGAACTGGATCGCCGCGGCGTCCATAGCGTCCGAGCCTGCAAAGAGGATATGCGGCACATCGCTTGAGTGGTACTCGATCCCAATAGTGCCGCCATTGCAGGAACTGATGGGGGTGGCACCCGCTGCGGAAAGGGCCAATACCGCTCCGCCCATGCCGGCATCCATGCTCGAAAGCACGGTCCAATCCGAGAAATGCTCCTCCAGGAGCTCTGCGGCCTCGTTCGTCGTCCACCCCGCAGCAGCGAGACTATCCAGCAGTTCGTTCTCCTCTTGCAGAACGGAATCGACGTCCGAAGCGTCCCAGCCGCGCGCGTCGAAGTACGCCAGGTTCAGGCCGATGCCGTCCTCAGACGATGCCAGCTCTTCGTCGAGATGACCGACCTGACAGAGATTCAGTGTCCTGACGATCTCAACTTCAGCCAAAGCCGGTACAATAGCGTTGCTCATCCATCCCCCTCGCCTGTGACAGTCGTCTGCAATTTTAGCAGCCATTTACAGCTGCGCATCTGTGTAGTGTAAAGCGAGCTAACACACACATTGCGCGAGCGCGTGAATGCCTGATCAAATTGCCCAAGAGCCCAAGCCGAAACTCGCGGAGCGTATTGCTGACAGCGCAATCTCAGGCATTGCCGTGACCGGCAGCCTAAAAACCGATGATCGCATTATCGCTCGTGTCACCGACGGCATTTACCAAGAGCCCTGGTCCGCATTCCGCGAACTCATTTCTAACGCATATGATGCCGACGCCACAGAAGTAAGTATCGACTGCGACTATCCATTTTTTAAAGAAATAAGAATTACCGACAATGGTCACGGTATGAATCGGCAGACCGTCGCCGACCTGCTTGAACATATTGGAGGCAGTTCCAAGAGAACTGCTCGCGGCAAGCAGCTTGGTACTGTCATGGATAGCGACCCGACGCGCAGTAGAGGCGGCAGGAAGCTCATTGGCAAAATTGGTATCGGCCTTTTCGCAGTAGCACAACTTACTCAACATTTTCAGATCATCTCTAAAAGAAAGGGTGAGTCTGAAAGAGTATCGGCAACTATACTTCTGGATACCTATCGCGAAAACGCACAAACGGAAGAGGACGAGACAGATTACTCCGGTGGCACGTATAGCGTTGTCTCGGAAAATGTGCCGGATCTTGACGCACACGGCACGACAATCATCCTAATGGCTATCAGGCCGGCAATACGCAAAAAGCTTCAAAGCGCTGAGATTTGGACAGCAATCGAAGACCAACAGGACGATCCGGACACAGGTATTTTGGACCTAATCGTCCCGCCTTTGTATCATATCGGGAGGCTCGACGATAACGGCGCACTGGCTACCGATGCCAACTTACCATGGGGAGACGAAACCGATCCTCTCAAGCGATTTACGAAGTTATATACCGCCGCTGTTGAAACAGACCGAGGTACTAAAGAACAGGCTAATCTGGCTCATTTTGACAACTACCTTAAAATGATATGGCGATTGGGCCTTGCTAGCCCGGTTAAATATCTTGCTGCAGATCCTTTCTCTGTAACTGGAACGGCGAGCACGGCAGTTTATTCCATAGCAAATTCTAAGAAAGGTGCTTCCACATCATTAACGTTGGGAGATCACGAGACAGTAGCTGAAAGATTGGGGGTAAGATCAGAGGTTTCTGATAATTTTCAAATATTCATCGATGGGACGGAACTCAGGCGCCCGATAGTCTTGCCCGATTCTCTCAACGCTCATTCTGCAATCTCACACCCGTTACTATTTGTTGGAAAAGTTGAAACGAGTTTCACGAGCGCAGCAGTTCGAAGGTCCGGAGGGGATCTAAGATTTGACGCTTATCTGTATTGGAACTCTAAGATTATCCCCAAAGAGAGTGTAGGCGCGCTCATCCGTGTAAACGGCGCAAGTGGAACACTATTCGACCCTGAATTTCTCACCTATCAAGTTTCGGAGCAGACCAGGAAAAAGCAAATTACTTGCGAGATTTTTGTACACACGGGCCTAGACGGAGCTCTAAACATTGACCGAGAGTCCTTTAACACCAGCCACCCTCACTATTTATACATACAACAATGGCTCCATAGCGCATTCCGGCAGTTTGCCAACGAACATAAAAGGCTCGGCAGAATCGTAACCATCGGGCGAAAAATTGCCCGCGAAAAGGAATACGAAACACAAGTAGAGAGCTTCACCGAGCAGGTGTGGCAGAAAGTACGCGGGACAGAGTACACCGCCCCAGAGATTAGTCGCACTCCCCAAACTGACGGCAGTCAAAACATGCAGGTTGGTGCCACGTCAGTACACTTATCGGCTGAGCGCGTCAGCGGCGACCTTCCTTTTCGATCCAACCTCATTAATGCCGTGAGCTTGATTTTGGAAGCTTATGGCCTTTTAGAGCGACTTGATGACGATAGTCGTGGCGAACTCATCTTTGATTTGATTTCGTTGCTGGAGAAGAATTCGTAAATGAACGCTCCAATCGTCATTGATGAGTTTGAGAACGAATCTCTTCCCGCTGAAACTGACGGCTTAGTAGCGCCTGAGGAGTTTAAGTACGCTCCATGGCATCGACCTCGGAAGCAGTACGTCCGAAAAAACCAATGGATTCGACACACATTGGGCCTTATTCGACGGCTCAAATCAGAAAATCATTTCGGTCATGGAGCTCCGCTGAAGTATCTCACTTTGCCTGGGCCGGATTTGCTGGATATCAGCTTGGTAACCGATATCTGTGAAGAAGAAGAAATTCCGATCAGGTATACAGGGTTTTGCCAAACAAACGAACGGGAAGAAACGCGACTTCGTCGCAACTTAAACGAATTTATGATTCAGAGACAAACCGCGGTGTTCGGCGGCTCGAAGATAGTAAACTGCCGAATAGAAGAGGTGACCAAACCTAAATCGGACGCTCGAGTTGCGATGGAATTGGGTGGTCCCTACGACGTAATCAATATAGATGCATGCGGTCCCATAGGTCTGAACGAAAGCCCTACAGGCACATTGGTGCAGGCAATACGTTCGATCGCGGATTTCCAATTACGAAACACACGCAATCCATTTGTCCTATTTTTGACGACACCCGTACAGACAGATAGCATCTCACAGAATACCCTGGCAGCGCTGCACCGTCAGATTGTCGCCAATGCTCAAAATGACTCTGAGTTCGGCACCGCGTTGATTGAAAAACTCTCGGACGGTCAAGAGATTGATCTTGATACACTGCTTGCCAGTCATTCTAGTTCGAACGGGCCGAAGCTAATCAGTGTATTCTCCCTAGGTGTAGCCAAGTGGTTGCTGCACATGGCGGAACAAGCTCACTTCGGCGTCAAAAAGCTGGATGGCTATTGCTACTCTATGTTCAAGCAGCCCCCTTACGATCCCAATATGGTTTCGATTTGCTTTCTTTTTGAACCGCTTGAGCTACAGATTGAGGACAACTCCGGGCTGACGGTTAATCCGCCTCCTAAGGTCGTGCTCACAAAGCCAATCACAAACCACATGCGCGCGCTTCAACGATCCTTTGCCGTGAAAAATCTGGACATTACTTTAGGAAGTGATCCGGCGACTATGGACGAGATGAGGGATCAAACGAAGGAAATGCTTCGAAAGGTCGGTTATCCAGTGGACGATCCTCAGAAGGGCTACGACCCTTGGCTGGCAAGTGAACCAGACTATCTTACGGAATAGCAATGATTTTTAAGCGCCCCCATAGCGGGAGGGTAAGTGTCCCTACGAAGGGACGCCTTGGGAATCTCCTGCGAAGTCGAGGAATAATTGAGGCGGCTCGCGACCTGTCACGGCCCGCTAGTGGCCCGGAACCAGACCTATGTAATCGCAGCGGGGAATGATTTAAGCAGCCGCACGACTACCCTTTAACTCTCGCAGTTGGTCGACAATTGACCGTGCCACTGCCTCCGCCATCGGGGGAGGCACTGCTTCGCTGACTTGGTCGATCTGCGAAGACAAAGAACCAATCAGCTCATATGTGTGGGGGAAGCCTTGGAGCCGCATAGCCTCATACACGCTCAATCGCCTATGGCAGTCAGGATGGATGTGTACTTCGCGATGCCCGTAGGCAACAGTAATACTGGGTCGGTCCCACGCTAGCGTCTTGAAGCTGCGATTGGACGTCTCACCAGTGCGAAGCCTTCCATCCCTAAACCGAGGTGACTTCGGCGCCATGCACCAATGGTTCTTGTGATGGGCGAATGTCGTTGGGTCAGCGTTCCTTGAATAGAAGGCGGGTTCGGGCAACCCGCGAAGCACTGTCTCAACGGCCGGTGCACGCTTGCACTCGGCTAGCTTCGCTGGTCCGGCCCATTCCACATTGCCAAACAGTTCTCGATTCAGTCCGACGATAAACAAGCGTTCTCGGTTTTGAGGAGTTCCGAAATCGGCAGCGTTGAGGAGACGCTCGGTCACATAGAAACCGGCATCGTCTAGAGCGTCCTTGAATAGAGCGAGCCGGTGGGCGTGCAGACTGCTGCGAAGGCCTTTCACGTTTTCCATTACGAAAAACTCGACAGGCTTTCTGCTGTTCAGCGCCTTGAGCAATCCTGCATATGCGAGTGGCAGTTTGTGACGCGGATCGTCCTCGTTTATCGAGCGGTTCGCTTGGCTGAAGCTCTGACAGGGAGGGCCGCCCACGAGCCCGGTCGGTTCGAAACGCCCATCCCAGCAGATGTCCAGATCGTTGAGTGTCAACAATCCGACATCTGCTACGTGCCCGTGCTTTTTCCCAATCCGGTTATGGTTGTAAGATAGGACGCTGTCCGGTTTCTTGTCATAAGCAAGCCCTACCTGGAACTTTGCCTGCTCAAAGCCGAGATCAAGTCCGCCAGCACCGCAAAACAGGCTCAACAGCAAGTCATCTCTCCGGTGCCGTGACCCAAATTGCAACACCAGCCATACCGACTTCGACCTGTGGTTGCCAGCTGTAACAGGACGCACACTACGATAATCATGAAGAGTGACACGACACAAATCGTCATTTGGGCACAGGCGAGATTATGGATGTTTTGACCCCCACCCAGCGGCGCTTCAATATGAGCCGTATCCGGTCTACCGACACAAAGCCCGAACTGCTTTTGAGAAAGGCGCTATTTGCGCGCGGCTTTCGCTATCGGCTGAATGTGAAATCGTTGCCTGGAAAACCTGACCTCGTGTTCCGGCAGTTCGCCGCAATAATAATGGTTCATGGATGCTTTTGGCACGGTCATGGCGACTGTGTACGCTATCGGCCTCCGCTAAGCCAGCTTGACTATTGGGACTCCAAGATTGCCCGGAATCAACAGCGTGATCTGCAAACGGTCGCTGAGTTGTCTGAGCTGGGCTGGCGCGTGATGACTATCTGGGAATGCGCTCTCGTCGGAAAGTTCAGGCTAAGCATGGATGCGGTAGTGACAAACTGCGAGGTATTCCTTCGTTCTGAAGAGCTTTCGGCGACCTTGAGATCCGAACAGTAAAGATGTCGATCAAGGTATGTCCGTTTTTGACATCGCGAAGCGCACCCTAACGGCCAAATGGGTTACAAGGTCGCGCTTTATCCATCTACTGAGACGCCTATTTTGGACTCTCCCGCGGCACCAAATGGCTCCCCGCGAAACTCAACGCCACCTCATCCCCTGGGTTCAGATGCGCCACCGCTGCCGGCGGGCATTCGGCGCGTAGCGGGCCGATGCCCGGCGCTTCGGCGTCGAGCAGGACTGAGGTGCCCTGGAAGATGACGTCGCGCAGATGCGCGGTGATCACCGCCCGGCCTTGGTCATCGCCGGGGCCGGAGACTGCGAGCTGTTCGGGGCGGATGCAGATCCAGACTTTTTGGTTGGGGCCGGAGATGCCGGGGGCGCGGGTGGCGTTGGTGACGGTGAGGTCGATGCCGTCGGCGCGGGCTGCGCCGTCGGCCAGCGTGGTGCCGGGGATGAGGTTGTTGGCGCCGATGAAGCGGGCGGCGAATTCGGTTTCGGGGCTCATATAGAGCGCCTGGGGCGGGCCGATCTGTTCGATGGCGCCCTGGTTCATCAGCACCACGCGGTCGCTCATCACCAGGGCCTCGACCTGGTCATGGGTGACGAAGATGGTGGTCTGGCCGGCGCGGCGCTGGATGGCGCGGAGGTCGAGCCGCACCTGTTCGCGCAGCTTGGCATCGAGGTTGGACAAGGGCTCGTCGAGCAGCACCAGATCGGGGTTGAAGGCCAAGGCGCGCGCCACGGCGACGCGCTGTTGCTGGCCACCGGACAACTGGCCGGGCTTGCGTTCGCCAAGGCCTTCGAGCCGCACCAGGGCGATGAACTCCTCCACCACGGCGCGCTGGCGCGCCTTGGACCAGCCGCGCATGCGCAGGCCAAAGCCGACATTTTCGGCCACCGTCATATGCGGAAAGAGCGCATAGTTCTGGAACACCAGGCCGACATTGCGCTTGTTGGCGGGCAGCAGGTCGACGCGGCGGGCGCCAAAGCGGATCTCGCCGCCATCCTGCGGCATGAGGCCAGCGATCATGCGCAAAGTCGTGGTCTTGCCGCAGCCGGAGGGGCCGAGCAGGGTGACGAATTCGCCGGCGGCGACATCGAGCGACAGATCGCTGATGGCCACATAGGCGCCGAAGCGTTTCAGCACATGTTCGAGATGCACCGATTGCGATGTGCCAGCCGCCTGCGGCGGCGAGGCCGGCGGCTGCGTCTGGTGCGGGGTAGCGTCCATGATTATCCCTTTCGCGAGATGAGCGTGCCGGCGAGGTAGCGCGGGCCGAGCAGCAGGGCGACCGCGGCATAGAACAGCACGCCCACATAGACGAGCAGCGCCGACATGGCGACGGCCTGGGGCACGACGCCGCGATCGACGATGTCGGTGAACAGCAGTACCGAGATGGGGGTGGCGCGCGGGCCGGCGATGAAGAACAGCAATTCGAAGGCGATGAGATTCTGCATGAACAGGAACAGCGCCGCGATGGCGACGCCGGGCGCTATCATGGGCAGGACGATGAGCCGGAAAGTGGTGAGCCCCCCTGCCCCGAGCGAGCGCGCCGCCTGCTCGAATTCTTCCGGCATGCCATCGAGCAGGGCTTCGGAAAAGCGCAGGCCCATGGCGAGGTTGAGGGCCATGAGCCCGAGCAGCACGCCCGCGAAGGTGTTGGAAAGGCGCAAGGGGATGAAGACGGTCAACAGCGCGATGCCGAGGATCAGTTGCGGCACCACGTCGGGCAGCAGCACCAGGTTGCTGACCAGGCGCCGCTCTCGCAGCTTGCCGCGCACCAGCGCCCAGGCCGCCGGCACGGCGATCGCCAGCGAGACGGTGGTGGCCAGCACCGCCACGGTGACGGTGAAGCGGAAAGCCTCCCAGTAGCTGCGCGGGATCTGCATATAGGCATCGAGGCTGAGATTGCTGAATGACCAGCTGACTTCGAGATTGCCCTCGAAGGAGGCCATGACGATGAGGGCGATGGGGAAGACCAGCCAGGCGAGAAGGATGACGAGGTAGAGCGCCCAGGCGAGGCGCCCGCCGGCCTTGCCGAGCACGGCCAGCATGGCCGAGGGCGGGTGCGCGGCGGTGGCGGCCATCCCGGTGGTGGAGGAAAGCTCGGTCATGGTGACGCCCTCAGCGGTGGCCATAGCGGGATAGGACGATCTGGGCGAAGGCCGTTGCCCCGATGGCAAGGACCGAAACCACCACCGCCTGGGCATAGGCCAGGTGCGGCTGCTGCAGCGTCAAGAGGTTGGTGGCGACGACGATGGAGATCATGTAGGGGGTGCGCCCGGCCAGCATCACCGGAATGGAATAGGCGGTGGTGACGCTGGTGAAGACCAGCGCCCCGGCGGCGATGATGCCGGGAACGCTGAGCGGCAGGGTGACGGCGAAGAAGCTGCGGAGACGGCTGGCGCCGAGGCTGACCGCCGCATCCTCCAGTTGCGGATCGACCGACATGAGGACCCCGGTGAGAATGCCAATGGCGACGACGACGGCGGCGTAAAAGAAGGCCAGTGCCTGGCCGGGCCAATCGAAGAGAATGAACAGGGGCTGGGAGATGAGGCCCGAGGCGATGAGGACCTTGTTGAGCACACCCGTGAACGGGGCCAGCAACAGGATCATCGCATAGCCGACGACGACGAAGGGCAGCATGCGCGGCACGGTGATGACCGGCATCAACAGGTTCCGCACCAGCGCCTTGCGCGCCAGGAGATACGCCATGGGCAGGGCGATGAGTATGGCGAGAATGGCGACGCCGGCCGCCATGGCGATGGTGGTGGCAAGGGTGCGGGTGAAGAAGCTGTTGGTAAAGGACGAAAGATAATAATCCAGCGTCCAGGCCTGGGTCTGCTGATCACGGACGCTTTGCACCAGCATCAGCCCCAGGGGCGCGATGCCCACCAGCAGCGTCAGCAGCAAAGCGGGAGCGGCGCAGAGGCGGTAGAACAGCCGTTCGCGCCGGAGACGGCGGCGCCGCACCAGGCCATCTTCAATGCCGATACCGATGGTTTGCGCAATGGCCACCGCCGCCTCCTCGCTTTGCACTATTTGAGTTTCATGCGCGGGACGGTCAGCCGCCCTGGATCACCACCCGGTTGTAGAGATCGAGCACCTGCTTGTTGTATTGCGGCCCGATGGTGAGGGCGCGGAACTCATTGGCCCAGGCGATCTTGCTGGCGCTGGCGAAGGCCTGCCAATGGGCGTTCGGCGTCTCCCCGATCTTGGGAATGCGGTTGAACTGGTTGATGGAAACGGCGATGTCGTCGGCCACTTCGGAGTGGAAGAATTTCACCCATTCGAGGGCCGCCACCGGATTGGTGGAGGCGGCCGAAACCACCGGGCCGGCATTGACCGAGCCGGGGCAGCCTTCCTTGGGGTAGACGATGTGAACGGGCGTGCCCTGCTCGATCTCATCCTCGCCATTGTGCCACCACCAGGCCGAGATCAGCGCTTCCTGGCGGCGCAACAGCGGGGTGATGGAGCCCGAGCCTTCGGTGAGGGTCAGGGCATTGCTGGCCCAGCGCGCCGCTTCCTTGAAGGCGGGGAGCGCAGCGGCTTCGTCGAATTTTCCGTCCTTGAACCAGGTCTTGTAGTCGTTGCCGATGGCGAGGGCCGCGGCATGGATCATGTTGTAGCCGCTGCCGACGGCGAGGGCGGAATCGAAGGTCACGCGATGGGCGAATTTGGGATCGCCCAATATGGCCCAGGAATCCACCGGATCGGTGACCGAGTTCTGCACCACCAGCACCGAGGCCGACACATCGATGGGGGCGACGTAATCGCCGGTGCCCATGGCCTTGAGGGCATCGGGGTCGAAGCGCGCCCATTCCTCATCGGTGCAGCCGGTACGCAGCGGCAGGTAATAGTTGAGGGGCATGCCCTCCTGCACGTTCTCGTTGTAGAACTGGTAGACGTCGCCCGCGGGGTTCGGCCATTCGGTCTTGAAGCGCAGGAACGCCGCCGGGGTCTGACCGACCACGGTCTGCACCTGGGTGGCGACGCCATATTTCTTCTGCATAAAGGCGGCGAAGGGCTCGACCAGCTTGTCGGCGACGGTGGTCTGCAGGCCCGTGCCCGTATAGACGACGAGTGAATCCTTGACATCGACCTTGGGCATTTCGCCCAGCGCCCGGCCGACGATGGCGGGCATAGCGAGCACGGCCGTCGAGGCCAGTGCCGACCGGGTGAAGGCGCGTCTGGTAAGTCTCATGGTTTTCCTCCCTGGTGCCGCCAAAGGCGCCGGGGGTCCGTCAGTCTCCTCCAGACGGACCCTGGTCTATGCCCTGGCGGCGGACGCGGCCGGCGTCATCGACGGCCGATTGGCTCTATGGATCAAGCGACGCGGTACTCCTTGAGGGCCGCATAGTTGGGGCTGACGCCGATGCCGGCGACCTGGGGCGGGCTGACCGTGCCATCGGCATTGAGGGTCAGCGTGTCCTGGTAGATGCGGCCCCACATGGGATCGACCGTGTCGCGGTAGAATTCGAGGATCAGCCCGTTGGAAATGGCGGCCACCAGGTGCACATGGATGTCCTGCGAGCCATGCGGGGCGATATCGAGGTCGTTGGCCTGGGCCAAGGCCGCCACCTTCATGAATTCGGTGACGCCGCCAAGGATCTTGGCATCGGCGTTGAAGATGGCCGCCGCCTCGTTGTTGATGAGATCGCGGAAGCCGTAGCGGGTATATTCGTTCTCGCCGGTGGCGATGGGGATCGAGGTCTGCTGCGAGAGCTTCCTGTGCCCGGCATAGTCGTCGGCCTGCACGGGCTCCTCGAACCAGTAGACGTCATAGGGCTCGATCAGCTTGGCGAACTGCACCGCCGAATACCAGCGATAGGCGCAGTTGGCATCGACCAGCAGCTTGACGTTGGGGCCGATGGCGTCGCGCACCACGCGGACCCGCTCGGCATCCTCGCGCAGCGGCACGGCGCCGACTTTCATCTTGATGGCGCGGGCGCCCATCTTGACGTTGTCTTCCATTTCGGCGGCCAATTCCCTGAGGCCCTTGCCCTCTTCGTAATAACCGCCCGCCACATAGGTGGGGACGGAATCGCGGAAGCCGCCGAGCAGCTTGTAGAGCGGCAGGTTCGCGGCCTTGGCCTTGATGTCCCACAGGCCGATATCGACCGAGGAAATGGCGCGGGTGGTGATGCCGCGGCGGCCGATGAGCTTGGGCACCCACATCTTGTGCCACAGTCGCTCGGTGTTGTGGGGGTCCTGGCCGAGAAGATGCGGGGTCAGTTCCTTGATAGTGGCGCGCCAGATGTCGCCGCCGGAGCCGAGCCCGATGCCCTCAATGCCCTCGTCGGTCTTTATGCGGACCAGGGCGAATTCGACATCCGTGTAGGTGTGAAGGCCATTGGTGATGGGCTTGCGGCGCGGCCAGCGATATTCTTCAGTGGTAATTTGGGTAATCTTCACCAGGGTCTCCTCCCCATAGGGCGCTATGAAGCCGCCTTGCCGGCGGCGGTTGGTTTTTCGTCGGCCGTCTCGGCGGCGGTCATTTCCAGAAAGTCCGCAATGGCGCCGTCGATATGCACATGCATGGCGCGGCGCGCCGCATCGGGGTCGCGGGCGCGCACGGCACGCACCACGTCCTCGTGCTCGGCGATGCGGGTGGGGCGCACGGAGCGGCGCGCGCCAAGCTTGGCCCAGAGCGGGCCACGCTCCAGCAGTTCATCCCACAAATAGCGGATGAGCTGCGCATAGACGGAGTTGCCGGTCGCCGCGGCCAGCGCCATGTGAAAGCGCCGATCGCCCTGCCCCACAGGCGGCAGGACCAGATTATCCTGCCGGAGCAGGTCCAGGGCGGCGTCCAGCTCGGCGAGCGCCGCTTCATCGGCATGCAGCGCCGCCTCGGCGGCGATCTCGCCCTCGAGCACGCGGCGGGCCATGAAAGCCTCATAGGGACCGATGCCGACATCGGGCATCTGGGCGGGCACGGCCTGATCGCGGACATAGATGCCGCTACCGCCGCGCACTTCGACGAGGCCGGCGATCTCAAGCGCCACCATGGCCTCGCGCACCACGGGGCGACTGACCTGCAGGCGCTTGCCCAGGTCACGCTCCGAGGGCAGGCAATCGCCGGGCTTGTATTCACCCGCACGGATGAGCTGCGCCACCTGATCGGCGATCTCCTGGTAGAGGCGGCGGGTGGTGACGGCGACAAAGGGCATGATGATCCTCTTTCAAAACGCTAGCACCCGATTGGTTAGGTGGCAAGGTGGCCTTACCACCTTGCCAATTGGGTGTGGAAAATGCCTTATAGGCGATAGGTGCAAAATCTCTAAGAGGCGCGGAAATGGCGGACACAACCTTGACGACAACCAGCTGGCGCGCCGATCCGCTGGTGTGGGGGCATGGACCGAAAATCCTCGAGGCCTTCCTCGAGCCCACCTGCCCTTACTCGGCCCGCGCCTTTCCCAAGCTCGACGCAGCGCTGGCGGAAATGGGCGCGGACAAACTGACGCTGAAGCTGAGGCTTCATTCCCAGCCCTGGCACATGTTTTCGGGCGTCGTGGTGCGGGCGGTGCTGGCCGCCTCGACCCTGCCGCAGGGCAAGGAAGCCGCCAAGGCGGTGCTTGCGGCGGTGTTCGGGCATCGCGACGAATTCGAATTCGACCACCACGCCACCGGCCCCAACCGCGACGCCACGCCCAATGACCTGATCCGGCGAATGGAAGGCTATACGGGACTTCGGCTCATGGATGCCTTCAGCATCCAGGACCTCGACAAGGCGGTGCGCTGGGAAACCCGCTACGCCCGCCAGAACGGCATCCACGTATCGCCGACTTTCATGATCGACGGCATCGTGCAACCGGACATGGGCAGCGGTGATGCGGTGGCGGATTGGGTGAAAAGGCTGGCTTGAGTTGTCAGTGCAGCAGGAGCGTCGAAGCTTCGAAAAAGCTTAGGGCTGGAGCTGCCGCGCAAGAGCCGAATAGTCGATCTTGGATCGATGCCGGCGATCGAGCGGCATCTTTCGGACCGCAACGGTTTTGAAAACGCCCAGATCGGCTGCCGCTGCCTGCCAGGCCTTCAGTCGCTCCGCATCGCCCTCGATGGCCAATACCGGCGCACCCTTGAGGACCAGAAACGCCGCGTGCCGAACGCCGGGCCAAAGCCGGGCCGGCGCCTCGACCTCGAATGGATAAAGACCATTGCAGCCGGCGGAAGCGCGGCCCTTCAGCCAAAGACTGCCGCTCGCATCGAGCGCGCCTGCGTCGCCGGTACGGTGCCAGATGCCACCGTCGATCTGGCGTTTGTTGTCGGCATCGCCGCGGCCGCCCAGATAGCCTTTGTTGACGTGATCGCCGGTGACCAGAATTTCATCATCGACGATCCTGAGGGCGATCTCGGCAATGGGTGCTCCCGCCAGGAGGCCCCCACCCTCAACCATCGCCCGCCATTGCGTCGCCGAAATCTCGCGCGCCCTTTGCCAGGCAATGGGCTCCGCCTCGGTCGAGCCATAGACCGAGACGATGTCGGCCTCAGGCGGCATCACCGCCGTCAGCCGCTCGATAAGATCGGGAAAGACCGGCCCGCCGCCGGTCAGAAGCGTTTTCAACGGCAGTGCGGGCGCAGCGGCTAGCACCTCGCCGATGAAGGGCGGCACCAGCGCGCGGGTGATCTTATGGGCGCCGACCAGCCGGACGATATTTTCGGCGCGCGCGCTATCCGGCTTCCGCAGGCGCCAGTTCGGCAGCACCGAAGTCGTTCCACGGGCGAGATTGGCGATGACGAAGACCGGAAAGGCGACGAGATCGGTTTCATCGGCGCGCTGCGGCGCGATGAGGGCATCCAGCGCCGCATCCTGGGCGGCCAGGAATCCGTGGCTGCGCATGATGGCCTTGGGCAGGCCGGTCGAGCCGCTGGTGAAGGAAATCAGCGCCCCATGGTCGGGCACGACATCCACCAGCGCATCGCCGGCCTTGTCGCCATCAAGGCCGAGATGCAGGTCGACGCCCCACAGCTGAGGCAGATACCGCAACAGCCCATAAGCCCCCGATGTCAGCAGGGCCCTGGGCTGCGTCAGGTTCACGGCGTGCCGCACCCCGGCAAGTCCGAGGGCCGGCTCGGGAAAGACGATGACAGCGCCGAGCCGCCACAGGCCGGCGATCGCCGCATAAAGATCGAGGCTCACCGGCATGGCGACCAGCACGCGATCGCCCTTCTGCAATCCGGCCTCACTCCAGGCACGGGCGAAGGCGCCGGAGCGGCGGGCAAGATCGGAAAAGCTGATGCTCTCGCCATTGCCCGCAATGATGGCAAGACGGTCGCCATATCGTCGCGCCGTCTCCAGAAAATTGCCGATGAGGTTCATCGGCTACAGCCTGCGCCCCATCAGCGCGTAACGGCGGAACACCGTGGCGTTGTGGCGCGCGCTGCGCTCCTGGGAAATATTGCTTTCATGCATGAGCGCGTGAATCACATGCTCATGTCCCATGGCGAGAGCCTGCCGGTGGTAGGTGTCGGCCAGCAGATGCCCGACCCCGCGCCGTCCGCTGGCATAGGTCTTGAGCACGGCGGCCGGGTTTTCACGCGCGAGGCGATCGGGAAAGCCGAAAAGAAACCCGACAAGATCGCCATCGGCATGCGCGAACAGCACGTGCCGAGGATCGAGCATGGGCAGGATGGGTCGATAGAGCGCCAGAAAGGCATCCAGTCCAATCGGCTTGAAGAAATGATTGCCTGCAAAAGCGCTGCCGGACATGGCAAAGAGCTTGCCGATCAGTTGCTCGGCGCCCGCACCATCCCATTGGCTGACCGAGACACCATCCAGTCTGACCGGTTCGGCGGCAAGCGTATCGACCAGAAGCGCGCGCGACGACACATAGCGCGAAATCGGCTCGAACCCGGCGCCGACCAGCGTCGCGTGATCGTGACCGCCGCTGACCGGCTCCATGGCGAAGGGCGGCGTGCCATCCGACTGGGTGACGGTGCGATAGCTGTGCCAGGTATCCCCATCCATGGGTCCGATCACGCCGCCGAACCCCTCGGCGCGGAGGCGGGACACTGTCTCCTCCAACAGGCCAATGGCGGCCTCCGCGTCGGCGAAGGCCAGCCCGCCAATGGCCGCGCATTTGAGGCCATCCCAATCGGGCGCATCACGATAGATGCAGAGGCGCGCGCCTGGGCGGTCGATGATTTCAGGTTCAGTCATGGCAAAATAACTCCACGTACGCACAGGGCAACCGGAACGATCATGGCAAGGCCGAAGACGCGCAGGCTCCGCTGCCGGTCAAACCAGTCCGGACGGCAAATCGGCAAGGCCGCGGCCACCAGCATCGACAGCCCCGTCTCCAGCGGCGTGGGCATGAACCAATGCGAGAACGGCAGATTTGCCTGGGTCGTCCACAGTGACAGGACCACGGCCAGGCCGGCCGCCGGCACGATCAGCAATCGCCAGTATCCCCTGAGAACCAGGGCAAAAAAGCCCAGGGCCGCCCCGGCAAAGCTGAGGTTGAAGAGGCTGATCACCGAGCGATAGCTCGCATCCCCGACGAACATCCAGAACAGCGACATCATGGCGGCGACGAAGAGCAGGTCGAAATCCGGGCGCTTGCTCTCGGAGGGCCGCAAGGCGCGCGCCGCCAGATGGGCGGCGATCGCCAGCGCGGGCAGCACGATATTATGCATGGAAACGATGGAGAGGATCAGGAACAGAAGGATCGCATAGGCGCGCGCCGCCTGCCGCGGCACATTGAGCGCCGTCGCGATCCACAGCATGACGCTCAGAAACACCAGAAAGATGCCCGCCGCCGCGGTCAGATCGATCGGATCGCTGGCGATATGGCGCGCCAGCAGCAGGAAGGCTCCGATCGGCACGAAAAGATTGTCGAGGCCATGCCAGGAATCCACCTCGACCAGCGCGCAAAAGGCGGCGATCAGCATGGAGATCAGCACGAGATTGACCGGTTCGGCCCTGGTCAGCAGCACCAGCGTGATGAGGCTGGCCAGCCAGGTGACGACGAAGAAGACGACGACGCCCTCAATGCTTTTGGCCCCGCCTTCGACGGGAAACCGCGCCCGCGCATAGGCCGTGCCGACCAGGGCGGCCGCCGTATCGGACAGTGTGATCACCAGGATCGGCAGCACGTAAAGCACCGGCTGCTCCTGGGCCCTCAGGAAGGTGATGGCGATAGCCAGCGCCAGATAGATTTCGCCATAGGATTGCCGCTGCACGCCATGCAGCACCGAGCCGATCCCACCAAGCACGCCCTGGCGAATGGCCAGCATGAACGGAATGGCGATAGCCACCAGGATGAGGACCGGCAAGGGACTGGAGAAGAGGAGCGGAAAGCATAGCGCCAGGCACCCGGTGCCCACATGCACGAGCTTGCGGCTCACCTCGGGCTGCCAGCCGAAGCGGCGGCCGGCAAGCCGCACTGCCAGCATCCATGCGGGAATGGCCAGCAGGACAGCCACCACGGCAACGCCGTCAAAGACGGTGAAGCTCACTTAACCTGCTCCACCACAAAATCGGAATAGAAGAAGGCCTTGTCACCAGCCTTGCCCAGTGCCTCCACCTCGGGGAGGCGCCGCACACGGCTCGTAAGGACTTCGGGCACGCGCCGGGGCACCATCATGTTCCAATAGACCAGCCGCGTACCGGGTCGCGATGCGCCCAGGATCGAGGCGTAGACGCCGCCGAAGAGATCGGCGTCCATATATTCGAAGATGTCCGAGAGGTTGAAGCCATCGGCCTTTTCGCCGGTGGTGACGAAAGCTTCGAGCGAGCCGCAGCGGAGCTCCAGCCGGTCCAGTCGATCGCGAATGGTATCGAAATGCTCCGCCCGCCATGCCAACGGCAAGGCGGCCCCATGATCGCCTTTCAGGATCCAGTGCAGATAGGGATTGTTCGCCGGATCGAGATCGACGCCTGCATGACGGAGTCGGCTGGCCACATGGTCGGCAAGACTGCCCTCGACATGATCGAAAAAGGCCGGATCGCGCCCCAGCCGGCCCATGACCGCATTGGAAAAAAACAGCTTCAGCATCAACCGCCAGCGCCAATTGTCCCAATGGCGATCAAAGAAGATAGCCCGCTCGGGTTTGGGCTTGGAGCGAAACACTTCATCGATCGTCGCGCGGCTCTGCGTGAGTGGCAGCACGAAGCGGCGAAAGACGCGGAAATAGTTCTCGAACTTGCCGACCCCGCCCAGACCATCGCGGATGACGGCATCTCGCCGCTGCGCCCAGAACGCCTGGTCCGCAGCATCGAGGGTCACGACGACCGTATCGAGCAACTCGCCCCGCCGAGGTGAGCGACGCGATCCCATGAGTTCAACGAAGCCCTGGTGGTCAAGTCGCCGATAGGCGGCGATACGGATGGAAAGGCAGGCGATCTGCGCCGGCGACAGGTCGATGGCGACGACGCGCGCCGGATCGAGCAACAGCATGGCGAGCGCGTTGTCGCCCGCCGAGGCTATCGAAACCAGCGTTGCCCCCGGGGGTGTCGCCAGCGCGGCCACCAGCACATCGGCATCTTCCCAAAGCTGGGCGTATCGGATGGCATCGAACCTGGCGCGTTCGGAAATATTGCCGCTCGCCATTACCGTCTCCAGACCTGACCGGTGGCACCGTCGACCTCGATGGTTTCACCATCCTCGATCCAGTCCATGGCGCCCTTGAGCCCCACGACGCAGGGGATGCCCAGCTCGCGCGCCACGATGGCGGAGTGCGACAGGAGGCTGCCGCGCTCCACCACAATGGCCGCCGCGTTGCTGAAAATGGCAATCCAACCCGGATCGGTATGGCGTGCCACAAGGATGTCGCCCCGTCGCAATCCCTCAGCACGAGGGTCGCGCACGACTCGTGCGGTCGCGGTGATCCTGCCGGCGCTGCAGCCGGTGCCGCGCCGCTCCATGCCCGTGTCGACAGGCCGTTTATCGGCAGGCGCCAGCGCTCGCAGTCCCGTGATCGCCCCGCCGCGGATGTACAGGCGCTCGCCGGGATCGGGCTTAGCGGATGCGGCGCTCGTCTCCGCTTTGCGCAGATCGACCAGGGCCGCGAGGTTGTGGTCGATGGCGAAGCCCTCGATGGCGCCCAGCACCTCGGCGATGGTGAGGAAGAACACATCGTCGGGCTTTTCCAGAAGACCCTCGGCATGAAACTGCTTTCCGGCGGCGCGCAACAGATGCCGGGCGCGCCCGAAAATGCGCGTGCGCTCGAAACGCAGGTTCTCGCGGTCACGGACCCGCCGCTTGGCCCAACCGAGCATGAGGCCTGCAAGCGTGCGACGCACCGGCCGGCCGGCAAGAAGGTCGGCAAGCGTCGGCCCTCCCGCAGCCGGGGCCTTGTCGGCAGGGGCTTCGGCGGCCGCCGCGATGGCGCGATAAAGCGGGCTCGGATCTCGATCAAGCGTCACGCTTTCGAGCTTGAGTTCTTCGGTGCAGCGCTCGGCGAATTTTCCGAGATAGTCCGACACCGCCTGCTTGAGCGCCGCATTGCCATCGAGCGCCGCGCCATCGCCGTTCACGAGCATTTCACGCCGTGCCGGATCGCCGGCCACAAGACGCCCCATGGCCTGAATGCGGCGCGCCGGCTCGGCCGAGATCATATCGCCCTGCCCGATCATGACCTCATTGTGCAGTTCGAGCCCCGCCGGCCCGGCCCAGCGCCCGAGCAATTTGCGCGAGGCGCCGAACGCTATCATGCAGAGGAAATCATTGATCAATGGGGCGTCCCACCGATCCAGCAGATCCGCCTCGATGCGCCGGTAGCGGGCGGCCAGTGCCGACAAAGGCAAGGTGTCGTAGGCGGAGGCCGGCTCCGCCAGGGCAGCATTGAGACGACGGTAAAAAGCCTTGATGGTGCCATCGAGCCGGATCGCCGCCCAGACAAGACGCAGGCCAACGCCTCCGACACGCAGCCATTCGCGAAGCTTCGCACCGCCGCCAAGTGTCGGGGGCGCGAGCCCTGCCACCAGTTCGGGGGGCAATTTCTCGTTCACCCCCATCATGGTTTCCATATAGCCGCTATTGAGCGAAAAGCCCGGCAGCAAGGCCAGTGCGCGATACCAATTGCCCAGATTGTAGTAGACCCGGCCATCGACGCGCGACAGCATGTTGTCAAACACTGCTGCGTTGTCGCCGATGATGCGGTTCTTCACGCCCACGAGACGGACAAAGGCCCGATAGACACGCGAATACGCATATTGCGCAAAACTATAAGTCAGCGGGGAGACGAGGCCCGGATAGCTTTCGACGATATTGGAATTGTCGAAAACCAGAAGATTGTCGTCGGCAACAGGCTGGGCGCGTAGCCCGGTGGTGATGGGCCGGGCCTGCAGCAAACGCAGCCGCCCGCCTTCGAAAGCCCATTCGAAATCCTGCGGCCGCCCGAGTTCCGTTTCGAGACGCAGCGCCAGTTGGCGCAAAGCGGCGAGATCGGCGGCGCTCAGCACCGGGTCGGCCGGCATATCGAGCAGGACGCCTTCGGCTTTGCCGATTACATAGGTCTGGCCGTCCTCCTCGCCACCCACCAGCCGGTCGCCGAGCCCGGCTATCGCAGAAACCACGATGCGATCTGTCCGCCCCGTGAGCGGATCGGCGGTAAAGGCGACGCCGGCGCATCGGGCATCGACCATTTGCTGGACCAGCACCGCGGGCAGCCCGCCATTGCCATGCAGTCCCTGGGCAGTCCGATAGACGGCGACATTGTCGGCCAAGCCGCTCTCGACCACGCGCATCGCTGCCGTCGGCACATCAGCCGCCAAGACCTCGAGAAGCGACAGGAACTGGCCCGCATGGGAGTGGCTTTGGCCATCCTCCTCGCGTGCCGACGAGCGCACCGCATAGGGGCCGGGCCCGAGGGCTGGAAGCCGTGCCATCAGTGCCGCCCTCTGCTCCGGCGCGAGCCCGCCATCGATAAAGGCATCCGGGCTCACCACGAGAAAGGCCGGCACATCGAAGCCGCCCGCCGCCAGACGCATCAAGACCGAAGCCTTGCCGCCCACTGTTGCGGCATCGAGGCGCGCGTCCATGGCGAAAAGCAGATCACTCATGGCGCCAGAACCTTGGGGACAAAGGGAGCGAAGCCGGCAAGCACATAGCAGCAGAGTACCCAGATGCCGGCCAGGCTATCGATCAGGCCCTGTGCCTTGGCTGACGGCTCGCGCACAAAGTTCCGGACAGTGAAGCCGATAACGCCCAGCAGCGCGGCGCTGACGCCGCCCACGATCAGCGGCGCCCCCACCAATATGCCAATCGCCAGCAGGAGCAGCCAGGCCAGCGCGCAGATGACCAGCCAGAGCCTCGCGGCATGAATTGGCCCGAGCAGGCCCGAATAGGTCTCCACTCCTATCCGCTCATTGACCGGCGCCCATATCTTGCGGCCGATTTCAAGCACGCAGCCATTGACCAGGCTGAGGGCGAGAAACACCCACATGCCTGTGGGCGGCGCCACGCCATGAGGAACCCATTCGGCCCCGGTCAGGTAGAGATCGATCAACGCCATGATCGCCATATGCGAGACGAGATAGACGAACGGCCTGGCCTTGAGCCAATGCGGCGCGAAGAACTCGGCGGTCATCAGTGCGAGCCAACCCCAGACCAGGGCAAGGGGCAACAGCAGCATCGGCGTGATGGTCAGCGTCAACCCGATGGCGATGAGGGCGCTGACCGCTGCCAGCCCAAGCACCAGCCGCAGGCTGACCAGGCCGCTGGGTATCGGCCGCTCGGGCCGATACAGCCGATCGTCCTCCTGGTCCTTGTATTCGTCGCAGGCCCGCAGTTGGAAAAAGAAACCGATCGCCACCAGCCACGCGGCGACGAACACACTCCAATGCGGCAGCGGCCGCCCCGCCAGATGCGCCGACACACTGATGCTGGAAGCCGAAAAGGCCAGCAGCAACAATGCCGTCTTTCCCAGCGGAAACCGCTGGGCCTGATAGAGCCAGAGCCGCCGCCACAGGCCCGCATCGGCCTCGGGATGACGCAAGCCCGCCTCGGTCATCGCAGGCGCGCCAGTTTGGCATGGGCGCGGGTGAAATGCCCCGCGGCGATCGCCCCGATGATGGAAATCTCTCCGCAAAGGCATAGCGCGGCCACGACCTCGGCCAACGCCGCGGCATTGCCCTCACCGCGCAGCCCCATGATATCGAGCGCCGCGGCCTGGCTCGGCAGACCCGTTCCGCCACCGACAGATCCCACCACGATGTTGGGCATGGTGGCGGAAAAGAAGACGGCGTCACTCCGTCGCTCGGCCCGGGTGAAGCCAACGGCAGATTCGGCGACACAGGCGGCGTCCTGTCCCGTGGCGATATAGAAGGCCGCCAGGCCATTGGCATAGTGCGCCTGGGCGCCAAGTTGCCCACTGAGGGTCGAGCCAAGCGCGGCGACCCGGCCATAGGCCAGCATGGCTTCGGGTTCGACGCGCAAAAGCCGACGGATCAGCGTATCGGGCAATTCGACGCTGGCGGTGACCTTGCGGCCTCGTCCCATATGCAGGCCCAGATAGGAGGCCTTCTTGTCGCCCGAGAAATTGCCCTCGATGAACCAGTGCCGTGGCTTGACCGGCGTGTGTTCGGCAATGTGGGCGCACATGGCCTGCGTGGCCACGGTCACCATGTTCTGCCCGGCCGCATCGCCGGTGGTGTAGCGGCAGATCAGGAACACCGTATCGCTGTCCATGAAGGGCTCGACCGTAATGAGCTTGCCATGGCGGGTGGTGGTCTCGGCAACTGCCTTGAGCGTATCGGCATGGGCCGCCACCCAGTTGATGAACAAACCAGCCTCCACCATGTCGCTGAAAACGAAGGCAGGCGTCCGCAACACCCCCTCGCCGATCATGGCGGAGGTGATGCCCCCTGCCTGGGCGGTGATCTCCGCCCCGCGCCCATAGGAGGCAACCAGCGCCGCTTCGGTTGTCGCCAATGGGACGTAGTAATCGCCCTTTGCATGCAGCCCGTTGATGCGTAGCGGTCCGACGACGCCGAGGGGCACCTTCACGGTGCCGATGAAATTCTCGATATTACGGCCATAGCTTTCGGCGCTCGCGAGACTGACCTCATCGGCTATTGAATCTTGGGCCACCGCCCCGATACCGGTGACGCTGCGCAATTGCGCCCAAAGCGCGGTGGCGGACGCCGCGCTCGCCGCCTGCCGCGGGCGAATGCGCGGCGCCAGTTTCCTGTCAGGCCGGGCCGCAAGTTCCGTAGAAAAATCAGTATTGGATCGAAGACGCAGCTGGTCGAGCATGCGCATGACTGTCGTCGGAATAAGGTTGCCCAGTTCGTCCTCCCGGCGCCGCGCCGTACCGACAGCGACTTCCCTTGCCGGGAAATGTCTGGCCGTACATTAAAAAAATCAGGAAATATTCTCACCCATCAACGCGGACGCAGCCCGATGCAGTGTGGCACGTCCCCAATGCTCCTGGAGAGACTGACGGAATTGCATGGGCATGTCGAAATTGGCGCAATGACCACCCTGGGGCAGGTCGACGCGTTTGAAATTGAGCACGGGCGCGAATTTATCGATATCACGTCCTAGCCGGAGATTGACCGCATAGTCCCTGCCGCCCCTCAGGACGAGCAACGGCCGCCTGAACGCCAGGGGGCTGTCGACGAAGTCGTAGTTGCGCACGTTCTGCGCGATGGCAGCACCCGCCGCGACGTTGAATTGCCGGATAGCTTCCTCGATCGCCACGCGCCCGACGGCACTCCCCGTGGTCGTGCGTGCTGTGAGCCAGGCCGTGACCGGCGCTCCGGGCAGGAACGACAGGCGCAATAATCGGGAAACCTGCGGCGGCAGATCCATCGAAAAGCAGGTGCCGAACAGGGCAAGGCTGGCGAGCCTGTTGCTATCGGTTGTTCCCAGCATGGAGAGCGCCAGGATACCGCCCAGGGAATTGCCGACCCAATGGACAGTGGAAGCACCGGCATGATCGAGAATATCCATCACGTCGCGCGCCATAACCGGAATGGCAAAATCCTCGTTTATGATCCGCCCGGCGGGCACTCCCGAGGCGCCATGTCCCCTAAGGTCCGGCACGAGAACGCGATGGCCCAGCTGCGCAAAATAGCGCGCCTCGCCGTCAAACTGCACACCCGAAGACGCCAGGCCGTGGACGAACACGATGTCAGGTTTCGATATTTCCGAAGGCCGGTATTCCCGGTAGACCAGCCCGATACCACCGCCGCTCGTGACCCGCAGTCGTCGCACAGAACAGAGGCCGTTCTCATCACTCGTCGGCATGCGCTCCCCCGGCGTTGACGCCAAATATAACTAGGCATGCGGCCGATGCAGCGCAAGTGACTGCAATCATCGGAAAATTCCCGGGTTCCCCTCAAACTTTAACCGCCGCGCCGGAAATGGGCGCCATAAGTTCATTGCCCGGGAAATGGGATACCAGCCAGGTGACAGCTTGACCGCGCCGTGCCACAGGCGAAGCAAAAAATTCACATCCGAAGGGAAGGGGCGCTTTATCTTGTAGCGATCGAGGCGTATCGGGACTACACCGGGCGCGGGCGCCAGGCGGTTTGGCCGGCTGCGTGCCGATATTGCACCGTTTTCGCCCCTCCAGCCTTTTCAAAGCCCTATGCAGGTTCACCCCCTCTCCCGCCTGATGCCGATGATCCTGGCGGTCGCCCTGTTCATGGAACAGATGGATTCGACCGTCATCTCCACCTCCCTGCCCGCCATCGCCACCGATATCGGCACCTCGCCGGTGGCGCTGAAACTGGCGGTGACGACTTATCTGGTGGCGCTGGCGATCTTCATTCCGATCAGCGGCTGGATGTCGGACCGGTACGGGGCACGCAACATCTTCCGGCTGGCGATCTTCGTGTTCATGCTCGGCTCGATCGCCTGCGCCTTTTCCAACTCCATAGAAACCTTCGTGGTGTCGCGCTTCCTGCAGGGCATTGGCGGCTCGATGATGACGCCGGTCGGCCGATTGCTGCTGGTGCGCGGCACGCCGCGCAACCAGTTGGTCAACGCCATGGCCTGGCTCACCATTCCGGCCCTGATCGGGCCGATACTGGGGCCGCCCATCGGCGGCTTCCTGACCACATTCCTGAGCTGGCACTGGGTCTTCTGGATCAACATCCCCATCGGGGTGATGGGCATCATCCTCGTCACCAGGTTCCTGCCAGCGGGAGAGCCGCGCAATCCACGGCCAATGGATTTTCCGGGCTTCATCCTCTCCGGCATCGGCTTCAGCGGCCTGGTGTTCGGGCTTTCGGTGATCAGCCTGCCGGCACTGCCGATCATCTATGGCTATCTGACGGTCGCGGTCGGCGTCATCTGCGGGCTCCTCTACCTGCTGCATGCCAAGCGGGCCAAATATCCGCTGCTCGACCCCAAGATGTTCCGCTACCCGCTGTTTCGCGCCGCTGTGGTGGGGGCATCGAACTTCCGCATCGGCATCGGCGCCATGCCGTTCCTGCTGCCGCTGATGCTGCAGCTCGGATTCGGTCTGACGCCGTTCGAATCGGGCATGATCACCTTCATCAGCGCCGTGGGCGCCATGGGCTCCAAATTCCTCGCGACACGGACATTCAACGCCTTCGGCTTCCGCAACGTCTTGATCGCCACGACCGCGATTTCGAGCGTGTTCCTCGCGGTCAATGGCTTTTGGACGGCCGAAACGCCGGTGGCGCTCATCATGGTCTGCCTCCTGGCCGGAAGCCTGTTGCGGTCGATGGCATTTTCGGGCGTCAACGCCATGGCCTTCGCGGATGTGGACGAAGCCGACAACAGCCAGGCGACGGCGATCAACGCCGTGGCGCAGCAGATTTCGGTGGCCATGGGCGTCGCCGTCGGCGGTGGGGTGCTCGATCTTTCCAGCAGCCTGCTGCATGGCGGAAAGATCGAGATCCTCGACTTTCACATCGCCTTCTTCGCGGTGGCGATCATTTCGGCGCTGTCCTGCATCACCTTCATGCGGCTGCCCGCTGATGCCGGCGACATGCTGACCACGCGCCACGGGGCGCACGGGCACTAGGCAGGCGCCGAACCCGATCAAACAGCCGAGAGGACCAGCCATGGCAGAGCGCATCGCCTTCCGCATGAATCTCAACCCCGGCCAGGCGGCCGAATACAAGAAACGACATGAAGAAATCTTCCCCGAGCTGGTCAAGGCGCTCAAGGATGCAGGGGTTTCGGACTATTCCATCTGGCTCGATCCAGAGACCGGCCATCTGTTCGGCATCCTGACGCGCAGCGACGACCACACGATGGCCGCCCTTCCCCAGACGGCAATCATGAAGCGGTGGTGGGCGCATATGGCGGACATCATGGAAACGCATTCGGACAATGTACCGGTACAGGTCGATCTGCAGCAGGTATTTCTGCTGCCCTAGGACTTGCCCACCCGGCCGATCTTGGCCATGACAACGGCATGAACCCTCGCCTGCCCATCGAAGACGCCTTGCCGGAGCTGTTGGCGGCACTGGCCGCCGGATCGCGCGCAGTGCTTGTGGCGCCACCCGGGGCCGGCAAGACCACGCGCGTGCCGCTGGCGCTGCTGGACGCAGGCTGGCGCGGCGATGGCCGCATCATCGTGCTGGAGCCGCGACGGCTGGCGGCCCGCACGGCGGCGCGGCGCATGGCGCAAACACTAGGCGAAGCGGTGGGCGAAACCGTGGGTTACCGCGTCCGCAGCGACAGCAAGGTGAGCAAGCGGACACGCATCGAGGTGGTGACCGAGGGCGTCTTCACCCGCATGATCCTCGACGATGCGGAATTGCCGGGCATCGCGGCGGTGCTGTTCGATGAATTTCACGAACGCAGCCTCGATGCCGATCTCGGGCTGGCGCTGGCACTGGACGCATCGGCGTTGCGCGAGGATCTGCGGTTGCTGGTGATGTCGGCGACCATCGACGGAGCGCGCATCGCTCGGCTGATGGGCGATGCGCCGGTGGTGATCAGCGAGGGGCGTGCCTTTGCGGTAGAGACCCACTATCGCGAACCGGACCCGCTACAACGGCTGGAAGACCAGGTTGCCGGGGCGGTGGCCGAAGCGATGCGGATGGAAACCGGATCGGTGCTGGTGTTCCTGCCCGGGCAAAGCGAGATCCTGCGGACCGCGGACCGGCTGCGGCAACGCTTGCCGGCGAGCGTCGATATCGCGCCGCTGTTCGGGCAATTGACGCCGGCGGAACAGGATCGCGCTATCCAGCCGGCGCCGGAAGGACGGCGCAAAGTGGTGCTGGCCACCTCGATCGCGGAGACCTCGCTCACCATCGAAGGCATTCGGGTGGTGGTGGATTCGGGATTGCGGCGGGTGCCGGCCTATGAGCCCGCCACCGGCCTCAGCACGCTCGTCACGAAGAAAGTGTCGCGCGCCGGCGCCGACCAGCGGCGCGGACGTGCGGGCCGCACTGAGCCCGGCATCTGCTACCGGCTGTGGAACGAAGGCCAGACGGCGGCCCTCGAGGCATTCGATACCCCCGAAATACTGGATGCGGATCTTTCAGGCCTCGTGCTCGACCTGGCGGGCTGGGGCGTAATCGACCCCGCGCAACTGGCATTTCTCGATCCGCCACCGAAGCCGGCATGGACGGAAGCAGTCAGCCTGCTACAGGGACTGGAAGCGCTCGATGCCGGCGGGCATATCACGGGCGAAGGACGCGCCTTGACGCGGCTGCCGCTCATGCCTCGGCTGGCGCATATGGTGCAGCAGGCAATCGGGCAAGGCGAGGCGCAGGACGCTGCCGAGATCGCGGTGCTGATCGGCGAGCGCGGCCTTGGCGGCGACAGCACGGATCTGGCACATCGGCTGAGCCGGTTTCGTGGCGACAACGGACGTCGCGCCGAGGAAGCGCGGGCCCTGGCCCGGCGCTGGGCGGCGCTGGTCGGGGGTGGCCGGAGCAACCCCGCGGTCGATGTCGGGCAGCATCTGGCGCGGGCCTATCCCGATCGCATCGCCCAGGCGGCAGGCGCACGTGGCCGGTTCCGGCTGGCCAATGGGCGCGGCGCCAGCCTGGAGCCGGGTGATGGTCTCGCCGGATCGGCTTATCTGGTGGTGGCGGATGTGACCGGCACGGCCGCCGACGGCAAGATACGAGCGGCGGCGGCAATCGACCGGGACACCATCGAGGCGCTGTTCGCGCACCGTATCGTCAGCGAGTCGGTGCTGGCCTTCGATCGGTCCACGCGACAGGTGCGGGCGCGGCGGCTGCGCCGGCTGGATGCCCTGCGGCTCGGCGAGGCGCCAGCCCCGGTCGAGGACAAGGAAGCAGCAGCCAGACTCCTGGCTGCCGGCATCGCCGAACTCGGCATCGCATTGCTGCCCTGGAGCAAGGAGCAGAAGACGCTGCGGATGCGCTCGAGCTATCTCAACCGCACCCTGGGGGCGACCTGGCCGGATTTGTCGGATGAGACGCTGGGGCAGAACGATGCGGAGTGGCTGGTACCGTTCATCATCGGACGCACGGAGTTGGCGGCGATCACGGCAGACGATCTTGGCCAGGCGCTCGAGCAACTGCTGCCCTGGGCTCGGCGCGCGGAGATGGAGCAACTGCTGCCGGCGCATTTCGAGGCGCCCACGGGATCGCGGCTGCCGATCGATTACGGGGCCGAGAACGGGCCGGCACTGGAAGTGCGCGTGCAGGAACTGTTCGGACTCGACAAGCATCCGAGCGTTGCGGGCGGCAAGGTGCCGCTGTTGCTGGTGCTGTTGTCGCCCGCGCATCGCCCGATCCAGACGACGCGTGACCTGCCCGGGTTCTGGCGTGGCTCCTGGAAGGATGTCGCCAAGGACCTGAAGGGCCGCTACCCACGGCACCCCTGGCCCGACGATCCGCTGGCGGCGCCGCCGACCAGCCGCGCCAAGCCACGCGGCACCTAGAGCGCTTCACGTTTTGATTGCATCAAAACGAACGCTCTCAGTCTTTGTTTTGGCACATGTTCGAGCCGGAAAAGTGGCATCCACTTTTCCTGAAAACGCTTTAGGCGTCAGAAGAACAGCGCGTCCAGGTCTTCCTCTGCTGCCGGCGTCATCACTTCAGGCTGGGGCTCCGGCTCGGCCCGACCGAACAGCCGGTCATGGATCTGGCGTTCGCTGCCCATGGTGTAAGTGGTGCGCAGGTGCGCCAGCACGCCGGTGACCGAGCCCGTGGGCGAAGTGCCGGCCAGCCACGGCGTGAGGGCGAAGGCACCAAGACGGGACTGAACCTCCGCCATGGCGTCGGCGATGGCGGCGTGGTCGGAAAAACCGATGGCGGCACGATCGAGACATTTGAGCGCCTGCGTGCCGTCACGATCGAGCACGACCAGCGCCTCGGCCATGCGGGCATCGATGGTTTCGAGCAAAGCGACGGATGCGCGGGCTTCCTGTTCGAGCGCCCCCACCTGCCCTGCCGCATCGTCGGCAGCGGCGCGGTTGAAGGATTGTGCGAGTTCGGCGGCCTGCTTGAGGTTGCCCATTGCGGCCTCGGCGGCGAGCACCGTCTCGCCGGTCAATTGCCGGAGCTGTTGGGCGATGACGTCGAGCGCCTTGCCGCGAGGACCGAGCTGGGCGCATTTGACGGCGGCGTTGAGGCTCACCAGCCGCATATTGGCTTCGATCTCCTGCACGGCCTCGACGTGGCCGAGAAGGATATCGACGGTGGCGGCGACGGCGGCGGCCATCTGGTCCAGCTTGCCCCGTTCGGTTTCGCAGTCACCAAGCACGTGCGAGGCCTCCCGGAGATCGGCATTGAGCACGGCCAGCGGCGACTGACCCTGCTTGCTGCCCTGCCCGTAAAGATGCTGGCTATGCTCCATGATGGTCTTGGCATCGACGGCCAACTGGCGCAGGGCATCGTCGGCTCCGGTCACCTCCAGCGTGAAGGTGTTGCCGGTATCGGCCAGTTGCTCGACCTCAAGCGTCGATACGGCCTGCAGCAACACCGACTCATCGCTCTGTGCCAGGACGATAGCGCCAGCCTTGCCGGCGACTTCGCGGCCAGACAGCAGGTCGCGCAGGGCGATGATGCCGGTTTCGACATGCTCGACGCGCTGGCGTGTCGCATCGCCGACCTGAAGGGCGGAGACGGCCGCGGCGATACGGCCGGTGATCTGGCGCGAAACGCGCCCGGTCTCGGCACTGCCGGCGGCGGATTCGCGGCGGCGGCGGGTGACTTCATCGAGATTGCGGCGGAGGCGCAAGGCGAGGCCGGTGAGCGTATCCTTGTGCGAGGTCTCGAAATGCGAACGCTGTTCCGCGGCCTTGCGGACGTTATCGGTCAACTGGCCGTAGACGAGGGAGAAATCCTGGATGGTGGTGGTGGCGCTTTCGGACAGCGAGGCGATGTCGGTGGTGAAGACGTCGAAATCCTGCAGACGCCCGACGATACCGGCGGCAACGACGCGGGCATTGATGGCGACGATGCCCATCATCTTGACCGCCTTGCGAAGGTCCGAGATCGGCTGCTCGGCGGCCTTCACGACTGAGACGAGACGCGCGATGTCCTCACCCTCGGCGGAAAAGGAAGCCGCAATGGCTTCGGCACGCTGGCCCACGGCGTCGAGACGGCTCGTGGCCTCGACCATTTCCTGGCTTTCCAGGTCACGCGGCAAGGCTTCGAAGACCGACGAAATACGGCCCAGGATACCGGCAGCCTGAGTCAGGCTGCCGCCGACATCGACGAAGGCGGTTTCTATGCGCTCACGGGGAGCGCCGAGATCTTCGGCGAGCTGCTGCAACTGCAGTGCAAGCGCAGGATCGACGGCCTCGGAAACAGGCTGGGGTTGCTCCGCCAGTGCGTTCATCGTGCAGCAGCCTTCTGGTCGCTGGCGCGCGCGGCGCTCAGAATTTCGGTGGCAATGCGGTTGAGCGGCAGGATCTTGGCGGCCGCACCGCGTTGGATGGCTTCCTTGGGCATGCCGAAGACGACGCTGGACTCCTCGTCCTGGGCGACGGTCGCGGCACCGGTCTGGCGCATTTCGAGCAGGCCCCGCGCCCCGTCATCGCCCATGCCGGTGAGCAGGATGCCGATGGCGTTAGGCCCGGCATTCTGCGAGGCCGAGCGGAACAGGACGTCGACGGACGGACGATGGCGGGAGACGTGCGGACCATCGATGATGTTGACGGTGTAGCGCGTACCCGTGCGATGCAGCACCATGTGCTGATTCCCGGGAGCGATGATGACACGACCGGCCTGCACTATGTCGCCGTTCTCGCCTTCCTTGATCTCCATGGCGCAGATGCCATTGAGGCGGCGGGCGAAGGCGTTGGTGAACTTTTCCGGCATGTGCTGGACGATGACGATGGGCGGGCAATCGGCAGGCAGAGCCTGAAGGACTTCGCGCAACGCTTCGGTGCCGCCCGTGGAGGCGCCGATGCAAACGATTTTCTCGGTCACCGGCATGCTGGCAAGGATGGCGGCGGCGCGCGAAGCCGACTTCTGCGGCAGGATGGCGTCGGCCGTCAGCTTGGCTTCGATGGTGAGGCGCGGCGCCGGCTTGTGGATGCCGCGGAACTTTGCATGTGCGGCAGCCTTGGCGGCGTCACAGATGCGCATGCGGGAATCCTGCAGGAACTGCGCGGTATCGACGCGCGGCTTGGTGACGACGTCGATGGCGCCAGCCTCCATGGCCTGCATCAGCGTGTCGGAGCCGGCTTCGGCAAGGCTGGAGCAGATGACGACGGGGATCGGCCGCTGTGCCATCATCTTGCGCAGGAAGGTCAGCCCATCCATGCGCGGCAGTTCGATATCGAGGAAGATCACATCCGGCACTTCCTGGCGGATGCGCTCGACGGCGACGTAAGGATCGGCGGCGGTCGCCATGACTTCCAGGTCGGGATCGCTGCTGATGATGTCGCTCAGCGTCAGCCGGACCGAAGCGGAGTCGTCGACGATGAGAACGCGGATCTTCTTGGCGGAGTCTGGCGTGGTCGAAATTTCAGCCATTGGCGGCTCACGACTTCTGGAAAATCGCCGGGGCAACCTGGCGCATGGTGATGGAGGTACCGATCATGGATTCAGAATGACCAAGGATCAGATAACCGCCGGGACGAAGATGATCGACGAGCCGGTTGATGACGGCTTCCTGGTCCTTCTTTTCAAAATAGATGAGGACGTTGCGCAGGAAGACGACATCGACGTCGCGATCGAACGGATAGGTGCGATCCATCAGGTTGAGCCGGGCGAAGCGCACATAGCGGCGGAGTTCGGGCGCCATGCGGACTTCGGGCCGTACGGAGGCCTTGCGGGCAAACATCACGTAGCGCGAAAGCTTGGCGGCCGGAACCGGCGCGATCATCTCGGCCGGATAGACGGCGCGCTCGCCCTGATCCAGCACGGCGGTCGAGATATCGGTGCCCAAAACAGCGAAGCGGAAGTCGCGGCGGGCCGCGGCGAGATCGGCCAGGACCATCGCAATGGTATAGGCTTCGGCGCCGGTGGAACTCGCGGCACTCCAGATCTTCAACAGCGGCTCGCGCTCACTCTTGCGCGTGGCCAGCAGCTGCGGAACGATGGTGTTCTCGAGATGGGTGAAATGCTCGGGTTCACGGAAGAAATCGGTCTTGTTGGTGGTGACGGCGTTGATGAGGTAGAGCCGCTCCTGATCCAGCCCGTCATTGCGGAACAGATGGGCGCAGTAGTCATCGAAGCATTCGAAGCCCAGGGCGCGGACGCGCTTGCGCAGGCGCCCCTCCACCATCAGGCGCTTGGCCGGCGGCAGCTTGATGCCGACTTCGGAGCCAATCATGGCGGAGATGCGCTGGTAGTCCAGCGTGCTGAGATGATCGTCGCCATCGACCGTGGCGGTGGTGCGTAGTGCGAGTGCCAAGATAGTCTCCGGACCGCGGCGACAGACCAGCCCCAGGGGCGGTCTGCCGGACGGTGGTTAAGCGGCTTGCTGGGTGCCACGGCTGGAAGGCATGTCCATGCCTCCCAGCAGGCGGTCGAGATCGAGCACGGTCACGAACGAGCCGTTGCGGCGGCCGATGCCGGCGATGCAATCGCCGCTCCAGTCGCCCTTGACGGTCGGCGGTGGATCGAGCCGATCCTCGTCGAGCACGGTCACCTCGAATACACGGTCGGTCTTGAGGCCTACCGTCACCGAATCCGTCGGTCCATTGACCGTCAATACGACGATACGGGTGTTCTCCGTATCCTCGACCGGATCGAGGCCGAGCGTCAGGCGCAGGTCGAGCACCGGGATGCCCCGGCCGCGGACATCGATCATGCCGAGCAGGTTGAGGGGAGCCTGCGGCAGGCGCGCTATCGGGCGCATGTCGAGGATTTCCTGAACCCTTTCGACGGGTGCCGCGAAGAGTTCCTTCGCGACACCCAGGGTTACGTATTGGGCGTTTTCAGACATTGCTTCCCCGCTTACGCTGCGCCACGGCGTGTAAAGGCGCTGTCGAGCTCGTCCTGTTCATCGTCGAGCGACAGATCGAAACCACCGCCGTCGCCGGCCTTGGACTTTGACTTGGCATTCAGGCGCGGCGCCATGTGGGGTGCCGCGGCCATGACGGCGTCGTGCAACGGACGGGTCGACTTGCCGGGCTTGCGCGCCGGACTTTCGGCACGGCCACGGTTCATGCTGCGCTCGTCGAGCCGGAAGTAGCTGATGGCGCCCTGCAACTGTTCGGCCTGGCTGGCCAGCTCTTCCGAGGTCGCCGACATTTCTTCGGCGGCGCTGGTGTTCTGCTGGGTGACCTTGTCGAGTTGCTGAATGGCGGTATTGATCTGCGAAGCACCGGCATTCTGCTCGCGGCTGGCAGCGGAGATTTCCTCCACCAGTTCAGCCGTCCGCTGGATATCGGGCACCAGCTTGGACAACATGGCGCCGGCCGACTGGGCCGTTTTCACGGTCGTGTCGGAGAGGGTCGAGATCTCGGCGGCGGCAGCCTGGCTGCGTTCGGCGAGCTTGCGGACCTCGGAGGCGACAACCGCGAAACCGCGGCCGTGTTCGCCGGCACGAGCCGCTTCCACAGCGGCATTGAGAGCCAGCAGATCGGTCTGACGAGCGATTTCCTGCACGATGACGATCTTTTCGGCGATCGTCTGCATGGCGGCGACGGCGTTGGTGACCGCTTCGCCGCTGGCGATGGCATCGGCCGCGGACTGGCGGGCGATCTTTTCGGTCTGCACGGCGTTGTCGGCGCTCTGCTTGATGGTTGCTGCCATCTCTTCCATGGAGGCAGACGCCTCTTCGGTCGAAGACGCCTGTTCCGAGGCACCCTGCGAGAGCTGTTCGGCGGTCGCCGACATTTCCTGGCTGCCCGAGGCAACGTTACGGGCAGCTTCGGTGGCATCACCGATGACATCGCGGAGCTTTTCCACCATGCGTACCAGAGCCAGGCCGAGCGTATCCTTGTCGGACAGCGCGGTGGCCTGCACGGTCAGGTCGCCGCTGGCGATCTGGTCGGCAACGCTGGCGCTGCCACGCAGGTTTGCCGTCATGGCGTTGAGGGCGTCGACAAGATCCTTGACTTCGTCGGCCGAAGTCACGGTGGCAGTAGCGTTGACGTCACCGATGGCGACGGCGTTGGCGAGGCCAATGGCGGCGGAAAGGTTACGCTTGATGGCATTGGTGATGAAGATGACGAAGGCGATGGAGGCGAGCGTCACCACGATGGCGGAACCGACGATCAGCCAGTTCAGGAAACCGAACAGCGTATCGCCTTCCTGGCGGAGATCTTCTGCGGCGGTGAGCTGGTAGGCCGTGAGTTCGCCGATACCCGCGGAGGTCGGGTCGATGCCCGCATAGAGCTTATGGTCGGCGAAATCCGCCAGCGCCATGGTGTCCTGGCTCTGCAGGATGCCTTTGAGTGTCACCACCATCGCATCGGTTGCGGTCTTGGCCTGCTTGACGCGATCGACGATCTCTTTTTCCTCGGGAGTCAATTCCGTGGAGAGATACGCGTCCCACTGGGTCTCGATGGTGTCCTCGGCCTTGGAGAGTCCGTCACGGGCCTCATCCCAGCTGATGGCGCCGGCGCGCAGCTTCTGCGTCGCGTCAGCGATATTCTCCCCATAAGCGTCATCCACGAGCTTGAGCTGCTCGAGGGGTTTGATCCGGTCGTTGTAAAGCGAGGTCATATAGCTCGCCATACTGCTCATGCCGTAATAACCCACACCACCAATGATGCCGGCAATCGCCAGGCTGGAGATGATCTGGATCGTGAGAATCTTGGCCGCGATGCTGCGAAGCATGGGGCGGCGGCCGATAGCCTGCGTAGTCATGTGGATGCCTCCCGGGGGTTTCAGCGAACCCGCCCGATACCACCGGCTCCTGCCGGCGGTATCGAACGAGGGTAGTCAGGTCCAGGCGCAGGCTGCGATCAGGCAGCGCCGCGACGCGTGAAGTCGCTATCGAGATCGTCGTGACCATTGTCGATGTCGAGGTCGAAGCCGCCATTGGCCGGACGGCTCTGTGCCTTGCGGGGCGCCATGTGCGGGGCGGCTGCCATCACTGCGCTATGCAGATCGGATTTGGCCACATGCTTCTTCTTGCTCGTCTTGACCGGCTGGACGTCATTGGCGGCGCGAGCCGGCTGCAGCACGTCATCGGTACGGAAGTAGCTGATGGCGGCCTGCAGCTGCTCAGCCTGGCTGGCCAGCTCTTCGGACGTTGCCGACATTTCCTCGGCCGCGCCGGTGTTCTGCTGGGTCACCTTATCGAGCTGCTGGATGGCCGTGTTGATCTGGGCGGCACCGGCATTCTGCTCGCGGCTGGCGGCTGAGATTTCTTCCACCAGTTCAGCCGTGCGCTGGATGTCGGGAACCAGCTTGGAGAGCATCTCGCCAGCCGACTGGGCCGCCTTGACGGTGTGGCCGGAGAGCGTCGAGATTTCAGCGGCCGCAGCCTGGCTGCGTTCGGCGAGCTTGCGCACTTCGGAGGCGACGACGGCAAAGCCCTTGCCATGTTCGCCGGCACGGGCGGCTTCCACCGCGGCGTTCAGGGCGAGAAGATCGGTCTGGCGGGCGATTTCCTGCACCACCATGATCTTTTCGGCGATGGTCTGCATGGCGTTGACGGCGTTGTTGACCGCCTCGCCGCTGGCGAGAGCATCGGCCGCCGACTGACGGGCGATCTTTTCGGTCTGAGCCGCGTTATCGGCGCTCTGCTTGATGGTCGCAGCCATTTCCTCGACCGCGGCAGACGCCTCTTCGGTGGAGGAAGCCTGCTCGGTGGCACCCTGGGACATCTGTTCGGCGGTTGCCGACATTTCCTGGCTGCCCGAGGCGACGTTGCGGGTGGCGGAGGAGACTTCGCCGACAACGTCACGGAGCTTGCGGGTCATGGCGTTCAGTGCGTCGATGAGATCCTTGATCTCGTCGTTACTGTTGACCTTGGCGGTGGCGCTGAGATCGCCATCGGCGACTGCAACGGCAAGACGCAGCGCACTGGACACCGCACGAGTGATCGAGAGCACGATCCACAGAGCGGCGATGAGCGCGATCAGGACCGAGCCGGCGAGCAGGCTGAGCAACAGGGTCCGGTTGAAAGTATAGAGATCGGTCGCGTCGGACTTGGCCTGGGCGAGCGCCTTGTTCTTGGCGTCGACGACGGTGGTCAGGGTCGTGGCAAGCGTGCTGCGCGCCGTCTCGGAGTCGTTGGCCAGAAGGTCGGCTGCGTGGGCATCGCCGTTTTCAATGGCGGCGGACAGGTAGCTGTCGACCTGGCCCAGCCAGGTATTCAGGTTGTTGCGGAAAGTATCGAAGTCGGCGCTGTACTGGCCGCCTGCGAGCTGATGGTCGAGAGCGGCCACCGAGGTGTCGAGGTCGGCGCGGCTGCTCGTCGCGGCAGCCATGAAGGTCGCCTGCTGCGTCATGTCTTCGTTGACCACGAGAACCGTCAGGGAGTTGGCGCGCAGCGTGCGCATGTCGCTTTCGACGCCGACGGCGGACTGGTAGCGCTGGATCTGGGCATCGCCGCCCATGGCCAGGCCGCCGGCGATCTTGTTTTCGAGATCGGTCAGGGAATCGACCGTGGCCTGGAAGGACTTCATGGCGTCGCCCTGGGCGAGATCGATCGCGGTGGCGGTCGAGTTCTTCAGGGCATATTTGGCGATCTGGTCGTTGAAGGCATAGTAAGTGTTGAACAGCGTCTTGACATTGTTCAGGTCCGCGATCGCCTGCGGATCGGTTTCCATGTCGACCAGCTTCTGGATGTCATCGAGCTGGATCTTGGCTGTATCCGAGACCTTCTGCAGGTTGGCCTGCATCTGATCGACGGTGGACGACATGATGGTCGCGCGCTGATCGCGGGCCATCTTGTACAGATTGCCCTGCATTTCTGTCGCGATGCGGACTGCCGTCGCTTCGACGTCGATTGTCCTGGCGAGTGTATCGTTCAGCGATCCCATGCTCTGCAGGGCAACGAACATGCTCCCCGCAGAGATGGCGACCACTACGGCAAATGCCGTCGCCAGTTTTACTTTAAGTGTCAGTCTCACTTATGCAGCCCTTTCTTCTGGTGCCGAAGGCGAGCTTCTGCCGCCCTGTGTCTCGAAAATCCGACCCATGTCGGGAATGATGATGAAAGCGCCGTTGCGCTTGCCGATGCCGCGCACGAATTCCGGGCGCCAGCGCATGCCGACACGCGGAGCATCCTCGATCGAGGCCGCTTCGATGTCGGTGACGTCATGCACCTTATCGGCGAGGATGCCGACGACCGTGGGTTCACCGTCGACGGAAATCTCCATCACGACGATGCGGGTATCCTTGTCCGGCGGCGGACGATCCATGCCGAACATGACGCGCATGTCGGCGAGCGGCACGACCCGGCCGCGGACGTTGATGAGACCGCCCACAAAGGGGGAAGCGCTGGGCACTTCGGTGATCGGCACGAGATCGAGGATTTCCCGCACGCTTTCGGCTTCGACGGCGAAAATTTCGTCCTGCAGGCGCAGCGTCAGCGCCTTCATGGAGCCCTTGGGGTTATCGGTCATGCTGCCCTCCCGACCTGATCGACCTTCAAACGGTCCTCATAGGCCTGGCCGAAACCGACCAGGTGCGCGGTATCGAGGATGAGCGCGACGGTGCCATCGCCCAAAATGGTGGCGCCGGAGAAGGACTTGATGCCCGAATGCAGTTTGGAAAGCTGTTTGATGACGGTCTGATTGTTGCCGATGATCTGATCGACCACCAGACCCACCCTGCCCTCGCCCGAGGAGACGATCACCACCTTCTGGTGCGGATCGGCCGGGATTGGGGAATTGAACAACTCCCTGAGGCGCAGGAACGGCACCAGGCTGCCGCGAATGTCGAGGAAGTTGCGGCCGCGCGAGTTGAGATCGGCGGATTCCGGCAGTTCCACGCATTCTTCCACTGCCGACAGCGGGATGGTGTAGCGGCCATTGCCGATGCGGACCAACATGCCGTCGATGATGGCCAGGGTCAGCGGCAACCGCAGGATCGCCTTGGTGCCCTTGCCCGGAACGGTGGACAGATCGATGCTGCCGCGCAGGCCGTCGATGGTCCGCTTGACGACGTCCATGCCGACGCCGCGGCCCGACAGCGAGGTCACTTCCTTGGCGGTGGAGAAACCCGGCGCGAAGATCATCTGGAACAGATCCTGTTCGCTGATCTTGGCGTCGGGCGCGAGCAAGCCCGCCTCCTCTGCCTTGGCCCGGATGCGTTCGGCATTGAGGCCGGCGCCGTCGTCGGAGACGGAGATTGCGACCTCCGCACCGGCATAGACGGCGGACAGGCGCACCGTGCCCAGAGCGGGCTTGCCGGCGGCGACGCGGGCTTCGCCGTCCTCGAGGCCGTGATCGACGGCGTTGCGGATCAGGTGGACGAGCGGATCGGCCAGCCGGTCGATCATGGTCTTGTCGAGTTCGGTTTCCTCACCGGTGGTGATGAACTCTATTTCCTTGCCCAGATCGTGCGACAGATCGTGGATCAGGCGGCGGAAGCGGCCGAAAAGGCTGCCGATCGGCACCATGCGGATACCCATGGTAGTGTCGCGAAGGCCAGACGACAGGCGTTCCAGTTCTTCGGCGATGGTCTTGAGATTGCCGTCGCTGCTGCTGGTGGCGATCTGGGTCAGGCGGGCCTGGGCGATGACCAGCTCGCCAACGCGATCCATCAGCTCATCCAGACGTTCCGCGGCAACGCGGAGAGAGGACGAGGCATTGGACTTGCCGGTTGCGGCGGGTGCTTCGGCTTCCGCCTTGGGCGCCGGAGCCGGGCGCGGCGCAGGCTTGGGAGTTTCGGCCCTGGCGACTGGTGCCGGCGCTTCCATCACCGGCGCGGCTTCAACGGCCGGAGGGGCGGCACTGACGAGCTGTTCAACGGACAGATCCATACCGTCGCGCAGGAACAGGAAGACGTCGTCGATGGCGGAGCGGGGGTCTTCGGCGGTCAGGAGCACATCCCAGCCGACATAGGGCACTTCCGGATCGATGACATCGAGCGTCGGGATGGTGTCGGTCAGCGCGCGAATTTCGCACGGACCGATGGTTGCGAGCTCTTCGAGCAGCAGCAGCGGGTTGGTGCCATAGACCAGCGCGTCGGACGGCAGGCGGAAGCGCACGCGCCATTGCGACGCCACCGCGACCGGCGCGGGAGCGGCAGTATGCACCTCTTCCTGCAGGGGAGCTTCCGGAAAACTGTCGGTGGCGACGATGCGGCGCAGGGCGTTGAGGATCTCTTCGCCGCCGGCGATCTGCACGTCGGGCTGCTCGATCAGCTTGTGGATATGGTCCTTGGCGTCGAGCGCGATGGCGACCAGTTCGGGCGTCGCGGCGGTTTCGCCCTTGCGAACGCGGTCGAAGGCGGTCTCGAATTCATGAACGAAGGAGGCCACGGCGGTGAAGCCGAACATGGCGCCCGAACCCTTGATTGTATGGAGGGCACGGAAAGTCGAGTTGATCAGATCGCTGTCGCCCGGACGCTGCTCGAGATCAAGCAGGCCCTGCTCGAGCTGTTCGAGCAATTCGCGCGCTTCCTGGCGGAAGGTATCTACGGGATCAGGCCTGCTCATGCGCCAGTTACCTTCTTGATGACGGCCAGCAACTGGTCCTGCTTGAACGGCTTGACGATCCAGCCCGTGGCGCCGGCTTCCTTGGCCTGGCGCTTGAGTTCCTCGTCAGACTCGGTGGTCAGGAGGATGATCGGCACGCCCTTGCTCAGCGGGTGCTGACGGAATTTCCGGATGAATTCGATGCCGTTGAGGTTCGGCATGTTGAGATCGGTGATCACGGCGTCCACCTGCTCGGCGGTCGCCTTGCCGTAGCCGTCGGCGCCATCGACCGCCTCGATGACACGGTGTCCTGCCGACATCAGGGTCATGCCCACCATTTGCCGGATGGAAGCGGAATCGTCGATTGCAAGGATGGTTTTGCTCATGATGCCTCACCGGTGCTGGGGGTCGGTTCATGGCGCCACAGGTCAACCTCTGGCGTCAGCGTCTCGGCACTCGCGGTGACGAAGCCGGCCTTGACCAGCACCTTGCCCAACGCACCATCTAGTGGAGCGTTGACATGGAACCGCTTGCCCGCCTCGCGCGCCGATTTGTGCGCCGAGATCAATATCTGGATGGTGCTGATGTCGACGGCGGTCACCTGACTGGCGTCGATAACGACGTCGTTGTGACTGTTGAGGACTTCGGTCAAACGGGCGGTCAACTCACCGCCGTTGCGGAGGCCCAAATCGCCGTCGAGTCGAACATAGCCGGAATCGGGGCCGTTCATGGACAGCCCCCGGGGGATGGGGATAGACGTGTCACTGCACTAAACTTCCATTCTGGAACCGCCACCGCCTTCTACGACCGTCCCTTCTGGACGGCTGCGGCGCGGGTAAAACCCGAAGTAACCGGCCGATTAACGACCGGGCGGTGACATGAATCTAATTCGCGCCCCCAACGGTATTTATACTAAGCACTAATGCTTAATTCCGGCTTACTGGGGCAGCACTAGAGTCACGCATGAATCAATTCGCACTCGTATTGAATCATACTTGCAAATGTAGAAGACTATTTTTAGTGGCGTTTGACTCTGAAGCCGCCAACGGTGACTCTGCGCGAGTCGTTCATGACAGCCATGACACGGGAAGATTTTGGCTACTGCGATGTCGGCGCATTTTTGACTTGACGCCCCACATGACAGAATGTGTCAGGCTCAGCCTTATTTGCGTCACATTGTGACAACCGTGGCAATCACCCGGTAAGCATGTTCGCATCCCCTCCTCCGAACGCCATGCGAGCCGCCGGCAGCGCCTGCCGGGAGGCGCGCAAGCCCCCGGCGGGTGGTCTGTTGTCGGTATGGTGAACAAATTCTAAGCGCGCATTATTTGGGCTAGGCGCGGAGGCGGTTGTCAGTGTTATTGTTGCGGGATGACGGCAGCAATGCTGGCGAAACGGCGAACTGGCGAAGACCAGGCGAGCAGGAAACTGAGCAAGGAGACACTCGATGAAATTCAGCACTCTCATGATTGCGGGCTTGGCCACGGTGGCTGCGCTGTCGGCCGTGCCGGCAAGCGCCAAGGACTGGACCAAGGTTTCCATCGGTCTCGAAGGCGCCTATCCGCCCTGGAACCTGACCAATTCTGACGGCACGCTGGGCGGGTTCGAGCCTGAGCTGATCGCCGACCTGTGCAAGCGCATGAACGTCGAGTGCACACTGGGCGCCTATGACTGGGACACGATGATCGAGAGCCTCAACGCCGGCAAGTTCGATGTCATCATGGATGCCCTGTCGATCACGCCAGAGCGCCAGCAGGCCATCGATTTCACCATTCCGTATGCGGCGACGCCGACCGGGTTCGCCGTGGTCAAGGGTAGTCCGCTGGAAAACATGGACGGCACCGGCCAGACCGTGAAGCTGACCGGCGATGCGGCCACCGACAAGGCCGAGGTTGAAAAGCTGCGCGCGGCCTTTGCGGGCAAGACCATGGGCATCCAGGCGGCGACCGTTTACGCGTCTTGGGCACATGCGAATTTCCCCGATACCGAGATCCGGGAATACAAGACCACCGCCGAGCGCGACCTCGACCTGGTGGCTGGACGTATCGATGTCGGTTTCGACGATGCCACCTCGTTCAAGGCGGCGTTCGCTACGCCGGGCAATGAGGATCTGGAATTCACCGGCCCCGAGATCGGCGGCGCCGTGTGGGGCCCGGGCATGGGCCTTGGCATCCGCAAGAGCGACACGGACCTCACGGCCAAGTTCAACACCGCCATCGAGGCGGCGCTCGCCGACGGCACGGTGAAGACCCTCAGTGAGAAATGGTTCGGGCTGAGTATCGCGCCCTGAACCAGGCGATGAAGCGGGAACGCGGACCGTGCGGCGGCCCTACCGATGCTTGAACTGATCGGGTTCGGACCGAAAGGCTGGGGTGGCCTGCTGCTGCTCGGTGCGCTGATGACCGTGGCGGTGACCCTGTCCGCCCTGGTCATCGGCGCCATCATCGGCGCGCTGGTGGCGGCGGCGAAGCTGTCGCCCGGTCGCGGCTACCGCATCACGGGTGACGCCTACACTACGATCTTCCGTGGTGTGCCGGAACTGCTGATCATCTATCTCATCTATTTCGGTGGTGGCCGGGCGGTCAGCGCGCTGGGGACGATGTTTGGCGCACCAGGCTATTTCGGCCTGCCGGCCTTCCTCACCGGCGCGGTCGCGGTGGGATTGATTTCGGCCGCCTACCAGGCCGAGGTGTTCCGGGGCGCGTTCCTCGCCGTGGCCCCCGGCGAAATCGAGGCGGCGCGCGCCATTGGCATGTCCCGGGCACTGCGCTTTCGCCGCATCGTGGTGCCGCAGGTGCTGCGCTACGCCCTGCCCGGCCTTGGCAACGTGTTGCAGCTCAGCCTCAAGGATTCGGCGCTGATCTCGGTGACGGGGCTCGCCGAGCTGATGCGATCGAGCCAGGTGGCGGCCGGCTCCACGCGGCTCTACTTCCTCTTCTATATTGTCGGTGGCGCACTTTACCTGGTGCTGACGACGCTCGCCGATCGGGGCTTCGCCGTCGCTGAAAAGCGGATGGGCCGGAGCTTTCGCGGCGGCATCGGGCGGGGGTGAGGCAGGCCATGGATTTCGCCTTCCTCGCCAACACCATGGGACAATTGTTAGCGGCGACGCCGACGACCCTGGCGCTATGGATCTTGTGCATCAGCATTGGCGCAGTGCTGGCGCTCGGCGCCGCCTGGATGCGTGTGTCCGGCATCTTCGTGCTGGAGCGGCTGGCGGCAGGCTACATTTTCATCTTCCGCGGCTCGCCGCTGCTGATCCAGACCTTCCTGGTCTATTATGGCCTCAGCCAGTTTCCCGAAGTGCGGCACAGCTTCGTCTGGCCGGTGCTGCGCGAACCCTTCTTTTGCGCCGTGATCTCGCTGGCGCTATGCACCGGCGGCTATACGGCAGAGATATTCCGGGGCGGGCTGCTGTCCGTACCGCTCAAGGAGATCGAGGCCGGGCGCGCCATCGGCATGTCTGGATTCAGGCTCTTCCGGCGTATTATCGCTCCCATTGCCCTGCGGCAGGCCCTGCCAGCCTATTCGACCGAAATAGTGCTGATGATGAAATCGACATCGCTGGCAAGCCTGGTGACGGTTTGGGAAGTCACGGGCGTGGCGCAGCGCATCATCTCGCAGACGTACCGGACCATGGAAGTGTTCCTGTGCGCCGCCGTCATCTACCTGGTGCTGAACTTTCTGATCATACGCCTCATGAGCTGGCTCGAAGGGCGACTGTCGCCACACCTGCGCGGGCGGCCAGAGGCTGAGATCGAGGGTCCGGAACCGCATGCCGAAGACCTGCCGGAGCCGCAACAATGACAACTATCCCGGCACTATCGGTGCGCGACATGCACAAATCCTTCAACGCCAGCGAAGTGCTGAAGGGCATTTCGTTCGATGCGCAGGAAGGAGACGTCATCTCGATCCTGGGCGCCAGCGGGTCGGGAAAAAGTACGCTGCTGCGCTGCATCAACCTCCTGGAAATCCCAGATTCCGGTGTGGTGACGGTGGCCGGCGAGACGATTGCGATGCGCAAGCGCCGCGATGGCAGGAGCGAGCCGGCGGATCAGCGGCAGGTCGATCGCATCCGGGCGGAACTCGGCATGGTGTTCCAGAGCTTTAACCTGTGGAGCCACATGACGATCTTGCAGAACGTCATCGAGGGTCCGATCCATGTGCTGAAACGGCCGCGGGCCGAGGCCATCGCCGAAGCCGAAGCGATGCTGGAGAAGGTGGGGATCGCCGACAAGCGCGATCATTATCCGAGCCATCTGTCGGGCGGGCAGCAGCAGCGGGCGGCGATCGCCAGGGCTTTGGCGATGAACCCCAAGGTGATGCTGTTCGACGAGCCGACTTCGGCGCTCGATCCGGAACTGGTCGGCGAAGTGCTGCGGGTGCTGCGGGCGCTGGCAGAAGAAGGGCGGACAATGCTGGTGGTGACGCATGAAATGGCGTTTGCGCGCAATGTTTCGAGCCGCGTCATGTTTCTGCATCAGGGATTGATCGAGGCGGACGGATCACCCGAACAGCTGTTCGGCGAATTGAAGTCCGAGCGTTTCCGGCAGTTCGTTTCCGGTCTCGGACGCTAGGAGGGCCACATGAACGGAAAGCCACGCTTCCTGAACAGCGATGAGCGGCGGTGGACCGACCTCGGCAATGGCAGCCGCAGACGGGTTCTGGCGTTCACCGATGCGCTGATGCAAGTCGAGGTCGCGTTCGACGAAGGAGCGATCGGCGCGCTGCATTCTCATCCGCATGTGCAGTCGAGCTATGTCGCGGAAGGCAGGTTCGAAGTGACGATCGATGGTGAGACGCGGGTGCTCGGAACCGGCGGCAGCTTCATCGTGGAGCCCCATCTCGTCCACGGCGTGAAGGCGCTGGAGGCCGGGCGGCTGATCGACTGTTTCACGCCGAAGCGCGACGACTTTCTCTAAAGCCCCAGAGCCTTGGCGGTCGCCGACAGGTCGACACGCAGTTCGGAGGTAACTTCAAGCGTGCGATCGTCGCGCGGCGCGATGCCCTGCAGGGCCTGGTGTGCGGCCAGAGCGACATCGCGCTGGCGAACCAGAGCCGCGATCTCGCCGGCATAGAGGCGCAGGATCGCCGTCAGCCAGCGATTGGCAAGATAGGACGGCTGCGGCATCTGCATGTCGAAGCGCTCCAGCAATGCGATGGTGGGCTCGGCATCGAGCCAGGTGTCGGCAACGACCCACTGGTTGACGGTGAAGAGCCGCTGCAGCCGTCCATAGGCATCGACACCGACGGCGGCAAGGTGATGCACCGGACCGTCTTTGCCGTTCGGACGCACGAAGCAGTGGAAGTGGCCGTGCTCGTTTTCGGCCGGCGGGATATGGCAGTGATAATACCACTGGCTGCCCGAAGCCGGATCGAACACGTCACCGGCAGGGTAGTGCGTCCAGGCAGCGACGGGCGCATCGCGGAGCGTGGCTCGCAGCACATTGTCGCCGCCCTTGGCGAGGATGGTTTCGCAAAACAGCGCTTCTTGCGCAGCGCGCTGACGATCCTCATCCATGGGCGTGCCGATCAGGCGCCCGGCGCGGCGGCCGCGCAAGGCGAAGCCGCAGCGCAGGGCGACGCTGCCGCGCATGGAGACGTGGCGGCACAGGGCGACACGGCTGCACAAGGCGAAGCCGCGGCGCATGGGGATGCGGCGGCACAGGGAGAAGCCGCCGCACAGGGCGAGGCAGCGGCGCAAGGCGAGCCGGCAGCGCAGGGATTGGCGGCTGGGGCGCCGGGCATTGCGGCATCGGCGCTGGCGGCCGGCAACGCGGCGTTCACCGGACCGGCGCCCGTATGGGAGACGTGATCGGCAGCGACGGCAGCAGTGGCGACGAGAAGAGCGGCGCCGAAGAGGAGAGTGTTACGCGTAGCGCTCATTTCTTGAATCCATCGAGACCGAAAACGGGACGGAGGGCCACACCGGCCCAGCTGCCCACAAAGGCGGCAGCAAACCACAGCCAGGCATGCACGCTGCCAGAGGCGATGCCACTGAACAGCGCGCCGATATTGCACCCAAAGGATAGGCGCGCGCCATAGCCCATCAACACGCCGCCAATGGCAGCGGCGGCAAATGACAGCAGCGGGACTTTTGCCTTGGGCGCAAACTTGCCGGCGAGTCCGGCGGCAAGCGCTGCGCCGAGGATGATGCCGAAGTTCATGATCGAGGTAATGTCGAAGAGAACGCTCTGGTTGAGCGCGGTGACCTGGGCCGGCCAGGTCCAGAATTCCCAGGTCTGGATCGGCACGCCGACCGCTTGCGCGACCTTGGCGCCCCAGAGTCCGAAACCGTAGGTCACCGACCAGGGATGGCCGGCTACCACGAGGGTCGCAATGTTGAGCAGCGCCAGCAACACGCCGGCGCCCAGCAGCGGCCACGGGCCCTGGAACAGGCGGACGATCCCCTGGGTCTTGGGCTTTGACGCCCGCTCGAGAGAGCCGTGCACACGGCGCTCGATCAGGACGGTGACCGCGGCAACGGCGGCGAGGCCCACAAGGGTGACGGCGAGGCCACCGGGGACGCCAAGCGTATTGCCGAGGCTGATCGGCGGCAGCGAGGGCTGGGCCAGCCACCAGGGCAAATTGGCGGTGCCCAGAACGGCGCCGATAATAAAGAAGATGAGCGTCACCAGCATGCGGGACGAGCCGCCGCCGACGGTAAACAGCGTGCCCGAGCCGCAACCGCCGCCAAGCTGCATGCCGACGCCGAAGAGCGCGGCGCCGAAGAGCACCGAGACGCCGACCGGCGCAATAGCCCCGGCGAGCGGACGGCCGAACGCCGTGCCCTGGGCGAGCAACGGGATGAAGACGATGGCGGCAACCGCGATCATCAGCATCTGGGCGCGAATGGCGGAGCCGCGTTGCTCGACGACCATGCGGCGCCAGCCGCCGGTAAAGCCGAAGGAGGCGTGATAAAGGGTAAGACCGAGTGCGCCGCCGATAAGGAAGAGCAGCGCCTGCCGGGCATCGACGAGCTGGCCGATGGCGATTGCGCCGACGACGAAGGCGGCGACGACCACAAGCACCGGGCCGCGATCGAGCTTCAGCCAGGGAATTGACGAGGATGGGGCGGTGATGTCGGTCATTTGTTCCTACAACCCTGATGTGGTGCGGAGGCCACCATCCTCTTCCCACCAGGAGAGCGAAGCGATGCGGCCACTCGCGGCAGTCTGTGCGTTCCGTCATTCATAGCCGCATGAGGCCAGGCAGATGACGAAGACTGAATATTGAGCGTCTCAGGCTCTTAAAAACGAATGCCCGAGAAATCAATCTCGGGCATTCGATCAGTCGAATAGTCCGAGGATTACTGGACGATGACCGGGCGGGTCGGATCGAGCGTCCATTGCGACATGGAGCCGTCGTAGAGGCGGACACCCTTCAGGCCTTCGATTTCCGACAGGCCGAACCAGGCGATCGACGCCAGGTGGCCGGTGTTGCAGAAGGCAATGATGCCGTCCTTGTCGGTCAGCTTGGCCTGCGCGACGAGAGCATCGATGGTTTCCTTGCTGGCGAAATGGCCGGTCTTGGCATCCCAGAAGTTGTCGAAGTTGATGTTGACGGCGGTCGGGATGGTACCGAGTTCCTTGACGGTCGCGGTCTTTTCCTTGCCGATGAACTGGGCAACGGTACGGGCATCGACAAGATTGGTGTCGCTGGCAATGGCTTCCTGCACCTGGGCGACTTCGGCGCGCAGTTCAGGACGGAACGAACCATTGAAGTTGCCCTTCGTGGGGGCGACGACGTCGGTCGAGACCGGCTCCTTGGCTTCGGTCCAGGCCTTGTAGCCGCCATCGAGGATAGCGACGTTGTCGTGGCCGAGGACCTTGAACGTCCAATAGACGCGGGTGGCGCCGCCGAATTCACTGGAGTCGGTGCCGGCGGGCACGATCACCACCTGGGTGTCGTTATTGACGCCGAGCGCCGCGATCTTGGCGCTGATGTCGTTGATGTTGGGCAGCATGCCCGGGGCTCCATCGATGCTGGCGCGCCAGCCATATTGGGAGTACTGGGCCTCGACCGAACCCAGCACATGGCCCTGCGCGTAGGGCGCGCCGGCCTTGGTGGCGTCACGGATGTCGATGACGAGAAGGCTGGGATTGCCGATATTGCTGTTGAGCCAGGCGGCATCGACCAGCGGCTTGTCGGTGAGACGCTCGGCGGAAGCGCCGGTGACACTGGCAAGGCCAACGACGAGCGCGGCGGCGATAACATTCAGGCGCATGATGATCCTGCGGGTGGGTGAATTGATGACAGTATTGTTGCACAACCGGCGTTGGCATGCTGCCTACAGCATTCCAAATGCTGCCTGCAAAGGCGAATTTTCCATCTCCCCCAACCCAGTAAGGCCGCAATGAAATTCCGTGTGAGGCCGTAGGCAGATACGGCCACAACTGGAATAATGGCACCCAACAAATTCGCGGATGCGATGCTTACTGAAAGTCGTTAGAGATGAACTCCATTCTTCGCCCCCTTCTCATCGCCCTTGCCCTTTGTGCACCGCTCGTCGTCGCCCCGACGCTGGCGCAGGAAGTGACGCAGGCCGCAACTACGGCCGCCCCTGCCCAGGTATTGAGCTTCGACAATGAAGCAGCCCTCGATGACCTGGCCGCCAAGGGCACGACGGTGGTGTTCTTTTATGCCTCGTGGTGCCCCAATTGCCGGGCCACGGTGACCGAGCTCAACCAGCGCTGGGACGATGTGCGCCCGGGCCTGACCCTCGTCATCGCCGACTATGACAAGGAACAGGCGCTGAAGGCCAAATATGGCGTGACCTACCAGGATACGTTCGTGTTGCTCGACAGCAAGGGCAATGGCGTCAAGTCGTGGAACAGCGGCGGCGTCGACGGCCTCAACAGCAATACCAAGATCTAGGATCTCACCACCATGGCGCTCAGCCTGGCGCTCGCGTTCGTCGCGGGCGTGATCACCGTGCTGTCGCCTTGCGTGCTGCCGCTGCTGCCACTGATTCTGGCGACGGCGACGCAGGATGGCAAGGCGCGTCCCGTCGGCGTCATCGTCGGCTTCATCGGCGCCTTCACGGTGGCAACGCTGGCATTGAGCACGCTGGTGCGCTCGCTTGGCGTGCCGCCCGATGTCAATCGATCGCTCAGCGCCATTGTGCTGTTCATACTGGGCCTGGTGCTGCTGGTGCCCGGCTTGCAGTTGCAGTTCGAGCGCTGGGTCGGCTCGCTGGCCGGACGTGTGCCGGCGGCAGCGGGCGGCAACGGATTTGGCGGCGGCCTGGCCGTAGGGCTCGGCCTTGGATTGGCGTGGAGCCCGTGCGTCGGGCCCATCATGGCCTCAGTGATCACCTTGGCGCTGAACCAGGCGGTGGGCCCCGGTGCGGTGGCGATCACGCTGGCGTTCGCGCTGGGCACGGCGCTGCCGATGTCTGCGGTGCTGTTCGGCGGCCGCAAACTGGTGCGCCGGCTGGACTGGTTCCAGCGCCATGCCCACCGTATCCAGCAGGTGTTCGGCCTGGTGCTGCTATTGACTGGCCTGGCCATCTGGTTCGGGTGGGACCGCAGCATTCAGATATTGCTGCTGGAGGCCTTCCCCGGTTGGGAAGGCGCACTGACAGGGTGGGAGCCGGGGGTTTAGCCCCTGCAGAAGCCGGACTTTACCCCCCTGCCCTCCGCACTGTATCGCCGCTCGAACCTTCCCATGACGGGAAGGACTACCTATATTCCAGCGGTGATCGGGAGTGAGGCGTGAGCGATGAATATCGGACAGGCGGCCAAGGCGAGCGGCATCTCATCGAAGATGATCCGCTATTATGAATCCATCGGGCTGATCGCGAGCGCCGGGCGCACCGAAGCGGGCTATCGCACCTATGGCGAGGCCGAAGTGCATACGCTGCGTTTTGTCGGACGGGCGCGCGATCTCGGCTTTTCGGTGGAGCAGATGGGCGACCTGCTGGCGCTATGGAACGACCGCTCGCGGGCGAGCGCGGATGTGAAATCCATCGCCCTGCACCATATCGAGGAACTCGACCGCAAGGCGCGGGCGCTGCAGGAAATGAGCCGGACGCTGAAGCATCTGGCCGAGCACTGCCATGGTGACGGGCGGCCGGATTGCCCGATCCTGGAAGATTTCGCCGAAGCCAGGCCGATGCGACAGGCGCGACAGAAGCCCCAGTTCGGGGCATTGTCGAGCTAGGCTGCCTTGTGCATTTCGCGCACCAGCGCCACGAAGGCGCGCAGCCCGGCGGGAACGTGGCGATGGCCGGGATAATAAAGGGCGAGGCCCGGCCAGGCTGGCGTCCAGTCGGCCAGCACCTGGACGAGGCGGCCGTCAGAGATGTGCGGGGCCGCGAAGCCCTCGGTGATCCAGATGAGGCCGATACCGCCGAGCGCGGCTTCGATCATCAGATGGTGGTTGTCGAGAGATAGAGGCCCTCTGGGCTCGAACTCCACGGCCTCGCCGTGCTTCTCAAAATCCCAATTGTAGTGGACGCCACCGCCGGGAATGCGGGTGCGAATGCAGACGTGAGACGGCAGATCGGCGGGCGACAACGGGCGCGGGTGGCGCTCGAAATAGCCGGGTGAGCCGGCGAGGACGAAGCGCAAAGCTCCCGTGCACGGCACGGCGATCATATCCTGCGGCACCGCATCGGCGGTGCGGATGCCGGCGTCGAAACCGTCGGCGACGATATCGACGAAGCGCCCTTCGGTGATGAGGTCGACCTGCATGTCGGGATAGCGCGCAAGAAACGCCAGGATCATCGGCATGACGAGGATGGCGGCGCCGTCGGAGGTGTTCAGGCGTAGCGTGCCCGCCGGGGTGTTGCGGAAGGCGTTGACGGAGTCCATGGCCTCGGCGATTTCGCGCAACGCCGGGCGCACGCGGCCGAGGAATTGCTCTCCGGCCTCGGAGAGCGACACGCTGCGGGTGGTGCGGTTGAAAAGGCGGACGCCGAGACGCTGCTCGAGCGCGGCAATAGCGTGGCTGAGCGCGGAGGCGGACATGCCGAGATCGGCCGCGGCCTTGCGGAAACTCCGATGCGTGGCGACGGCGACGACGGCGTTGAGTTCGAAGAGACCGGGACCGGCCATTGTGCTAATTCCTGCATGAGACCATGCCAGAATATATCCATTATCACATCAGTCCAAGCGCCCTATCTAGGTTGCAGCTTACAGAGCGGAAGGATTTGAAATGGCACAGACGGTACTCATCACGGGCGCATCGTCAGGGATCGGCAAGGCGGCGTCGCAGCTGTTCGCAGCCAAGGGCTGGAACGTGGTGGCAACGATGCGCAAGGTCGCGGATGGCGGAGAACTGGCGGCGCTGGGCGATGTGCTGGTGACGCGGCTCGACGTGGCGGATCGCGACAGCATCGCGCCGGCCATCGAAGCGGGGATCGCGCGGTTCGGCAAGATCGACTTGTTGCTCAACAATGCCGGCTACGGGCAATTCGGGGTGTTCGAGGCAACGCCGCGCGAGAAGATCATGGCGCAGTTCGACGTCAACGTATTCGGCGTCATGGACGTAACGCGGGCGATGTTGCCGCATTTCCGCGCCAACAAGGGCGGCGGCATCATCAATGTGAGTTCGGGCGCCGGGCTGTTCACGCTGCCGATGATTTCGCTGTATTCGGCAAGCAAGTTCGCGCTGGAAGGCTTCAGCGAAGCCCTCGCCTATGAGTTGGGCGCTCAGAACATCTTCGTCAAACTGATCGAGCCGCATGGCGGGGTGACGGAGACGAACTTCAACCAGCGGCAGGCCGCAAACACGGTAGTGGATGACGCCGTGCTGGCCGACTATGCCGGGTTTATCGAGAAGACCAATGCGGTGTTCGCCGGCATGGTTCGGGCAAGCTCTATGACGTCGGCGGACGTGGCCAATGTCATCTATGGGGCGGCGACAGACGGCACCGAGCGGCTGCGCTATTTCGTCGGCGACGACAATCGCGACGTGATGAAGGCGCGCTACGATCTGTCCGAGGACGACTATGTCCGCTTCATGCGCGCCAAGTTCGCGCCCAAGGCCTAGGACAGCGCCGCGAACAATGCCGGCAAAGCCTTTGGCAGGTCGGCCATGGTGTCGATGATGATGCCGGGCTGCAGCGATTCGAGTGGGACGTTGGTGTAGCCGCCTCGAACCGCCACGGAGGCAACACGCGCGTTGCGGGCGGACTGGATGTCGGCGGTACTGTCGCCGACCATCACGGTCTGCGCCGGCGTCACGCCCATGGCGGCCATGGCATGGAGAAGCATGTCGGGCTCGGGCTTGCGCGGCAGGTCGCGATCACCGACGACGATGGCGAAGCGATCGGTGAGGTTGAAGTGAGCCAATAGCGTCTCGGTGGCGGCCTGCGGTTTGTTGGTGACAACGGCCAGCTTGGTACCGCGTGCCGCGCAGTATGCGAGCGCCTCGGCAACGCCCGGCATCAGGGTCGTCAATTCGACGAGGTGTCGGGCGTAAATGCCTGACATCTTATCGTTCTTGGCATCGAGTGCAGCACCTTCGAGATGGACGTTGCGAGCCGCATAGCTGCGCTTGACCAGCATGCGAATGCCGTTGCCGATGAAAGTGCGGACCTGTTCGACCGGCAGTGGCGGCAGGGATTCGGTATGGAGCAGTTCGTTGACGGCGGCGGTGATGTCGGGGACGGAATCGATCAGCGTGCCGTCGAGATCGAACAGGATGGCGGCCGGCCAGGTCGTCGCCATCTGGGTCTCAGGATCGATCCGGTTCATGCACTTTCCCCATGGGTTCTGCTGTCGCCGATGGCATAGCCTTACCCCCGGCCCCCCGCAATGGCGGGCGGCGATTTTGTTGCGGCCAAAGGCCATGTTGCCAGCCGCGACGCGCCCGCGTAAACCGAGCCGAAATTTGCTGAGGGCAATGTCATGCCGAACACTTTCAACGTCGCGACAGGCGAGTTGCCCAATCTCCTGGTGGAACGGGCGGTAACGGCGGCGCTCGAGGAAGATCTGGGCCTTGCGGGGGATCTGACCAGCCAGGCCACGCTGCCCGCCGATGCCAGCGCCACCGCGACGTTTCGGGCGCGCGAGGCCGGGGTGATCGCAGGCCTCGCATTTCCGGCAGCCGCCTTCCACATGATCGGCGAGGACGTGACCTTCGAGGCCAGCGTCAGCGACGGCGACGGCGTGGCGCCCGGCGACATCGTCGGCCGCGTGTGGGGCAATGCACGGCGCGTGCTGTCGGCGGAACGCGTATCGCTGAACTTCGTCAACCATCTGTCCGGTATCGCAACGTTGACCCGGACCTTCGTCGACGCCATCGAGGGTACGGGCGCGCGAATCTGCGACACCCGCAAGACAACGCCGGGCATGCGTGCCTTCCAGAAATATGCCGTGCGCTGCGGCGGCGGCTCCAACCACCGCTTCGCGCTCGATGACGCCATTCTGATCAAGGACAACCACATCGCGGTCGCAGGTAGCGTGACGGCGGCCTTTACGGCTGCGCGGCAGTTTGCCGGGCATCTGGTTGCCATCGAGATCGAAGTGGAAACGCTGGCGCAGCTCGAGGAGGCGCTGGCGGCCGGGGCGAGCATCGTGCTGCTCGACAATATGGACAATGACACCCTGCGCGAGGCCGTGGCCCTGACCAAAGGCAGGGCCAGGCTCGAGGCCTCGGGCGGCGTGAAGCTGGAACGGGTGCGCTCGATCGCCGAGACGGGTGTCGACTATATCTCGACCAGCCAGATCACCATGGCTTCGGTGCCGCTCGATATCGGGCTGGACATCGAGATCGGTTGAGCGCCATGCCGACGACGGAGTTGATGACGCTGATGATCGAGGCCGCCATCGAGGCTGCGGCGGTGATCAATCACGTCTATGAGCGGCCTATCGCGGTCGAGGAAAAGGCTGATGGCTCGCCGGTGACCGAGGCTGACGCCGCGGCGGAAGCGGTGATCCTCAAGGCACTGGTCATGACCGGCATTCCGGTGCTGGCCGAAGAAAGCGCCGCGGCGGGACGAATTCCAGTTCTGGGTGATCGTTTCTTCGTCGTCGATCCGCTCGACGGGACCAAGGAATTCATCAAGCGCAACGGCGAATTCACCGTGAACATCGCGCTGGTCGAGCATGGCAAGCCGGTGCTAGGCGTCGTGCTGGCTCCGGCTACAGGCGATTGCTTTTGGGGCGGACCGAAGGGCGCTTTCGCCGGACGCCTGGTTGACGGCAAGATCATCGACGAACGCAGGATCGCCGTCGATGCCGAGGGGCCGATGCGCGTGGTGGCCAGCCGCTCGCATGGGCACAAGGCGCTGACGGCCCTGGTGGCCGCGATGGACGTGGTGGGCGACGTTTCGGTCGGTTCATCGCTGAAGTTCTGCCTTCTGGCACGAGGCGATGCGCGACTCTATCCGCGCTTCACGCCGACCTGCGAATGGGACACGGCGGCCGGACAGGCGGTGCTCGAGGCAGCCGGCGGCGTGGTGCTGACGCTCGACGGCGAAGCGCTCTGCTATGGAAAAGCCGCAAATGGATTCTTCAATCCGTTCTTCGTCGCCGCGAGCGGGATAGACCTCGGGCGCAAGGCTGCCATGCAGATGCGGGAGCTGCAGGCTGTGCTGCTGTAACGTAATGCTGCGGTAAGTCCTGCTCTGCTAGAGACTTTTTTACAGGAACGACCAACGCCTTAGCGACCTCTCCGGCAAAGCTCCGTTAACCGCGCGGAGGAAGGGCTTTCCTGCCCCGCCTTGCAATATGACGAAACGGCATATATATGGCCGTCATATGCTGGACAAGCATAGTGCTTGTCGGGGACTGCTGCCATGAACGTCAGAACTGTCTGTCTTTCCATCCTCTATGAGGGTGAAGCCACCGGATATGAGATCCGGCGCATGACCGTGGAAGGCGAGTGTTCGTATTTCGTCGAAGCCAGTTTCGGGTCGATTTACCCGGCGCTGGCGAAGATGGAAGCGGAAGGCCTTGTTACCAGCCGCGTCGAGCCGCAGGACGGCAAGCCGGCCAAGAAGGTCTATTCGATTACCGAAGCCGGGCGGCACGAATTCGTGCAATCGCTGTTCGAGCCTATCGGCGAGGAAGTGTTCCGCAGTCCCTTCCTGTTATTCGCGCGCTACGCGCACCTGCTGCCCGCCTCCCTGGTCGAGGAACGGCTGCTGGAGCAGATAGGCCGCGTCGAGGACACACAAAAGAAGCTCAAGGAAGTGCTTGAGCGCAAGTCGACCACTCCGGGGGACGCCTGGGTGGTTCGTTTCGGGTTGAAGTGCATGGAGGACGCGCGTGAGTACATGTCGTCCCATATGCACGAATTGATTGCGCAGGCGCGGCCCGACCATGCCGCCGCCAATGCAGCAGAATAGTGGGGCTTGATTAAATGCGTGCATTATTTTCATACGGCGTCGCCGCGATACTCGTGCTGATCGCCGCCATCTGGCTTGGGACCGGCTCGCTCATCCAGGGCGGCCAGGGTCCGGGCAAGGGCGAACGGCAGATCGTTTCGCTGGTTGAAGGCAAGGAAGACGGCCCGGTGAAGACCGCGCTGCAGAATTCGGGTGTCCTCGCCACACCCGTGAAGGAAGAGACCGTCGATCCGCACCTGACGATTGCGCAGCGGCAGGAAGAGACCGGCAGCGGCGGCACGGCCGTGCGGGCGGTGAGCGTCAAGACCTACACCGCCGAAGCCATGCCGATCAACGTGCCCCTGCGCGGGCAGACCGAGGCCAAGGCCATCGTCACCGCCTCGTCGGAGACCACCGGCATTGTCGCCAAGGTGAGCGTCGTCAAAGGCCAAACGGTGAAGACAGGCGACCTGTTGTGTACGCTCGACCAGGGCACCCGCCAGGCGGCGGTAGAGCAGGCACAGGCCGCCCTCGCCCAGGCGCAGACCGAGTCGGACAGCACGGAAGCCCTGGTGAAGCGCGGCGTTGCCGCCTCCAACACCACGGCAGCCGCTCAGGCCGGGCTGAAGAGCGCGCAGGCCGCTCTCGACGTCGCCAATGAAGAACTGAAGCGTACCGAGATCCGCGCCAAGAGCGACGGCGTGATCCAGGATCCGCTGGTGACGGTGGGCTCCATGCTCGCAGCCGGCCAGCCCTGCGCCACGGTCGTGCAGCTCGATCCGATCCTGTTCACCGGCGCCGTGCCGGAAGCCAAGATCGCCTATGCCAAGCTGGGCCTGCCGGCGACGGTGACCACCGTGACCGGGCAGACGCTCGAAGGCAAGGTGAGCTTCATCGCCTCGGTAGCCGACAATGCCACGCGCACCTTCCAGGCGCAGATCGAGATGCCGAACCCCGGCAACGCAGTACCGGCCGGGTTGACCGCAACGGCCACGATCAATGTGGGCACGGCTCCGGCACAATTGCTGCCGCAGTCGGTGCTGACGCTGGACGACGAGGGAGTGATGGGCGTTCGCGGCGTGGAGGACTCCAAGGTGGTGTTCTACCCGGTGACGATCGTCAACGACGCCCGCGAGGGCATGTATGTGACAGGCCTTCCGGCCAAGGCGGACGTGATCACCGTCGGCCAGGAATTCGTCAAGGCCGGCGATACGGTCAAGGCCGTGCCGGACACTGGTGAGACAGACGACGGCAAGCAGGCCGCGAACAATGGGGCGCAGCAATGACCAATTTCATCGAACGCATCCTGAGGATGCCGCGAGCGGTGCTGACCGTCATGGTCATCCTGCTGCTTGCTGGTGTGTCGGCCTATCTGACGCTGCCGAAGGAAAGCTTTCCGGCAATCGACATTCCGTTCTTCTACGTCTCGACCACCGATGTGGGCGTGTCGCCGCAGGACATGGAGCGACTGGTTTCCAAGCCGATCGAAGACCGCCTGAAGGATGTCGATGACCTGCTGAACATCACGTCGACCTCGACGCTCGGCTATTCGGCGATCACGCTCGAATTCGACGCCAATGCCGACAAGGACAAGGCCGAGGCCAATATCCGCGCCAAGCTGGACGGCGTTTCGGCGGACATTCCCGACGACGCGACCGAGCCGACCATCACCCCGATCTCGTTCTCGAACATTCCATCGATCAACGTGGCCATCTATGGCGACGTACCCGAGCGCGCCCTGGTGCAGAACGCCAAGGACCTGCAGACGGCGCTGGAAGCCATTCCCAACGTGCAGAGCGTGACGATTGCCGGCACGCGCGACGAGATCATGGCGGTGACGGTCGATGCCAGCAAGCTGGACGCCTACGGGCTGACGGCTTCGCAGCTGTTCGATGCGCTTGCCAAGAACAACATCATCGTCCCCGGCGGCACCATCAACACCGGCCAGGGCTCGTTCAACGTGCAGGTGCCGGGCGTCATCACCAACCCAGCCGACGTGTTCTCGCTGCCGCTGAAGACCGACGGCACCACCGTCGTGACCTTTGGCGACGTGGCGACGATCTCGCGCACCTTCGCGGACGCGACGAGCTATGCCCATGTCAATGGCCAGCCGGCGATCACCCTTGGCGTCATCAAGAAGCTTGGCACCAACGTCATCGACGTGTCGGACCAGGTGCGCAAGGTGACGACCGATTTCACCGCCAACTGGCCACAAGGGTTGGATCATAGCTTCCTGACCGACCAGGCGGACTCCACCAAGAGCCTTTACCGTTCGCTGGAAGCCGCAGTGCTGACGGCCGTGGCGCTGGTGATGATCACCTGCGTTGCGACGCTTGGTATCCGCCCTGCCCTGATGATCGGCACCTCGATCCCGATCTCGTTCATGATCGCATTCCTCGTGGTGCAACTCATGGGCATGACGGTGAACATGATGATCATGTTCGGCCTGGTGCTGGCCGTGGGCGTGCTCGTCGACGACCCCATCGTGGTGGTGGAGTATGCCGAACGAAAGCTCGCGGAAGGCGTGCCCAAGCGCGAAGCCTTCATCATGGCTGCCAAGAAGATGTTCGTGCCGGTGGTTTCGGCCACCTTCACGACGCTCGGTGCGTTCGTGCCGCTGCTGTTCTGGCCGGGCATCATCGGCAAGTTCATGAGCTACCTGCCGATCATCGTGATCGTGGTGATGTGCGCATCGCTGTTGTCAGCACTGATCTTCATGCCGGTCATCGGCGGCATCATCGCCCGCGCCCATGTGGACGAGGAAGAAAAGGAAGCCGCGGATATCGTGATGTATCCCGACAAGTTCGACCTCAAGAAGGTTCGCGGCTTTTCGGGGCATTATGTGCGCATGCTGGCCCACCTGCTGCATTGGCCGTTGCCGACGCTCGCCGTGGGCTTCGGTATTGTCGTAGCGATCTTCATGTTCGCGCATCCGCCGGGCTTCGTGGCGTTCCCGCCCTCCGAGGCCGAGTTCGGCACGGTGAACGTGATCGCCATCGGCAACTATTCGCCGGACCAGAAGCTTGGGATCCTGGAAAAGGTTGAGGACCAGATCCTGCAGGTCCAGGGCATCCAGGACTCCATCATGACCTTCGCAGGCCAGGGTGATGCCTTTGCGGCTGCGGCGCCGCCGAACACCATCGGCTCGTTCCAGCTGCAGTTGCTGCCGTGGAACGACCGTATCCCGGCCGAGCAGATCTTCCAGAACATCCGTGACCGGGTGAAGGACATCGCCGGTATCGACGTGCAGATCGCCGCCCAGGAAAATGGCCCGCCGGCAGGCAAGGCCATCAACCTGCGCGTCGAAAGCACCAACTATGCCGACCTCGCGCCGGCGGTGGGCAAGCTGCGCGACTTTGTCGAAAACCAGCTTGGCGATACCGTCGACATCGAAGACGGCCGGCCAGCGCCGGGTATCGACTGGCAGGTGACCATCGACCGCGTCGAGGCGGCCAAGTACGGCATCGGCGTGCGCGAGCTCAGCCCCTATGTGCAGCTGGTCACCGATGGCGTGAAGCTGGGCACCTATCGCCCGGACGATGCGACCGACGAGCTCGATATCAGGGCTCGCCTGCCGCAGGACGAACGCAGTTTCGCTTCGCTCGATACCTTGCGCATCGCGACGCCGCAGGGCCTGGTGCCGGTGTCCAACTTCATCAAGCGGACGCCTGTGCCCAAGGTCGCCAGCATCGGCCGCCGCAACAACGTCTATTTCATGAACGTTGCGGCTAACCTGACGCCCGGCGTCAATGCCGACACCAAGATCGCGCAGATCAAGGAATGGCAGGCCAAGCAGACCTGGCCCTCCACGATCAATATCGCCTATGCGGGTGCGGACGAGCAGATGGCGGACACTTTCGCCTTCCTCGGCAAGGCTGGCGCGGCGGTGATCTTCATCATCTTCCTGGTGCTGCTGCTGGAGTATAACAGCTTCTACCAGGTGCTGGTGACGCTCTCGACGGTGGTGATGTCGCTGGCAGGCGTGATGCTGGGGCTATCGATCCTCAACATGACGTTCTCGGCGATCTTCACGGGCCTCGGCATCGTGGCGCTCGCCGGTATCGTGGTGAAGAACGGCATCGTTTTGATCGACACCTACAACCACTACCGGCGTGACGACGATGTCGAACCGGTGAAGGCCATGCTGCTCACCGCCAGCCAGCGCGTGCGGCCTGTGCTGCTCACCGCGACGGTGACGGCGCTGGGCGTGATCCCGATGGCGCTGAACGTCGAGTTCGACTTCATCGGCCGCGAGATCACGGTCGGCGGTCTCGCCGGGACGTGGTTCGTGGCGCTCAGCGAGGCACTGGTGTCGGGGCTGTTCGTGTCGACCAGCCTGACGCTGATCCTCGTGCCGGTGATGATTGTGGCGCCGAAAGTCGCCAAGCATCAGGTCGGCGGGTTCTTCGTGATGCTGTGGCACCTGCCCGGCCGCGTGTTCGGGGCGATCTTCCGCCGCCGGCCCAAGGCTGTGACGCCAGACGGCGAAGTGGTGGACGTGCCGGCCGGAGCCCAGGCGCAGCCGGCAATGCTGGCGCAGCCGCGGCCGGCCAACGACGATCCGGACGAGACACGCCACGCGGCGGAATAACCACCGCTGGCATAAACCAATGCATAGGCCCGCAGCGATGCGGGCCTTTTGTTTGGGCGGGGCGATGTTGACAACGTTAAGCGGTTGTTTTAGTAAGACACCCATAATTGGTTGTTTTGTTGGGACAACCGATAATGGGTGTCAATATGGACAAGCAGATTTATGCCGTCCTGACGGGCGACATCATCGCTTCGACGGCGATGGCGCCGCAGAAATTCGCCGCGACGCTGGCGACGATCCGGCGCGTGGTGGAGACGTTCGGCCGGTCGCATCCGGGTGCGGTCACGACGGCGCCGGACATTTTCCGAGGCGATTCCTGGCAGCTGGTGCTGGCGGCCCCTGCCCTCGCCCTGCGGTTGGCGCTGTTGATCCGCATGACACTGCGGAGCGAGATCGATGCCGATACGCGGATCTCGATCGGCATCGGCGGGATCACGACGCTGGACGTGCAACGGGCGTCGCTGTCGGTCGGGGAAGCCTTCATGCTGTCGGGGACGGGGCTGGACGGGATGACGCTCTACTACGATCTAAGCGGCGGGCTGGCGTCGGGTGGGCGCATTCCGACCGAGTGGCTTCGGGTCATGCTGCGGCTGGTCAGCACGGTGATGCGGGGCTGGACGCGGCGGCAGGCCGAAATCGTGCTCGCCGCGCTGCTGGCGGAGGACGCGACGCATGAGGCGCTGTCGCGGACGCTATCGCCGCCGGTGAGCAAGCAGACGGTCAGCAAGACGCTTAACAGCGCCAATTGGCATGTCATCAGCGACGCCATCGCGGTATTCGAGAAGACGGAGTGGCAGGGTTAGACGCCCGAAAGCGGTTGTCCTGCCAGGACACCCATTTTTGGTTGAACGCGGGGGATGGGATGGACGGGACATTTCTGGCGCTGGTCGCGGCCTATCTGTTCGCCGAGTTTCCGCTGCAGTCGCTGGGTGACGACAGGCCGTTCGCGTTCTGGCCGTTCGTGCTGCATCTGGTGGTTGTCGGGGTGGTCACCACGGCAATCCTCGGCGGCTGGCAACCGGCGATCATCGCCGGCGTGCTGGTGGCGCACCTCGTGACCGAGCCATTACGGCGCAGCCCGACGCTGTCGCGCTTCGCGCTGGCGCAGGCGGTGCATCTGGCCGTGCTCGGCGGGCTGGCGGTTCTGTTCCCGACGGCGTTTGCGCAGGGCTGGGCCGGTTGGCTGACGCCGGTGCAACTCGGCTATGGGCTGGCCGGGTTGACGCTGGCGGCCGGACTGATCCTCGGCGTCGAAGTGGGCGGCGTGGTGGTTGGGCTCGGCACCAAGGGACTGCGCGCCCAGATCGACGACGACATGATCGACGGGTTGCGCGGCGGCAGCCTCTATATCGGCTGGCTCGAGCGGGCGCTGGTCATGCTGCTGGTGCTGATCAACCAGCCGGCTGGCGTCGGCTTCGTCATCACCGCCAAATCGATCCTGAGGTTCTCCGACGCCAAGGACATCAAGCACCGGCAGGCGAGCGAATACATCATCATCGGCACGTTCATGAGCTTTGGCTGGGGACTCGCGGTAGCGCTGCTCACGCACTGGACCATCGGTCACTGGCTGCCGGAGACCGCACCGCTCCCCTAGCCGCGCTTGCGGCTGAAGCGTTCCGGGTTGGCGAAGCCATAGCCGAGGAGCGCGCCGAAGGCGGTGCCGACGACGATCATCTCGATCACCAGAACGGCGTTCAGGCCGGGGCTGATCAGCCAATACAGCAGGCCGCCGACGACGAGGTTGCCGGCGCCCCACAGCACATTGTTGACGGCGCTATCGAGGGTGCCGGGGCCACCGGAGAATGGCGAGGGGAACTGCTTGCCCGAGACGCCCTGGACGAAATGCGGCACGCCGTTGACGAGCAGCAGCGCCACGAAGACCGCGACGAGGTAAAACCACCACTGGGTCATCGACCCCTCCCCTAAAAGCCCTTGTTTGGTCGCGTTTCCGAACCGGAAACCGTTTGCCACTTTTCCTGGAAACGCTCTATTCGGCGGCAGGCAGGCCGCGCTTGACGTAGCCCTCGGCATCGTTGGCGGCTTCGCGGGCGCGCTCTTCGGCCTCGGTGGCTTCGCGCTGGCGGCTCCACATCTGGGCGTAGAGACCATCGCGCATGAGCAGCATCTGGTGGGTGCCGCGCTCGGCGATGAGGCCATCGCGTAGAACGATGATCTCGTCGGCGTTGATGACGGTCGAGAGCCGGTGCGCGATGACCAGCGTGGTGCGGTCGGCGCTGACGACATCGAGCGCGGTCTTGATGTCCTGCTCGGTCTTGGTGTCGAGCGCCGAAGTCGCCTCGTCGAGGATGAGGATCGGCGGGCCCTTGAGGATGGTGCGGGCGATGGCGACGCGCTGCTTTTCGCCGCCTGACAGCTTCAACCCGCGCTCGCCCACGGGGGTGTCGTAGCCCTTGGGCAGGCTGGCGATGAACGGGCCGATCTGCGCCATGTCGGCGGCGGCGACCACCTCGTCGGTGCTCGCCGTCGGGCGGCCATAGCTAATGTTGTAGGCGATGGTGTCGTTGAACAGCACCGTGTCCTGCGGGACCATGCCGATCTGGGCGCGGAGCGAGGCCTGCGTCACGTCGCGCAAATCCTGCCCGTCGATGGTGATGCGGCCGCCGGTGACGTCGTAGAAGCGATAAAGCAGCCGCGAGATGGTAGATTTGCCGGCGCCGGTCGGACCGACGATGGCGGTGGTCTTGCCGGCCGCGACCTCGAAGCTGATGCCCTTGAGGATGGCGCGATCCGGATCGTAGTGGAACTTCACGTCCTCGAAGCGGATGACCGGGCCGGTGACGGCGAGCGGCTTCGCGTCGGGCTTGTCGACGATCTCGGGCTCCTGGCCGAGGAGCTTGAACATCTCCTCGATGTCGGTGAGCCCCTGGCGGATTTCGCGATAGACGAAGCCGATCTGGTTGAGCGGCCGGTAGATCTGCATCAGGAACGTATTGAGCAGCACGAAATCGCCGATGGTGAGTTTGCCCGCGAGCACGCCCTGCACGGCGAGGACGCCGATGACGATGACGCCGGCGTAAAAGATCACCGCCTGGCCGAAGTTGAGGAAGCCGAGTGAGGTCCAGATGCGAATGGCGGAGCGCTCGTACTTTGCCATCGAGGCATCGAAGCGTTCGGCCTCCATCTTCTCGTTGGCGAAGTATTTCACCGTCTCGAAGTTCAGGAGGCTGTCGACGGCCTTGGAATTGGCGTCGGTGTCGCTGTCGTTCATGTCGCGGCGGATCGAGATCCGCCAGTTCGACGCCTTGATGGTGAACCAGAGGTAGAGCCAGATGGTGATGACCAGCACGCCAAGGTAGCTGATACCGAAGAGCGTGATGAAGATCACCGACACCACCACGAACTCGACCAGCGTCGGCGCCGTGTTGAGCACGATGAAGCGGACGATGGTCTCGATGCCCTTGGTTCCGCGTTCGATGATGCGGCTCAGGCCGCCGGTGCGGCGCTGGAGGTGGAAGCGCAGGCTGAGCTTATGGAGGTGCTCGAAGGTCTGGTAGGCGAGCTTGCGCACGGCGTGCTGGCCGACGCTGGCAAACAGGATATCGCGGATCTGCTGGAAGGCGGCGTCGACGACGTTGCCGATGCCGTAGGCGACGACCAGCACCACCGGCACGGCAATGCCCAGCACCAAGGCTTCGTTGCCCTGCGCCGCCTTGCCGAGGCCATCGATGATGCCCTTGTAGGCGAAGGGCACGAGCGTGGTCGCGACCTTGCTGACCATCAGCGCGACGATGGCGAGCACCACGCGGATCCGGAGATCGGTGCGGCCCTCGGGCCACATGTAGACCCAGAGGTTCTTGGCGGTCGAAAGAAGCGATCCCTCCGCGGTGACGGTCGCGGGCTTTTTCGTCGGTTCTGGGGACGCCATCAGGCCGGCTCGGCTTCCGTGCGGCGCGGGGCCGAGGCGATGTCGGCGACAATGCCGCTGAACAGGCCGGAGAAGGCGCCGTTGAGTGACTCAAGCCGGGTCGTGCTGACGGAGTAGCAGTTGCGGGTGCCGAGCGCCCGGCGTTCGATCAGGCCGGCGTCGAGCAGCACCTTGATGTGCTGGCTGACGGTCGATTGCGCCAGCGGCAGGCACTCGGTGACGTCGGTGCAGCAGCAATTGTTCTGCTGTTTCTCGGCGAGGATGCGCAGGATCGACAGGCGCACCGGGTGACCCAGCGCGCGCATCACATCGGCAAATTCGTCGTCATGCATCGTGTTCATCGCAAAATACCGATAGAAGAAGCAATCGCGCGGCGCAAGGCAGTTTAGTGCGTTTGCAACGTTACAAATGACGAGCCGCTACCCGTGGCGGGCGGCGGCAGCACGGTGACATTTGGGAAGCGCGGATCGTTTTTGAAGATGTGGCGCGGCGGTTTGCGGACCGGCAGGTGGCGCGGCGGGCCCTTGGGCGTGGCGACCGGGCGGGGTTTGACGTCGGCTTTGGGCCGCTGGGCGATGGTGGGGGGATGAGGTGGGGCGGTGGGGGCGGCGACCGAGGCCTTGTCGGCGGTCACCGATGCAAGAACAGGTGAAGTTGCCCCGACTGAGGTTCCGGAGGGTGTGGCCCCCCACCCCCAACCCCGCCATTCGGGCGCAGCCCTCATGGCCTTCTCACCTAAAATCACGCCACTGGCGTGATTTTGCCTGCGGCCGGCTCGAAGCCCCACAAGGGGGAGTGGGGCCTGACTGAGAGACTGAGCCAGTGAGGGTGCCGCGATGTCTCCGCTTGCGGGCTCGCTGGCTTCTGCGACAAGCGCGGCTGTGGCAGCGGGAGAAGGCTTGGGGCCGATATCGCCGGTGGCGACGGGTAGAGCGGGCACGGGCTGGCTGGCGGCGGCAACCAATGCGGCAGACCCATTCGCTTCGGTTTGACGGCCAATGTCGCCGGTCGCATCGGGCTGTGCCGCTTCGCTGGCTGCGGCCACCAGTGCGACGGAGGCGTTCGGCTGCGGCTGACGGCCGATCTCGCCGTTGGCAACGGGCGGCGCGATGGCGGGCGCCGGGGCTAGGTTGGCGGAGGCTGTGACCTGCGGCATGCCGCCGAGGGCGCCGTCGACCACCGGATGCGGCGGTGGGGCGGGCTCGTATTCATTGGCGCGGGCGTCGATCCAGCCGTCGTCGTGCGCGGACACCACCGGGATCGGGGTGATGGTGACGGGCGCCGCGATCGGCGGGGGTGGCGGGGCTTCGGACGACAGCAGCGACGATGAGGGAGCCGAGATTTCGGCCGGGCGCAGGCCGCTGTGTTGGACTTTTTCGCGCAGGCACGCGCCGATGCCGCCGCCTTGATGGCTGCAATCGATGATCGAGGGGGTGGCCAGAATCCCGCCGACCACCAGAACCGTCGCGAAAGCGACGCCGATGGTCAGCGACAAGGATGCAGCGGCGCGTGCCCCGGCCAAAGATCGTTTCCCCTCGGGGGAAGCAGGCTAGGCAGCACTTCCCCGTGTTTTCAAGAGTTTGTAGGTGATTGACTCATAAAGCGCCTCAAATGAGGCGTCGATGATGTTGGGATTGACCCCGATGGTGGTCCAGCGTTCGCCGCTGTCGTCGCGGCTTTCGACCAGCACACGGGTGACCGCGCCCGTGCCGCCGTCGAGAATACGAACCTTGAAGTCGACCAGTTCGAGATCGGCGATTTCGGCCGAGAACTTGCCAAGGTCCTTGCGCAACGCCAGATCGAGCGCGTTGACGGGACCGTTGCCTTCGGCCACCGACATCAGCCGCTCGCCGTCGACGTCGATCTTGACCACGGCTTCGGTGACGTTGACCGCCTGCCCTTTCGCATTGTGGCGCCGCTCGACCGAGGCGCGGTAGCTCTCGACGGTGAAAAAGACCGGCAGCGTGCCCAGTACCTCGCGGGCCAGCATGACGAAGCTCGCCTCGGCGCCATCGTAGGAATAGCCCCTCGCCTCGCGCTCCTTAACGGTGCGCAGCAGCCGCTCGAGCCGCGCGTCGTCCTTGTCGAGCACGATGCCGTGGCGCTTGAGCAGCGTCAGCAGGTTGGACTTGCCGGCCTGCTGACTGACCATGACGTTGCGTTCGTTGCCCACGGTTTCGGGCGGGATGTGCTCGTAGGTGGTTGGGTCTTTCGCCAGCGCCGAGGCATGGATGCCGGCCTTGGTCGCGAAGGCCGCGGCGCCGACATAGGGCGCCTGCCGGTCGGAGGCGCGATTGAGCAGATCGTCGAAGGCGCGCGACACGCGGGTCAGTTCGCCGAGCTGGGCGGGGGTCACGGCGGTTTCGAGATGATTGGCGAACACCGGCTTCAGCAGCAGCGTCGGGATGAGGGTGATGAGGTTGGCGTTGCCGCAGCGCTCGCCGAGGCCGTTGAGGGTGCCCTGCACCTGCCGCACGCCGGCGCGCACCGCGGCCAGCGTGTTAGCGACGGCCTGACCGGTGTCGTCGTGAGCATGGATGCCGAGCTTCGATCTATCGACCGGCAGCGCGGCGACGATGGCTTCGACTTCGGACGGCATGGTGCCGCCATTGGTGTCGCAGAGCACGACCCAGCGCGCACCGGCGGCGAGTGCCGTTTCGATGAACTTGATTGCGTAAGCCGGATCGGCCTTGTAGCCGTCGAAGAAATGCTCGCAATCGACCATGGCTTCCTTGCCGGCGGCGACGGCCGCCTTGATGGTCTCGCTGAGGTTGCGAAGGTTTTCCTCGGGGGTGATGCCGAGCGTCAGCGTCACCTGATGCGAGGAGGATTTGCCGACGAAGCAGGTGGCGGTCGCGGCGGAATTAAGGATCGCCTGCACGCCCGGATCGTTGCCGACCGAGCGGCCGCTGCGCTTGGTCATGCCGAAGGCGGTGAAGGTCGCGCACCTGGTTCGCGGCTCGGCGAGGAAGGCGTCGTCGACGACGTTGGCGCCGGGATAGCCGCCCTCGATGTAGTCCACCCCAATCTCTTCGAGCATGCCGGCAATGCGGATCTTGTCCTCGAGCGAGAACTCGATTCCAGCGGTCTGCGCGCCATCACGGAGCGTAGTGTCGAAGAGATAGAGGCGGTCTTTGGTCATCACGGGTTACTCGGGTACGGGATCCAGTTTTCGGTATCGTGGTCGGGATGCTGGTGGCTGGACCCGCTAATCTTTGCGACGGCATCGGCGCCGTCATTTTCCTCCGTGGTGCCGACTTCCTCGACGGCGTCGAGATGCATGAGCGAGGGGTGCTTGCCCTCGAGGCCCATCTGATACAGCAGCTCGATGCGGTGCGGCTCGTCGAACGCGCCAATGCCGATCGAGACATGCGGGCCGCCGAGCGAGCGATAATAGAGCGACGTTCCGCAATTGGGGCAGAAGCCGCGCGCGGCGACGCCGGAGCTCTCGAATTCGGCGGCCTTGCCGCGCGTCCAGGTCAGGTGTTCGTGGCGCACGCCGACCAGCGCGGCGAAGAGATTGCCCGTCGCCTTCTGGCACATGCGGCAATAGCAGACATGCGGGTTGTCGCGGAGCTCGGCGGCATGGAAGCGCACGGCGCCGCACTGGCAACCACCGGTGAAGCCGTTGTCGTTCATAGTCCTGCTCCTGGGGTCCAGTGTTCGGTGTCCTGATCGGGATGCTGATAGGACCGCAGGATCGCGAGGATATCGCGCTCCTCGTCGGTGGTGCCGAGCGGCTCCTCGCTCAGTTCATCGGCGTGGCCGACGACAGGGTGCCGGTTGTCACGCGCCAGCTCGCCCGTCGGCATAATGTCGTTGGGGCGATCGAACGAGCCGATGGTCAGCGCCGGGCTGTTGTTGCCCCACTGGTAGGTGAGCGGGGTGCCGCACTGGTTGCAGAAGCCGCGCTGCACTTTCAGCGACGAGCGGAACAGCGTGGGCTTGCCGCGGGTCCATTCGACATGGGCATTGAATTCGGCGAAGGGCGCGAAGATGTTGCCGAGCGCCTTCTGGCACATGCGGCAATTGCAGATCGACGCGTGGCGCAGCGGACCGGCGACGCGATAGCGCACGGCGCCGCACTGGCAACCGCCGGTGAGGTAGTCGGTCATGGCGCGGCTGCTCCGGCGAAGCGGTCGGTCGCCTCGATCAAATGGTGGAGGATGCCGGGCTGGCTGAAGGAGTGCCCTGCCCCTTCGACCAGATGGAACTCGGCCTCGGGCCAGGCGCGATGGAGGTCCCACGCGGTGGCGGGCGGGCACGCCATGTCGTAACGGCCCTGGACGATGACGCCGGGGATGCCCTTGAGCTTATGGGCATCGCGCAGCAGTTGCCCCTCGTCCATCCAGCCGGCATGGACGAAATAATGGTTCTCGATGCGGGCGAAAGCGAGCGCGTATTGTGCGTCGTAGAAGCCCTCGGACACCGACGGGTCCGGCAGAAGCGTGAGCGTCTCGCCTTCCCACTGCGCCCAGGTGGTGGCGCAGCGCAATTGCTCCTCGCGGTCATCGCCGACGAGGCGCTTGCGGTAGGCGGCCATCATGTCGCCGCGCTCGGCCTCGGGAATGGGGGCGACGAAGCGCTCCCATTTGTCCGGGAAGACCAACGAGGCGCCGCGCTGATAATACCATTCCAGTTCCCAGCGGCGCAGCGTGAAGATGCCGCGCAGCACGAGCTCGGTAACGCGCTCGGGGTGGGTTTCGGCGTAGGCCAGCGCCAGCGCCGAACCCCAGGAGCCGCCGAACACCTGCCAGCGATCGACGCCCATCATCCGGCGCAGCTTTTCGATGTCGGCGACGAGGTCCCAGGTGGTGTTGTGCTCGAGCCCGGCGAACGGCAGGGATTTGCCGCAGCTGCGCTGGTCGAAGAGGATCGCATCGTAGCGGGCGGGATCGAACACCCGCCGCTGCGCCGGCGAGGAGGCGCCACCCGGCCCACCATGGAGGAACACCGCGGGCTTGGCGCCTTTGGTGCCCACCCGCTCCCAATAGATCGAGTGCCCGTCGCCGACATCGAGCATACCGCTGTCGAACGGGATTGTCTCAGGATAGAAGCTGCGCAGTTCGCTCAAGATGATGGAATCCCGTTCGATTGGTGCCCTTACGCGGGGGCGTGGCAGACCGCTTCGATGTTGTGGCCATCCGCATCGATGATGAAGGCGGCGTAGTAGTTCTCGCTGTATTCGGTACGCAGGCCCGGCTTGCCGTTATCCTTGCCGCCGGCGGCAATCGCGGCCGCGTAAAAGGCGTCGACCTGCGCACGGGTGGAGGCAGCGATCGCCAGATGCACGTGGCCCGGATTGCCGGCCGAAATCCACAGGAACGGATGCACTTCGCCGAGCCCGATGGTGACGCCGAAATCCATCATCACGGTCATGCCGAGCGGCTTCAGCGCCGCGGCGTAGAACGCCTTGGCCTTGTCGTAGTCGGTGACGTTGAGGCCGATATGGTCCACGGATGCAGTCATGGTGCTTGCTCCTCAAGGGCGTTGAAAATTGCAGTGAAAACGGCGTCCGGACGGGCCAACATATCGTTGTTCCAGATGCGGAGGACCCGGAAGCCTTGTGCCTTCAGCCAACTATCTCTGGCTTCATCGTAAGCGCTTTCCGTATGTTGCCCACCGTCCAGTTCGACGATCAGGTGTCGATCGGCGCACAGGACATCGACGACATAGTTGCCGATGGGCACCTGGCGGCGGAACTTAAAATTGACCAGACGGCGGTCGCGAACCAAACCCCACAAGCGACGCTCGGCTTCGGTGGGCTGGGCCCGCATCTTGCGGGCAAAGCCGCGTAGTCGCGTTGTGTTGGCCGTGCGCCACTCAAGTCTGGCGCGCTTGGAGAGAAACCCCTCATCCGCCCTTCGGGCACCTTCCCCCTCAAGGGGGGAAGGGATCATCGATGGCGCAGTGTCCACTGACTCCCCTTCTTCCCTTGAGGGAGAAGGTGGCTGCGCAGCAGACGGATGAGGGGTTCTCTCCATCACCGCTTGATTTCCCATTTCGTAACGCGCTCGCCAGCGGCATTCTTGGAGTCCATCAGCTGGATGCCTTCGGACAGGAGGGCGGCGCGGATTTCGTCGGCTTTGGCGAAGTCCTTGCCGTTGAGGGCGGCGAGGCGGGCTTTTACGGCGTCGTCGATGCGCGAGGTGTCGAACACCTGTGTGTCGACGAGAAGGCTGTCGGTCGGAAAGCCGAAGAATTTGAGGGTCGCGGCGAGGCATTCGACGGCGGTGTCGGTGCCGCGATTGGCCTTGCGGGCGATGACGTCAATGGCGATCGAGGCGCGGTGGAAGCTGAGGTCATCGCTCAGTGCTTCGACCACCGAGGAATCGACCGCGCCCGTGCCCTTGGCGGCGGAAGCGGCGCGCTGCCAGCCGCGGAGTTTTTCCTCGGCCTCTTCCAGACGCTTGACGGTGAAATCGATCGGCTCGCGATAGTGGGTCATCAGCATGGCGAGGCGCAGCACTTCGCCGGGCCATTTGCGGCCGCCGAATTTTTCGGTTTCGAGCAGTTCGGCGATGGTGACGAAATTGCCGAGGCTTTTGCTCATCTTCTGGCCCTCGACCTGGAGGAAGCCATTGTGCAGCCAGTAGCGCGCCATGGTCGGCGTGCCGTGGGCGCAGCGCGACTGGGCGATCTCGTTCTCGTGGTGCGGGAAGATGAGGTCGAGGCCGCCGGCGTGGATGTCGAAGACCTGGCCGAGATAGCGCTCGCTCATGGCCGAGCATTCGATGTGCCAGCCCGGCCGGCCGCGGCCCCAGGGCGAGTCCCAGCCGGGTTCGTGGGCATTCGATTTCTTCCAGAGCACGAAATCGGCGGGGTTGTGCTTGTGCGTATCCACCTCGACGCGGGCGCCGGCGAGATTTTCGCTGAGATCGCGGCCGCTCAGCGCGCCATAATCGGGCATGGAGCTCACGTCGAACAGCACCTCGCCCACCTCGGGGGCTTCGTAGGCGTGGTGGTTGGCGATGAGCTGGCCGATGAGCTTTTGCATGCCATCGATGTTGTCGGTGGCGCGCGGCTGTACGGTCGGCTCGAGGCAGCCGAGGGCGGCGGTATCTTTCTGGTACTGCGCGGCTGTGGTCTCGGTGACCTTGCGGATCGCCTCGTTCAGCGGCAGCGCCGGGAAATCGCGAACGGCGCGGGCGTTGATCTTGTCATCGACGTCGGTGATGTTGCGCACATAGGTGACCTGCTCGGGCCCGTAGGCGTGACGCAGCAGGCGGAACAGCACGTCGAAGACGATCGCCGGGCGGGCGTTGCCGATATGGGCGAAATCGTAGACCGTCGGCCCGCAGACGTAGAGCCGCACATTGGCCGGGTCGAGGGGAACAAAGTCCTCTTTCGTCCGGGTCAGCGTGTTGTGGAGCCGTAGTTTCAAATCGCCCAAAGCCATAAGTCGCCGTGCCTCAACGGTTACGCCTAGCAGCGGGCTCTTCGGGATCAGGACTCAGAGGATGAAGAAAACCGCGCCGCCTACAGGTGTTAGCAGCAAATAATCGCGCCGATAATGATCGGGTTAGCGGTTGTCATGGCGCGCAATCTGACGATGAATGGCCCCGAAAGCAAGGGGGCGGCTTCCGAAACGCCGGCTGCGACGGAAACGGCGGCAACCCGGCAAGGATTTTCACGTTGCGGTGACGCGACCGGGTTAAGCTCTTGCGGGCTACGGCAAAGTCCGATTTTGGGCTAATTGCTCTTTTACCCCTTGTTGCGGATCGGGCTGTTCTTGGACTCCATGGCATACGCGTCGAAACTGCTGTTCCGCTTTGCCGTGCTGGTCGGCGCGCTGGTGCTGTTCGCCCTCGATACCTCCGACGCCTACGCCCAGTCGCAGAACTGCCAGGCGCTTGCCAACACGCTGCAGCGCATCGAAAGCAGCGGCGGCTTCGACCAGTATGGCGACACCAACGATCGCGCCCGGCAGGCGCAGCAGGACGTGCAGCAGGCCGAGAGCCAGTATGTCCGCGACGGCTGCAACGCCGCCGCCAAGCGCGGCGACCAGCTCAACGCCCAGTGCCGGTCCGAGGCGCGCGACGTGCTGTCGGCCCGCGCCGCGCTGAAGCAGGCGCAGGCCCAGGCCTCGACCGGCAATGCCGTGGCGCAGCAGCGCGAGGCCGTGCTGCAGGAAATGGCGCGCTTCAATTGCAATTCGCGCTCGTCGGCGACCACCACCGAACAGCGCCGCGGCAACATCTTCGACCAGCTGTTCGGCAATTTCGAAGACTCGCTGGGCGACGGCAACACCACCCGCGGCGACGAGTTCTCGGGCGAGCAGGGCTACGACACGATCCGTACCGTGTGCGTGCGCAAGGCCGACGGCTTCTACTGGCCGATCAGCTATTCGACGCTGGTCGACTACGCGCAGAACGATCTGCTGGAGTGCCAGGCGCAGTGCCCGGGGGTCGATGTCGACCTCTATTATTACCGCAACCCCGGGCAGGAACCCGAGGACATGATCAACCTTCAGGGCACACCGTACAAATCGCTGCCCACCGCCTTCGCCTATCGCACCAAGTTCGACCAGAGCCTCAGCTGCAAGCCCGCCATCGACTATGGCAGCATCAACCTGAGCACCGAAAGCGACGGCAGCACGCGGGCGATGATCACCTACAAGGACCTGACGTTCCCGCTGCCGATGCGCGATCCACGCCGGCAGACGGATGCCACAGTGGTCGAGGCCGCGACCGCAAAGTTCGTC
>DASYCZ010000038.1:0-24788 GCA_036499825.1 Devosiaceae bacterium
GGCCACCCGAGAGGTCGCCGCCGCGCCGGCCGAGCATCGACTTCAGCACGGGGAACAATTCGAAGATGTAAGGCGGGACGTTCTTGTCGGCGCCCTTGAGGCCGGCATAGCCGGTCTCGAGGTTCTCCTTGACCGTCAGCAGCGGGAAAATCTCGCGGCCCTGCGGCACGTAGCCGATGCCAAGCCGGGCGCGCTTGTAGGGGGGGGCTTTCTTGAGCACGTCGTTGTCGAAAACGACCTCGCCGGAGGACGTGTTGTTAATGCCGGTGACGGCACGCAGCGTCGAGCTCTTGCCCACGCCATTGCGACCGAGCACCGCGGTGATGCGGCCCGGCTTGCACTCGATGCTGACGCCGTACAGCGCCTGCGCCGCGCCGTAGTACAGGTCGACGGTCTTGATCGCGAGGGATGAACTCATCGGCCGAGATACCTTTCGATCACCACCGGGTTGGCGCTCACCTGATCGAGCGTCCCCTCGGCCAGCACCGAGCCTTCCGCCAGACAGCTCACGCGCGTCCCGAGCTCGCGCACAAAACTCATGTCATGCTCGACTACCACCACCGAGCGGGTCTGGGCGATTTCCTTGAGCAGCTTGGCCGTTTCGACCGTCTCGCTGTCGGTCATGCCGGCGACGGGCTCATCGACCAGCAGGAGTTTTGGGTCCTGCGCCAGCAGCATGCCGATCTCCAGCCACTGCTTCTGGCCGTGGCTGAGGCCGGCGGCGAGGTCGCCCTTGCGGGCGCTCAGCCGGATGGTGTCGAGGATGTCGTTGATGCGCCGGACGTCGTCATTGGCCGGCACATAGGCCAGCGTCGAGAACACGTCGCGCGGTTTTTTCAGCGCCAGGTCGAGATTGTCCCAGACGGTGTGGCTCTCGAACACGGTGGGCTTCTGGAATTTGCGGCCGATGCCGAGGTTGGCGATCTTGGCCTCGTCGAGCCGCCTGAGGTCGATCCGGCCGTCGAAGAACACCTCGCCGTCGTCGAGCCGGGTCTTGCCGGTGATGATGTCCATCATCGTGGTCTTGCCGGCGCCGTTCGGGCCGATGATCGCCAGCATTTCGTTGGGATGAACGATGATCGAGAGATTGTTGAGCGCCTTGAAGCCGTCGAAGCTGACGCTCACGCCGTTGAGGTAGAGCATCGTTTTGAATCGGTCTGCGGGATCGATCATCGGTCTACTCCGCAGGGTCGGGCTGGGCGTCGGTGACGAGCGGCCGGTCGGTCTGGCCGGTCTCTTCGGGCATGTTGTTGTCGCTGCGCGGCGGCGCCTTGCGCCGGAAGGCGTCGCGGATGGTGCCGACGATGCCCTTGGGCAGGAACAGCGTCACCAGGACGAACAGGCCGCCCAGCGCATAGAGCCAGTAGTCGGGCCAGATGCTGGTGAAGATGGTCTTGCCGAAATTGAGCAGCAAGCCGCCGGTGATCGGGCCGATCAGCGTGCCGCGCCCGCCCACGGCGGTCCAGATGACGATCTCTATCGAGTTTTCCGGCGCAAATTCGCTGGGGTTGATGATGCCCACCTGCGGCACGTAGAGCGCGCCGGCGACGCCCGCGATCAGTGCCGAGACGACGAAGGCGAAAAGCTTCACATTGTCGACGCGGTAGCCGAGGAAGCGCGTGCGGCTCTCGGCATCGCGCACCGCGACCATCACCTTGCCGAGCTTGGAGTTGACGATGGCAGAGCAGATGAACACCGCGAGCGCGAGGGCAATGGTGGTGGCGGCGAACAGCGCGGCGCGGGTGGTGATCGCCTGGATGTTGAAGCCGAGGATGTCCTTGAAATCGGTGAGGCCGTTATTGCCGCCGAAGCCGAGGTCGTTGCGGAAAAAGGCCAGCAGCAGCGCATAGGTCATCGCCTGCGTGATGATAGACAGGTAGACGCCGGTGACGCGGCTGCGGAAGGCCAGCACACCGAAGATGAAGGCCAGCACGCCCGGCACCAGCAGCACCATCAGGCAGGCGAACCAGAAATTGTCGAAGCCATACCAGAACCAGGGCAGTTCCTTGTAATTGAGGAACACCATGAAGTCGGGCAGGATCGGATTACCGTAGACGCCGTGGGCGCCGATTTGGCGCATCAGGTACATGCCCATGGCGTAGCCGCCGAGCGAAAAGAATGCGGCATGCCCAAGCGATAGAATGCCGCAATAGCCCCAGACCAGGTCGAGCGCCAGCGCCAGCATGGCATAGGTCATGTATTTGCCGAGCAGCGGCACCGCGTAATCGGGGATATGCAGCGGGCTGGATGTCGGCAGCACCAGGTTGCAGAACGGCACGGCCAGCGCAACGAGCAGCAGCAGGCTGACCAGCCACACGGCGCGCCGGTCGAGCGAGCGAAAGATCATCTGGGTGATCATTGTTCCACCGCTCGGCCCTTGAGGGCGAACAGGCCGCGTGGTCGCCGTTGGATGAACAGGATGATAAGCACCAGAATGATGATCTTGCCGAGCACGGCGCCGATATAGGGTTCGAGGAATTTGTTGGCGACGCCGATCGACAGCGCACCGATCAGCGTACCCCACAGATTACCGACGCCGCCGAACACCACCACCATGAAGCTGTCGATGATGTAGCCCTGGCCAAGATTGGGCGAGACGTTGTCGATCTGGGTCAGCGCCACCCCGGCGAGGCCGGCGACGCCCGAGCCGAGGCCGAAGGTCATGGCGTCGACGAACGGCGTTCTGATGCCCATGGCCGAGGCCATGCGGCGGTTCTGGGTGACGGCCCGCATCTGCAGGCCCAGCGGCGTGCGGTTGAGGACGAGCTGCAGCGCGGCAAACACCAGGATTGCGAACACCACGATCCACAGTCGGTTCCAGGTGATATCGAGCCCGCCGATGGCGAACTGGCCGGTCATCCAAGTCGGGATCTGCACCGGCCGGTTATTGGCGCCGAACAGCGAGCGCACCGCCTGCTGCAGGATCAGCGACAGGCCCCAGGTGGCCAGCAGCGTTTCGAGCGGCCGGCCGTAGAGCCAGCGGATGATGCCGCGCTCGATGGCGATGCCGGCGAGCCCGGTAAAGAGGAAGGCGGCCGGAATGGAGATCACCAGAGACCATTCCATCAGCCCAGGCGCGTAGGTCAGGATCAATTGCTGCACCACGAAGGTGGCGTAGGCGCCCAGCATCACCATTTCGCCGTGCGCCATGTTGATGACGCCCATGACGCCGAAGGTGATGGCGAGGCCGATGGCGGCCAGCAGCAGCACCGAGCCGAGCGACAGGCCGTAGACGAGATTCTGCGCCACGTCCCACAGCTGCAGCTGGCGATCGATGGTGGCGATGCCGGCCTGCACGTCCGGCTTCAGCTCGGCGGGCACCGTGCCGAGCGCGGCGGTCAGCACCGTCAGCGCCTCGCGGTCGCCGTGCGCCGCGACAGTCTGGATGGCGGCGCGCTTCTGCTCGAGCGGCGTGTCGGTCTTGAGCACGATGACCGCCTGGGCGAGCTCCATCACATTCTTGATTTCGGGATCGGTCTCGGCCGCCAGCGCCTTCTGCAGCAGTTCGAGCGTATTCGGATCGGCGGTCTTCAGCACCGACTGCGCCGCCGACAACCGCATCGTGCGGTCGGTCGACAGCAGCGTCATCTGGCCGATGGCAGTGCGGATCTTGCCGCGCAGGCCGTTGTTGATCTTGACCTTGTCGATGTCGCCCGACGCGGCGGTGCCGAGGTCGGCACCATCGAGCGGGTCCTTAAGCGCATAGGCGCCGCCGGCCTTCGTGGCGATCGCCACCTTGCTGTCGGACTTGCGGATATAGAGGTTGCCATCCGACAGCGCCTGCAGGATCGGCACGACGCGCGCATCGCCGGTGCCGACGAGAGCGGCCATGGCCGCCTCGCGGTCGGTAAAGCTGCCGGGGCCGAGCGCGTCGACCAGCGCCGGCGTGGCGGCGGCCTGCGCCGATGTCTGCGGCACGGCAAGAAGCAGAGAAGCGATCAGGAAAGCAATCAGTGTCAGGAGCCGGGTGGCCATCGTGCTCGCTCTATGCTGGCGGAGAGGCGAGGGCGGACGAGCCGCCCTCACGATAGTGGATTGACCGCTTACGGCGACGGCGCCGTCGTGCAGGTCTTGGTGGCGGTGTCGAAGTGGCCGCACCCCTTGAGCGGATCGGTCCAGTCGGCCTCGATGCCCTTGTCTTCCGGCAGCACGTCCGACCAGGCGTCGCCCGGCACGACGCTGGGGGTCTTCCAGACCACGTCGAACTGCCCGTCGGCCTGCACTTCGCCGATCAGCACCGGCTTGGTCAGGTGATGGTTCGGCAGCACGGTCGCGGTGCCGCCGGTCAGGTTCGGGTAGCTGAGGCCGACGATGGCCTTGAGCACGGCATCGGTATCGGTGGTGCCGGCCTTGGTCACCGCTTCAACCCACAGGTTGAAGCCGAGATAGGCGGCTTCCATCGGATCGTTGGTGGTGCGCTTGTCGTTGCCGATGAACTTGTGCCAGCCATCGATGAACGCCTTGTTCTCGGGCGTGTCGACGGATTCGAAGTAGTTCCAGGCGGCGAGATGGCCGACCAGGTTGGTCGTGTCCATGCCCGACAGTTCTTCCTCGCCGACCGAGAAGGCGACGACCGGGATGTCCTCGGCCTTGATGCCCTGGTTGGCGAGTTCCTTGTAGAACGGCGTATTGGCATCGCCGTTGATAGTCGAGACCACCGCGGTTTTCTTGCCCGCCGAGCCGAAGGCCTTGATCTTGCTGACTTCGGTCTGCCAGTCGGAGAAGCTGAACGGCGTGTAGTTGATCAGGATGTCGTCCTTGCTCACGCCCTTGTCGAGCAGGTATTGCTCGAGGATCTTGTTGGTCGTGCGCGGATAGACGTAGTCGGTGCCTTCGAGCACCCAGCGCTTCACCGCGCCGCCATCGTCGCTCATCAGGTAGTCGACGGCCGGGATCGCCTGCTGGTTCGGCGCTGCGCCGGTATAGATCACGTTCTTTTCGGACTCTTCGCCCTCGTACTGTACGGGGTAGAAGAGGATCGAGTTCAGCTCCTTGAACACCGGGAGCACGGATTTGCGCGAGGACGAGGTCCAGCAGCCGAACACGGCGGCAACCTTGTCGACGGCGATCAGTTCGCGGGCCTTTTCGGCAAAGGTCGGCCAGTCGGACGCCGGATCGACGACGATGGGCTCGAGCTTCTTGCCCAAGAGGCCGCCCTTTTTGTTCTGCTCATCGATCAGATAGAGCATGGTGTCTTTGAGGGTAGTTTCCGAAATCGCCATCGTGCCCGACAGCGAATGAAGGACGCCGATCTTGATCGTGTCATCTGCAGCGAACGCCGGCACGATTGCGCCGATCGTCATAGCGGCGCCGAGCGCGAGCCCGGCCGCAATGCGGTATACTCCTGTCATTTTATGCCTCCGACAGTTTGTTTGCACCGCGAACCAACTTGCAAACGGCGTGCCAATGCTCACGGAGGAAATCAATCCATTGATATTGTTGGATATAATTTGGCAACAACGATGATATACTACCGTGTCTGATCAGACCGTTGGGCGCTTCGCGAGCAGGAGGAACAACGAGGTGGCTAAGAAATGGGCAGAAATATTTTCTGCCTATATTAGTTGCACCTTTTACAACTTTGACCAACCCTCAATTATGGTTCTACGCTTCTCGAGAAAGTCGCTGCGCTTGTAGGCGAGCTCTGCAGCATCGCCGACGGCATGAGCGAGACAGGCCTCAACCACCTCGCGCGGGGCATCAGTCTGCTCCGCGGCCCAGTCTCGGAACGATGAGCGGAAACCATGCACGGTGGGGCCGTCGTCGCGGACGACACGCAGCGCCTTCAGCATCGTCATATTGCTCAGCTGTCGGCCGTACTCGTTGTGGAAGACGTACTTCTGTCCGGGCTCAATCAGACTCTTGACGATCGCTATCCCTTCCTCGGTCAGTGGCACCCGGTGCTCACGACCGGCCTTCATGCGTTCGGCGGGAACAGTCCACACCTTGTTGGCGAAGTCGAACTCCTCAGGTCTGGCCCCGAGCGTCTCTCCGGTGCGGGAGACAGTCAGGATTGTGAACATCAGTGCCTTGGCACCGATGCCATCTGACTTGCGCAGATCGGCCATCACCTGTGGCACTTCCTTGTAAGGGACGGCCTTGTGGTGCTCGACCTTCTGGATCGATGAGGTGGCCGGCAGCAGGTGCTGAAGCCCCCCGTCCAGGCGGCAGGGTTCTCCCCGGTGCGGTACTTCATGGCCGTGGCCCAGCCCAGCACCTTCTCGATCCGTCCGCGCAGCCGGCTCGCCGTTTCGGGCTTTTGGACCCAGATCGGTTTGAGGACCTTGAGCACATCCTCGACGCTGATATCGTCGACGCGCAACTTGCCGATCACTGGACCGCAATAGGTCTTGAGCGTGCTCTTCCACTGGGCGATGTGCTTGTCGTTCTTCCAGCCACTCTCATGGCTGGCTATATGGAGCTTGGCGCACTCATCGAAGGTCGGCGGCGTGGGCCCGGTCTCGATCTGGCGCTTGGCCTCCACTTCGCGCTTTTGGCTGATCGGGTCTTCGCCGCGCTTGACCAGTACCCGCAGCATCGCGGCTTCGTCGCGGGCGTCGGTGAAGGGTTTTTCGTCGGTCGAGCCTAGACCCATCCACTGATTGGTGTCGTTCCGGCTATAGCGGAACAGCCAGCTCCTCGTTCCCTGACCGGATCGCACCTGCATGTAGAGGCTGGGCGCGACCCAGTGGACGCCGTCATCCTTGATGCCGGCGACCTGGGTGGCGGTCAGTGTTCTACGAGTGGACATCCTATTGAGCCCTCGAGCCTCGGGACCGACAAATGGGGCTTGTTCCGGGTTAGTCCAGTGCGAAAATATCCGCCCGCACGAACGCGGTTAATTTGGGCGAGGAGCCGGTTAAATCGCCCCCAAGCTCTGGGCCCTCCAGTCCGCCAACGGACAGACGATTGGACAGACGGGCTGTGGTTTTGTGTGTGCTTACGGCTTTGGGGGCTTTTGCAACATTGGGGTACCGGCGGCCACTACACCATCCGCCGACCGGGCCAGACCGCTAAGACAAAAGCACGCTGCTACGCGGGGTTAGCAGCGTTTGATGGTCATTTTCAGCGGGTGGAAGTGGCGGAGAGGGAGGGACTCGACCAGCTACGCCGCAAAACGCTTAGATTTCCAGTGTTTTTGCACCCTCTAATGGGAACGCTTGTACCAGCGACTTGTACTCAAGTCGAGATCAGGTCGCCGTCCAGGCGCGGCGCCCCGCTTGAACGTCCACGTTCCTTGTTGGACATGTGGGAAGCGTTGACGGCATTGAGGGGGTCAAGTCTATTGCAGCAACGCAGGGGGTTGGCCGTGGCTGAAGATACTGAAGCAGACGACTTCGACACCGAGGCCGAAAACGATGAGGTGCCCTTCGTCGAGTTCGATATCTCCGTTGCGCCGTCCGACCCTACCCTTGAGCTGCTCGCGAGCCAGGTTACCCGCGGGGACATTATCGTTCCGTTCTACCAGCGGAAGTATGTCTGGAAAATTGAACAAGCTTCGCGTCTCATCGAGTCGTTCCTGATGGGCCTGCCAGTGCCCCAGGTGTTCCTCTACGTCAACGACGAAGACGTGCTCGAAGTCATCGACGGCCAACAGCGCATCATGAGCGTTAAGTACTTTTTCGAGGGCTTTTTTGGGGAGCCTGACAACCAAAATCGCCGACAGATTTTTAAGCTGAAGGGGTTGTCAGAGCGCTCAGAATACAACGGCAAAACAATCAGCGAGCTGTCGCCGCGAGATCAGCGGAAGCTACGGAACGCGACATTGCGGGCAATAAACATCAAACAACTGAAGCCCAGCATTCGGAACGACAGTGTTTTCCATATCTTCGAGCGCCTCAACACCGGCGGCACCCAGTTGAAGCCGCAGGAAATCCGAAACGCGGTTTATCGCGGGAAGATCGTAGATGCCTTGAAAGCCCTCAACCTCACGGCAGGGTGGCATAAGATTCTGGGCATAGCCAAGGCAGACAAAAACCAGAAAGACGTCGAACTGGTTCTTCGCCTATTCGCTCTGTTCGAGGCTTGGGGGGAGTATGAGAAACCTATGCTCAGGTATCTCAACAACCAAATGGACGCCAACCGCTCTTTTGACACTGACCGGGCGAGACGCTTCAGCGAGCGCTTTCCTCGGGTCGTGGACACGGTCAACGCGGCATTGGCTAGCCCCTTCCGTCCCAAGGGCGTCATTAACGCCGCGGTGCTTGAGGCGGTAATGGTGACATTGCTCGAGCATCCCGAAATCACGCCAGAGCAACTCAAGGAACGATACGACACTCTAGTAGATGACGTCTTCCTCGCCGACTTCGTGAGCAGGGCTACCACAGACACAGCTGTCTTACGGCTAAGACTCGAGGCGGCGAGAAATATCCTAGCCGATGCCTAGGGCCGACCTCGATATCCACTTCGCGCGCATCGAGAAGCTGGTGGTCGAGATGGAGCAATTCGTGCCACCTGCGGCCAAGGGCGTAGCAGGTTTCCGCGCCGACCTGGCTGGTCTCTTAGTTGTGACGATAGCCGCCTCTTATGAGACCTGTGTGAAGGAAACCTTGGTGGGTTATGCGGGCCGTCATCACATCGCGTTCGCGAACTTTGCGACGAATAATTATAAGAAACTCAACAGTCGGATTTCGATCGGCGACCTGCACGGTTACACGGTAACGTTTGACGACAATGTCTCGGCCAGATTCAAAATAATTCTGGAAGATCGTCGAAAACGTATCGACGAACGCATCGGGAAAAATATCGAACGGGCATACAAGCAGATGTTGAGTTGGCGCCACGATTTCGCCCACGCCGGCGTCCGTAATACTACCATTGAGGAGGCCATCGCGACTCATCGGCTGGCCAAAAGAGTTCTGTATGCATTTGATGATGCGTTTTGCGGCAAATGAGGCCGGTGCACCGTGGGACCGCGAGAGCGGCCAGCGTTTCCCTATCCTTAAAAACCGGCGGTTTGAGGACCTGGGAGCGCAAACGCATATCCTTACCCTCGCTCCCCCGGGAGCAACCGTTGCCGACGGGCGCATCGGTCGCACACTGCTGCACGTAGCTTGGGGCGGGAGCGTTAGCTTCTAGCGCCATTGATTCGAGTCGGCTAAACTTCGCACCCGCGGGAGAATTCGGCGGGAATGGGAGTGAACCCTGGTGCGTGCGATCGACCTTTACGCTGGGATCGGCGGTTGGAGCCTCGGGCTCAAACTAGCTGGCATAGAGGTGGTTGCGTCCTATGAGTGGTGGTTGCCGGCAGTCGACACCCACAACGGCAATTTTGGTGGGGCTCTCGAGCCAACTGATATTCGGCATCTGCGGAAGGAAGACCTTCCGGCCAACATCGATCTGGTAGTTGGCAGCCCTCCGTGCACAGAGTTTTCCTACTCGAACCGAGGCGGCGGTGGCGATCTCGACGAGGGTCTGAAAGATGTGCTCAAATTTCTTGAAATCGTCGAATATCTGAAGCCGCGCTATTGGGCTCTTGAGAACGTTCCCCGTGTGGCTCAGGTCCTTCATCACGGTCTAAACAACCCCAAACATCCGCTCTACCGCTTCAAGGCACTGAAGCCACGAATCGAGGTTGTCGATTTCTCTGACTACGGGACGCCGCAGTCCCGTCGCCGCTGCATCGCTGGCAATATTCCTTTCGATCTCATCGATGCGTATAGAGCGGGCCTGCCGCGGCGATCACTCGGCGACGTCGTGAGCGCAATCTCCGGCACCGGCAACGTGACCGATCCCGTCTGGGGCCGCGTCCTCAAGCCTGAATTGCTGACCGAGCGCGAGAATGAAGCACCGCTCAATGCGGAGGAACTTCGCATGAACCGCGAGTCGAAGACCTATCATCCGGTCTATAACAATATGGCGTTTCCCGACCTTTTGGAGGCCCCCGCACGGACAGTGACCGCCACATGCACCCGCGTCTCGCGTGAAAGCATCGTCATCGAAACTCCTGGCGGGAAGTATCGACGACTGAGTATTCGGGAGCGAGCTTGCCTTCAGGGGTTTCCGATTACCTTCCAGTTCTTCGCCCGCTCTTTTGCGGAAAAGGCGAAGATGGTCGGCAACGCGATCCCGCCGACTTTTACCTATCTAATCGGGCAAGCAGCGCTTGGCGTCGAACCAGAGCAGTCCCGCACATTTACGGAGGCAGGTGCATCTCTGAAGCTTCCTAAAGCCATTGCACCCGTCACCCCACCGACGACGGAAGGCCGAACGTATCCGGTCAGTCGGAGTTTTCGCGCTGCCCTGCCAGGACTCCGGTTTAAGAGCGGAATGCGGTTTGAGCTAGCCAATGGACGGGGCGGCGACGGGGCTTGGCAAGTCCGCTTCTTCTTCGGCGCATCCATCGATATTCGTGAAATCGCCATGGACAAAACCCTTCAGCGCCAGCTCCGATCGTCTCCGCTAATTAGGACTCTATTGATGAGCACTGGCACGGCCTTCGCCTCGGCCGAACAGACTTTGCAGCAAGCAACTCCTGATTCACTTCAGGCGACTTGGTCTCATCGGAACCGCGGTCTAGGTCCATATGAGGTGGTGGATTTGCTCGGAGAATTGGGCACCAAAGTGCACCGATTTCTAGAAGCGTCGCCAATCGATCAGCAGCATGCCGCCATTGGTTATGTGATGGAAGCAGCCGCGGAAGGCGAAGCGACCGAAAGCATCCCCGGATCTAAAAAGCTGACGAACTACGCTCTACCGATACTCAGTGGCCTGGTAGTCGGTGCCTGGTTTAACACCCTTTCGTGGCACCACCAGCAACGCGCGGTAGCATAGTCCTAGGATACAGTTCCTTCGAAAAGATCGGCGAACTGTCCGAAGGGAACCCGCACCCCCTCCCACCTGCCGCCTCCAGCATCGGTTGGTATATGGCGCACCATGATATCCAACGTAACAGTAGCCACCCGAGGGTCCGCGGTGGTCAAATCCCACAAATGAAAAATATAAGCAGAACTCTCAGCGGCCGCCTCCCATTCTCGTCGTGTGAGGTGGAGATACCCTGCCAACCCAGCCCGGCTCGCCTTAACCTCGATCGAAAGCATTGCGGGGTCATCAGCCGCCTTGATTGACAGTACATCGTAGCCATCCTGGTTGCTGTCGACGGCCACCCACCGGGGAACAGCGCCAGTGCGTGCTCGTTCGTGGGCTAGTGTTAAACGCTCACCTTGTCGGCCAATCTCGAGCATGCGGCTATCAAGAAGACCCCGCGCGAGAGATGCGAGCTCGTCCCAAAAGGCAACCACCTCGTCAGTGGGCGCCGCCGCCACCCCAGCCTCAACCAAGACTTGGCCGATGCCGGGGGGACAGAAAGCAAGCACGCGAGACCGACCATATGATGCGTTTTGCAGCCAATCAGGCTTTAAGAGTGCAACATAATCGACGATTATTCGACGTAGCGCCAATTCATAGCTGCCCGATTCAGCAACTCGCAGCCCGGCGGGCGATGCGTGTAGGATTCCCCCGTCATCGATAGCGACCCAGTTCAGCATTTGGGACAGCGTTAGCGCATCGGAGGGTGGCCTGCCGCCAACGAGTCTCATGCCCGAAAGAAGCTCGGGAGCTGTGAGCGGCCGGCGATGCAGCAGGTTCAGCAGTGCCAGCCCCGCCTGCGCCAGGCCCGGTGACAAAGGGGAGTTCAACCTGTGCCGCCCAGGTCATCAACTAAGGCGCGGACATCGTCAAACTGTAGCCCCGTTGTGTAGTCATCGGGGTCGTCCACGTCAGCTTCATCCGAAGGATCGATCGGAATTGGATCTGGTGCGAGCGATGAGTCTTCTAGGGCTGCGGCCATCTGGCCGATTTTGAACCCCAGCCGTGTTCGCACGGTCTCGTCAACGCTGCCGATGCACTCAACAATTTCGATGATGGTTTTCTGGTCGGGGGACAGGCCGAACCGATGAATGCGGTCCTCTGATTGAAGGTAGTGGGCTGCATTGAAAGTGCGGTCTAGATAAAGGGCGTGATGACAAATGCGATGAAGGCTGACGCCTTCGCTGGCCGCGGCTGGATTGGCGATCATCACCCGCACGTTGTCGTCGTCGTGGAACGCCTTGATCTTTCCCTCGCGAGTGTCACTGTCGTCCTCGCTGCCAGCATCCACGCCACCATGGATATAGACGGCGCCCAAATCGGCTAGCCGCGAGGCCATGTACTCGACGTTGCGCACAAAGGAGGACCAGATCAGGACTTTCTCATTCTGCCGAGAAAGCTGCCTAGCGCGCCTTAGAACGTATTCGAGCTTGGGCCCCTCTCCCTCAGAGAGCACGGCGGCCAGCAAGTTGTGATGAGCAAAACCGATCTGGGACGCTAGCAAAGAGGGGTTCGACACAAACTGCAGTAGACGCGAGACAGACCGGCCAAGTGATCGGAAGGCTTGTCTGCCCTGCGCATTGAGAAGCGCTGAGGCCTCGCGTGCGACCTCCAATCTCATTAACTGGTAAAGTTCGTGTTGGACCGGCGCCATTGGCAGCTCGACGAGATTACGCGTGACCTCAGGTAAATCGAGTTGGGCTTTGTTCGTCCGAACGTAGATCGGCCTCATCAGCTCAACAACTGTATCTTCCTGCGCCGGAATCTCCGGATACAAAAAACCGAACTGCGGAAGAAGATCACTCACGGACTGCGGCATCGGCGTGCCGCTCATGATTAGTTTTCCAACAGGAAGATGCGAGAGGTCCATAACCGATCGTGCACTAGCAGCCGAAACGCCGGCCTTAATCCTGTGGCTCTCGTCCAAGAAGACAAATGTGCGGTGGCGCGCAAGGTGCTGGGCGAGAAGATCTTGAATGCGAGTCAGCTGCTGATAGGTCACCAGCATCAGCCGCGGATCCAAGGCTAACGCTCCGCGGATGCGATCTCGTCCACCACGCAGTCGAACGAACTGTGTGCCGATATCTGGCAGGCATTCGACTATCTGCTCATCCCACGCCGCGAAGGCGTTCTTGGGAGCAACCACAAGCAACCGGTCACTCGGCTTCGAGCGGAGAGTATAAAAGGCCAAGGCCTCGGTCGTCTTGCCGGCGCCGGGCACCGAAAAGGTAGCGGCGGCGGGTAGAACCGCAATCCGGCCAACGTTCAATAGCTGATGATCGGAAAGTCCTCGAATGAAGCCGGCTGCGCCAAGGGCTGCCTTTAGATCGTCTGGGGGCAGCGGTGGCACTTGTGTGGCGGTTCGATAGGTTTCCGCAATCGTCTGGGACTGCTTAAGCAGCGCGGCCGCTTCGTCGCTGATCGATAGTCCAGCGCCAACCTTGAGGCCATTGGCCCGGAACACCTGCAGGAACTGATCGCGCGCGCCGGCGAAAGACCACCAGGGTAGCGAAACGCCGGCCACGCCTTCAAGTCTTGCATCCCGACTTGTGTCGAAGGCAACGCGTTTGAGCATCGCCGCCCAGGGGGCCGAGTTATCACTTCTGTCCCAGGCGAAAGTCGCCCGATTCTCCCGGAGGCTATACTCAATCCTGAGCATGCTTCGCCAAGAATGCACGAATTGCGGCCACGTGCGTCTCGATCTCCTTGAGCTGCCTTTCGACGCCGATCAGCTTCGACTCGCGCCGAAGTCCGTCTTTTTCAGCTGCCGTAAGAATGCTGTTCGCCTTAGCGCAAAGGTCGAGCAAGTAGCCGGCTTTCTTGACATCCTTCTTGAGCTGGCGCTCCGATTCAAGGACGTCAGCAATGACCTCACGCGCTCTACTCCACTGCTCGGGGTTCTTAAGTGCGCCAATAAGTGCCGTTTCCCGTAGGCCGGATTCATCGACCTGACCATCGCCAAACAACGCGTCCAGGCCGTCGTCTGCCACCGCTGTCCCGACTTCGAACTCCTCAGAAAGTCGCTCGACCACCTTATCCAGACTTCCCGCCAAATCTGGGATCGCCGTGTATAGCCGACCCACGGCCGCAGGCTCATCGATCAGCGCGAATGCGGCCTCCTTAAATACCTCCTTGCGGCCCACTCCAGAAAGCCGTGAGCGGCTCTGGACTAGTCGCTGGAAGGTGTGTTCTTGGCCTGACACTTCAGACCACATGTTGGCCTTGCCGCGCGACCGCAGATACTCATCTGCGTAGGACTGCATATCGAGCAGTTGGGCCAGCTCGCTCTCCTTCATCTTGTAGAGGATGCAAAGCTCGGCTGCTTCGATTCCGTCCCGATCCCGTTTAGCCAACATCATGTTGGCTTGCGCGTCCCAACTGTAATCTGCCCGTATATCCTTCTCGATCTGAAGCTGAGCTTCCAGCCGATTGATGTCCTTCTCCGTGGCATGCGGTAGGACGACAACCTCGATGTGCTCGAAGTGACCATACTTGCTCGCATCGCCGTAAAGCAGCTCGCGCCAAGCAGACAGGCGGCGGTTGCCATTCACGGCAAAACCATCCTGGTCCAACAAAAGCGGCTCCACCTGCTTGTGCGCGGGGTCCGCAAAATACTGGTCGAGCTCGGACTGGCGACTAAGCCTCAGTAAGAGCCCATGCTGAGCTTCCTGCGCATCCCACATCTCCGGATCACCAAAGAACAAGTCGGCCCTGAGGTCGGAATTCATCGCCAAATGTTCCACCTGAAGCGAGGCGGTGCGGCCGTTGGTCATCCGATACTTCGGCAGGTCGATCGGGACCCTGATTATCGGCAAATCTTGACTGAGCCCTTGGAACACAACGCGGTGCGTCGGTAGGCCGTTGGCCTTAAGGCGGGTTTCGAATTCTTCGTGCCGGGACGGACGCGGCCAGCCAAATCTAGAACCTGTGGGGGTATCGGGAAGAACGGCTTCTCGCATCTTCACTCCAAGGACAAGACTAGGGTCGGGACATGGTAGGCTTTGCGGAAAATTTCCAACTCCCGCCAAAGACGCGCGGCCTGAGCGATGTTGTCGCCGATTGCCACCGCAAGAGCTTGCGAAGGAAGCACGAAGATCGCCGCTTCTATTGCATTGTCCAGGTATAAGGTCTGCAGCTTAATCAGGTCGGCGTACATCCTGGCCATGTTGCCGGTCTGCAAGCACAGGCCAATGCCACTGCGCATCGAGGTGATGCTCATGTCGGAGCCTCGGGCAACGGTGACCTCGCCTGACCAACCCCTCTCACGAAGTTCCGATACAAACTGATCGCGAATGCGCGGGGCAGCACCTCGTTCCGGCCGCACATCGACCGCCGCCGCGGCAGCCACTACTTCGGCCAAAATGGCTTGGGGAACGCGTTCGTGGCCTGAACAATGGCTTTGGATGGAAACCTTCATTTCATTCCCGTCCTGGGTGTGTCCCAGGATATTTACAGGGTAGTGGACCCAGGACCGTAGACGGTCATTTTAAATCACGCGCACCAAAATATTCCCAAGAGCTATCTTATATCGACTACGCCTGAAAGCCGGGAGCAACGGGCAGTAATCGTCGAGCGCCGCGCGAGGCCAATATGAGGGTAGTGTCTCAACTGAGACACTACCAATATGAGGACCACGCCAATCGTTCTGCTTCGTGGCGGTCTAGGCTCTAGGCTTCCCCAGAATCCTATAGACGCTCGATCGGCTTATGCCGACTTCTTTAGCAATAATGGACCGCTTGGTTCCCCCAGCGGCTAGGGCCTTCACCGCGCCGGCGTGCTTTTGAGCTGTCTTCTGTCGCCCGGCATACCGGCCTTCGCGTCGCGCCTTGGCGATGCCCTCTCGCTGGCGCTCAAGCATGATCTCGCGCTCAAACTGGGCCACCGCCGCGAGCAGGTTCAAAAGGAGCTGTCCCACCGGCGTGCTGGTGTCGATGTCGGGCGACAAGATGCGAAGCGCCACGCCCTTGGTCTTTAGCTGCTCGGCAATAGCGACGAGACTGGCAACGGAACGGGCCAGCCGGTCAAGCTTGGTGACAACGAAAGTATCGCCCTCGCGGACATAGGCAAGTGCGGCGTCAAGTTCGGCACGCTCGGCAACGCTACTCACCTGTTCCTTGAATAGCCGGTCGATGCCGGTGGCATTGAGTTCGGCAACCTGTGACTCAAGCCCGGCGATTTGGTCGGCTGTGCTGGTCCGGGCATAGCCGATGCGCTGGCCGGTGGTGTGGGACATGATCGGTTCCAATCGGGTCACAGGGTCTGAAGGTCGTGAGAATCTCGGCCATTTCCTCCCACATGCTCCCCTGCCGACCCATGTGGGACGGTTCCCGCACGGAGCGCCCCGTCGCGCATGGGCAGGGTCATGTGAGACGACCGGTCGCGGCGACGCCGAGTGGCTTTGTCGGCCCATGTTTCAAGAGCGACCGCCATGTTCTCGGCCTCGGCGTCGCCAACGGAGGTGAAGGCGGCATGCTCTTCGGCATAGCTAAGCGTGGCGGCAGCCACATCGCGGCCATGCTGGGCGGTCCAGCCGTCCACTCGGCTGGCGAGAAAGCTCTGCCCGATCGTCTTGGCCGTGGGGTTGGTCAGGAGCGCGATCGCCTTGATCGCCGCCATAAGGTCATCGGCCATGGCGAGGTCGACGGGCGGGGCGAATCCGGTCTGCTGCAACGCCCACCAGCGAGACCGCTGCCATCCAGCACGGCCGAAGGTCTCGACATGATTGAGGAAGGTGCCGGTGAGGTTGAGATCGAGCAGCTTCATCCAGACCGGCGAGGGGATGGAGCCGATTCTTGTTGTCTCATCGAAACTGGGGCCGGGACTGGCGCAAGCCTCGATACCCAGCTTCTTGGCCATCGGAGCAGTAATCACGCCCGACTTCGTGCCGCGAAGGGCCTGGAAGAATTCAACGTATCGCGCCTTCATCTCTAGATCTCCGCCGACAGCTAGTTCGGCAATGTCGAAGGGTGACAGGCTAGTGTCCTCCGTCATAGCGGCGGCCAGTTCACCCTCAACCTGGGCGCGACGGTGATGGTGAGCAGCATAGGCGTTCGGACGCGCGTCGAGGATGTGAACCGATTGCTGTTCCAAGCTGGCGCGGTGGCCGAGCTGGGCCAGGCGGGCCACGAAGCTTGCGATCAGCATGGCCGATCCCGCCCGCAGGGCCTCAATGTCCTGGGTGAGGCACGCTAGAGTCACATGCAAATGTGGGTGCCAGCCGCCTCGACCGCTCCAGCGCACATGGGTATCGGTCATAGCCCCGACCGCCTGCATCGCCAGCCTGATCTGCTCGTTCCAGAACCGGTCCGACCGCGCACCTGTCGATGCCGACTTGAGGGCCGCTAACAAGGGAGCGAGCCTGTCATCTGGGGCATGCTCGATCGTGAATACGAATGTGACCATGGTTCCACCTAGAGCGGTCACGGCGTCATGGGCGAGGCGGTAGCGTTTGGCGCGAAGAGCGGCGATATGGCGCGCGCATGCCGGACATGCCTCGCCATTTCCACAGCGGAAGATGCCGGTTGCGGAAGCCCTATGGGTGCCGTTCCCCCGGTCGATAAGATGCACATTTACAGTCTTGCCGCGTGCATGGCCGCAGGCACAGATCGCTGGTCCCCTCCCTTCACCTGGGGCCAGCATCTCCTGTATGGGTCTCATCAGGAACCGATAGTCATACTGCGGCTGTTGCGATTCACGTTCTCGGATATGAGCGACCTCCTTGAGGAACCTAATGTCGTCATCTTCCTCCACCTCGGGCTGACCGTCCTCAGGTGCGGGCCGCAGATCGCTGCCGGGGGCCGGTCGATGGCGCGCAGCCGGTGTTTCGACGACCGCTGTCGGCGAGGGCACGGAGGCGGCCTCACTCGCCTCAGCAGCCTCGCTGGCTGCAATCAGTTCCTCGAGGTCGATCTGCACCGGGCGCGAAGCGCGGGGACGGCGTGGCCTTTTCGGCTTGGCTGCCACCGGCAGAGGGCTGGGACGCGGTGGGTTACGTTTTGCCGGCGGCAGGCCGTGCAACAGGTTGTACTCGTCTATGAGGTCTTCTAGATCGGTCTGATACATGGGTCCTCTCCATGGCGACGGGAATCCGTCGCAATGGAAAGATGGTCCGGCAAGACCATGAAACTGTATAGATACAATGGGTTAGCGCCCTAGTGGCATCCTGAACCCGGGATAGGCGGCAAGCTCTAAATCGTAGCTAGGACGCGTCAGGTTGCCCGTGGGAGCTTCTTGCCGATAGGTCTCCGTGTCCCTCCAGCCACCCGTCCCCGCTAGGGGCTCAGAGATCACTTTTGACGCCTTTTAAGGCCGTGTCGGTACGGCAACACCTAAAAACAGATTCCGCGCCCTGGGCATGCTGGAACGCATATCCGGCGTCGGGCCCAGCGCGGAAATGCGTTCCAACGCGGGTGGACCTACCGGCTTGACCGATTTCAAAGGGCCATGCCGGTATCACCCGAAGTCGAGCGGCAGGCCCCAGATGTTTCGCGCCTGAGGATTCCGCGGCCCATAACCCCGACGCTTCCCCTCAACCTTGCTGCCAGCCCACGCGATAAAGGCTGGGCCGCAGTAGGCGATGGCGGGAAACACCTTTACCAGCCGCCGCGCCATGGCGATTTCGGCCAGGGCCTCGATGGCGCTGCGGCGCTCGGCTTCGACCTCGCCCAGGAGGGTCATCCGTTCGGCGGCCTCGGCCTTTTCCACCCGCGCCAGGTTGCCCATGGCGCCCAATACGGCACGTTCGGCGTCGATAACATCGCGACGAAGTGCGGCAATCTCGCGCTCGACGGCTTCGGTGCCCGTACTCTTTGCCTGCCGCCCCAGCAGCTGGTCTAGGACCGTACGACGTGACGGGGACATGGCCGCTTCACGCTCTTGCGCTGAGCGATAGGCCTGGAGCAACTCGGCATGCCTGGTTTCAGTAGCGTCCTTATAAATCCTCGCCGCATGCAGCCGGTTGGATATAGTGACGGTCGCCCTGGCCTCAGCGACCGCAATCCGCGCCCGCGCGTGCTGCTCCTGCGCCCCCAGATGTTGCTGAACGCGGTGGCCGGACGACTCGCTGCTGTAGGACTTCGACAGGGCCATCACCCTGGCAGCGGCGCTGTTGATGGCGATGATCAGTCGCTGTTGATCATTCGCTGCAAGACGTTGGCTATGCCCGGCTGGTCCAGCTTCTGATGAAGCGCTTCGAGGCTCTGGTCCACCTGCTCCGTGCGCGTCACGATGGTCTGCAGCAAGCCCAGCATCGCGTCTAACACGGACACGCTCTCTCCCCTCATTGGCAACACGGTGTTTCTTGCCAACTCCAGAATCGTCGCTACGTCCTGCCGTAGGATTTGCGTGTCGGCGTGGATCAACTGCGCGGCGTTTGGTCGGGTCTGTGGGCTGTCCGTCGTGGTCATGATCATTCTCCATCAAGGTGTTGAAGTCGGCCTTGCGCTTGCCGGCGAGGCGATGAGCGGCACCTAAGAATTGACTATCCGGTCCCAGCACCACCCATGTTCCCGCCTTCTCGCCCCGCGCAAGGGCGAGGCCATGGGCCGTGAGCCGCCGGCGCAGTTCGGGGCCTGTAGGGGCATCGACACAGGAAGTGCGAATATTGTCGCGGACAATGGCAAGGTCGATGCCAGCTCGCTTTGCCGATTGGTGCTGGATGCTGGTGAAGGCGGCAGCGGGGCGCTCACCCTGACCCAGGTGGGGGGCAAGCTGGTTGGCTATGTCGACCTTGCCTCCCGCGCGCAAGGCGGCGAGAACCGCTAAATCGTGCGCCCCAGGTATGATGGGATGGCCGAGCAGTAGTTCGACCTGGCGGGCGACTTTTTCATGCCGCGCATGATCGAACCGCGACGACAGCACCCGACCTGTCGCCGCATCCGTTTCAGGAACCACCACATGCCAGTGCTGGCCGGCCACCCCCACGACGGCACGGGCTTTTGCATGCTGCACGATGAGCGGCGCTTTCGGGTCAAAATCGAACTCGTCTCCCAGCATCTCAACCACCCCGTGGAACTGCCGGCGGTCCATGTCCACCTGCGGCGCGATGATGAAATGCCTCAGGGCATATGTTCGACCGAACTGGCGGGCGTCGGCCACGGCGTCCGCGAGATCTGCCAGTGTGCCCTGCACAATCTCAACAGACTCGTTGTCCTCTGCACTCGCCAAATGACGAGCCAGCGCGCTGGCGCCAGCGGACGCCCTAAGGCGCGTGGCCTTGATCAACACGTCAACGACCCAGCATCGTCTGGACGTCGACACGGGCCTGCGCCAGATCGTCGGTGCGGCCATAACGTGCCTCGATGGCGTTGATACGACGACGAAGCCCGGCCATGGTGATGCGGTCTTCCACACTCAAGGGCTCCTGCATTCCCAGATGGCCCCGCAGGCTTCGCCGCATCAATTCAGAGACCGATATACCGCGTTCATCGGCAGCACGCTGTGCAGCGGTCTTTTCGCGGTCGGGAAGGCGAATTTCTAGGCGTTTGTCGCAGGAACGCATGGGTGTGGCCTTTCTTCGGGGTGCACGGGGGTTTCCCCCTGCCTAGCTGATGCCGGTCCGGCATCATGGCTGGCCCCCAGTCGCGAGCGTTCCCATAATGTTCAGGGTGGAAGGTGAAAACCTCAAGTGGCCCGTACGGACCAATCGACAAAACGGGCGTCAGAGGCGCACCAGTCGGCACGGCGAATGCCGGACGAGCGGGCTAGCGGATCGGAGACGTCAATATCGGAGGTCCGGTGGCACGCCTTGTTCCGCGCCTGTGCGGGCGCCTAGGAGGCAGTGGCTACAAGCGATGCCAACTTGGCCACATCGTATTTTGGCAGCTTCGAAACCTGCTCGAACATGGTCCATGCCCACAGGTCGCCATATTCTTCGCCCTCGGTTCTGAGTGCGTGACCCTGAATTCTGTCGCGAATATCGGCATCTATTTTGCCACGCGACATGCTCTTGAAGCGGTGGCGCCAACCATGGTTCGGCTGAACGTTGGGATCGTCTACGCCGATGCCGCGCACCCACGCAGCCAACTTCTCGCCGACCTTCTTGTAGTGGGGATTTCCAGTCTTGCCGCTACGATAGCGGCCAGGATCGTAGAACAGATGCCGCCCCCGGCGTGTCTTCACGTAGTCTAGAAAGCCCATCTCAATCAGGTGTGGATGAAGGGCAACGTCACGGGCCTCGCCATTTTTCACAGTGCCGGCCTCGGGCGTAATATTCATACAGTGCACGTCGTGCCCTTCGCTGCGAACCACATGCAGGTCAATGGCACGCATCTGGGTGATCTCATTAACGCGTGCCCCAGAATAGGCGCACAACCACGGCACCCAACGCCGTGCCGCTGCGAACTCGACACTTGTGCGTTCCGAGGCCGGCACAAGCGTTGCCGCCAAAATTGTCAACGCCTCCGTTTCCGTAAACCCGCGTTCGCGCTTCTTTACCCTCTTGGTCTGGGTGATCGTCACGCCCGCCGCAGGATTTGACGGCAGCAGCTTGTTGCGCAGCGCGTAGTTGCAGACCGCCTTGAATGACGCGAGATAGACGTCGCCAATGGTTCGGTTACTGCGCCCGCTTGCGAGCAAGTGAGCCTTCCAACGCAGAACATCGTCCTCGGTTACCCGCCGGACGTCGTCATGCCCACAGAACTGCATGAACGCACGGAGGACGCCGATCCAGCGCTTCTCGGTGGCCGGAGAAACCTTGGTTTCCCCGTTGTAAATGTCGAAGAGCATCTTGATCGTCAGGGTTTCGTTGGGCGGGGAGTCCAGAGGCGGGAAGCGGTCGGCATTGGGATCGGCGCGATAATCGCCTTTCGCAAAACGGGCCAACGTTTCGTGGCCTTGTTGCATTCCAGACGCCACGGCCCGTCTGATCTTGGCTAGCTCATCGCTATCGAGAGCAATCCCTCGGCGATCCAAGATGGAATTTAGGTACTTGTCGCCATCGACCAACGCCTTAACCAAGCGAAGTTGGGTGGTCCGGTCGCCAAGCTGGCCAAGCGGAAGGTTCATCTTCTCCATCAGTTCGGCGTTGGTTGCCGCCTGATCGACATGCAGGGTCGCCGCCAGCGGATTATCGGCGTGCTCTGCTATCAGCTCTCTATAGGCTTGCCCTGCCACGGCATGGCGCTAACGATTGGAAAGCTGCTGGATGCCTCTCCGGTAACCCGCCCATTTTGCCTCGATCTCGGCGGCGACCCTGGCATGACGAACCCTAGCGTCCTCGGGGTCTTTGGTGCCAAGGCTATGCTTTTCCTCACGCTTGCCAACAAGTTGCCGCAAATCGTCGGGCACGGCCCGCCGGTAATAGTAGAATTGCGTTGTCGGATGCTTGAAGGGACGCGACATCGATAAGACCACGATTGTACCACCAGCTTGTACCAGCGGGCGCTTTACAATTCCTTGCCCTTAGGCAAAGCCTCGGAAATCCTAATGTTTTTGAGGCGTGTGGCGGAGAGGGAGGGATTCGAACCCCCGGTGGAGTTGCCCCCACGCCGCATTTCGAGTGCGGTGCATTCGACCACTCTGCCACCTCTCCGCGAGATGTGAAAAGCCACGCGCGCGGCCGGTCGACACGCGGCGGCTTATGGCATAGCGGGGTTTGCCCCGCAACCGTCTTTCCGGCTCGCCGATGGCCCATTTGCTCTTTGTCTACGGCACGCTCCGCGATCCCGACCTGCTGGCTGGCGTGCTGGCCCGCCGGCTCAATGCCGCGGCGATGCTGCCGGCGACGGCGCCCGGCTTTCGCGCTGTGCACTATCCGGCCCGTGCCTATCCGGCGCTGGTCCGGGTGCCCGGCGCCACGGCCGAAGGCCTGGTGCTGACCGATCTCACCCCGTTCGAGCGCGACCTGCTCGATGCGTTCGAGGGTGCGGAATACCGCCCGACCCTCATTCCGGTGATGATCGCCGAAGAGGTGCACGAGGCCTTCGCCTATCTGCCGGCGATCGCTGTGCCGCCCGACGCGGCCCCGTGGACGCTGGAGCACTGGCGGCGCCAGCACAAACCTCGCGTCATCGCCGGCGAGCATGCCGGCGCCGACGAGTTGCGGCAAAGGCTGATCGCCGTCCGCCCTCACTAAGCTGTGTGGGAATAGGAACGGCTGGGCGGCATTTGCATTGGCGTTGACCCCTGTTCATTTTGGAGAGACGCATGCCCAACCGTCGAACCGTCATCATCGGGATGCTTCCATGCCCCTCGCCGCCACCGCCACCGCCGCTTTCGCCCAGTCCGTGGCGGGCGACACGCTTTCCACCTCCGCCGGCGATGTCACGATCCATCCCGTCGCCCACGCCTCGCTCGCGCTGCTGAGCGGCGCGCACGTCATCTATGTCGATCCGGCCAAGGAGGATTTTTCCGCCCTGCCGCCGCCGACCGGCATCCTCATCACCCATGCCCACGGCGACCATTTCGACCCCGACAGCCTGCTGAAGCTCGCCGGCAAGGCGCCGATCGTCACCACCGAAGAGGTGATGGGCAAGCTGCCGGACGCGCTGAAGGCCCAGGCCACGGTGCTGAAGAACGGCGACAGCGGCACCATCGATGGCCTGCCGGTCACTGCGGTAGCCGCCTACAACACCTCGCCCGACCGCGCGAAATACCATCCGCAGGGCGTCGGCAACGGCTATGTCGTGAGCTTTGGCGACAAGAAAATCTACATCGCCGGCGACACCGAGGACACGCCCGAAATGCGGGCGCTGACTGGCATCGAGGTGGCGTTCCTGCCCATGAACCTGCCCTATACCATGACGCCGGAGCAGGCGGCCGATGCCGTCAAGGCATTCCGCCCCAAGATCGTCTACCCCTACCACTACAAGGGCACCGACACGCAGAAGTTCAAGGATTTGGTCGGCGACGTCGCCGAAGTTCGCCTTCTCGACTGGTACAAGGGTGCCGCGACCGGCTGACCGGACCGTCCGCTGGGGCCCCTGCGGCCTTGACTCTGCGGGGCTTTGCGCGGATAAGCACGCGCAACCAAACGCCTCGGGGAACCGGGGCGTCTTTGGTTTGTCAAACCGCTGCTTGAGGCTGCCCGCCGGAATTCTCTGGACTTTCGGCGTCCGAAGACCGCGAACCCCACGGGCCTGTTCGCGGCGCCGCAGAGCGCGACAACAAGGGGCCGGAGCTCGACGAGCGCCGGCGAGAAGATGAATTTCGCTGTAATCAAGACCGGCGGCAAGCAATACAAGGTTGCCGCCAATGACGTCCTCAAGATCGAAAAGCTCGATGCCCAGCCGGGTGACGTGGTGACCTTCGATCAGGTGCTGATGGTGGGCAATGGCGACGACGTGACCGTCGGCGCCCCGCTGGTGGATGGCGCTTCGGTTGCCGCTCATCTGGTGGACACCAAAAAGCAGCGCACCGTGCTGATCATCAAGAAGCACCGGCGCCAGCATTTCGACCGCCGCAATGGCCATCGCCAGCAGCTGTCGACGATCCGCATCGGCGAGATCCTGCTCGGCGGTGCCAAGACCACCCTCGTCGCCGACGAGCGGATCAAGAACCGCGCTGCCGCGCTGCTGTCCTCGACCGCGGACGTGAGCGAGGAAGCGCCGAAGGCAAAGAAGGCCGCTGCCCCCGCCAAGAAGCCGGCGGCCAAGACGGTGGACACTGAAGCCAAGGCCCCCAAGGCGAAAGCCAAGAAGGCCGGGGGCGGTTTCGTCGACGACGTGACGCTGATCGGTGGCGTCGGCCCCGCGCTTGGCAAGAAGCTGAGCGCTGCCGGCATCACTTCGCTGAAGCAGATTGCCGACTGGTCGGCCGCCGACCTCGCCAAGTATGACGAGGAACTGGCGCTCCACGGCCGCGCCGAGCGCGACGAATGGGTGCAGCAGGCCAAGGATCTGGTCGCCGGCAAGCCGCCGCGCGCCAAGGTCGACCAAGAGCATGCGGCCGACAAGGCCAAGAAGTAAGGAGCTGACGAATGGCACATAAGAAAGCAGGCGGCTCGTCCCGCAATGGTCGCGATACCGCTGGCCGTCGTCTCGGCG
>DASYCZ010000039.1:0-1770 GCA_036499825.1 Devosiaceae bacterium
GACGGCCATCCGATCTTCTCGGATCCCGTCATTTCCCCGTTCCTGACCTGCGGCGGGACTCCGCCGGTCGGCGGTGCGGCCGAGGTGCAGCAGCGGCTCAAGACCGCGGCGCTCGCGGCCCGCGGGCTCGACGGCACGAAGGTGGCGGTGGCGATCATGGACACCGGCATCAATCTCGCGCACCTGCAGGCCCAGCCGCTGAGCAAGAGTGCGTTCCTGGATATCGCGAACTCCTGGGTGGTGCCGGGCACGACGACGGCACCCGGCTTCCATCCCCTCGATCACGGCACCATGTGCGCCTATGACGTGCTCCTCGCCGCGCCGAAGGCCGCGCTGCTCGATTTTCCCGTCCTCGGCTCCAAGGCGCCGGGCGGCGCCCTGGCCGGCGGCGTGCTGAGCCTCGCCTTCAAGGCCTATTCGCAGATCATGTCGTCCTGGGCCGTCTCGTTCGATGCCAACGGCCTCGCCAAATACGATGCGCTGGTCATCAGCAACGCCTGGGGCATCCTCCATCCGAGCTCGGATTTTCCCGAAGGCCATCCGGGGCGCTACATCGACAATCCCAATCATCCCTTCAACCAGCTCGTGGGGATGCTGGTGCGCAGCGGCGCCGACATCATCTTTGCCGCCGGGAACTGCGGCGCGCCGTGTGCGGACGTCTCCTGCGCCGGGCTCACGACGGGGATGATCACCGGCGCCAATGCCCTGGGCGACGTGCTCACCCTCGCGGGCTGCGACACGGCCGACCAGCGCGTCGGCTACTCCTCGCAGGGGCCGTCGATCGCCAACATGTTCCAGAACAAGCCCGACGTGACGGCCTACACCCATTTCCAGGGATCGCTGGTCACGGGCGCGAACACGCCCGACGGCGGGACGTCTGCGGCCTGCGCGGTTGCCTCCGGCTGCGTTGCGGCCCTGCGCACCAAGCTGAAGCCGGCAGCCACGCCGTCCGTCAGCCTCTTCGACCAGCTGCGCGCGACGGCCCGCAAGCCGCCCGATGTGGCGGGCGCGGGCTGGAACGCAGACTATGGCTTCGGCATCATCGATCCGGATGCCGTGGCCCAACACTTCGGAGTCTGAGGACGCGCGGATGGCCGATCCGAAGATGGTCCTGATGACGATCGTTGCGGACAAGCCTCCCAGCCTGGCCGAGGCTGCTGCATTACTTGGCGTCGTGCCCGCGGATCTGAACGCGGCCTTCGGCGTGGTGCCGGTCGATCCTGCCCAGAACCTCTATGCCGTGGAGATCGACGCCGACAAGGTGCCGGCGCAACCGGCCAAAGGAGGGCCCTATCGCGGTCCCTTCTCCTCGCCACGCATCGTTCCGATGGGCACGCCGCGGAACAAGTCGTCCTCCGGCGACGAGTCGAAATAGACAACCCTCCCCATTCAGATGGGGAGGTGTCAGCGTCTTACGCTGACGGAGGGGTCATGAGCTGCAGTCGCGTTGTAGCTCATGACCCCTCCGTCGCGGATTACCGCGCCACCTCCCCATCTGAATGGGGAGGAGTTCGGACTTACATCAGGAAGACGCCCTTTCCATCCGCCTGCTTGTCGAACAGCTTGTAGGCTTCCTCCGCCCGGTCGAGCGTCCATTTGTGGGTGAACAGGCGGTCGACGTCGATGCCGCGCTCGATGCAGAAGGTGGCGCACTCGGCCTGGATGACGTTCGAGAAGGTCCAGGACGCCAGCAGGGTGATCTGCCGGCGCAGCAGGTGCGGGCTGACGTCGATCGTCACGTCGCCGCCTTCGCCGACGAAGCACATCGTG
>DASYCZ010000040.1:0-1560 GCA_036499825.1 Devosiaceae bacterium
CGAAAGCATCAGATCGCCGGCACGCGGTGCGCCTCTCGGACGTTGACGAAATAGTCCGGATAGCTCGAGCTCAGGTGGTCGATGTAGGGGATCATCACGCCCAGATGGTCATGCAGCGCGACCCGCGCGCCCTCCACGTCCTTGGCGGCGATCGCATCCCTGATCCGCTGGTGTTCCTCGACCGTGACGCCCATGCGGCCCTCCAGCGGCAGCGACAGCACGCGAAGCCGGTCGAGGTGGACCTTCATCCGCCTGACCATCGGCCAGAGCATCGAGAACCCTGCCGCAAGCGCGATCAGCTCGTGGAATGCTTCGTCGGCATCGTGAAAGCCCGGCTGGTCGTCGACCGACACCGCCAGCCTTTGTTGCGCGATGAGCAGATCGAGGCGGGCGATGTCCCGGTCATTGGCGACGGCCGCAAGACGCGTCACCGCCAGTTCCTCCAGCCCGCGGCGAATGATGATCGATTCACGGATGGCGGCTTTGGGGATCAGCGCCACCGAGGTGCCGGCTTGCGGCTGCATCTCCACCAGGCCATCGCTCTGCAGCCGCAGCAGCGCCTCGCGCACCGGCGTACGGCTGACCCCGAAGAATTCGGTGAGGGCTTTCTCCTGCAGCGGCTCGCCCGGCCGCAGCTCCATCCGCGCAATGGATTTGTACAGCGCGTCATAAATCACCGACGCATTGGTGCGTCGTTCGGACTGTGTGGGTTGGGCGATTCCAAGGCTCGCGCTCAGCGCGCGCGTGTCGCCCCCGGCCTGTGTCGTCATCGATTCTTCCTTGCTCGCAAAGGGCATCGCGCCGAGCTGTTTACACGCTGATATATTAGTGTATTAACTCGGTCAATGCGCTGACTGCAGAGGCTAATACATTGCATCGTGGCTTGGTAATCCGCACCACGGTGGCAACGATTTTTCTGTGCATGACGTGCGTCACCCGAAACCCGCAGGCAGCCGGCGGCGCCGCTTCTGCTGCCGCCCGGACTCTGAGGAACTCGCCATGACCGACGCCGTGAAAGCTGAAATCTCGCTCGCCTATGTCGGCGGTGGCTCACTGAACTGGGCCCGCACGTTGATGGCCGACCTTGTTCACGACGGAGCGATCACCGGCGAGATCAGGCTGTTCGACCTCGACGTTCCGGCGGCGCAAAGAAACGTCGATCTCGGCAACCGCTACTCAGAGGCGCATGGCCTGAAGCTCCGCTACAGCGTGGCGACCAGCCTGCCCGAGGCGCTGCAGGGCGCCGACTTCGTCGTCATCTCCATCCTGCCCGGCACCTTCGACGACATGGCCAACGATCTGGACCTGCCCGCCGCCGCCGGGATCAGGCAGTCCGTCGGCGACACCGTCGGACCCGGCGGCTTCGTGCGGGCCATGCGGGCGATCCCGGCCATGGCCGAAATCGCCGAAGCCATCAGAACCCACAGCCCCAATGCCTATGTGTGCAACCTCACCAATCCCATGTCGGTGCTGACCGGAACGCTCTACGCCGTGTTCCCCGGCATCCGCGCCTGGGGCGAATGCCACGAAGTCACCAAGCTCCGCCGCCTCGTCGCCTGG
>DASYCZ010000041.1:0-307592 GCA_036499825.1 Devosiaceae bacterium
CCGGTCGCCGACCGACACCGACTCGATGATTTCGGGATGCGGCAGGTAGACCCGCTGCAGCGTGCCGGGGCTATCGGAGCTGTCGAGGGTAAATTTCTGGCCGGCGACGAGCTGGATGGCGCCTTCGGCGAATTTGCCGACGCGGAGCTTGGGGCCCTGCAGGTCGACGAGAATGCCGAGCGGATGGCTCAGCAGCTTCTCGACGCTGCGGATCTTGGCCACGGTATCGCGCATCAGCTCATGGCTGGCGTGGCTCATATTGATGCGGAACACATCGGCACCGGCGCGCGCCAGTTCCTCGATGGTCTTTTCGTCCTGCGAAGCCGGGCCCAGGGTGGCGATGATCTTAACGCGTCGCATACGTCTCATGACTGATCCGAATCTTTATTTGGCCGCCGGAGCATCCGGCGCGTTGGGGGGAGCATCGCCTGGCGGCGGATTATCGACGCCACTGTCGTCGGGCGTGCCTTCCGGCTGGTCGACGCTGGGCGTATCGGCGTCGGTGCCATTCTGTTCGTCGCGATTTTCGGTGAGCTGCAAGGTCCAGTCGGCTTTGTTCTGGGTGTCGACTTCAAAAAAGCCGGTGCGCTCATAGCCGCGCGCCAGGCAATCCTCGATCCCGAAAATGGTGAAGCTCTCATCGCGGGTGCACATGAGGACCGAGCCATCCCAAGCGCCGCCGCCAATGTCGTCGGCTACATAGAGATAAAAGAAGCGCGAATGGAGATCGCCCTGGTAAACGACCGCGCATTGCTGCGGATCGGCGACCCACCAGCCTTCCGATTGCCAGCCGCGCTCGGCGCGATAGCCCAGCGCGATGGAGACCTGGTCGGCGGTCTGGTTGCAGACACGCAGGTCCGCGTAAGCGGGCGTAATCGATATAAACGCGCCGCAGAGCAGTGCGCCGATCAGGGCAAGACCGAGACGGGGATGAAGCAACAGATAGCCGAAAGCCATGAAAGTGAAGTCCTGTTTGTGCGCAAGCGTACCTGCGGTGTCAATCGCTAAACACTGGATTTGACGGAATTGCGAAGGCCACGCACGACCCATGTGGATTGATGGCAAAAGCGCTTGAATGCCGGCCGCCGCTGCTATTGAAACGGGGTCCCAGGATTGAAGGAAGAGTGCCATGGCGGAAGATAGCGTAGCCCAGGACCAGCTCAGAGCATTTGTCGAGCGGATCGAGCGCATGGAAGAAGAAAAGGCCGCCATTGCCGCCGATATCCGCGAGATCTATGCCGAGGCCAAGGGCAACGGCTTCGACACCAAGGTGCTGCGCCAGGTCGTGAAGATCCGCAAGCAGGACCACAACGAGCGCCTGGAGCAGGAGGCGATTCTCGATCTCTACCTTTCCGCTCTCGGCATGCAGGCCGCGGCGGCTGAAGAAGACTAAGCGGGCGACGCAATTGCGATCCAACGCTTTCGGGGTAGCCGAGGGCGTTGGAGCCGGACTGCGCAACCGCGCGTCGTTCGGCAGAACGCCGCTGCGCCGATTGTGGGACCGGCTACAACCCCATTCCCAAAGTGGCAATCAGTTCATCCGCATAATGATCCAGGCTTTGCGTGTCTGCGACATCGAGCAATTTCAGGCCGAGCTGATTGGCGGTTTGAACGATTTCCGCGTTTTGCAGCAGGGAACGCGTGATGAATTTATCGATTAGGGATTGCCGGCCCGTGTCCCATTGGGCGTAGCCGCTCACCAGTCGAATGCGCTCGCGAAGAAATGTCTCTTCGGCATAAAGGCCGATCGCCATCAGGTCTGGATGATCCATTTCGGCGATGAATTCGGGGCGCAACGCGGAGCCCTCGAATACCGCCCCCTCGCCCCCGCTGCTTGCCTGGATAATTCGGTGACGGATGTGCGGCCAGATGTTCTCGTGGTGAACACGCAGGAACCAATTGATCGTTTCGTCTGAAAGTTTCGCATAGTACTCGGCAACGGGTTCCCGGACTTCAGGCCATGGCCGCCCCGGATGGCGCCCCATCTTGTCGGTGGAGGCGACCTGCCATCCTAGCGCAGTGGCGAAGCGCTCGGCGAGCGTGGATTTCCCCACAACGCAAGTGCCGAAGATCAGCAGAACAGATGTCATCAAGCATGCTCCGATTGGAGCGACCTCTAAGCACGCGGAAATTTCACTGATGTGAAGCGGGCAGGGAGCAGTGGCGGACTGGGGGCGTGATTTCCCGTACAAAGTCGGGCTCGGCCGTCTCGCATGCGCGCGCCTTTCGGGCTATGAACGATAATACTCACCGTTTCAGGGCAAAGGCATTCAGATGGCACTGCGCATCCTCTTCATTGGCGGTACCGGCCAGATTTCATATCCATGCGTCGAGCGCGCCGTGGCCCAGGGCCATGATGTCAGCGTTTGCAACCGCGGAAAAAGAGGCGGTGCTCTGCCTCAGGGCGTCACGTCCATCTTGGGCGATCTTGCGGGGCCCGAATATGCCGATCTGGCGAAAACCAATTTTGACGTGGTGTGCCAGTTCATCGCTTTCACGCCCGATCAGATGGCGCGCGATGTCGAACTGTTTGCCGGTCATTGCGGCCAGTACGTCTTCATCTCGTCGGCTTCGGTCTATGAAAAGCCGGCCCGCCACTACGTGATCACCGAGCAGACCCCGGCGATCAATCCTTACTGGCCGTACAGCCAGAACAAGATCGCCTGCGAAGAGCTCCTGCACGGTTCTCACAACCTTGCCTGGACTATCGTGCGTCCCAGTCACACGGTGCGCACGGGGTTGCCCATCATGATGGGCGACAGTGATATCATGGCGCGGCGCATGCTGGATGGTGAGCCCACCATCGTGGCGGGCGATGGCCACACGCCCTGGACGCTGACGCGATCGGTGGATTTTGCAGTGCCATTCGTCGGCCTGTTCGGCAAGGACGCGGCGCTCAACGACACTTTCCACATCACCAATGACCACGCCCATATCTGGGACGATATCCAGAAGGCTATCGCCAGAATGCTTGGTGTCGAGGCCAGGATCGTGCATGTCCCCACCGATACGCTGATCCGCTACAATCCCGAATGGGTCGGCCCGCTGCTGGGCGACAAGGCCTGGACCGCGCTCTTCGACAATTCCAAAATCAAGAGCGTAGTGGGCGATTTTGCCTGCGCCGAACGTCTGGAGGATATCCTGGCGGAGCCCATCCGGCACCTCAAGCAACGCCTTGCCGCCAACCGCCCTCCCAAAGGTCAGTTCGACGAATTGGTCGATCGGATCTGCCGAGAGCAGGCGGCCTTGGGGTAGGGCAACTTCGCCCGAGACCTGCGTTACGCACTGCGCCTGCGGGCGATGACATAGCCCAGGCCGGCCGCGCCGATCGAGAGCGCCAGCGAACCCACGAGATAGAGCGCGGCGGGGGAGATGCCGTTGCCGGTCAGCATGACCCAGGTGTCGAGGCTGAGGCTCGAGAAGGTGGTAAGGCCGCCGCAGATGCCGGCCATGATGAACTGTCTTTGCACCTGGGGGAGCGGCCTGCGGCCTCCGGGCGCGGTGAAGGTCGCGAACCAGCCGATCACGAACGAGCCGACGATGTTGACGCCAAGCGTCGCCCAGAAGCCGGGTTGGTCGAGGGCCGTGGCGGCGAGGCCCGCGCCATAGCGCAGCAGGGCGCCGATGCCGGCGCCGCAACCGACGGCGAAATAGATGGCGAGGACGTCGCGGCGGAGGCGGGGTGTGCTGGTGTTCATCACAGGGCTCCTGCCAGCCAGAAGCCGGCGCCGACAGCGGCCACGCAAGCAAGGCCCGAGCCGGCGGCGTTGAAGACGGCCGCTGGCCATCGGCCCTCCAGCATGAGGTGTACGGTCTGCAGGGAAAACGACGAGATGGTGGTGTAGCCGCCGAGACAACCGACGACGATGAAATCGCGCAGCAGTTCATTGGTCGGCGGCGACGAAGCCGCGAAGGCGGTGAAGAGGCCGATCAACACGGCTCCGGTGATATTGATGGCCATGGTGCCCCAGGGGAACCCTTCTCCCAGGGCGCGGCCGATGACGCCGCCGAAGGCAAAGCGGGCGCAACCCCCGAGAAAGCCGCCGACCAGCACCAGGATGCAGGCAGTAAGTGTCATGCGCAGTCTCCATCCGTACGGGCCTGGCCCGATTTCATATTGGCGCTGCGCAGGAGGAAAACCGGACACGCCTCCTCCCGGCGCGAAACGCCCGGCAGGAGTCATCAGCCTTGCGGCGGTTATCGGGGGAACCCCATCCCCATCCAGAGATTGCATCTTTACGGCAGCGGGTTGGCGGCGTCAAAAAGTTGCTGCGTCTTATGCCGTTGCGAGGAGAACACCATGACGTCCACAATCCCCACCATCAACCTGCCCGGTGGCATCAGCGTGCCGGCTCTGGGGCAAGGCACCTGGGGCATGGGAGAGGACCGGCGCAGCCATGCGCAGGAGGTGAGGGCGCTGCGGCTCGGCATCGAGTTGGGAATGACGCTTCTCGATACCGCCGAAATGTATGGCGATGGCGGAGCCGAACAGGTCACCGGCGAGGCGATGACAGGCCAGCGCGACAAGGTGTTCGTGGTCACCAAGGTGTTGCCCTCCAATGCCAGCCGCGGCGGCACGATCGCTGCGTGCGATCGCAGCCTCAGGCGGCTGGGGACGGACCACATCGATCTTTATCTGCTGCATTGGCGGGGGCGCTATCCGTTGGCGGAGACCGTTGCGGCGTTCGAGACGCTGATCGAGGCTGGCAAGATCCGGCATTGGGGTGTCAGCAATTTCGATGTCGATGATATGGAAGAACTGGCAGGGGTCGGCGGCGGCGACGCGGTGGCAGCCAACCAGGTATTGTACAATCTTACCCGGCGCGGCATCGAGTTCGATCTGCTGCCATGGAGCGCCGGGCGGCAGGTGCCGGTGATGGCATACTCGCCTATCGAACAGGGGCGCCTCCTGGGGCACCGCGAACTGTCGCGGATCGCCAGGGACCATGAGGCGTCGCCGGCGCAGATCGCGCTGGCCTTCGTGTTGAGTCGGCCCGGTGTCATCGCCATTCCGAAGGCGAGTGAAGAGGAGCATGTGCGGGACAACAGGCGGGCAGCCGAGATCAGCCTGACCGCTGCAGAACTCGCGGCGCTCGACAAGGCCTTTCCGCCGCCGCGCTCGAAACGGGCATTGGAAATGATCTAACGCATTTCACGTTAGAAGCATCCCCTATCCGGCGCTGGGCATAGGGTGCCCTGACGCAGAGCGCAGACAGCCCGGCCGATCTTGACGGCTGGCTGGTCCCTGGGCGTTGGGCAATCGGTTCGTCCTCACTCCATCGGCACTGCCGACATACGTCTCCCATTGTCCGTCATGACCCTGTCGTCGTCATCCCGGGCAGCAGCAATCCATTGCCGGTCTGCATAGCCCGACGGTGCTATCGCCGGCGACCTTGATGTCTTTGAGGCCCATGCACCGCGTCGCGCACTGGTCTGCCGGCGCGCCGATCTTCATGTTGAACATGCGAATTGGCAAAACGCCCGGATTGGTTTGCACGGTATTTCGTGGGGCTCGACAACATAAAACATGTTGTTCGCCATAACGCCGCCAAAAGGCCCTCTGCCCAAACTATTACGTCAGCTATTGTGACATAAATTTTCGGAGCACACAGGCTTACCTCCGGAACGCGGAGTACTGTCTCAATCTGTCTTCGACGTTCAGTTGCTGACCATACTATGACGACGATTGTATGCAATTGAAAATCTGCATGGACAAACGTAAATCTGACACCTACGTTGAGTTTGCATGCAGGTTGGCACAAGGCCGGTGCCCTCGTCTTTCAATCAATTGTAGGAAACTTCAAATTGTCAGAAGAGAACGAATACTGCGAATGCCAATGCTCAGCCGGTATGGTGCAGCGGCGCTCCGTCTTGGTCGGAATGGCGGCAGTTGCCGCGGCTGGGCTGACGGGGGGGAGCGCCTCGGCCCAGGAAGCCAAGACGATGGCTCCCCAGGTCGGCGATATACTGGTTCGGGCCTCGGGCAAGGATATGACCCCGTTGAAGCCCGATGACATCGTGCTCGATGCCCGGCCGATCAACGCCTGGCCGGCCGATCCGGCAACCGGGCTGCCGCGCGATGGTACGCTTTTCAATCTGTTGCTGCTGTCGCGGTGGAACCCTGCGGAAATGACTGCCGACGCGCAGGCCAATGCGGTGGATGGCGTCATCGCCAACACGGTTATCTGCACGCACGCCGGCTGCGAAATCACCGACTGGGTCGAGGATCAGAAAATTCTTGAATGCCCTTGTCATTTGTCGCGCTTCAACCTGCGCCAGAATGGTGCCGTCGCTCAGGGCCCCGCGGCGCGCAAGCTGCCAGCCCTTGGCCTCGCGCTCAGCGGCGCCAATATCGTGGTCGCGAAGACTTTCGACGGTCGTCTGGGAGGTGACGCCGAATAGTCAGTTCAATTGAAGTGAAAGCCGGGCGAGACAGCACGGCTCATGTCCTTGGAGGAGGAGACATATGCAACTATTGATTGGCCGTTCAGTCCTGGTGGCGCTGAGCATCGGGCTACTATCGTCCAGTGCGTTCGCGCAACAGGCCGCCCCCGTGGCGCCTGCCGCCCCCGCGGCTCCGGCCGCCGCGGCCCCGCCGGCTGCCCCGGTGACCCCGCCGCTGCCGGTTACCATTCCGGACTATAAACCCGTCACCGCCGAGATGCTGGAAAATCCCGCCGACGGTGACTGGCCCATGTTCCGGCGCACGTATAACGGTTGGGGCTATAGCCCGCTCAAACAGATTACGGCCGAAAACGTCAAAAGCCTGAGGCCTGCCTGGACGATTTCGACCGGGTTTGCCGAGGGTCATGAGGCGCCGCCGATGGTGATCAACGGCACCATGTTCGTATCGACGGCAGGCAACCAGATTCTCGCCATCAAACCCGATACCGGCGAAATCCTGTGGCGTTATCGGCGTGAACTCCCTGCCGATATGCTTGGCTCCCACCCCACCAATCGCGGCGTCGCCTTCCTTGGCGACAAGATTTACTGGATGTCGCGCGATTCAGTCCTGGTGGCGCTCGATGCCAAGAGCGGCAACGAGGTGTGGACGTCGACTGTGCAGGACTACCGTGCAGGCTATTACGCGAACCTGGCCCCGCTGGTCGTGGGCAACAATATCGTCGTCGGCACCTCCGGTGGCGAGCGTGGTATCCGTGGCTATGTGGTGGCCTTCGATGCCGATACCGGCAAGGAAGCCTGGCGCACCTACACCATTCCGGCACCCGGCGAGCCTGGCTCCGAAACCTGGCCCAAGCCCGGCGACGAGCATGCCGACGCCTGGAAGACAGGTGGCGGCTCGACCTGGATCACCGGCTCCTACGATCCCAAGACCAAGCTGATCTATTGGGGCGTGGGTAACGGCGGACCCTGGATGGGAGACCAGCGCCCCGGCGACAACCTCTATACGTCGTCGGTGATTGCGCTCGATGGCGCGACCGGCGCCATCAAGGGGCATTTCCAGTATGCGCCGAACGAGTCCTTCGACTGGGACGAAGTGCCGACGCCGCTGCTGGTCGATCTGCCCAACGGTGACGGCAAGACGGTACCCGGCATCGTTCACGCCGCCCGCGACGGCGTGCTCTGGCAACTGGAACGCACTGCCGACGGCCCGATCAACTTCGTCAACGGCCAGCCCTTCGTGAAAACGAACTGGATCAAGAGCATGGATCCGGAGACCGGCAAGGTCACCTATAATGACGGGGTGAAACCGGCCAGCGGCGTCATGGGCGATTTCTGCCCGTCCTTCTGGGGCGGCAAAGACTGGCCTCCGATCGCCTACAGCCCCGACACGAACTATATCTACATTCCGGCCAATGAGAATCTGTGCACGCATATGCAGGGCGGCACGGTGTTCGACTACCGGCCGGGTGCAAACTTCACCCGTGGAACGCAGGGCGATAGCTCGGACATCTATATGGCCGAGGGTGCCGACCATATCGGTGAAGTGCAGGCCTGGGACTTGGCGACCGGCAAGAAGGTGTGGACCCATACTTTCCCCGACTCGCAGAATTGGGGTCCCTTGCTGGCGACCGGAGGCGGGCTCGTCTTCGGCGGCGGCACCAATGACAGCATGTTCCATGCCTATGATGCCAAGACCGGCGATGTGGTGTGGCAGACACGCGTGAATTCGGGTGTCATCGGCGTGCCTTCGAGCTTCGAAGTCAACGGCAAGCAGTACATAGCCGTGCAAGCCGGCTGGGGTATCGACGCGGCTGCGATGCAGACCCGTCTGGCCACTTCCTATCCGGATCGCTTCAAGCCCGGCACATCCGTGCCTACGGGCGGCGTGATTTGGGTGTTCGAACTCGCCGAAGAATAAGCTACTTGCCCGCCTCCCAAGGGAGGCGGGCATACTTGCCTGGCTGAAGCAAAGCCAGCATCGCCCTAACTATTGAGGCCCTGCGTTCATGCGTAATCCTATTTGGGGCGGCCTTGGTGCGCTGGCTGTCGCCTTTCTCGCATGCGGCGTCTCCCTTGGCGCAGGACTGCAGAGCGAAAATTCATCGATACCGATCGCTGCCGCGCAGAATTGGCTGACGAACCTGGGTGACCTCGAGGGGCACCGCTATTCCGCCTTGACCAAGATCAACCGCGACACCGTCAAGCGGCTGGTCGTGCGCTATAGCGTGGTGCTGGGCGGACTGATCAACGCTGCCGGCAACTATGATGCGGCTTTGCCGGTCAGCCCGCTGGTCAAGGACGGGTTTCTCTACATCGCCGATGGCTGGGGCGCGGTCTCCAAGGTCGATCTCGGCCAGCGGGGCAAGATCGTCTGGCGGAGCGATGCCGGCCAGTACAATCTGGATGCCTGGCTCCAGGCCAGCCGAGGGCTGGCGTTCTATGGCGACCAGATCCTGTCCATTTCGGCGGATGGCAAACTCGACTGGATAGATAATGCGACGGGGAAAGTTACCCGATCCGTGCAGGTCGGGGATCCGATCGAAGGCTATACGATTTCGGCCGCCCCGCTGGTGGTCGGCGATACGGTGATTGTGGGAGGCGGCGGCGCGGACAGGGGGGGGCGCGCCCAGATCGATGCCATCGATGGCCATACAGGAGAGCGCCTCTGGCAGCGTCGCGCCGGCCCAGGTGATCCGTGGACCGGGGCTTTCATGCAGACCGGTGTCTATGACGATACGACCCGCACCACGATCTGGGGCACGAGCCGTTCTGGCCTGATTTCAGGTGACGCAGAGGACGACAAGGATGGGGGCAATGCCATCGTCGCCTTCGATATCGCTACGGGTGAAACGCGCGGCGTCTATGTCTATGAGGATGCACATACCAGGATCCTCTCGGAATCGGGCACCTACCAGCTGGTTGCCGACCCCGGAGGTGAGGGGCAGTTGCTGAGCCATTTCGGCAATGATGGGAAAGGCTACGTTTTTGATCCGGCTGGATTGAGCCTTCGGCGCGTTACACCCTACATACCGTCGCAGTGGCAACCCGTTGCGGCAGTCGCAGACGGAGGCGCGGCGAACACGGTCTTCCAATGGCCGCGCGGCTGCCCCAATATTCGAAGTGCGGTGGCGTTCGCGTCTGCCTATAGCCTGAGGGCCGGGCTCTCCTACGGTGCCGGTGCCGATGCCTGCCATCCTGAGGTCAAGCCCATCGTTACCGCTTCGGCGCCGGGTTGGCTTGGCGCCTATTATGCGGGGGCAGACAATCAGCTTGGCCTGCTGGCGGCAATCAATCCGGCGACCGGTGCGGTATCGGCGCAGCGTGTCTTTGATTTTCCGCTGCAGTCAGGGGTGCTGGCGACCGAGGGTGGGCTCGTGTTTACTTCGACTGCGGACGGCACCCTGTTCGCACTCAATGACGAAACGCTGGAAACGGTGTGGTCCTATCGATTTGCCACGCTTACCGCGGTTCCTCCGATCACGTTCGAGGCCGGCGGCGAACAGTATGTTGCCGTCGTGGTCGGTGCCAACGGTTTCGACAAGGCATTGTCATACCGGCCAAAGGACATGGACATCACCGAAGCGCTGTACGTGCTGGTGGTGTTAGGCGTGGGCGCATGAACGGGTGTCGATACAGACAGCTGCTGTTGCTGGTCGGCGGCCTGACGTTCATGGGTCTTGGCGGAGCGTGGGCCGCGGAGCGGCATACTGTCTGGGATCTGGAAATCGGGACTGAGGCTTCAGCTCTGCCCGAGGACTTCGTCGATTTCGCATGCGGCACCAATGGTGGCCCGCCGGGGCGGGTGCTCACGGCCTTCACCGACTACGCGGCCTGTCCGGCGGCCCCGGGGGGGCTCCATGAAGTCTATTTCCGCTACAATGACGAGCTGGAATATATTGCCCGAGCGCTCGACATGGCTGAGGACATAGAACGTTTTCGCGGCACCCGCGTCGAGGGATTCGACAGCGTGGTTTCGGCGCTGTTCGATGATGCGGGGGTGCTGCGCGGGATCCGGATTGCGTCAGATCCACGTGGGGTGGAGCCGGGCGTACGCAACGACCAATGGCGCCTGGGCGCGCTCCTCATGCGCCGGTTCGGCGAGGAGAACTGGTCGTGCGACGATGCGCCTTTGAGCGATCGGGAGCTTCCCGTGACGAGCTTTTTCGTCAAGCGGCAGTGCAGCAAGGTGACGAAAGATCTCACACTCAGCGTCGAGCAGAACTACTTCCACCGTCGTGGCGAAAGTTTCACTGACGAATACGGCACGGTGCAGCCGACGAACTTCATCAGCACCAGCTTGTTCGAGCTTTTGGCTGCGCCGCCGTGATCTCGGGGCAGATCAGGGCATAACGCGCCCGATCACCGCGTTGTCGATGTTGATACAGGCGAGCTCGGCCCCGTCGATCCGGGCATTGCGCAGGTCGGCGCTGACCAGCCTGGCTTGAGTGAGCGTCGCGGCCAGCAGATCCGCATTAAAGGCGGAAACCTGGGTCAGATCGGCCGAGGTGAAGTTGGCGCCCACAAAGCCACCATTTGCAAGGTTTGCCTGCCGCAGGATAGCCCGTGAGAAGCTGGCGTCCTGAAAGTTGGCCAATTGGAGGTCGGCGCGTCGCAGGTCCGCATTGGCGAGGCTTGCAGATTGACCCCATGCGCCCTTGAGCGTGGCACCCTGGAGCAATGCTCCCGTCAGGCGGGCATGTTGCAGGCGCGCGCCGCTGAGATCAGCGCCAGTCAAAATTGCCCCGCTCAGATCGGCACGATAGAGCATGGCGTCGGTCAGGTTGGCTTTGATGAGCGAGGCCCGGCGCAGGTCGGTCAAGTTGAGATTGGTGCTGGATAGAACCGCTCCATCCAGGCGCACATTGCTGAGACTGGCCCGATGGAGGCTCGCTGCGGAAAGATCGCTCGCCCGCAAATCGGCGCCCGACAGATCTCTTCCCTGCAGCTGTGCGCCATGGAGATCGCAGCGCGGGCAGTCGTTTACCGTGCCTGCGAGGAAGGCCTCGCGATCGCCGGGCGGTGGCACGTCGGCCTCGACATATGTGGCCTCACTCACCTCACCTGCCGCATTGAAGGGCTTGCAGACAAGCGGGGATTGCGCGGCAGCCGGCATTGTCGAAATGACAAGGGCAGCGAATACAACCAGCATCCGATTGGCCATTCCGCCGCTCCCTGGCATTACTGCGTGAAATTCAGTCGCCGCATGCGTATATTTTGATCGAAGTTACCGGAAGTTAGCTCAGTATTCCGCCAGCTTCAAGAAGGTGGTGCTTTAGAAGCTTTACCCATCAATATTTATCGATCGCCCCCTGATCTTATGTCATGGAGAACGGAGAGCGGTATTGACGAGAAACATCATTGACGTGCCAGCCAACGACATGGGCCCGAAAGCTTTGATCGGCCTGTCGAAGACCCAAGGTGCGATGAAACGATCTAGCTGGCGCTTTCGCCAAGAAGTTTCAGCGCATCGCCGCCCAGGGCTTTGAGGGCCGCGGCGACAATGCCGGCGCGGTCGAGGCCGGCGGCGGCATACATGTCGTTCTGGCTGGCCTGCTCGGTGAAGGTATCGGGAATCATCAGCGGCCGGAACTTCAGCTTACCGTCGAGCAGGGCGTTGTGGGCGAGGAAGGTTGCCACATGGCTGCCGAAACCGCCGATGCCACCTTCCTCGATGGTCAGCAGCACCTGATGCTCGCGGGCGAGGCGGGCGATAAGCTCTTCATCGAGCGGCTTGAGGAAGCGGGCATCGACGACGGTCGGCGCGAGGCCAAGGGCAGCAAGCTTTTCAGCCGCTGCAAGCACTTCGCCAAGACGAGTGCCGTAGGAGAGCAGGGCAATGGGCCCGCCCTGGCGCAGTATACGGCCCTTGCCGATTTCGAGCGGTTGGCCATGGGCTGGCAATTCGACGCCGAGACCGTCGCCGCGCGGATAACGGAAGGCAATCGGGCCTTCGTCGAACGCGGCGGCGGTAGCCACCATATGGCGCAACTCCGCCTCGTCGCCGGCGGCCATCTGCACGATGCCCGGAATGGCGCCCAGATAGGCCGAATCGTAGTTGCCCGCATGGGTTGGGCCATCGGCGCCCACATAGCCGGCGCGGTCGATGGCGAAGCGGACCGGCAGCTTCTGGATGGCGACGTCGTGGATGACCTGGTCGTAGGCGCGCTGCAGGAACGTGGAGTAGAGCGCGGCGAACGGCTTCATGCCTTCGGCCGCAAGGCCCGCCGCAAAGGTTACGGCGTGCTGCTCGGCGATGCCGACATCGAAGATACGGCTCGGGAACAATTCGCCGAACTTGTCGAGACCGGTGCCCGAAGGCATGGCGGCGGTGATGGCGACGATGCGCTCGTCGCGCTCGGCTTCCTGGATGAGGCTGGAGGCGAAGACATTGGTATAGGACGGCGCGTTGGATGGGGCCTTGGCTTGCGCGCCGGTGATGACGTTGAACTTGGAGACGCCATGATACTTATCGGCGGAATCCTCGGCGGGGCCGTAGCCCTTGCCCTTCTTGGTCACCACGTGCACGAGGATAGGACCGTCCTCGGCGTCACGGACATTGGTCAGTATTGGCAGCAGGTGGTCGAGGTTATGGCCGTCGATGGGGCCGACATAGTAGAAGCCGAGTTCCTCGAAGAGCGTGCCGCCGGTCAGCCAGGCGCGGGCGAACTCCTCGGTGCGGCGCGCCTGCTGATGGACGACGGGCGGCAGCGCCTTGACGATCTGCTTGGCGGTCTTGCGGACGCCGCGATACAGCGGACCCGAGACCAGCCGCGCCAGATAGGCGCTCATGGCGCCGGTCGGCGGCGCGATCGACATGTCGTTGTCGTTGAGGATGACGATCAGCCGCGCATCCATGGCGCCGGCATTGTTCATGGCCTCGTAGGCCATGCCCGCAGACATGGCGCCGTCGCCGATGACGGCCACGACGTTCCGCTTGACGCCTTCCAGTTTGGAGCCGACCGCCATGCCGAGGCCGGCGGAGATGGAGGTCGAGGAATGTCCGGCGCCAAACGGATCATAAGAGCTTTCGGCGCGGCGGGTGAAGCCGGAGAGCCCATCCTTCTGGCGCAGCGTGCGAATACGGCTACGGCGGCCGGTCAGCACCTTGTGCGGATAGGCCTGGTGGCCGACGTCCCAGATCAGGCGATCATGCGGGGTGTCAAAGACGGCGTGGAGCGCGACGGTCAATTCGATGACGCCGAGACCCGCTCCGAGATGGCCGCCGGTCACCGATACGGCGTCGATGACTTCCGCGCGCAATTCATCGGCAAGCTGGCGCAATTGCTCGCGCGAGAGCGATTTCAGCTGGCGGGGAGACTCTATGGTGTCGAGTAGCGGCGTCTCGGGCTTTTCGGTCAAAGGCCGATCCTTTGCCGGCGATTATTGTGAGATTATCCTACGCTTTAGACAGCGCAGGGTTCCATTGCAACCGCAATGGTTCATCGCACCGCCAGCAACAGCGGCAGGCCGGTCACAAATCTGCTGGAATCCGGCGCTGGCGAGCCGGCCGGCCGGAACGAGATGCGGGTGATGTAGGGGCCCAGTTCAGTCGCCGGATCGAGAGTGCCTTCGTCGGGCTCGTACATCTCCGCATAGGTGATGCTGGTTATCTTCTCGGGCTGCGCGAAGACCTCGGCGACATGATCGAGATCGGGGGCGACGAGTTCAACCGGACGCGTCTTGATATCGGCCGGCGACCGGCTCGCGGCGAGGGCGGCGACGGCCTTGGCGGCGGAGGTGTTGACCGGTGCGCGCTTTACTGCGGTCCAGGTCATGTCGACGAGATTGGACACAGAATTGGACTTGCCGCCGCCAAGCGAGGCGGTGCGGATGTTCCCGGCATTGATGGTGGGCGGAGGAGGCGTGCCGATCAGCGCGGCAACGCTATCCTGCTGCGCCGCATAGGCCGTCAGCTGAGAGCCGGTCTCCTGTTTCGCCGGCGCTGGGGCGAGCGAAGCCAGCGCCATCACGGCGGTATCCTGCTTGGGCTCGTTGGTGGCGAGCTGTACCCGTTGCGATTTCTGCATTGGAACCGGTGTCGGCGGCGGCTGGTTGTCGGCACTTTGGCTGGAGGTCTCGTCGTCGTTCAGCGGGGCGCTCGGAACGGTGCCGAAGGGCAGGGCTGGAGGCGTATCGAGGCTGGCGGTCTGCACGACAGGGGGCAAGAGGTCCACCGGCCGTTCCATCGGCACTGGCGGCGCGACTTCGATAGTCTGGACCTGTCGCTGCGACGGACCATTGTCGGCCAGTTGTATGGTGTCGGGGCTCTGCAGGAGGCCCGTGCCGTTGCCGCAAGGGACGGTATGGCACTTCTGCCATTCGGCGAGGGCGAATTGGCGGCCGGAGGTGGAGAGCGGTTTGCCGTCGGCCGGCAGGTGCAATGTGCGGCCGTCGGGGAAGACGCGCTTCAGCTGTGCCGTGGTCATGCGCGGCCAGGCGCGGACGCTGCCGGTGTCGACATGGACGAACGGGCTGCCCGAGGTCGGATAATAGCCAACGCCACCGACCTGGAAGCGCATGGCGGCGGCACGCAAAGTCGGCAGGTCGATGCCGGGGATGAAAATATCCATGGCCTTGCCGCGCATGTGCTGTGAATTCTCGGCGACGCCCGAAGTAGTGGCGCGCAGCATGGCATTGGTTTCAGGGGCCCTATAGGACGAGACGATGTTGATCGGCTGCGTGCCGTGGACGGTCTGGTAGATTTCCCACACCAGATCGAACAGGTGCGGATCCATTGTGGTGGGTTTGTTGTTGCGCCAGTCGCGCAGGAACCAGTTGAGCTGCTGCAGGCCCTTTTGGTCGTATTGGCCGTTACGCTTGAAAGTGATACGGGCGGTTTCGCCGGTATGGGTGTGATGGAGATAAAGCGTGCGATCGCCTTCGCCGCCGGCCTGCACGGTGGTGGCCGGTACGATCATGGTCAGGGCCATCGCTACGGCCAAGAATAGCCGCAGAAACTTTTGCCCGCGCAATAGAGCTTTTCCCAACACCCAGATACAGCCCAGTCAGTGGTCGTTATCAATGGACGCTAGCAAGAAGTCACGTAGAGTTTGTTAACGCTAACGATCCGTAACCGCCGCGAACGACAGCCCTCACTTCAATTAAAGTTAGCCTCTAAAGGCGGCTGAACCAAGGCGCGGAGCTTAAAGCAAGGTAAACGAAAAGTCCCAACCCCTTGCGGGGGCTGGGACTTATGGATCGTTTCGGGAGAGGTCGGGTCAGACGCCGAGCATCTCGATGAGTTTCTTGTTGTGGCCGTAGATGTCGGCATAGGAGCGCATGGTGCCATCCTGGTCGACGCGGAGCGTGAAGTAGGCGATGTGCACCGGCACATGCTGGTCCATGTTCACCCACTTTTCATTGGGGCCATACATGGCTTCGAGCTTGGTGGCGTTGAGATGGCTGGGCTCGTTGACGAGCAGGGCGTCGGCGAAATCCATCGGGTTCTGGACGCGCACGCAGCCATGGCTGAAGGCGCGCACGGAGCGGGAGAACAGCGACTTGGACGGCGTGTCGTGGAGATAGACGTCGTGCGAGTTGGGGAACAGGAACTTGATCTGACCCAGCGAATTGGACTTGCCCGGCTTCTGGCGCACGAGGAAGTTGTCGATCGAGGTATTGGACCAATCGAACATGGCCGCGTTCACGACCTTGCCGCCATAGAGCAGTTCCATGTTCTGGCTGGCGAGATAGCCCGGATTGGCAGCCAGATGCGGGCGGATTTCCTTGGTGGCGATCGACTGTGGCACGTTCCAGTACGGATTGACGACGATCTGGCGGATGTTGTCCGAAAAGATCGGGGTCTGCGTATCGGGCTTACCCACGACGACGCGCGTCGTATAGGTGACGTTGTCGCCGTCCATGACGGCGAGGCGGAATTCCGGAATATTGACGAAGACGTTGAACTGGCCGAGGTCTTCCGGCATCCAGCGCCAGCGTTCCATGTTGGCCACGATGTCTTCCTTGGTGGCGGTCGGGCCGCCATTGAGGGAAGCGATGGTGGCGGGACCGGCGGCGCCATCGGCGTCGAGCCCGAGATTGGCCTGGAACGCCTTGACCGCATCGGAGACGGCCTGGTCATAGATGGCATCATTGCCGTCGGCGGCGGGCACTTCAAGGCGCTTGCGCAGCAGCGGCACGCGGTCATCGACCATGCCCACCTTGAGGGTGGGGCCTGTGGGGATCTGCACCTGCTGGTCGACCGTGCCGTCCTGATCGTAGAACTTGGCAAGTGCCGCCTTGAGGGCCTGGAACTCACGATGCTGCGGCTCGAGCGCGAGCAGGATCTGGTCCGGCGTATCGCTGGTGGCCAGCTTCACCATCAGGTCGGCCTGGTCGAGCAGGCGCGGCTTGATGTCGATATTGGGCGAGACGGTGCGCGGATCGACACGGCCGCCATAGGTGTCCTGGGCGTAGCGCATGGTCGCCGCCGAGAAGGCGGTCTCGAGCGCGGCCATCTTCTTGGGATCGTTCTGGGCGCCTGTGACGTCGAGGGCATCGGTGAGATAGTCGCTCGAACGCAGGCCCTCGAACTCGGCCTTCTTGAAGACTTCCATGATCTTCTTGGCGGGGACCGAATAGTCGACGTGGCCGCTCGCATCTTCAGTCAGCCAAAGGGGCTCGAAAGCGCGGTCGCCATAGAAGAAATAGAGCTTTTGCGCCGCCGCGTAGGCCTTGGCGTTGGGCGCATCGTAGTAGGCATCTGAAAGTCCGGCCTTGATGGTGCGGGCCAGATCGGTTTGCGGCGGGGCGATGATGACACGCGTGGCGCTGACGCCATCGACATCAACGGTCTCCTGGGCCATCGTCGCGACGGGTGCCGCGCAGAGCATGAGGCCGGCAACCAGGCAGACCATTAATTTCTTCATCGCAATCCATCCGCTCGATAGAGGATAAGTATTCGCTTCAGTCCGGCGCGCTTCCGGGAGAATCGGGCGCTTCCACGGTACGAAAGTATTCAAGGGTATTACTCTGGAAAGTTTAACAGCCGCAATTCCTCCCCATTTTGTGATTGGCGTCTGTGACAAGCTTGCAACGAGTGGGCGTCTAGGCCGCGTCGCTTTCGGCGCTGACATCGAGATCGTATTCCTTGAGCTTGCGATAAAGGGTGGAGCGGCCAATGCCGAGGGCGCGGGCAACGCGGGACATGCGACCTGAATAGTGCTCCAGCGCGAAGGCGATCAGGGACTTCTCGATGGCGGCCAGCCCGGCGACTTCGCCGGTCTCGGTGAGAAAGCGATCGGAATGCGCCGCGGGCACATGGCGGGCCTCGATAGCCTGCACCTGGTCGATATGTACGGGGGCGCTGAGGGCAGGGGTGGTTTCGGCGGCGCGCAGGGCTTCATCGCGGCCGGCGAGCTGTGCGACGATCTGCGGAAAGTCACCGGGTTCGAGATAGGTGCCGTCGCACAGAAGGACGGCACGATAGATGGCATTTTCGAGTTGCCGGACATTGCCCGGCCAGTCGTAGCGCTGGAGGAGGTCGAGCGCCGGCGGTGCGATGCCGATGACGCGGCGTCCGGTTTCCGCCGCGAGCCGGGCGATGAAATGGGCGGCAAGCACGGCAATGTCGTCGCGGCGCTCGCGCAACGGCGGCACATAGATGGGGAAGACGTTGAGGCGGTAGTAGAGGTCTTCCCGGAACTCGCCGGTCTTGGCGAGGTTGAGGAGCCGGTGGTTGGTGGCCGAGATCACCCGCACATTGACGCGTTCGATGCGCTCGGCGCCCAATGGCACGATCTCGCCGTGCTGGATGGCGCGCAGCAGGCGCTCCTGGGTCGCGGGCGGCAGGGCGCCGACCTCATCGAGGAACAGCGTGCCGCCATGGGCTTCGGTAAACTTGCCGGCCTGGTCGGCGACCGCGCCCGGAAAAGCGCCCCGGCGGTGGCCGAACAGCGTGGAATCGATGAGATTGGCCGGCACGGCGGCGCAATTGATGGTGACGAAGGGCTTTCCGGCCCGGTCGCCCATGCCCTGCACGGCACGGGCCACGAGTTCCTTGCCCGTACCGGCCTCGCCTTCGACGAGCACCGGGATGGGACTCTTGGCCGCCTTGGCGATAAGCGTGCGGACACGGTCCATGGTGGGACTGTGGGTGACGATGTCGGCACTGGTGAAGGTGCCGGTCTTGCGATGGCGGTCGTTTCGAACCACCGTCTCCAGCGCCTCGAGCTTGAGGGCGTTGCGCAACGAGATGACGAGGCGTTCGGGCGCCACCGGCTTGACGAAGAAATCGGCGGCGCCCTGACGCATGGCGGTCACCACGGTTTCGAGAGAGGAGTTGGAGGTCTGGACGATGACCGGCGTCTTCAACCCTTCACGGGCCATGGTTTCCATGACGGCCATGCCATCGAGATCGGGCATTACGAGATCGAGAACCATAGCGCCGATGCCGGGTTCCTGGCGCAGGATTCGCAGGCCCTCGACGCCGCCGGTGGCGGTCACCGGCGTGAAGCCGGCACGCTTGGCAACTTCCGCAGTCAGGTGCAAATGCACCGGGTCGTCGTCAACGATCAGAACGCGCGTCATGTACTTCCTACAACTACCGCAAGACTGACAAGCAACGGTTCGAATCGCCGCTGTGCCGTTTTGGAGCAGGCTAGGGGGCGGGGGTTAAGGGGGCTTTAATCACGATGGAGCGGCGGCGGTCCCTGGGTCGCAGACGGCCGGCCTTGGCAGCGCGCCGGGGGCTGGATAAGGTCGGCGACCTTTCCAAGATCTCCCGGAGACTGCCATGAACGATCTGCCGCGCGCCCCGCAAGCCACCGGCCAGAAAGGTCATAACGAACTCGGACCGCTGCCTGAATGGAATCTCGACGATCTCTATACGGGTCGCGACGCACCGGCGCTGAAGGCCGATCTCGACAAGGCTGCGGCCGAGGCCAAGGCCTTCGAGAAGGACTACAAGGGGCGGCTGGAGGAGCTGGCGCGCAATGGTGGCCTGGTGGCGGCGGTCAAGCGCAGCGAAGCGCTCGGCGATCTTTCGGGCCGCATCGGCTCTTTCGCGTTCCTGCAATATGCGCGGAACACGCAGGACCAGAACGCTGCCAAGTTCCTCGGCGACATGAATGAAGCGCTGACCGCTCTTTCGACGGGGCTCATCTTTTTCGAGCTTGAACTCAACCGCATTCCGGATGAGGTGCTCGAGGCGGCCTTCGCCAAGGATACGACGCTGGCGCACTACCGGCCGTGGTTTGAAGAACTGCGCAAGGCCAAACCCTACCAGCTCGAAGACCGGGTGGAAGAACTCTTCCACGACAAGTCGGTGACGGCGTTCTCGGCCTGGAACCGGTTATTCGACGAGACCATGGCGAGCCTCAAATTCGAGGTGGATGGCGAGACCCTTGGCCTCGAATCGACGCTGCACCTCTTGTCCGATCGTGATGAGAAGAAGCGCGAGGCGGCGTTTCACGGCCTGTCCAGGACATTGCAGGACAATGCGCGGCTTTTCACGCACATCACCAATGTGCTGGCCAAGGACAAGGAAATCTCCGACCGCTGGCACGGCTACCAGGATATCGCCGATAGCCGGCACCTGGCGAATTCGGTCGAACGCGAAGTGGTGGATGCGCTGGAAAAGGCGGTCACGGAAGCCTATCCGCGGCTGTCGCACCGCTACTACAAGATGAAGGCGAAGTGGTTCGGCAAAGCCAGGCTCAATGCCTGGGACCGCAATGCGCCGCTGCCTTCGAGCGATGAGCGCATCTTCGACTGGCAAAGCGCCAAGACCACGGTGCTGGAAGCCTATGGCCGCTTCTCGCCGCGGCTGGTGGAAGTGGCGCAGCCGTTCTTCGAGAACGGCTGGATCGATGCGCCGGTGCGTGAGGGCAAGGCGCCGGGGGCTTTCGCCCATCCGACGGTGCCGAGCGCCCATCCCTATCTGATGCTCAACTATCTGGGGCGGGCCCGCGACGTGATGACGCTGGCCCACGAACTGGGCCATGGCGTGCACCAGCGGCTGGCGGCGCCGCAAGGCGCCCTGATGGCGCCCACGCCGCTGACCCTTGCGGAAACCGCCAGCGTCTTCGGCGAGATGCTGACGTTCCGCTCGCTGCTGGCGGCCACCACCAATCCCAAGCATCGCTTCGCGCTATTGTCTTCAAAAGTCGAGGATATGCTGAATACGGTGGTGCGGCAGATCTCGTTCTATTCGTTCGAGCGCAAGGTGCACACGGCGCGCCGGAAAGGCGAATTGCGCACCGAAGAACTCAATGCGATGTGGCTGGAGGTGAGCCGGCAGAGCCTTGGCGATGCCATCGAGCTCAACGAGGGTTACGACATTTTCTGGTCGTATATCCCGCACTTCATTCACTCGCCGTTCTACGTCTATGCCTATGCCTTCGGCGACTGTCTTGTGAACTCGCTTTACGCGCAGTATGAGAAGGCAAGCGAGGGCTTCGCCGAGCGGTATTTCGAGCTTTTGGAGGCTGGCGGTTCAAAGCACCATTCGGAGCTGTTGAAACCGTTCGGCCTGGATGCGCGGGATCCGCAGTTCTGGTCGCTGGGTCTGTCCATGATCGAGCAACTGATCGACGAGCTTGAGGCTACCGATCCCGCGTGACCGGTGGCCCGCTATATTCCGGGCTTATGCAAAGAGGACCTCATGGCCAAGACTTCGACCACCCCCGCCGCCGTCATGGATTTTACGGCCGAGGATTTTGCGGCGCATCAGCGCACCTATGACAGCTTCATGTCGCTGCTGAAGGTCAGCATCGTGGGCCTCGTGCTGCTGGTCGTGGGCCTTTATTTCATCCTGTTCGGCGGCGCCTCGATCTTCGGCGGCCTGCTCATCATCTTGTCACTGATCGTGCCGCCGGTCATGAGCTATCGGTCGCGCCAGTAAGACACAAAGGTTAATCGACAACAAAGTATAAGCGGCCCGGACTTGTGCCCGGCCGCTTTTTTTGTATTGTCGCCTGGCATGTCATCGCTGGCAGGCATGGTTGGGGCTGTGCCTATCGGTTAGTCTTGCCAAAAGTAGGGAACCGCGCTCAGCGGTACCGGGGCCATTGAGGTATATCCAATGAAGATTGCAGTCGTGCGCGAACGCACCGACGGGGAGACACGCGTCGCCGCGACTCCGGAAACGGTCGGCAAGCTGATCGCCTTGGGGGCGACCGTATCGGTCGAAAAAGGCGCCGGTGGCGCATCACGTATTCCCGATGCCGACTATCAGGCAGCGGGCGCCGAACTCACCGGCAGCGCCGAAGCGGCGTTGAAGGATGCCGAGATCGTCCTGACCGTCCGCCGGCCAGCAGCGGCGCTGCTGAAGGGCGTGGCCAAGGGGGCGCTCGTTATCGGCGCCATGGATCCTTATGGCAATGAAGGCGAAATCAATGCCCTGGCACAGGCCGGGGTGACGACCGTCGCCATGGAATTCATGCCGCGCATCACGCGTGCGCAGGTGATGGACATCCTGTCCAGCCAGGCCAACCTCGCCGGCTACCAGGCGGTGATCGATGCGGCAGCGCATTTCGATCGCGCCCTGCCGATGATGATGACCGCGGCCGGCACGGTGCGCCCGGCCAAGGCCTTCGTCATGGGCGCGGGCGTTGCGGGGCTTCAGGCCATCGCCACCGCCAAGCGTCTGGGTGCGGTGGTTTCCGCCAATGACGTGCGTCCGGCCGCCAAGGAGCAGGTCGAATCACTGGGCGGCAAGTTCATCGCCGTCGAGGACGAGGAGTTCAAGCAGGCCGAGACGGCCACCGGCTACGCCAAGCCGATGTCGGCCGAATACCAGGCCAAGCAGGCGGCGCTGACGGCGTCGCATATCGCCAAGCAGGACATCGTCATCACCACGGCGCTGATCCCGGGGCGTCCCGCTCCCAAGCTCATCACCAAGGCGATGGTCGAATCGATGGCGCCGGGTTCGGTGATCGTCGATCTCGCCGCCGAACGCGGCGGCAATGTGGAACTGACGCAGCCGGGCAAGGTCATCGAGCACAACGGTGTCACCATCATCGGTTTCACCAACGTGCAGGGCCGCATCCCGACTTCTGCCAGCCAGCTCTATTCGCGTAACCTGCTGTCTTTCGTCGATACGCTGATCGACAAGAAGGCCAAGACTCTCGCCATCAACTGGGATGACGAACTGGTCAAGGCGACGGTTTTGACGCGCGATGGTGCCGTGGTGCATCCGAACCTCGTCGCCGCAGCGGCAGCCGCCGCTCCTGCCGCGAAGCCCGCTGCGGCCGCACCGGCTGCCGCCACGACCCCAGCCCCGGCCAAGAAAGCGCCGGCCGTCAAGGCGGCACCCGCCGCTGAGGCAGCGCCCGCGGTGGAGCCCAAGGCTCCGGCAGCCAAGAAGCCGGCGGCGCCCAAGCCCGCCGCCAAGGCTGCAGCGCCGAAGGCCAGCGCAGCAGAGACCGCCGCAGCCAAGCCGGCAGCGGCCAAGAAGCCCACCACTCGAAAGCCGGCGGCGCCCAAGCCGACCACCACACCCAAGGACAGCAAGTAAATGGACCTGATCGATCCCTTCGTCTTTCGCCTGTCGATCTTCGTACTCGCCATCTTCGTGGGCTATTTCGTCGTCTGGTCGGTGACGCCGGCCCTGCATACGCCGTTGATGAGCGTCACCAACGCCATCTCCTCGGTGATCGTGGTCGGCGCCCTGCTGGCCGTCGGCGTTCACCTGGCCACCGATGCCAACTGGATCAGCAAGGTCTTCGGCTTCATCGCCCTGGTGTTTGCGAGCGTGAACATCTTCGGCGGGTTCCTCGTCACCCAGCGCATGCTGGCAATGTATAAGAAGAAGGGTTGACCCGATGATCGACGCAAATATCGCGGCCGTCCTTTATCTCATCGCGGGCGTGCTGTTCATCCTGGCTTTGCGCGGGCTCTCCAGCCCCGCATCGTCGCGCCAGGGCAACCGTCTGGGCATGATCGGCATGGCCATCGCCATCCTGACCACGCTGGGCGTCTCCGGCGTTTCCGACTGGCAGAGCTGGGCTCTGATCATCGGCGGCATCGTCATCGGCGGCGGCTTCGGCGCCGTGCTGGCGCGCCGGGTCAAGATGACCGACATGCCGCAGCTGGTCGCGGCCTTCCACTCGCTGGTCGGTCTCGCCGCAGTGTTCGTGGCTGCCGCGGCGCTCTATGCACCGGCGTCCTTCGGCATCGGTGAAGTCGGTGCCATTCATCTGGAAGCGCTGATCGAAATGAGCATCGGCGTCGCCATCGGCGCCTTCACGTTCACCGGCTCGGTCATCGCCTTCGCCAAGCTCAACGGCAACATGTCGGGCCGTCCCATCATGCTGCCGATGCGCCATGCCCTGCACATCGTGCTCGGCATCGTGCTGGTCGTGTTGATCGTGATGTTCGCCACCAGCGCCAATCCGGTGCTGTTCTGGATCATCACCCTGCTCGCGCTGGTCCTGGGCGGCCTGATGATCATCCCGATCGGCGGCGCCGACATGCCGGTGGTCGTTTCCATGCTCAACTCCTATTCGGGTTGGGCGGCGGCGGGCATCGGCTTCACGCTGGGCAACACGGCGCTGATCATCACCGGCGCGCTGGTGGGTTCTTCCGGCGCCATCCTCTCCTACATCATGTGCCGTGCGATGAACCGCTCGTTCATCTCCGTGATCCTGGGCGGCTTCGGTGCCGATGCGGGCGCGGCGGCCAGTGCCGAAGAGGAAACCCGGCCTGTGAAGCAGGGCGCGGCGGATGACGCAGCGTTCCTGATGAAGAATGCCGGCAAGGTCATCATCGTCCCGGGTTACGGCATGGCCGTGGCCCAGGCGCAGCACGCGCTGCGTGAAATGGCCGACCTGCTGAAGGCAGAGGGTGTCGAGGTCAAGTACGCCATTCATCCGGTGGCGGGCCGCATGCCGGGGCACATGAACGTGCTGCTGGCGGAAGCCAACGTGCCTTATGACGAAGTATTCGAGCTGGAAGACATTAACTCCGAGTTCGCCCAGTCCGACGTCGCCTTCGTCATCGGCGCCAACGACGTGACCAACCCGGTGGCCAAGACCGACAAGACTTCGCCGATCTATGGCATGCCGGTTCTCAACGTCGAGGACGCCGGCACCGTGCTCTTCATCAAGCGCGGCATGGCTGCCGGCTATGCCGGCGTGCAGAACGAATTGTTCTTCAAGGACAATACGATGATGCTGTTCGGCGATGCCAAGAAGATGACCGAAGACATCGTCAAGGCGCTCGGGCACTAGCCTTCCAGCGTCGCGGATTTCAGAAGCCCGGCCATGTGCCGGGCTTTTTCGTTCACGGCCGATTGTTGACGTATACGGAACTCCCGGCGCTTGGGCGCCGTTGCTTTGGCAATGTTTCCTTAATGGATACGCGCCATGGCCTTCATCGATACGGCCCATATCGGCACCCACCACAACCCGTTTTCGTTGGTGGATCCCAACCGTTCCGACATCTTGGGCGCTGCCATCAGCACGGTGCTGCCGGTTGCGGCCTTCATCATCTGTCACGGCGCTCTCGGCGATCCGGTCCCGGCCGGTGTGCATGTCGGGGCCGGTGGCTGGCTCGGCTTTGTGGTGCCGGCGATCATCCTGCCACTCTGGGGGCTCTCACGCTGGCAGGCGTCGCAAGCAGGCAGCGAGGGCCAAACGGTCTCCTGGATGCTGGTGGCGCTGATAGCGGCGGTTATCACCTATCCCTATATTTCGGTGCATGTGAGCCTGCTGATGGCGGTGTTTCTCAACTTCCTGCTGCTGGTGCTGGCAGTGGGAGTGGCCATGCGGGCGCAGAAGGTCTGTCAGCCGGCATTCCTCTCTATGCTCCCCGGCGTCATCTGGATCGGTGTGGTGTGCCTGTTCGGGCTCGCGATCGTCGCAGCCTGGTCGCCGCCATTTGCCCTCAGCAGCCAGCCGGGCAGTTCCGACGGTTCTCCGACGGCAGCCTAGTATCCTTTAGGTGCGTGCTTGCGGCGCGGTGCTGCGGCGGTCATTTGTGGCTGACCCAGCGAAAGGACGCACAGCATGGCCCGGCAACTCAAGATCGACGTGTTCACGGACGTAGTGTGTCCCTGGTGCCTGATCGGTTCGGTGCGGCTCGACAAGGCCGTGGCGGCGTTGCCGGACGATGTCGATGTCATCATCGAGAACCATCCGTTCTATCTCGATCCCAATACGCCCAGCGAAGGCGTGGTGGTGGCCGACATGCTCAAGCAGAAATATGGACGCGAGCCTGCGGAGATGTGGGCGCGTGTCGAGGGCGAGGCGCAAAAATCGGGCATCACACTCGATCTGTCGCAGCAGCCGCGCATGTTTCCCACCGCCAAGGCGCACACGATCGCGCGGCTTGCCAAACCGCTGGGCACGCAGCATGATTTGGTCAATGCCATTGCCGAGGCATATTTCCTCGGGCATCAACAAGTCAACGAGGATGCCGTCCTGGCCGGAATCGCGGCGAAGCACGGTTTCGATTACGATGAGGCCGTGCGTTTGATCAACGATCCAAAGGAACTGGCCATCACCGAGGAACTGGCCACACAGGCGGCGCAACAGGGTATCAGCGGCGTGCCATTCTTCATTTTCAACGATCAGTTCGCCATGTCCGGCGCGCAGCCCGAGGCCGTGTTCGGCCAGGCGTTGCAGCAGGTCCTCGACACGCCGGCGGACGCGCGTTGAAGCTCCTTCGCCGCCTGCTGATAGGCGTCGTGGCGCTGGTCGTCGTCGCCTATGTGGGCGTATTGGCCTACATCTATTTCAACCAGCGGGCGCTTGAGTATTTCCCAAACGGCGAGATCACGCAGCTGGCGGCAACGCCGTTGACCGGGGCCACAATGGTGGCCATTCCAACCACCGATGGCGCAACCGTCAATGGCTGGTATCAGGCGGCCAGTGCCGGCAAGCCGGTCATCCTCTACTACAAAGGCAATTCCGGCAGCTTTTCGGAAGAGCATGAGCGCTACGAGGCGTTCGTCAAGGCGGGCTATGGGTTCCTGGCTTTCGATTATCGCGGCTTCCCCGAATCGCCCGGCGAAATCACACAGCAGCATGTGCTCGACGATTCAGTCGCCGCTTTCGACTGGCTCAAGGCCAAGGGCCAGCCGATCGTGATCTGGGGGCGGTCGCTGGGGACGGGGCCCGCGACCTATGTGGCCGGGCTGCGTCAGGCCGATGCGCTGCTGCTCGAGACGCCGTTCCTGTCGGCGGTGACGGTCGCCTTCGAGCGGTATCCCTTCCTGCCGGTCGGGCTTTTGATGGACGACCAGTTCCCCGTCAACGACTGGATCAAGAAGGTCGACGAGCCGGTGTTCATCGCGCATGGCACTGCCGACCAGACCATCGGGGTCTCGAATGGCCAGCGGCTCTACCAGATGGTGCCGCACAAATACGATCTTTGGATCGTGGAAGGCGCCGATCACGGGGATCTGTGGGCACGCGGCATCTGGGACAAGGCGCAGACCTTCTTCAGCGATGCTGAAGCGGGGTCGGGCCGCTAGAGCGTTTCAAGTTTTGATTGCATCAAAACGAGGGCTCTAAGTCTTTGTGTTGGCGCGCTTTCGAACTGGAAAAGTAACATCCACTTTTCCTGAAAACGCTCTGGGCCCTCTGCCTCAAGACTGCGGACAAAGCAAAACGCCGCCCGAAAGGACGGCGTTTCGAATTCGAATTTTAAATCTTATGCGCTACGGCGCGGAGCAGCAGCTGCGGCCGGGATGCCGCTCTCACGCTGAGCGCGCTTGCGGGCCAGCTTGCGGGCGCGGCGCACGGCCTCGGCCTTCTGGCGGGCCTTCTTTTCGGAGGGCTTCTCATAATAGTTGCGAAGCTTCATCTCGCGGAAAACGCCTTCCCGCTGGAGCTTCTTCTTCAGGGCACGCAGCGCCTGATCGACATTGTTATCGCGAACAACTACTTGCAAGCGCAACCGCCTTCCGGAATTCTCGTCAGTGTTTGAATGAGGCGCGAAAGGCCAAAAGTCTCTCGCGTCGACCAGCAAGCCGGTCACCGTGGAGGCGGTATATAGTCCAACCGCCTGGGCTTGTCCACTGTCAGAACACTGAAAACGCTTATTGGGGCGCGCTTTTTGGGCGTAGCCGGTTGATATGGCCCATCTTGCGGCCTGGACGCGCTTCGGTCTTGCCATAGAGATGCGGACGGGTCGCCGGGCCAAGCGAGCCGGGCACGGTGGAGACCTCGTCGCCGATGAGATTTTCCATTTCCACGTCGGCGAAGCGGGTGGTGTCGCCAAGCGGCCAGTTGAGCACGGCACGGATATGCTGTTCGAACTGGTCGCTGACGCAGGCGGCTTCCGTCCAGTGGCCGGAGTTATGGACGCGTGGGGCGATCTCGTTGACGAGGAAGCCGAAGTCGCTGGTGACGAAGAACTCAACGCCCAGCACGCCGACATAGTCGAGCGCTTCCACAATGGCGACGGCTGCTGCCGTGGCGGCCGCAGCCGTCCGTGGGGGCACGGCCGCCGGAACCGTGCTGGTCTTGAGGATGTGATCGCGGTGGAGGTTCTCGGCCGGATCGAAGGCCTTCACTTCGCCCAAGGCGTTGCGGGCGACGATAACCGAGATTTCCTTTTCGAAGGCAATGAATGCTTCAAGCACCAGCGGCTTGGGGGATAGTGCGTCCAAGGCGCTGCTGGCTTCATCGGCATTGCGGATGATGCGCTGGCCCTTGCCGTCATAGCCGAGGCGGGTGGTCTTGAGCACCGCAGGCGTGCCGAGTTCGATCAGCGCCTTTTGCAGATCGTTGAGGGTCTGGACGGAGCGATAAGGCGCGACGGCGATGCCGCTGGCACTGAGAAAGCCCTTTTCCTCCAGTCGGTCCTGGGACACGGCGAGAGCGCGCGCGCCCGGGCGCAGGGGCTTGCGGGCGGCGATGAATTCGGCCGTCGCGGCCGGCACGTTCTCGAATTCATAGGTGACCACATCGACCGCATCGGCAAATGCGGCAAGCGCCGCCTCGTCATCGTAGGCGGCCACGGTCTTGTGCGGGGTGACCTCGAAGGCGGGACTGTTGGGGTCGGGGCAATAAATATGGCTGCGCATGCCGAGGCGGGCGGCGGCCAATGCCAGCATGCGGCCAAGCTGTCCGCCGCCGAGAATGCCGATGGTCGAGCCCTGCGGCAGTGGATCAGTGCTGGACATCTTCGTCCGACGGAAAGAGCGGCACGGCGGCGGTCTGCTGGCGGCGGAAGCGGTCGAGTTCCGCTTCGATATCGCTATCCGACAGGGCCAGCACGGCAGCGGCGAGCAGGGCAGCATTAGTGGCCCCGGCCTCGCCGATGGCGAGGGTACCGACCGGAATGCCGCCGGGCATCTGCACGATGGACAGCAGGCTATCCTGCCCCGACAGGGCCTTGGACCTGACCGGTACGCCCAAAACCGGCAGCGGCGTCAGGGCGGCGATCATGCCAGGAAGATGGGCGGCCCCGCCGGCACCGGCGATGATGACCTTGAAGCCTTCGCCCTTGGCGCCCGAGGCGAACTCGAACAGCCGATCGGGCGTGCGATGGGCGGAAACGATGCGCGCTTCATACTCGATCTTGAGATTGTCGAGCGTTTCGGCGGCGTGACGCATGGTCGGCCAGTCGGACTGGCTGCCCATGACGATGGCGACAAGCGGCGTGGTCAGCATTTCAGCCTATTCCCCGGAGCCACAGTAAAACGCGCGTGTAGCGTGTTTGCCGCCGCACGACAAGGGCAGGCGGTTCAGGCGATGATATCGGGCAGCAGCAGCGTCTCGAGCTGGACGATGCGATCCTTGAGCGACAGCTTCCGCTTTTTAAGCCGCTGAATGAGCATGCGGTCGGCGACCCGCGATTCGGTCAGCGTATGGATGGCGGCATCGAGATCGGCGTGTTCCTGGCGCTTGGTGGCCAGTTCCAGGCCGAGGCTGGCTTCCTGTTCCTGGGTCAAAGGCAGCATGGCGCGACGCGACACTCACAACCGGTTTCCACCCATGCGGGCTATTCTTGGTTAGCCGATCACCACAAGTTTTGCACGGGCTTTCCGGTGATGCCCACGACGGAGTCGACAAGACGTGAAATATTTGTGACGATCCGGTGTCCGTTAAAAGCTTAAAGGAGTTGTCATGACGACTGAAGGCCACATCGCCGCTCTGGAGCGGCGTCACCGTGAGCTCGATAGGCAGATCGAAAGCGAGATGCAGACATTGCGCCAGGACGATCTGCTCATTGCCGCGCTCAAGCGCAAAAAGCTCGAGGTCAAGGACGAACTCGCCCGCTTCTCCCAGGTGAACGCTTCGGCAGCGTCTTAACGAGTTTCATTTTGTGGGGGAAGAAGGCCACGGCACCTGCCGCGGCCTTTTTTCATGTCCGCTCAGTCGCTGCCGGAGAGCTTATTGTCCGGCGCTCCACCCGTATCGTTGGCAATGCGATTGGCATCCGCCTCGATGACACTCCCCAGCATTTCCATCGAACGCCGCACGAGGCCGATATAGGCGTCGTCGTCGTGGCGCAGTTCGTAGCTGTCATAGAGCAATTGCGTGTCGTGCTGGGCGAAGGCCTCGGCGAGATGGCGGGCATGTTCCTCGGTGTGCCCCAGGCTGACCAGGGCCTTGGTGCCAAGCGCCAGCGCCGACTGGAAAGTCTCGCGCTCGAAGACATCGACCCCGAGCGCCAGCAATTCATGGGCGTGGCTGCGGTCGACGGCGCGCGAGGCGATCTTCACCTTGGGAAAATGCCGCCGCACGGTGCCGGCGATCTGCAGGATGCGCTCGCGCCCGGCGACGGCAACCACCACCATCTGGGCATGGCCGACATCGGCGGCCTGCAGCAGGTCGAGGCGCGAGGCATCGCCATAAAAGACCTTCACCCCGAAGCGCTTCATCAGTTCGATCTGGGCCGGATCATCGTCGATCAGCGTCGTCTCGAAACCCTGGGAGCGCAACAGCCGGGTGATGATCTGCCCAAACCGGCCATAACCGAGCACCACGACCTTCTGGTGCGAATCGGTGGGCTCCACGGGCGGATGGGGCGCTGCGGGGGTGTGGAGGCGCGGCGCCAGCAGACGATCGAACGCCAGCAGCAGGAAAGGTGTCGTGGCCATGGACAGGGCCACCACCACGGTCAGCAGCTGGTAGTCGTTCTGGGCGATGCTGCCGGCCGATTGCGCGACCTGCAGCACGACGAAAGCGAATTCGCCGGCCTGGCTCAGGAGGATGGCGAACAGCGTGCGGTCGGCAACATGCATGCGAAAGAGCGTGCCGAGGCCAAACAGCACCACGATCTTGATGGCGACCAGCGCCAGGACGATGCCCAGCACGGTGAAGGGAGCTTCGGCAAACACCGAAAAGGAGATCGAGGTGCCCACCGAGATGAAGAACAGGCCGAGCAGAAGGCCCTTGAAGGGCTCGAGATTGCTCTGCAGTTCGTGGCGGTATTCGCTGTCGGCGAGCAGCACGCCCCCCAGGAAGGCGCCGAGCGCCGGCGACAGACCGATGAACTGGGTCAACAGCGCCGCCCCGATCACCAGCGCCAATCCCAACGCGGTGAAGACTTCCCGTACGCCCGCACGGGCGACGACGTAGAGCAGGGGGCGCACGACGAAGCGGCTGCCCAGGATCGCCGCAATGAAGGCGGCCACGGTATAGAGCGGCGTGATCCAGTCGACCGGATTGTCGATGGCCTTGACCGCCTGGCTGATGTCGCCATCGATGATGGTGTCGGGCGTGCCCACGATGCCAGCCAGAATGGGCATGACGGCAAGGATCGGGATGACGGCCACATCCTGCACCAACAGCACGATGAGGCTGGCGCGGCCCGTATCGGTCTTGGTGATGTCGCGCGCCGCAACCGACTGCATGGCGATGGCGGTCGAGGACAGCGACAGGGCGAGCCCGACGACGATGGCGGTTTCCCATTCGACGCTGCCGACAACCAATATGCCGGTGACGATGGCGGTGGTGATGAGCAGTTGCGGCAGCCCCAGGCCCAGCACGCGATTGCGCATGCGCCACAATTCGATGGGCTGCAATTCGAGGCCGATGAGGAACAGCATCATCACCACGCCGAATTCGGCAATGGCGCGGACCGTATCGGAATCGGAGATGAGACGGAGGCCGTAGGGGCCGATCAGCACGCCGGCGGCGAGATAGCCGAGTGTCGTCCCAAGCCCCATGACCTTGGCCAGAGGCACGAAAACCACGCTGGTGGCGAGCAACACGAAGATCGCGACGAGGAGATTGCCTTCCAAAACATCCTCCTGTCGCGGTTGCGGCGCCCCGGGCCGCCTATGCTGTGGCTATGAAGCAGGCGTTCAAGCGATCAGTCCTGCTGATCGTTCTTGAGCGACTTGAGTTTGGCGAACACCGAGTCCGCATCGAACTCGTCCTGCTGGTGGTGGTGCCCCGGCTGGTCGTCGCCATCCTCGTTCTCGGACGGCTCGGGGGCCGAGCGGCCGCCGGCGGTAGCCAGAGCCTCCTCGGCGGTCAACAGCATGGTGCCGTGATCTTCTTCCTCGGTGGTCGTGGCGCCCTTGGCGGCGCGCTTCACTTCGAGGTCGAGGTCGATCTGCGAGCAAAGCCCAAGAGTTACGGGATCCATGGCGGTGAGGTTGGCGGTATTCCAGTGCGTGCCCTCGCGCACCGCGTCAATGGTCGACTTGGTGGTGCCGACCAGGCGCATGATCTGGGCGTCCTTCAGCTCAGGATGATTGCGGACCAGCCATTTAATGGCGTTGGGACGCTCATTGCGGCGCGAAATCGGCGTGTAGCGCGGGCCCTTGCGCTTGGCGGCGGCGACGCGGACCTTGGGGTCGGAGACCTTCATCCGGTAATCGGGATCGGCTTCCGCCTTGGCGATTTCCTCGCGCGTTAGCTGCCCGTTCTGAACAGGATTGACACCCATGATGCCGCCCGCGACGTCGCCATCGGCGATGCCCTGCACTTCCAGCGGGTGCAGGGTGCAGAAAGCTGCAATCTGCTCGAAGCTGAGCGCGGTGTTGTCGACGAGCCAGACGGCAGTTGCCTTGGGCATCAACAGGGACGTGGCCATAATATTCTCTCTCCTGGCGCGGCCGGCGGTTCAACCGGACCGCTCCACCTCTTTGCCTAATGCTGAGGGGAACAACGCAAATATAAGGGTTCGGTCACCTCGGTGCAACGGATTTATCGTTAAGGAAGGCTTGGCCGAAAGCCGTCACCAGCGCGATCTTGCCATAACTGTCTCGTTCCTCCATCGCCTGGTGCGCCGCCGCGGCCTCCCGCAAGGGCAGGGTGCGCAGTCGCGGAAGCTTCACTTGCCCGGCCGCGAAGGCCGGCCAGGCGGTCTCCAGCAGGCCTTGGGCGATCGCCGTCTTGGTGGCGTTCGATTGCGGCCTGAGGGTCGAGCCGATGAGCGTCAGCGCCCGCCCCAGCAGCAGGCCGAGCGGAATGTCGGCATTGGCGTCGCCTAAGGTTGCCAGTTGCACGATGGTGGCGAAGCGGGCGGCGGCGGCCATGTTTCGTGGCAGCATGTCGCCACCGGCGAGCGCAACGATGCGGTCGGCGCCCTTGCCGTCCGTGAGTTGCTGGGCGCGGGCGACGAAATCCTCGCTGGTATGAAGTATTGTATCGGCAGCGCCGAGCTGTTTTGCGTAATCGGCCTTGTCGGTGGTGGAGACGACGGCGATGGGCCGCGCACCATGGATCAGCGATAAGGCGATGGCGGCATTGCCGATGCCGCCGGCGGCGCCGTGAATGAGGACGTTCATGCCGGGAAGAAGACCGGCGCGCATCACCAGCGTCTGCTGCACGGTGAACCAGGTCTCGGCCATGGCGCCGGCCTGGATAAGCGCCACGCCGTGTGGAACGGGCAGCACCTGACCGGCCGGCACCGTGACGTAGTCGGCATAGCCGCCACCATTGCAGAGGGCGAGAACGCGGTCGCCGAGCACGAAGCTGCTGACACCTTCGCCGAGTGCGGCGATTTCGCCGGAAACCTCGAGGCCTGGGTGCGGCGAATGCCAGGATGGCGGATCGTATTTGCCGCGCCGCTGCGCCAGGTCGGGATAGTTGATACCGGCGGCGGCGACGCGGATCAAAACGTCCCCAGGGCCGGGTTGCGGCGTCGCGACCGCTACGGCCTGAAGGACTTCAGGACCGCCTGGGGCGGTGATGGCAATGGCAGTCATTTGGGCGGGAATGGTCATGAGGGGAGTTAGAAGCGTTCCGCTTGACCCCGCAAGAGCGTAGAGGTTGAATTTTTCGGGAAGGGAGCATCGCCATGGAAGACGAAGAAGTGCGCAGAAAGCCAACGCAGCATGAGGTCGGCATGCTGCTGGATGCATTGTCGGTGGAAGAGCTCGAAGCTCGCATCGGACTTCTGGAAGGCGAGATCGTGCGGCTGCGCGGCGCCATCGAGGCCCGTCGCAAAACCCGCAACGAGGCGGATTCGCTATTCAAATTCTAGGGTCGGCGGCGCCTTACCGGCAACGGTTCACGACCGGTGAAATCACAGGGTTAAGAAAATGAGTCCTCTTAACCTTCAATTAAGGGCTATGGGGTAACTTGTCGTTATCCAGATTTTCTGGATGTTTCAGAGTGATTTCTCCCTCTGTTTGACGCCTCCCTGTTAACTTTCGAGAGCCGCCATCTGACGGCTCTTTTTCTTTTGCGGGTTGCATTTTGCGAAGCGGCATCAACTCGTTAAGCTTCTCGCAAGCCTAGCTGCGTCGGTACGTGACGCGGGTACGGATTGCCCGTAGAGTGGCAGTTCCGAACAGCATGGATTTGCAGTGGGCGAGCCTTCCGACAAAAAGCAGACTGTAGCTCTTGGTCCCCGCATCGTCGCATCGGGCGGTTTCGACCTGCTCTATCGCGAGGGCATGGGTCTGATCGAGGATGTCGCCGCCTATCTGGATGGTCCGGGCCGTAACGACAGCCGCGAGCTGACGCGCGAATCCTCATTTCTCTACGCCACCGAATCCATGCGCCTGACGACGCGGCTGATGCAGCTTGCGTCCTGGCTCTTGCTGCAGCGTGCCGTCAACGAAGGCGAGATCACGCCGGAGAATGCCCGCTCCGAAAAAGAGAAGGTGCAGTTCTCTGCGACGCCGTCCGAGCGGGGCGGGCCGGGTTTCGAAGACCTGCCGGTCTCGCTGCGCAGCTACATCGCCAAAGGCGACCGGTTGTTCGAGCGTGTCGTGCAATTCGATCGGCTGGAGCGTGGCACGGTACCGGAATTGTCTGTGGGCGCCGAAAACGGCATCGCCGATCAGCTGTCGCGTCTGAAGGCTGCCTTCGGCCGCATGGACTGAGCAAGCCGCGTCTTGGACAACAACGCATCACGGACAACAAAAAGCCCGGTGCGAGACCGGGCTTCGTTATTTTCGCGATGCCGTCAGGCTTAGATGCCGAGGCCCTTGAAGCGCTCCTTGAAGCGCGAGACGCGGCCACCGCGGTCGACCAGGTGGCCCGAGCCGCCGGTCCAGGCCGGATGGGTCTTCGGGTCGATGTCGAGCTGCAGGGTGTCGCCCTCGCTGCCATAGGTCGAGCGGGTCTGGTATTCGGTGCCGTCGGTCATCACAACACGGATGGTGTGATAGTCGGGATGGATTTCTTTCTGCATCGGGCGTCCCTCAAATCAAACGGGCGCCGCGGCGCCCGGAGAGCCAATCTCTAATAAGTTGGCCGGTTCATATAGAAAGACGCGGCGGCGCGCAAGCGCGGAAACGCCGCGCCTGTACGGCGCGAAAGCAGTTGCCGTCACCGGGGGTACTGCCTATGTAAGGGGCGTTTTGAGAATGGACACAGTATCATGAGGCAGCCGGTTCTCGGTTCCCGCCCGTCCGCCGGAAACCCGCCGGAAAAACGCGACATGCGCAAGGCCATCAAGCCGCTGCGCCGGCTGTTGCCGTTTCTGCTGCGTTATCCCGTGCGGTTGATCCTCACCTTCGTCTTCCTGCTGATCGCGGCGCTGTCGTCGCTGGTCATTCCGGGCCTTGCCGGCAGTGTGATCGATGGCGGCTTCACCCAGAAGAATCTCGACATGGTCAGCCACTACGGCGGCCTGATCATCGGCGTCACCGTAATCATGGCTCTCGCCAGCGGCGCCCGATTCTATTTCGTCTCGGTGCTGGGTGAGCGCGTGCTCACCGATCTGCGCCGCGCCGTGTTCGATCATCTGCTGACGCTCGATGCCACCTTCTTCGACATGCATCGCGTCGGCGAGTTGACCTCGCGCCTCAATGGCGACGTCGCCACCATCCGGGGCGCCATCGGCTCGAGCCTTTCCATGACGCTGCGCGGCTTCGTCACCATCATCGGCGCCGTGGTGCTGATGTTCCTGACGAGCCCCTATCTGGCACTGGGTGTGATTGTCATCGGCCCGGCGCTGATCATTCCGATGATCCTGGTCGGCCGGCGACTGCGCAAGATGTCGCGCCGCACGCAGGATGCGCTGGCCGACATGTCGGCAATGGCCACCGAGACGCTGGGCGCTACCAAGACCGTCAAATCCTTCGTGCAGGAAAACGAGCAGTCGCGGCTCTATGCCGAGCGTGCCGAAAGCAGTTTCAAGGCGGAAGTGACGCGACTTCTTGCCCGCTCCGTGCTCATCGGCATGGTGATGTTCCTGGCCACAGCTGCCCTCGTGGTACTGGTGTGGTGGGGCGCCAAGGCGGTGTTCGATGGCTCGGTGACCGCCGGGCAGCTGACGCAGTTCATGATCTATGCGCTGATGGCGTCGAACGCCCTGTCGTCGATTTCGGAGATTTCGGGCACGCTGCAGACCGTGGCGGGCGCCACCGAGCGGCTGGTGGAGATTCTCGATACCGAACCCAGAATCACCATGCCGGCGGTGACCAAGAGCCTGCCGACACCGCCGCTGGGAACCGTGTCGTTCGAGGACGTGCACTTCACCTATGTGACACGCGATACCGAAAAGGTCATCGACGACCTGAATTTTACGGTCAAGCATGGCGAGACGGTGGCGCTGGTCGGCGCTTCGGGCGCCGGCAAGTCTACGGTATTCGCACTGGCGCAGCGGTTCTACGATGTGGATTCCGGCCGTGTGCTGGTCGATGGCGTCGATGTGCGCGATGTGGATCCGCGCAAGCTGCGGCAGCGCTTTGCCTATGTCGAACAGGAGCCGACCATTTTTGCCGGCACCGTCACCGAGAACATCCGCTTCGGCAAGCCGGATGCCACGCAGGCCGAAGTCGAGGCGGCCGCCAAGGCGGCGCTGGTGCATGATTTTGTCGTCGAGCTCGATCACGGCTACGATTCTCTCGTGGGCGAGCGCGGCGTCATGTTGTCCGGTGGCCAAAAGCAACGGCTCGCCATCGCCCGCGCCCTGCTCAAGGACGCGCCGATCCTGCTGCTCGACGAGGCGACCAGCGCCCTCGATGCGCAGAGCGAGCAATTGGTGCAGATCGCACTCGACCGGCTGATGCAGGGGCGTACGACGCTCGTCATCGCCCATCGGCTTGCCACCATCCGCGATGCCGACCGGATTCTGGTCCTTGATGGGGGGCGACTGATCGATCAGGGCACGCATGCGCAACTGGTCAAGAAGGGCGGCCGTTATGCCGAGCTTGCCAAGCTGCAATTCCGGCTCGATGAGGATGTCGAGAAAGCCGGCGCGGCGGAGTAGCTGCCGCTGCTGACATGATCTGACGGCGGCCTGGTGGAGGATGTAGCCATCGCAACGCGAGGATACATCATGAAAGTTTCAGGCACCTGCCATTGCGGCGCCACGCATTTCACCGTCGAGGCGGCACCGGTCGAAGTCACCGAATGCAGCTGTACCTATTGTGCCAAATCCGGCGGGCTGTGGGCCTATTACGAGCCGGGGCAGTTCACGCTGGTGTCGGCCGAAGGCGAGCGGGTCTATTCCAAGACCGGGTACAACAAGCACCATTTCTGCGCCGTGTGCGGCTGCTCCACCTTCGGGGTATCGCCTGTCTGGTCGCTTGAAGGCGAGCCCGATTTCACCAAGGAGCGTCTGGCCATCAATGCCCGGCTGCTGGACGATTTCGATCTGGCGACCGTCAAGATCAACAAGATCGACGGCCGCAATCTGTGGTGAGACCTCAGCCCTCGGTCAGCTTGAACTCGATACGACGGTTCTTGCGATAGGCGTCTTCGGTGTCGCCCGGATCGATGGGGCTGTATTCGCCGAACCCGGCTGGTACCAACCGGTTGGGGGAGACGCCCTGGCTCACCAGATACTTGGCGACGGCGATGGCGCGCGCGGCCGACAGCTCCCAGTTCGAGGGGAACTGGGCGTTGGAAATCGGGCGCTTGTCGGTATGGCCGTCGATGCGCAGCACCCAGTTGATGTCGGGCGGAATTTCCTTTTCGAGCTGCAACAGGGCCTGGGCGAGGCTTTGGAGGTCGGCGATGCCGCCTTCCGAAACATCGGCCTGGCCCGGCGGGAACAGCACTTCGGACTGGAACACGAAACGGTCCCCGACGATGCGCACATCGGCGCGGCCTTCAAGGATCTGCCGCAGACGCCCGAAGAAATCGGAGCGGTAGCGCGACAGGTCCTGCACCCGCTGGGCCAGCGCCACATTCAGCCGGTTGCCGAGATCGGCAATCTTGGTGCGACTTTCGGTATCGCGGGTCTCGGAGGCCTGCAAGGCATCCTCCAGCGCGCCGATCTGGGTGCGCAGCGCCGCCAATTGCTGGTTGAGCAGGGCGACCTGCGCATTGGCTTCGCGGGAGATCTCCTTCTCGGAGGTCAGCTGGGAGCCGAGATCAGCGATCTGGTCGTCCTTGCCGGTGTTGCCGGCGCCGATGCCGTTGACCTGGGCCTGCAACGCATCGCGCTGGTTTTCGGCGCCAGAAAGCGTCGCCTGGAGATTGGCGATGGTGGCCTCGAGGTCGGTGTTGTTGCCCCGCTCGAGCTGCAGCAGGTTGGTCAGTTCGGAGATCTGGGAATTGAGGCGCGACAGCGCCGTATCCTTGCCCTGCAATTCCTGGCCCAGGAAAAACTGCGTCAGCATGAAGAGCGACAACAGGAAAATGATGACCAGCAACAGGCTGGACAGGGCGTCGACGAAGCCCGGCCAATAGTTGGTAACCTCGCGGCTGCGGCGCGACAGGGCCATTACTTTTGATCGCCCTTGAGGGTGGAGAGCATCTCGTCGATCAATTCGCGCAGCTTGGCGTTGTTCTCGCTCTGCTCGGCGATGTGGGTGCGCAGCGTGTCCTGCTCGGTACGCATATGCTTGACGAGTCCATCAATGCCCTTGGCGAGCTCCGCCATGGCGCGGATGGCATTCTGCGAGGAATTGGTCGACTGCATGGTGGTGCCGAGCCGGTCGATCATGGCCTGCACATCGGTGCCGGCGCCGCCAAAGCCCGCAGCCTGGAGCGCGGTGATGGGGTGGTCGAGTTCCGTCATCGAGGTCATCCAGTCCTCGAGATCGGTGTAGAACGAGTTCTGCGCCTGGCCGGTCTGGAGGTCGAGGAAGCCGAGAATCAGCGAGCCGGAAAGGCCGAACAGCGAGGATGAAAAGGCCGTGCCCATGCCGCCCAGAGGCGCCGTGAGGCCTTCCTTGAGGTTGGCGAAGAGGCTGGCGCTATCGGTCTGCGTCACATCCAGGGCCTGAATGACGCCGGCCACGGAGGTCACGGTGTTGAGCAGGCCGTAGAAGGTGCCGAGCAGGCCCAGGAACACCAGCAGGCCGGTCAGGTAACGCGAGGTGTCCTTGGCCTCGTCAAGGCGGATGCCGACCGAATCGAGGATCGAGCGCATCGATTGCGGGGTGATCACCGCTTCGCCGAGGCGATCGCGCAGGATGCCGGCAACAGGCGCCAGCAGCACCGGCGGACGGGTGTCCTGCATGGTGCCGTCCTGGATGGAGTTTACCCATTTGACCTCCGGAAACAGCCGGATCACCTGGCGGAACGACAGGAAGATGCCGACCGCCAGAGTGAGGAAGATCACCGCGTTGATGAAGGGGTTGGCCCAGAAGAAGGTGACGATCGTGGGGAACAGGATCGCGGCCAGAAGCGCCATCAGAATCAGGAAGATGACGATCTTCACCAGATAGACGAAGGGGCTCGCGAGATTATAGGGATCGTAACTGGTCGCCATGGCCCGTGCGCTGCTCACAAATCGTTAAGCAACAGTATTGACAGGCGTATGCCGTGACAATGGCTAAGCGTCAAAGCGTACGCTATTTGACCGCCTGCAAGGCCTTGAGCAGCTGTGCCTGAATGGTCTCGTTGCCGGCGACGACTTCGCCATTCCAGATGCTGCCGGGCGTGCCGGCGTAATCGGAGACGAAACCGCCGGCTTCCCTGACCATCAACAGGCCGGGGGCAACATCCCAGGGCGACAGCCGGGCTTCCCAATAGCCGTCGAAACGGCCGGCGGACAGCCAGGCGAGATCAGTCGAGGCCGAACCGGAGCGGCGGATGCCGGCGGTGGCGGGAGCGACCTGGCTCAACTGCTTGAGGGTACGGGCGTCATCGGCGGTGCCGGTGACCTTGATGCCGGTGGCAATGACGGAGTCGGCGAGGTGCCGGCGACCGGCGACGCGCAGGCGTTTGCGGTCGTTCAGCCAGGCGCCGCCACCCTTTTCGGCGGTGAACAGTTCATCCATCACCGGGTTGAAGATCACCGAGGCAACGATTTCCTGGTTGCGCTCCAATGCGATGGCGACGGCGAACATGGGGATCGAGTGCAGGAAATTGGTGGTGCCGTCGAGCGGGTCGACGATCCAGCGATGCTGGCCATCGGTGCCTTCGACTTCGCCGCCTTCCTCCATCAGGAAGGCGTAGGTCGGGCGCGCCTTGCGCAATTCATCGAACACGATCTGCTCGGCGCGCAGATCCGCCTTGGAGACGAAATCGGCCGGCCCCTTGCGTGATACCTGCAGGCTTTCGACTTCGCCGAAATCCTTGCTGAGCGACTTGCCGGCCTTGAGGGCGGCATTGACCATGACGTTAAGAAGCGCTGAGCGAGCCATATCAGTCCGCCCGGCGCATGTAGTTGGCGTTCTCGGTGTCGACGACGATGCGCTCGCCTACGGCAATGAAGGGTGGCACCATGACCTTGAGGCCATTGGAGACCTTGGCGGGCTTGAAGGAGTTGGCTGCCGTCTGCCCCTTCACGACCGGATCGGCCTCGATCACTTCAAGCACGACATTGGGCGGGAAGCGCACGCCGAGGGCGCGGTCCTCGAACATTTCGAGCGTCACCTTCATGCCATCCTGGAGGAAAGCGGCGCGGTCGCCGACGAAATCCTTGGCGAGTTCGATCTGCTCGTAGGTTTCCTGGTCCATGAAAACCAGATTGTCGCCCTGCTCATACAGATAGCTGAAATCGCGCCATTCGAGTTCGACCTGTTCGACGGTCTCGGCCGAGCGGAAGCGCTCGTTCAGCTTGGTGCCTTCGACGATAGCCTTGAGTTCGACCTGGGCATAAGCCCCACCCTTGCCGGGCTTGACGTGATCGACCTTCACCGCCACCCAGAGCTTGTCCTGGTGCATGATGACGAAGCCGGGACGGATTTCGTTGCCGTTGATCTTGGGCATGGGGCCGTGTTCTCGGAAGGAAGCGGAGGGAGTAGGGGCCGCTTCTAGCCTCTTACAGGCCGATGGTTCAAGGGGTTTGCTTGAGCGGCTCGGCCGTGGCGGTCTCGCCCGGCGGCTGGCCGGGCCAATAGCGGGCACGTTCCTCCGCCTTGGCGAGGTCGTCGTCCGGAATGGAAACCAGCAGCTTGTCGAGGGTCGCGTCGGTCAATCCCTGGCGGCGGGCGAGCGCCCGCCACATGGCGGCTTCCTGAAGATCGAGATCCACACCCTCGCCGACCGCGAGCAGCTTGGCATAGCGGCTCTGCGCCACCGGATTGCCGGCCTGCGCCGCCTTGCGGTACCAGTTGATGGCCTCGGCGCGGTTTTCGGCGATGCCGTGGCCCAGATACAGGAGGGTGGCGTATTCGACCTGCGCCGTCGGCAGGCCCTGGGCCGCGGCCAGCCCGATCTCCCTGGCGCCCGCTTCGTCGTCGGGGGCGACGCCCGAGCCTTCGGTCAACATGACGCCATAGTCGTATTGGGCTTCGGGCAGGCCGGAATCGGCGGCTTCCTTGATGAGCGCGGCGGCCTTGGCGAGGTTCGGCTCCACATAGGTGCCCTGGATATAGAGCAAGCCAAGATTGTACTTGGCCGGCATATAGCCGCCATCGGCCGCCTGCTTGAAGAGTTCCGCCGCCTTTTGCGGGTTTTTCGGTACGCCGCGTCCGTCCTGATAGAGCAACGCGAGTTCGAAGCTCGCCATGACGTCGCCGTTCTTGCTGGCAAGCGCATACCAGCTCGACGCACGAGCGACATTTTCGGCGACGCCAAGACCCTTGGCGTAGATCTCGGCGATAAGCGTCTGCGCATGGGCATCACCCTGCTGTGCCCGGGGCAGGGCCAGCGACAGCGCCGTCAGGTAATAGCCGCGCTGGAAGGCCCCATAGGCCTCGTCGGTCGGAACCCGCGGTCCGAAGATATCCTCGCTGATGGACTGGGCATCGGTGGCCTGGGCAAAGGCGGTCGTCGTTCCCGACAGGGCAAAACACAAGGCTGCAACGGCAAGCGCGATGCGGGACGCGGTCATGTAGTCTCCAGGCTCCTGGCCAAGGCGGCGAGTGCCATAGCGGGACCTTGTGGCGCTTTCCAGACGCTTTCGCCGAAGGCGATAAATTCGCAGCCTGAAGAATTCACATTTTCGGGCGTCGCTTCCGGGTCGGAAAGCACGGCCGGAACTTCCATGGTTTCCGACCACCAGATGGCCATGTCGCGGGCTTCCGCGCTCAATGCCCCCGTCATTGGCCCGAACAGGATATAGTCGAGATCGAGCTCGCCAAGCGTCATGGCGTCATGGCGCGAGGCCACCGGGCCGGCGCCCACGATCGATCGCGGCTTGAGCGCAGAGGCGGCTGCCTTGGCCGAGGCGATGACCTTGCCCGAGCCGAGCAGGTGCAGGCCGTCGGCGCCAAGGGTTTTCACCCAGCCGGGCTCACCCTCGATCAGCACGGCGCAGTTTTGCGCCTGGGCGATGGGAGCGAGCGCCTTGATGAGGGTCTTGTAGGCATTCTCGGCGTGATTGCCGCGCGGCACATAGAGCGCGGCGACTTCGGCGGCCGCCAGGGTCTCCGTGAGGAGCGGCGCGAAGGTCGCGAGCTCGGCTGCTTCTGGAGCGATCAGATAAATTTGGGCGGACATCGGGGCCTTGCTGGAATGACGCGGAGGAGCAATGGCCGGCCATTTTGACAACAAAAAGGACGCTGGCAAGCCAGCGCCCCTCGTAGTCGTTGAGAAGATGAAAAGCTAGGCGGCGCGGTCGAGATCGCCCACCCATTTGCCCACCGAGGCGAGGCTGTTCATATGGGCGCGATGGGTGAACGCCTGCTGCGCGGCGGCCACGTTCTCGGCGCGGCCGAGCCAGAGGTTGAGCGCGGCGTTCTGCAGCGCGCGGCCATACGAGAACGTCACCTTCCAGGGCAGGTTGGGAAGCGCGTTCATGGCGTTGAGATGGGCGGTGGCTTCTTCGTCGGTCTGGCCGCCGGAGAGGAAGGCGATGCCCGGCACCGTCGCCGGCACGTAGCTGCGCAAAGTATGGATGGTGCGTTCGGCAACTTCCTGCACGCTGGCCTTGTCCTTGGCGCGGACGCCGGGGGTGACCATGTTGGGCTTCAGCAGCATGCCGGTGAAATCGACACCGGCGAGGCGCAGTTCCTGGAAGACGGCTTCCAGCGTTTCGCCGGTGACTTCCTCGCAACGTTCGATCGAGTGGTCGCCCGGCTCGCCATCGCCGACGACTTCGGGTTCGACCACCGGCACGATGCCGGCTTCCTGGCACAGCATGGCGTAGCGCGCCAGGTCATGGGCGTTGGCTCGGATGGCGTTGCGGGTCGGCGCCATGTCATTGATGGTAATGACGGCGCGCCACTTGGCGAAGCCGGCGCCGAGCTGGGCATAGGCCGCAAGACGCTGACGCAGGCCATCGAGACCTTCGGTGATCTTCTCGCCGGTGTCGCCGGGCATCGGGAAAGTGCCGCGATCCACCTTGATGCCGGGGATGACGTCGCTGTCGGCGAGCAAGGCCACGAAGGCGGTGCCGTCGGCGGCGTTCTGCTTCAGCGTTTCTTCAGTGAGGATGGCGCCGGAGATGTAGTTGGTCATTGCGTCGCGGGAGCGGAACAGCATCTCCCGGTAGTCGCGGCGCAGTTCCGGCGTATTGCCGATGCCAACCGCTGCGAAACGCTTTGCGATAGTTGGTTCGGACTCGTCGGCGGCAAGAATGCCCTTTCCTGGTTCGACCAATTTCTGCGCGATAGCGTTGAGTGACAAGCCCGGCATTTACTACCTTCCCTTCAAAACATGATGACGAAGATAAGCTGATCCAATCTTCGCCGTCGATTAGACGTTCGGTTGAGCGAACGACGGAAGGTTAATTGCGTTCCCTGAGAATGCATTCGCGGCGGGCTGCAATTCTACTACTTCCGATACCATCGATCATTACTTCTGCTTCAGCGCCTCGACCCCTGGCAAAGGCTTGCCTTCCATCCATTCAAGGAAAGCACCGCCCGCTGTCGAGACATAAGTAAAGTCTTCCTTAACGCCCGCATGGGCAAGCGCGGCCACGGTATCGCCACCGCCGGCCACGGAAACCAGCTTGCCGGCCTTGGTGCGGGCCGCGACGTGCCTGGCGACGGCGACGGTGCCGGCATCGAACGGCGCCATCTCGAAGGCGCCCAGGGGGCCGTTCCAGACGACGGTGCTGGCATCGTCGATGGCGCCGGTGATGCGCTCGATGGAGGAGGGGCCGACATCGAGAATCATGCCGTCGGGATCAATGGCATCAACCCCATAGATGCGATGTGGGGCATGAGCCTCGAACTTGCGCGCCACGATGCCGTCGATCGGCAGGATGATGGCGCACTTGTTCTGCTCGGCCTTCGCCATGATGCGGTTGGCCGTGTCGGACAGATCCTTTTCGGCCAGCGACTTGCCGACGCCATGGCCGAGCGCATGCAGGAAGGTATTGGCCATGCCGCCGCCGATGACGAGCGCATCGACCTTGGCGACGAGGTTTTCGAGCAGATCGATCTTGGAGGATACCTTGGCGCCGCCGACGATAGCGATCACCGGCTTCCTGGGCGCACCGAGGCCGGCTTCCAGGGCCTCCAGTTCGGCCTGCATGGCGAGCCCGGCGGCGGCGGGCAGCAGATGGGCCAGGGCTTCGGTGGAAGCGTGCGCCCGGTGGGCGGCCGAAAAGGCGTCGTTCACATAGATGTCGCCGAGGCTGGCCATGCGTCTGGCGAGCTCGATGTCGTTGGCTTCCTCGCCGGGATGAAAGCGCGTGTTCTCGAGCACCAGCACGCTGCCCGGAGGAGCGGATTCTATGGCCTCCTGAGCCTTGCTGACGTCGTTCCAGTCGGTGTCGATGAAGCCAACCGGGTGGCCGGTCAGGTTGGCGACTTCGCCACACACCATTTCCAGCGAGAATTCCGGATCGGGTTTGCCCTTGGGACGGCCGAAATGGGACAGCAGGATCGCCTTGCCGTCGGCCTTGACGATTTCCCGGATGGTGGGGACGATACGCTCGATCCGGGTGGCGTCGGTGACCTTGCCGTCGGCGACCGGCACGTTGAGGTCGACGCGCAACAACACGCGTTTGCCCTTGAGGTCGAGGTCACCGAGAGTCTTGAAGTTGGGCATCTAGCCAATCCGGGGCAGGAGGGAACTCATGCCCGCGGCTATAGCAAAGATCACACCGGAAAGCATAGCGGTGCGCAGTAAAAGGTGGAGATGCGTGCCGACGAGGAAGCGCGCATAGCCTTCGCTGGCCCAACTGACGGTGCCGATGCGGCGGCGCACGGCATGTTGCTCGGCAACCAGCAGCATCAGCGAGGCCAAGGGCGGCAGCAGCAGAAAGGTCGGCACGTGGTTCCAGCCAAAAATCAGGCTGCCGACGACTGTACCAAATCTCAGGAAGCGCTGGGCGTCGTTCATGAGCGGGTCCCACCGTGGTGCGAATCGATGGACCGAGCATGAACGGAATTTGCAACAGGCACGCGACGACAGGTTGCGTGGCTCAGGCCTCGGGCGCGGCGAGGCGGCGGATGGCCTCGACGACAAGGCGGCGGAGCGTTGCGGGGGCTTCGGTGGCCTGGGGATCAAGCGCCAGCCCGAATGGGTTTGCGGCTGTCCAGGCCGTGGCGAGCGTCATGATGGCCGTGACCAGGAAGCCTGGCGGGAAGGCCATGCCGACCTGCCCCTTTTCCTGTGCGGCGATCAGGGCGGTGACCTTTTCGGTCATCGAGGCTTGCCGGGCGGCGATGCTGGTGCGTTGCTCCAGCGAAAACCACGCCATCAGGCGCATCAGGTCTGGATGTTGCATGGCAAAATCGAAGATGCGGCCGGCATAGCCCGGTAAATCGTCCGGGGTGAGCTTATTGGCCTCGTAGACCCGCGCCAGATGCTTTTGGAGCACCGTCGCGAACAGCGTCTCCTTGTCCGTGAAGTAGATATAGATGAGGTTCTTGTTGCAGCCGGCGGTCTTGGCGATGCGCTCCACCCGGGCCCCGGCGATGCCATAGGCGGAGAACTCCGCCAGGGCGGCGTCCATGATCTTTTCGCGCGTGATGTCGGCCTTGCCCATTCCACCTCCTGAATCGCAGCGGAATTTATCAGTTGACTAACCGGTTAGACAGGCATGAATATTATCTAACCGGTTAGTCAAAATTGACGGCCGCAATATGAGGTTCAAGAATGGCACAGCGCACCTGGTTCATAACCGGCGTCAACAGCGGTTTCGGCCGTCTCATGACCGAGCAACTTCTCGAGCGCGGCGACCGCGTTGCAGGCACGGTCCGGAAGCTGGAGGCAATGGACGGATTGAAGGCGCGCCATGGCGACCTGCTCTGGCTGAGGCATCTCGATGTTACCGACACGCCGGAGATCCGGCGCGTGGTCGACAGGGCATTTGTGGATCTGGGCCGGATCGATGTCGTCGTCAACAATGCCGGCTATGGCCTCATGGGCGCGGCCGAAGAATTAACCGACGACCAGATCGTCCACGAGATCGACACCAACCTCATCGGCTCCATCCAGGTGGCGCGCGCGGCGCTGCCATATCTCAGGGCCCAGCAGGGCGGCCGCATCATCCAGATATCCACCATGGGTGGGCAGGCGGCCTTTCCGGGCGGCTCGCTCTATCATGCCAGCAAGTGGGGCATCGAGGGCTTCATGGATGCGCTCAGCCAGGAAGTGGCGGTGTTCGGCATCGGGGTCACCATCATCGAGCCGGGCGGGGCACGGACGGAATTCCGCTATGGCAGTTCCAAGCTCGCGCCCCGCATCGCGGCCTATGACGCCTCGCCAGCCAGCAATATCCGCCGCATCCTGGAAGAGCGCACCGCCGTCCCGCCCGGCGATCCGGCCAAGATGGCGAGGATCATCATCGACAGCGTCGATCAGAACCCGGCGCCGAAGCGCATCGCCCTCGGTAGCGACGCCTATGGGGCCATGTGGAAATCGCTCAGTGAACGCCTGGCGGGGCTGGAGGCTCAGAAGGCGCTGGCGGCCTCGACGGACGATCCGCGCTAGGGCGCTTCACGTTTTGATTGCATCAAAACGAACGCTCTAAGTCTTTGTGTTGGCGCGTTTTCGAGGCGGAAAAGTGGCATCCACTTTTCCTGAAAACGCGGTAGCCCAGGTTTAAAACCAAAGGCCCCGGCGGTGAGCCGGGGCCTTTCCTGCAATATAGCCGTCGATCAGAGGGTCTTGGCGAAGGCCGCGGTGACGTCGCACATGCGGTTCGAGAAACCCCATTCGTTGTCGTACCAGCCGAGGATGTTGACGAAATTGCCGTCCATTACCTTGGTCTGGTCCAGCAGAATGGTCGAGGAATGCGGGTCGTGGTTGAGATCGCTCGACACCAGCGGGTAGCGCGTGAAGGTCATGATGCCCTTGAGCTTGCCTTCCGACACGGCGATCAGAGCGTCGTTGACTTCCTGCACGGTCGTCGAACGCCTGGCGAGGAACTTCAGGTCGACGAGCGACACGTTCGGGGTCGGCACACGGATCGAGATACCGTCGAGCTTGCCCTTCAACTCGGGCAGGACGAGGCCGATGGCCTTGGCGGCGCCGGTCGAGGTCGGGATCTGGCTCAGCGCCGCGGCGCGTCCGCGGTAGAGATCCTTGTGCATCGTATCCAGCGTCGGCTGGTCGCCGGTGTAGGAGTGGATGGTGGTCATCATGCCTTTCTCGATGCCGACGAGGTCATGCATGACCTTGGCCATCGGGGCGAGGCAGTTCGTGGTGCACGAACCGTTGGAGATGACGACGTGCTCCTTGGTGAGCTGGTCGTGGTTGATGCCGAAGACCACCGTAAGATCGGCGCCGTCGGCGGGAGCCGAGACGATCACCTTCCTGGCGCCGGCGGCCAGATGCGCGGAGGCCTTTTCCTTGGTGGTGAAGATGCCCGTGCATTCGAGCACGATGTCGACATTCATCTCCTTGTGCGGCAACTGCGCCGGGTCACGGACTGCCGTTACCTTGAAGGTCTGGTTGCCCGCCGTGATGACGTCGCCATTGACGGTCACCTCATGGGGGAAGCGACCGTGCACGCTGTCGAAGCGCAACAGATGCGCGTTGGTTTCCACCGGGCCGAGATCGTTGACGGCAACGACCTGGATATCGGTGCGGCCGCTTTCGACGATGGCGCGCAGAATGTTGCGGCCAATACGGCCAAATCCGTTGATGGCGACGCGAACTGCCATGGCGGGCTCCTTGAAAAGGTGAGTTAGGCGGGCGGGAAGAAGAAGCGCTTCTCTTACAACTGCGCCATGACGGCTTCAACAACAGCTTTGGCGGTGATGCCGAAGTGCTCGTAGAGCTTTTCGATGGGGCCGGAGGCGCCGAACGAATGCATGCCGATGAAGCGACCCTTGTCACCGAGCAACTTGTTCCAGGAAAGCTCGATGCCCGCCTCGATGGCGACGCGCGCCTTCGGATTGCCGATGACCTTGGCTCGATAGGCGTCTGACTGCCTGTGGAAAAGCTCGAGGCTGGGCACCGACACGACACGGGCGGAGACGCCCTTTTCGGCCAGCGCCTTCATGCCCTCGACCGCAATGGCGACTTCCGAGCCGGTGGCGAAGATCACGGCGTCGGCGTTGTCATCGCCCGCAATGGTATAGGCGCCCTTGGCCGAGAGGTTTTCCTTGACGTATTCGGTGCGCAAGGCCGGCAGGCCCTGGCGGGAGAGGGCCAGGATGCTGGGTGCCTCGTGACTTTCGAGAGCGATCTGCCAGCATTCGAGCGCTTCCGTGGCATCGGCAGGACGGAGCACCAGCAGGCCGGGAATGGCGCGCAAGGCAGCCAGGTGCTCGACCGGCTGATGCGTCGGGCCGTCTTCGCCCAGGCCGATGGAATCGTGGGTCATCACATAGATGACGCGCTGTTCCATGATCGAGGACAGGCGGATGGAGGGCCGCGCATAGTCGGTGAAGACCAGGAAGGTGCCGCCATAGGGGATGAGCCCGCCATGGAGCGCCATGCCGTTCATGACCGCCGCCATGCCGTGCTCACGGATGCCGTAGCGCATGTAGCGGCCGGAATGATCCTCGGCCGTGAAGGGCTTGGTCTGGGTGGTGTCGGTGAAGTTGGAACCGGTGAGGTCGGCGGAACCGCCGATGGTCTCAGGCACCGCGCCGTTGATCACTTCCAAGGCGTTCTGGCTGGACTTGCGGGTGGCGAGTTTCGGCTTTTCGGCGGCCAGCTTCTGCTTGAACGCGTCGGTCGCCGCCGCATAACCGGCGGGGAGCTTGCCGGCGATCCGGCGCTCGAACTCGGCGCGCAGCGCCTTGTCGGCGACGGCGAGGCGGCTCTGCCAGTCGCCGCGCACATTGGCCGAACGCGTGCCGGCGGCGCGCCAGGTCGACAGCAAATCCGCCGGCACTTCGAAGGCCGGGTAGGTGATGCCGAGAGCCTTCTTGGCGCCGGCGAGTTCTTCAGCGCCGAGCGGGGCGCCGTGCACTTTTTCAGTACCGGCCTTCTTAGGCGCGCCGTAGCCGATGGTGGTCTTGGCGGCGATCAGGGTCGGCTTGTCGCTGTTCTTGGAAGCGAGCAGGGCCTTTTCGACGGCGTCCTGGTCGTGACCATCGATAGCGATGGTGTTCCAGCCGCTGGCGCGGAAGCGTTCGATCTGGTCGGTGGAGTCGGCGTTGGTGACTTCGCCGTCGATGGTGATGCCGTTATTGTCCCAGATCAGGGTCAGCTTGTGCAGCTTCAGGTGGCCGGCGAGCGCAATGGCTTCCTGCGAGATACCTTCCATCAGGCAACCGTCGCCGCAAAGCGCCCAGGTGTGATGGTCGACGAGGTCGGGACCGAACTCGGCAGCGAGCTTGGCCTCGGCGATGGCCATGCCGACGGCGTTGCCGACGCCCTGGCCGAGGGGGCCGGTGGTGGTCTCGATGCCCTGGGCGAAACCATATTCCGGATGGCCGGCGGTCTTGGAGCCGAGCTGGCGGAAATTCTTGATCTCGTCGATGGTCATGTCCTCGTAGCCGAGGAGGTAGAGCGAGGCGTAGAGCAGCATGGAGCCGTGGCCGGCCGAGAGCACGAAGCGGTCACGATCGGGCCACTTGCTGTCGGTTGGGTCGAACTTCATCACCTTGGTGAACAGCACGGTGGCGATATCGGCGCAGCCCATCGGCAGGCCGGGATGGCCCGAATTGGCCTTCTCGACGGCGTCCATGGCGAGGGCGCGAATGACGTTCGCCATGTCGTTCTGATGCTGGGTATTGCTCATCGGTTCAGGCTCGTTTCCCTAGGTGATCCTTGCAATTCCAGGGGCGCAATACGGCCTCTCCCGGAGCGGGTTGAGCCATAACAGGTTCGGCATCCCTGTCAATGTAAGAGGGCGGCCCGGAAAGAGGTCGGCCTCATGCCACAGAGCCGCCATAGTTGCTTTGCCCGCTAGGGTGGGGCTTATTAGGGTGAGAGCGGATTCGAACCGCCGGTTTGGCAGGACGCAAGAAATGGGCGAGGTTGCGCTGGAAGACGGCTATGAGGGTGCGGCCGCACGGCTGGACCGGGCACTGGGACGGCTGGAGGCGAGCGTGCGCAGCCTCAACGGACGCATGCGTTCGCTCAATCGTATCGAGGTCGACACGCAGCAATTGATTCGCGACCGCGCGCGGCTGACGACCGATCTCGACAAGGTTTCGGCAAAGGCCAAGCGGCTCGACGACAGCGCCCATGAAGTGTCGCGCCGGCTGGTCGATGCCATGGAACAGGTCCGCGAAGTCCTGTCGAAGTAGAGTTTTCGGAGGCACCGATGCCCGAGGTCAATGTTGAAATCAATGGCCGAAAATATCGCATGGCCTGCGAAGAGGGCCAGGAGCAGCATCTGGCCAGCCTCGCCGAGCGCTTCAACCGCTCCATAGACAATCTCAAGGGTGCGTTCGGGGAAATCGGTGACAACCGGCTGACGGTGATGGCCGGCATCGCCGTGCTCGATGAGCTGGAAGAGGCCGAAAAGCGCATTGCGGCGCTCAAGCTCGACGTTGCCAACCTCACCCGCGCCGGCCAGGACCTTTCACACGAAGCCGAGGAACTCGAATCCCGCTTCGCCAAGAAACTCGCTGAAGCCGCCCGCAAGGTGGAGGCGATCGCCACCGCCATCGACGACACGGCACCCGGCCCGCAGCCGCAATAGCTATTTATTCCTTTGCACCAGGCACATGCCGCCCGCCGCAGTCAGGGCGCGGCAGAGGTTTTGGGCTTCGGCCTGGCTGTTGCGGCCGATCATGGCGGAATAGCGCAGCTTGCGGCCGAAGTTGGGGTTGCGGACACGCAGCAGCAATACGGCTTCATCGCCGATAACCGCCGAATATTGCCGTTGCAGGCGTTCGAACTTGCGGTTGGCGGCGGCGGGCGAAAAATCCTGCGCCAGCATTACGCCCCAAGGCTGCCAATCGGCGGAAGCGATGAGTTGCGGCATGGGGGCGACGCTCGCCATCTGTATGCAGGCGTCCTGAAACGGCTGATCCTTGGATAGGGTGTAGTCGACATCATCGACCGGGCCGGAGAGCCACTGCGCGACGGGATGGCCGGTGACGATGGACACGTAGTTCTCGGTTTCGTAGGGCACGCCGCCCCCGGCGGTAGTGAGCCTTGTCAGCGCGCCTTCACCAGCATTGTAGGCTGCGGCGGCGAGGCCGAGATTGCCGAATTTCTGGTCGAGCCAGTGCAGATAGGCGGCCGAACGCGCCAGGGCTTCGGCCGGATCGAAAGCGTCCTTCAGTCCCTGCAGGCGACCTGTCTCCGGCATGAACTGGGCGATGCCCTGCGCTCCCGCGGGACTGACGGCGCCAGGATCGAAGCGGCTTTCCTGCCAGACCAGCCGAGCGAAGAAACCGGCCGGAAGCTTCCAGGTATTGGAGAAGGATTCGATGGCCTTGCAGACATCGGCATTGAAGGTTGCCTCACGAATGCAGATGTCGCGGGAGCGGCCATCATCCTTGGTGAGTGTATAGCAGGAGGCAGCCACAACGGCAGCCGGCGCAGGAGCGGCGCGCGTGGATGGAACGGCTGAAACCAGCAGCAGCGCCGCCGGCAGCACAAAGCGGGCAATGCGCTGCACTCATCATCCTCCCGGTTAGTTGGCCATCTTGGCCGATGTTGCCGGAACGACAAGTCAAAATCGTATCAGCGGAACTGCTGCGGGCTCCAGTTGTCGGCCACCGCCTGCTCGCGATCCATCTGCTCCAGCACCTCGCGCAGCACTTCATCGTCGAGCTTTTCGGCGTCGCGCGCAGCGATCAGCGCCTGCCTTCGGGCCTGCAATACCCTGCGGCTGAGCGTGATGATCGAAGCGCCGTCGGAGCCGGCCCAGGGTGGCCGGGCCTCGGCCGTGGTCCCCTCCAGGCGTTCGAGGAAAGCCTGGGCCAGGCGCTTGCCCTCCTCTTCATGCTGCTGATCGCGATAGACGGTGACGGTATCGATCGCGGCCTGTCGCGACAGCGTGCGCGCCAGTTCGAAATGCGTCAGCCGGTGGTTTTCCTCGTTGGGGTCGGAAACCTGCAGCCGGTCGATCAGCCAGGGCAGGGTCAGGCCCTGGATCAGCAGCGTGCCGATGGTGACGATGAAGGCGATCGCCAGAATGGCGTTGCGGCCCTCGAAGGGTTCGCCGCCTGCGGTGACCACGGGCACGCCGCTGGCAGCGGCCAGCGTAACCACTCCGCGCATGCCGCTCCAGCCGATGATGAGGTTTTCACGCCAGGGAAAAGGTTCGGGAGGCTCTTGATGCTTGCGCCGGCGACCACGGCCGCGGTGGGGTGGTCGTTGCTCTTCACGCAGCAGGCGCTGCCGTATCGAGCGCCGGCGTGCCGGTTCCGTCCAGTCACGCAATGCTGCGGTGAGGAACACCCAGGCGAGGCGTACGCCGATGACCGCGGCAAGCACCAGCAGCGAAACCCACAGCAGGCCCCAGAGCTCGAAGCCGGAGTCCTGGGCATCATCGATGACGAAGCGCAGTTGCAACCCGATATAGGCAAAGACGAACGCTTCGAGCAGGGCGTCGAGCGTCGACCAGAACTGACGTTCCTGGATTCGGGAGGCGGCAGCCGTCTCGGGCGAATTGTGCCCCAGCGTCAAGCCGGCGGCGACCACGGCCAAAACCCCCGAGGCGCCGAATTCCTCCGCCAGCATATAGGCGGTGAAGGGAACCAGCACGTTTAGGACCGTGATGAGGGAGGCGTTGGTCAGATGCATGCGAATGCGATGGACGATCGCCGCCAGGACGCTGCCGGTGAAAATGCCCACAAAGGCGCTGTAGGCGAAATACAGCATGATATTGTGGATGGGCAGGGAAAAGCCGGTGATGGTGGCGGCAGTGAAGCTGAAGAGCGTCAGCGCCGCGGCGTCGTTTATGAGACTTTCGCCCTTGAGCACCGTCATCAGGCGGCTGGGCAGGCCAAGCTTGCGGCCAATGGCGACGGCCGTCACGGCGTCGGTGGGCGACACCACGGCGGCCAGCACCATGGCGGCGGGCAGGCTCAGATAGGGTACGATCCAGAAGGCGATGGCGCCGACCACGCCTGTCGTCACTGCCACGAGGAATACGCCGAGATTGACGATGGAGCCGAGCCGCCGCACGAAGCTGACCAGGGAGAATTCACTGGCCGCCGAGAACAGCAGCGGCGGCAGCACGATGGTGAGGATGATATGCGGCTCCAGCTCCAGCCGCGGCACGCCGGGAATGAATGACGCTGCCAGCCCGACCAATGAGATCAGCAGCGGCGCCTGGATGTCGCGCCGTTCGGCGAAAATCGTTATGCCGATAGCGGCGATGACGACGATCAGGAGATGGGCGAAATTCATCAGGCGGCGCTCGGCGGGGCGTTGGCGGGACTTCATCGTGACACAAGTTGGCGCGCGCGCCATGGAAAGAAGCACTTCGCCCACAACGCGTTGCGCTGCCGGCGCCGCATTTTGTCTCTGCCAGTTGCGGATCGCACAAAATAATGGGCCGCAGACGGATCAGCCGTTTGCCTCCCACCGGCAAACATCCTATATCTTGCTGGCTGCCCGGTGCGTGATGGATCATCATTTCCCCGGGGCCTTATCGATCCTAACGGGAGCTGTCCCTGACCCGGCCCGTGGGCCGGGACACACGGCGCCCACCTACGTAAGTAGGTTCCCGGGATCGCATATCCCACGGCCAGGGCGGCACCTTATTTGACTGGCAGGATGTTCGACGGCCGATGACGGATGCAACCATCGAAGAGGCCAAGGCCCTGCTCAGGATACGCGCTCACGCCCAGCGCGCCGGCATCAGCAGCGAAGAGCGCACAGAGGCCGGCAAGGCTGCCGCCAGGCACTTCTTCGATGGCGTCGTGCTCGATCCCGGCGCCATAGTCGCCTGCTACTGGCCTATCCGCGACGAGATGGATTGCCAGCCCATTCTCATCCGCCTGATGGATAGCTTGCAGCCGGTCTGCCTGCCGGTGGTGCTGGGTGAAGACCTGCCGCTGGAATTGCGCCTGTGGGAGCAGGATGCCGCGCTCTACCCGTCGGGTTTCGGCACGCTCGCGCCATCCGATGGCGCGCCGGTGGTCGAGCCCGATGTGGTGCTGGTGCCGCTGCTGGGCTTCGACAAGCGGGGCACGCGCCTTGGCTATGGGGGTGGCTATTATGACCGGACCCTGGCCGTGATGCACAAGCCCCCCAGGCTCGTCGGCCTCGCTTTCGCGGTCCAGGAAATCGACGAAATCCCCCGCGAGGATCATGATATTCCGCTCGACGTCATCGTGACCGAAGCTGGCGTACGCAACTTCAGCCCGGTGGACAACGGCCGATGAAATTTCTGTTCTTGGGTGATGTCGTGGGCCGGGCCGGCCGCGATGCCGTCACCGACCGCCTGCCCGGCATCATCGCCCAATACGGTTTCGATTTCGTCGTCATCAACGGCGAGAACGCCAGCCATGGGCGCGGGTTGACCGAGCCACACTTCCGCGGCCTGCGCGATGCCGGCGCGGACGTGGTGACACTGGGCGATCACGCGTTCGACCAACGCGACACGCTGAGCTATATCGAGCGCGAGCCGACATTGCTGCGCCCCATCAACATGGCGCCCGGCACGCCGGGCCGCGGAGCGATGCTGATCGAGAGCCGCGGCGGCTATCGGGTGCTGGTCATCAATGCCCTGGGCCGCGTGTTCATGGGCCCCGCGGACGATCCGTTCCGGGCCGTCGAGGCGGCCGTCGCCGCTTGTCCGCTCGGCGAGCAGGCCGATGCCGTCATCGTCGATTTCCACACTGAGGCGACGTCGGAAATCCAGGGCATGGGGTTCTACCTCGACGGCAAGGTGTCGCTGGTCGTGGGAACGCATACCCATATTCCCACCAGTGACCATCGCATTCTCAAGCAGGGTACGGCACTGATGGCCGATGCGGGCATGTGCGGCGATTTCGATTCGGTAATCGGCGTCGATGCCGAAGAGCCGCTCAACCGCTTTCTCACCGGCATCTCCCAGGGGCGCTTCACGCCTGCTGAGGGCGAGGCGACGCTGTGCGGCATCGCCGTTGAGACCGATCCGAGGACTGGCCTTGCCGCCCGCATCCGGGCGGTCCGCATCGGCGGCACGCTCGAGCAGGCACTGCCGGATTTTTCCTGAAGCGCTAGCGGCAGCTATTCAGCGCCGGAATTCCGTGCAACCTTTCCGGCAACAAGCAGGGAGGACAACATGCAGTTCAGTCTCGACCACGTGTCGTTGCGCGTGAGCAATCTGGAGGCGACGGCTAGATTCTACATGGAAGTGCTGGGCCTCGAGGAAATCGAGAATGGCACCGGTACTGAGGGCATCCGCTGGTTCGGCATTTCGGGCAAGGAATCCGTGCATATTTCGCGCGGTGATCTCGCCACCACGCGCGTGACGAAATCCAACCATCTGGCGTTGCGCACGCCCGACCTCGACATGACCATGGCGGAACTCACCGCCCGCAATGTCCGCTTCTTCGACTGGGCGGGCGAGGAGGGGCGGCCGACCCTGCGTCCGGATGGCGTGCGGCAGATCTACATCCAGGATCCGGATGGTTACTGGATCGAGATCAACGACAACTAGGGGCGGTTTCGTCCCCAAGCTTTATTTTTTTCCGCGGCGCCCCTATAAGCGCCACCAAATCGCAACTTCGCAGGAAATACGGAATGGCCGGCCATTCGCACGCCAAGAACATCATGCACCGCAAGGGCAAGAGCGACGCAGCACGCTCGAAGGTTTTTTCGAAACTGGCGCGTGAAATCACCGTCGCGGCCAAGCTTGGCGTGCCTGACCCAGCCTTCAATGCGCGCCTGCGGCTGGCGGTGACCAATGCGCGGTCGCAGTCGATGCCCAAGGACAACATCGATCGCGCCATCAAGAAGGCATCGGGCTCCGAAGGCGAGAACTACGATGAAATTCGCTACGAGGGCTATGGCCCGGGCGGCGTTGCGGTGATCGTCGAGGCGCTGACCGACAATCGCAATCGCACGGCCTCGAACGTCCGCTCCACCTTCTCCAAGAATGGCGGCGCGCTTGGCGAAAGCAATTCCGTGGCGTTCATGTTCGACCGCGTCGGCGAAATTTTCTATCCGCTGACTGTCGGTGATGCCGACAAGGTCATGGAAGCCGCGATCGAAGCCGGCGCCGATGATGTCGAGACCGACGAGGACGAGGAAGAAGGCGGCCACACCATCTACACCTCGTTCGAGAACATGACCGAGGTGGCGGCGGCGCTGGAAAAGACCCTTGGTGAAGCCGAATCCGTCAAGGCCATCTGGAAGCCGCAGAACAACACGCCGATCGACGCCGAAAAAGGCGCGACCCTTCTGAAGATGATCGACATCCTCGAGGAAGACGATGACGTGCAGAACGTCTACGCCAACTTCGAGATGAGCGATGAAGACATGGCCAAGCTCGATCGCTGAGGCCGACCGGGGTGGCGCCCGCCGGGCGCCGCTTCACTCTCGAAAATGCCGAAAAACGTTAGGTCGGTTCAGGTGAGTCCGACCCTTCCCATCCGGGAAGATTGTCCAGCGACGTAGCTGTCGCGAGGACCCACGGCAAGTACGCGGCACCCACGCCCGTGGGTGCGCGCAGCTTGTTGGCTTGGGGCTCATGGGACGGCACCGCAATTTCCACATCGTTATCCGCCAGCGGGCGCCGCCACAGCGGTTGCCGCCGCTCCGGCACGCCGTAACGTTTCTCCCATTTCCGGATTTCGATCATGCAGTTCAATCACGTCAATCTCACCGTCACCGAGGTTGCGGCGGCCGCGGATTTCTTCACCGCGCATTTTGACTTTGCGGCCGTCGGTCAGACACGTGACAATTTCATTATGCTGGAGGGCGAAGGCGGTTTCGTCCTCACCCTCATGACGGCGGGCAGGGCAGGACCTTCGCCGTATCCCAGGAATTTCCATATCGGTTTCTTCGTTGCCACCGTCGCGGCGGTCAACGCCAAGCACGAAGAACTCGTTCAGGCCGGCCGTACCCCCGGCGACGTGCAGGAATTCCGGCGGGCGGCAGCCTGACCACGACCTTTTATTGTGAGGCGCCTGGTGGCTTTCTGGTGGAGGTGGCGTCCAGCCCGGCGGCTGAAATCGCTTCAGGCGGCTGACACCGCTTCCGCGCGTTGCGCGCGTGATGGCCGGACGGTGGCACTGGCGACTTCGCTGCGGTTACGGCCGAACTGCTTGGCCCGGTAGAGGTGGCGGTCGGCGATCTGGAACAACTCGCCGAAGCCGATGACGCCCAGGAAGGCGGCGCCGCCGACGCTGACGGACAACTGGTGCGGCTGGCCCGCGGGCGAGAAGACGGCGAAGTTGATGACCTTGCGGATGCGTTCGGCCACGGCGCTGGCGGCTTCCTGGTCGGCGCCGGGCAGGAACACGCAGAATTCCTCGCCGCCCAGCCGGCCCACGATATCGCCACTGCGGACGACGATGCGGATGGAGCGGGCGATGATGGTCAGCGCCTCGTCGCCGCAGTGATGGCCGAAGCGGTCATTGATGGATTTGAAATTGTCGGCATCGATGACTAGCAGCGCCCCCTTCACGGGCGTGCCGCCGGCGGCGCTATTGAGCTGCCGCTCGACGATGCGCGAAAAAGCACCGCGATTATACACATGCGTCAGGCTGTCCATGGAGGCATCACGGCCGAGCTGGCGATTGGTGCGATTGAGGCGAATGAGCTTCAGGCTGAGCATTGCGAACAGCGGCATGGCCAGGATCAGCGGCAGGATGATCGAACTGGTGATGGATTGGCGGAGCGCGGCAGCGCCGAGGTTCTCGAAGGCGATGCGATTATATGCCAGGGCTACGATCATGCAGCCCACGGTGCCCAAGGTCGTCCAACCCGTCAGGGTAAACCAGTCGCGAGCCGGAAGCCGGCGCAATTCATGAAGCATGCGGTGTACCCACAATGGTCAAGACGAAGGTGCTCAAATCGATGTCCGGACGGTACGGACAGCTCGTAACCACGATCTTGCCGAGATGCTTAAAATTGTACGCGTTCGGGGGTTATCCCCTCTCCCCACGCAAAATGTTATCGGGCCAATCCGGCCAAATTGGCTTGACGGGCTGGTTTGCGCCACGGTTTCGCCATCTACATTGGCCGTTTCTGCTTTGTTCACATTGTGCTTGGTAGGCTGGCTGGCGGCAGTTATGAGTGGGCAATGACAACAGCGGTGCGAATCATCGGTATCGATCCAGGGCTGCGGCGTTGCGGCTGGGGTGTCATCGAAAGTGCCGGCACCCGTCTCAGTTTCGTTGCGGCAGGCACGGTCACGCCGCCGGTCGACGACACGCTGGCGAACCGGTTGGCGCAACTGCATAGCGCGCTCTCCCAACTCATCGCGCAGTACAGCCCGGATGAAGCGGCGGTGGAAGAGACGTTCGTCAATACCGGCGCCCGCTCGGCCTTGCAGCTGGGACAGGCGCGGGGCGTCGCGCTGATGACGCCGGCACTGCTCGGCCTGCCGGTCGGCGAATATGCCGCCAATCTGGTAAAGAAGTCCGTGGTGGGGGCGGGGCATGCCGATAAGGTGCAGGTTCAGATGATGATCAAGGTGCTGTTGCCGACGGCGACGGTGAAGGGGGCTGATGCGGCCGATGCGCTCGCCATCGCCATTTGCCATGCTCATCATCGCAATTACCGCAAGCTGATGGTGGCTACATGATCGCAAAGCTCAAAGGCATGGTGGATGCGTTCGGCGATGATCACGTGCTGATCGACGTCGGCGGGGTCTGTTACGAAGCGTTCTGTTCGTCAAAGACGCTGGCGGCATTGCCGCGGGTTGGCGAAGCGAGCGTGCTCTTTATCGAGATGATCGTTCGCGAAGACCTCATGCGGCTTTACGGTTTTTCCACAGAGGCGGAAAAAGCCTGGTTCAAGCTCTTGATGACGGTGCAGGGCGTTGGCGCCCGTGTCGCCCTCGCTATCCTCTCGACGCTGACGCCGGCGGAACTGTCGAGTGCCGTGGCGCTGCAGGACAAGGCGATGATCGGTCGTGCCAACGGCGTCGGCCCGAAGCTGGCGGTTCGGCTCGTGACCGAACTCAAGGGCAAGGTGCCTGCCCTGGGCGGCATCGACGCCGGGGTGCTCGGGCTGCAGTCGGCGCTGGGCGAAGGCGTCGCCAAATCCAATGTCGCGGATGCCGTTTCGGCCCTTACCAATCTGGGCTATTCCGGCGCCCAGGCGTCGGCTGCGCTGGCGCGCGTGGTGAATGTCGAAGGCGAGGACACCGCAACCGAAAAGCTCATCCGGCTGGGGTTACGCGAGCTGAGTAGTTAGTTGTTTGCGGGCAAGGGGGAAGCAATGCCGACGATGCGGCGTGCGTGCCTTTCAGGAATATCAAGTAAGGTTGCTGCGTGACCACTCTCACCTCTCCAGAAGCCGGCCGTGACGATCCGCTCGATGTGTCGTTGCGGCCATCGGGCTTTTCAGAGTTCATCGGCCAGGCGGCGGCGCGGGCCAATCTCGAAGTCTTCATCGAGGCGGCCAAGCAGCGCGGCGCCGCGCTCGACCACGTCTTGTTCGTGGGGCCGCCCGGACTTGGCAAGACGACACTGGCGCAGATCGTGGCGCGCGAACTGGGCGTCGGTTTTCGCGCTACGTCCGGTCCGGTCATCGCCAAGGCCGGCGACCTTGCGGCGCTCCTGACCAATCTCGAAGAGCATGACGTGTTGTTCATCGACGAAATCCATCGGCTCAATCCGGCCATCGAGGAAATCCTTTATCCGGCGATGGAGGATTTCCAGCTCGATCTCATCATCGGTGAAGGACCCGCGGCGCGTTCGGTGCGCATCGATCTCGCCAAGTTCACGCTGGTGGGGGCAACGACACGCGCCGGCCTCTTGACCACGCCCTTGCGTGATCGCTTTGGCATTCCGGTGCGGCTCAATTTCTATACGCCCGAGGAACTGGTGTTGATCGTGCAGCGCGGGGCACGGCTGCTGGGCGTCGGCATGGCGCCCGATGGGGCGATGGAAATCGCCCGGCGCTCCCGTGGCACGCCGCGCATCGCCGGACGGTTGCTGCGCCGCGTCACGGACTTTGCCCTTGTGGGCGGCGCCAAGGAGATCACCCGGGACGTTGCCGACAAGGCGCTGCTGCGTCTCGATGTCGATGCGCGCGGGCTCGACCAGCTCGACCGGCGCTACCTGACGACGATCGCCGATTTCTATGGCGGCGGCCCGGTGGGCATCGAAACCATCGCGGCGGCCCTTTCCGAACCGCGGGACGCACTCGAGGAAATCGTCGAGCCCTACCTCATCCAGCAGGGCTTCATCCAGCGGACGCCGCGCGGGCGCATGCTGACGGCAGTGGCCTTCCAGCATCTTGGCCGCGCCGTGCCCCAGGGCTTCATGGGCCTGCAGGCCAGCCTGTTCGAGGAGCCGGAGGCGGAATGATGTCGGAGGCGCCCCGGACCATGCTTAGCCTGGACGTTGGCGGTGGACGCTTCAATTTTCGCGCCGCGGCGATAGTCCGCCGGGAAGGCTTGCTCCTCGTCCACCAGGTTCGTTCGCACGGGGACTGGCTCTTTCCCGGTGGTCGGGTAGAATATGGCGAAAGCAGCGCCAGCGCTCTTGCCCGTGAGATCGAGGAGGAAATGGGCGTCACCGCGACGGTAGGTGCTCCCTCCTTTGTCATCGAGAGTTTCTTCGTGCTTGAGGGGAAACGGTTCCATGAGATCGGTGCCTATTACAGCGTCGATGTTCCATCCAGTTTTGCGTTCGATGCCAGCGGCGCGGTGTGCTTTTCAAGCCGGGATGGCGATGTCGACCTGGACTTCAAATGGGTTCATCCCGAGCCTGCAGTTTTGACGGCACTGAATTTCAGGCCCGCGATCCTCATCGATAAGCTTGCCGGCTCCCACGCGAATACCCAGCACCTCATCGAGGTGTGCGAATGAAACCGCGCTTCATCCCTTGGCTCACAATCGCGGTGTTCATTGTGTGCGGAGCGTTCACAGCCGCGCAGTTCGGTTATCCGCAGTTGATCCCGGCGTTGCAGCGGCAGCCGTCGATGTTCAACCAGTTCGAACTCTGGCGACTGGTGACCTCGCTTCTCGTCCATGATGGCGGTTGGCCGCAGATCGCGGGGAATTTCATCTCGCTGTTCGTTATCGGCACGCTGGCCGAGTGGCTGGTGAACCGATGGCTGTGGCTGCTGGCCTTCTTCGCTGGGGGGATCTCGGGAAACATCATCGGCTATTTCTGGCAACCCTATGGGGCCGGCAATTCCATCGCCTTTTATGGCCTGCTCGGTCTGTTGGCGGCATGGCTGTTGTCGCATCCGGTACGCAACCAATCCATCCGCTACGGCCTCCCGCTGATCGTCGCTTTCCTCTCCTTCGTGCTTTGCCTGGTGCAGGACGTGCATGGGGTGCCCTTGCTGGTGGGGCTATTCATCGGCCTTGCCGCTTATCGCACGGTGAGGAACGTCGACTGATGAGGAGCAATACTCTAGCGGTGCGGGTCTATTACGAAGACACCGACTTTTCCGGCAATGTCTATCACGCCTCCTACCTCAAATTCTTCGAGCGCGGCCGCACTGAATTCCTGCGCGAGCTGGGCATCCATCATTCGGAACTGGTCAAGGAGGGCATCGCCTTTGCGGTGCGCTCGATGCAGATCGACTTCCTCGCCGCCGCCCATATCGATGACCTGCTTGCCGTCACCACCATGGTGGCCACCGCGACTGGCGCGCGGCTGACGCTCGATCAGGCAATCGCTTGCGACGATAAGGCGCTGACCCGCGCGACCGTCGAGGTCGTCGCCATCCGCAGCGATGGCAGCGCCACCCGGTTACCCGCCGCCCTCAGGACTGCTCTCAAGAGTTAGAACTTTTCCGGACCTGAGCCGCCTTATGCGGGTCATCCAGCCGCGCAATGTCAGTTGTGTGAAAGGATTCGCGGCGGCGAAGGCGAGCTATTCGTCGCGACAATTACAGCCGATCACGATTTCGAAGCAAAATGCTGTTTCGAGCCTTTTGTTAACTAATGCTTGACCATAATTCGGGCAAAGGGACGGAACCCGGTCCAAGGCCCGTGGACTAAGGCAATTCTCTTAAATTTGTCGCATTTGAACCGCATCGGGGCCGTGCAAGGCCGGTTGCGGAAGACTGAGCCAGAAGGACGAATTCATGGAAGCCATGGACGCTGCAGCGGTCGCCGCCCCCCAAGCCGTCGACTTTTCGCTGTTCGCGCTGTTTTTGAGCGCCGACTGGGTAGTGAAGATCGTGATGCTCGGTCTGCTCGGCGCCTCGATCTGGTGCTGGGCGATCATCATCGACAAATCAGTGCTCTACACGCGCTTTTCCCGTGAAATGGGCCGCTTCGAGCGCATTTTCTGGTCGGGACAGTCACTGGAAGAGCTCTATCAGACGCAGTCGGACAAGCCGTCCGCCGGTCTTGGCGCAGTATTTGTCGCGGCCATGAAGGAATGGAAGCGCAGCCACGAGCAGAACGCCGCATCTTTCATCGGCGTGCAGCAGCGCATGGACAAGGTCCTCGATGTCGCCATCAACCGCGAAAGCGAGCGGCTGGAGCGCAATCTTGGCTTTCTGGCCACGGTAGGCTCTGCCTCGCCCTTTATCGGCCTTTTTGGCACGGTATGGGGCATCATGCATTCGTTCACGTCGATCGCGGCGTCCAAGAGCACCAACCTTGCCGTCGTGGCTCCCGGCATCGCCGAGGCATTGTTCGCCACGGCGCTGGGCCTACTCGCCGCTATCCCGGCGGTGATCGCCTACAACAAGCTGTCGGGTGACGCCAACAAGATGATCGGGCGGCTCGAAGGCTTTGCCGACGAGTTCTCGACGATCCTCTCCCGCCAGCTCGAGTCCCGGAGCAAGTAGCCCCATGGCAATGGCAGTATCTGGCGGTGGAGGCGGCGGCCGTGGCCGTCGCGGCAAGCGCGGCAGCCGCAGGCCGATGAGCGAAATCAACGTCACGCCGCTCGTCGACGTGATGCTCGTGCTTCTGATCGTGTTCATGGTGGCGGCACCGTTGATGACGGTCGGCGTGCCGATCGATTTGCCGCAGACGCAGGCCAAGGAACTCAACACCGACAGCAAGCCGATCACCGTCGTGGTGACGCCGGATGGCCAGACCTATCTGGGCGACGATCCCGTGCCGCTCGACAATCTGATCCCCACAATCGCCCAGCAGGCGACTGAGGGTACGGACCAGCGTATCTATATCCGGGGCGACATGACGGCCAACTACGGTGCCGTGATGAAGGTCATGGGAGCGCTTTCGGGCGCTGGCTACTCCAAGATCGGCCTCGTCACCGAGCAGCAGCAGGAAGGGGCCAAATAGGGCCATGCGAACCGGCCTTGTGGTTTCGGCGATAACTCATGCAACGCTCCTGGCCCTCATCCTGATGGGGTTCGGGGCGGCCGAAGAACTGCAACCCGTCACCGTGGATTCCATTTCGGTCGATCTGGTGCCGATCAGCGACACCACCAATGTGCGCGTGGGCTCTCTGAACAGCCAGGTGGTCGAGACCAAGACGCCGTCGGCAGTGAAGGACACCAAGCCGGCAGAGGTCGCCAAGCCGGCCGGCAATACGGCCGAGGATCAGCCCAAACCGCAGGAAGCGCCCAAGCCGACGCCCGCGCCGACCGTCAAGACGGCTCCCGCGCCACAGCCCGATCCAGAACCCGATCCGCAGCCGGCCGCACCGCCCAAGCCGGCCGATCCGGCGCCGCGTCCCGAGCCTACACCGCCAAAACCTGCTCCCGCGCCACAGCCGCAACCCCAGCCAGCTGCCGCGCCGCAACCGGCCGCCTCGCCCAAGCCTGATCCGAAACCGGCGGCACAGACGCCCGAGCTCGCAACACCCGATGCGGCGAGCCCGCAGGAAGTGGTCCCGGAGCCGGCGACGCGGGTGGCGACGCTCGAGCAGAAGCGTGCCGACTTCGCCAAGCAGCAGGCCGACGCCGAGGCCAAAGCCAAGGCGGACGCGGCGGCCAAGGCAAAGGCCGATGCCGATGCGAAGGCCAAGGCGGATGCTGATGCCAAGGCAAAAGCCGACGCCAAGGCCAAGGCTGATGCCGATGCGAAAGCTGATGCCGATGCGAAGGCCAAAGCGGATGCCGCAGACAAGGCGAAGGCCGATGCCGACGCCAAGGCCAAGGCTGATGCGAAGGCCAAGGCTGATGCAAAAGCTGCTGCCGATGCCAAGGCGAAGGCGGATGCCGATGCCAAGAAAAAGGCAGCCGATGCCAAGCGTGCCGCCGATGCCAAGTCGCAACAGCAGGCCGCGATCAATCCCGATGATATTTCGAGTATCATCAACTCTGAAGACTCCCGCGGCGGTACCACGGGGCAGGGTGGTGATCCGACTCTGGGCAAATCCACCGGCACCTCGGCGACGCTGTCGCAGTCGGAAATGGATGCGCTGGTGGCACAGATCAAAGGGTGCCTGAGCGTGCCGCCCGGTGCGGCGGAGAGCGGTGCGACGGCGGAGCTGCAAATCAGCTTCAGTCCCGATGGCCGGGTGTCGGGACAACCGCAGATTACCAAGGCGCCGGCCAATTCACTCGAACAGGCCCTCGCCTCGGCGGCAGTCCGCGCCGTGATGCGGTGCGGTCCTTACAGCCTGGTGGCTCAAAAATACGATCAATTGCAGCAGGTCGCAGTCGTGTTCGACCCCAGCCGCTTCTGATCTCGATTATGACCGGCTCAAGAGCCGAAGGAATGGAGAAGACCATGACTTTGATCACTCGCCGCAATGCCCTGGTGCTGGGGCTGGCCGGCTCGGCGGCACTGGCCGTGACCAGTCCCGCTTCGGCGCTCGTGAAGATCGTGGTGGGTGGCGGCGACTTCCAGCCACTGCCCATCGCAATTCCCGATTTCGCCTCGTCCGACCCGCAGTTCGGCAAGGATATCGCCGATATCGTGCGGGCCGACCTCAAGCGTTCGGGCCTGTTCGCTCCGCTCGATCCGGCCTCGCTGCCGGTGCGGGTGGGCGATATTTCGGCGACACCGGATTTCGCCACCTGGCGCGGCGTCAATGTCGATGCGCTGGTGATGGGCGGGGTCGAGCGCGGCGCGCAGATCCAGTCCTCGGTCCGCGTCTGGGATACCCAGCAGGCCGCCCAGGTCGTGGGCAAGTCCTATTCCACCGATGCCAATAGCTGGCGCCGTGTCGCCCATATCATCGCCGACGCCATCTATTCGTCGCTGACCGGTGAAAGCGGCTATTTCGATACCCGCGTGATCTACACCGCCGAGAGCGGCCCTAAGGCCAACCGGGTCCGGCGCCTGGCCATCATGGACCAGGATGGCGCCAATGTGCAGTACCTGACAGACGGCAACACGCAGGCGCTGACGCCGCGTTTTGCGCCCAACAGCGATCTCGTCGCCTACATGAATCTCGAAGATGGCGACCCGCAGGTCTATCTGTTGCAGCTATCGACCGGCCGGCAGCAGCCGCTTGGCCAGTTCGGCGCCATGACCTTCGCGCCGCGCTTTTCGCCCGATGGCGGCACCGTCGCCTTCTCGGTGGAATCGAGCGGCGCCACCAATATCTATTCGGTCCGTCTCAATGGCGGCAAGCCGACGCAGCTGACCAGCGGCGCGGCCATCGACACCGGCCCGTCCTTTTCTCCCGATGGCAGCCGTATCTGCTTCGAGTCCGATCGTGGCGGCAGCCCGCAGATCTACCTGATGTCGGCCGGCGGCGGCGGTGCGCAGCGCATCAGCTATGGTGACGGCAGCTATTCGACGCCGGTGTGGTCGCCCAAGGGCGATCTCATCGCCTTCACGCGCCAGTCCGGCGGCCAGTTCCAGATCGGCACCATGAAGCCGGACGGGTCGTCCGAGCGCATCCTGATGTCGAGCTACCATGCCGAAGGCCCAACCTGGGCACCGAACGGGCGCGTCATCATGTTCTTCCAGGATCCCGGCGGGAATGACGGCCCGAAACTGCATTCGGTCGACATCTGGGGCCGCAATCTGCAGGTCATACCGACCGAGACCTTCGCCTCCGATCCGACCTGGTCGCCGCTCCGCTCCTGACCGCAATGACCAGCACGAAGCCGGCGCCGATTCGGATTTCCGGAGGCGCCGGCTTGGCATTTTCCGGCTGGCTGCGCCGACCGCGGACCATGGTAAATATCCACGCCCTACAGAAATCTTCAGAAAAATGTCCGGCTGCAGTGCAAAGTCGCAACACTGTGGAAAACCGCGGAGTTCGGCCACATTCCGGACAGAATAAGTCCTGATTAACCATGCTCGCGAACGGGGCTTTAAGATAACGCGCGGTAAATGTCTGGACAAAATTCGATCTATTCGGGAGTAACTACAGCATGCGCGTTATGACGCCAACCCTTACCATTTTGCGCAATTTCGCGCTCGTCGCGCTTCTGGTTGCGGTTGCGGCTTGTTCTCGGACTCCCGCTACCGGCGTGGGCAATCTCGGCCCCGGCGGCAGTGCCCCGGGTAGCCAGCAGGAGTTCCTGGTCACCGTTGGTGATCGTGTGTTCTTCGATACCGACTCTTCCTCGTTGACGCCGACGGCGCAGGCCACGCTCGACAAGCAGGCCGCCTGGCTCAACCAGTACAGAAACTATCGTATCCTGATCGAAGGTCATGCCGACGAACGCGGTACGCGTGAATACAACGTCGCCCTCGGTGCGCGCCGTGCCAATGTGGTGGTCAACTATCTGATCAGCCGTGGCGTGGATGGACAGCGCATCACGTCCAAGTCCTATGGCAAGGAACGGCCGGTGGCGATCTGTAACGACATCTCCTGCTGGTCGCAGAACCGCCGCGCGGTAACCGTCGTCCAGTAACGGGTTTCACAGTTCCACCCAACTCCAGGAAAACTGGAGGCAATGGCGCCGGTGCCGCGTATTTGGCACCGGCGCCGCTTTTTTTGGTCACGATTATTCGTTATTTCCCCGGCACCAACGGTATATTGGCGGGCGACCCGCCGACCAAGGAGATGTCATGGTGATTGATCGACTGCCTGGACGGGCGCGAAAGCCGGCAATGCTTGCCGTGCTGGTTGCCGCGGGCCTCATGCTGCCGGCCGTGCCGGCCTTCGCGCAGCAAGCGCGCATACAGGTGGCGCAAACAGCCCAGCAAGCGCAGTTGAACCTGCAGATCGGGCAGTTGCAGGACCAGGTGCGGACACTGACCGGCCAGGTCGAGGGCCTGCAGTTCCAGCTGGCGCAGATGCAGACGCTGATCCAGAAGATGACCGAGGACAATGAGTTCCGCTTCCAGCAGCTCGAGGGCGCGGCCCCGGCTGGCGGCAAGGCTCCCGCACCCCAGAGCGGCACTGCGCCCGCGCCAGGCGGTGCTGGGGGAAAAACTGAGGCGGTGCCTCAATCCGGCGGCGTGACGCCGACCGCGGAGGCACCGCAGACACCCATTCAGGTTCCCTATGAGGCGCCGCAGCAGGGCGCCGTGCAGACACCGCCGCCCCAGAAGGCCGGCGTGACCCCGCCGGTGCTCGATGCCGACAACCAGCCGGAAGACGGGCTGGGCGATTCTCTCGACCCACTGCTCGGCACCGGTGAAGGCGCCGATCCGGCCAAGCTCGGCGAATTGCCGACGGGCAGTTTCGACATTCAGGGCAATACCGTAACCGATCCGGCTCTTCGTCCTGATGATGGCACCGACGCCACGCCCAGCGATGCGGCCGCGCAGTACCAGGCCGGCTACGACGCCATCGTGCAGGGCGACTATGCCTTCGCGGAAGATCAGTTCCGGCAATATCTGCAGCTTTATCCCGATGGCGACAAGGCACCCGATGCCACCAACTGGCTGGGCGAGGCACAGTTGCAGCTCGGCTCATTCGACGACGCGGCCGATACGCTGCTGCAGGGCTATCAGAAATTCCCGAGTTCGCCCCGGGCACCCGATATGCTGTTGAAGCTCGGCATCGCGCTGTCGGGTTCGGGCGAACGCGATACGGCCTGCCGGACGTTTGGCGAAGTCACCAAGCGCTATACCGATCTGTCGCCGGCGCTCAGGAAGCGGCTCGACCAAGAAGAGATCAACGCGCAATGCCCGCCGGCGTAACCGCGGACGGCTTCGCCGAGGTCATGGCGCCAGTCGCCGGCCGCAAGGCTATCGGTGTCGCCGTATCCGGCGGCGCCGACAGCCTGGCGCTGCTGCTGCTGGTGCGGCGCTGGGCGGGCGATCTGCCCACCGCGCCCGCGGTCTACGTCTATACCGTCGATCATCGCCTCAGGCGCGAGGCCGCGGCCGAGGCGGCGATGGTGGTGCGCGAGGCAGAAGCCAGAGGATTGGCTGCACGCTCGCTGGCCTGGACTGACGCCAAGCCTGCAACGGGCGTCCAGGAGGCCGCAAGGGTGGCGCGCTACCGCCTGATCGGGGAGGCCATGGCCGCCGATGGGGCCGAGGTGTTGCTGACCGCCCATCATCGCCACGACCAGGCCGAGACCGTATTGATGCGGCTCACCCATGGCAGCGGGCTCGATGGTCTTTCGGGCATGGCGCCGTTCTCCAGTGTCGAAGGCGTCTCCATTTTCCGGCCGCTGCTGGGTGTCGATCCGGAGGCGCTGCGCAGCATGGTGGAAGCCGAGGGGATGGTGCCGGCCGACGATCCCAGCAATCGCGATCCGCATTACGAACGCGTGCGCTGGCGGCAGGCACTGCCGGCCCTGGCCACGCTCGGACTCGATGCCGAGGCGCTGTCGCGCTTTGCGACGCGTGCCGCCGAGGCCGAGGCGGCCCTGGCCCATACCGCGGCGCGGAGTTTTTCCGAACTGGTCAAGCTCGACGGCTTCGGCGCTGCCGAGATGGATTATGAGGCTTTCTCGGCCGTGCCCAAGGCCATCGGCACCAGGGTGCTGGGCCGGGTGCTCAACATCGTGGGTGGGCGGCAAAATCCGCGTGCGCTCGGTGTCGTCGAAAGGCTGCGCGAGACGCTGGTCGTGGGGGATGTTTCCAAGACCCGTACGGTGCTCGGCTGCGTGGTCCGCAATGCCAGCGGCATCGTCTCGGTGGCGCGTGAGCCGGGGCGTCAGATGGTCCCCTCGCAGCGGCTCGTGCCGGGTGTCGAATTGCTCTGGGACGAGCGATTCGTCATCCTCAACCGCTCCAACGATGCCGATCTCGCCGTCAGCGCCGCCGAATACTGGCAGCGCCGGCACCTGGAGGAGCTGTTCGGCTTCCGGATCACGGCCCCGATGGAGGCGATCCGCACCTCGCCGTTGATCGTCGATGGTAACGAAAAGATCCTGGCACTCGGAAGTTACGCCTTCGATGAGCGCGTCACCGTCAGGCTGCGGGTCGATTGAAACAACTGAAGATATGACCGCGCATTAACCGAATGACACTATGGTGACTGGTCTCTTGCCCTTGTAACGCCCTATTGGTGGACATACATTCGGCCTACCTGCAGGCGAGTCCAAAAACGCCAGCTTTCCGGGACAAAATTAATGAACGGTAATATCCGCAACTTCGCCATCTGGCTGGTGATCCTTTTCATGTTGATGGGATTGTTCTCGGTTTTCCAGCAGCAGACGAGCCATATCTCGGTCGCTGACAAGAGCTATAGCCAGTTCGTAAGCGATGTTGATGCCGGCACCGTCACCAGCGTGACGATCACCGACGACGTGGTTTCGGGTGTCACACGTGATGGCGCGCACTTCGAGACCGTGATTCCGGCTGGCGCCGATATCGTCAACCGCCTGGAGCAGCGCGGCGTGCAGATCACGGCACGGGCGCCGGAAGGCAGCCCGTTCTGGTCGGTGCTGCTGTCGTCCTGGCTGCCGTTCATCGTCATCATTGGCGTGTGGTTTTTCTTCATCCGGCAGATGCAGGGTGGCGGGCGCGGCGGAGCCATGGGCTTCGGCAAGTCGCGCGCCAAGCTGTTGACCGAAACGCAGGGCAAGGTGACGTTCGAGGATGTCGCCGGTGTCGACGAAGCCAAGCAGGACCTCGAGGAAATCGTGGAGTTTCTCCGCGACCCCGGCAAGTTCCAGCGGCTGGGCGGTCGTATCCCGCGCGGGGTGCTCCTGGTCGGCCCTCCCGGTACTGGTAAGACCTTGCTCGCCCGTTCCGTGGCCGGCGAAGCCAATGTGCCGTTCTTCACCATTTCGGGCTCCGACTTCGTCGAAATGTTCGTGGGTGTCGGCGCCAGCCGCGTCCGTGACATGTTCGAGCAGGCCAAGAAGAACGCGCCCTGCATCATCTTCATCGACGAAATCGACGCGGTCGGACGCCATCGTGGCGCCGGTCTCGGCGGCGGTAACGACGAGCGTGAGCAGACCCTCAACCAGTTGCTGGTCGAGATGGACGGCTTCGAGGCCAATGAAGGCATTATCCTGATCGCGGCGACCAACCGTCCCGACGTTCTCGATCCGGCCTTGCTGCGTCCGGGTCGTTTCGACCGTCAGGTCGTGGTGCCCAATCCCGACGTTTCGGGCCGCGAGCGCATCCTCAAGGTGCACGTTCGCAAGGTGCCGCTGGCGCCCGATGTGGATCTCAAGGTGCTGGCCCGCGGTACGCCCGGCTTCTCGGGCGCCGACCTGATGAATCTCGTCAATGAAGGCGCCTTGCTGGCGGCGCGGCGCAATAAGCGTTTCGTCACCATGGCCGAGTTCGAAGACGCCAAAGACAAGCTGATGATGGGTGCCGAGCGCCGTACGCTCGCCATCTCCGAGGAAGAAAAGAAGCTCACCGCCTATCACGAGGCCGGCCATGCTCTGCTCGCCGTGAAGATGGACGCTTCCGACCCGATCCATAAGGCGACCATCATTCCGCGCGGTCGCGCGCTGGGTATGGTGATGCGCCTGCCGGAGCGGGACCAGGTGTCGCTGACCCGCCGCAAATGCTACGCCGATCTGGCCGTGGCGATGGGTGGCCGCGTCGCCGAAGAAGAGATCTTCGGCTATGACAAGGTGACGTCGGGCGCTTCCGCCGACATCAAGATGGCGACGGGTCTGGCTCGGGCCATGGCGACGGAATTCGGCATGTCCGACAAGCTGGGTCCGCTGCTTTATGGCGAGGCCCAGGACGAAGTGTTCCTTGGCCGTTCGATGATGCAGCGCAATACGCATCTGAGCGACGAGACGCAGCAACTGGTCGATGCGGAAGTGAAGCGCTTCGTGGAAGAGGGCTATTCCACCGCGCAGAAGGTCATTCGCGAATACATCGATGACCTCCACACCATCGCCAAGGCGCTGATCGAATACGAGACGCTGACGGGTGACGAGATCCGTGGCCTCATGAATGGGCAGACGCCGTTCCGGGAAAGCGACAATGGCGCGCAGCCCAAGGCCAGCGGCGTTCCAAGCGCCGGCAAGACCGCACGCAAGCGTCCGGGTCCGGATGCTGCATCCGATGGTGGCCTCGAGCCGCAGCCGGGCAGCTGATAGAGGTATGCGAGGGCCGCCGAAAGGCGGCCCTTTTTTGCTGACCGCCGTGACTTCTTCACAACAGCGTGACCGCTATTTCGCCGCGATCAGGGACTACACGGCTCTCACGCATGAACTTTAAACGAGACGTTGCCGCGCTATAATGCGCGACAAGGACGGGGCGATTCCATGGCACGTAAATATTTCGGCACCGACGGTATTCGCGGTCTGGTCAATGGCAAGAAGCTGACGCCGGAACTGGCGCTCAAGGTTGGCATGGCTACCGGCCTCGCCTTCCAGCGCGGCCATCATCGCCATCGCGTGGTGATCGGCAAGGACACGCGCCGGTCCGGTTACATGATCGAGAACGCGCTGACCGCGGGCTTCACCGCCGTGGGCATGGATGTGTTCCTGCTTGGCCCGATGCCGACCCCCGCCGTCGCCATGCTGACACGGTCGCTGCGCGCCGATCTCGGCGTGATGATTTCGGCCTCGCACAACCCGTTCGAAGACAACGGCATCAAGCTGTTCCAGCCGGACGGCTACAAGCTTTCCGACGAGGTTGAAGCGCAGATCGAGGCGCTGATCGACAGCGACCTGGCCCCGCGCCTGCAACAGGGCAGTGACATCGGCCGCGCCTATCGCGACGAGGAAGCGCGCACGCGCTATATCGAATACGCCAAGCGTACGCTGCCGCGCGGCACCGATCTGGCCGGCCTCAGGGTCGTGCTCGATTGCGCCAATGGCGCCGCCTACAAGGTCGCGCCGACCGCGCTATGGGAGCTGGGCGCCGAAGTTTTCACCATCGGCGTCGAGCCCGATGGCTTCAATATCAACCACAAGGTCGGGTCCACCGCTCCGGAAGCCGTCGCCGCCAAGGTGCAGGAATTGCGGGCCGATATCGGCATCGCGCTCGATGGCGATGCCGACCGCGTGCTGATCATCAATGAGAAGGCCGAAGTGGTCGATGGCGACCAGTTCATGGCGGTCATCGCCCAGTCCTGGATGCAGCGCGGCCAGCTGCAGGGGGGCGGCATCGTCGCCACCGTCATGTCCAATCTCGGCCTCGAACGCTATCTTGCCTCGCTCGGCCTTGGCCTCGAGCGCACGCAGGTCGGTGACCGCTATGTGCTGGAAGCCATGCGCGAGAAGGGCTTCAATGTCGGTGGCGAGCAGTCGGGCCACATCATTCTTTCCGACTTCACAACCACAGGCGACGGTCTCGTCGCGGCGCTGCAGCTGCTGGCGGTGATCAAGGAAAGCGGTGGCACGGTCTCGGAGATCTGCTCGCGTTTCACCCGCGTGCCGCAATTGCTGAAGAGCGTCCGCTTCGATCATGGCAAGCCGCTTGAAAACAAGCAGGTGAAGCTCGTCATCGAGGCCAGCCGCCTGCGGCTCGGCGATGGCGGACGTTTGGTCATCCGCGAATCGGGCACCGAGCCAGTCATTCGCGTCATGGGCGAGGCCGACGATGAGGGCTTGGTGGAAGCCGTGGTCGCCGACGTGACGGCTGCAATTCAGCAAGTGGCCTAAACCCGTCTTATAGAGCTTCATGACTTCACGATTACTGTTCTCGAGCTTGGCTCGGGCGCAACGTTATGATTTTGCGGGAAAAATCTGCCTACCCGCATCCCAAAAATCCCGGCGCGGCAGTCGTTTCACGCTCCGTTAGGGTTAAAACTTAGGGTTAAGCCGGCTTTAACAATATTTGCGCATTATCCGTTCTCGAAACGACTGGCGTCGTCGAAAATTTTTAAGGAACGATAGAATGCGCAAACAGATCGCGTTGGTCTTGGCGGCGGGGGCCGCCCTTGTTGCCGGCCCAGTGCGGGCTGCGGACCTTCCCTATTACCCCCCGGTTGTCGAAGCTCCCGATGTCGATTACGGCGTGAGCGGCTCGTTCTATCTGCGCGGCAGCGCCGCCGGGAACATGTCCTGGGCCAAGGAGGTCGATCACACGACCACCACGCCGTCGGTGTTCAGCATCGATGAAAATGGCTACGGCTACAGCCTGGGCGCCGGCGTCGGTTACGAAACCGGCACGGGCCTGCGCTTCGACGCCACCGTTGACTATCTGAACAACAACGATCTCAGCGCCGACATTCCGGTAGGCGCCGTCGGTGTGTTTCCGGGCCGTCACAAGCTGAACCTGCGCTCGACTATCGTCCTCGCCAACGCCTATTACGACTTCGGTCTGGGTGATGGCGGCGTGGGCGCCGGCGGCGGCCTGTTCGGCTATGTGGGTGCCGGTGTGGGTGCGGCCTTCAACAAGGTCAACACGACCCCGCCGGCTGGTGCTCCTGCCGATGTCGAGGGCAACAATACCAGCTTCGCCGCCGCCTTCATGGCCGGTGTCGGCTACGACATGGGTGCGGTGGTGGCCGATATCGGTTATCGCGGCCTCTATATCAACTCGATCGCCAATGACTCGGCCCCGGCGCCGTATCACATCGACAATGCCCTGGTTCACGAAGTCCGCGCGTCGCTGCGCTACCGCTTCAACTAGTCTGGCCTGAAGTCTATCCCCTGCGAGCGGCGCCCTCGGGCGTCGCTTTGCGTTTCAGCTTGCGAGCTGGAAGGCTTCGAAGCGATGCAGGGCCGCCTCGATCGTCGCCTGATGCTCGGTGACATTACCCTTGCGGGTCCAGGTCCATTTCTGGATCAGCAGCTTTTTTGCCGCGCGGTCGGTCTTGAGATCGATGGCGGCGACGATCTCGTCGTCCACAAGCACGGGCAGGGCGAAATAGCCCAGCACCCGCTTGGCCTGCGGTACGTAGGCCTCGAACAGATGGTCATAGCCGAACAAGGCGCTGGTGCGCTTGCGCTGGATGATCAACGGGTCGAACGGCGACAGGATATGTGTCTGCCCGGCCTCCGGCGCAGACACCGAGGCAATTGCCTCCGGCTCGGCCCAGAACGCGATCTTTTCGACCCCTGCCACCTGCACCGGCTGCAATTTCTTCCGCCGGATGCGTGCCTCGATGAGTTCGCGCAGCGCCGGTTTGCGCTTGGCGTCGAGATGGGCGGCGGAATCCAGGCTGACGAGGCCCTGTGACCGCAAGGCCCGGTCGAGCAGGTATTCGGTGACCTGGCCGTCGGTTGCCGCCCGCGGCCGGCGGTCCCAGCCAAAATGCCGGTCCATAAGCTCATAGGTCTTCAGCATGCCCTGGCGTTCGCTGATGGTCAGGACGCCGTTGTAGAATGCCATCTGCAGCGCGCGCTTGGAAGGCTTGCGGCTGGCCCAGGGGTGAGTCTTTTCGACCAGTTGCTCATCGTCGAAATCACGGATGGTCTGCGCCCCATCGCGCTTGATCAGGCGCAGCACCCGGCGGAGCTCAGCCGGATCGGTGTCCGCATACCAGCGGCTCGGCTCCTCCTGATGGCGCTTCATATCCCGCAGGAAGAACCGCAGGTCGCGGGTCGGGATATAGGACAATGCATGCGTCCAGTATTCGAATACCGACTTGTCGATGCTCTGCGCCTGGCGGAGGTCGTCGCGCCTGTAGGCGGGGATGCGATTGAAGAGGATATGGTGGTGGCAGCGCTCGATGACGTTGATGGTATCGATCTGCACGTAACCCAAGTGCTCAACGGCAGCCGTAACCGCAGCGGCACCGGCGCCGAAGGGCTCGGCAACGTCCAGCCGCTGTGCCCGCAGCCATAGCCGCCGTGCCGCCGGAATGGTCAGCGTCAATGGAGCGGCCGGAGCCCGGCTCATTTCGTCGCCCACATGCCGCGCATGCGCGCGCCGATGTCGATCTTGGCCGGCTGCGGCGAAAGGCCCTCGATATAGGCGGGTTTCACCGGCGGCCACATGACGTTGTCGAACAATGGCACCAGCGCCTTGGGGATGAAGCGGGTACGCGACGCATAAACGTGACGATCGCCATGGCTGGATTGCTGGGTGATGAAGAAGCGCTGCGGCGTCACCAGGTGCAGGCGGTCACGGGCCCTGGTCATCGCCACATAGAGCAGCCGCCGCTCCTCCTCGATCTCCGGTTGTGACCCGGTGCCGATATCGGACGGAATGCAGCCATCGACGACGTTGAGCACATAGACCGACTTCCATTCCTGCCCCTTGGCGGAATGGATGGTCGACAAGATCAGATAGTCCTCGTCGCGCGAGGGCACGCCGGATTGGTCGCTGGTGGCGTCGGGCGGATCGAGCGTCAGCTCGGTCAGGAAGCGCTCGCGCGAGGCGTAGCCGGCCGCGATCTGTTCCAGTTGCAACAGGTCGGCCTGCCGCAGCATGGCGTCCTCATAGGCCGCTTCCAGCAGTGGTTCATACCAGAGGCGCGCGCGCAGCAATTCCGCCGGCCAGCCGGCCCGGCGTTCATGGAGCTGCTCCATGACCTCTACCAGCCCCGGCCAGCCTTCCGCGCCGCGTGGCGGCGGGGGCATGGCCTTGAGGGCGGCGATCGGAACATCGGCGTCGCTGATGGCGTCCAATACCTTGGCGGCCGATGACGGGCCGACACCCGGCAGCAAGTGCAGCACGCGGAAGCCCGCGACGCGGTCACGCGGGTTCTCGGCCCAGCGCAGGAGCGCCAGCAGGTCCTTCACATGGGCGGTATCGAGGAACTTCAGCCCGCCGAATTTCACGAAGGGAATGTTGCGGCGCGTCAGCTCCACCTCGAGCGGACCGGAATGGCTGGAGGAGCGGAACAGCACGGCCTGCGACTTCAGCAGAGTGCCGGCTTCTCGATCCTCGAGAATGCGCTCGACGATGTAGCGCGCCTGGTCGGCCTCGTCTCGGACAGTCACCAGTTGCGGTTTTTCCGCCGATTGCCGCTCGGTCCACAGGTTCTTGGTGAACCGCTCGCTGGCCAATTCGATCACCGCATTGGCGGCGGAAAGGATCGGCTGCGTCGAACGGTAATTGCGATCGAGGGTGATGATGTCGGCACCAGGGCTGAAATGCCCGGGAAAATCGAGGATGTTCCGCACCGTCGCCGCACGGAACGAATAGATCGATTGGGCATCGTCGCCGACCACGGTCATGCCGCGTCCATCCGGCTTCAATGACAGGAGGATCGAGGCCTGCAGCCGGTTGGTATCCTGGTACTCGTCGATCAGCACATGGTCGAAGCGGGCAGAGACGCCGGCCGCGAGCCCGGCATCGCTCATCATGCCGGCCCAGTAGAGCAGCAGATCGTCATAATCGAGCACATGCTGGCTCTGCTTGGCCGCCACATAGGCTTCGAAGAGCTGCCGCAGTTCCGCCGCCCACATGGCGCACCAGGGAAAGAAGGTCTTCAACACCTCCTGCAGGTCAGCTTCGGCGTTGACGACGCGCGAATAGATGGCAAGGCACGTGCCCTTGGTCGGAAACCGCGTCTTGGCCGAAGAAAAGCCGAGCTCGTGCCGGATGAGGTTCATCAGGTCGGCCGAGTCCTCGCGGTCATGGATGGTGAAGGACGGGTCCAGGCCGATCTGCGGACCATAGTCGCGCAGCAGGCGCGCGCCTATGCCGTGGAATGTGCCGGCCCAGGTCAACGCATCAGTCATGGCGCCGGCAGTGCCGCCCAGCACGCGGGCGGCGATGCGCTCGACGCGGCGGCTCATTTCGGAGGCAGCGCGCCGTGAAAACGTCAGCAGCAGGATACGGCGGGGATCGGCGCCATTGGCGATGAGATGGGCAACGCGATGGGCGAGGGTGTTGGTCTTGCCTGAGCCGGCGCCGGCGATGACCAGGAGCGGCCCGCCGATAGTATCGCGCCCCACGCCGTGCTCCACGGCGCGGCGCTGCTCGGCGTTGAGGGTGTCTAGGTAGCTGGCACTGGCAAGCACGGGCGAATCGGGTTGGTCAAAGATCAGGCCAGTGAGCATCATTCCCGTTTTGTTCGCAACCCGGATATGACGGCGGAGGGGCGCTCCGCCGTCATGAGGCTTAGTTCAGGCCGAGATTGCCGCGCAGGGTCGAGAGATCCTCGGCCAGCGTGTTGACGGCGCCGGCAAGCACGCGACGGTCGTCTTCGCTGAGCTTGTCGTAGGTCTCGTAACCATCGGCGGTCTTGTACTTGGCCAGCGTCGTGGCCACGGTCTCGAAATTGGCGTCGACCTTGGTGACGAAATCGGCATCGTCCTTCAGCAGCGGCTTGAACAGATCGAAGATCTTGCGCGAGCCGTCGAAGTTGGCCTGGAAATCATAGAGGTCGGTGTGGCTGTACCGATCTTCCTCGCCGGAGATCTTGGTGGCCGCGACTTCTTCCATGAGGGCGGCGGCGCCGCCTACCACGACTTCGGGCGGGAAGGTCAGGCCGGCGATGCGGCTGTTGAGGTCGTTGACGTCCTTCATCAACTGGTCGGCGAGCGGGGCAAGGCCATCGGTCGAATTTTGCGAGAACAGGCCATATTCGATGCGGTGGAAGCCGGTGAAGCCGGGATCCTGCTCGGCCTTTTCATGGTCGTCGGCACGCGAGTCGATAGAGCCGTCGAGGTCGCTGAACAATTCCGCGATGGGCTCGATGGTCTCGTAGTCCATGCGGGTCGAGCCGAACAGTGCCTTGGCCTTGTCGAGGTCGCCCGCCTTCACGGCATCGGTGAAAGTCTTGGTATTGTCGACCAGCGACTGCAGGTGCTCGGAGACATAGATCTTATAGTCCGAGACGGGCTGAACGAGGTCGAGGGGCGAAACCTCCGCGTAAGCGGCGGCCGGGATGAGGGCCAGGGCGGTTGCGATGGTAAGACCGGTAAGGCGTCTCGGCATCAGGGGGTTCTCCACTTTGTTGGTTGGTTATGCGTTGGAAGGCGAAAGGCCTGCTGCCGCGAACAGTGAGCGGCCGAGGAAATCGCCGGCGTCGGTGATGCCGGGCAAGGCGAAGAAATAGCCGCCACCCACCGGCTTGATGTATTCCTCCAGCGGCTCACCGGTCAGGCGGTTCTGCACGGCAATGAACCCCTCGGTGAGATCGGCCTGCCAGGCGATGAACAGCAGGCCCTGGTCGAGCTGGCCGGCCTTGGTGACGCCATTGGAATAGTTGAACGGACGCCTGAGGATGAGATTGTTCCGGGCTGTCGCAGTACGCGGATTGGCAAGCCTTATATGGGCGTTGAGCGGTGTTACCTTGCCTTCGGTGTCGGCTGAATAGTTGGGCACGTCGGCTTCCGTCGCGCCATCGAATGGCGCGCCGGTGGGCTTGCGCCGGCCGAAGATGCGTTCCTGCTCGCCCAGGGGCGTGCGGTCCCAGCGTTCGACGAAATTCCGGATAATGCGCACCACCTGATAGGAGCCGCCGACGGCCCATTCGGGCTCGCCCGCATCGGCGCCGACCCAGACGATGCGGTTCATCTCGCTTTCGTTCTTGGAGTCCGGATTGGCCGAGCCATCACGGAAGCCGAGGAAATTGCGGGCGCTTTCATGCGGTGCGCCGGGTTTGACGGGCAGCGAGGGCACCGAGCCTTCCTGCTTCCAGCGCAGCAGCAGCAGGTCGGGCAGGGTCTTGATGATGTCACGCAGCGCATGGATGTTGGTGTCGGCGCCATTGGCGCAGAACTGCAGCGACAAATCCCCATGGCAGAGATCGGCATCGAGCGCGTCGTTGTGGAAGGCCGTCATGCGCGTGAGATGGGCCGGCTTTACGGCAGCGAGGCCAAAACGGTCATCGAACAGCGACGCGCCGAGCGCGACGGTGATGGTGAGATTGTCGGGCGCTACCACGGGCCCGAGAATTCCCGAGTCCGAAGGCGGCAGTTTCGGATCGAGTTCCGGTACCTCGCCGCCCGTCATCAGGAACTGGATACGTTCGGTCAGCGTCCGGAACAGGCGTTCGAGATCCTTGGTGTTTCGCGCCAGGACATCGAACGTCGCGATCATGCCGCTGGTCGGGCGCGGTGTCACGATGCCCGACTGGTGGACGCCGAGGAAGGACTGGGCCTGTTGCGTCAGATCGCTCGTCGGCGCATCGGCAACCTGACCGCTATTGTCCTGGGCGAGGGCCGGACGGGCGGCCAGCATGCCGCCGGCGGCGCCAAGGCCGAGCAACAGGCGACGGCGGTTGGTGACGGGGCCGGTCGATTCAGGCTTTTCGGTGTGGTCCATGATCTGTCTCAGGCAAGGCCGAGGGTCGCGTTGAGCTGGCCGATGCTCGCGGCCAGGGCAGTGAACTTTTCGGCCAGCGCCTTGCGGTCGGCGGCGCCGATGGTTTGATAGGAAACGAAAGTGCCGTTGGTCTTGAATTTGTTGAGTTCGGCATCGAGCGCCGCAAGGCTGCTGTCGAGGCCCTGCAGCACGGTGTCCGACCCGGCCGGCGCGATGGCGCGCAACAGGTCCGCGACCTTGCGGGCTGCTTCGGCATTGGCCGCGAAGGTCGACAGATCCGTGAAGGCGTAGCGGTCCTCTCCATCGGCGATCTTGGTGTCGGCAACCGCCTGCAGCAGGCGTTCGGCGTTGTCGGCCAGGTCTTCCGGCGCCGTTTTCAGCGCCTTCAGGCGATCCTGCAGCGCCGTCACGTCGGTGACGAGCTTGTCGGCGACGGGCGCCAGGCCCTCGATCGAATTTTGGGTAAAGAGGCTATATTCAATGCGATGGAAACCGGTGAAGCCCGGGTCGTTCTCGCGGTCGGCAAAGTAGTCAGCCATGCCGTCGATGGCATTATGCAGGTCGGCGAAGCGCTGCGCTTCCGGCTCGATCTTGCCATAGGCGGCCTGCGCATTCGCATACGCGGCGCGCGCGCCCTGGAGGTCGCTGTCCTTGATGGCGGTGTCGAGCTTGGCGGTGGCCTTGACCAGGGCGTTCGCCCCCAGGGTCAGATAGACCTTGTATTCGGCCAGCGGTCCGATGAAGGCGGTCAGCTTGGGCTTGGCGGCGGCTTCCGCATCGGCCGCGGCGGACGCGGTCACATGCAATGCGCCACGCGGATTGCTCAATAGGCCGCAGGTGATGATGTAGTTGCCGGGTTTGAGCTTGGTGGTGATGGGTTGGTTGAAGCCTGGCGCGATGTTCTCGCGCTCCTCCACCACCATGACGCCGTCGAGGATTTCCCATTCCACGGCGCGGTCGGAAGCATTGACGATCTCGAAGCTGGCGTTGCCTGCAGGAACCGTCAGATCGTTGGGATCGCAGGAATCGGCGGTGATGGTGACCCTGGTGGCGCCGCCGGTGGCCGGCGCCTTATGTGTCAGGGTCGAGGCATAATAGAAGGCAATGCCACCGAGGACGACGAGCAGGACGGCGCCGGCGAGCGCCAGGCGCGAGGCCAAAGCCTGTGGTTTGCTCGGTAGCGGGGGGGCTGATGGCGTGGTCATGGGATGCGATGCTCAGGGACGGGTCGGCGCGGCGGCTGGAACGCTCGAGCGCGCCGGTCCTGGCGACAGGAACAGGAAGAGGCTGATGCCGAGGAAGAGCACGTAGACCAGCACTTCGCTGACCGTCGGGGCATCCTGGTAGCCGAAAATGCCGGCGAACACCGTGCCCACCGGACTATCGACCGGCAGCACGCCGCTGGCGTCGAAGACGACGCCCTGCAGCTGGTTCCAGACGCCCGCTTCGTGCAAAGCGCGCACCGAGGTGGCGAGAATGCCGGCGGCGACGATGAGGATGAAGATGCCCGTCCAGCGGAAGAACTTCCGCAGGTTCAGTTTCACACCGCCCACATAGATGCCGTAGCCAAGGCCTGCGGCGACGACGAGGCCGAGCAGGGCTCCGAGCGGCGCCTGCGGGCCGTTGGCCTGCTGGAACACGGCAAGCAGGAAGAACACCGATTCCAGTCCCTCGCGGGCGACCGCAAAGAAGATCATGCCGATCAGCGCCATGGTGCGGCCGTGGCTGCCGTCGAAGGCGCGGTCGATGGAATGCTGCAATTCGGATTTGATGGAGCGCGAGGCCTTGCGCATCCAGAACACCATCGAGGCCAAAACGACGACGGCGATGAGGCCGACCACTGCTTCGAACAGCTCCTGCGCTTTCTGGGGGAATTCGGCGCTCGCCAGTTGCAGTCCGGCGCCGACGAACAGCGACAGCGCCACCGCCAGCATGATCCCGACCCACACCACCGGCATCCAGCCGCTGCGGCCGGTCTGTTTGAGATAGCTGGCGACGATGCCGACGATCAGCGCGGCTTCGATGCCTTCGCGCAGCATGATGAGGAACGGGACGAGCATGGGGCATAGACCTTGAATTTCCCGCGGCAGCGTCCTGTCTGCGGGTGCTTCTAACTAGAACCGTCAAAACCTGAGCGCAAGAGTTAAGTTTTAGAAGGATTCTAAGCTGCGCAAGGGTTTGTGTGCCTGGTTAACCGGTGCGGAAGGAACAGGCGGGACGGGCAGGCGTTAGGCGACTCCCGATTGGAGTCGTGCCGTGCAAGTTTCTGCCCCTGCCAGTTTTTTCTCACCCCGCCGCATCGATATCCCTTCCTTCGGCGTCACCCTCAGGGACCATGGCGCCACTTTCAGGCTCTGGGCGCCCTATTGCGACAGGGTGTCGCTGAAGCTGGCCGGCGACGGCGCGCTGCGGCCGATGGCGGCGCTGCCCGATGGCTGGTTCGAAACCGATATCGATGGCGTCGGGCCGGGAACGCGCTACAGCTTCGTCCTCAGTGATGGCAGCGAAGTGCCGGACCCAGCGTCCCGCTACCAGCCCGAGGATGTGCATGGCCCCAGTGAAATCGTCGATGACCATGCCTTCGTCTGGACCGATCGGAATTGGACTGGCCGGCCATGGGAAGAGGCGGTCATCTACGAAATCCATGTCGGCGCCTTCACGCCGGAAGGCAGTTTTCGCGCCGCCATAGGCAAGCTCGCCAGCCTGGCGGATCTCGGCATCACCGCTATCCAGTTGATGCCGCTTGCCGATTTTCCAGGTGGGCGCGGCTGGGGCTATGACGGGGTGAGTTTATATGCCCCCGATGCCAGTTACGGGCATCCCGACGATCTGCGTGCCCTCGTCGATGCGGCGCATGGGCATGGCATGATGGTGTTTCTCGACGTGGTCTATAACCACTTCGGTCCGGAGGGGAATTACCTTCCCGGCTATGCGCCCATCCTGTCTGAAAAGCATGAGTCCGATTTCGGCCAGGGACCCAATGTGGATGGCCAGAATGCCCAGACGGTGCGGACCTTCCTCATCGACAATGCGGTGTTCTGGCTGCGGCAGTTTCACCTCGACGGGCTGCGCTTCGATGCCGTGCAGGCCATCAAGGATGATGGCCCCGAGCACTTCCTGCAGAGCCTGGCCGAACGCATCCGCGATGAAGTGGGTGACCGCCGGTTTCATCTCATCGTCGAGAATTCGGAAAACGAGGCGGGATGGCTCAAGCGTGATGCCGCCGGCGATCCCGAATATTTTACCGCGCAATGGGCCGACGATATCCACCACGCGCTGCATACGGTGGCAACGGGCGAGTCCTATGGCTATTACGCCGACTATCAGGGCGGCCTGCCTCAACTCGGCCGCGCGCTGGCGGAAGGCTTTGCCTATCAGGGCGAAGTGATCGCGCGCCTCAACCGGGAAAAGGGCGAGCCGAGCGCCTTTCTGTCGCCAGTCGCCTTCGTCAGCTATCTGCAGAACCACGATCAGGTCGGCAACCGGCCGCAGGGAAATCGGATCGGCACCATTCTCGATCGCCATGTGATCGAGGCGATGGCCAGCATCATTGTGCTCAGTCCGCATATTCCGCTGATCTTCATGGGCGAGGACTGGAACGCCTCGACGCCGTTTCCCTACTTCTCCGATGTGGGTGGCGAACTCCGCGACGCGGTCCGCAAGTCGCGCCGCGAGGAACTTAAGGACTGGCCCTCCATCAGCGAAGGCGAAGACGTGCCGGATCCTCTGGCGCCCGAAACCTTCCTCGCCACCAAGCTCAAATGGCAGGAGCGGGATGAGGACGGGCACGCCGCGTCGGTCGATTTCTATCGCCGCCTGATTGCCGTCCGGCGCGAGGCGATCGTGCCGTTGCTTGCCGGTGCGCCCGGCTATTCGGGGCGTTACGCCACCATCGGCGGACGAGGACTGGAGGTCACCTGGACGCTGGCGGCCGGCACCCAATTGCGTCTCCTTGCCAATCTGGGCGCCGAAGTGCTGCCGGGCCTTTCCTTCGGTGCCGGAAGGCAGCTCTTTCTGGCCGGCTCGCGGCGCGATGACGGCCTCGATGGCTGGAGCGTCTTGTTCGAGGTGTCGGACGGAAGGGGATGACCCTTCAGGCCGTGGTAAAATAATCCAGCACCGATTCCCGCCAGGCTTGCGCGTGCTTGCGCGCGGCCGCTTCGGCGGCGTCCGCATCGTGGCGGGCGATCGCATCGATGATCATCCGATGTTCCTGCTGGCGCTGCGACGAGCTGAAATGTTCCGGTCCCATGGCGGTCTTCACCGAGCGGAAGACATTGGCATGGGCGCGGCGGATTTTCACTGCCTCCAGGTTATTGGCGATATTGCCGATATATTCGTGGAAGTTGCGGCCCAACTCGCCCGACCGCGCGGTATCGTCCGTTTCCATCGCCACCTCGATGGCCTTCTCGATGCTGCGCAACTTCTCGATCTGCGCTTCGGTGGCCACCGGGGCGCTGGCGCGAGCGAGCATGCCGTCTATCGCCTCGCGGATATCGAAGATGTTGGAGATCAAGGTCTTGTCGATGACGCGGACGGCGGCGCCGCGATTTGGGGTGATGACGACGAGGCCTTCGCCCTGCAACTGCTGCAAAGCTTCCCGAATGGGAATGGCGCTGACCGCGAATTGCTTGGCCAGGTCCTGGACCTTAAGTCGTTCTCCCGGTTTGTAGCGCCTCAAGAAAATTGAGGTACGTATAGCATCTCGAATGCGGTTGTAATTCGTGCCTCCCACGGCCAGATCATCTGCAATGACCTCGGAATCGAGGGAGAGTTCGTTCATGACAACCTTCTTGGCCGACCCCAAAACAAGTAACGCAATGCCTAGCCCGGAATGCCCTTGAGGTCCAGTTCCGCCCAATGGTGGCAGGCGACGGTCGCGCCACCTGGCGTCGCTGTCGTCTCTGGCACCTGTGTGCGGCATTTCTCCGTGGCGAACGGGCAGCGTGGATGAAAATGGCAGCCGCGCGGCGGATTGGCCGGGTCCGCAACCTCTCCGGCCAATTGCTGCCGTTCGATCTTGCCGCGCAATTCCGGCGAGCTGATCGGAATGGCCGAGAGCAGGGCCGACGTATAGGGATGCCGGGGATGGCGGAAGACGGTATCTGTGGGCCCGAATTCGATCAGCCGGCCCACATACATCACCGCGACATGCGTCGAGATGTGCCGCACCACCGACAGGTCGTGTGAAATGAAGAGATAGGTAAGCTTCAGTTCGTCCTGAAGATCCTGCAGCAGGTTGAGCGTTTGGGCCCGCACCGAGACGTCGAGTGCGGCCACGGCTTCGTCGGCGACCACCACATGTGGCCGTACCACCAGGGCTCTGGCGATGACGATGCGCTGGCGCTCGCCTCCCGAAAAGGCATGGGGATAGCGCGCCATATATTCGGGACGCAGGCCGACCTTGGACATGATGTCGGCGACGCGTTCGCGAATTTCGCGGCGATCGACGCCGTGCGCATAGAGCGGCTGGCCGATGGCTTCCAGCACGGTCTGGCGCGGATTGAGTGCGGTGAACGGATCCTGGAAGATCATGCGCAGGTCGAGCCGGTATTTGGCCAGCGCTGCGTTGTTGAGATGGGTGAGATCGACCCAGTCGCTGCCGCGCGGGCGATAATTGATGGTGCCGGCGGTGGGCTCGTTGACGCGGAGGATGGCACGTCCGAGCGTCGACTTTCCGCAGCCGCTCTCGCCCACGATGGCCAGTGTCTCGCCGTCCGGCACGGCGAGGCTGACCCCATCGACCGCCTTCACGGTTGCCGGGTGCTTGTTTTTGAACGACTTGCGGCCGGGGAAATGCACCTTGAGGTCGCGGATATCGAGACAGAGATTGGCTGCGGTCTCGGCGGTGATGGGGCCCTGCACGGTCATTTCGCGGCCTCCGCGCCGCCAGCGTTGCCCCAGAGGCCGGCATAGGCCGGATCATACTGGTAGCAGCGCGCGCGGCTGGTGCCGGCGTCGAGCAGGTCTGGGCAAGCGCCCGTGCACGGATCGACGAGCGCATCCGGGCAGCGCGACTGGAACGGGCAGCCGGACGGGCGATTGAAGGGGCTCGGCACCATGCCCTCGATCTGGGTCAGGCGCGCGCCCGGCACCGCATCGAGCCGCGGGATCGAGTGGAGCAGGGCGTTGGTGTAGGGGTGCTTGGGCGCGCGGAAGATATCGTGCACCTCGCCCTGTTCGACGGTCTTGCCCAGATACATCACCGTCACATCGTCGGCGACTTCGGCCACGACGCCGAAATCATGGGTGATCAGCATGATGGAGATGCCGAACTCCTTCTGCACCTCCTGCATCAGCGCCAGCACATTGGCCTGCATGGTCACGTCAAGCGCCGTGGTGGGCTCGTCGGCGATGAGCACGTCCGGATTACAGGACAGCGCCATGGCGATCATGACGCGCTGGCGCATGCCGCCCGACAGCATGAAGGTATAGGTATCGTAGCGCGATTCAGGGTCGGGAATACCGACGCGCCCGAGCAGCCGGATGGCGCGCTTCTTGGCTTCGGATCTGGTGACCTTCTCATGCAGCAGGATCATCTCGGAAACCTGGTCGCCAACGGTGTGGACCGGCGACATGGAGGTCATGGGCTCCTGAAAGATCATGGCGATATGCCGGCCGCGGATGGCCCGCATCTCCTGCGAATTGGGCTTGAGCTTGGCGAGATCGACCACCCGGCCGTTCTGGTGGTGGAACAGCACCTCGCCGCCGGCGATGCGGCCGGGGCGCTTCAGGATCTGCAGGATGGCGGCGGCGGTCATGGATTTGCCGGAGCCGCTTTCCCCCACCACGCACATGGTCTTGTTGCGGTGAAGCGTCAGGTCGAGCCCGTCTACCGCCTTGATCAGGCCACCCCGGGTCGGGAAATGCACGCTGAGATTGCGAACTTCGAGAAGGATGTCAGACATGGTCGGTCCTAGCTGTGCGCATAGGGGTCGGCGGCGTCACGCAGGCCGTCACCAAGGAAATTGAAGGCCAGCACCGTGACGACGACGAAGATGCCGGGCCACAACAGCCACGGCGCATTGGCGACGGTGGTGATATTCTGCGCCTCGCGCAGCAGCACGCCCCACGACACCACCGGCGTCTGCAGGCCGATGCCGAGAAAGCTCAGCGCCGTTTCGGCAAGGATCATCTCGGGGATGGCCAGTGTCGTCACCGCGATGATGTGGGAGGCGAAGGAGGGCAGGATCTGGCGCGTAATGATGGTCATCTCGGTGACTCCGTCGAGCCGGGCGGCGGTGACGAAATCCTCGTTGCGCACCGCCATCACCCTGCCGCGCACTTCGCGGGCCAGCGAGGTCCAGCCGATCAGCGACAGCAGCGCGGTGATGATCAGGTAGACATAGAGCGGCGGCCAGGCGAGCGGGATCGCGGCGGCGAGGCCCATCCACAGCGGTATGGTGGGCATCGAGCGCAGGAACTCGACCAGTCGCTGGATGGCGGTATCGATGCGGCCGCCATAATAGCCGGAGATGCCGCCCAGGATCAGGCCCAGCACCAGGCTGATGGTGACGCCGACCAGCCCCACCGACATGGAGATGCGGGTGCCGTGGATGATGCGCGAGAGATTGTCGCGGCCGAGACGGTCCGAACCCAGCAAGAAGAAGGGGTCGGTTTTCTTGATCGGTCCGATCAGGTGACGGTCCCAGGTGAACAGGTTCCACATCTTGTAGGGCGTGCCCTGCACGAACAGGCCGATCGGCACCGGCTTGGCCGGATCCTCCACATAGGTGCGCCGGAAGGAGCGCGGATCGGTCTTGTACGAGAAGCCGTTCACATGCGGAAAGAAGTTCCAGGTGCCCTGCTCGAACAGGTGAATGGTCTGCGGCGGGATGTATTTGAACGCCGCCGAATTCTTGTTCGGATCGGTGGGGGCCAGCACTTCCGCAAAGGCGCCGACGAAGTACAGGAGGATGATGATGACGCCCGCCACCACGGCCACCTTGTGGCGGGTGAACTTCCACCACATCAGTTGCCACTGGCCGGCGACCTCGACCGCATTGGCGGCGTCGTTCGCCGGAACCGGCCGTTTGGCGACGGGAATATCCGTGGTTGCAGAGCTCATCGGACTACTCCAGCCGGATGCGCGGATCGAGCCACGCCAGAAGAATGTCGGAGACCACGGTGCCGATCAGGGTCAGCAGCGACAGCATGAGGATGAAGCTGCCGGCGAGGTACATGTCCTGCGACTGCAGGGCGTTGAGCAGCAGAGGCCCGACGGTGGGCAGGTTCAGCACCACCGAGGCGATGACGGCGCCGGAGATGAGGCTCGGCAGCACCCAGCCCACGGTCGATACGAACGGGTTGAGCGCCAGGCGGATGGGATACTTGATCAGCATCTGCATCTCGGAAAGCCCCTTGGCGCGGGCCGTCGTCACATAGGGCTTGTTGAGTTCGTCGAGGAGATTGGCCCGCATAATGCGGATCAGCTCGGCGGTCTTGCCGGCCCCGATGACGATCATGGGGATCCACAGATGCCCCATCAGGTCCATGAACTTGCCCCAGCTCCAGGGCACGTCCTGGAACTCGGGCGAGAACAGGCCGCCCACGCTCTGTCCGAAATACTGGAAGCCGATATACATCAGCACCAGTGCCAGCAGGAAATTGGGTACCGCAAGACCGATGAAGCCGATGAAGGTGAAGAGGAAGTCGGCGAAGGAATACTGCCGCACCGCCGAATAGACGCCGATGGGGAATGAGATGACCCAGGAAAAAAGCAGTGTCGAGATGGAGAGGATCAGCGTGAAGCCGAGCTGGTCCCAGATCAGCTCCGACACCGGCTTCTTCCACATGAAGGAGTAGCCGAAGTCACCGTGCAGGACGATGTCCGAGATCCATTTCCAGTATTGGACGTAAATGGGCTGGTCGAGACCGAATTCCTGGCGCAGGAAGTTGAGCTGATTGGCGTCCATGTCGCTGCCGCGCTCCAGCCCGGCAGCGAGCGTGGTGAGGAAGTCGCCCGGTGGCAACTGGATGATCGCGAAGGCCGCGATGGATACGAGCACCATCATGATGACCATGGCTCCGAGACGGCGCAACGCGAACATCAGCATATCGGTCTCCTTTCGGCCGTCTTATTCGGCCGCAGCCCATTTGGGCTTGTAGGCATTGGGAGCCACGAGCCTTTCAGCCTTGTGGTTCCAATAGGCGGTGCCGTTGCGGAGATAGCGCAGCGACAGCTCCAGGGCCTGCCCATAGGTGCTCTGGTTCATGTCATCGGCGCTGGCGGCCTGGATTTCACTGGCCGGCACATTTTCGCCCCGGTGGATGCGGCGGGCAACGCTGATGATGGGATCGTGGTCGAGATAGAACTCGGTCTCGACGGCATATTCCTTCATCTTCGCCGGATCGGGATTGTTGTAGGCCTTGATCCACCATTTCGGGAACAGGTAGCGCGGCTGCATGAACTTGAAGACCTCGTCCTGCCAAGCGAGGAAAGCCTCGTGGCCCTCGCTGGAATCGGGTGGCCTCAGAGTATGGGCGGAGAGCAGGCTGCGCTGGAACACGGCCCCCATATATTCCTCGAGGGCCTCGGCACCCGGGCCCCAGTCGGCCGATAGAAACTTCGCGGTGAACGGCGATTCCTTGCCGTCGAGATAGACCTTCCGGAACACGTAGGCGTCGTAATAGGCCGAGCATTCCTGCACGCGGTCGGGGTCGACCTCGCCTTCGCGGCCCTTCACCTCCGGGTTGCGCTGCAGCACTTCGTGCGTGAGGTTCCATTCGGAGCCGGCGTGCTTGGAGAGCAAAGCCTTGGCGACGGTATCGCAGGCCTGGTGGGTGATGCCGCCCACGACCCAGGCGAGACGCCGGTCGATCAGCGGATGCTCATCGGGATTGGCCCATTTTTCACGCGCTTCGGCGAGCAGCGGATGCATCCACTTGCCGCCGCCCCGGGTGAGGGCGCCGAGGCGCGCGATCTGCGGCTCGCGGTCGCTGGCATCGATGAAGGCGCGTTCGATGCTGTCATCGAGGCGCATCAGGCGCAGGCTGTCATCGAAGACAGCCCAGTGGGTCAGCATATCGGACATTTTGCATATTCCTTGTGAAGTGGCGTTCGGCAGCTCCCGCGCGACGTGGCTTTTCGCGCCGCGGCGAGGTCGCAGGACCCCGCCTGTCCGTCGGGAGGCTGGAGCGCCGGCCTACGATGCCGGCGCTCCTTGGTTCATTCCTTGATCGACCATTCGGCCGGCTGGCTTGGCCCGGGGAAGGCGAAGGACGATGAGTTCCAGATGGTCTGCTTGGGCACGTTGTAGAGACGTTTGGAATGCGTGCCATAGGCCGGGATCGGCAGGGCGATGCCCATCGACTGGAAGTTGTCCTTGGACTGGGCGAGCAACTGGCGGAAGAGATCCTTCTGCTTGGCGGTGTCGCCGGTCGTGCGCATCTGGTCCCACAGATCGACGGCCTTCTGGAATTCCGGCGGCGGGGCTTTCTGGTCGGGTCCGGTCTTGGTGTAGTACATCACCCAGGCCGTGCCCCAGGCACCGTCCGACTGGATCGGCGCATAGGCGCGCGGAAAGATCAGGGCGTCGATCATGCCGCCGTCGCCATCCTCGATGATGCCGTCATGCTGGTTGTTGTCGCGCTGGTTGAGATAGGCGGTCTTTTCCATGGCGCGGAAGTCGACCTCGAGCCCGAGAGCCTGCCAGTCTTCCATCAGCAGCGGGGCCAGGTCGAGGAAGGGCTGGCGGTCGTTACGAACCGTCATGATCCAGCTGATCGGCTTGCCGTCGGCGCCGAGGCGATAGCCGTCGCCGTCGCGCTTGTCGTAACCGGCCTCGTCCAGCATCTTGTTGGCGAGATCGGGATCGTACTCGGTGTACTGCTTGGCCATGGACTCGTCGTAGAACTCGGATTCCGGACGTGGCGCTACCTGATAGGGTTCACCCTGGCCGGCATAGACGAGGTCGATGATCTTCTGGCGATCGATGCCGTGCGACAGGGCGATGCGGACGTTCTTGTCGGAGAAGAACTTGGCCAGCGCCGGATTCTGATCTGTCATGTTGAGATCGATCGTGGCGTAGGTCGGCGCCGCCTCCACGATGTCGAAGAAGGTGAAGCCGGCGCGGTCTTCGTTTTCCACCATCACGGGCTTGTTGGCGAGGGTGTTGACGTAGCGGGCGATGTAGTCGAATTCGCCGTTCAACGCCTTGAGCAGCATGACCTCGGTATCGGCGATGACCTCGTTGTCGACCTCGTCGATATAGGGCAACTGGTTGCCCTGGTCGTCGATTTTCCAATAGTAGGGATTACGGACGAACGTGACTTCCTGCGGATCGGTCAGGGGGCGGTCGACCTTCCACGGAAACAGCACGGGCCGTTCCGGATTAAGGTAGAAATACGCCATGTTCTCGAACTTCAGCGACCAGCCGCTGAGGCCTTCGGCCTTGGCCTGCTTGTCGGCATCCGGATTGTACTTGGGCAGGAACTGCTTGAGGTAGTGGGCCGGGAAATAGGCCACCATGTCGGGGCCGACCGTCGCCAGCGTATAGAGCAGCATGGCGTTGGGCTTTTCAAAGACGAACTGCACGGTTTCGTCGTCGGGCGCGACGATCTTGCCGCCGGCCATGAAACTGGTCTGACGCAGATCGGGGTTGATCTGGTCGTTCTGCATCACGTCGTCATACCAGAACATGATGTCGGCGGAGGTGAAGGGTTCCCCGTCCGACCATTTCACGCCCTTGCGCAGATGGAACGTATAGGTCTTGCCGTCTGGGGAAATGTCCCAGCTCTTGGCCAGGTTCGGCACCACGTTCTGCGCCATCACGTCCCAGCTGACGAGGTTGTCATAGCCGAGGAACTTGCGCAGATGCGAGAAGTCGCCGGCGCCGTTCAAAGGGGCACGCAGCTTGCCGCCATAGGACCGCACGCCATCGACGGGGGTCAGCACGAGTGGTTCCGGCCCGACGCGGTCGGCCACGGGCGGCAGTTTGCCGGTTTTGACCAGCTCATCGAGCATGGGGGCTTGGCCGGTCGCCGTCTGGGCCAAAGCCATGGTGGGCATCAGCAGCGACGCCGTCAGGATGGCGAGCGCACCGAACCGCCCCGGCCGCAGGCCAGGTGGGAAGCGAAAATTCATCTTCATGATCTCCTCAACGTGGACCGGAACGACGCCTCATTCTGTTGCGGGGCGCGGCACTCCTGTCGTCGTTATTGCTTCCATACCAGAATGCGGTCTGTCAACGATTATATATAATATACAATCTTGATGTTCGATATCGGTGTGGAAGCAGCTTTGCCGGGCTGCCGAGATCCGATATGTTTTGCCGGACATTTCGATGCATTCGAGAGGCCGAACATGGATAAGACGTTTCCCGTCACGCGCACCGATGCCGAGTGGCGCGCCCGCCTGACGCCGGACCAATATGCGGTGATGCGGGGCCATGGCACCGAGGCGCCGGATAGTTGCGCACTGCTCACCGAGAAACGGCCAGGTACCTTCACCTGTGTGGGCTGCGACTCCCCGCTGTTCGCCGGCAAGGTGAAATTCGAGAGTGGCACCGGCTGGCCCAGCTTCAACGAGCCGCTGCCGGGCGCCGTCGAAACTTCGGTCGACCGCAGCTACGGCATGGTGCGCACCGAGGTGCATTGCGCCACCTGCGGCAGCCATCTGGGCCATGTCTTCGACGACGGCCCGCCGCCGACGCATCTGCGCTACTGCATCAATGGCGTCGCCATGAACTTCGCCGCCGAGACCGTCGTCTGATCTTACCCGAGGGGGGAAATATGTACCGTCATACAGCCATCGCTCTATTCAGCGCCTTGCTGGTCCTCGCGCCGCTCGGGGCCAGCGCGCAGTCTGCTCCCGCCAAGCTGAAGGGGGAGGTCACCACGCCGTTGACGCTCGATCAGTCGGTCCTGGGCGCCTTGCCCAAGACGACAATCGATCTCAGCTTCGAGACCTCCAAGGGCAAGGAGAGTGGCACCTATACGGGCGTGCTCTTGTGGGACCTCCTGGGCAAAGCTGGGCTGGTCAATGCGCCCGGCAACAATACCGCGCTCCGGCATACCGTCATGATCACCGGCAGCGACGATTATGTGGTGGCCGTCGCTCTGGGTGAACTCGATCCGAAGTTTGCCAACAAGCAGGTCGTTCTCGCCTATCAGTCCTCGGATCCGAGCGTTTCGTTCGATCACCTGCGCGTGGTGGTCCCGGGCGACCTGCATGGCGGCCGGGCCGTCAAGGACGTGGTTTCCATTGAAGTGAAGTAGCTCGAGCCGCCACGGCGGCCGGCGAAGTGAAATAGGTCAAGCTGCCACGGTGGCTGTCGATTTCCGCTCGATCAGGTGACAGGCCAGCTCCACGCGAAGTGAGATGCCGGCCTGGCCGAAAGACATCACCGATCTACCATCAGGCTGTTCGTACCAACGATATAATGACGACTTCAGACGATCGTCATATTGGCTTCATGGCGAACGATGCACGCATCGCGCTCGGCGTTACGCCGTAGCGATTGCGGAACATGCGGTTGAAGGTCGACGGATCGAGAAAACCGCAACTCGCCGCTACCTGCGCTATGCTGAGGTCAGGAGCCGGATGCAATGACAGCATGCGCCGCGCCCGCTCGAGCCGCACCGACCAGATGGTGGCTGCAACCGCTTCGGGCTGTCCGGCGAAGACCCGATACAGTTCAGAGCGAGAGCATCCGACAGCTGCGGCGACGTGCGCCGGCGACAACTCCGCGTCCGTGTGGCGTTGGTCGATGATCATGAGTGCGGCGTTGAGGATATCGCCCGGCGGCAAGTCTGCCGCCTCGTCGGCGATGCTGCGCAGCAGCGCGCAGGCAAGGTCGGTAGCGGCGTCGACCGCTGCCTCGCGCCCGGCGATCGAGAGGCTGCGCATGCGGTTTGCCGTCAGCGCCAGATGCGAGGCGAGCAGCTCGGCCAATCCGGACCGGTGCAAACGCCTGCCGCCCAAGGAAATGGCCCTGCGTCCGGCAAGCGCCGCAACCCGCTCGCGCGGGATGACGATGGCGATCTCGCGGTGGGACGACCATTCGGCACGTACCGGCCGGGCAAAATCGACGACATAGAGGTTCCCCGCCACCAGTGCGTGGTCATTGCCGTTCTGGGTGAGCCGCGACGGACCGTCGACCAGCAGGCCGACATAAATCTCGTCGCCGCCATCGCTGGCGCACTGTCTCGAACCGCGCTCGACTTTGATCGCATCCGATGTGTGGTCCCAGAACTCGCCGCGGCGTCCCCGTATGCGCAAGAGCCGCCCGAAGAAGCTGGGCTCCTTGTCCATCCTGGCGATCGACATCCGGCGCAGCACAGTGCTGCTCCAATAATCGAGCCGTTCCTTCGCTTCTACCGCGCCTGTTTCGAACTCGATCATGCCTGTGGCCGAAATGCCGTTGCCAATTGCTTTCGTCGTTGCTGGGACGCCCAGCCAATGCGCCGGGACGCCGGATCATTGATCTCGATGGAACCGCAATCCCACATGAGCGACGATCAATTTTCAGTCTGCCATAATGCCCATGGACTTCAAGTTCCGTCGCAACGCTCTTCGCAATTCCGCCGCCATTATCCTTGCTGCCGTCGCTATGGCCGACCCGCTCGATGCGCAGGCGCAGACCATAACGGGCGATGTCCTGCCGGACTACTTCGGACTTTATGTCGTCGGACGGATCGCCAGCGGATCGCTGACCATAGCCACCGGTGAAACCGTCGCCACGATCGACGCGGCCTATCTCGGATACAATGCCGGCGCGCCGGGGACCGTCGAGGTCAGCGGTGAGAACGCGCTGTTCAGCGTCAACGGCTCGCTCACCGTCGGCCGCCAGGAAGGCTCCACGATGACCATCAGCGCCGGCGGAAAGGTGACCAGTGCGGCCGGCAACGTCGCGCTCGGCTACGGGATCACCAGCACGGTGGTGGTAAAAGACGCCGGCTCGCTCTGGGACAACAGCGGTGCACTGACAGTTGGCGGCTCCCAGGCGTTCGGCTTCCTCACCATCGAGGACGGCGGCCGCGTCAACTCCGCATCCGCGAGCCTTGGGGACAGCCTCTTTTCCGCAGGCACGGTGAGCGTCACCGGTGCCAACTCGCTCTGGGCCAATAGCGGCAGGCTGGTCGTCGGCAACAGCGAAGTCGGTATCCTCACCATCAGCAATGGCGGGACGGTCAAGGCCGGCACCTATGCCGGCGGGGCCGGCGACTTCGTCGGTATTGCCGGAGCGTCGGGCTCCAGCGGCACTCTCGTTATCGGCGCAGAGTCGGGATCGCCCGCACTGGCCGGCACATTGATGGCCGACGAAGTCCGCTTCGGCCAGGGAACCGGGCGCATCGTCTTCAATCACACCGGCTTGCCCGACGGATCTGCTGTCGAGCTCAACGCCACCTTGCTGGGCCGCGGTACCATCATGCAGGAAAACGGAACCACCGTGTTGTCGGGCAACGGTTCTGCGTTCACCGGCAGTACCATTGTCTCGGGCGGCAAGCTGATCGTTGCCGACACGCTTGGCGGCTCGGCTCAGGTGACGGGCGGTGCCCTGCAATTCGGCAACGGTACGACAGGGGCTGCGAACAGCCTCGGTGGCGACCTGTCTATCGCTGGTTCCGGCAGTGCGCTTGCGGTGCAGGGGACCGCGACGCTGAGCGTGGCGGGCGACGTCAACCTGGATGCCGGCACGATTCTGGCGATCGGCACCGGCCTTGCTCCATCCCTGCAGGCCGATACGCTGACGCTCGGCAGCAACGTTGCCCTCAACATCACTGGCATCGATAGCGAAAGCCAGCTCGACAAGGTGCTGATCGATACGACCCACGGTATTTCCGGCGACTTCGGCACGGTGACCGTCGGGGGCTTTTCAGGGCCTGTCGACTACCTCACGGTCAACACGCATAAATCAACCGACGGCAGCCAGTATTTGGCCAGCTACGATTTGAGCTGGACCGCCGGCAATACACTTGCCGACGGGACTTTCACGCTCACCAACCCGACCGACGGCTTTACCGTCGGGACGGTGCTCTCCGACCAGACCGGCAATGCCGCCACCGGCTGGGACGGCACGTCGCTGACCAAGGCGGGGGCGGGCACCCTGATCCTCAGCGCAGACAACACCTATACCGGCGACACAACCATCTCTGGCGGGACGGTGCAGATCGGTGATGGCAACACTACGGGATCGATCCTGGGCAACGTCCTGGACAATGGCGCGCTGGCATTCGACCGCTCCGATGCCATCGCATTCGGCGGAACAATCTCGGGAAGCGGTGCGGTCCGGCAGTTCGGCAGTGGCACCCTGATCCTTTCAGGCGGTAACAGCTATAGTGGCGGCACGGAGATGCGCGCCGGAACACTCTCTGTCGCCGCCGATGCCAATCTCGGCGCGGCTTCGGGCGGATTGACCTTCAGCGGTGGCGCGCTGGCCGCGACGGCGAGCTTCGATACGGGACGCGGCGTGACCTTGCAGCAGAACGGTACATTGGAGGTCACCGATGGTATCGCATTGGGTCTTGCCGGCATGGTGTCGGGAGCCGGCGATCTCCTCAAGACTGGCTCGGGCGCGCTGCGCCTTACCAAGGCCGGCAACAGCTATGGTAACACCATAGTCGAGGCCGGCACGCTGGTCGGCAATTCCGCTTCGATCTCGGGCAACCTAAGCAATGCCGGAACGGTAATATTCGACCAGCCGGCCAATGGCACCTTTACCGGCGACATCGGAGGCTTCAACGGTTCTGCCGGCTCCGTGATCAAGCAAGGCGCCGGCGAGCTTGTGTTGACCGGCACGTCCAGCCTCGACTGGTCGATCGATGCCGGTAGCCTCACTACCGCCGCCGAACGCTTCGATGGCAATGCCGATATCGCCGCGGCCGCCTCCTTCACCTTCAACCAGAGTGCCGACGCGTCCTGGGACGGCGCGCTCACCGGCGCAGGCCGTTTCGTCAAAAGCGGAGCGGGCGCGCTTTTTTATGACGGTAGCAGCCCAGGCTTTACCGGCACCACGGAGATTTCCGGTGGTGCGCTGGTCGTCGGCTCAAGCGCAAACCACATAGACGCCGTCCTGGGCGGCTCGTTCGTTGTCGAGAACGGCGGCACGCTCGCCGGCCATGGTACCATCGGCTCGGGTACCGGTTCGTTCGTGACGGTCGCTGCGGGTGGCGCGCTTTCTCCCGGCAATTCCCCCGGCACGCTCACCGTCGAGGGCAATCTCGTCCTTGACACGGGCTCGCGCATCGAGGTCGAGGTCATCCCGCAAGAGACGGGCTCCGACCTTGTACATGTGACCGGCGACGCCACGATCGATGGCGGCTCTGTCGCTCATATCGGCGCCACCGGCAACTACGCGCTTCGCTCGACCTATACGATCCTGACGGCCGACGGCACGCTTTCCGGCAGGTTCGACAATGTCAGTTCCGATTATGCCTTCCTCACCCCGGTGCTCGGCTACGACTATGGTGCCGGCATCGTCAACCTGACGCTCGAACGCAATGATGCCGGCTTTGCTGGCACGGCCGTCACCGGCAACCAGCAGGCGACCGCCGGTGCCATCGACAGCATCGGCATTGCAGCGGGCAATCGCCTCTATGACGCCATCGCGCTGTTACCCGGCGATAAAGGCGTGATCAGTGCAAGTTTCGATATGCTCTCTGGTGAAGTCCATGCCAGCACGAAGACGGCGCTGATCGAGGACAGCGCCTTCATCCGCGATGCGGCGACCGACCGCATCCGCGCAGCCTTCGCCGATGTCGGAGCTTCACCGCTGCCCGTCATGGCGTATAGCGAGGGAGGAGCAAGGCTTGCCGGACCCACCGCAGATGGTTCAGTGATCTGGACGCAAGCGTCCGGCGCCTGGAATCACGTCGACAGCGACGGCAACGCCGCAGGTCTCGATACCGCTAGCGGCGGCTTCATCGTCGGCGCCGATGCGCCGGTCTTCAATTCCTGGCGGCTTGGCGCGCTCGCCGCTTACGGGCGTACCGATTTCAGTGCGCACGACCGCTCTTCCTCTGGCGACAGTGACAATTACACTCTCGGCCTTTACGGCGGAACGCAGGTGGGCAACCTCGGCTTTCGCTCCGGCCTTGCCTATACCTGGAACGACATAGACACGAACCGCTCTGTCGCTTTCCCCGGATTTTCCGACAGCCTCGAGAGCGGATCTCACGCCGGCAGCTTCCAGGCCTTCGGCGATCTCGGCTACCGCATCGACACCCCTGCCGTGTCGCTGGAGCCCTTCGCCAATCTTGCTTATGTGAGCCTCACCACAGATGGCTTCACTGAAGAGGGTGGCGCTGCCGCGCTGCATGTGGACGGTGAGACTACGGATGCGACTTTTTCGACATTGGGCCTGCGTGCCGCCGCCACGTTCCAGCTCGGCGAGACGACCCTTACTGCGCGCGCCTCATTCGGCTGGCGTCACGCCTTCGGGGATACCACGCCGCTCTCGACACAAACCTTCTCGGCCGGCGATGCCTTCACGATAGCAGGCGTACCGATCGCGCTGGACACAGCCATCGTCGACGCCGGGCTTGACCTCAACCTCTCCCCAACAGCCACTTTCGGGCTTTCGTATAGCGGCCAAGCCGCTTCTTCCGGCCAGCAGCAAGGGTTCAAGGCAAGCGTCAATGTAAAATTCTAAGATGGAAGGGGATGCGACAGTGCCGAAATGGCTGACCCGGGTTAATGCGTCGCGCGTTGGTCGTGCCTGCTATGGTGAAAAGCGCCAGAGGTACCCGACGCTGCGTCGACGCACCTTGGAGTTTGGCGCGATTTTCACGTTGGCCTCAGAAGCCTAGGTCTAGGTTCAAGAACGGCTCAATCCGGCGTGGCGATGTGCCGGCCAGTACCCCAAGTCGTCAGCGATTGCCCTCGGTTGTGTCTCCAGTGAAAGTGGCTTGCGATCCGAAATCTAGCTCAGGTCAATCACGTTGAGGATCTGTCACGACCCGGTTCGGCAGGTCCGAGGTCTTTGATGTCCCGATTGAAAAAGCTCTCCTTTGACGCCTGCCCATGGCATCGGCCTCCTGACCAGCAATCCCGGCCTGCAGAGCCGCGGCATAAAGGTCGATGACACTGCCCGGTCGGGTAACGGTCGAACCTCGGTTCTCGATCTGGGCGTTTTCTACCGCGATGGCTTCCATACTCTTGAGATCGACGGCGATCGGCGAGTCATAGGTGGATTGGTCGGCCTGCAGGCTCGCCATGCGTTGCCGGTGCAATTCGCGCTGGATCTGCTCCTGCTGCTCGCGATTGAGGAGGGCCCGCCAATCCTCTTCCGGCTCGAGCACCGGTGTGACCGGGACGTCCTCCGGCTCCTCAAGCGCGGGAGTGAAGGGATTGGTTGAACGCTCGGTGGTTTCGACGATCGGGGTTGGCTGGAATGGTGTCGCCACCGCTCGCCAATGATGCCGTCGACAACGCCCTCCTTCAACTGATCACGTAGCTTGAGGCCGGCCGCGTGTTCGGCACGAGGCTGCAAGAAATTTTCAGATTGTGCAAAAGAATTCCACGTGCAGAACTTAGTCGAAGACACCGTTCGCAGAAGTGGGTCTCAAGGGAGACGAGACGCAATGTCCATCTGCCAGATATCGAGTTTGCGCATCGGAAGGTTTTTCTGATGCCGGCGCTGCATCAGGAGCAGTTTCTACGCTCACCGCTGCGGGCGGGCGAGCCGGTGCGCTACTGGCAACTTGGCGACATCCAGTCGAAACGCTATGACGTCGCCGACGCCCCCATGCAGGGCGAGATGGATCCGTTCTTCTTTCTCACCAAGCACAAGAACTTCATTCCCCACGAATATCCCTGTCGCACCAGCTTTGCGGCGGAGCACCGCGACAGACGCCCGATCGTCCTCGAAGTCGCCGCGCCATCGCGCTGGTGGCTGCCGTTCAAGTCACCGCGCGTCGATCTCTCCGGCTTCTGGTTTCGCCCCACGCATATTGCGAGCCGAGCGGTCACCAATCTCGATGCCGCGGCAGCCGGAACGGCTCGTTTACGGCTCGGTACCTGCGGTGGAGCCGTTCTCCATGTGAATGGGGAGGAAGCCGGCTGGATGGCGCCCTATACGCGCAATCTCGAAGCCAAGGCAGAATTCGAGATCAGGCTGCGTGCCGGCATCAACAGTATCGCGATCTATTTCGACGATCTGGCCGAGCGCGATGTCCGGTTCTTCTTCCAGCTCGACTACCTCTCCGGACCACAGGTCGAGGTAGCGGTGTCGACGCCCATCGATGGCGGGCTTGCCGCGCAACTGGAAGCTGTGCTCGAAGGCCTGCGCTTCGACAAAACCGCCTATCTCGGCGGTGACGTAACTATACTTTTTCCGGCCGGATTGCCCTGCGCCGTGGATATCCGGGTCGACGTCGAGGGGGCCGCCTCGTCACTCGATTTTCATGTTCCCGAGGGGGCGGCCAGCCTCAACCTGGGGCCATCGACGCGGCAGCCGGCCGACTTCCGCCATTTCGGCATTACCTTCAGCACCTTTGGCTTTGTGGCTTCTCGAACGCTCGGCGTCGAAATCTGCCATGTCGAGCGCCAGGGCACGGCGCCCCGTACACTGCTAGGCCGTGTCGATGAGGCATTGAGCGAAGTCGCCGAATTTGCGGCGCCCGACACGGTTCGGGCCCTGGCCCGGCTCGCCATCGGCAAGGGCGGGGCCGAGACCGACGCGATGATCGCCGCCAAGCTGCCGGCCATCGAGGATTGCCACGATTGCGCCGATTTCGCACTGGTGCCGCTGCTCTGGGCGCGTGCAGTTTGGGGCGCCGATATCGATCCTGACCTCCGTACCCGCATCGATCGCGCCATTTTGGGCTATCGCTACTGGATGGATGAGCCGGGTAACGACGTGCAGTGGTATTTCTCGGAAAACCACGCGCTGTTGTTTCATACCGCGGCCTATCTCGCCGGCTCGCTATTGCCTGACGCCACCTTCAGGCGGTCGCAACGCCAAGGCCGCGAGCAGGCCAAGGTCGGCGCCGAGCGCGTCCGGGACTGGCTCATGCATTTCGAAACCTGGGAGATGGCGGAGTTCAACTCGGCGCCCTATTTCCCCATCGATCTCAAGGGGCTGACAACGCTGGCTGCCCTGGCGCCGGACGCCGACATAAGGGCGCGCGCCGCCAAGGGCGTCATGCGACTCGCCGAAATCGTCGCCCGGTCGGCTCACCACGGCATGATCACGGGCGCGCAAGGGCGCTCCTATGAGCATACGCTCGCCGCCGGCCGGTCGCTGGAGCTTTCCGCCATCGCGCGGCTGCTGTGGGGCAAGGGCTGGTACGGGCACCATGTCCACGTGCTGCCGCTGCTGGCCGTGTTGATCCGCGATCACGGCATGATCGTGCCCGAAACGCTTGGCGCCATCGCCGACTGGCAAAGCCGGGGCGCGCAGGAATGGACCTTCGCGCAGGGCGCCAACCGCTTCGCCTCGCTCTATCACTACAAGACCCACGATTACGCCCTGGCGTCTGCCGCGCATTATCGCTGGAACGCCTGGGGCTACCAGGAAACCGTGCTGCATCTCCGGCTCGGTACGCGTCCGGAAGCCGCGATCTGGATCAACCATCCGGGTGAAATCATCCAGTTCGGGGCGGCGCGGCCCTCCTATTGGGGCGGCTCCGGCACGCTGCCCCGGGTGCACCAATATCGGGGCCTCGCTATCCTCGATTTCTCGTTGCACGCCGACCAGCCGGATTTCACGCATGCGTGGTTCCCGCGCGCCGCCTTCGATACGGCACGGGTCGTGGGCAATATAGCGGTCGCCGGCTCCGGCGACGGGCTGGTGCTGCTCAAGGGCAGCGCCGATTTCGAGATCGCCGCCGATGGCCCATCGGCCGAGGCTGAAATCCGCCTGCCGGGCCGCAAGGCACAGTGGATCGTGCGGGTTTCCGACACCGCCACCGAAGGCGGCATCGATGGCCTCGAACGATTCGCGGCGCTCGAAATCGCCACGGGCGCGAACGACAGTTTTATCGTCGATGACCCCGACTATGGCCGCGTGGTCTTCCACAACGATGGTATCGTCGAGGCGGAAGGGCGATCGCTTGATCCAGCGCAATGGACAATTGCCGGAGAGGCGCGAATTCTGGCGGTGAACGGCGCATAATAATCTGCCGCCTCCGGTGAAGGGCCCATAGAGGCCCGTGGAGGCGGCATTCAAACCGGCGGCAGGACCGCCATCACGGAGGATACGATGACCAAGACCAAGACTTGGATTGCGGCCCTGGCCCTGGGGCTGATGTCGACGACGGCGGCGCTCGCCGGCGACGTGCGCATCATGTGGTATTCGGACGGCGTGGAAGGCGATGTCCTCAAGGACCTGATCGACCGGTTCATGAAGGACAATCCGGGCATCAACGTCATCATCGACAACGTCGCCTATAGCGTCATCCAGGAACAGCTGCCCGTGCAGCTCGAGGCCGGCAATGGCCCCGACATCGCCCGCGTCACCAATCTCAAGGCGCAGTCCCAGCATTGGCTGGATTTGAGGCCTTACCTCAAGGATGCCGACTATTGGGACAAGAATTACGGTGACCAGGCCGATTGGATGCGGCCCGAAGGCTCCAACGCCATCACCGGCTTCATGACGCAGATCACTCTGACGGGCGGTTTTGCCAACAAGACGCTGTTCGAGCAGGCCGGCGTCGATATCCCCGGCGCGACCGCGACCTGGGACGACTGGATGGCCGCCGCCAAGAAGGTCTCGGCTAGCCAGCAGGTGCCGATGACCGCGGCGCTCGACCGTTCGGGCCATCGCCTGACCGCTCCCAATGTGTCCTATGGGGCCAACTACATCGGGGCCGACGGTCTGCCTGCCAAGGTCGACCAGGGCGCCAAGGACTTCATCACCAAGTTCGTCAACTGGAACGCCGACGGCACTATTGCCAAGGATGTCTGGGTCAGCGCTGCCGGCGCGACCTATCGCGCCGCGGCCGACGATTTCATCAACGGGCAGCTGGTCTATTACTATTCGGGCAGCTGGCAGATCCCGAACTTCGCCGCCAAGATCGGCGACAGTTTCGATTGGGTGGCGACGGGAAGCCCCTGCGGTCCGGCGGCCTGTTCGGGCATGCCGGGCGGCGCGGGCCTGGTGGCGGTGAAATACACCAAGAATCCGGAAGAAGTCGCCAAGGTGATGGATTATCTGGCCAGCGGTCCGATCGTCAAAGAGTTCTCGGAGCGCACCCTGTTCCTGCCTGCCAACAAGGAAGTGCTGGCCGCCGGGCTCGATTTCAAGTCCGACGATCCGCAGGTGAAGGCGGCGCTCGATGTCTATGTGAAGGCGGCGCAAAGCACCGCTCCCGTGGCGCTCAAGCTGCCGGGCTGGAAGTGGTCGGATACCTATTACAGCGCCCTGGTGGCTCGGGTCAGCCAGGTGATCGCCGGTGAGTTGAGCCTCGACGAGGCTTTCACCAAGATTGACCAGGATATCGCGGCCAAGGTGGCCGAGGCTGGCAAATAGGTCCGGCCCGGTGACGGCGGAAGCGCCACGCCAGGCCAATCCGATCGGCGCCGCTCTGGCGGTGCCGGTCCGCCTCCTGATGGGCGTGGTCGATGCGCCCTTGCGGTTCTGGCAGAAGGCTACCGGCATCAACGGCATGGCGGCCTTCTTCCTGGCGCCCAACATGTTGATCTTCGGCATCTTCGTGCTGCTGCCGCTGGTCATCAACTTCGCCTATTCGATGAGTGGCGGCTCGGCGCTGTTCCTGTCCAATCGCAGCTTCGTGGGCGGCGACCAGTATGCGCGGCTGCTTGCCTGCCAGAACTATCTCGATGCCAACACCTGCCTCGAGGATGGTTTCTGGAAGGCAGCCCAGAACACCGCGGCGTTCGTCGTCCTGCAGGTGACGCTGATGATCGGCGCGGCGCTGGTCACGGCGCTGATCCTCAATCGCGACATTCGCGGCCGCAGTTTCTGGCGGGCCGTGTTCTTCTTTCCGGTGCTGCTGTCGCCTGTGGTGGTTGGGTTGATCTGGAAGTGGATCCTGCAGCGGCAGGGCCTGCTCAACTACATGCTCTACCAGTTCGGCATCGATCCGCATGTCTGGCTGACCGACCGCTTCTGGGCCTTTGCGGCAGCTATCGGCGTCTCCGTCTGGGCCCATATGGGCTTTTTCGCGCTTATCCTGCTGGCAGGCCTGCAGGCCATTCCCAAGGATCTCTACGAGGCCGCCGAGATGGACGGCACCAAAAAGAGCCGCATCTTCTGGCGCATCACGCTGCCGCTGCTCGGTCCCAACCTTGTGGTGGTGATCGTTCTGGCGCTGATCCGGGCCGTGCAGATCTTCGATGAAGTGTATGTGCTGACCGGCGGTGGTCCGGGCACCAGTACGCTCTATCTCACGCAATACATCTACCAGGTCGGCTTCGCCTCGACGCTGCGCAATCCCGGCCTTGCTTCCGCGGCTTCCATCCTCATGGGCAGCGTGCTGGTGGTGCTGACGCTGCTGCAATTGCTGGCCGGGCGCCGCAACGAAGGGAAGGGCGTGCGATGATGGGCAATATCGCGCAGTTCCTGTTCCGGCGCCGTGGCGGCAAGGGCTGGCACTGGACCGACATCGTCACCTGGGTGTGGCTGGTCGGCGGCCTCATCATCATGTTCGGCCCGGCCCTGTGGCTGGTGACATCGTCCTTCAAGACCCCGGCGGCGCTGGCCGAATTCCCGCCTTCGGTCCTGCCCTATGTCACCCAAAGCGTCACCGTCGAGGGCTATGACAAGCCGCTGGCGCTCTATACGGCGACGCTCGATGACGGCTCGACCAGAACGCTGGCCGAGGTGCGTCGCATCGGCCTCGTATCGCAGATGGTGGATGCCGTCGACCCCAAGACCATCATCAAGGTCAACATCAACAAGCGCGTGCCGGTGCGTACGGTGGAATTCGCCACCAGCAACTATTCCGAACCGTTCCTGCACTTCGATTTCCTGCAATATCTGTGGAACTCGGTTTTCGTCACGGTCACGGCGACACTGATCACGCTGGTGGTCAATTCGATGGCGGCTTTCGCGCTGTCCAAATACAAGTTCCGCGGCCAGGCGGTGGTCATGTTGGTGATCCTCGCCACCCTCATGGTGCCGCTGTCGGTGATCATGGTGCCGCTCTATTCCATCATTTCGGCGCTGGGCCTGTTCAACAACCTCTGGGGCGTCATCCTGCCCACGGTGGCGACGCCCACGGGCGTGTTCCTTTTGCGCCAGTACATGCTCACCATCCCGGATGAGCTGATCGATGCCGCCCGTATGGACAAGGCGTCGGAATGGCAGATCTACTGGCGCATCATCCTGCCGTTGGCGGCGCCGGCTCTTGCCGTGCTCGCCATCTTTTCGGTGGTCTGGCGCTGGAACGATTTCCTGTGGCCGCTGATCGTGTTGTCCCGCAAGGAGCTCTACACACTGCAGGTCGGGCTCAACATCTATTCGGGCGAGCTCAACGTGCAATGGCACTTCATCCTCGCCATGACGGTGGTCACCATGATCCCGGTGGTGCTGGTCTTCGTCTTCCTGCAGCGCTTCATCACCACCGGCATCGCCGGGCAGGGCATCAAGTAGAGGACGCGATGAGCCGGATCACCCTCACCAATGTCGACAAGTCCTTCGGCAAGGTCGATGTGCTGCATGACGTCAACCTGACCATCGAGGATGGCGAGTTCGTCGTCTTCGTCGGCCCCTCCGGATGCGGAAAGTCGACGCTGCTGCGGCTGATCGCGGGTCTGGATGAGCCGAGTTCAGGCGACATCGCCATCGATGGCGCCAATGTCAACAAAGTGCCGGCCGCCGACCGCGGTCTCGCCATGGTGTTCCAGTCCTACGCGCTTTATCCGCATATGAGCGTGCGCCAGAACCTCGCCTTCGGCCTCGAGAATTCAAAGATGAGCCGGGCCGAAATCGATGCACGGATCGCCGAGGCGGCGCGCATGCTGGAGATCGAGGACTATCTGGCGCGGCGGCCCGGCCAGCTGTCGGGCGGGCAACGCCAGCGCGTCGCTATCGGCCGCGCCATCGTGCGGCGTCCGGTGGCGTTTCTTCTCGACGAGCCGCTATCCAATCTCGATGCGGAACTGCGCGGCTCGACCCGCGCGGAAATCGCGGCCCTCCATGCCCGCCTTGCCGCCACCATGATCTATGTGACCCACGACCAGGTCGAGGCCATGACGCTTGCTGATCGTATCGTGGTGCTGCGCGCCGGCCGCATCGAGCAGGTCGGCACGCCGCTCGAACTCTATAATCGGCCCGCCAACCGCTTCGTTGCCGGCTTCATCGGCGCGCCACACATGAATTTCCTGGAGGGCACCGCGACCGCGGTGAATGCCGGAGCCATCAGCGTCGGGCTGGCGGGCGGGCACGGCGTTACCGTCGCCGCCGCAAACGGCGTCGCCATGGGCGACAAGATCACCATCGGCATGCGGCCCCAGCATATGGTGCTGGGCTCGGGCGGCGACAGCATTGGCGCCAAAGTCACGCTGGTCGAAGAGCTCGGCTCCGAAACCGTCGTGCATGCCCTGACCGCCGACGGCCAGAAATTGCTCGCCGTGCTGCAGGGTCAGCAGCAGCTCAAGCCGGGCGAGCCGGTCGGCTTTGCGCTGGGGGGCATGACCCTCCATGCCTTTGACGGCAGTGGCCAGCGGATCGGCTGATCCGTTGGCCACTGGTATTGCGTGCTATTGCGATGGGCCGGCCCAAGGCACGAGCGCGTCGAGCTTGAGCTGGCGCTGCTCGTCCACGCTCTTGGAATAATCGGTCATGTAGGGCGAGGATTCAAACGAGCCGTAGGTCGGGTTGGGCAGCGCGATCCAGTCGTGGCCCCAATGCGCCATGTTGGCTTCATAGACTTTGTCGCGGTCGGCGACGCTGGCCGAATAATCATCGGTGAAGTCGCCGAGATTGTCGCCGAATAGCAGCATGGTGCGGTAATCCTTGGCGATGTAGGCGCGGCGCGTGCCTTTGGCGGAGCCCCAATCCGGCTGTTCCTTGGCCGACAGGAACGTGTCGACATTGCCCCCCATGGGGAAGCCCATCTCGGTCATTTCCTCGACGGTCGGGCCTTCCTCATCCTTGGTGCGGTTGGTGACGTAGAAGATCTTCACGCCCTTGGAGTCGGCATATTTGAGGAAATCCACGGCGCCCGGAATGGCGACGTCCTTCTTGGCGTTCACATAGTCGGTCCAGGTCTTGCCCGAATAGGCTGTGCCGTTGGCGACGGTCCAGGCCTGATAGGCCGAGGTGTTGAGCACGGTATCGTCGACATCGAGGATAATGGCAGGCGGCAGGTCCTGATAGGCGCCGGTCTGCTTGGGATCGGCGGTCCAGTTCTTGTCGGCCAGGGCCTCGTCGAGCCGCAGCCGGCCCAGCGCATAGGCACCCAGCGCGTTGGCCTTGAACTCTACCGAGGTCTGGTCCCAGAGAACCGCATTGAGATTGTCGTTCTGCGGCACGCCCGGAGCCGGGGGAGCCGCCAGGTCCGCGGCCAGGGCCGGGGCCGCCAGCAACAGCGCCATCAGGGCGGTCGAGATCGAGGGTAGATAAGCGGAACGTATCGTCATTGCAGTCTCCCAAATTGCCAACCCGGCCGATCGTTCAAGCGCCGGCCGGAGTTGAGTTTTTCACCGATTATGACAGTACGCAAGCAACCGTTACTGCGGTGCTCCGGGAACCGGGCGCGGTACGTGAAAGGTCATCAGGATCAATGGGCCGCCGCTATCCGGAATCAGTTGATGCGGCGTATTTTCGGGCACGATGGTGAAGTCGCCCTGGGCGACATGAATGGACTTGCCGTCCTTGATGCTGCTGCCGGAGAGGTTCGTCGCATTGGCCTGCTTGCCGTCGACCAGTTCACCGCCGACCACCAGCGTGCCGCTGCCATCGATCACATACATCAGCTCGGCTTCCGTCGTGTGCACGGCGGCGGGGGAGGCCGGGCCGTTGCGATATTCGAGGGAGGCACGATAGGGCGCCAGCGACAGGATAGGCTGCGCGATCAGCGGCTTGGCCGGTTGGGCCTTGGCCTTGGCGATGAGGTCCTGCACCTCGCCAGAGGACATGTAGGTCTGCATATCCGCCGGAGGCGCCGATTGGGCAAAGGCGGGGGAAATCGCGGCGGCCAGCACCATGGCGGCCAGGTAATAGGGTTTCACTACAGGCTCTCCTCGTCATTGAAAGCCCGACCCTACAGGAGAGAAACCCGTGACGGGCTTATGGGCGTTATAGCCTCGCCGCCTGCTCTTTTTCGACCCGGGCCGCATATCGTTGTGCGCTTGGCAGGCGCACCGTCATGGTGTCGCCGAGATGGAACGTGCGGTTATCCCAACCGCCGAACGCCACAGGCCGGATCGGCAGTCCGGCCCATGGCGGGAACTGGCTATCCACGAGCTCGTGCACCAGCGCCGTATCGATGGGGAACTTGTCGGACACTGGCGGACTATTCGGCGCTCGTGGCCGAACTGGTCGCCATGCGGCTCGGCAGCAATTCCCCGATCCGTTCGAGCACCGGATAGGCGATGGCAGCCACGATGTGGGAGTTGATGACTTTCATGTCGCGCATCAGGTCCAGGTGTAGCGCGCTGGCTTCCGGCGTCGCGCCATTGCTCGCCGCCTTGAGCTGCATGAAGTGTGTCAGCGTGGCTTCTTCCACGGCATTGCGGAAGGCCAGTTTCTCGTCGGCGAGGCGCCGCGCGATACGCGGGTCCTCGGTCATGAACAGCGATGCGGCGAGCCCGATATTGGTCACCAGCCGGTCCACCATGGCGAGCAGGTCGTCCTCGGCTTCGTCGGGGAAGGCGAGGCCGCGATTGACTCGTTTCTGGCAGTGCGGCAGCAGCGTGCGGTCGATGACGTCGCCGGCCTGCTCCATGTTGGCGCAGAACGTCAGGATCTCGTTGAAGCGCCGGCGATCGGCCTCGCTCAGCGTTTCCGGGTCGAGCCCGATCAGGTAGCTGTGGATCGCGGTATCAAGTTCGTCGATGACGTCGTCAAGTCGCCGCGTCGCCAGGATCGTGGTGCGGTTGCCCTTCAGCATCGCGGCGCGGACGCCATAAAGCATGTCGCGCAACAGGTCGGCCAGCCGCAGGGCTTCGCGCGCGGCGCCGCCCAGCGCCACGATCGGTGTTTCGCGCGCGGCGCGGTCGAGATATTTTGGCGTCGCCGGATCGGCCGGATCGAGCTTCTTGGGCAGCAGCCTTTCCAGCAGTCGCGCATAAGGCGTCAGTATCGGCAGGAACAGCGCCGCCATCACCAGGTTGAAGGCCATGTGATAGTTGGTCACCAGGCGGGTCGGGTTGGGGTCGAGCAGCGACAACAGCGTGAGTGACGGCTGGATCAGCACCAGGCCGAGCAGCACGCCGACGCCGCGGTTGAGCAGATTGCCGAGCGGCAGGCGGCGAGCTACCGGATTGTCGGCGCCGGCGCCTTCCAGCATCGGATTGATGGCCGTGCCCAGATTGGCGCCGAGCACGATGGCGAGCGCCGCCGCAGGATCGATGATGCCTTGCCCGGCCACCGACATGGCCAGCACCACCACGGCCACGCTCGAATGCGTCACCCAGGCTAGCAGCGCGCCGATGACGATATCGACAACGGGCGAGGCCGAGACTTGCGCCAGCCATAGCCGCGCTTCCGGCATCTGCTCCAGCGGCTCGACAAGCTCCAGCAATTGATGCAGGGCGATCAGCATCAGCCCGAGCCCGATCATGACGCGCCCGAGGTCGTGGACGACAGGCTTGGAAACGCTGCGGAACATGATGAAGCCGACAAGGATCAACGCCGGCGCAACGAGCCACAAATCGAAGGACAGCACCTGCACGATCAGCGTCGTGCCGATATTGGCGCCCAGCATGATGGCCAGAGCCGGCACCAGCGCGATCAGCCCCTGCGCGGCGAAACTGGTGGCCATGAGGCCGGTGGCGGTGCTGCTCTGCAGGGCGGCGGTGACGCCGATACCGGCCAGCAGCGCCTTGAAACGGTTGCTCAGCGTATGGCGCAGCGCCACCCTCAGATTGGCGGCGAAGGCCCGTTGTACGCCGGTCTGCACCATATGGATGCCCCACAGGAACAGTGCGACGGTTCCTGCAAATGTGAGTGGCAACAACAAACCGGTCACCGGGGTCCCTCCGTGGAAACAGCAGACGCTAGTGTATTAAATGGTCACCGCAGCGCCTTGATCCATGCCGGCAAACCGCATTCGACGTCGCAAACGCTAGCGAAGTGACATTCACATTGCAAACGCCAATTTCATATGAACATTGCACGGTGCGCCGCGCGTCCATCAGCAGCCACGGAACCATAAGGTTCCCAGCGTTTCCTCACCAATTCATATGAATGTGGAGGTTACTGCGCGAGCGCGCCGACCCGGTCGAGGGCGGTCGCAAAGCCTTGCAGCGATATCGAGAACGGCTGCTCCGCGCCGCTGTCAGCGACAGTCTTCACCTTGAGCACGCCGCCACCGCGCAACGCCACGATGGTCGCCGCATCGAAGTTCAGCGCCACCACGCAGCCGGCCCGCAGGCAGGTGCGAAAGCGCAACGGTTGTCCGGCTGGCTTGTCGTCCACCTGCAGCACCACGCCGGCATCGAGCGACAGCCCGAAGGGCAGCACCAGCGCCCCTGCGACCGTATTGCCGGCCGGCGCGTTCAGCTGGATGGTCAGCACGCGCTGGCCGTTCTGCCGGGCTTCGGTCAGGGACAGCGCGCAACGCTTACCGGCGCCATCCTGGGCGCAGGCGACCTGCCAGTCGCGATAGGTCTCGTTCAGGGACGAGGCGCCACCCGGCAAGGTCGAGGCCGGCGGTGTCACCTGGGCCAGCCTGATGGGGGCGGGTGCCGCCGCATCGACGGGCGAGGGCACGGCCTGACCCGGCAACACGTACAGCGTCAGCCCGGCGACCAGCGCCAAAGCGCTGATGCCGGCGATACGGAAAAGCGGCGACGCCAGTTTCGACTTGAGGTTCGATCTCATCACGCTGTCTCTAGAACTTGATGGCGAAATTGCCGCGCAGGGTCTGGGCGGTGGTGCCCGAACCGAACTGGCCGTCATAGGACAGGCCGAGCGTGGTGTTGGCCGTGAGGTTCAGGTCGATACCGGCATCCACCACCACCGAATCCCCCGCGATCGACACGCCGCCGATAGCGAAGGTCGAACCGCCCGCGAAGGCCATGGCCGAGGCCGGGCTGATATCGCCGAAGGCGTGGCGCCAGCCGATGCTGCCGTTGGCCGTGACATTGGTGCCGTTGTCGAGCACGAAGTTCGTCGACGCCCTGAGGCCGAGGGTGGTGAAGGTGGTGCCGCTGCTGCCGGCCTGGTCGCTCAGGGCCGCGGCGCCACCCTTTTCGGTGAAGCCGTCGGTCGAAAGGTTGACGTAAGCCAGGTTGGCGAAGGGTTCGAGCGCGACCGGGCCGGCCTGCAGGTCATAGGCGAGTTCGCCGAACGCCTGTGCCGTGCCGGCGCCGTGGCTGCCCTGGAGCAGGTCGAAGAAGCCGGCGAAATCGGCCGCCCGGGTCGTCGACAAATCGTGCCACGTATAGGCGAGCCCGGAGCGGAAGGCGACATCGCCCCACTGCGTGCCGCCATAGAGCCCGATATCGTAGTCGTTGCTGGTGCCGGAGGATTGGCGGCCATTGCCGACGGTGAAGCTTGAATGGCCGAAGCCGCCGACGACGCCAACACGCCAGCCATCGGCGAGCAACCCGTCGGCGCCGATCAGCAGGCCTCCCGTATCGTGTTGCAGTGCGGCGGCATTGCCGCCGCCATTGATCTGGTTCCACGCCCCATAGGCGCGGCTCCACAGGGCAGGGCCATCGCCGTTATCGATCGGCGTGCGCAGCCGGTCGATGGCGCCCTCGCGCACGAAGCGGCTGTCGTCGAGCATGCCGCTGCGGATCGAGGCATGCAGTTCGCCCGACAGGTCGTCGAAGGCCGCCAGTGCCTGGGTGCTGGTGGCGAGGTTGCCCACCGCGACGGGCAGGGCGCCGCTGAAGGGCAGGCTATCAAGGCCGGTGCCGGTGGCGATCTGGTTGGGCGTCTTGCCGATGGAGGCGAAGCTGTGCTTCTGGATGACATCGAGATAGACGTCGTTGGCGTCGTAATTGGCCTCGAGGCTGTAGAAGGCGCTGAGATCGCCCGTGAGGTCGTAGGTACCATCGACCCCGCCCGTCGCGGTCAGCACCGTATAGTGCGTGCCGAGGACGTAGGGGCCGGCGTCGGTCTTGACGACGTTGAGGATGGCGCCGCTGCCGATGGTCGCCGTGCCCGAGACATTGATGCGGTCGTTCTGGCCGGTCGTTGTCAGTTCCACCTGGTAGGTCGAGCCATCCGCCTGCGCATAGTCGCCATTGACGGTGAGCGTGCCGATGGAATTGCCGGGGCCGACAGTGGCGCCGCTCTGCGCCGTGACGCCGCCTACGGTGCCGTTGCCGCCGAGCGTTGCGCCATCGAGGATGGTGACGATGGAATCGGCGAGCGCACCGTTCACCGCCAGCCGTCCGTCCGCGACGGTGGTCGCACCGGTGAACGTGCTGGTGCCCGTGAGATTGAGCGACCCTGCGCCGCGCTTTTCGAACGCACCCGTGCCGGAGATGGCGTTGGCGAAATCGGCGCCGGTCGCCTGGTCGATGATCAGCGCCCCATTGTCGAGGATAGCGCCGGAACCGAAGCCGGTGGCCGAGCCGATCATGGTGCCGCCCACAATGGTGGTGCCGCCCGCATAGGTGTTGATGCCGCTCAGCGTGATCGTGCCGGGCGCCAGCAGCGCGACTTGTCCGGCGCCCGAGATATCGCCGGCGAACGTATAGGCGTCGGTGCGACCGAAGCCGAGAATCCCGTCGTCGACGACATCGCCCACAATGGATCCGCTCGTGCCGGTATTGCCCAGGACCAGCCCTGCCAGCGCTCCGATATGGGTGCCGCCCGTATAGGTGTTGGCGCCGCTGAACCCGGCGATGCCACCGACGATGTCGAGGCCGCCGCTGCCGTCGATGACGCCGCTGAAGGGGCCAGTCCCGGCCGCGGTGAGCGTCAGGACGTTGGCGCCCAGATGCACCAGTCCGGTGCCCGAGACGCTCTTTATCGACACGCCCGCGCCGGCGCCCGAAATATCGAACACGCCATTGTCGGCGACGCCGCTGGAGTCGGCGATGCTGCCGCCGCCGGTGAGCCCCAGGGTGGCGCCGCTGGCGACGTTGGTGGCGCCCGTATAGGTGTTGATACCGCTCAGGGCCTCGCTGCCGCCGGTCAGCGCCAGGCCGCCGGCGCCGCCGACAACGCCCGCGAAGGTGTCGTTCGCCTGGGTCAGGGTGAGCGTTCTGGTGCCCAGTTGCACCGTTCCGGCGCCGGACAGCGTCTTGATCTGCGCGCCGCTGGTGGTGGCGGCGATATTGAAGGCGCCGTCGTCGACAAGGCCGCTGGAGGCGGCAATGCTGTCCGCATTGGCTAGTGCCAGCAAGCCATCGGAGATGGTCGTCAGACCCGTATAGCTGTTGACGCCGGTCAGCAGCAACTCGCCCAGATCGGTCTTGTTGATGCCGGCCGCGCCGGTGAGGTTGGCGTCGATGCGGGCGACATAGGCGGCGCCCGCCGCGGTGCCGTCGCCGACGCGCAGGATGTCGGTGCCGCCGCTCAGCGCGATGGGGTTGCCGCCGATGACATATCCGTCGCTGGCGAACTGCATGCCGGTGACGGTAACGGGCCCGGCGTTGTCATTGACCGTAACGACGCCGCCGGTGCCTTCGAACACGGCGAAGCCCGGCTGCGGCGCTTGCGGGCCGTTGCTGACGCCGTCGCCATCGGTGAAATTGTTCGCGGTCGCCGACCACGTGCCGCCGCCGCCATCGACGGCGTTGTTGTTGGCATTGCCCGCCGCGTCGCCATCCCAGAAGCGCAGTTGCGCGGCCGCCGTGTCGAGCAGGTTGACCTGGCCCGCCACGGCGGTCTGGATGCTGAAATCGGCCGCTGTGGTGCCATCGGGCGTCGCGTCGATATTGAGGCCGTTGTCGGTCAGCGTGCCGCCATAGTCGAACAGCCGATAAACACCGGGGCCGAAAGTCCCGGCGCTCTCGATGTTCAGGTCGCCGTCCAGCGTCAGGTCGTGGGCGACATCGAACAGCGCCGCACCGCCCGGATCGCTCAGCGTCACGTCGACGGAGGCTACGCCCAGCGTCAGCGAGTCCATCGCCAGCGTCTGTCCTTGCACGCCGACGAGGCTGCCGCCATTGTCGACGGTCACGTCGCCGCCGATAACGCCTTTGCCGCCGAGCCTGCCGGTGCCGGTCACCGAGACGGTGCCGCCGAGCTTGCCATCGACCAGCAATGTGCCGCCGGTGACGTCGGTTGGCCCGCTATAGCCGCTGCTATCGGCCGTCAGGTGCGTGACGCCGGAAAACTGGTAGATCGTGCCGTTGCCGCTGATCGCGGCGTCGAAATTGTAGTTCGTGCCGGTGTGATGGAACGCCAGCAGGCCGCCGCCGGCCCCGAAGGTCACGGTCGGCGTATTCAGGATACCGGCCGCCGTCGCGGCGGCGTTGGTGTCGCCACCGATCACCAGCTTGCCGGTCGAGCCCGCATCGAGGCCGATGACGACGCCGCCGGCGGCCGAAACGGTACCGCCTTCCGCCACGAGCAGCGACCCAGTGCCGCCGCGGCCAATTTCGAGTTTGCCCCCAATGTTCCAGGCCGAGCCGGAGTCCGTCACGGCAGCGCTGCCGTTGGAACCGGTGAAGTAACCGAGCTCGCCGAAGGCATCTGTCGTGACCTCGCCCCCCGCCGCAACGGTGAGGGTGCCCGCGTTGACGGAACCGACGATGAAATCGCTATGATCCGTCACGGTCGAGCCGACACCGGTTACGGTGATGTCGCCGCGCGAGCCCATGAAGCGTCCGAGCGCTACCGACCCGGCCGTGACGTCGGCGCCATCCTTGATCAGTGCCGAGCCGCTTCCGTTTTCGCCGATGTAGAAGCCAACATCTGTAACGAGCTTCGAACCGGCGCCATCGACCGTCATGGTGCCGCTCGATCCGGCAAGCATCCCGACCAAGCTGGTCGACATCGTCAGCACGCCGCCGTTCCGCACCGTGACGTCACCCGTACCGGCTTCGCCAATCTCCAGGTTGCCGGTGAGATTTAACTGGGAGCCCAGCCCATCGACGGTGATGGTACCCGTCGCGTCGGCGGTGTTACCGAGTACGCTCGATTGTGCTGCGACCGCGCCCTTGCTGTCGATCAGCAGGGTGCCGAAGCCGTTGTCGCCAAGCGTCAAGCTACCGTCGATGGTCCACAGCGAGCCCGTGCCCGTCACGTTGACAGTGCCTTGCCCGCTCGCATCGCGGCCGACATCGACATTGGCGCGGCTTTGAGCTGGGCCGGCATTGGAGAGCGTCAGCGTGGCCGTACCCGCACCGCCGACGGTCAAATCGGCCTGATTGTCCCACTGGGCCTGGTTTTTGATCACCACATCGCCCGTGGCACCGGCCGCATTGGCGAGGATAGTCGCGTTATGCGCGGTGACACCAGAACTGACGTCGGAGGCCGTGACGCTGCCGGAGCCGGCATCGCCCACGACCAGGGTCCCCGCCGACGTCCACACCGAGCCCCCCGACAGGGAAACGCTGCCGCTGGAGCCATTTTGGGCGCCGAGTACGGCGTCGAGATTCTGGGCTTGCGCGCCGTTCGAAACCGTCATGGTTCCGGCGCCGCCATCGCCCAGGATCAATTTATGCTCGATGCGCAGGAATGAGCCGGTGCCGCTCGTCGTGATCGCGCCGGTGCTGCCTGCATTGTGGGCCACCGTGGCGCTGTCGGCGAGAGCGGTGGCGGCGTTGAAAATGGACAGCGCGCCCTTGCCCGAAACACCGACCGTGAGGGCTTGCGAGTCCAGATCCCATGTCGATCCGTGATCGCTGAGCGTCACTGTTCCCTGACCGGTCGAGGTGTCGCCAAGCAGGGCTTCCTGCGTCCCGGTCAAAACGCCGCCATCAGTGATCGACAAAGTGCCGACGGCATCCAAACCCAGTTCCAGGAGGCCGGTGGTGAGTTGCGATCCGGCATTCATCACCTTGATAGCGCCGCTGGAGCCGGCATTTTGGGCCACTGTCGTCAGCCCGGTGCTGCCCACGCCTCCCTGTTGGACGATCAGCGAACCATCGCCGTCAACGCCAATGCGTGTCTGGCCGCTATCGGTCCAGAGCGCGTTCGTGCCCAGGACGTTGAGCTTGCCGGAGGCGCCGGCAACCACGCCCAGGTCCACATCGGTGGTCAGCAGCGTGCCATGGTCCTGCACCTGAACTTCGCCGTTGCCGATATTGGCGATGGTCAGAAGGCTGGCACCCATGTCCCATTTGCCGCCGCCCTGAACGGTCACATCGCCTTGCCCAGTGGCCAGATCGCCGACAAATACCGGCCCGCTGGTCAGAACCGAACCGCTGCCCACGCCCAGATGACCCGTGCCGGAGCTGCCCACATAGATCACGCCGGCCGTCATAGGTCCGCCGCCACCAATGAAGAGTGATCCGTCGCCGGTCGAATTCTCTCCCAGTACCATCATGCCCGTACTGGCGGTGCCGTTGAACTGAATGCTCACCGAGCCGGTGCCCGACGCTCCAATGATCAACTGGTTGGCGTTGGTGAACGTCGAGTCCGAGCCGATGGACAGCAAGCCATCGGAGCCCGCCGCCGCGCCCACCGTCACATTTTGCGTCAGGAGCGTGGCGGAGGTGAGGAGGTCTACCTCACCGGACCCGGCTGCGGCGATGGTCAGGTCATGGCCGGTCATGTCCCATTTGGAGCCGGCGTCCTGGATGAAAACTTCGCTGTGACTTCCAGCTGCTGCCGCGAGGACACTGTCCTGCGACTCCATCAGCGCGCCGTTCCTGACCGACACGCTGCTGTTGCCCATATTTCCCAGCACCAGTGTCGTCGCCGTGAATCGCGAACCGGCATTGGTGATCAGGGCCGAGCCCATGCTGCCGGCGTTGACACCGAAACTGGCAGAGTCCGTGGTGAGCGCGCTGCCGCTGGCGACATTGAGTTGACCATTGCCCCCCTTGCCGAAAACGAGCGACGTGGCGGTCATCGTGGTGCCTGCATCGACCATGGTGATAAAACCGCTGGAGCCGGTCTTGTCGGCCACTACGGTATCGCCCACTGTCGCAAGGCTCCCGCCGGTGATGCTCAAGACGCTCGCGCCGCTGTCGCCGATGGTGACGGCACCGGTATTGTTCCACCATGCGCCGGTATAGATGTTCAGCCGGCCGCCGCTCGATGCGTCACGGCCCAGCACCGTGGTCGTGGTGGTCAGCAGGGCGCCGTTCTCGAGCGCAAGTTCGCCGAAGCTATTGGCGCCACCGACGGTCATCATGCCGACCGCTGCCGTGGTGTTGTTGACCTCAAGTAAATCGGAGGTCGCCGGGTCGATGACGACATCGTCGCCGGTGCCGGGAATGCCGCCGAGCCAGTTGCCGGCCGTGAACCAGTCGTTCGATATCGCCCCCGTCCATGTCTTGGTGGCCGCGCTTGCCGGCATCACCAGCGCCACCGCCACCAGCGCCGTCGAGCCCATCAGGGTGGCGATATGGCGCCAGGTACGGGGAGCCTGGTGCGAACGGACAGGGCAGGACACGATGGACATGGGAATACTCTCGGCAGTGCAGTTGCAGGGCGATGCGGGGGGAATTCGCTATTCAGCGAGGGGGACGAGCGGCGCGGATCGGTCCGGTATCGCGGGGCGCGGCGGCGCCCGGTGCAGATGCATTGTCATTGAACTTGCCCCATTGGCGGCCGCGAAATGCGGCACGGAATCAACGATAGCGAATGGGGATTGGGGAGACTTGGGCGCGGCGGACAGCCGCTTGGCTCAGGCGGAACAGCTGGCGCTTTTAGGTGCGAAGCAGCGCGAACGTGGCAGGAAAGTCACTGCCGTCAGCGCCGCCGTGCCCCAGTCCTGACGTCCGTCGGCGTCACGCCGAAATGGCGGCGGAAGCTGTGGTTGAAATGCGAGATGTCGGTGAATCCCGAGGCCAGCGCGATGGCGCCGATGGTCAAGGTGTCGAATCGGCCCGACCGCAGCAGGCGCCGGGCATGGATCAGGCGTTCCCGCAGCAGATAGTCGGTGAACGTCGTTTCCTCGCCCTCGAACAGGCTGCGGATATAGCGCGGCGAGATGCCCTGCCGCTTCGCCACCTCGCCCGCGCCAAGCGTCCGGTCGGCAAGATTGCGGGCGATGTCATCCTTGATGGCGCGGAGCCGGGCGGCGCGCAGGCCGCGATGCCGCGCAATTTCCTGCGCATCGCGGGTGGCGCCCAGTACGGTGGCGGCGAGATCGTAGAGATGCGCTGAAGCCAGCCGCTGGCTCTGCGGCGACAGCGCGCCGCCGGTCTGCTGCAGCGTCCGCGCATAGCCGGTCAACAGTTGCAGCGCCTCGGTATCCGACGGAATGGCGCGCGCCAGCAGGGGCTCGAGATCGGCGAGCATCGGCGTCAGCACTTTGTGCGACAGCGCAATCGAAAAGAACTTGCCACCGCTGGGGTGCACGGTTTCGCCGACATCGGCGCCCCACAACAGCGTCGCCTCGCCGGCAGCGATGAGGGTCTGCCGCCGGTTCTGCGCGGCGACGGCGGAGCCATTCAGCAGCACGATCAGCAGCAGTTCGTCGTCCTGGGTGAGATCGCTTGTCCGCCGGTAGGTCATGGCGCTGGTCTCGCCCAGGCCCAGGCCGATATCGGGCAGGGTGCTCAATTCCAGGCTGGAGTGGAAGTCTTCGCCGCGCTTGGGGTGCACTTCGACATTGAGGATCGTGCGGCCATAGATTTCGCGAAACGCCTCGATGCGGTCGCGCCGCGGCAGATCGTCGGTCGAAAAGCGAACAAGAGAGCCCGGTTGTGGTTCCACGACACGACGTCCCGCTGGCGATGGCGGGCGCAGCATATGAGCTGGCGGCAACCGGGTCTATGGGGTGCCACCGCCGGTCGCTCTCAGGCCGGCCCTGACGTCGGACGGGGTCATGTGATAGCGGCGCCGGAACGCATGGTTGAAATGCGTGAGGTCGGCAAAGCCGGCCGCGAAGGCGATGGAGCTGATGGATCGCTCGCCAGCCAGCGACAACAGCCGGTAGGCTAGCTCCAGCCGCCGAGCCAGGATGAAATCCGTGAGACTGGTCTCCTCGCTGGCGAACAGCGACCGGATGTAGCGCGGCGAAATCCGGTGGCGGGCGGCGAGCGCATCGACGCTGATCCCGGCGGCAAGATTGACGGCGATGTCGTCCTTGAGGGCACGCAGGCGGGCTGCCCGGATGCCACGGCGTTGCGCCTGCTCCTGCGCGTCGCGCGAGGCGCCAAGCGTCATGGCCGCCAGGTCGTAGATCTGGTTGGAGACCACCTGCCGCATTTGCGCGGGAAATACCGATTCCGATTTTTGCACGGCCTGCACATAGCCGGTCAGCAGCCGCAGCGCTTCCAGGTTGGCGGGAATGCGTCGCGCCACGGCATCGTATGGATCGACGACCATCGGGGCCAGCATGGCGGCGGGCATGAGCATGACGACGCAGTGCATGTTTTCATGCGTTGAAACCCAGCTGGCTTCGGCGCCCGATGCCAGCGTCGCCTCGCCCGGCCGCAGCAGCTCGGAGCGATTGCGCTGATTGATGGTGCCGTGCCCCGACAGGTGCAGCACGAAGACGAAATCGTCACTGAAGTCGCGCGTGCGCCGGAACAGCGACGGGCTGGAGAAATCCGTAAAGACGTCGAGATCGGCGAGTGAGCGGATGGTAAGGTCGCTGCGGAATATCGTATCGCGCTTCGGCTCCAGCTCGATATGCAGGACGCTCTCGGCATATTTTTCACGCCAGGCCTCGACGCGGTCGCGCTCATCGAGCTGGTCCGAGGAGAAGCGCAGCAATGGTGGCGGCGGGCCCATGGCTATTGCCGGCCTTCGTGGCGGATGGCCGAAGGGGTCGCGCCATAGCGCCGGCGGAAGGTCTTGTTGAAATAGGACAGGTCGTTGAAGCCGGCATCGAAGGCGATCACGTTGATCGGCCGCGCCTCACGCGGATCGCGCAGCATCGCGTGGGCACGGTGCAGCCGTTCCGCCAGCACGAATTCGGTGAAGGTCAGCCCCTCGCTCTCGAACAGCCGGCGGACATAGCGGCTCGACACCCGATGCTGCGCCGCCAGCGACTCGGCGGAGAGGTTCGCCTGGGCGATGTTGCGCTGGATGTCCGCCTTGATCGCGTGCAGCCGCGCCGCTCGCCTGCCGCGGCCCTGCGCCAGCATGGTGACGTCGCGGCCGGCGCCGGCGGCCAGCACCACCAGGTCGACGATATGGGTGACGAACTGCTGGCGGGTGCCGGGCGCCGCGAGGCTGATATCGTCGCCAAGGGCTGCCAGGTAACGGACGAGCAGCTGCAGCGCGTCGGTGGCGGCGGGAATGACTCCGACCAGCACGCTGTCGAGGCTGACGATCGACGAGGCCAGCATCGCCGATGGTATCGACAGCGTCAAAAAGCTCGACAGGGTCGGAATGATGCTGAGATTGGCGCTATCCCCGGCGATCATGGTGGCGTCACCCGGCCCCAGCGTCACCTCCCGGCCCGTCGCCGAGATGATGGTGCTGCCCTGGGTGGGAATGACGACGAAAAAGTCGTCATTGCCGTCTGCCGCCAGCGCCGGTGTGCGCACCAGGCGATTGGGCGAACTGGTGATGCTGGCGATGGTCAGTCCCGGCAGGCTCCTGACATTGGCGGAGCAGTGGAACGGGCCATCGCCCAGCGGCTCCATCGTCACCTTCATCAGTTCGCGCCCGCATAGCTCGCGCCAGGCCGCCACCGCCGTGGGGCCTTGAATGCCGTCCGTCGAGAATTGGAGCGGAGCGAATTTTCCCGGCGGCAGGCCCACTGAAATCCCTTGTGTTCCGGGGACGAAATTGCTCTGCAAAAGCTAAAAGCTGGCGGATTTCGGGTCTATACCGCGGGAGCCAATCGGCAGTGCCGCCGAGGCCAAGCCGGATTGCTGCAATTCCCGGCGACTTCGACTGAAGGAATCGGATAGACCGGAGCCATGCGTATCCTGGCGATTTCCGGCAGCCTCAGGGCTGCATCCTCCAACACCTCCGCCCTGCAGGCTGCGGCGCTGCTGGCACCGGAAGATGTCGATATCATTCTGTTTAACGGCCTCGACCGGCTGCCGCATTTCAATCCCGATCTCGATACGGGAGAGCCTGCGGATAACGCCGTGAAGACGCTACGCAGTGCGGTCGGACGCAGTGATGGCATCCTGATCTCATCGCCCGAATATGCACACGCTTTGCCGGGCTCGCTGAAGAATGCGCTCGACTGGCTGGTGAGCAGTCTCGAGTTTCCCGGCAAGCCGATAGCTTTGATCAACACGGCGCCGCGCGCCAGCCACGCCCAGGCGCAATTGCGTGAAATTCTCACCACGATGTCGGCGCATCTGGTCGATAGCGCTTCGATCACACTGGCGTTGACCGGCCGCAATCTCGATGCGGCCGGCATTGCCAACGATGCCGAGCTTTCCGGCCAGCTCGATGCCGCTCTCCGGCGTTTCGCCGCCGAGATCGCCGGCCTCAACCAGGCCGACTAGAGCGCTTCACGTTTTGATTGCATCAAAACGAACGCTCTAAGTCTTGGTTTTGACGCGTTTCCGAACCGGAAAAGTGGCAGCCACTTTTTCTGAAAGCGCTCTAACGACTACTCGGCGGCCTCGGCGCGGGGCAATCCGTCATCCAGCAGCGCCAGTATTTCGGCGCGCTTCAGCAGGCCCCCGAAGATCGGCGTGCCGCCATCGAACTTACGGGCTGCGGCAAGTCGGCCGGCATCGACCGGATCGTAGCCCAGGCGGTCGACAAAACCGGCGACGATCCGCCTGGCTTCCGCATCATCGCCGGCAAGGGCAAGCGCCAATCTCGCCGGATGGCCCTTCGGCAGGCTCAGTTCTTCCAGCTCGTGATAGCCGATATGGTTGAGCGTTCGCACCAGGCGCGCGCCGGGCAAGAAACGCTGCACGACTTCACTGCTGGCCTCGCCCCCATCGAATTCCGCCACGGCGCCATCCACCGGTGCCCAGTAATTCATGGCGTCGATGACGATCTTGCCGGCAAACAGCTCTGGATGGAGGCTGCGATATTTGTTCAGCGGCAGGGCCAGCACCAGGATGTCGGCGTCGCGCGCCGCCGTTTCGGCCGCCACGGCTTTTGCGCCGGAAACCAGCAGGTCGATGATCATGGCGATCGTCTCCGGCGGCTGCGCCGTGGCGATGGCGACATCGTAGCCGGCCTTGACGGCCTGCCGCCCCAGCGCCGTGCCGACACGGCCGGCGCCGAGGATGCCGATGGTTTTGACGTGTTGCGGCATTACGGCCTCGCCACTACCGGGGCCGCGCCGAGCTCGGCGTCGACCAGCGGCTTTACCTTGGTGCCGAGCAGTTCGATGGCGTGCAGGAACTGCTTTTGCGGCAACTGCCCCAGATCCATCTGGAAGAACTGCCGTTCATGCCTGAGGCTTTTGTGCAGCGCGACGATGCGTTCGGCGATCTCCTCGGGGCCGCCGACGAACAGGGCGCCACCGCCATTGGCTTCGCGGTTGAAATGTTCACGGCTCGGGGCCGCAAAGCCACGAATCTTGCCGACCGTCGCCATGATCTCATGCCAGTGGCCGAACCACACATCCTTGGCCGTCGCGGCGTCATCGCCGACGAAGCCCGGGCTGGCTACCGACACCTTGACCACGGCGCCGGGCACCTGCGCCTGTGCGGCCGCGCGACGGTAAAGATCGGCGAGCGGGGCAAATCGCGCGGCCTGGCCGCCGATGATGGCGTAAGAGATCGGCAGGCCCAACAGGGCAGCTCGCACGGAGGATTGCGGATTGCCGCCCGTGCCCAGCCAGATCGGCAGCGAGCCCCGCTCCGGGCGCGGCACGACCAGTGCGTCATCGAGCGAGGGGCGGAACTTGCCCTGCCACGTCACCCGTTCGGACGCATTGAGGGTCAGCAGCAGGTCGAGCTTTTCAGCATAGAGTTCGTCGTAATCGTCGAGGCTGTAGCCGAAAAGCGGGAAGGATTCCGTCGAGGAACCACGACCCGCAGTGATCTCGGCGCGCCCATGCGACAGCGCGTCCAACGTCGCATATTGCTGGAAGATGCGCACCGGATCGTCAGTGCTGAGTACCGTCACGGCGCTGCCCAACGTGATGTGCCTGGTGACGGCTGCGGCAGCGGCGAGGATCACGGTCGCCGCCGAGGCCGGCATTTCGTAGGTGTGGTGTTCGCCGATGCCGAAATAATCGAGCCCCACCTCGTCGGCGAGCTTGATGGCCTCGAACAGGTTCCGCGTCGCCTCCGCGGTCGATCCGAGCTTGCCGGTATCGGGATCACGCTGCACGTCGCCGAAACTATAGATGCCAAGTTCCATGGCCTCATCCTTCTCGCCGCCCCGCTCGCGGCGGGGTGGTATCAAACAGTAGCTGAGGCTAGAAATAGTACCGCCTGCATGCGCCGCAAGAAGGCACATCGGTGACACCGGGAGCCGTTCGAGCCCATGTCGGCGAATAACCGGTATCGCGCAAGACAGCATGGGGTCTGGGGTTCCGGGATATGCTAGGTTGTGGCTTCAGAACCGGCAGGATTTTATGGCAACGGCTTTCATTGTTCAGACTTTTCAGCTGCGTGGCCGGAAGCTGGTGGCGGATCAGCCGCAAGCCCGCAAGACCGCCGAGGCGGCGATCCTGCTGGCGGAGCGCATGGAGCCGCTTCGCGCCGGTGTGCTGGCCTTCTCGCAAGAGGTCGATGTCGAAAGCGATACCTATGACGAACCGCGTGTGCTGATGCGGTCTGGAACGCTGCCGCCGGGCTTGCTGGATTAAGACGTGATCGCGCCGGAAGCCGGTTGTCTTGTAATATTGACCGACAATATCCATATCAGCTGTCTGCCTGATAAATATTTCTGGCGTGACTGGGGCGATTTCCGGTGACGATACGGTGATTTTCAGCCTGTTTTTCTGAACGGAACATCGGAGTTTTCGCTTCGGTGCGTAATGGAGAGCGCCGGTGTCCGATTCTTCCAAAATTATCCCGTTTCCAAGGCGCGCAATACTTCGGCTCGTGCCGGATCGGGTGCGCCCAGGCAAGGATTATGACCGGTGCTTTGCGCCCGATCCGGCTGAAAAGCCGGCGATTACTGTCGTCTCTACCGTCAGTCCCACCGAGGGGCCGGTGACCTGACCGGCTCCTTAGTCCATTCATTTCAGAGCGAGGTATAGATGCGCTATCTTGGCCGGTTTTCGGGCAGCGGCATGCTGCAGTCCAACGGTGACCAGATTGCTCCGGCGTCCTACGATTTCGATCGTTTCCTGCAATCCAAGAGCCGGATCATCGGCTCCGGCGAAATCCGCCTGTCGGCGTCGGCTCTTCGCGGGGTCTTTGGCCGAACCGATCTGCAGCTCATGACGGATGACGGGCATCTTCTGGCGCTGCGTTTTTCCGAGAAGGAATTGCAGGCGGAGCGCGAGTTCGCCCATGTCGACGTCACCGGCGACCTGCCGACCGCGCATCACTGAGAGCGATCCACAGGAGCCTCGAAAGCTTCAGCCTAGTCCACCAGGCGTCTATCGATCGCCGACCGGGCATGCTTAGTATTCTGCATGAAAATCGCTACCTTCAACGTCAACGGCATCAATGGGCGGTTGCCTGTGCTGTTGCGCTGGCTCTCGGAAGCTGCGCCCGATGTGGTTTGCCTGCAGGAGCTGAAGGCGCCGGACGAGCGGTTTCCCATCGGGGAGATCGAAAAGGCCGGATATGGCGCGATCTGGCATGGGCAGAAAAGCTGGAATGGCGTCGCCATTCTTGCCCGTGGCGGCCAGCCGATCGAAACGCGGCGGGACCTGCCGGGCGATGCCGACGATGTCCATAGCCGCTACATCGAGGCGGCGGTTGCCGGGGTCCTGATCGGTTGTCTCTATCTGCCCAATGGCAATCCGGCGCCCGGATCAAAATTCGATTACAAATTACGCTGGTTCGAGCGTTTCGCGGCCCATGCGGCGGGATTGCTGTCGCATGGCGTGCCCGTCGTCCTGGCCGGCGATTTCAACGTCATGCCCACCGAGATCGATGTCTACAAGCCCGAGCGCTGGGTGGACGATGCCTTGTTCCGGCCGGAGGTGCGGCAGGCTTTCGCCGCGCTTGTCGGGCAGGGCTGGACGGATGCCTTGCGGACCATGCATCCGGATGAGCGGATCTATACGTTCTGGGATTATTTCCGTAACGCCTGGGGTCGCAATGCAGGCCTGCGCCTCGATCACCTGCTGTTAAGCCCGGACCTGGCGAAACGGCTCGTCGCCGCCGATGTCGGCCGCGATGTTCGTGGGTGGGAAAAAGCCAGCGATCATGCGCCCACCTGGATCGAGATCAGCGAGGCGCCGGCCTAGTCAGATGCCGGCCTCGGCCTGTGGAAAGTAAAATTGCGACATTGCGATTCAACATCTTCAAATCCGCCGCCGCTACCCTTGCGGCGGGGGACATGTGGGAGAAATCCGATGTCTAGTAATTATCACATGGTTCGGACGAGCCTTGAGAGCGCCAGCTGCTGGCTCAAGGCCGACAACGAAACCGACCGACTGTTGAGCCTGCTGTTTGATCGTCTCGCCGAGTTGGTCGCGGAAGTCGAGTTTTCCAAGGAACCGCCGCTGGGAAACATCGTGGCCTTTCCAATCGGGAAGGCGCAGCTATCGCTGCGATCGTCCGCGGAATGCCTCTTATGAGGTGATACGCGCCGTCCAGGTGCTGACGGCGGTGGCCACCGATTTGAGGTGGTCCGCCGCCGAAAAGCCCGAAATGCTCTTGCGGGGCTTGAGGTCGTGGTCTCCATCTTCGAGCCACAGGACTTCGATCGTGTCCGGAAGGCCAAAGGTTTCGACTTCATCCCGGTTGCCGAACTCGTCGCGCGTACCCTGGCAGATCAGCGCCGGTGTCGTGAGGGTGAGCAGGTGAGCGGTTCGCAGTTGTTCCGGACGGCCGGGTGGATGGAACGGATAGCCAAGGCAGAGCAGGCCTGCGATGCTGCCGGCATCGAACAGCCTGTCGGCGACCATGCTGGCGACGCGGCCGCCCATGGATTTCCCGCCGATGATGAGCGGGCCATCGGTCGGTCCAAGATCGTCGATGGCGGCCAGGTATTCGGACATGACCTTTTCGGCCTTCGGCGGCGGCTTGCGGCCGGAGGCGGTGCGCCGGCTCGCCATATAGGCGAATTCGAAACGCGCAACGCGGAACCCCGCGGCGGCGAGGGCGGCCGTCGTGGCGTTCATCGACGCCGAATCCATCGGCGCCCCGGCGCCATGCGCCAGCATGATCGTGAAGCGCGCATCCTCAGGACCATCGAACAGGAAGTTTGTCGTCATCCTGGCAGTCTCCTGCGTCTCATCGTGTCGTCACTCCGTGCGAAATCCTCAAAAGGGAAAAGATGACGGGGCAGCTCCGGATCGCACAATGCCTGAATGCCGACCTGGAGCAAGTCCGGGATGCAGCTTCGGCCATCGCCTGCGAAGCCAGAGCGCCCATTCGTACCTTGCCGCCTCGGCGTCGGCAGGCGGACCATCTTCCCCATTGACGATCCCCCCTGAGCCGGAGTATTTCCCGCCTCAGGACATCTCGCCCTAACGCGAGACGCATAGGCCTGGGAGGGCCGCTCAAGATGGCAACTACGCCCCTAACCGCACCGGCGGTCAAACCGGCTAATCCCAATTTTTCATCTGGTCCCTGTGCAAAGCGTCCTGGCTGGACGGTGGATGTGCTTGCCAACGCGCTCGTTGGCCGCTCGCACCGCGCCAAGCCCGCGAAGGCCCGCATCGAAAAGGCCATCCAGCTCACCCGCGAGCTCCTGGAAGTGCCGGCCGATTATCTGATCGGCATCGTTCCGGCCTCCGATACCGGCGCCGTCGAGATGGCGCTCTGGGGCATGCTGGGCGCGCGTGGCGTCGACATGCTGACCTGGGAATCGTTCGGCGAAGGCTGGGTGACCGATGTCCAGAAGCAGCTCAAGCTCGATGACGTCCGCGTCCTCAAGGCGCCCTATGGCGAATTGCCCGATCTCAAGCAGGTCGATTTCGATCGCGACGTCGTCTTCACCTGGAACGGCACGACTTCGGGCGTCCGCGTCCCCAATGCCGACTGGATCAAGGCCGACCGCCAGGGCCTGACCATCTGCGACGCCACCTCTTCGGCTTTCGCGCAGAAGATGGATTTCGCCAAGCTCGACGTCGTCACCTTCTCCTGGCAGAAGGCGCTGGGCGGCGAGGCCGCGCATGGTATCCTCATCCTGTCGCCGCGCGCGGTCGAACGGCTCGAAACCTTCAAGCCCGACCGGCCGCTGCCCAAGATCTTCCGCCTCACCAAGGGCGGCAAGCTGATGGGTGACATCTTCGAGGGTGCGACGATCAACACCGTTTCCATGCTCTGCGTCGAAGACGCGGTCGATGCCATGGAATGGGGCATGCGCGAAGGCGGCCTCAAGGCCCTGCAGGCGCGCGCCGATGCCAACTACAAAGTGTTGGCCGACTGGGTAGCCAAGACCGACTGGGTCGATTTCCTCGCCAAGAAGGCCGATGAGCGCTCCAACACTTCGGTGTGCCTCGTCATTACCGATGCGGCGATCACTGCGCTCGATGACGACAAGCAGGCGAACTTCGCCAAGGCGATCGTCTCGCGTCTCGACAAGGCCGGCGTCGCCTATGACATCGGCGCCTATCGCGATGCTCCGTCGGGTCTGCGCATCTGGGCAGGCTCGACCATCGAGGCCTCGGACCTGGCGGCGCTCACGGCGTGGCTCGATCATGCCTTCGCCGTCGAAAAGGCCGCCTTGGCCGTCGTCGCCTGAGGTGAGGCGCTGCGGCCGGTCCAGCCGGCCGCTCTCACCCGCTCAGTGTTCGCTCAGACATCAATCATAATCCGTTCAGGATTGACCATAAGGGGGCCCCAATGCCCAAGGTTCTCGTATCCGATAAACTCTCCAAGACCGCCGTCCAGATCTTCAAGGACAATGGCGTCGACGTGGATTACCTGCCAGATCTCGGCAAGGACAAGGACAAGTTCCTCGAAGCCATCGGCCAGTATGACGGCCTCGCCATCCGTTCGGCGAGCAAGGTCACCGAAAAGATCATCGCCGCGGCGACCAATCTCAAGGTGATCGGCCGCGCCGGTATCGGTGTCGACAATGTCGATATCCCGGCAGCGACCAAGAAGGGCATCATCGTGATGAACACGCCCTTCGGTAATTCCATCACCACGGCGGAACACGCCATTTCGCTCATGCTGTCGCTTGCCCGCCAGATTCCGGAAGCAGACGCCTCCACCAAGGCCTCGAAGTGGGAAAAGAACCGCTTCATGGGCGTGGAGGTCACCAACAAGACGCTGGGAATTATCGGCGCCGGCAATATCGGCTCGATCGTGGCCGACCGCGCCATCGGTCTTCGGATGAAGGTCATTGCGTTCGATCCGTTCCTGACGGCGGAACGTGCCGTCACGCTCGGTGTCGAAAAGGTCGAACTCGACGACCTGTTGGCCCGCGCCGACTTCATCACGCTGCACACGCCGCTGATCGATGCGACCCGCAACATCATCAATGCCGAAGCCATCGCCAAGATGAAAGACGGCGTGCGGATCATCAATTGCGCTCGCGGCGGCCTCGTCGACGAGAAGGCGCTCTATGAGGCGCTGAAGTCCGGCAAGGTCGCGGGCGCCGCGTTTGACGTGTTCGTCGAAGAGCCGGCTGAGAACAACCCGTTGTTCGAACTCGCCAACTTCATCGCTACCCCGCATCTGGGTGCTTCCACCACGGAAGCCCAGGAGAATGTCGCCTTGCAGGTGGCCGAGCAGATTTCGGCCTATCTGATGACCGGCGAGATCACCAACGCCTTGAACTTCCCGTCCATTTCGGCCGAGGAAGCGCCGCGCCTGACGCCGTTCGTCAAGCTCGCCGAAGCGCTGGGTTCGTTTGCCGGCCAGTTGACCGAAGCTCCGATCAAGGGCGTACGCATCGAGTTCGAGGGCGCCGTTTCGGGCCTCAACACCCGTCCGATGGTGGCGGCGGCGCTCGCCGCCGTGCTGAAGCCTTCGCTCGAGGACGTCAACATGGTTTCGGCTCCGCAGATCGCCAAGGATCGCGGCATCCAGATCGAAACCACGACCCGCGAGCAGCAGGGCGCCTATGAAAACTACATCCGGCTCACGGTGATCACCGACGAGCAGGAGCGGGGCGTTGCGGGTACGGTGTTCGGCAACGGCAAGCCGCGTATCATCCAGGTCAAGGGCATCAACATGGAAGCGGAACTCACCTCGTCCATGCTGTATGTCACCAATGAGGACAAGCCGGGCCATATCGGCCGGCTCGGCACGCTCTTGGGCACGCTCGGCATCAATATCGCCAACTTCAACCTCGGCCGCGCCGAGGTGGGTGGCGATGCGATTGCGCTGCTCTCCATCGACGGTACGCTCGATGACAAGCAGTTGCAGCAGGTGGCGGCGCTGGCAGGCGTGAAGCAGGCGAAGTCGCTGCGCTTCTGACCGAGCTTTATGGTATTTCGGGGATGAGGAAGGCCGGCACATTGTTGCCGGCCTTTGTTCTGCTAGCATAAGCCCAGCAAACGGGGGCTTGCGCCAATTGAAGAATTTGTCCGCCTATCTGGTGATGGTCGTGGTGCTCTTCGCCATTACCGCACCAATGCTGGTCATCTTGCTGCGCTCAGCCATGGCGACTGGCAAGATACCGGTGCGCCATGGCGGCATGTTTCACCGGGTCCGCCAGCCTGTCGGTTTCTGGGTGGTGTTCACCAGTTGCAGCGCAACGCTCGCGCTGATCACCTTCGGGGCGATCACGGCGCTGATGGAAATCTTTGGCCTGCTGCCGGGCTAGAACGCTCCAAGTCTTGTTTGATCGGGTTTCGAACCGAAGAAGTGGCATCCACTTTTCCTGAAAACGCCTTAGGCGGCGCTGCCGGCGCCGGTATGTTCCTTGTAGATCTTGAAATTCTTGGCCACCGCCTGGCCGATGAAGATGAGGAAGGCACAGCCGATGGGCGAGCCAATCTCATTGACCAGCGTGCCGGCCAGTTGCGGTGCGGTCAGCTCGGCGCCGCTGGCGAGAACGCTGGCTCTGGTCAGGAGTGCCAGGGTGATGCCGAAGATGAGGCCGATGACGGTGCCGATGCCCAGATAGGGCAGCGGGCGGGCCACCTCCCGCTCGGCCAGAACCGTCAGCAGCCAGGCCAGCAGGCCATATTCGATGGCGCGGACGAGGCCGAGCGTGGTGACGGGCAGCAGGGCCTGCCGTTCGGCGGCGTCGATGGCGACGAGCACAGCCTTCTGTGCGGCCTTGGCGGCAGCGAGCGCGATCGGGGCGAAGAGGAAACCGACCAGCCCGGCCAGGGCTTTACGGGCTTTGCCGATGGAAACCCCGATGGCAACGCCCGTGCAGACGAAAAAGGCCCAGGTGACGCTCTGCGCTGTTTCTGCGAGCCCGACGATGCCCGGAAAACCGGCGCCGGCCAGCATGCGGCTGATGACGATGAGCACTTGCATGACGAGGCCCAGGCCGATGGCGAGAACCGCCACGAGCGCGATGCGCCGCAGCTCGCCCTGGGCCCGCCGGGCGTCGGGGTGTAACCCCGCAGTGGTAAGAGCGCCTGTCATTCTCAGTGCCCCGATGAAGGTCGATCCGAGTTTCAGACTATGCCGGGCGCCTTGCTGCCCGCTGGTGGATTGTAATGGATTTTGTCGCGGAGTGGAACGGCGGCGGTTCAGGCCCGTCGGCGGGCCGCATATTCGGCAAGCACGATGCCGATCAGAACCAGGGCCGCGGTTACCAGATGATAGGTCTCCAGCGGCTCGGACAGCACCAGCAGCGACAACAGCGTGCCGAACACCGGAATGAGGTTGATGAACAGGCTGGCGCGGTTGGGGCCGATCAATTCGACGCCGCGGGCGTAGAACAGCTGGCTCAAGACCGAGGGGAAAAACGCCACATAGACGATGATCAGCCAGCCGAGTGGGGTTGTGTGTTCGACGCCCGGAAGAATGGCCAGCGCGCCGCCGCCGAAGAAAACCTGGAAGATGTAGCCCGTGACGAGGGCGGCCACAAAGGTCGCGACCAGGAAGCTCATCCAATGGATGGGCGGGCGAAAGCGCAGGGCCAGTGAATAGATGGCGTAGGCAACGCAGGCGAGCACCACCAGCGCGTCGCCCTGATTGATGGTCAGCGCCAGGACACGTCCGAAATCGCCATGCGAGGCAGTGATGGCGATGCCGATGATGGTGATGACGACGCCCACGATCTGGAGCGCCTTGGCGCGGACGCCGAAGACCAGGAAATTGGCGATCATTACCAGGACGGGAATCAGCGCCTGCTCGATGGACGAGTTTACGGCGCTGGTGAAATAGGCCGCCAGATACATCAGGACATTAAAGGTGGTGTAGCCAAGGGCGCCATAGAGGGCGAGTATCGGCCAGTGGCGGCGCAGAACCGGCCAGTCTTTCTGCAGGGGCCGCCAGGCGAAGGGCAGCGTTATGAGCAGTGCGCCCAGCCAGCGGAGAACCGAGAGCGTATAGGGATCTACCTGGCCCACGGCGAGCTTGCCGGCGACCATGTTGCCACCCCAGAACAGCGGCGCCAGAACCACCAGCACATAAGGCCGGTCGAGGACTGCGGACAAAACACCGCTTTTCGACAGGACTTGCGGCTTTGTCATCGGCGCTATCTCATGTATTGGTGCGCGGTAACAGCGCGCCGTCCCGGATATCCGGTTACGGGGTCCGGCGCCAAAACGCAACGTTCCTGCACGCGTTTGCCCCTCATGGGGCTGGCGCGGCAAGGCCTGCCGGAATCGGGGAAATATTTCCATGGCGAATGTGGTGGTCGTCGGCTCCCAGTGGGGCGACGAGGGCAAAGGCAAGATCGTCGACTGGCTGAGCGAGCGGGCCGACGTGGTGGTGCGCTATCAGGGCGGTCACAATGCCGGCCATACGCTGGTGATCGATGGCGTCAGCTATAAGCTCAGCCTGCTGCCTTCGGGCGTTGTGCGCGGCAAGCTGTCGGTCATCGGCAATGGCGTCGTGGTCGATCCGCATCATTTCGTCGCCGAGGTCGAAAAGCTGAGGGGGCAGGGCGTTGCCATCAGCCCGGATATCCTGCGTATCGCCGACAATGCGACACTCATCCTGTCGCTGCACAGCGAATTGGACGGCATCCGCGAATCCGGCAATTCGGGCCTTCGCATCGGCACCACCAAGCGCGGCATCGGCCCGGCCTATGAGGATAAGGTTGGCCGTCGTGCCATCCGTGTCGTCGATTTGACCGAACCGGATACGCTGATGGCCAAGGTCGAGCGGCTGCTCGCGCACCACAATGCGCTGCGGCGCGGCATGGGGCTCAATGAACTGCAGCCGCAGGCGCTCTACGACGAGCTGATGTCGGTAGCCGACAAGATCCTGCCCTATGTGGATCAGGGTTGGCGGCTGCTCGACGAGAAGCGGCGCGAGGGCTCGCGCATCCTGTTCGAGGGTGCGCAGGGCGCCCTGTTGGACAATGACCACGGCACCTATCCGTTCGTCACCTCCTCCAATACCGTCGCAGGCCAGGCGGCGGCCGGTTCGGGCCTTGGCCCGACGGCGATCGGCTATGTGCTGGGCATCACCAAGGCGTATACGACGCGTGTCGGCGAGGGCCCGTTCCCGACCGAGGACGTCGGTGAAGTCGGCAATTTCCTTGGCACGCGCGGCCATGAATTCGGCACTGTGACGGGGCGCAAGCGCCGCTGCGGCTGGTTCGATGCTGTGATCGTGCGGCAGACCATCAAGACGTCGGGAATCACCGGCATCGCGTTGACCAAGCTCGATGTTCTCGATGGGCTGAAAGAGATCAAGGTTTGCGTCGGTTACGAGCTGAACGGCTCACGAATTGATTATTTGCCTGCCTCAATGGGGGCACAAGCTGCTGTTAAGCCTATTTATGAGACATTAGAGGGGTGGTCCGAGACCACCGCGGGAGCAAGAAGCTGGGCAGAACTGCCAGCTCAGGCTGTCAAGTATGTCCGCTATATAGAAGAATTGATTGGGGCTCCCGTCGCGATGCTCTCGACCAGTCCTGAACGGTTGGACACCATCCTGGTACATGACCCGTTCCAAGATTGAGTTTTTTTGTTAGAACAGCGCGGCGAATTGTAGGTATCAGATAGTCAATGGCTGATTACAAAGAGCTGTTGCGGCGGGCCATCGGGGCCTTGCCCGAAAATAATGGCGCTGCTCGGCGCGCGGTCTATGAAAAGGCCCGCGCCGCGCTCGTCGGGCAGTTGCGCGCCATCGATCCGCCGCTTCCGGCCCGCGAAATCACCCAGCATCGCCTGCAGCTTGAAGATTGCATCCGCCAGGTCGAACAGGAAGCCAGCGAAGCCGTTATCGCCGGGCTGAAACAGCGCGACCACGTGCCGCCGCCGCCGGTAGTGCCGGTTGTGGCGCTCGAACCCGAGGCGGCGGCAGAGCCGGAGCCGGAAATCGTCGTCGCGGCGGCTGAGAGCGCTGCCGACGAACAGGACGAGATGCCCGAAGAGCCGGTGCTCGTCGCCGAGCTGGAGGCGCAACCTGAACCGGAATTGGCACCCGAGCCAGAACCGGAATCCGAGCCCGTCATTGCGGCTATGGTCGAGCCTGAGGCGGAAATCGAGCCGCAGCCGGAGCCCGAGCCGGTGGAGGCGTTTGAGCCTGGGCCGGAAGCGCCGGTGCAGGCGGAGGCGCCCAGGCAGCCTGCTGCGGCAGGCTCCATCGAAGACATCATCGCGGCGGCCGAACGCGCCTCCACGCCGACCGGGCCGACGCCCCTGATCATCGTGGCGCCCAAGCTCGAGCCGAAACCGGAAATCGTCGGCAAGGACGTCGAACGCGCCGCTCCCTCGATCGTGGCGCGGGCCGAGGCCAATAAATCCGGCCCCTCATCGCCACTGACCTTCCGCAGTCCGACGGCAAAGCCGTTCAATCCGATCCTCAGGCCGCCGACTTTCGAGCCACGGCGTGGCGATGCCGCCAATGTGGTGGCGGCAACGCGGATCGAGCCGGCACCCCTCCATGGCCAAGCCCTGGCGCGGCAACAGGTGACGAGTCCGCTCGCGACTGTCGAACAGCAAGTTGCGTTGTCGAGCGTTCGTGAAGTTGAACTCGAGCCTGCGCTTGGTGAAGCCAGTGTCAACGATCCCCAGAAGGCGATCGATCGCGCCATCGAGACGCTGGATCGTGAGGCCCGCGGCGAGACCGTGCCGCCGGCCAATGGCAATACCGTCGAGGTGAACACCTTCGAGCACCACGACGAAAAGCCCGCGCAGGGCGATGCGCGGCGTGGCACGCTCGATGTCGAGGACGATTTCGACGCCAAGCCGCCGGCGCGCGGCGGCGGGAACGCCGTCACTATTTTTCTGCTTGTCTTCGTGCTGCTCCTGGCAGGCGTAGGCGGCGCCGGGTATTGGGCCTGGCGCGAAGGCTATGTCGATCCTGCCGCGCTGTTCGGCGAGAGCAAACCGGTCGCCGAGGCGGCGCTGCCAACGCCCGCGTCGCCGACGCAGATGCCGACCGAAACCATGTCGGACGCGGCGCCGCCAGTTCAGACTGAAAATACCAGCGCCGGCAATGTGGCGAGCACTCCCGAAGTGCCGGCTCCGGCTAATCTGGCGGATTCGACGCCTGGACCTGGCAATACCGTCGCCAGCAATGATACGGCCGAGCCGACCCAGGAACTCAAGGGCGACGACCGCTTGCTGCCGCAAAATCAGGTGATCGCCGCCGAAACCGCCGAGCCGACCACCTCGCCCTCGGAGCCCGACAAGGCTGATGACCGGTTACCCACAAGTGATGCCTCTACCGGGCAGCAGGTCGCGACTGCTGAGGCTGGAGCGCCTGATGCCGCCGCCATGGCCGGTAGCCAGTCGCTGCTGCTGGAAGCCTCGGATGATGGCACTACGGGCGCCGTGCCGTTCTCCGGCACCGTCGATTGGTCAGAGGGCAAGGACGAGCTGGGACAGCCGACGCTTGTCGGCAAGGCCAGTATTCCGGCGCGCAATCTGGGCGTTGACGTGCTGATCCGCAAGAACGCCGATCCGAGCCTGCCCGCCAGCCACCTGATGGAAATCAACTTCTCGGTCAGCGAGACTTTTATGGGCGGCTCGATTGCGGGCCTGCCGGGCGTGCTGCTGAAGAACGAGGAACTGGTGCAGGGGACGCCGCTCGCCGGCGCATCGGCCCGCGTTGTGGGGAATTCGTTCCTGTTCGCGCTCAACGCCTCTCCGGACGATATGACCACCAACAACAACCTGCTGACGACGCGCAAGTGGATGGATCTGGCGATCATCTACGCCACCGGCAAGCGCGCCATCCTGACGTTGGAGAAGGACGACAAGGCCGAGGCCCTGTTCACCAAGGTCTTCGCCGAATGGGCCAAGGCGGGCGACGCCAAGGCGGCTTCAAGCAACTAGCCTGCCGCTCTCGATATGGTAGCGGCGGCGGGCCAGGGCGGCGATATCGTCGGCATGGTGGCTGACGAGGATGGTGTGCCAGCCATGTGCCTCGGTCAGCGTGCGCACCAGGTTACGCGTGGTGGCACGGGTCTCGTCGTCGAGCGCCGAAAACGGCTCATCGAGCAAGAGCACCGGACGCTCGCGCAGTAACGTCCGCGCCAGCGCCACACGCTGTTTCTGGCCGCCGGACAGCGTCGAGGCGCGCTGGGGGCCAAGAGCGGGAAGACCGACTTCCGACAGTGCGGCGGCGACACGTGCAGCCACGACAGGGCGCGATGTGCCCGCCGGCAGGCCAAGCGCGATATTATGCGCCGCCGATAGATGCTCGAACAGGGTTTCGGACTGGAACAGCAGCGAGATCGGCCGGCGCTCCGGCGGCAGGGGCAGCAGGTCGACGCCGTCGAGCGTCAAGGCCCCGCTTTGCGGGCTGAGGAAGCCGGCGATCAGGTCGAGGAGCGTCGATTTGCCGGCGCCTGAAGCACCGCTGACGGCCGTGATCTCGGCCGGGGCGGCCACCATGTCGAAGCGGTAGGGCGTCGCTCCCGGATAAGCGTAAGTCAGGGCATCAAGAACGAGCATGGGCGAGCCTGTCGAAAAGGCGGGGCAGCCCGATGAAGGCCAGCGTCGTGAAGACCAGCATCAGCGCCGCGATGGCGCCGGCATCGTTGCTGCGATAGGAGCTGAGGGAGCGGTACATCAACAACGGCAGCGTGGTGAAATCCTGTGTGCCGAAGAACGAGATGACGCCCAGATCCCCAAGAGAAAAGCAGAAGGCGAGCGTGAGCGCCACGCCGATATCGCGGCCCAGCATGGGGAATTCCACCAGAGTGAACTGGCGCCAGCCCGAAAGACCGAGGGCGCGGATCAGCCGGCCCTGGTTGCGGGCAATGGCCTCCAGCGGCGGCGCGAGCGTGGCGATGGCGAAAGGCAGTGACAGCAGCGCATTGGCGATGATCACCACCCATGGCGCCGCAGTCTCAGGCGCAAGTCCGAAGCTGCGAACGGCGAGGAAGAAACCAAGGGCCAGTACGACGGCGGGCACGGCAAGGTAGGCATAGGCGGGGGCAGCAAGACCGATGCGGGCGAGCACGTTGCCGGTCGCAGCGCGGCTTGCGGCCAATATCAGGGCGAGCAGCACCGAAAGGGTTGCCGAGGCTATGCCGATGATAAGGCTGGTGGCGGTGGCGGACCAGAAATCCAGCCGGCCGAGAACGTTGAGGCCGGGACCGATTCCCCCGATGAGCACTGCGAGCAGGGGCAACACGAAGCCCGCGAGACACACCACCAGAATGCTCCACTGCAGCAGGCGCGGCCCGCGCCGGTCCGACCAGGATTGGCCGGCAGAAGGGCCGAGGCTGGTGGGGACGGGCGCAAGGGCTGCCGACAGCAGGATCAGGACGGAGCACACGGCGATCTGTACCAGTGCCAGCATGACGGCGCCGTGGAGATCGAAGTCGAGCCGCACGGCCGAATAGATGGCGACCTCGAGCGTCTGGTTGGCGGGGCCGCCGCCGAGCAGCAGCACGATGGGAAAGCTGGTGAAGGCCAGCAGGAAGATGATCGAGGCGAGGCCGGGCAGGGTGCTGCCGATGACGGGCCAGTCGATGATGACGAAACGCTGCCAGGCCGAAAGTGCCAGGCTTTGCCCGGTCTTGAGGCGTGCGCTGGGGAGCGCATCGAGCCGCACCAGCAGGACGCGGGCCGCGAATGCCGCATCCAGAATGGTGTGGGCAACCAGAATGCCGGCGAGACCGAACATCGGATTGCCGACGGAAAGGTGGAAGGGCGCCAGCGCCGCGTTCACCCAGCCGCTTCGCCCCCACACGGTCAAAAGGCCGAACGCGACGATGAGCCCGGGCGTGACGATGGCTGAAGCGAAGAGCCCGACGACCAGGCCGCGGCCGCGAAAGCTGAGGCGGTTGAGACTCCAGGCGAGCGCCGTGCCGACCACCAGGGACAAAATGGTCGACAACGCAGCCTGGATGGCGGTCATGCGTAGCAGGTGACCGATATCGGTGGGCGTTCCCGCGGCTGCGGGCTGATTGCCCGCGGCGCTCAGGATCGCGGCAAGGACCGTGATGACGAGGGCGGCGATGCCCAGCGCCATGCCTGCCCCGCCCAGCAGGCGGAACGGGCGGGGCGGCAGGACCAGACGGTCACTGAATGGCTGCAAGAGCTTCCTCGATCCACGTCTTGGACTGTGCCGTGATGGCCGCCTCATCGAGCTGCAAGACCTTGTCGGGCTTTGGCTGTGCGGTGAAGGCGGCGGGCAGGTCTGCGCCGAGATCGATCACCGGATACATCCAGTTGGTGGTGGGAATGCCCTTTTGCGCCTCACGGGTGGTCAGGAAAGCAAGGAATTGCCTCGCCAGTTCCTGGTGCGGCGACGACTTCAGCATGCCGGCCACTTCGATTTGCGGATAGTGTCCTTCGGTGAATGGCGCGAAAGCGTAGTTCGGATTGTTCTCGTCGATGGCATGGTAGGCTGGCGAGGTGGTATAGGAGAGCGCCATGTCGGCCTCACCCTTGAGGAACAGCCCGTAGCCCTCCGACCAGGTCTTGGTCATGGTCAGGATATGCGGCTTGAGGCCGGCCCAGATTTCCGGTGCCTGGTCGCCATAAGCGGCCTTGATCCATAGCAACAGGCCGAGGCCGGGCGTATCCGAACGCGGATCCTCGACCACGATCTTGAAGTCTTCCGGCTCTGCGATGAGCGCCTCGAACGAGGTCGGCGGCGTCGCAACCTTGGTCTTGTCATAGACGAAGGCGAAGTAACCCCAATCGAAGGGGACAAACTCGGCATCGGTCCATTTGACGGGCAGGTCGAGATTGTCGAGATCGAGCCCGTGCGGGGCGAAAAGCCCCGTGGCGCGGGCCTCGCCGGCGATGGACGTATCGAGCCCAAGAACGATGTCGGCGCTGGTGGTCGAGCCTTCGAGCTGCACGCGGCGCAGCGCGCCAATCGAGGAGTCGATGGCGACGAAATTGACGGCGCAGTTGCAGGTGGTTTCGAAGCCGGACTTGAGGCCAGGCCCCGGGCCCCATTCAGAAGAAAAGCCGTCATAGGTGTAGATGGTGAGCACCGGCTTGTCCTCGGCGGCAGCCGGTAGCGCGGCAGCCAGGAGCGCGAGGACCGCAAGCGCGAAGCGGGCAGTCTTGACCATGGGTCGATCCCTTCGACATTGCGGCCATGAATGTGAAAGGACGTGTCAATGGTGTGGGGCGCCGAAGCGCCCTTGCCATCTCGAACTTCCTCCGCCAGCATGACCTGGTTCAGGTTCAATGGGTAACTCTCAGTTCCGGAACCCCGGAACACCCCAGCGAGACGCTGCAAGACATAGAGAGAGTTTTCTGCCCATGCAAGTACCCAGGCCCGACGCCAAAGCCGCGCCGTTGCTGGTTTATGACGATCTTCTGGTGATCGTCGGTGGCGGTTCGCTCGATGCCGGACTGCTGCGCCGCCTTGCCGCGCAAGGGGCTCATCTGGTGGGGGCGGATGGTGGCGGCGACGCTATCGCGGCGGCAGGCCTGGTGCCGGAAGCCATCATCGGTGACCTCGATTCCCTTGTCGATGCGGCGAGCTGGGGCGAGCGCACGACGGTCGTCCGGGTAAAGGAACAGATTACCACGGATTTCGAAAAGTGCCTTTACTCGACGCGGGCACCCGTGACGGTGGCGCTCGGCATGACGGGGCGACGCTTCGATCACACGCTGTCGGCAATCAGCGCGGTGACCAGATATGCCCGCGAGCGGCGCATTATTCTCGTCGATGAATCCGACATCGCGCTGGCAGTCAGCGGACCGTTCGGCTTTGCGGCCGAGTCCGGAGAGCGCGTATCGGTCTACCCGTTGTTGCCGATAGAGTTCCTGTCATCGAGCGGGTTGTTGTATCCGCTGAATAGCCTTCGTCTGGAGGCCGGCGGGCTGATCGGGACATCCAATGCGGCCAGTGCCGAGCGCGTGGAGATCGTGCCGGCGGACCAGACGCCATGGCTGCTGATCCTCGACAGGCGGCATCTCGACGGGTTGGTGGCAGGTATCTTGGGGGAGATCATATGACAAGGCTCGAAACGCTGGCCGATGCCAATCGCGGGCAGGCCAGTATCACGGCGATCAAGGCGCTGCGGCTGGATGACGGCATTTCCATCGTGCGCATCGATACCGATGCCGGCGTCAGCGGCTATGGCGAGTGCGGCCACAATGACGGCGATCTCGTTCGCGCGGTGATTGCCGACTACGCCGCCGGCGGACGGCTGCCGCATCTGGGGCTGCTCGGCAAGGACCCGCTGGCGATCCGGGTGCTCTATCACAACATGTTCTACGCCTATCCGCAGCGCCGGCCGCATATGCAGGTGTTGAGCGGCATCGACATGGCGCTGTGGGACCTTGCCGGCAAATTGGTCGGCCTGCCGGTATCGACGCTGCTCGGCGGACGTTTTCGCGACGAGATCGAACTCTATTCGCATTGCCAGGGTGGCGACTTCCTTGATCCCGTCGCCTGGCGCGACCGGACGCAGAAGCTGCGCGAGGATCCGCACGGCTTCCGGGCCTTCAAGGTGGATTTTCACCATGTTCTGGGCCTGCCCATGCAGCAGGTCACGGCGAGCCTGGGGCCACAGGATATCCGCAGGATAAGGCGGGCCTATGAGCTGGCGCGCGAGGCTTTCGGCGCGGATATCGACATCATCGTCCACTGCCACTGTGAGCTCGATACGCCAAGCGCTATCGCCGTGGCCGAGGCGGTGGAGGCGATCGAGCCGCTCTACTACGAAGACCCGCTGCAGCCGGCATTCGGAGAAAACTGGATGGCGTTGCGCCGGTCGACGCGGATGCCGATCATGACCGGCGAGAATCTGGAACTGCCCGAACAGGCGCTGCCGTTCCTCAGCCATCAGGCGGTGGATATCCTGCAACCCGACATCGTCAATGGCGGCGGCATTACGGGCGTCAAGGCAATGGCCGATGCGGCGGCGCTGCACCGGGTGCCGATCTCGCTGCACAATGTCAGCGGATTGCTGCTGAACCTTGCCAGCCAGCAACTGGCCGCGTCGGTGTTCGATTGTCCGCGCATTGAATGCGCGATGCGCGCGACAGGCTTTGCCTGGGCAGGGGACAACCCGCTGGAAATCAAGAACGGGCGGATGAAGATTTCATCGAGGCCCGGTCTCGGTGTCGAACTCGACGCCGACTACCTCAAGGGGCATCGCTTCGCCGGCGAGCCCTGGTGGGATTGAAAAAGGCGCGCGGTTTTTACACCGCGCGCCCCATCGAATTCAGTCTGCCCGATGTTCAGGCGCTTTCGTGCGTGTGGGACCGGGCAGCGGTCTGCACCGCCTCCTGCACCTTCTCGAAGGCGCGGACTTCAATCTGGCGAATACGCTCGCGCGAGACGTCGTATTGCTGGGCGAGCTCTTCGAGCGTTGCGGGGTTCTCCTGCAGGCGACGAGCCTGGAAGATAGCCTTCTCGCGTTCGTTGAGCACGTCCATGGCATTGGTCAGAAGACCCATGCGCTCGTCATATTCCTCGCTGTTACCCAGCGTGGTTTCCTGGTCCGGTGTATCGTCAACCAGCCAATCCTGCCATTCGGAAGTGCCTTCGTCGGCGCGCATGGGCGCATTCAGCGAGGCATCGCCGGTGAGGCGGGAATTCATCGACACCACATCGTCTTCGGTGACGTGCAGCGTGGTGGCGATCTGCTTGATCTGGTCGGGATGGAGCGAGCCCTCGTCGAGGGCGGCGATCTGTCCCTTGATCTTGCGCAGGTTGAAGAAAAGGCGCTTCTGCGCAGCCGTGGTGCCGATCTTCACGAGGCTCCACGAACGCAGCACGTATTCTTGAATCGCGGCGCGAATCCACCACATCGCATAGGTAGCGAGGCGGAAGCCCTTGTCGGGCTCGAACCGCTTCACCGCATGCATGAGCCCGACATTGCCTTCCGAGATAACCTCGGAAATCGGCAGGCCGTAGCCGCGGTATCCCATGGCGATCTTGGCCACGAGCCGCAGGTGCGAGGTGATGAGTTTCTGGGCAGCCGACGGATCGGCATGCTCCTTGTAGCGCTTTGCCAGCATGAATTCCTCATCTGGCTCAAGCATTGGAAATTTGCGGATTTCCTGCAAATAGCGGCTAAGGCCGCCTTCGGCAGAAAGAATAGGCAGATTGGATTGGGCCATTTAGTCCCCCTTTCCCCCGCGAACGGGCAGAAGCTCGCGACGCGTCCTGTCCGGCACACGTCGGGAGCCTAACTTATATAGGTCGGAATTGGGCGTTGATAAGACCCACCCGGCACGGATAATGCGTGCGGCTGCGATAGGTTGCAGTCGGTGTTCGACACCAAACCTTATAGCCCCTTTGCGGGGCTCCGCATCTTACATCCGGTTAATGCTGGTATGCACGATCGTAAGGCTCGAGCGCATCGGCCAATCCCTGCAGATCGGCGGGAAGGTCGGCTTCGAAGAACATTTCCTCACCGGTCGTGGGGTGTTCGAAGCCCAGCTCCGCTGCATGGAGGGCCTGGCGTCCAAGACCGGCCACACTCGCTTTCAGCTCTTCGGGCAGGCGATTGATCTTGGTGGCATAGCCGGGCGCATAGACCGGGTCTCCAACCAGCGGATGCCCGATATGGGTCATGTGCACGCGGATTTGATGCGTACGCCCGGTCTCCAGCTGGCACTGCAGCCGGGTGATCTCCCAGCCTTCGCCGCCAAAGCGCGCTTCGGTCAGATAATGGGTGATCGCCTCGCGCCCGTCGCGGCGCACGGCCTGCTTGAGACGGTTGTTCTGATCCCGGCCGAGCGGTGCGTCGACGGTGCCGCGGGCGCTTTGGGTCAGGCCCCAGACGAAGGCGGTGTAGGCACGATGGAGGGGGCCGGTGCGGCCGTGGTCGGCGAACTGGTCGGCCAGGTGCTTGAGCGCCCTGTCGGTCTTGGCGGCGACCATGACGCCGGACGTGTCGCGGTCGAGCCGGTGCACGATGCCGGGGCGCTTGACGCCGCCGATGCCGCGCAGGCTGTCGCCACAATGATAGATGAGGGCGTTGACCAGCGTGCCGGTCCAACTGCCCGGCGCCGGATGCACCACCATGCCGACCGGCTTGTTGATGACGATGAGCTCATCATCCTCGTAAAGGATGTCCAGCGGGATGTTTTCGGGCTGCGGCTCGGGATCTTCCGGCTCGGGCGCCACGACAACGATTGTCTCGCCGGCCTTGACGCGGTATTTGGGCTCGCTCACGGTCACCCCGTCGACGCTCACTGCGCCTTCCAGGATCAGATCCTTGAGGCGGCTGCGGCTGAAGACGGTGTGGGCCTTGGCAAGCACGGCGTCGAGCCGGCCACCATTGGCCTGGGCATCGACAGTATAGGCGAACTCGACTTCCTCACCGGACAAATCCTGCATGAGTGCTCCTGATCCATCGGCCGAAAACCAGCCCCTGTCTCCCGAAGCCAAGGCATTGCTTGGCCGCGCGCGACGGTCGTTCCTGTTTTCACTCGGCCTGTTGCTGGTCGGCTTTATCGCTATCGCGGTGGCACTTGTCTACCGTTCGACGCGGGATGCCGGCCCTGCGCCTGCCGCTTATGCGGCGCAGTCCCTGCGCCTTCCACAAGGAGCGGACGTGGTTTCGGCCGTCGCTGCCGGCGGTACGGTCAGCGTGACCTACAAGGTCGGTCCATCGACCCAGATGCGAATTTTCGACGGCAAGACCGGCGCCATGACGCAGCAGCTGGATATCGTCACCGAATAAAATCGGTCAGTTGCGGCTCTGGATGTCGCGGATCGCCGCCATGCGGTCCGACACCGAGCCGCCGCGGCGTCCCTTGGCGGGCGGCTGCGGGTGCACCGGGATTTCCTCGATGTTGAGGCCATCATCGGCAAAACGTTGCACGCGGTCGAAGAGACTTTCCTCGGCCTCGATGGGGCCGTTGCTTTCCACAGCATAGACCAGGCGGCTGACGTCGGAGGCGATGTCATTGAGACGCTCGCGCAGATGCGACTGTTCGATGCGCTCGCTGTCCCAATCGGCCATGATGCCGGCTTCAAGGCCCAGCACCCTGGTGCGCAGGGCTTCCACCTGATCCTCGAGCGTAAGTTTTTCGGCGAGCAACTGCTGGTTGCGGCTGGATTCGTTGTCGGTGCTCGATCCGGTTTCCTCGAGCAGGGCATTGAGCTGGCTTTCAGCGCTGGCGAGACGGGCTTCCGCGGTCAGCAGTTCGTCAGCGGCGGCCGTTGCGGTGTCGTCCTTGCTGGCCAGCGACTCGCGCAACTGGCGGATGATGGCGTTGGTGTCGCTGGTGCGCCTGTCGGAGGATTCCAGCCGTTCCAGCAGGCCCCGCGCCTGGTCTTCCAGATAGGTGCTGCGCTTGCGCTCGACGGCGAGCGCGGTGAGCAGGCGGTCGATATCGTCGTCATAATCGCCACCCAGGGCCTCGCCATCGAGATCTGTGCTCTTGGGCAGCTTGCCGTGCAGCGCTTGACGCGCCTCTTCGAGTTCATCGACCTTGCGGGTGAAATCCCTGTCACGCATACGCAGGCGATGCGTCAGGTCGGTGGTTTCCTTTTCGAGGTCGAGCACGCGACCGCGTAATTCGTTCTCACGTTCTTCCAGTTCGCGGACGACCAGCATGTGCTGATCGCGTTCGGTCTTGAGCTGGGCGACATCGGTCTTCTTGCGGCTGATGTCGCCGACCTGCTCGGCCAGGCGCTTGCGCAATTGCTCGATATTCATTTCGAGCCGGCGGGTCGACAGCGCGAACTCGGCCCGCAGCTGGTCCTTGTCGGCGCGGAATTCGGCCATGGTCATGGGCGTTGCCGCCTCGATGCGCTTGCGCGTCAGGCGCACGGCCCGCCGCCAGATGGCGGGCATGATCATCAACGCCACAAGGCCCGCTACCAGCAGGCCGAGTGCGAAATACATGATGCTTTCGACGGGCATGGCCCACCTCCCGCATATCGACCAACGCCAAAGCCCCGCTGCGAAGGGGCTTGTTACACATGACAGGTCGGGCGACCTACCGCCATGTTTGCCAATGATTAACCTTACCGGATTTGCGAAAGCCGGTCACCAGCAGCGGTGGTCACACCTTCGAGGTGGACTGAATAACCTTCTGGATTAGAAGGGGTTCCAGGTGGGCTCCTGCGTAAACTTCAGATAACCGACATTGACGCCCAGGCGGGCGCCGACGCCCGAGCGGATCGGCACCATGACGACGTCCTGGCGCTTCAGGACCGTCATGCCGAGGCCACCCACCACATAGGCCGAGCCGTTGACGCCGGGATAGCGCTCATAAACGGCCTGGATGTTGGGCAGCGAGTACACCAGGATCATGACCTTGGAGCCGTCGCCGCCGATGTCGAAGCCGATCGACGGCCCCTGCCAGTAGACCGGATATTGGCCCATATTGCGGGTATAGAGCGTTCCCTGGCCGTATTTGGCGCCGGCGAACAGGGCGCCGCCGGCTTCGTCGCCAAGGATGTAACCATTGGGCTGGCCATATTGCGACACGGAGCGCTCGACCAGGGAGGCGAGGCCCTGGGCGACGGAGCCGAAGAAGGCGCTGCCGGTATCGACGAGTTCGCTGGCCGAATAGGTATCGCTGAGCGAGCCTTGTGCCTGTGCTTGCGCGGCCTGGGGCGCGAGAAGACCAAAGAGCAGAACCAGGCTCAGGGCGAGGTGTTTGAACATGTCTCAGTCTCCAGAGAGCTGGCGCGCGGGGCGAGCATTTACCAAGGGCTCATGGTTAGCAGCTAACCTCGGCGCGAAGCGTAAACTACGCATACGCGGTCATCGGGGCGATGATGGGGCAAATCCGTAAACAAATCTTAACCATAGTCCTGCTGGCGGCATTTGCTGCCCTGGCGCCGGCCGCGCAGGCAGCGTCGGTGGTGACCACGATCGTCACCAATCCGCTGACCGGCATCGCGCTCGATGGCTACGATCCCATCAGCTATTTCACCGAAGTCGAGCCGCTCGAGGGCACCTCCAGCTTCAGCTATGACTGGGGTGGGGTGACCTGGTATTTCGCCAATGTGGCCAATCGTGACGTGTTCAAGGCTTCACCGGAGATCTATGCGCCGCAATTCGGCGGGCATTGCACGATGAGCCTGTCGCGCGGCTTTCTGTCCGATGGCAATCCGCGGGTCTACCTGGTGCTCGGGCAGCAGCTTTTCCTGTTCTACTCCGCCGCCAACCGCGAAGCCTTTCTGCTGTCGCCCGCCAAGGCGCTCACCGATGCGATCGCCCAGTGGCCCAATCTGGCTGCGACGCTATCGACGCAGTAGCGCGGGGTTGATTGCCCTGAGGCCGCTGCTGCGCCATGTTTGGCGTCACTGATTCTGGTGCAGCAATATCGAGAGGCATTTCATGGCCGAATTCATCGAGCTCAAGGCGACGGATCTGGCGGCTATGCTGTGTTCGCGCGTCTGTCACGATCTCATCAACCCGGTCGGTGCCATTGGCAACGGCCTCGAAGTGCTGGCCGATCCCGGGCAGACCGAGATGGCGCCTTTCGCCCGTGATCTCATCGCCAATGCCGCCAAGCAGTCGCGCGTCAAGCTCGAGTTCGCGCGCCTCGCCTATGGGGCCTCTTCGACCGCAGGCACGGATTTCGATACGCGCGAATGCGAGCGCGTCGCCAAACTGCTGTTCGAGATCGAAAAGGCCGAGCTGGACTGGCAGGTGCCGCTGATCCTTTTGCCCAAGCATAAGGCCAAGCTGTTCATGAACATGCTGCTGATCGCAGCCGGCTCGGTGCCGCGCGGTGGTTATGTGCGGGCAGCGATCAGCGGGGCGGCAGGGCAGGAGGTGTTCCGGTTTACCGCCAAGGGGCCCAAGACATTGATCCCGAGCGGTGCGGAGGGGTTGCTCTCGGGTTCGCCCGAGGAAGGCGTCGATGCCCGGGGTATCCAGCCATTCTACACCGGCGTTCTGGCGCGGATGACCGATATGGAGATCAAGATCGGCATCGAGAACGAGGAATTCGTCTTCACCGCCACGCCCAAGCCGGTCGAAGCCGCCGCAGCCTGATCACTTCAGCGGGTCGTGCCCCCAGTTCATCAGCGAATAGCGCCACCGCGTCTTTGAAACATCGCCCGCGGGGCGCTGTTTGAGGTGGCGGGCGACGAAGCCGGCAACTTTCCGCATGTGCTTGTAGTCGGCTTCGGTCAACTCGCTGTTCTTGGTCCTGAGCAGTTTGACTATGCGCCGGCCTGAAGCATGGCCGACCGATTCTTCGCCAGGGGCGCGGTCCTGGGGCCAGCCGACGGCGTTGCTTGGCTCGGTCTTGAGCCAGCTTGCGAGGTCGGGCACCTCCATGTTCACCGCGGCGGCAAAACGTTTCCGGATATCGGTCTTGTCGTCTTCGGTCATATCGTGCTCCTGACGTCAGCGAAGAACACCACGGCGGCGGAATGGTTCGCGGTCAGGCGATCTCCACCAGGAGTTTGACGGCGGCGACGATGGTGTCGCGCTGTTGCTCGTGAGTGAACGGCCCGACTTCGGCGAGGGCGGCGCCGTATTCGGGCAGGACGTCGTTCCAGACGCTGGCGATGCTCAGCACGAGGCCCAGCAGCACTGCCGGGGGAAACCGGCGCGACAGTTGCCCGGCCTGCTGGGCGGCCGCAATGGCATCTGTCTTGGACCTGTTGGCTGCCACGATGGCTTCGATCTGGTAGGTGTTGGCACTACGCTCCAGCCGCGCCCAGGTGGCGAGGCGGCTGAGGCCAGGCTTGGCGCGATAATAGTCGAACAATCGGGCCGCATAATCGGGCAGATTGCCGGCGTCGAAGGGCACGGCTTCCAGCGTGGCGACCACATGGGCGTCGAACACTGCCGTCAGCAGATCGTCCTTATTGCCAAAGTAAGCGTAGATCAGGGATTTGTTGGCGCCCGCCATCGCGGCGATCCTGTCGATGCGCGCGCCCGCGATGCCGCGTTCAGCAAACTCGGTATGAGCCGCGATGAGGATGCGTTTCCTGGTCTCCTGGGCGTTTCCCGCCATTTTTCTTACTTTCTAACTAACTGGTTGGTTGACTCGATGGGCGGCGCATCCATATGCAATGGGTATCCAACTAAATAGTTGGTTGGAAGGTCAGCTCATACATCATCGACGCCGGATTTCACAAGCGGCGATGGTCGATGAGAGCTGGAAAGGAATGAAAATGTCCAGAGTCTGGTTCGTAACCGGCAGCTCTCGCGGCCTTGGCCGCGCCATCGTCGAGGCGGCACTGGCCGCCGGCAACAAGGTAGCGGCAACGGCGCGCAAGCCTGAACAGCTTGCCGAACTGGTGTCGCGCTATGGCGACAATGTCCTGCCACTGGCACTCGATGTCACCGATGCGGCCGCGGCGCGGGCAGCGGTCGCTGAAGCCGTAAGAGCTTTCGGGCGGCTCGACGTCGTGGTTAACAATGCCGGCTATGGCGACGTGGCTTCGGTGGAAGATGTCACCGAAGAAGACTTCAAGGCACAGATCGACACCAACTTCTATGGCACCGTGCATGTCACCAAGGCGGCCCTGCCGGCGCTCCGGCAACAGGGTGGCGGCCACATCATGCAGATCACCTCGATCGGCGGCCGCACCTGCAATACGGGCCTGTCTGCCTATCAGAGCGCCAAATGGGCAGTGGAGGGATTCTCCGGTGTCCTGGCCCTGGAAGTGGCGCCCCTCAACATCAAGGTGACGATCATCGAGCCGGGCGGTTTCCGCACCGACTGGGCCGGATCATCCATGACCATTCCGCCGGTGAGCGAGCCCTATCGGTAGACCGTCGGCGCGATGGCGGCCCGCTTTCAGAACGGCAGTTTCAAACCGGCCGGAGATCCCGACAAGGCGGCACAGATATTGCTGCAGGTCGCAGAACTGCCGGAGCCGCCTTTGCACCTCATCCTGGGCCAGGCAGCGTACAAGATGGTGCATGATTTCGAGACCGCTCGTCTCGAGGCCGACAAACAATGGCAGCATCTGAGCTTTGCGACGGAAGCCGAAGACTGAAGTGCTGCTGCGAGTTGAAACCTTGCGGTAACCATTCGTAGTGAGTTTTCGATGATAGTGTGGGGGCGTTCGGCTACATGCCGACGCCTTTTCCATGCCTGCCGGAGGCAGCAATTGAAATCCTGCCTGATCGTCGATGACTCCAGCGTCGTGCGCAAAGTGGCGCGGCGCATTCTCGAGGACATGGATTATATCGTCGAGGAAGCCGAGGACGGGCAGGAGGCCTTCGACAAGTGCCGGCAGGAAATGCCCGACGCCATCCTGGTCGATTGGCAGATGCCGATCATGGGCGGCATCGAGTTCCTGAAGCTGCTGCGCGCTTATATCGGCGGGGAAAAGCCCCGCACGGTGTTCATGACCACCGAGAACGATATCGGCCAGATCGCTCTGGCGCTGCGGGCCGGCGCCAGCGACTATATGATGAAGCCGTTCGACCGCGATATCCTCGAGGCCAAGTTCCAGGAACACGCCAGGGCCAACTAGCCTAGTTGCTGGTGACCTGCGAGACGCCCATGCCGCTGATCCTGCCGCCGTCCTGGCTGAAGGTGATCACCTGCTGCTGCTGGGTATCCGGATTTGCCGGCTCGGGCGTGATGCGCATGTAGACCAGGTCGCCGGTTCCCGGCGCCTCGCCGAGTAGCCGTTTGACGTTGGCGATCGAACCGCCGAGGCTGGGAAGGCCAAGGTTCGGCACGCCCAATTGCTGTGGCGCTGGAGCGCAGCCCCATTCTGGGAGGGCCTTCTCGGTCGAGGCGGCCACCATGGCCACCGCGCCATCGCTCATCTCGCCGCTCGAGCCAAACCAGACCGTGTGGTCGGGCGCCGCATAGCAGACCCACAGGACATGGTCGCCCGCCTGGCCCGTCTCACGCACTTCGCCTCCGAAGGCTTTGGTCACCTCATCGAGCGTGGTGCTCTCGAGGGTAACCTCGAGCGGGCCGGCGGTGATCAGGCCGACGGCTTCCCGAGGGCTGGGCGCGGAATCGGGGATGGGCGTATCGCTATAGATATTCCTGGCGAAGCCGCCGAAGACGAAATCCTGCGCCAGCGCCGGAGAGGCGGCGCAAAGGAGGGCTGGCAGGAGGGTGGCAAGGGCAAGATGGTTCATCGGATCGACTTGTGAGCGTGTTGGTGTCAGCGCCACAGTATTCTATTCTTGCAGGAGGAAAACTGGCCTTTGAGGAAGGCGAAAGTTTTTCGCCGATTTGTCGAAGTGCCGTTTCGCCGTTCGTCGTGATCATAGAGCCCGGGATCTTGAGCGGGCCGCAAGCGATTTTTGAGAGGAAGCAAAATGGACGAGAACACGCAGTTCCCCACGCCCAAGCCGGGAGACGAGGGCTATGTGACGGGCGTTACGCCCTATGTGAATATCAGCGATGCCAATGGCGCAGCGGCCTTTTACGAGCGGGCGTTCGGCGCCAAGACGGTCAACAAGATGCCCGCCGACGATGGCAAGCGGCTCATTCACTGCCATCTGGTCATCAATGGCGGTCCGGTGATGTTCAGTGACTTCTTTCCAGAGCATGGCTATCCGCTGGTGAAGCCGCAGGCGTTCACCCTGCATCTGCAGGTCGACGATCCGCAAGGCTGGTGGGACAGGGCCGTGGCCGCCGGCTGCACTGTGCATATGCCGATGGCCCAGCAGTTCTGGGGCGACTATTACGGCACGGTGCTCGATCCCTACGGCGTCTACTGGTCGATCGGCGGCAAGCCCAAGGCGCAGGGTTGAGGAGGCCGGCATGTCCAGCATGCAAAATGCCGCCATTCCCACCGGCAATCGCACCGCCTTTTGGGCGGGCTGGGTGCTCAGCGGCATCCTGATCGCTTTCCTGCTTTTCGACGCCGGCATCAAGTTGGTGCCACTCGATGTCGTCAACGAGACCATGGTGCAGCTTGGCTGGCCGCCGGAACTCGCACGCGGCCTCGGCGTGCTGACTTTGCTATGCGTGGTGCTTTACGCCATCCCCCGCACTTCGGTGCTCGGCGCCATCCTGCTGACCGCCTATCTGGGTGGCGCGATGGCCACGCATATGCGCATCGGCAGCCCGCTGTTCAGCCACACGCTGTTCGGCCTCTATCTCGGCCTGTTTGCCTGGGGCGGACTGTATTTGCGGGATCCGCGCATCCAGGCCCTGCTGCCGTTCAGCCGGTAGAGCACCCGAATAAGAAAAATCCCTCGCAGGAGCAGCGCGGGATTTTTCTGTGACGTTCGATGCCGTGGAAGCGTGTCAGGCGCTTTCGGAGTAGATTTCGTTCTCGTCGGGTTCGCGCAGCACATAGCCGCGGCCCCAGACGGTCTCGATGTAGTTCTTGCCGCCAGTGGCGACAGAGAGCTTCTTCCTGAGTTTGCAGATGAACACGTCGATGATCTTCAGCTCAGGCTCGTCCATGCCACCATATAGATGGTTGAGGAACATTTCCTTGGTGAGGGTCGTACCCTTGCGGAGCGAGAGCAGCTCCAGCATCTGATATTCCTTGCCGGTCAGATGCACGCGCTGGTTGACCACTTCGACGGTCTTGGTGTCGAGATTGACGGTAAGGTCGCCGGTCTGGATGACCGATTGGGCATGGCCCTTGGACCGCCGGACAATCGCGTGGATGCGCGCTACCAGTTCGTCCTTGTGGAAGGGCTTGGTCATGTAGTCGTCGGCGCCGAAACCGAGACCGCGAACCTTGTCCTCGATACCGGCCAGGCCGGAAAGGATGAGAATGGGCGTCTGCACCTTGGCGACGCGGAGGGTGCGAAGCACCTCGTAGCCGCTCATGTCGGGCAGATTCAAGTCCAGAAGAATTATGTCGTAGTCGTAGAGCTTTCCAAGGTCCACGCCTTCCTCGCCGAGGTCGGTCGTATAGACATTGAAACTTTCGGACTTGAGCATCAGTTCGATGCTCTGTGCCGTTGCGCTGTCGTCCTCAATAAGGAGTACCCGCATGTTCATCCCCTTGCCGTCAGGTTCCTGCTGGAACTCAGGGCCCGTGGTCCATGCGCGACCGGACGCCCCAATCCAACCCTACTGGATATGACTCAACACTAAGCGCCATTAGTTAACAAAGTTTAATTCTGATCCGCAATACGCAATTCACGGTAAGGCGATTTTATATTAAGCCGTTGATTTTTCAGGGTTAATTACCTCAACTTTTCTTAATAAAATGGATTAAGAAGGTGTTCTAAGCGACTCTTCGGACTCAGTGATTTAGGCGCGGAGTCGGGGAAATTGGGCGCAAATGTGGCGTATGATGGAACGCGAGCCATCGTCCCTACTAGCGCCTTTTGCTTAACGTTCGGTTACCGTAAACGAGACGTTGATTCGGTGTCGGCAATCGGGCGGAGCCATATTTTGAAATCCCTTACCACTGCGATCGAGGCCATCGACGAGGTCGAGGTGTTCGGCCGGGTGAAGACCGTGCAGGGCCTGTTGATGGAAATCGTCGGCCCGGTGCGCGAACTGCGCGTGGGCGGACGGGTTCTCATCGAGACCCAGTCGGGCAGCAATCTTCCGGCCGAAATCATCGGGTTTAGAGAGGGGCACGCGCTGTGCCTGCCGTTCGGGCCGGTCACCGGCGTGCGCCTCGGCTGCAAGGCGGTGTTCCAGAGCAATGACGGGGCTGCCTATCCCTCCAGCAATTGGCTGGGGCGCGTGGTCAATGCCAATGGCGAGCCGATCGATGGCAAGGGACCGTTGCAGAATGGAGCAGAAGCCTATCCGCTGCGCCAGTCACCTTTGGCCGCGCATGACCGGGTGCGTGTCGGCGGACCGATCGATTTGGGCGTGCGCGTGCTCAATACCTTCACCACCGTGTGCGACGGGCAGCGCATGGGCATTTTTGCCGGCTCGGGCGTCGGCAAGTCCGTGCTGATGAGCATGTTGGCGCGCAACACCGCGGTCGACGTCGCCGTCATCGGGCTGATCGGCGAACGTGGCCGCGAGGTGCAGGAGTTCATCACCGAGTATTTGGGCGAAGAGGGGCTGAAGCGCGCCGTGGTGGTGGTGGCGACATCGGACGAGGCAGCGCTGATGCGCCGGCAGGCGGCCTATCTCACCATGTCGCTGAGCGAATATTTCCGTGACCAGGGCAAGCGCGTGCTGTGCATGATGGACAGCCTGACGCGCTTTGCCATGGCGCAGCGCGAGATCGGCCTGGCGGTGGGTGAGCCCCCCACGGCCAAGGGTTATCCACCCACCGTCTTTACGGAATTGCCGCGTTTGCTGGAAAGAGCCGGACCTGGAACGCCTTCTACAGGTTCCGTTACCGGACTCTTTACCGTTTTGGTTGAAGGTGATGACCACAATGAGCCCATAGCGGATGCCGTTCGCGGTATTCTCGACGGGCACATCGTGATGGAGCGGGGCATTGCCGAGCGGGGACGCTATCCGGCGGTCAACGTTCTGAGGTCTATATCGCGTACCATGCCCGGGTGTGTGCCGGCTGATTTCCGGCCGGTGTTGGGTAAGGCGCGCGAGCTCATGTCGATCTATGCCGACATGGAGGAACTGATCCGGCTGGGGGCATACCGCAAAGGATCGGATCCGAAGGTAGACCGCGCTATCGCTATGAACCCGGCGCTGGAGGAATTCCTGGGCCAGCAACGGGAAGAGCGAACGTCCATTGCCGATGGCTATAGTATGCTGGAAGCGATCATGGACGTAGCGGAGACTGACCAGGGTGCATAAGGGGGCCGTGTATGGGCCTGCCGCACTCTGTGACTTGATGGGGTAAGGAGTACAAGTCGTGAAGTCGCGCAGCGAGAGCCTGATCAGGCTGAAGAAATTCCAGGTGGACGAAAAGCGCCGCCAGGTGACGCAGATCGAGATGATGGTTGCCGACTTCGAGCGTATGGCATCCGATCTCGATCAGCAGATTGAAATCGAGCAGCAGAAGACCGGCATCTCGGATGTGGCGCATTTCGCCTATTCGACGTTCGCCAAGGCGGCGCTGACACGCCGCGACAACCTGCTGGCCTCGGCCCATGACATGAGAGAAAAGCTGGAAAGCGCGCAAGACGCGCTGGCTGAGGCGATCGAGGACCTCAAGAAGGTCGAATTGCTCGATCAGCGCGAGCACCAGCGCGAGACCGCCGAGCAGAACAAGATCGAACAGGACGAGTTCGACGAGATCGCACGCCTGCGCTTCCGCAATCAGCAATAGGCGCAGCAACAGCCAAACACAGGGCCCGCGCCGGATGGCGCGGGCCCTGTGTTTTTATGGGTTGACCACCATGCGTTGCGTCTTGCGGTCGGCAGGGTAGGTGGCCTTGTCAAACTTCGGCTGGGCTTCCAGTTGCTGTTTGGTGGTGTTCAGGAACAGGTAACGCTGGTTGGTGGCGTCCATGGCGAATTGCAGGTTGTCGAAACCGACCGCCACCTGCTTGGTGCCGACGCCGAGGAAACCGCCCACATCCACGATCACCGCATCGATGGCGCCATCGGCATTGACGACCAGGTCGCCGATGGTGCCGATCTGCTCGTCATTCTGGCCGAAGACCCCAATGCCCTTGATGTCGTCGGCGGTGAGCGTCGCATCGTCGAGGGGCGTCATGGCGCCGCGATCGGGATTGTCGGCCGCGGCCTGGGGCTGATCGGTGGTGAGGTCCGGCGAAATATTGGTGGTGTCGTTGGCGTTGGGCGCGATGTTGTTCTGCTCGGCCGCCGCCACGGCGTTGTCGGCGCTGGGCTTCAGAGTCCCCGCAGTGTCGCCGGCGCCGCCGTTCCAGACGAATTCCGGTGCGGCCGTCAGTGCCTCCCGGCTGGTGTTCAGCACCAGCCGATCCGAACCGTCCGTCGCCGTGGTCCATTGCAGGTCCGCGTAATCGATGGCGACACTCTTTTCGCCGACGCCCAGAAAGCCGCCGACGCCGACGACCACCGCAGCGACGTTGCCATCTCCATCGAGCACCAGATCGTTGACGTCGCCGATGGTCTCGGCATCGCTGCCGGCGCTGGAATAGACCTGGCTGCCAATCAGATTGGAGGCAAGGCTGTCACCCGGATTGGGCACATAGCCCTGCGACAGGGTAAAGGGCGAGCCGAACAGCGGGTTTTCGGTCATGCCGTTGCCGGCCGGCGGAACATCCATCGGGTTGGCGGGGGCGGGGACTAGGGGCGGTGGCGCAGGCACCGCCTCCTGGGCGAGGGCGCCCGTGGCGAGCAGCGCTGCAAGCGCTGTGGTGGTCAGCAAGGTGCGGATCATCTGGTGGTCTCCAAGGGTCCTTCAGGGGCTAATCGGCCGAGGGCGCAACGCTTGCAGATGAACGCCGCGACCGCACAGCATCAACGCCAGCGCGATGGAGATGTTCCGGTGGTGTGAAGCCGACAATTGAAAAGGCCGGACCTCAATGGATCCGGCCTTCTCCGCCTCCCTGGCGGGTTTCTTTTGGGGACGAACGGACACCCGATCCGGCGCCGGTGGAGAACACGGCCCTCCCCATGTGAAGCAGCATAGTGCGAAGGCCGTGGCGGCGCATCGGCAAAGCCTTGCAGCGGTTAAGCAGTTGCTAACTGGTTAACGCCGGACCCCTAATTGCAAGGATCAGTAGGTCTTCATGTTGCGATGGAGAATGCCGGCTTCGGTGAATACCTCGCCATAGGCGACAAATCCCAGCTTCTCGTACAGGCCCAGCGCTTCGAGCTGCGCGCCAAGGTAGAACCTCTCCTGGCCACGCCCGCGGGCCTCGGTCATCACATGTTCCAGCATCAGGCGCGCCACACCGCGGCGCCGCCAGTCGCTGCGGACCGCGACGCGGCCGATCTTTGCATGTTCGGGCAGCTCGACGAGGCGGAGGGTCCCGACGACGTCGCCGCCGGCGATGGCCACCACATGGGTGGCCGTCAGGTCGTAATCGTCGTTCTCGATTTCGGGCGGGACGTTCTGCTCGCGGATGAACACCTCGTGCCGGAGCTTGAAGGCCGCGTTGCACAGGGTGCTGAATACCGGCACGGTGAGGATGGTGATGGCGCCGTTATCCATGGGCTTTCTCGTCACTGATTGCGGCGGCGACCATAAGACGGCCGCCACCGGTTTGTCGCCTGGCTTAGACGCTGCCGATGGTTTTGAGGCGCACGCGGGGGTGGACTTCGTTCTGGCTCATCACCACCGTCTGAGGCCGGAAGCGCTCGATAATGGCGCGGACATGCGGGCGGATGCCCGGCGAGGTGATCAGCACCGGCAGTTCGCCCATCTGCGCGGCATTCTCGAAGGCCTGCTGAATGCCGGTGATGAACTGCTGTAATCGCGACGGCGCCATGGCGAGGTGGCGATGGTCGCCCTCACCGACCATGGCCTCGGCGAAATCGCGTTCCCATTGGGGGGAAAGCGTGAGCAACGGCAGATTGCCGTCAGGCCCGAGATTGGAGGCGCAGAGCTGGCGCGCCAGACGCGAGCGGACGTGTTCGGCGAGCATCTGGGTCGAGCGGCCCGCGCCGGCGATTTCGGCGATGCCTTCGAGGATGGTGGGCAGGTCGCGAATGGAGATGCGTTCGGTGAGCAGGGTCTGCAGCACGCGCTGGATGCCCGATACCGAGATGTTGCCGGGTACGATGTCTTCCACCAGTTTCTGCTGTTCCTTCGTGAGCCCGTTGAGCAGGGACTGCACGTTGGCATAGCTTAGAAGGTCGGCGACGTTGGCCTTGAGCACTTCGGTCAGATGCGTCGAGATCACCGTCGACGGATCGATGATGGAATAGCCGCGCAGTTCCGCTTCGTCGCGAAGCGCCGGGTCGATCCAGGTCGCGGGCAGGCCGAAGGTCGGCTCGGTGGTGTGGTGGCCGGGCAGGGTGATCTCACGGCCCATCGGGTCCATGATCATCAACTGGTTGGCGAAGATCTGGCCGCGTCCAGCTTCGACTTCCTTGATCTTGACCGTATAGTCGTTCGGCTCGAGCTGCATGTTGTCGAGGATACGGACCGGCGGCATGATGAAGCCGAGCTCGCCTGCGAGCTGGCGGCGCAGCGCCTTGATCTGCTCGGTCAGCCGATCGGTGCCGCTGTCGTCTTCCTTGACCAGCTGCAGCAGCCCGTAACCCAGTTCCAGCTTCAGTTCATCGATCTTGAGGCTGTCGGTGATCGGCGCTTCTTCGGAGTTGGCGGGCGTCGCGGGCGCGGTCCTGGCAGCTTCGATCCTGGTGTCGAGCGCCGTCTGGGCCTTCTTGCGGGTGGAGCGCCAGGCGAGATAGCCGACGCCGCCGGCGACGGCGACGAAGGGGAGGAATGGCATGCCGGGCAGAAAGGCCATGAGGCCCATGACACCGGCGGACATGCCGAGGGCCTTGGGATAGCCGGTGAACTGAGCGGCCAGCGCCTTGTCGGCGGAGCCGGTGACGCCGGCCTTGGAAACCAGCATGCCGGCGGCGGTGGAGACGATCAGCGCCGGGATCTGGCTGACGAGGCCGTCACCGACGGTCAGCAGCGTGTAGTTGTTGCCGGCTTCCTGGAAGCTCAGCCCCTGCTGCAGCATGCCGATGACCATGCCGGCGATGATGTTGATGAAGGTGATCAGCAGGCCCGCGATGGCGTCGCCGCGCACGAATTTGGAGGCGCCGTCCATGTTACCGAAGAAGGCGTTCTCGGCTTCAAGGTTGAGGCGGCGCTCCTTGGCCGATTTTTCATCGATGAGGCCGGCGGAAAGATCGGCGTCGATAGCCATCTGCTTGCCGGGCATGGCGTCGAGGTTGAAGCGCGCCGCGACTTCCGCGATACGGCCGGAACCCTTGGTGATGACGACGAAATTGACGATGATCAGGATGGCGAACACCACCACGCCGATGACGAAGTTGCCGCGCATCACGAAGTTGCCGAAGGCCTGGATGACGTGACCGGCGGCATCGGTGCCGGAGTGACCGTTGGCGAGGATGAGGCGGGTCGTGGCGAGGTTGAGCGCCAGCCGCATCATGGCGGCGATCAGCAGCACGGTGGGAAAGGACGAAAATTCCAGCGGCGTCTGGATGAACAGCGCCGTCATCAGGATCAGGACCGAAAAGACGATCGAGATGGCGAGCAGGCCGTCCAGGAGAATGGCCGGCATGGGCAGGATGAGCACGACGATGATCGCCATGACGCCCAGCGCCAGGACGATATCGCCCGAGCGCATGAGGTTGATGACTTCGGCAACGCTGGGAAGCTTGAACGCCGGGATGCGCGGGCCGGTCGATGGAATGTCAGACATGTAGAGTTTGTCCTGGGCCGTTGCGCCGGTCGTCGGCTGTTCGTCGTGGGTATTGGGGGCTATGCGGCGTTGGGCCGGTGTTCATTGGCGCCGCGAATACCGGTGCCTTCGTCGGCATACTGGTTGAGCTTGTTGCGCAGCGTCCGGATCGAGATACCGAGGATATTGGCGGCATGCGTCCGGTTGCCGAGCACGTGGTCGAGCGTATCGAGAATGAGGTCACGCTCGACATCGGCGACGGTGCGGCCCACCAGGGTTCGGGTCACGGTCTCGGCAGTCTCGGCTGCCTGGTTGGCGATGCTGTTGGCGCGCACGACTTCGGTCAGGCCGGTGCCGTCCGGCATGGCGATGGCTTCGGGGCCGATGACGGGGCCGGCAGACAACAGGACGGCGCGGTGCAGCGTATTTTCGAGTTCGCGGACGTTGCCCGGCCAGGGCGCCCGGCGCAAGGCGTCCCGCGCTTCCGGCGACAGCGCGCGCAGGGGCAGTCCATTGGCCTTGCTGTATTTTTCGACGAAGAAGTCGGAAAGGGCAGTCACGTCACCCGGGCGATCGCGCAGCGGCGGGAGCTTGAGATTGACCACGTTGAGACGGAACAGGAGGTCTTCGCGGAAGTAGCCTTCGCGCACCGCATCGATGAGGTTGCGGTTGGACGTCGCGAGAATACGGATATCGACCGGCACGGGACGGGTGCCGCCAACACGGTCGATCAGGCGTTCCTGGATGGCGCGCAGCAGCTTGGCCTGCAGGCGGATATCCATTTCGGAGATTTCATCGAGCAGGAGCGTGCCGCCATTGGCTTCCTCGAACTTGCCGATGCGGCGGGCCACGGCGCCGGTGAAGGCGCCCTTTTCATGGCCGAAAAGCTCGCTTTCCAGCAGGGCTTCGGGAATGGCGGCGCAGTTGATGGAGATGAACGGCTTTTGCACACGACGCGAATGGGCGTGGATGTATTTGGCCATCACTTCCTTGCCGGTGCCGCTCTCGCCGGTGATGAGCACGCTGGCGTCGGAACCCGCGACCTGGTCGGCAAGCTGCACGATGCGGGTCATGGCGGGGTCACGAAACAGGAAGTCGTTGGATTCGCGCGCCACGGCGGCGATGACGGCCGCGATCAGCTCGGCATCGGGCGGCAGAGGGATATATTCCTTGGCGCCGGCGCGGATGGCGTTGACGGCTGCGGCGGCATTGGTCTCGGTGCCGCAGGCGACGACCGGCACGACGATGCGCTCGGCTTCGATGCCGGCGATGAGGCCCGGTATGTCCATCATCACGTCGACCAGCAGCAGGTCTGCGCCTCGGCCGGCGCGCAGCGAGGCGAGCGCGATCTCGACGGAAGGGGCATGCGCCACCTTGGCGCCGCCATCCATGGCGAGCTTGGTGGCCTGGGAAAGCTGACCCTCCAGCGGGCCGACGATGAGAAGTCGCATATCGGGTCCTCCTCAGGCCGCCTTGATGATTTCTGTCATGGTGACGCCGAGACGGTTCTCGACGAGGACGATTTCGCCACGCGCCACCAGGCGATCGTTGACAAAGATTTCGATGGCCTCGCCCACCTGGCGGTCAAGTTCGACCACGGTGCCGATATCCATTCGCAAAAGGTTGGCGACCGGCATGCGGGCACGACCCAAGACAACCGAGATGCGAACGGGGACATCGAATACAGCCTCGAGATCGGCGGCGGTGCGCTCACCGGTCTCCGGCTCGGTATTCTGAATCGAGGCGGCCATTTCCTCGAAGCTGAGGTCGGAATTGTTAGGGCTCATGGAGTGTTCTCCTTGGCGCTGGGGGCGCTGGCGGCGAGATAGGCGGCGATGCGATTGTCGATTTGCGAAGTGATGGCGTCGAGGTTGCGGACCAGGCCCCCGTCGACCCATTCGAGCCGGCAGTCACCGAGGTGCTGCTCGGGATCGCCCATGACGACGAGGCGGCCCGAAAAACTCGACGTAGCCATTCGCGCCGAGGCGATTTCCTTGACGGCATCGGCGAGCTCGGGCGCGCAGCGGATGACCAGATGCGGCGCGGCATCGAGGGTGGCGAGGCACTCGGTGATCAGCGTTTCGATCTCCGCTACCGGCTGGCGGGCCATGAGGTTGGAGGCGAGCTTGCGGCCGATGCTGGCGGCGAGCTCGACGGCATCGCGTAGGTTCTCGGCCCGGGCGGCATCGACTGCCGCCAGCATTTCGGCGCCGCGGGAGGCCAGGGTCTGCGCGGCGGCGGCCAGGGTCTGCGCGGCTCGGGCGGAGACGGTCTTCTCGCCCTCGGCCAAGCCTTCGGCACGGCCCTCGGCGCGGGTCTTGTCGAGCATGGCGGCGAGTGCGGTTTCGCTGACGATGCGGCGCTTCTCGTGGGTGTGGCCGAGGTCGAGATCGAAGGTGAAACGGGCTGCGGTGGTCATCTCAAAGCACCATCTGCTCGTCGGCCTTGGACTTGATAATCACGATCTCGCCGCGGGCCGCCAGGTCCTTGGCGGTCGAAACCATGCGGCTCTGCGAATCGTCGACGTCCTTGAGGCGGACGGCGCCCATGGCTTCCATGTCGTCGCGCAGCAGCTTGGCCGAACGCTGCGACATGTTGGCCATGAAGAATTCCCTGACCTCTTCATTGGCGCCCTTGAGGGCGAGGGCCAGATCCTTCTTGTCCATTTTCTGCAGCAGCGTCTGGATAGCTGAGTTCTCCAGCCGGCTGAGATCCTCGAAGGTGAACATCAGGGCCTTGATGCGCTCGGCGGCGTCGCGGTCGTTTTCCTCGAGCGAGGTCAGGAAACGGGCCTCTGTCTGGCGATCGAAGGAGTTGAAGATTTCCGCCATCTGCTCATGGCTGTCGCGGCGCTTGGAATGGCTGAGCGTCGACATGAATTCGGTGCGCAGTGTGGTCTCGACCTTTTCGAGAATTTCCTTCTGCACCGGATCGAGGCCGAGCATGCGCTGCACCACATCGATGGCCAGCTCCTCGGGGAGGATGGCAAGGACCTTGCCGGCATGCTCGGGGTCGATCTTGGAAAGCACCACGGCGATGGTCTGCGGGTATTCGTTCTTGAGGTAGTTGGCGAGAATGTCTTCCTGAACGTTGGAGAGCTTTTCCCACATATTGCGGCCGGCCGGCCCGCGGATCTCTTCCATGATGGAATCGACGCGATCCTGCGGCAGGAAAGAGAGCAGCAGCCGCTCGGTGGTGTCGCTGTTGCCGGCAAGCGCCCCGGAGGAGGAAACGCCGGTGACGAATTCGACCAGCAGTTCATCGAGCATAGCCGGCGTGATCGGCCCCAGACGCACCATGGCGCGAGACAGGGACTTGATCTCGACCTCATCGAGTTCCTGCCAGATGGGCTTGCCGTAGTCCGGACCCAAAGCGAGCAGAAGCGCGGCGGCCTTTTCGTCGCCGGTCAGCGTCCGCTGCGCGGCATCCTTGCCGACGACGAGCTGCTTGCCGGCCTGATTGTCTGTTGTCTGGGGAAGAAGTGCCACTTAGATCATGCCGCGTTGGAGAGCCAGTCGCGCACGATGAGCGCGGCCTGCTTGGGGTTTTCGTCGACGAGAGTACCTACGGTCTTCAGTGTTTCGAGCTGGGCTTCGCCCATGGATTTGGCGTCGTCCATCCAGCCGGGTGGCTTGGCGGGGGAACGCTCGTCCTCCGCGACGATCTCGGCCAGGGGTGCCAGTTCGGCGCTGGGCGGCAAAGCCAGCACGGTCTTTTCCGGAGACAGCACACGCTTGATCAGCGGGCGCATGATGAACAGGATCAGGGCCAGCGAGATAATCAGCGTCACCGCCATCTGCGCCCAGTTCATCAGGTCGTCGCGGGTGAAGTCGAAGAGGCCGGGACCATCCGTGCCAGGCTGCGAAGCCTCCGGCCGGTCGGCGAACTGCATGTTGACGATCTGGAGCTGGTCGCCGCGAGCCTGGTCATAGCCCATGGCGGACTTCACCAGCGACGTGATCTGGTCGAGGTCGGCCTGCGACCGCGGCGCGTAGGTAGAGTTGCCGTTGGCATCGGTCGTATAGACGCCATCCACCACCACGGCCACCGACAGGCGCTTGACGCCGCCGGCCTCGCTGACCGCCGTCTCGGTGGTCTTGGATATTTCGTAGTTGGTGGTTTCCTCGGTATTGGACTGCTGCTCGTTGGTGGCGGTCGACGAACCGGAGTTCGGCGTCGCGCCAGGCAGTTCATTGGCGACCGTCACGCCCGCATCGGTGCCGCCATTGGTGGAGGTATTGGCGAGGTCACGGGTCTGGGTGGAGCGGACCACCTGCCCGTCGGGGTCGAAGGTCTCGGAGGTCTTGGTGGAGCGATCGAGGTTCAGCTCGGCGCTCACCTGCACCCGGGCGCGGCCGGCGCCGACCACATTGGCGAGGATGTCCTCGATGCGTGTCTTGAAGCGACCTTCGAGGTCGAGCTGGCGCTGTGCGGTATCACCAGCGAGGGCCGAACTCGGATCGTCGCCCTGGCCCGAGGCCAAGAGGCGCCCGGCGTCATCGACGATGGAGACCTTTTCGGGGGTCATGCCTTCGACGGCGGAAGCTACCAGATGCTGGATGGCGCTGATCTCGCCATTGGAGAGCTCGCCACGGACGCCGAGTACGATGGCGGCGCTCGGGTCGGTCTTTTCGCGCTGGAACAGGGCGCGTTCGGGCAAGACGAGGTGGACGCGGGCGCTCTTGATGCGCGCCAGCGAGGAAATGGTACGCGCCAGCTCGCCTTCGAGAGCGCGAACATTGTTGATGTTCTGCACAAAGCTCGTGGCGCCGAGCGTATTCTGCTGGTCGAAGATCTCGTAACCAACCTGTCCATGGGTGGGCAGGCCGTCACCGGCCAGGGTCATGCGGACCGTGGTGATCTGGTCGCGGGGAATGACGATGGTGTCGCCGTCGCCCCTCAATTCGAAGGGGATGCCCATCGATTGCAGTTCAGTGGTGACCGCGTTCGAGTCATCGAGCGACAGATCGGTATAGAGGGGAGCCATCTGAGGGCTGGAGGCTCGCATCACCAAAAAGGCGAAGAAGCCCAGCATCAAGACCGCGACCACACCCATCGCTGCCACCCGGGCAAGCCCAAGGCGGTTCAGGAAATCCATTAAGTTATTCACGCCCGAGCCCCAACGGCCACATCAAGTAGGAAAAAATTACCTAGTGAATGGTAAACATTGTCTTAACCGGCTGTTGCATAATGCGAATGGGCGGCAAGAACTGCCGGTGCCGTTAAGAAAATCTGAAGGGAATGGGCGTGGATAGGGCTAAAAAGCGGCGAAAATGGCCGAAAATGGCCGGTTTTGAACAAAATGAAACCCGCTCCGAAAACTCGGGGCGGGTTGCAGGGAGGTTAACGTCGGGGAGGAGCGATTAACCTTCGCGGTAATGCTGAATCCAGGTGGTGCGCAAACCGGCAAGCCCATGCTTGTCGATAGCGGCCTGCCAATTCAGGAATTCGTCGACGCTTAGCGTGTAACGCGCGCAAGCTTCTTCAAGGCTGAGGAGGCCACCGCGTACAGCGGCAACAACTTCAGCTTTGCGACGGATGACCCAGCGCCGAGTATTCTTCGGCGGGAGATCTGCGATCGTGAGCGGACTTCCGTCCGGACCGATAACGTACTTAACGCGAGGACGCATTTGTACGGTCATTTTACTCTCTACTGAACCTGACCATATGTCCCCTAAACTAGCCTTATGGCGCTTAAAATTTGGCTAAGGGGAAACTTACAATAGGTTAAGAACTTGCCGGATGGCCTTAGAGAGATGTTTGGAAACAAACCGAAGGCAGCGAAACACGGATGATTCGGGCCGGAATCGTGCCGATTCGTGGCGGAGACGTGATGGCGCCGCCTCGTCGCCGGGCGTTCGGTTATGCTGAAATCTTCGTAAAGATGCGGCTACGCCCCGCAGCCGGAGGGGCTGCGAGGGCGAGATAGCGGCGATCATGCGATGGTCAGTCGGGAACCTTGACCGAGGTGACGTCTGAAAGCTTGATCTGGGTTTCGCCGACGGTGAGCACCGGCTGGTCGCCGGAGAGATCGACCGCGGTGACCTTGCCCACGGTCGAGGTGGAAACGCCCACATCCTTGCCGGCCAGGTTCTTGCCGTCGATGGTGATCGAATAGGTGCCGTCCGGGCAGGTCTGGCCGTTGGAGCCGATACCGTCCCACACGAATTGGCCGGGGCCTGCGGCCAGCGAGCCGTTATCGCTGTAGACGACGTTGCCCGAGGAATCCTTGATGCTGATGTTGGCGTCGGAGGCTACGGCCTCGGCGTTGAACTTCCACACGGCCTGGCCATCGACGAGCTGCGAGCGGACGCCGGCGGCGGTGACTTCCTTGCCGATATAGCTGACCGCGTTGATATTGGCCGAGGTCTGGCTGTTGGTCATCAGCGCCTGCAGGAAGTCATTGGTCTTGAGCTGCTGCTCGACGCCGCTGAACTGCACCAGCTGCTCGGTGAACTGATTGGTATCGAGCGGATCGAGCGGGTTCTGGTTCTGGAGCTGCGTGGTCAGGATCGACAGGAAAGTGTCGAAGTTGCCAGCCAGCGTGGTGTTATCCGTGCTGGGCGCGCTGCCCGCTGCACCGGCACCGCTATTGTTCGAAACGCCACCAACAGACATGGTCTATTGCTCCTATACGAAAAGATTGAGAGCGCCCGCCGAAGCGGTGCCGCGATAAAGCGTGGCGGGCTCGGCATCGATGATGTCGGGTACGCTCGTGGTACGGTCGGCGAACGCCGGGCGTCCGCCGGATTGCTGTTGTTGCTGGCCGCCGGTGGGAGACTGTCCGTTCTGGCGCAACGAGAATTCGAGGTTGGTCCTGGCGCCTTCGACACCCGCCTGGGCCAGCGCCTTTTGCAGGCTGCTCTGGTCACGTTGCAGCAGATCCAGCGTTTCGGCTTTCTCCACTGTCATGCGGGCGTTGACGTTGCCGCTCCGGTCGACATCCATATGCACGTCGATGCGGCCCAGCTCTGGCGGATCGAGACGGATCTGGAACTTGCTCTTGCCGGCCTCGAACTGGTGCGCCATCTCGAAGGCCAGATGGGGCAGGTTGATCGGGCTGGTGTTGGCCTGGTAGGCGGTCTGCACGGCGCGCGCCTGCACGCTGGCATCGAGGCGGGGCAAGCCGGGCAGGTTCTGATTCTGCGGATCAGGCAGGCTGTCGGCGACGGAAGGCGCCGGCTCAACCTTGGCTTCGGGCTTGGGGTCGGCCTTGACTGCCTCGACCTTGACGTCCTGGCTGTGAGCCGTGTGTTTTTCCGTCTTGGGCTTGTCGTCGGCGGCGGGTGCCGCTGCCGACGGGGTTTCGGGCTTGGCGTCGGTCTTTACAACCTCAGCGTCCTTGGTTTCGTCCTTGGCGCCGGCGGCCTTGAGGCTGCCATCCGGCACCTTGAGGCTCGGCGCGCTGAGGGCGGGCGTGGCGGGAGCTGCGGGCTTGTCCTCGAGCAGGGTGGCGAGCTTCTTGCCGATGGCGTTGTCGGGCTCCTGCAGGGCAGCGGTGAAGCCGAGCTTGTCGAGGGTCTCGGCGGAGATATCGCCGCTGGCGAGCTTTTGGGCCACGGCTTCGAGTGCGCGGCTGGTGTCGGGCGCCTTGTCGCCAAGGGTCTTGGCAAGGCCGTCGACCTTGGCGGCGAGAGCCGCGAGCATGGATTTCGGGTCGGTGCCGGTCGGCGTGACGGCTGCTGCCGTTGCGTCGGCCCCGGGGGCTGTCGGCGTTGCAACCAGGGGGGCGGTCAGATCGACGCCCAACATGCCGGCGAGGGAGGCGACGGCGTCGTTGACCTTCTGCAGCAGGGACGGATCGATGGCCTGGCCGCTTTGCAGCGCCTTGTTCAGATCCGTGAGGGCATCGACGAGGTCACTAAGAGTGTCCTTGTCGCCTTTCTTGTCATCTTTTTCCGGATCGAGCTTGCCCAGTGCCTTCTTGAGAAGGTCGACGGTGGTGCCGGTTTGCGGGTTCGAGGCGTTGATGACGGTCGCCAGGGGGTCCGGGTCCTCGGTTTTGGCGGCATCGGCTTCCGTGCTGGCGGCACTGCCGCCGAGCAGGGCATCCAGGATGGCGGAGAAAATGCCGGCAGGGCTGGTGTCAGCCTTGTCGGCAGCACCTGCCGCCTTGGGGCTGGCAGCCGCTCCTGGTGTCTGGATAATCGCCAAGTGTGATGACACGGCCTTGAACCTTCAGAATGAACCCAATCCGATGTTCTCTATGCAAGCGCTTTGCCAATTTCCCCGGTTTCTATATTATCTTTACAATTCAATAACTTATGTTTCCACTCGGCGCCGGGCCGTTGGTGGGCAAGACATCGAAATGGCAGAAACGGCTGGCAGGGCGGCAATTTCTGCCGGGTGGCAGAGATTGCGGGCAGGGCGATGGCCGTGATAAAGCGGCGCCGTCCGCTGGCCCTTGAACCCAACCGGATGAGAGAGATGATGCTGAATTCGCTTGATATCGCCAAGCGGCCCGAAGACACGCGTGTCGTCGTGGCCATGTCCGGTGGCGTGGACAGTTCCGTGGTGGCAGGCCTTTTGGCCCGCGAAGGCTATGATGTCGTCGGCGTCACCCTGCAACTTTACGATCATGGCGAGGCGACGCACCGCAAGGGCGCGTGTTGCGCCGGGCAGGATATCCACGATGCGCGCCGGGTCGCGGCCGCGCTTGGGATTCCCCACTATGTTCTCGACTACGAGCAGCGCTTCCGCGACGCGGTGATGGAGCCGTTCGCCAATGCCTATCGGCAGGGCGAGACGCCGGTGCCCTGCATCGCCTGCAACCAGAGCGTCAAGTTCGTCGACCTGATGGCGGTGGCCCAGGATCTTGGCGCCGACGTGCTGGCCACGGGGCACTATGTGCAAAGCGCCCCCGGCGCGGGCAGGCGGCACCTGCTCCGGCCTGTCGACGGCGATCGTGACCAGACCTATTTTCTGTTTGCCACCACGCAGGAACAGCTCGATTTCCTGCGCTTCCCGCTGGGCGGCATGACCAAGCCCGAGGTGCGTGAGTTGGCGCGCGAATTCGGCCTGGAGATCGCCGACAAGCACGACAGCCAGGACATCTGCTTCGTGCCGCAGGGCAAATATACCGATGTGATCCGCAAGATGTATCCCGAGGCGCTGGCCAAGGGTGAGATCGTGCATCTCGATGGGCGGGTACTCGGTGAGCACGACGGCATCGTCAATTACACCATCGGCCAGCGCAAGGGGCTGGGTGTGGCGGCGGCGGAGCCGCTCTATGTGGTCAAGCTCGAGCATAAGACCGGCCGGGTGATCGTGGGCCCGCGCGAGGCGTTGAAGACCCACACCGTGCGGCTGCGGGATGTGAACTGGCTTGGAGCAGAGGCGCTGGCGGAATTCGCCAAGGGTAATGGGGCACCGGTCGAGGTGAAGGTGCGCTCGACGCGGGCGCCGCAGCAGGGCGTGCTGTTCATGGCGGGCGGCGAGGTCTATGTGACGCTGATCACCGGCGAATACGGCATCTCGCCGGGGCAGGCCTGTGTGTTCTACGCCGACGACAGCGCCACGACGGAAGTTCTGGGTGGTGGATTTATCGCCGAAGCGGTGCCGGCGGCGCTGGTCGCCTAGTTCGCCGCCGGGGCCTGCGTGGTCGGCGGCGAGTCGGGCGGAACAGCGTCACCCTGGTTGATCAGGGTATTGTAAATGGTGGAAATGGCCAGGAACAGCGCCAGGATCACCATGACGGCAATGAAGATGCGCTGCCGGGTGAGATTGGGCTGATTGTCGTTCTGAGCCATTGCGAACCGCCTGATTGGGAAGCACGGTCGTAGTCCCAAGAAAAAAACTTGGCAAGCGGCCCAAGGATTATTGCCGGGGATGCGTCCTATGAGCACAAATGCCGGCGCAAGCCGAAACAGCGGGTGAGCGTGGACGCCAGGATCGACAGTTCAGAGTTGGTCAAGCGCGCCAGCAATGGCGATGGCGAAGCTTTCGCCGAACTGATCGAGCAGCACTACGACCTCATCTATCGCACCGCCTATAAATGGTGCGGCAATGGCAGCGATGCCGAAGACATCGCGCAGGATGTCTGTATCAAGCTGGCGTCGGTGCTGAAGAGTTTCGACGGGCGGTCGGCGTTTTCGAGCTGGCTCTACCGCATCACGCTCAACGCCGTACGCGACCTGCAGCGCAGCCGCACACGGCGCAGCCGGCAGGTCGAGGCACTGGCCCTGGTCACCCCGGAGGACAGTGCTCCCGACCAGGAAGATGCGACAGCGGCTGGTGAATTGTGGGCGGCGGTTCGGCGATTGCCCGAACAACAGCGCGACGCGGTCCTGCTGGTCTATGCCGAGGAAATGAGTCACGCGGCGGCGGGCGAGATCATGGGGTGCAAAGAGGCCACGGTCTCCTGGCACATACACGAAGCGAAAAAGACCCTGAGGGGGCTTTTGTGATGAACGACAGCGAAAATGATCGGCTGAAGAGCCTCAGCAGACTGGCAACGCCCGGGCCCGACAAGGCGGCGCGGCAGCGTGCCTTGCAGCTGGCGCAAGCAGCATTTACGGAAGCCCAGGAAAAATCTCACGTCCGACCCCAAGGATCGGATTGGCGTCAGCGTCTCAATTCCATCTTCTCAACCAAGAGGACTTGGAACATGGACACGCGTATTCCCATCGGTACCGCCGCAGTGGTTCTCCTGCTGCTGCCGCTCGGCTATCAGCTTTACACCAGCACCGCGATGACGCAGCCTCCCGTCACCACGACTGCGGTCCAGACGACCGCGGTGCAGCCGCAGCCGGCGCCGGAGCCGGTGGTTGCGCAGCCGGCGCAGCAGTCGACACCAGCACCGCTGGCGGAAACGCGGGCGCTGCCCAAACCGCAGCCGATGGTCGAAAACCTGCCGGTAGCGCCGTCGCAGGCTGATGCCAAGCAGTCCGCGGATGAAGCCGTGGCGCCGCCGCCTCAGGCCGAGGCGCCGATGATGGCTCCCCTGGCGCGGGAGGAAGCGCCCGATGCGGCCCTGTCCAACCAGGTGACCATGGATGCCGCTCCGGCCCAGGAGATGACTGCTCCTCCTTTGCCTCCCGAAAGCTTCATGGCGCCCGCACCGTCGCCGGTGATGGTGCCGACGACGCCGACTGGCGACCAGTTCGCGCATTATGACGAGTCGCCCCTCAAGGTGACGGCGCAGGAACCGGTGTCGACATTCTCCATCGATGTCGACACCGCATCCTATTCCTACGTGCGGAGCTCGCTGGAATCCGGCATCACGCCGGAGCCGGACTCCGTGCGGATCGAGGAAATGGTCAACTATTTCCCCTATGATTATCCGGCGGCAGCCAGCGCCAGCGAGCCGTTTAGGCCGACGGTCTCGGTCTATCCGACGCCGTGGAATCCCAAGACCGAATTGCTGCAGATCGGCATCAAGGGCTATGTGCCGCCCGCCGCCGAGCACAAGCCGGCCAATCTGGTGTTCCTGATCGATACGTCAGGCTCCATGGACGAGCCCGACAAGCTGCCGCTGCTGAAGCGGGCCTTCTCGCTGCTGGTCGATCAGCTTTCGGCCACCGATACAGTCTCCATCGTCACCTATGCGGGCTCGGCCGGCGTGGTGCTGGAGCCGACCAAGGCTGACCAGAAGGCGAAGATCCTGGCGGCGTTGGATAATCTCGAGGCCGGCGGCTCGACGGCAGGTGCCGAGGGCATCGCGCTCGCCTATCAGCTGGCCGAGCAGCACAAGGTCGCCGATGGCACCAATCGGGTGATCCTTGCCACCGATGGCGATTTCAACGTCGGGATCGACGATCCCGATGAGCTCAAGACCTTCATTGCCGGCAAGCGCGACAGTGGCGTCTTCCTGTCGGTGCTGGGGTTCGGCGAGGGCAATCTCGACGACGAGACCATGCAGAGCCTGGCCCAGAACGGCAATGGCAATGCCAGCTATATCGACAGCTTCAAGGAAGCCCAGAAGGTGCTGGTCGCCGAAGGCGGCGGCACGCTCGAAACCATCGCCAAGGATGTGAAGATCCAGGTCGAGTTCAACCCGGCTGCCGTCTCTGAATACCGGCTGGTCGGCTATGAGAGCCGGGCGCTCAGCCGTGAGGACTTCAACAACGACAAGGTCGATGCCGGCGATGTGGGGGCAGGGACCTCCGTCACTGCGCTCTACGAGATTACACCGGCAGGTTCGGGCGGGGAACTGGTCGATCCGCTGCGCTACGGCTCCGAGCAGCCGGCATCCGTGACCCAGGACGCCAATGAACTGGCCTTCCTCAAGCTGCGCTACAAGTTGCCCGACAGCGATACGAGCAAGCTGATCGAGACGCCGATCGGCAAGGACATCGCGGTCGACGATATCGCCAAGGCGTCCGACGATAGCCGGTTCGCGGCAGCCGTGGCGGCCTTTGGCCAAAAGCTCAAGGACTCCAAATATGGCGATGCGATGAGCTGGGGCCAGATCAAGACGCTGGCCCAGGGGGCCAAAGGTGCCGATGCCGAAGGGTATCGCGCCGAGTTCGTCCAGCTGGTCGATCTCGCGGCAAGCATGAATCCCTAGTCATCAAATCGCTGGCCGCCATCCCGGAGTGTCGGGGTGGCGGCCGCATTGTGGTTAGTCGATGGGCTTCAGGCCAGCCTCGATCGCGGCGCGGCGGCCTTCGAGGAAGGGCGGCAGGGACAGCCGGTCGCCCAGGCTTTCCAACGGTTCATCGACGGCGAACCCGGGACCATCGGTGGCGATCTCGAACAGGATGCCGTTCGGTTCGCGGAAGTAGAGCGACGTGAAATAGTAGCGCTCCACCTCGCCGCTCGACGGCACCCGCGCACTCGCGACGCGGTCGATCCACTGCTCGAACTGTGCCCTGTCGGGCGTCCGGAACGCCACGTGATGCACACCGCCAGCGCCCTGCTGGGCGAAAGGCAGGTCGGGCTCGACCGCTACATGCAACTCCGCCGGCGCGCCGCCCCGACCCATTTCGAACACATGCACTTCACCCTGACCATCGACTGCCGCATGGGTGCGCACTTCACGCATGTTCATGACGTCGGTCAAAATCCTGGCGGTGCGATCGAGGCGCGGAACGCTGAGCGTGATCGGGCCGAGGCCGCGGATCTGGCGCTCGGCCGGCACGGCACTCCTGACCCAGGGGTGTCCAGCATCCGCATGGGTGTCAGCCACCAGCCGGAACCGCTGGCCCTCCGGATCTTCGAAATCGAGCGAGAGATGGCCGGCCCGTTCCGCGATGGTGCCGGCATCGACTCCATTGGTCTTCAGGTGCTGCTGCCACCAGGCGAGATCGTCCTCGCTCGTCACCCGCAACGCGGTGCGTGCAATGGAATGCGTGCCGCGCCGCTCGCGCGCTGCAGGCCAATCAAAGAAGGTGAGGTCCGCGCCAGGGCTGGCGATACCATCGCCATAGAACAGGTGGTAGGCGCTGGTGTCGTCCTGATTGACGGTGCGCTTGATCAACCGCATGCCGAGAACCTGCGTATAGAAGCGCAGGTTTTCGCGCGCCTGTGCGGTAATGGCGGTGAGATGATGAATGCCGGAAAGTTCGAGAGCCATGTTTGCCTCCTAAGTTGTTGACCTAGAAATAGGCTAAGGGCATCGGCGCTGATAGAGAGCTAATCACGACAGATAGTTGTCGATGAGCGAACAGTTTTTCCACCCATCACATGTCTTTGTTGAATGCGCGGCAGGTTGGACTTGCTTAGGGTGAGGATTGGAACATAAGGTGAACGAATGGCCCAGCTTACCCTGCAGCGCAAACTTGCCATCCTGTCGGACGCCGCCAAATACGACGCGTCATGCGCCTCGTCGGGTACGCGTAAACGCGACAGCATGGGCACAGGTGGCATCGGCTCCACCGAGGGCAGCGGCATCTGCCACTCCTATGCGCCCGACGGGCGCTGTATTTCGCTGCTGAAAATTCTTTTGACCAATTTCTGCATTTACGACTGCAGCTATTGCATCAACCGCTCCTCGTCCAATGTCGAGCGGGCGCGGTTTTCAGCCGAGGAAGTCGTGCGGCTGACGCTCGATTTCTACAAGCGCAACTATATCGAGGGGCTGTTCCTGTCCTCGGGCATCATCCAGTCGCCCGACTACACGATGGAAGAAATGGTGCGCGTGGCAAAGACCTTGCGGACGACGCACAGGTTCGGCGGCTACCTCCACCTCAAGGTCATCCCCAATGCCGCGCCGGACCTGTTGGCGGAGGCGGGTCGCTATGCCGACCGGCTGTCGACCAATATCGAACTGCCGACTGATGCGGGGCTTTCCACTTTCGCGCCGGAAAAGAAGCCGGCTGAAATCCGCACCGCCATGGCGGGTATTCGCCAGCGCTGGGAAGCCGCACAGCCGGATGAAAAGGCGCGCGCCAAGCCGCAGAACTTTGCCCCAGCCGGGCAATCGACGCAGATGATCGTGGGTGCCGACGGCGCCGATGACGCTGCCGTGCTGGGCCGCAGCGCGGCGCTCTATTCCGGCTATGGCCTCAAGCGCGTCTACTATTCGGCCTTCTCGCCGATCCCGGATGCCAGCGCCAAGCTGCCGCTGCAGGCGCCGCCGCTGATGCGGGAACACCGGCTCTATCAGGCCGACTGGCTGATCCGGTTCTATGGCTTCTCGGTGCCGGAAATTCTCTCCGGGGGCGATAGCGGCCATCTCGATCTTGCCATCGACCCCAAATTGGCCTGGGCCCTGAGGCATCGGGCGCGTTTTCCCGTCGACATCAACCGGGCCGAGCGCGAACTCTTGCTGCGCGTTCCGGGCCTCGGCGCCAAGACCGTCGACAGGATCATCGAAAATCGCCGCCACCAGCGGTTGCGCCTGGAGGATGTGGCGCGGCTTGCCGGGGCGATCGACAAGATGCGGCCTTTCATCGAGGCTTCCGACTGGTCGCCGGGCGGGCTGACCGACGACAAGCGCCTGCGCGCCAAATTGCAACCGCAGCCGCAGCAGCTGGCGTTGTTCTGATGCATCGCGTCACGCTGAGATCGCGCAACGATTTCGCCGAATGGCGCACCATGGCGCGGGCGCTCCTGTTGGCGGGGCTCACACCCGACAGCGTGCGGTTCATCGATCCCGATCTGCCGGGCGATCTTTTTGCCGAGGCGGACCTGCCGCTCCATCCGGTGACCGGACGCGCCGTCGGCACCGTGCCGGAACGCTTCATCGCGCTCGGCAAGGACGCCATCTGCCACCGCGATTCCGATCGCTTCGGGCTGCTGTACCGGCTCTTGTGGCGGCTGCAAAAGGACAAGCACATCCTGGAACTGCGCTCCGATCCGGACGTGGCTGCGCTCGATCGCCGGGTCAGCGCGGTGCGTCGTGATGCGCACAAGATGACGGCGTTCGTGCGCTTCCGCCGCATTGCGGGCCCGTCCGGCCAGGAGCGGTTCGCGGCCTGGTTCGAGCCCGAGCATTTCGTGCTGGAGCCGACCGCACCGTTTTTTGTCCGCCGCTTCACCGCCATGAACTGGGCCATCGTCACGCCCTATGCGTCGGCGTTGTGGGACGGGGAAGCACTGTCCTTCGGTCCCGGCGGCAACAAGGCCGATGTGCCGGCCGAGGATGCGCTCGAGGACACCTGGCGCACCTATTACGCCTCGATCTTCAATCCGGCGCGGCTGAAGGTGGCGATGATGAAATCCGAGATGCCGATGAAATATTGGCGCAACCTGCCGGAGGCTGAACTCATTCCCTCCCTGATCGCGGGCGCGAAACAGGCGGAGGACGCAATGATCGCCAAGCAAGCCAGTATTCCGCCGGTACGGCACGCACGTATTGCTGCCCGGCAGGAGATAGAGCCGGCTCCGACCGACATCAAGAGCCTGGCCGAGGCCCGTGCCGCTGTGCAGGAATGCCGCCGGTGCCCGCTCTACGAGATGGCGACGCAAGCCGTGTTCGGCGCCGGGCCAGTCCATGCGGAACTGATGTTCGTCGGCGAACAGCCCGGCGACCAGGAGGATTTGCAAGGCAAGCCATTCGTCGGCCCGGCCGGCAAGGTGTTCGATACGGCACTGGAAAAGATCGGCATCGACAGGACGCGCGTGTATGTCACCAACGCCGTCAAGCACTTCAAATTCGAGCCGCGCGGCAAGAAGCGCATCCACCAGCGCCCCAATAGCGGCGAGATTGCCGCCTGTCGCTTCTGGGTCAATCTTGAGCGTGACTTCGTCAAGCCCAAGGTGGTGGTGGCGCTGGGCGCCACGGCCGCGCAAAGTCTCCTCGGTCACAGCGTCACCATTTCACGCAGCCGCGGCCAGCCGATCGCGCTGGAGGATGGCAGCACGTTGTTCGTGACCATCCACCCATCTTTCCTGTTGCGGATGGTTGATCGCAGTGCCGTCGAGGCGGAGCGGGCGCAGTTCGAGGCCGACCTGGCGCAAGTGCGTGACTTTCTTGCCGAGCACGGTGGCGAGGACGTGAAAAAAGCCGTGCATTAGCGACGAGAGCGGCATGTGCTTTTGCTTGACAGGGCGGGGAGGCAAACTTAATAAGCAGCCGCACTGCGCCGCGATCTGTTTGCGGCACGCCGGATGTCGGTCTTGCGACGTCCGTGCCCCTCTGGGGCGGGGTAGCTCAGTTGGTTAGAGCAGCGGAATCATAATCCGCGTGTCGGCGGTTCGAATCCGCCCCTCGCTACCATTTGTTTCCTTGGAAATTCAGGCAGTTATTTTGGCTTTGTAGCTGGCGATGCCGGCTGGCCGAAGACAATCGGCGCGCTGGGCCGCCCCGAAGAGCGACTTGGCATATATCGCCGCCGGCACGCCATTCTCCTGCCTGATGACCGATCTGTCCTGTCGCTTGGACTGCGCCCAAGAAAACCAACAAATTCATATAAATAGGTGCTGTAATTGTGAGATGTCGAAAAGTATCGCTCTCATGATTATGGGCATTTTGTTCCCAAATTGGTTATTTAATTGCAGGTATTTTCCGTGTTGACTGGCTATTTTGCGATCAGCATAGTGGATTTAACTAGCTGTAGTGGGGGGGTAATTTGCCTATTCGTCAAGAATACCAGCATGTCACCCATGGCTGGAATTGTGCCTGTCACAACCCAGGGGCGCAGCAACTATTCGCCCGTATCGACAAGGGGCTGTCGCGCCGTTCGGTCCTTAGGGGGATAGCGGCGAGCCTTGCGGTTCCCGCTCTTGGCCTGGTCAGCCCGGCCTTCGCGCAAGATGCTGCGAAGCCGGTTCTGCTACGGAACGTGAAGATCTTCGACGGGGTCAACGCCAAGCTCGTGGAGGGCCGCGATGTGCTTGTCGAAGGCAAGCTCATCAAGGCGCTGGTTGCCCCGGCCGATACGATCGCTGGCGCGGATATGATCGACGGCGGTGGCCGAACGTTGATGCCCGGCATGATCGATGCTCACTGGCATTCCATCCTCGCCGGCATCTCGCAGGCAGTGGCTATCACCGCTGATATCCCTTACGTCCATATCGTTGCCGCTCAGGAGGCCGAGCGCACGGTGCTCCGCGGCTTCACCACGGTTCGCGATGTCGGGGGCCCGTCATTCGCATTGAAGCGCGCCATCGATGAGGGGCGCATTCCAGGCCCCCGGATCTATCCTTCGGGCGCCATGATCTCGCAGACCTCCGGGCACGGCGACTTCCGAATGCGCACGGAGCTGCCGCGAACGGCGCAGAGCGATCTCAGCGCTGCCGAGCAGGCGGGTATTTCGGCGATCGCAGATGGAGAATCCGAAGTACTGCGCAGGGTTCGGGAGCAACTCATGCTTGGCGCCAGCCAGATCAAGATCATGGGAGGTGGCGGCGTCGCCTCCTCCTACGATCCCCTCGATGCGCTCCAATATACAGAAACAGAGATGAAGGCGGCCGTGGCCGCGGCATCGGATTGGGGGACATATGTGTGCATTCATGCCTACACGTCCGCCGCCATTCAGCGCGCGCTCGCCAGTGGGGTGAAATCGATCGAGCATGGCCAGCTTGCCGACGAAGATACGGTGAAACGCATCGCCGATGCGGACGCGTGGTGGAGCATCCAGCCGTTCCTTGCCGATGAAGATGCCAACACCTATTCGTCGCCAGTGCAGCGCGCGCAACAGCAGATGATTGCCGAAGGCACAGCCCGGGCGGTGGAACTGGGTCGCAAGCACAACGTCAAGATGGCCCTGGGCACGGACATCCTGTTCAACCCCAACGGAACCGCCACGCAAGGCAAACAGCTCGCCAAATTCGCCCGGTGGTATGACAATGTGGATGTGCTGCGGCTTTTGACCAGCGTCAATGCCGAGCTTGCCGGTCTTTCGGGGCCGCGCAATCCCTATCCGGGAGCGCTCGGGCGCATCGAGGCAGGCGCCTATGCGGATATTCTCATCATCGACGGCAATCCGCTCGAGGATATTTCCCTGATCGCGGATCCCGACCGGACGTTGAAGCTCATCATGAAGGATGGGCGCATCCACAAGAACGTGTTTTCAGCTTGAGCGGAGGCATTCTTGAACAGATATCTTGTCGTTCTTGTCCTGTCGTTTTGCGGCGCACAGCTCGCCTACGGCGCCGACATCATCCCCGCGCAGCCGGACATATCGGCGCCCGTTGCAGCCGACGGGCCAGATTGGGCCCTGCAGATCACACCCTATATGTGGGCGGCGGGTCTTGAGGGGAATATATCTCCCTTTCAACGGGCACCGACGATCGGCGTCGAGAAGTCGTTTTCCGACGTTCTCGACGATCTCAACTTCGGCGGCTTCGCCAACATATGGGGGCGCTACGACCGCTTCGTCCTGTCTGGCGACGTCATGTATGTCGACACCACTGACAGTCATACATTCGGTCCTTTGCCGCCGCTGCCAGGTCCCATACCGCCGGGCACGGTAGTAGAGGGCAGCGTCGATACCAGGCAGTTCATGGCAACACTCGAGGGTGGCTATCGGGTTTTCGATACGCAGGATGTGACGCTCGATGCCCTGGTGGGCGCACGTTTCTGGAATATCTCCAACGACGTCACGGTCAGCGCGCTCGGCATGTCGCGCAGCTATGGCGAAAGCTTCGGCTGGGTAGACCCGGTGATCGGCCTGCGGGCATTCTTTCGCCTGACCGACAAGCTGTCCGTGCAGGCGCAGGCGGACATCGGCGGTTTTGGCACGGGATCAGATTTCACCTGGTCGGCAATGGCAACGGCCAACTACACCTTTACCGATCAGCTGTCCGTCTCGGCGGGCTACAAGGTGCTCGACGTCGACTATGATCACGATGGCTATGTGTACGACACGCGTCTGAGCGGTCCGGTCGTGGGGTTGACCTACCGGTTCTAAGAGAAAAGCCGGCTACCTGGGAGCCAGCGAGCTTCGCATTGGCGTTCGCCACTGCCACCGCATCTGTGACGCACTGGAAAAATCAGTCTAAAACCAAGGCTTTGCTGAGCCTTGGGGGCCTTATGCGAATTGAAGTTCGAGATGGATTGGAGAGCCCAGGCGAGGTTGCTCCCCTCGTGGCGGCAGTCTATCCACCGGAGGTGCTGGCGACTGCCGTGTGGCGGGATGTCGTGTCGGCCCGAGCAACTCTGAGGATACTGGTCTACGACGTCGATATGTTGATTTCAGCCGTTGGATTGCTGTTTCGCAGGGGAACGATCTACGGTACAGCGACGGATATCGCAGGAATTGGGGGCGTCATGACGCATCCTGACGCGCGGCGCAGAGGGTTTGGAAAAGCCGCGATGGAAGCTGCGCACGAAGTGATCGTCCGCGATCACGGTTCGGCGTTTGGGCTGCTCTTCTGCGAAACAAGGAACTATGGCTTTTATCAAGGGTTGGGGTGGCGCTTTTTCGATGGCATCGTCATCGCCGAGCAGCCCAATTCAACCGGCCCTTATCAGGTCATGGCGCCGTTCGTCCGGCCTTTCCACGGCAAGACTCCTCCTGGTGGCACCATCGATCTGTGCGGTCTTCCTTGGTGACAGTGTGATCCCGCGCACTTAATCTCAAATCCCAATCATTGAATTGTCCGCGTCAGCGCGCCGTCAGTATAGACGTGCGCCGTGTTGCCATACACACTGTGCCTTCATCAAAGGAGGAGCCCATGTGTCGAAATATCAAGCCATTGTTCAACTTCGAGCCTCCCGCGACAAAGAATGAGATGCATGACGCATCGCTGCAGTTCGTGCGCAAGATCTCCGGATTTACGCAGCCCTCGCAGGCCAACGAAGCGGCCTTCCACGAGGCGGTCGAGGAGATCGAGCGCTCGGTTCGCAAGCTCCTGCGGGCTCTGGATACCGATGCACCGCCCAAGGACCGCGAGGTCGTTGCCGCCAGGGCGCGCGAACGCGCCAGACTCCGTTTCGGGCAGGTCGCCTGAGCTATCCGGTGGCGGCACGCTAGGGCGTTCACGTTTTGATTGTATCAAAACGAGCGGTCTAAGTCTTTGTTTTGGCGCGTTTTCGAGTTGGAAAAGCGGCATCCACTTTTCCTGAAAACGCTCTAGATGCGCGCCATGCTTTCCGGCAGCAAGACGACGCTTTCCTGTTCGTTCGGATCGGTGCGGGCGATGAGGGCGCGGGCGGTCCGGTCCGTCGGATTGAAGGGCTGGTGCGGAACGCCCGCCGGAATATAGACGTAATCGCCTTCGGCCACGTGATCGAGGAATTCAAGGTTCGGTCCGTGGTAGAATGAGGTCGAGCCCTCGATCTGGAAGATCGCCGTCTCGTGGTGCTCGTGATAATGCGGCTTGGCCTTGCCGCCGGGCGGCAAGACCAGCATGTGCATGCAGATCGCCGTCGAGCCGGCGCTCTCGGCCGAAATACCGGCGAAGTAGTTCATGCCCTGCTTGCCCTGGAACGCGGCGCCGCCGCGGATCACCTTGCATTCCTGCATTCATGCCTCCCGTTGCACGGCAAAAGACTAGCGGGTTGTTGCGCGATCGACATCAAGGCTCGGTCGTCCATGTCGCACCGGTGGGTGGTTGTCCCGCCCGACTGGGTCGGGCAAAAAGGGAGGTCACCATATGTGGCTTTCGGCAGCAAGGACCCTGTGCATGGACGACTATATTCGCCGGATCCTCAACTCATCCGTCTACGAAGCCGCAGTCGAAACCCCGCTTGACCGCATGGGCCCGCTTTCGGAGCGGTTGGGGCGCGATGTGCTCCTCAAGCGCGAGGATCTGCAGCCGGTCTTTTCCTTCAAGATTCGCGGGGCCTACAACAAACTCGAAAGCCTCACGGAGGCCGAAAGGCGGCGCGGCGTCATCTGCGCCTCGGCGGGCAATCACGCCCAGGGCGTCGCCTATTCGGCCCGGCGCATGGGCGTGCGCGCCGTTATCGTGATGCCGAGCACGACGCCCTCCATCAAGGTTGAAGCGGTGCGACGCATGGGCGGCGAAGTCGTGATCCATGGTGACGCCTTCGATGATGCACGCCTTTATGCTCTCGCGGTTTGCGAGGAGCAGAATCTGGTCTTTGTCCATCCATACGACGATCCCGATGTGATCGCCGGGCAGGGCACGATCGGCGTCGAGATCTTGCGCCAGCATCCGGCATCGATCGCGGCCATCTACGTTCCCATCGGCGGCGGTGGGCTGGCGGCCGGGGTCGCGGCCTATGTCAAATTCCTCCGTCCCGACATCCGGGTCATCGGTATCGAGCCCGAGGATGCCGCATCGATGCAGGCTGCCCTCATGGCCGGCCAGCCCGTGCCGCTCGGTACAGTGGGCATTTTTGCCGATGGGGTGGCGGTTCGGCAGGTGGGGGACGAGACCTTCCGGCTTTGCCGGAACCTGCTCGATGAAGTGATCACGGTCACGACCGATGAAATCTGCGCCGCCATCAAGGATATCTTCGACCATACGCGCGCCATAGCGGAGCCGGCCGGCGCCGTATCGCTGGCGGGGCTGCGCAAGCACGCGCCCGGCCTCGATGGCGAGGGCGCGGCGATCGCCATCGTGTCGGGCGCCAATGTCAATTTCGACCGGCTGCGCCATGTCGCCGAAAGGGCCGAAATCGGCGAACGCTCGGAGGCCCTGTTCGGCATCACCATTCCGGAGCAGCCCGGCGCCTACCGTTCCTTTATCCGGCTCCTCGGCGACCGCTCCATCACCGAATTCAACTACCGCATCGCCCCCGGCGCCAAGGCCCAGATATTCGTCGGCGTGGGTCTGCGCGGCGGTGAGGCCGAAAAGCAGGAGATCATGGCCTTGCTGCGCGACAGCGGCCATGAGGTGGTCAACCTGACCGACAACGAACTGGCCAAGCTGCATATCCGCTACATGGTGGGCGGCCGCGTCGATGGCCTTGAGGCAGAACTGCTCTACCGCTTCGAGTTCCCGGAACGGCCCGGTGCGCTGTTGAAATTCCTCGAAGGTCTGCGGTCGGACTGGAACATTTCCCTGTTTCACTATCGCAACCACGGCTCGGATTTCGGGCGCGTCCTGGCCGGCATCCAGGTTCCAGCACATGAACGCGCCGAGTTCGATGCTTTCCTCCAGAACCTGGGCTATGCCTGCTGGGATGAGACGATGAACCCGGCCTATGCGATGTTTCTCGGCAGCGTGTGAGGGGGAGCGGGCCCTTCGGTTGGCTATCTGGCTTCGTTCATGACGCTGCGCATCCACAAATAATGTAAGGGCGGCAGCACGAGGTCGGCGATCAGAACCGGCATTCCGTGGAATGCCCATGCTGAAAGTCCGGCCATACCTGATGCGAACAGCACCGCGAGTGCCCCGGCAACATCGCCCTGCAGCGGGCAAGATCCGCTGCGGTGATCAGCATGAGACGCCGGAAGGGCAAAACCGACGACATAAGGCCGGTTCTGACTATCGACCATGGGCTCTTCGTTTGTATCGCAAGTCGTGCAACCCTGCGTTTAAGGGCGTCTTCCCGGTGGCGGCGACACCCTCACGCGCTAATGCGATATGATCAGCGCCGACTCACCGGAAGCTCATCATGACCAATCCCGCCCGTTCGCAGGAAGGCCGCGCTCGTTTCGAGAATGTACAGCGGGCCGTGCGCCTGTCGGCAAGGCTCAGCGACATCGGCTTCGACGATCTCGACGGCCTCAGCGCCGCCTTTTCGGAGCTTATCGGCAAGCCTGTGGGCGAGCGCTTCATGGTCATCCCGCCATTCTCGACCGATTGCGGCCTCAATATCACGGTCGGCAGCAACGTCTTCATCAATCAGGGTTGCCACTTCATGGATATGGGCGGCATCACTATCGGTGACGATGTGATGATCGGACCCAAGGTCAATCTCGTCTCGGCGGGCCACCCGGTGGCGCCATCCGAGCGCCGCAACGGCATCGTCGCGAAGCCCATCGTCATCGGCAACAATGTCTGGATCGGCGCCGCAGCCACCATCCTGCCGGGTGTCACGGTTGGCGATAACTCGGTGATCGCCGCCGGAGCCGTGGTCAGCCGTAGCATAGCCGCCGACACGCTGGTGGCGGGCGTGCCGGCGCGGGTTTTGAAGCATCTTTAGGGCGGGGCCATTGTGCCTCAGCGCCCCAATTCAGGTCCGGGTCACCGACTCATCCGCCGACCGCAGGCGCACCGAGATATTGGCGTAGAGGTAGTTCTGCGCCGAGGTGATGTGTTCGATCATCAGGCGGCTTGCGGATAGCGCGTCGCGCTGGCGGATTGCGTCGAGAATGGCGTGATGTTCGGCGACGATGACGCGGGCTCGCTCGGCCTCCTCGTCGGATGTGCCGATGCGGAACTCGTCGCCCACATGGCCGATCACATTGGGCAAAAGCTCGATCGCCGTTTCATGGAAGCGATTGCCCGAGGCCTTGGCGATGGCGCGATGGAAGGAGAAGTTGAGATCGGCGGCAACGCGCAGGTTTCCGGCCTCGATGGCGCGTTCGGAGCCCAACAGCGCCTCCTCCATCTCGGCGAGTTGGGCGAGATTATACCGCTGCGCCGCCATGGCGACCGTCCGGCTTTCGACGTCGATGCGGAACTCATAGAACTGCTGCACGTCGGCGACGCTGTCGAGCGTTGGAAATCGCGATTGCAAGGCTGTGGGGCCGACGCGCACGATGGTGCCCGAGCCTTTCCGGGTCTCGACCACACCTTCATCCACCAGCCGGCCCAATGCCTGGCGGATTATGGGGCGGCTGACGCCGAAGCGCTGCCCGAGCTCTTCCTCGGGTGGCAGCCGGGCGTTGCGGGGGAACTCCCCCCTTTCGATAAGACGGCGAAGTTGGCTGTAAACCTGCTCGGCAAACGGCGCGCGGCGCGACGAGCCTTTCACTGGTTCCATTGGCACATCCTCGTTCTGTCCGTATGAAGTGACGAATTTGTTATATCAGAAGCCTCTCGCGTACAGAACACTTAAGCCTCGTTTCTCCCCAGCGGGTGAAAACCCCCCGGACACCCTGTGCTTCTGCGGGTCTTCCCTGGGAGGCGGCATGCCTGGATGCTTATTCCAGAAAAATAACAAACCTATTATTTAGTATTTACAGATGTGTTCTTTTCTGTAACAAAAGCTGGCCCGAGCGGGCGAGGTTGTGAACGAGCTGGAGAACGGAATGACGCGTGTTGTAGTCGCAGGCGGTGGCACGGCGGGTTTTGCCGCAGCGATCGCGGCAGCCGAGGCGGGAGCTGAGGTAACCTTGCTCGAACAGCAGAGCTATCTCGGCGGCACGATGACGGGCGGTCTCGTTCCCGGCATTGTGTCGATGCGGCACCAGCCCTGGCGCGACGAGGAAACGCTCGTCCAGCTGGAATCCTCCTATGCGGGCACGCAGGTCGTGCGTGGCGTCGCGCAGCGCCTGGTCGACCGCCTGAACGCGAGTGGCGGCGCATATACGCTCAAGGATGGCGAGGCGCCGGTGCGCGTCCTGTTCGATCCAGAACTGATGAAGTGGCTGATCGACCAGATGGTGCGCGAGGCCGGCGTTCGGATCCTCTACAACACAAAGGTTACAGGCGTTCGCAAGGATGGGAACACCATCGTCGGGGTCGAACTCGCCTATGGCGAATATCTTTCCGCCGACGTCGTCATCGATGCCACGGGCGACGGTCATATCGCCAATTTTGCCGGCGCCGGCTACGAGCAGGGCGAGGGCAACGATGCCACCTATGTGCAGCCGATCTCCATGTATTTCCTCATGGGCGGCGTCGACATGGGCAAGAGCATCGCGTTCATCAACGCCAATATCGGCAGTGGCGATTTCACCGAGGCCTATGTCAGAAAGCTCAACGAGCTTTATGAAAAGAAGATGCCGCTGACCCTCCTGCCGATCAATTCGATCCGCGAGCGGGCAGCCGCGGAGGGCAAGTATCCGATCCCGTTCGGCACCACGACGCTCAATCCCCGCGCCCATACCAGCATCTGCCGGCCGGTCTTCCGTGGTGGCGAAGTGCGCTACGACATCACCATGCACAACGTCGACATGGCCTATCGCGTCGATGCGACCGACACCGAAACCCTGTCGGAAGCTATCGGCTCGATGCGTGATTTCACCGTACGCACGGCGCACTATTTCAAGGAATTCGTGCCCGGCTTCGAGAACGCCTATCTGCTGCAGGTGGCCGATATCGTGGGGGTGCGCGAAACCCGCCGGATCGTGGGCGACTATACGCTGACCGGTTCGGACGTGCTGGATGCCCGCACTTTCCGCGATGCCATCGGCTATTGCGGGGCGACGGTCGATGTTCACAATGTCGAAGGCGGCAAGGAACTGACCCGCATGTCGGCCATCCGCGAGGGCAAGTCCTACCAGGTTCCCTATGGGATCATGTTGCCCAAGGGCATCGAGAACCTGCTGGTTGCCGGACGTTGCGTTTCGGCTGACCGGGTTGCCTGTGGCTCCATCCGGCAGCAGGCCGGATGCCTTGTAACCGGCCAGGGGGCGGGCATTGCGGCCGCGCTGGCCGGCAAGGCCGGCATCACCCCCCGTGAACTCGACATCGATGATCTGCAAAGCGAGTTGCGGCGCCAGGGGGCCCAGCTGTGAATTTGCAGATGTGTAAATCAGTCTTGCAATCCAGGACCGATATGTAAACCTGCCGCCCTGACCGTGGAGGAAGCGGCAGGGCGGCAAATCAGGGAGGAAAAAGTGAAACGGACGATTTCGATCGGCCTTGCCGCTTTGCTCGCCGCCTCGGTGGCGGTGGGAGCGGTCCAGGCGCAGGACAAGACCCTCAGCGTCGGTAGCTGGATGTTCAGCGAGCCGGGCATCGGCGACTGGTGGCAGCTCGCCGCCAAGAAGTTCGAGGCGGACAACCCCGGCGTCAAGCTCGAGGTGCGCAACCTGCCGGTGAACGACTATTTGACCCAGTTGGTGGTCGAGCTGTCATCGGGCAATCCGGCGGACGTCGTGAGCGTCGCCACCAATTTGTCGGAAGTACAGGGCTCGGGTGGCCTGGTGCCGCTCAATGACTTCATCGCCAAGTCGGGCATGGCGGATAAGGTCGAACAGGCCTGCTGGGATGCGACGACCTTTGACGGCAAGATCATGGCGGTGCCGATTTCGGGGCGCACGCTGACGCTGCTCTATGACGAGCAGAAGTTCAAGGACGCCGGCCTCGCCGGTCCGCCGAAGTCGCCCGAGGAATTCCTCGACGATGCCCGCAAGCTCACCAAGAAAGACGCGTCCGGCACTGTCGTCAAATACGGCGCCTCGATGGTCAATATCGACGAGGAACCGACCTACGAGATGCTGATGATGTGGACGATCGCCTATGGGGGCAGTCTCACCGATGGCAGCAAGCCGACACTGACCAGCCCGGCGGCGGTCAAGGCTCTCACTCTGATGAAGACACTCTATGACGAGCAGCTCATTCCTCGCGGCCGCAGCGAGGATGATCAACGTGCGCTCTTCGCCAGCGGTGACAGCGCCATGGAACTCGATGGGCCGTGGCAGGTGCCGTTCGTCGCCAAGGTCAATCCCGAGCTCGCACCGAGCATCAAGGCGACGCACCTGCCCTGGGACGGACCGGCCACGGGCGGACCCAATGCCCTGCTGGCGATCGGCAATACCTCGAACCAGGAGCTCGCGTGGAAATTCATCGAGGCGGTGCTGAGCCCCGAGGTGCAGTCGCAGTTCTCCAAATATAACGACGTGGTGCCGTGCGCGAAGGGTGCCATCGACGACAAGGCCTTGCAGACCAAGCCGTATCTTGCCGCCGAACTCGACCAGTTCCGTGCCTCGCCGGTCAACCCGGTGCCGGCCGGCTTCGAGACGGTCGCCTCGGAATTCGAGTCGATCGCCCTCAAGGCGGTGACCAATGCCCTGCAAGGCGGCCAGGATCCTGCGGCGGCGCTTGCCGATGCGCAGAAGGAACTCGAGGCGACGTTCAACTGAACCATGAGGCCCGGCCCGCAATAGAGCGGCCGGGCCTTTTCGCCAGTATCCGGGGACGATTTGCATGGCCATGACGGTGCCGACGAGAACGCAATGGGGCTGGCGCAACCAGCAGCGTATATTCGCAGGGGTGTTGCTGGCCCCGGCGCTGATCCTTCTGGTCGTAACCGTCGGTATCCCGATCGTTGCGGGTGTCGTCACCAGCCTCCAACGCGTTCGGCTCAACATGCCGCAGCGCAATTCCAATTTTGTCGGTCTTGAAAATTACCAGCGCATGCTGGCATCGCCGGATTTCTGGCACAGCGTCTATGTGTCGGTACTCTACACGGCGGGATCGGTGGCGCTGACCTACGTGCTCGGCTTCGCCGCGGCGCTGCTCTTCAGCCGGGGAACACGCTGGAGCGCCATCGCACGGGTCCTGACACTGCTGCCATGGGCGACACCGGTCGTTGCCGGCAGCTTGGTGTGGAGCATCATGTTCGACTACGACGCCGGCGTGCTCAACCGCATCATCCATTGGCTGCCGGGCAATCTTGCCAATGTGCCGTGGCTTATCGAGCCCAGGATATCGCTTTGGGCGGTGGTGCTGGTCGATGCCTGGCACACCTTTCCCCTGGCCATGGTGCTGTTGCTCGCCGGTATCCAGGGCATTCCGCGTGAACTCTACGAGGCGGCAGAAGTCGACGGCGCCAGTACGGTGCAGAAATTCTTTTCGATCACGCTGCCCTGCCTCGCGCCGGTCAGCAACGTCACGCTGCTGCTGCTCGGCGTGTGGGCCTTCCGGCGGTTCGACGTGGTCTATCTGCTGACCCGGGGCGGGCCGGGGGATTCGACCACGACGCTCACCATGGAGACGTTCGATCGGGCGTTCCGCTATTACGATCTTTCCTATTCGGCGACGCTTGGCGTTGCGACGCTCATCATCTCCGCCGTCATGGCGGCGTTCTACCTGCGAACGCTGCGCAGGCAGGGGGCCGAATAGATGGCGGTCCTGTCCCTGTCCAACGCTCAGGTTCTCGAACGGGCGCAGGCCCGGTCCGGCCTGACGCGCAGTCTGGCGCGCCTTGGCGTGATGCTGCTTACGCTGCTTGTCGTGTTGTTCGCCGCCTTTCCGATCTACTGGATGATCATCACGGCGCTTTCGCCGCTCGGCTCCAGCCGCAGCGCTACCGGCGGCGTGTGGCCGGCTCGCCTGAGTTTCGACAACTTCGCCTATGTGTTTACCCAGGTGCCGTTGGGCCTATGGCTGTTCAACAGCGGCCTCGTCGCCACGATCGTTGCGACAGGCGCCACCATCGTGGGCGCCATGGCGGGTTATAGCCTCGCGCGCTTCACTTCGCGCTGGACCGGCATTCTCGTGCTTCTCATCGTCGCCATGCAGCTCATGCCGCCGACCTCGATCATCATTCCCCTCTATCGCATGGCAATGGGGCTGGGACTGCTCAACAGCTACACGGCGCTGGTCATCGCCCATCTCTCCCACATGCTGCCGATCGCGGTGTTCCTGCTCCGTGGCTTCTTCCTTTCCGTTCCCCGCGAGATCGAACAGGCGGCCCTGGTGGATGGCACCAGCCAGACCGGCGTGTTCGTCCGTATCGCCATGCGGCTGGCGGCGCCGGGCCTGGCGACGATCTTCATTTACGCCTTCGTGGTCAGCTGGAACGACCTGCTGTTCGCCCGCACCCTCAACTCGGCTGCGCGGGTCTGGACGGCGCCGGTTGGCCTGGCCTCGTTCTCGGGCGAATATTACACCCTGTTCGAGCCGATGATGGCCGCATCCCTGATCTTCGCCTTACCGGTCACCATCGTATTCCTGGCCCTGCAGCGGCATTTCGTGCACGGGCTGACCGTAGGCGGCGTCAAGGGATAGGGCCTGTCGATGTGGTTCGCCGCCGCGAAAATCGCGGTTCCGGTCATCGCGTCGCAGGAAATTATTAAGCATCTTGGAGGATCGTCACCGGTATCGGCATGCAATCGATGCCGGACAGAAACAGTCCGGATAGGCCGTTCGAGACCGGAGACAGAAGTCGATGATATCCCGCGTTGCGCTTGCGACGATCGTCGTCGTGCTTGGCGTTACGGCCCAGCCGGCCTTCGCCGACAAATATCTCGACGAATATACTCCCCCACTGACGGAGCTGGGACGCGGGCGTATTGCGCAGCTTGCGGAAAACCCACTCGTTGTCGACGCCATAAAGGCGCAGAACGCCGTTACCTCCGGCTATGACCAAACCAAGATCGATGCGCTCGATGCCCAATGGGTGGCCGAGGTCGATGCCAAGAACAAGCCGTTGATCGAGGCGACGCTGGGCAACGCTGCCGCCAAGTTCCTGGCGGCGGCGCAGGATGAGAGCGCGGGCCTGTTCACCGAAATCTTCGTCACCGATGCCAAGGGCCTCGACGTGGCGCAAAGCACCATCACCTCCGACTACTGGCAGGGTGATGAAGCCAAATTCACTGAAAGCTTCGGCAAGGGGCCGGGGGCCGTCTTTCTCGGCGATATCGAGCAGGACGAATCCACCCAGGCCTTTCAGAGCCAGGTCAGCATAGCCATCATCGATCCAGCCACGGGCGCCGCCATCGGTTCCATCACCGTGGGCGTGGACCTCTCACAGATCTGATCGCAGAGCAAATTTCCGGAAAGCGTCCCATGTCCTTCAGATTGCCCCTGGCTCCCGCCATTCTGGTTCCGGCCGCCATCACCCTGGTGGTGGTGGTCGCGCTCGTCATTTCGCTCGGTGCGTCCAACACCATGACGACGCTCGAGGCCAGCCTTTCCGCACGGCAGAACGAAATGATCCGCGTGCTGACGGCGCAGTTCGCCGGCAGCGTCAAGTTCGACAAGATGGATACGGTCCAGGCGTCATTCACAGATTATCAGGTAGATCCCGATTTCGGCCTGGCGGCGGCGGGGGCCGTCGATGGCCAGGGCAAGACGCTGCTGAGCTTCGGCAACAAGCCGGACCTGCAGGCCCGGAGCCTTGAGATCGCCGCCAAGGCGCTGACGGCGAAGGATGTGGTCTCGACGATTTCGGGCGATTATCACATCGCCGCCGCTCCAGCCTATTTCGGCAAGGCGCACGCTCTGGTGGGGGCCGTGGTCATGGCATGGGATCTTTCGATCTACCGCCAGGAAGTAATCGCCGGCGAAATCCGGACCGGCCTCATTGCGCTCGGCGTCGCGCTCGTCGCCATGTTCGGATTGATGCTTTTCCTCACCCGGCATGTGACGACGCCGCTGCGCCGGTTGACGGCAGTGGCCAAGGCGCTGGCGGAATCGCATTATGGGGTGACGATCGATGGCGCCGGTCGGCGCGACGAGCTGGGGGATCTGGCGCGCGCCATCGAGGTGTTCCGCGAAAACGGCATGAAGGTCGCCGAGATGACCGAGGCCGAGGCGTCACGTATCATCGCCGATCAAAAGGAACGAAGCCGCATGATGGCGGAACTGCAGGCAGCCTTCGGCAATGTCGTAGACGCGGCCGTCGAGGGCGACTTCGGCCAACGGGTCGGCGCCAACTTCCCCGATGCCGAACTCAATGCCATCGCGCTGTCGATCAACAACCTGGTGACGACGGTCGATCGGGGCGTGACCGAAACCGAGGAAGTGCTTTCGGCGTTGGCCCATGCGGACCTTACCAAGCGCATGCAGGGCGATTATGCGGGCGCCTTCGCCAAGCTCAAGGCCGACACCAATGCGGTCGCCGACAAGCTCACCGAAATCGTGGGCGAGATCAAATCCACCTCGTCCGGCCTGCGGGTGGCGACGGGCGAGATCCTCTCCGGCGCCAATGACCTGTCCGAGCGCACCACAAGGCAGGCGGCGACCATCGAGGAGACAAGCGCCGCCATGGAGCGGCTCGCCGCGACCGTGCTCGACAATGCCCGCAACGCCGAAAAAGCGAGCGGTGAAGCGGTGGGTGTCAGCCGCACGGCCGAAAGCGGCGGCATGGTGATGACCGAGGCAACGACTGCCATGGAGAAGATCACCGCCTCTTCGGCCAAGATTTCCAACATTATCGGCATGATCGACGACATCGCGTTCCAGACCAATCTGCTGGCGCTCAACGCGTCGGTGGAAGCGGCACGAGCAGGCGAGGCCGGCAAGGGCTTCGCAGTGGTGGCCGTGGAAGTGCGGCGCCTGGCGCAGTCGGCCGCGCAGGCTTCTTCCGAGGTCAAGCTCCTGATCGAGGAAAGCGCCGGGGAAGTCGCGACGGGCTCCAAGCTCGTGGAACAGGCTGCCACATCACTTACCTCGATGCTCAATGGCGTGCGCCAGAACAGCCTGGCGCTGGACGCCATTGCGCGAGCCAGCCGGGCCCAGGCCTCATCCATCGAGGAGGTGAACGTCGCCGTCCGGCAGATGGACGAGATGACCCAGCATAATGCGGCGCTGGTCGAGGAGACCAATGCGGCCATCGAAAAGACCGAGGCGCAGGCTTCGCATCTCGACCATATCGTCGGCACTTTCACGATATCCGGGGGCGGCAGGTCGGTGATGCGGGACGTCAGCCCGACAGTACGGCAGAGCTTGGGGAGCAAGTTGGCCAAGGTCGGGCGCTCCTATCTCAGCGAGAGCAATGCCGCTATCGACAGCGCCTGGGAAGAGTTCTAGACCGCAGTCACTTCGCCGCCATCCATCCGCAGCGCGCTTCCCGTCATCCAGTGAGCGGCCGGAGAAACCAGGAAGGCCATGAGGTTGGCGATCTCATGGGCCTCCCCATAGCGCTCGATGCCTGATTGGGCGAGGAAAGTCTGACTGGCTTCGTCCAGGCTGACATTATGCGCAGGGGCCCATTTCTCGAGATAGGAGCGACGCCGGCCGGTCATGACCGGGCCCGGAAGCACGCTATTGACCTGGACGCCGTCCTTGAGGCCGCGATCGGCGAATGCCTTGGCGAGAGCGACGATGGCCGCGTTGATCGTGCCGACCGCCGCGGTCCCGGCCTTGGGGAACTGTGCCGAGTTACCCGAGGTCAGAACCACCGAACCCCTGGTGGCCTTCAATGTCTCCCAGGCGCTGATCGTGAGCCGGCGGGCACCGTGCAGTTTCAACGCCATGCCGGCGTCCCATTGCGCATCGGTCATTTCGAACAGATCGATCTGTGGTACCGCGCCGGCGATGTTCAAGACCGCGTCGATCCGGCTGAAGCGTTTGAGGGTTTGGCTGACGACCAGGTCCGCGGCTGGGGCCTCGCTCAGGTCGAGGTCGAGCACCAGAGGCTCGGCGCCTCTCTGGCGCACCTGCTCGGCCGTTTCCTCCAGATGTTGCCGGCTGCGCGCCACCAATGTGACGGCGTCGAAATCTTCGGCAAGCCGGATGGCGGTTGCCTGGCCGATGCCCTGGCTGGCACCGGTGACGATGGCTACGGAGGTGATGGTCATGTTCGATCCACAAGATGGTTTCGATAGGTTTCAGGCCTTGACGCCCGGCGCCTCCGGCCGCAGGTAGAGCGCCAGGCACAGGCAGATGAGCCCCATGCCGCCGATGGGGTAGGCGAGGGCAAGCGCCGCCGCCGCTCCGAATATCGCCAGGGTCAGAACCGAACGCACGCGCATGTTCCGGCGCATCGGTGGCGTCACCTCTGGGGCGTTCGATCGGTCGACCACTTCGTAGCAAAGGGCCAGGTAGGTGGCATTCACCAGAAAGAAGACGGCGGCGTAGACCGCGACCGGCAGCGCTGCGAGACGGGTGTCGGCGATCCATGCGGTCGCGAAAGGCAGCAGCGACATCGAGAACAGGTGAGCGAAGTTGCTCCAGATCAACCGGGGCGTCGCCTGTTCGGCGTAGCGGAGCAGGTGGTGATGGTTGACCCAGACGATCGCCACGAACAGGTAGCTTACGGCATAGCTTGCCGCGGCGGGCCATAGGGAGAGCAGCGCGCCGAGATCGGCGCCCTCGGGAGGCCGTAAGTCCAGCACCAGAACAGTGATGATGACGGCGAAGACGCCGTCCGCGAAGGCGTTCAATCGCTCCGGCCTGGCAAACGTCATCTGGCCCTCTTGCCTCTAACCGAAAAAGTTGGCTTTCACAGGTTACTATATGTACGTAACTTGTCAAACCATGTTTTAATGGTTACGAAATTCCGCACGCTCAACGCAGGAAGTCCTATGCCGTCATCGATAGTTGAAGCGCGGCCGCCGGCGATGTTCATTGCCGATTCCCCGGCATTGGACTTTCTCAATTCGATAGCCATTCCTGCCGATACGCAGGTCGAATGGTTGCGCTCGGGCGAAGATCTGTTGGCCTGGCTGAACCAGGCGAGGCTGGTGCCACCCGCCGTGCTGGAGACGATGCGGAAAAACGTCGCCCCTGAGAGGATCGACGCGGTTGCGGCCGAGGCGCGGACGCTTAGGGAATGGTTTCGCAGTTTCGTGGTTGCCCACAAGGGCCAGCCAATCGATGCCGGGGCATCAACCGAGCTTGAGCCGCTCAACCAGGTGCTGGCGCACGATCAGGAGTTCGGACAGATCGCGGCCGCGGAGCCGCATGACCACGAGCACGGGGAGCACGAACACCTGTCGGCGCTGGTATGGCGTCCGGCGCGGCGCTGGACATCACCGGATACGTTGCTGCTGCCGGTCGCACGCGCCATGGCAGATCTCATCTGCAATGACGATTTCAGCCGTGTGAAGGCCTGCGAGGGGCCGGCATGCACCCTCTTGTTCATCGACAGAACCAAACGCCACGGCCGCCGCTGGTGCAGCATGGCGGTCTGCGGCAACCGCGCCAAACAGGCTGCCCATCGGCAGCGGTTACACCAGGCGCAACAGTAAGGCCTCAGGGCTACCGGTGGCGCGGGTTGATGGGCGGGCGGGCCAAAAGTTCAAAGCTTGCGTCGACATCGCGCTGAAACGCTCATTGTTCAATCCTGATGCTGTGAAACGCACGAAACGACCTTCGGAGACGGATAGCCAACAATGTGGATGCCCTGCCAATGCCTCCAACGGGACGGCATGGTAGGTCTTCGGCACTCAAGGTTCAGACCTGCAGTTGAAGCCGGAGATGCAGATGTCGAAAGCGATCGTTCTCACCCTGACAGGATTACTTGCCCTCTTGTCACTGACCAGCAATGCACCAGCGCAAACACGGGCGAGCGCTAACCTCGCGGCGGTAACGACGACCGTGAACGTTCGTCAGGGGCCTGGCACCAATTTTCCCGTCGTCGACGTGCTCCATAGCGGCGAACAGGTCGAGATGGTCCGGTGCAACCGGACTTTTTGCCTGGTGACGCATGAAGGCCAGCAAGGCTGGGTGAATTCACAGTTTCTGCAGCGGCTGTTTGTCCGGCCCAATTGAGCGGCCTGCCCCGTCCATCCCTTCGATGCACGTTTAGCGGAGACGAACCGTGGATAGCCCTTTTTCAAATCCCATTGCGCGCCGCAAACTGCTCATGGGGTCCATCGTGACCGCAGGCGCAATTCCGCTCGTCGGTGGGCGACAGGTTTTCGCGCAGGCCGAACAGCAGCCACCCAATGAGGGCGGCGCGGCGGCAGCGGTCGTGGCCGAGCCGCCATCGGCTGCACTGGCGCGTGACGCCGTTGCGAGCGTCGAGGATATCGTCCTTCGGATTTCGCACGAGGTCTGGGAAAATCCCGAGCTGTCATTGCACGAAGAAATTTCGTCGGAGATTCACAAGCGTGAACTGCGCGCGGCCGGCTTTGCCATCGTAAGCCAGGGAACTTCGGGCATTCCCACTGCCTTCGTTGCCGAATGGTCCATGGGATCGGGAGGGCCCAAAGTCGGCTTTCTGCCGGAATATGATGCTCTGCCGGGGCTGGGCAATGCGGCGGAGCCGCGCCAGACTCCTGGGCCCACAGGCGTCGAGGTGGGTCATGGCTGCGGCCACAATATGCTGGGAGCCGGTTGCACCGGAGCCGCGATCGCCCTCAAGAAGATGATGATGGATAACGGAACGCCAGGCACCATCCGGGTGTTCGGTTGCGCCGCCGAGGAAACGCAGGGCGCCAAGGTCTATATGGCCCGTGACGGACTGTTCAACGACCTCGATGCCTGTCTCGCCTGGCATCCCGCACCGATGACGGGTACGGGGCTGCTGAGGACAGCGGCGGTCAATATGGTGCGTGTCCAGTTCACCGGCCGAACCGCCCATGCGGGGGTCGATCCCTGGGAGGGGCGGAGCGCGCTCAAGGGCGCCGAGCTATTCGGGGCCGGCATCCAATACATGCGCGAACATGTCAGGCCGACAACGCGCCTGCACTATGTCTATACCGTCGCGGGGGAGACCCCGAACGTCGTTCCCGACCGGGCCGAAATTCTCATCATGATCCGCGATGCCGACCGCGATCAGGTCGTCGAGGTAACCAATTGGGTGCGGGAGGTCGCGCAGGGTGCCGCCACCATGACGCAGACACGCTCCGAATTCGACCTGTTTTTCGGCATGCATGATCTGCTGCCCAACACGCCCCTGGTTGGCCGCATCTACCAGCATCTCCACGCGACGCCGATCGAATGGACGGAAGCGGAGCATGAGTTCGCCCGTGCCTGCCAGCGCGAACTGGGCGTGTCCGAGGCCGGCATGATGGAGACGCTGCTGCCGATGCTGCCCGAAACGACGACGGGCGGCGCGACGGATGTGGGCGACGTCAGTTTCAATACGCCCACGGCACTGTTTGCCTGGGCCACCATGCCGCTCGGGGTTGGCCTCCATACATGGCCGGTGACGGCCTGCGGCGGCATGACCATCGGCGACAAGGGAGCCCTCAATTCGGCTATCGTCATGGCCGGTGTGGGCTACGACCTGATGACCGATCAGGCCTTGCGGGAAGAGGTTCGCGCCGACTTCAAAAAGCGGATCGGCGATCGCGTTTACACCTCGCCGCTGCCGCTGGGCAAGCTTCGTCCCGAAGGCATACCCGCACACCTGTTGCTGCGCGACGGCAGCGGGGAAATTGTCCAGGAGTTCTATGAGCTCCCCGAGGAAGTGGCGGCTGAAGCGAATGCTCGCTAGGGTGACAGGCAACACCGGCCTCCACCGCTACCGCAATCGCAATCCGGGATCGTTCATCATTTCGAGAAGGGTCGAATAGACCAGATCGATATCGCCGCCTCTCTCGCGCGGATTGATGAGGTCGTGAGGCAGGTGGCTCGAAAAGGACAGGGTTTTCACCGTGACGGCGGTGCCATGGCCCTGCCAGGAAGTGATGACCTGTTCGGTCAGCGCATTACTCACCGAGATATCGGCGGCGTTGAGCAACACGCCGATGTTTTTGGCTGCCGGCGGCGTGGTGCGGGCGCTGGCGTCGACCAGGCTACCCAGCAGCATGATTTCCGCCAGCGCATGCGTAGCCGGCAGCGCGAAGGCGTAGTCCACCGGTTGTGGGGCGACATTCTCGAGCGGGTTCCACCACAGCACGAAATTGGGCAGCATCAGGGTCAGGTTGGTGACGGCATGATTGGCCCAGGGCGGCGCCACATAGGGGCCGAAAAAGGGCGAGACGGCAATGGCGTTGTCCACATCGCCCCGATACTGGGCGGCCCATGACGCTATGGTGCCGCCAGCGGAAAGACCGATCACCACCACCTCATCGCCGAGGCCCTGAGCCATGTCGATGGAGCTGTTTCCGAGATCGATGAGATGTTCCGCCGTGAGGTCTTTCAGCGACATTGTAGTGGGGTCTGCTTCGCCGTGCCCGAACATGCGGGGAAGATAGACATTGTACCCCAGCGCGAAGAGCCGCGCGGCCAGCTCATCGCCTTGTGCCGGGCAGCTCGTGAAACCATGAAAATAGATCACCACGCGGGTAACCTTGCTGCCATGGGTCAGGAGGGTCGAGTGGCATCGGTCGTGAAGCGGGAGTTTGGCCTCTTGGGCTTGCACGACCTCGAAGGCGGCGATGGCCTCCGGATAGGTTTGGGCGGGGGTGCCGGCGGTCTGGTGAAGGGCGATATCGGCCGTATCGAGTGGCAGCAGCGATAACCAGATGAACGATCCGACGAGGAAAGCCACGAGGGCCACCGCGAGGCCCCCGGTTACTTTCAACAGAGTGCCGGGCGGACGGCTTGGCGGTTGTCGTGAGAGGGCCGAGCGTCCCGGCGCGAGGCCGCTGAGGGCCCAGCCTGCCAGCATACCGACCGCGGCCAGGATGAGCGTGGCGGCAAATCCCGTCGTCATCAGCGTCAGGCCGGTGACGAGCAGGATATTGTCGAAGCGCTCGCTGAGCGCAGGAAGGTCTGCGCTATCGCCCCAGTTGCGGTGAACGATGTCGGCCAGTGTCAGAACGACGGGATAGGAAAAGAAGGCAGTCAGGATGCCCGTTATGGCACCGCGCCCGGCTGAAAACCGTCGTGGCCCAAACATGAGCAGAAATGCAAAGAGGCACGCCATGAGGAAGACGCCGGCAAACAGCGTCAGCCATGTGGTGCGCCCGTCCGTATTGCCGAGATCGGCACTGATTTTCAGTCCGACAAGCGGTGCGGCGAGCATGGCGGCTAGGCCGAAAATGCCGCCTGTGGCGACATTCCACCAAAGCTGTCGCGCTTGAGGGGCGAGGGTAGCGTTTCCGTCTGCCATCACATGCGACTTCTCTCCGTGTTCAGGGATCGGCTTGATTTCCAATCATGCCGATAAGGATTGGATAGACGAAGGCGACATCGGCATCGGCCTGCCGGGGGTCGATCAGATCGTGCGGGAGGCCATGCTCCAGGGGCAGGGTCTTGAGTGTTACGTCCCGTCCCTGGCTCCGCCAGGCCGCGATGACGCTCTCGTTGCGTGCGTTGCTGACCGTAAAATCGGCAGCGTTCAGCAACATGCCAAGGCGCTGAGCCGCCGGTGGGGCGTAGCGTGCCTCGGCCTGGACGAGGCCACCCAGCCGCAGGACTTCGCCCAGCGCGTGCGTCGCATAACGCGGATAGGCATAGTCCATCTCGGTGTCGCCCATGGGATTGGACGGATCCCACCAGACCATCATGTTGGGTAGCACGAGCAGCAGATTGGCGGCGGCGCGATCGGCCCAGGACGGGAGGAAGTGAAGGCCGAGAAATGGCGCGACCGGGATGGCGTTGCCGACATCGGCGCGTGATTGCGCCAGCCAGGTGGCCACCGTCCCGCCTGCCGACAGGCCGATGACGACGACCTCGTCGCCCAGTCCCTGCGCCATATCCACCGAGGTCTGGGCATTGTTCACCAGGTCTTCGGCGGTCATGTCCACCAGTGCCAATGTCAGCGGGTCGGCCTCCCCGTGCCCGGGCAGCCGTGGAATGTAGACGTTGTAGCCAAGATCGAAGAGTTGGGACGCAAGCTCATCGGCCTGTGCGGGGCAGTTGGTGAGGCCGTGGAAGAAGACCACCACAAGCGCGGTTTTTCGGCCATGGGTCAGCAATGTGGAATGGCAGCGCGGGTGCAGCGGCAACGTTGCTTCCCGGGCGGCGATGGTCCGGAATGTCGCGATAGCCTCATCATAGCTGCCGGCCGGGTGATCCGGGGGGATGGCGATGGGCCGAAGCGGTGTCAGGGAAAGCCATGCGAAGCCGCCCACCAGCACCACCACGATGGCGGCCACCAGCATGGCGATAGCCTTGCAAAACCTGAGGAGCAATCGGCCAGGGGAGGTCGTCATGGTTTTTCCGCCAATGCGGCTTTCAGCGTCGCAATCCCGGCGGCGTTCCAGCCGGGCGGCTCCACGAGGGCTTGCCAGGCATCGATATATTCGGCTGCCGCGTAAAGGTGGCCATGCCCTGTGGGAGCGGTCTGTCCCAATGCCATGTCCATACCCAGTTGCAGGAAGGTCACGATGGGGTACCAGGTGAGGGCGGGCGACACGTCGGAGCCACGCTCGCCGCTCAGCCAGTCCGGGCGCTGGTAGAGCGAGGACCAACTGAAGAAGACGATCGGGTCGCTCGCGTGCTGGAGAAAGGCGATGCGGATCGGGCCCCAGGGAATATCGGGGATGGCGAGGTTACCTCCCTGGTTGGTGAAGCGAATGGCGGTGGCGTTCCCGAAATGCGGGAGCCATTCGGGCGATCCGGGCTGCCGGTTGGCGGTAGCCCAGCGCCAGATCTGGCTGGTAAAGGGCGGGCCGACCCATAGCGCGCCCTGGAAGGGATCGGCCAAGACGTCGAAAACCTGCGTCGAGGCTTGCGAGGCATGGGCGCCCAGGCTCAGGCCGTTGAGGTAGAGGCGTGGGCGTCTATCATGGGGCAGGGCGGTCCAATAGTCATAGACGGCATTGAAGAGAGCCTGCGCCGCCTCGGTGCCGTAATCGGGCTCGACCACCAAAGACAATGGGCTGGTCAGATAGGAATATTGCAGCGCAACGCTCGCCACGTCGCCGGCCTGCAGATATTCGAGCGTGTCTATTCCGGGCGGATCGACCCACCCGGTGCCGACGGGCGTGATCACCACCAGTACCGACCGATCGAACGCCCCGATGCGCTTCATCTCCTCCAGCGCCAGTTGCGCCCTCGCTTCGGTGGTGGGGGCGGATCTGAGGCCCACATAAGTGCGCAACGGCTCCATCGCGGGTCGATGGATAACGGCTTCGATAGCCTCCTTCGTTGGACCGGATTCCACATAGATCCTCCCGTCACGTCCGATCGTTTCCCATGGCACCAGCGAGGCGGCGCTGCCCGAATGCGTCGGGTTGACGGGCGCCTCGCCAAATTGACCGGCCAACCCGTCGAGCCGCTCGAAGAACGCGTCTGCTGTGTGCAGGGCACTGCGCAGCAGCAGGCCGTCGACCAGGGTGGCTGTGACGATGCCGACCAGGAAGAGGCTCGCCACGAAGGCAACCCTTGGCGGCACGATACGCACGAGCTGCCGTGAACTGAAGCGCACTCCATGGGTCAGGATGGTGCCGATGAGAATGAGGACAATGGCGGGCCCCAGCGCAACGAGGAGAACCCAGAGTGGATGGCCCGCCTCGACCGGCTCGGCGCCCATCACCCTAAGAACCGAGTTCTGCCAGGCCGAGGTCTGGTACAGCGCGTTGGCGGCGGTGACGACGCACAGTGCCGCAAGCGCAATCTTCAGCCAGTAGCTCAGGCGGCCTTTCGGCAATTTGAGCTCCATGAAGTTCCAGAGCCATTCGAGGAAGACGCCGATGGCGTAGCCGACCGCGAAGGTGCAGCCGGACAGTATGCCCTGGATCAGGAAGTTGCGCGGGAGCAGCGACGGGGTCAGCGACAGCGCAAACAGCAGGATGCCCAGCAGCAGACCGGGCAGCGAGAAGCTGTCGCGTATGACCCGCATCACCTTCCCGACAGCCTGCACGCTTGCCTCCGCTTGTTGGTAGCTGACGTAAGCCCGTGCCGGAGGCAAGCTGTCCGCCGATGCGGCTAGCGCACGATCAGCGACGAGATGTTCTGCTGCAGCATGCGGTTGAGCACCGGCACGTCGCTGCGGAAGCTTGAGCAGTTGCGGAAGTTACGTTCGGTACAGACCTCTACCCGGATCGAGCGGCCTTGTATGGCGATCGAGGAAATGCGGTTGTTCCAGCTCGCCAGATTAGCGCGGCGTTCGCCTGGCAGTGCGCAGAAACTGCTGCCGCGAAAATTGACGTTGGAATAGAAACAGGCTCGATTTGCCGGCGTTCCGACACCGGGACGGCCACCGCCGATATTGATGTTGAGATTGATATTGGGGCCGGATGGGCGCCCGATGGGGCCGGCGCCGCCTTCGCGCAGCAGGGAACTCGAAATCCAGCCGCGGTTGCCTCGAAATTGCACCAGGCACCAGTTGCCCGTGCAGCGCACGATATTGACGCTTTCACCGGATCGCAGCACCTGCGCTACGGCATAGTTGGTGCCCGGACCCTGCCGCATGTTGACATTGGACGTCGTCACCGCGCTGCGGGTTTGGGCAAAGGCGGGTGCTGCCCCCACGCACATGACGAACAAGACGAAGAGAAGAGACTGAACAACTGCGCGAATTTTCATGACGTCCTCCATATTCCGGGGCGCTGGCGCACAGCGCCCCATGATCTCGCTATCTGGGTGCCGTCCGTTGCCGCCAGACGCGTACGAACAGGCTGCACGCATAGACGATCATCAGGACGGCCACGATGCTTACGAGCGTGGTCGCGCCGCTCAGTGGCATCAGGATCAGCGCCAGGCCAAACAGCGCATAGGCGCCACCGCTGACCAGCGCCGGCCATATCTGGCTGCCAGGCTGAGGTTTGGGCACGACCAATCCGAGTATTTCGATGAGGCCAACGCCGGTCGCCTGCAATCCGACGAAGTAGCGGAGAAAATTCAGCGACAATATCTCGGTCAACCAGGGGCTGAGCAATACGGCGAGGCCCGCGAGGATGGCAAAGACACCCCTGATCACGCCGATCCAGAACGCCGTATCGCGCGGTCCGTCGAACCTGAGGGCCGCAATGTTGAGAATACCGTCGATCAGCAGCACACCGCCGCCGACAAAGACCAGGAACCGCAACGCCCCGGTCGGATCGGCCAGGGCGAAAAGGCCTGCGATGATCATGATGACGCCGCGGAGGGCGGTGAGTGCCGTGGAACGGCGCGCCGATTGTGCCAGGCTTGCCATGTTATCCCTCGCTGCTGACTGGTAGGACGGGATGGTCGGTCTCGGGGGCGGGTGCCAATCGCTCGATCCTGAAGCCGGTGAACCCATAGATCACGGTCAGGATCGGGCTCATGATATTGAAAATGCAGAACGGCAGGTAAAGCAGGGTCGGCACGCCCAGCACGGCCGCCATATAGGCGCCGCAGGAGTTCCACGGCACGAGCGGCGAGGTGACGGTGCCCGCATCTGCCACCGCCCTCGAAAGATTGACGCTGGCGAGGCCCCGTTTCTGGAATTCGACCCGGAACAGACGCGACGGCAGCACCAGCGCAACATATTGATCGCCGGCAATGATGTTGAGGCCGATGGCGGTGGCGGCGACGGTGAAGACCAGCTTGCCGGTGGTCCGGGCGCGCAGCAGCACCGGCGTCACCAGCTTGGACAAGAGGCCGAATTCGTCGAGCAGCGTGCCGAACACCAGCGCGCCCAGGATCAGCCAGATGGTCAGCAGCATGCTCTCCATGCCGCCCCGCGACAGCAGACCATCCACCACCGGCACGCCGGAATTGGCCTGATAGCCAGTGGCCAGAGCCTGCCAGATGCCCTTGATGAAAGCGGCGGGGGCGGCAAGCGTGGGGTCGGCGACGAAGCGAAGCACCGCCTCGGGCTGCAGGAGGGGCGCCAGCACGCCAGCGAACAGGGCGGCTCCCATGATGGCCAGCGAGGGCGGCACTTTCAGCAAGGACAGGACGACCAGCAGCAGGAGCGGCAGCAGGTTGAGCGGGGTGATCCAGAACAGCGTATCGAGCGAGCTGAGTTCGGAAGCGATGATGTTTTCGCCGACGCCGCTACTGCCGTCCAGGAAGCCGATCAGGGTGAAGGCGATGATGGCGATGATGAAGGCCGGCACCGACGTCCAGACCTGCGCCCGCAGATGCGCATAGACATCGCTCCCCGTCAGTTGCGCGGCAAGAATCGTGGTTTCCGAAAGCGGAGACAGTTTGTCGCCCAGATAGGAGCCTGAGACGACCGCGCCGGCCGCGATGGCCGGCGACAGCCCGATCAGCGTGGCCAGCCCCACAAGGCCAACCCCGATGGTGCCTGCTGTGGTCCAGGAACTGCCGATGCCCAGCGAAATGGCGCCGCAGATCACCGCCGTGGCCAGATAGAACCAGTTGGCGCTGATCATCTGGATGCCATAATAGACCATCGTCGGAATGGTGCCCGACATGTTCCAGGTGCCGATGAGCGCGCCCACGGCGAAGAGAATGAAGATGGCGCCGACCACGGAAGAGACGCCCTTGCGCCCGGCCTCGGCGATCGCCTCCCATTTGTGGCCGTTCTTGAGCAGGATGCCGGCTGTCGCCATGGCCGACAGGATCAATGAGACCTGTAGCGGCCCCGCAGCGGCATCGAGACCGAACAGCGCCACCGCCCCGGTGATCATGCCGGCCAGCAGCACCAGCGGCGCGATTGCGTCGAAATAGGAAGGTTCACGTATCTGGCGGACCGTGGCCGGCTCCTCGGACATCATAGGCCTCCAGCCCGGTTGCGGGCTGCGTCAGGTAGAGCGTTTTCAGGAAAAGTGGATGCCACTTTTTCGGTTCGAAAACGCGATCAAACAAAAACTTGGAGCGCTCGTTTTGATGCAATCAAACGAGCGCTCTAGAAGTCGACGGCGTCGCGAATGATCGGGCAGGTCATGCAATGACCGCCACCGCGTCCGCGCCCGAGCTCGGCGCCCACGATCGTCACCACCTCGATGCCCTGCTGGCGCAGCAGGGTGTTGGTGTAGGTGTTGCGGTCATAGGCAAAGACGACGCCGGGCGAGGCGCAGACCAGGTTGGCGCCGCTATCCCATTGGGTGCGTTCGCGCACATAGGCGTTGCCGCCGGTTTCGACGACGCGCATCTTCTTGAGGCCCAGCGCGTCGCGCACCGTATCGACGAAGCTGCCCTGGTCCTTGTGGAGTTCCACGCCGCCCTTGCCATCAGGGCGATAGGAGAAGGCCTCGATGCCGTTGACGATATCGGGATAGAGCAGCACGCAATCGCGATCGGCGAAGGTGAATACGGTGTCGAGGTGCATCGCGGCTCGCAGCTTGGGCATGGCCGCGACGATCACCCTTTCGGCTGCGCCTTTCTCGAACAGGGCGGCGGCCACCTGGCTGATCGCCTGCCGCGACGTGCGCTCGCTCATGCCCACGAGCACGTTACCCTTGCCGATGGGCATGACGTCGCCGCCTTCGAAGGTGGCGAGGCCCCAATCCTTCGTGGGGTCGCCCCACCAGACATTGACCTTGCCGGCGAAATCCGGATGGAATTTGTAGATGGCGGTGGCGAGGATCGTCTCCTCGTGACGCGCCGGCCAGTAAAGGGCGTTGAGCGTCACGCCGCCGTAGATCCAGCACGTGGTGTCGCGCGTATAGAGCGTGTTGGGCAGCGGGGGCAACAGATACTCGCTGACGCCGGCGGCATCACGGATGAGCATGAGCTGCTCGCCACCAATGGCTTCAGGAAATTCGTGGGTCGAGAGGCCTCCGATCAGCGTCTCAGCCAGGTCACGGTCACTGAGCCCGTCGAGATAGCTCAGGATCTCGTCGACGAGACCGAGGCCGACCTGGTTTGGCACGACCTGGCGTTCGAGGATCCATTTCTTGGCCTCGGGGATGACCACCGTCTGGGTCAGCAGATTGTGCATCTCCACCACGTCGACGCCGCGATCGCGCATCTTGGTGATGAAATCGAAGTGGTCGCGCTTGGCGTTTTCGACCCACAGGACATCGTCGAACAGCAGGTCGTCGCAGTTGGACGGGGTCAGTCGCTGATGGGCGCGCCCGGGCGCGCAGACCAGCACCTTGCGCAACTGCCCAACTTCCGAATGCACCCCGAACTCGGCGGTTGCCATGATCTTTCTCCCCTCACAGCTTGATGTATCCGGTTATCAGTCCGACGATGCCCGCGGCGCAGGCGAGGACCGCGACGGCGAAGATGATCCATTCCACCGGCGTAAAGAGCTGCCGGCGTTGCTCGCGCCGCGCCCAGATGTAGAGCAGGGTGCCGGGCGCATAGAGAATGGCCGAGAGCAGGATGTAGGTCAGGCCACCCGCCAGGAGCATGAAGGCGGTGTAAAGCGCAGCGATGCCGGCGATGATGAGATCGGTCCGGCGCTCCTCGGGCCGCGTCTCATAGGTCTCCGAGCGCCCGGCGATCAGGAACGCATAGGCGGCGACGAGGAAATAAGGGATCAGCGACATCGAGCTGGTCAGGTTCAGCATCAGCGAGAAGGCGTCGCGGGAAAAATAGGTGCTGATGACGAAGAGCTGGACGATGATGTTGGTCAGCCATAAGGCCGCCGCCGGCACCTTGGCCTTGTTTTCACTGGCGAAAATCTTGGGCATATCGTCGGTTTTGGCGGCGCTGAACAGCACCTCGGCACAGATCAACGACCAGGCCAGATAGGCGCCGAGGACCGAGACGATCAACCCGATGCTCACGAATATGGCACCCCACTGGCCGACGACGGCTTCCAGCACCGAGGCCATCGACGGCTGCCGCATGCCGGCGATGGTGGCTTGAGGCAGGGCGGCGTAGGGCAGCATGGTCACCAGCACCATCAGGGCGAGCACGCCCGCAAAGCCGATCAGGGTAGCAACGCCAACGTCCGAGCGTTGTTTGGCATAGCGGGAATAGACGCTGGCGCCCTCGACGCCCAGAAAGACGAACACAGTCACCAGCATGGTGGCCCGCACCTGGTCGAACAGGCTCTTCTCCGGCATGTCCACGCCGCCCCAGAAATTGGCGCTGAACAGATCGAACTTGAAGGCAAAGATCAGCAGCAGGATGAACACCAGGATCGGGACGATCTTGGCGATGGTCACCACCATGTTGATGAAGGCGGCCTGCTGCACACCACGCAGGATCATGAAGTGAAACGCCCAGATGCCGATTGAGGCGACGATGATGGCAGTGATGGTGTTGCCGTCGCCGAAGACCGGAAAGAACGCTCCCAGCGTGGACTTGATCAGCACCCAGTAGGAAACGTTGCCGATGCAGCTGCCGATCCAGTAGCCGAAGGCCGAAAGATAGCCCGGATAGTTGCCGAACCCCGCCTTGGCATAGGCATAGACACCGGCATCGAGATCGGGCTTGCGTTCGGCCAGGATCTGGAAGACCCGCGCCAGGGTGTACATGCCGCCGCCCGCAATGCACCAGGCGATGAGGGCGCCGAACGGACCGGTGGCCGCACCGAACGTGCGCGGCAGGGAAAAGATACCCGCCCCGACCATGGAGCCCACGACCATTGCGGTAAGGGCGAAGAGTGAAAGCTTTTGAACGGCTGGTGAAGACATCGCGCTCCCCGGCGTAAGCGTGCAAAACCTCGCCACGACTTAAGGTTTTGATCTTACAGCGATGGTAGCCGCTTCAGATTAGCGAGAGAATGGGTGCCCGTCCCAGCCCTGTGCAACTTGTCCCAAGAATGCTCAGTCCTAATATAGTCTGCGCCTTTCGTTAATAATAAGAATAATATTGTTGTATTATTTCGACCTGTCGTGATTTTGGCGTCAATTCCAACCTGATCTGCCGGAGCTGTTGCTCATTTTGCAGTGATATTGGGACGCCGGGCATGGAAACGGGATGGGCGGCCAATCACCCCAAGGGCAAAGGCGTTATAGTGTCGTGCCGGTTTGACTTTCGGTCGTCTCGAAGTTGAGGAGAATCTTCATGACGTCGAATTTTTGGGAATTTCTGTGGCTGATCGTCTCGAGCTTTTTCCTGCTGGCCTACCTCGTCTTGATGTTCCAGATCATCGTCGACCTGTTTCGAGATGAGAAACTAGGCGGCTTCGCCAAGGCAATCTGGGTCATCTGCCTGTTCGTGCTGCCCATGCTGACGGCACTGTTCTACCTGATCGTGCGCGGCGGCAGCATGGCGGAGCGGCAAAGCGCGCGGGCACGCCAGGAGAAATCGGAAGCGGACGCCTATATCCGTAATGTCGCCGGCAAGTCGCCCGCCACGCAGATCGCCGAAGCCAAGGCGCTGCTGGATGCCGGCACGATCTCGGAATCGGAATTCGGCATGCTCAAAGCAAAAGCCCTGGCCTGATTTCGTTTCGAAGTCAGTCGCCGAACACTGGGCGAAGCCGTGGGCAAATTATCCGCTGTTCTGTGGCGATTTATGCAATCTATTGATTCTTCTGTCAATTTTTCTCTGACATGGGGAAGTTCATGCGGCAGAAATAACAGGTTGGTTACCCTTTCCTGTTCTCGATTATTTATAAACTCGCCAAGAATATTGTTCGGTGCTTAATTGACGGTGCGGTCTTGAGCCCAGCAGGGGCCCGGGGGCGAGCAATTCAATCTGGAGGATGTCACGAACGATCGGCCACCCGTGGGGGTGCGCCATCAAGCTTCAGTCATGAGAATGTGTGGGAGGCCAGCCTTGCAGAACATGATTTCCGCCGATCGGATCACATCATCAAGGGAGCGGCCAACGCCGCTTGCAAAGTACCACTTCAGCACGCGGCACTTGCCTGAAAGCGAGCAATTCACGGCATGGCGCGATCTCTGCGCGCCCATTGCGGAAGTCTATTGTTCGGACGATGCCTCACGAGGTTTCCAGGCCGAACAGGTTGCCTGGGACCTGGGTGGGATCGCCTTCATCCAGAGCAAGTTTTCCGGCATCGCGTTCGCCCGTACCTCCCATACATTGCGCGCCGATCCGGTGGATCACTGGTTCCTGGCCTATGCCAAAAGCGGGGCCGGGCGCACGGTCAGCGCCGACAGGGTCAGTGTGTGCGAACCGGGGACGCTCAGCCTCAAATCGCTGACGAGGCAATTCGAGGGGATCATGTCGAAGACCAATTCTCTCTATCTCTTCATTCCCCGCGATTTCTGCCGCGATGCGGCTTCCACCCTCGATGCGGCTGACAATACCAGCCTCACGGCCGGCCTCGGGCACCTGCTGGCCGATTATCTTCTCGATCTCGAACGCCGGCTGCCCATGCTGACGGTGGAAGAACTGCCGGGCCTGCTGGCAACGACGCGCACCATGGTGGTGGCATGCGCGGTCCCCACTCCCGACAGGCTGGCGGAGGCGCAAAAGCCCCTCGAGGCGACGCTTTTGGAGCGGGCCCGCCGCCTGATCCAGCAAAACCTGCATTTCCCCACGCTTGGGGCGGACGAGCTGTGCCGTGAGCTGGGCGTTTCCCGATCCCGGCTCTACAGGTTGTTCGAGCCGATGGGAGGGGTGGCGCACTATATCCGTTACAGGCGGCTGCTCGATGCCCATGCGGCGCTGTGCAACGCCAATGACGATCGCCGCATCACGGAGATCGCGGCGGAACGTGGCTTTTTCGATGCGGCGGAATTCAGCCGCGCCTTCAAGCGGGAGTTCGGTTACCGCCCGACCGATGCCCGGAGCGACCCGGTGCACCGGCTGTCGCGGTCGCGGCCCACGGCAGAGATGCGGGAGGGGAGTGCCGCCTTCGGCGACCTTCTGCACCGGCTGCAGAATTATCCGCTGCAGGTTGCCTGACGGGCTGGCGCGCCAGATCGAGATGGCAATGTGAGTGGAATTGCATCGTCCGCAGCCGAACCGCCGCCCTCCCGCTCATCGCAATCCGATGACGATCCGATCGAGCATTTCGTGGCCGAGGTCGTGGGCAAGCTGCGGCTGCTTGCCGATACGCCCGAAGCCAAACTCACCTGCGACGGCCTGATCGAGATCATCGGGGCACGTTCGCACGCACTCGCCATCCTGATCTTTTCCCTTTTGAACCTGCTGCCCGGGCCGCCGGGCTACAGCATCGTCATCGGCATCGCCATCATGGCGTTTTCCGTGATGATGATTTTTCAGCAACCCATGCGGTTATGGGCTTTCGTGGGACATCGACGGCTGCCCGTGGGCTTGCTGCTCAAATCGCTTGAGACGCTCGCGCATTTCGTCAGCTTTATCGCGCGCATCTCTTCACCCCGGCTCGTCTTCCTGACGGGTCGGGCGGCGATCGTATTCCTGGGCTTTTTCGGCTTCGTCATGGGGGCGTGCATGCTGCTGCCCGTCCCCTTCACCAACACGCTTCCCTCGATGGCGACGGCGATCGCCTGCGTGGCCATCCTCAATCGCGACGGGCTCGCCACGATCCTCGCTGTCTGCATCGGGATCGTGGGACTGGCCGCGATCGCCGTGTTGTTCTGGCTAGCCCTGGAATTCGGATTGTTCCTGGGCGATGCCATTCATGATGCGCAGACCTAGCCTCAGCGCCAGCCAAGCCCGGGTGCGACCAGCGTGAGGATGGCCTCGATGACATGGGCGTTGTAGGCGACCCCGAGCTGATTGGGCACCGTCAGCAGCAGGGTGTCGGCTTCGGCGATGGCCTCATCCTTGGCCAGTTGCTCGATCAGCACGTCCGGCTCGGCCGTGTAGCCTCGGCCGAACACGGCGCGCTTTTCCGGCTCGATATAGCCGAACTGGTCTTCCTCCGGCCGGCCCGAGCCGAAATAGGCACGGTCCATGTCGTTGACCAGCGCGAAGATCGAGCGGCTGACCGACACCCGGCCTTCATGGGCATGGCCGGCTTCTTTCCAGGCGGCGCGGTAGGCGCGAATCTGTTCGGCCTGCTGAATGTGGAAGGGCTTGCCCGATTCATCGAACTTGAGCGTCGAACTCTGCAGGTGCATGCCGAGCTTTGCGGCCCAGATAGCGGTGTCATTGGTGGCCGAGCCCCACCAGATACGCTCGCGCAAGCCCTCGGAATGCGGCTCGAGGCGCAGCAGGCCCGGCGGGTTGGGGAACATCGGGCGTGGATTGGGCTGGGCGAAGCCATGCCCTTTCAACACTTCGAGGAGCACTTCGGTTTGCGAACGCGCCATGTCGGCTTCGGTCTGGCCGTCCTGCGGCGCGTAGCCAAAGTAGCGCCAGCCATCGATCACCTGTTCGGGCGAGCCACGGCTGATGCCCAGTTGCAGGCGACCACCGGCGATCAGGTCGGCGGCGCCAGCATCCTCGGCCATGTACAACGGGTTTTCGTAACGCATGTCGATGACGGCGGTGCCGATCTCGATGCGGCTGGTCCTGGCACCGATCGCCGCCAGCAGGGGAAACGGCGAGGCAAGCTGCCTGGCGAAGTGATGCACGCGAAAATAGGCGCCATCGGCACCCAGCTCTTCGGCCGCGACGGCCAGGTCGATGGACTGCAGCAGCGCATCGGACGCCGTGCGGGTCTGCGATTGCGGCGAGGGCGTCCAATGTCCGAACGACAGAAAAGCGATCTTCTTCATGGCGCTGACCGACCGTGATTGGGGATAAACTGTTCTGTCACGCAATCATGACCCGATCAATGCCGGGACAGGCCGGTGAGCGGAGACGGGCTGTTCGATAAAATGCAAACAATCTCAGTCTCTTGACTCGGAGGCCTGGACATTTGCATGCTGAGGGATGGGTCTGGTTCAGCCGTTCGAACGCCGCGGTGCGTATCGCCGCAATACGGATATCACGGCGACTGTCGTCTTCGACAGCGGTCGGGGCCGCGTGACGGCACGGATGAAAAATCTGTCCGAAACCGGCGCCAGGATCGAACTCAGCAGCCTCAGCGACCTGCCGGAAGACTTCTACATGCTGATCGCCGAGCACGGCATGCAGCCCTGCCGGATCGTGTGGAAGGAAGGCTCCGTGATGGGGCTGGCCTTCAGCAGCTGACCGGCTGACACGCCCGTTGTCCCTTGCAAATGAGGGGCCGGACGACTAAATACCCTCCTGGATAGATCGAAAGTGGTTTGCCGCTTTCAGTTTGCGCCGGAGCATTGGTCTTCGCGCCAGGCCTTATGGCCTTCAATCCCAACACATCCGTGATGCCACGAAGCCGGTGCTTTCGCAGCGGCTCGCAGTCCACGATCCCCTCATCGCCAGCAGGCGCATTGCGCCGCGGCATATTCACAAGATTACCATGGAACAGACATTCAACACGCCCGCCGAGCTTTATCTTGGCCGGGACTTCACCACCGCTGAGGCACAAGGCCCGCGGACATTTTCCAGCGCGGCCAAGGCCATCCGCTTCGCCATCGAGGAAGCGGCGCCGGTTGCGCTGCATGGGGCCATGCTCAAGACCGCCGGCAAGACTTATCGCGGGCAGGAGCTGCGGCAGCTTTACCGCAGTCATTCCTATCCGCTGGCCCGGAAGGCCAAGACCCCTAACAAGACCGCGAACAAGACCGCGAACCGGCGGGCAGCCTAGCTTCTGCCGGCCGCGTCGCTGCCGCCACACTTCCCGATGTTGTCGCAGGCGAATGACCTGGTGCACGATGCGGTGGATTTACACAACGGACCACCAAGATGTCGCATCGCATTTTCCTCGCCGGAGCCTCCGGTGTCATCGGCAAACGGCTGATTCCACTGCTGGTGCGGCGGGGCCACCACGTCACCGGAACGACGCGTTCCAGCGCCAACGCAGTAGCGCTGGAGGCGCTCGGCATAGTGCCGCGCGTCGTTGACGTATTCGATGCCGCCGCGCTGGCCGAAGCCGTGCTCGAGGCCCGGCCCGATATCGTCATTCATCAATTGACCGACCTGCCGCAAAGCACGGCGACGCCGGCGACACCGGAAGCGCTGACCGGCAATGCCCGGATAAGGGATGAAGGCACGCGCAACCTGGTTGCCGCCGCCGTCGCCGCCGGCGTTCGACGCATGGTGGCGCAGAGCATTACCTGGGGCTATGCGCCCGGAGCCCTGCCGCACGACGAGGCCGCGCCGCTCGATCTCAACGCTGAGGGCGTGCGCGGCGTTACGGTGAACGGCATGGCGGCGCTGGAGCGGCAGGTGTTGTCCGCGCCCGGCCTGACCGGGATCGTGCTGCGCTATGGCCGGCTTTACGGCCCCGAAACCGGCGTCGACCTGCCGCCTTCCAGCATGCCGCTTCATGTCGATGCCGCCGCCTATGCGGCGTTTCTTGCCATGGACCATGGCGAGGCGGGCATCTTCAACGTGGCCGAACCCAGCAATGAAATCACGACGGACAAGATTTCGAGGCAGCTGGGTTGGGACTGGAGGTTCCGCCTTGCCGATGCAAGCTGAACGGTGCTCCCGGAAATTTGGTCACGGCCGAAACTTATCCGATTGCAATGGCGCGGGGGGACGTGAATAACCTCGCCACAAGCGAGCCCCAGGGCTCCGCAGGTCAGATAAGGAAGCCGATTTTGAACCTCGCCAAATTCCCTCGCTTGTCATTTGCACATCTGCCGACGCCGCTGGAACCGATGAAGCGGTTGAGCGAGGAATTGGGCGGGCCGCGCCTGTGGATCAAGCGGGACGATTGCACCGGCCTTTCCGGCGGCGGCAACAAGACGCGCAAGCTGGAATTCCTGATGGCGGACGCGGTCAAGCAGGGTGCCGATGTCATCATCACGCAGGGCGCAACGCAATCGAACCATGCGCGGCAGACGGCGGCGATCGCCGCCAAGCTCGGGATGGAGTGCCACCTGCTGCTGGAAGACCGCACCGGCAGCGCTGACGAGAGCTACAATTTCAACGGTAACGTGCTGCTCGATCGCCTCCATGGCGCGACGATCTCCAAGCGCCCCGGCGGCGCCGACATGCAGGCCGAGATGGAAAAGCTGGCAGCCGCGCTCAAGAGCGACGGCAAGAAGCCTTATGTGATTCCGGGCGGCGGCAGCACCCCGATCGGGGCGCTGGGCTATGTCAACGCCGCGCTCGAAATCGTCTATCAGGCGACGAGTATCGGGCTGGACATCGCGTCGGTCGTGCACGCCACCGGCAGCGCCGGCACGCAGGCGGGTCTGGTGACCGGGTTCAAGGCGCTCGGCGGGCAAATTCCCGTGTTGGGCATCGGCGTTCGCGCCCCCAAGGCCAAGCAGGAAGAGAACGTCTTCAATCTGGCGGCGCGCACTGCCGACTATATGGGCCTCGGCGACATCATCGAGCGCTCGGATGTGGTGGCCAATTCCGACTATGTGGGCGATGGCTATGGGGTGCCGACGGCCGGCATGGTCGAGGCCGTGAAGCTTGTAGCGCGCACCGAGGGCATCCTGCTCGATCCGGTTTATTCGGGCAAAGGCATGGACGGGCTGATTTCACTGATCAGAGCGGGGCATTTCGCCAAGGACAGCGATATCGTCTTCATCCATACAGGCGGCGCCCAGGGACTGTTCGGCTATCCGGACGCTTTCGCGCTGCACGGCTATAGCTGACGGGCTCGCCGGTGTCGGATAGCAAGACCATCGGCATCGTGGGCGGCATGGGCCCCGAGGCCACCGTCGAGTTCATGAGCCGGATCGTGCGCAACACGCCGGCGCAGGACGACGAAGATCATCTGCGCATGCTGGTCGACAACAACCCCAAAGTGCCATCGCGCATCAAGGCGCTGATCGAGCGGACCGGTAGCGATCCGCTGCCGGTGCTGGTGGGGATGGCGCAGGGGCTGCAGGCGGCCGGCGCCGATTTCCTGGTGATGCCGTGTAACACGGCCCACCACTATCATGCGGCGCTGGCTGGCGCGGTGACGATCCCGTTTCTCAGCATCGTCGACATCACGCTTAAATGCCTTGCGACAGACTGGCCCGAGGCGCGGCGCATCGGCTTTCTGGCTTCGCCGGCGGTGCAGATCGTCCGCGTCTTTGACGACAGGCTGGAAGCGGCGGGGCTGCTGCCGGTGCATCCGGAGGCCGCGGAGGCGGAGCAGTTGCTGCAACTCATCCGTGACGTGAAGCGGGGGCTGACCGGAACCCAACAGGCGGCCGGGTTCGCCGACTTGGCCAAGGCGCTGATGCCCCGTGCCGATCTGCTGCTCATCGCCTGCACGGAGCTTTCCATGCTGGAGATGCCACAGCTGGGGGACTTCCCCGTCATCGATACGCTCGACCTGCTGGTCGATGCGACGATCGCCACCGCCAAAGGCTAGAGCGTTTTCAGGAAAAGTGGATGCCACTTTTCCGGTTCGAAAACGCGCCAACACAAAGACTTAGAGCGCCCGTTTTGATGCAATCAAAACATCAAGCGCTCTAGGCGGCGATCCGCGACAGCAGGTCCAGCATGACGCCGACATCCGGCATTGGCAGCACGGCGCCGATCTCGGTGGGCAGCAGGCCTGCGGCAACGCTGCCGGGGCTGATGGTGACGCTGCCGAGCGGGCCGCGGAAACCATGGCGGGTCCAGGCAAGTTCCTGCAGCTTGGGGGACAGCACGGCTTCCAGCAGGCGGTCGGCCGCCGGATCGATAATGATCAGCGGATGGGCGGAATAGACCGTCGGTCGCGGATAGAGCATCACCGGCTTGGGGCCGGTGCCGCCCTGGATGCCGGACCAGCGCGCCGGGTCGGCGAGGATCCATTCGATGAGCTGGTTCTCATAGCCCACCACCATAGGTTCGGCGCCCAGTCCACCAGCGAGGTACTGGTCGAAGAGCTTGCCCGACGACGAGGATTTCAGCCCCATGGTGCGGAAGATAGAGACGACATCGTCGCCATACCTGGCCAGGTCGGCGGCGGTGGCGACATCGCCGGCCAAGAGGCTGAGCGCGAGGCCCGCGAACATGAAGCCGGAATTGGAGCGGTTGGGATCGGTCGAGTCGATGCGGGCATGGCCGTAGAGCATATCGACGCCCAGGCTCGACCAATCTTTGCCGGCCAGGATCGCGTCGAGCAAAGCCTTGAGGTCGAGTTCGAGGAACCCGTCCTTGGTCTTGCTGACGAGGCCGGATTTGATCAGCGCGTCGGCGACGGGCTGCCAGGTGTAGACGACGATCGGGGCGTTGAGCACGACCTGGTCGCGGCGCTCGGCGACGCCGCTCTGGCGGGCGAGATCGACCATTACGGAGGAAGACGGCCAGAGGAATTGCGGCTTTTGCGACAACAGCGCCTGTTCTCGCACCATCTCGACGGAACCGGCGACCCGCGCATCGAGCTCCAGCCCATAGCCGCCAAGGGCCTTGATGACTTCGGGGTCTTCGATGAAGGCCTGCTTCTCGCCGCCCAAAAAGCCGAAGAGCCTGGAGCGGTTGCCCAACAGGCCCTGCAGTTCGGGGCGGTTGCGCAGCCCCAGATAACCGCCGGTCCCGGCAATGCCGGCCGCCAGCAGTCCTACACCAAAGGCGCGTCGCGTCAGGGCCATCAGCGTCCAAGGTCCTCGTTCAGGGAGGCTTCGATCAGCCTCAGGTCGGTGTCCAGAGTGCCGAGTTCGGTTTCGGCGAGCCCGTCGGCATAGTGCACGAAGGCCTTTTCGAGCTTTTCGACGACGCGGCGAACTTCGCGCAGGCGGGCGGGATTGGGCGCGTGCTGGTCTTCCAGCACGTCAAAGGCTTCCGCCACCTGCGCGGCTTGCGGCAGGTAGTAACTGAGGAACCGCTTGACGGTGGAAGCATTGGCGGGATTGGCCTCGACCTTGTCGAACACATCCGTCGCGATGGTGGCGAGGTGCCTGACCTGTTCGGCGACGTCCTTGTCCTTGATGTGTGCGCCGCTGGCCCTGAGCCGATCAAGCGATGGGGTCGCCTCGAGCAGGAGGTCGCGCGCGAAGGCGACGCGGCCGGTGCCCACGGCGTTGACGTTCATGCCTTCGAACAGGCGCCGGGGCGACAACAGGATCACCAGTCCCGCAAAAGCCAGAACGGCGATGGCAGCCGCGATGATGAACGGCACACCCAAACCCAGGGTAAGCGCCAGAACGACCAGCAGCGCCGCAAGTCCCGCGACGATCCAGTTCCAGTCATTGGGCAGGGCGATGCGCATGCTTGTCAGTTATAGCCACGCGCGGCACGGAAGGCAGAAGCGAGATCGGCCTTGCCGTCGAAGACCAAAGCCTGGGTATTGTCGGCCAGCGATTTCAGCTGCGTGGCGTCGGCGTCACCGAAGGTAATGCCGAAGACCGGCACATGCTGGGGCACTTGCCGCCACTCCGCCATGAATTCGTCGGAGGCGTCGTCGCTGCGCCCATCGGTCATGATGACGATGGCGGGCAGGTATTTCGACAGGTTCGGCGTCTGCTGGATCTGCCGCAGGGCTTCGCTGGCGCAGGCATACATGTCGGTGCCGCCCCCCGCCGCTTCGCTTCCGATATCGTTGAGCAGCGCCGCCTGGGCTTCGGGCTGGCCGGTGGCGGCCAGGGTCGTCCGGACGGTCTGGTCGAAGGGAATGACGATGATCTGGTCGTCAGGCTTCCACTGGATCAGCACCTGGCTGGTCTGCTGCGGATCGAGAAGGAACTGCATGGCCTGCTGCAATTGCCGTTCACCCTCGCCCTCCATGGAGCCGGAGAAGTCGAGGCAGAGCGCCGTCAGCGACGGGACACGCAGTGCCTCCTGGTAGAGCTCCAGCGCCTGGCGGATGACCGGGGGCTCCGGCATGCGGATGGCGGTGACGAGGCGCGTCGGGTCGAAATTCCAGTCGGGTTCCGGCTTGGCGGCGATGGAAGCATCGGCGAGCGGAATGCGGCGTCCGGTATCGGCAATGCGCTGGGCGATCGGCTTGGTTTGCAGGAACGCGACGAGATCGGTGAAGAACTTCTCGGTGTCCGGACCGCGCCCATGGTCGATGAAGCCAAGCGGGGAATCGGCGATGGCCACGCCGTCAGCCGGATAGATGGCGTAGAGCTGTTCCTTGCCGGCGGCCTTCAGCTTGTCGTTGGTCTCCTTGAGGATCGCCTCGTAATTCCACATCGCATCGTAGGATGTGCCAGCGTCAGCGGCCTGGACGTAAAGGTCGGCAAGCCAGCCGGACGAGCCGGACGAGCGCTCGACGCCACCGAGCAGGCTCCCGACGGTATCGCGGATGGTGGGGTTGGCGAGATCGCTCGATTGCAGCACCTGCTGGCTGCCGATGGCGCTGGCAAGCATTTCGAGATAGGCGCTGGCGCCGGAATTGGATTGCGTCGCCGAGGTCATGAGGAACTTCAGTTTACCCGATTTCACGGCCGCCAGGATGTCGGTCATATGCACGTCCTTGCCGATCCAGCCGAGTTCTTCCGCCTTGGAGCGCCGGACGCCGAGGATGACCGGCATCTGGGCGATCGAGGTCATCCGCGTCACCTTGCGGGCGGCATCGAACATGTCGATCCAGACGCTGGAGGCAGGCCAGACGGCGTCCTGCGCGGCGCCTTGCGGATCCTGCAGCGCCAGGCCGATATCGAGAGAGCCCTCGTAGCGGAAGGTACAGGTCGTGTTATGCGCCTTGCAGAACTCCTGCACGATCGGCTCCATCACCGTGTTCTCGGAACCGGAGACGAAACTGAAGGTCGATGGCGGCTGCCGATCGCAGGCGGCCAGCAGCAGTGCGAGAGCCGCTGCAACCAGCAGCGCGAGGAACTTGGGCAAGGCGCACCTATGGGTTGGCGGTCAGGGCCCGCTTGAGATCGACGGTCATCGCCTGCATCTGCTGCTCGGCGATGGCGCGCTTCTTGCGCCCTTCGTCCTGCACACGCAGAACGCCCTGGACGGTGTCGATGAGGTCCCTGTTGGCCTGCGCCAGGGTCTCGGTATCGACGATGCCGCGCTGCGCCTGTTCCTCGATGGCGATGGCCTGGTCCTTCATCATGCGGCTGGCTTCGCGGATCATCTGGTTGGTGGCGTCGGTCACCGTCTTCTGCAGTTCCAGCGCCGATTTCTGCTGGGTCAGGCCGAGCAGGATGATCATCTTCTGCTTCCAGGCCGGAACGGTGAGGGTCGAGGTGGCCTGCAGGTTTTCAATCAGGGTTTCGTCGCTCGCCTGCACGATGCGGATCTGCGGCAGTTGCTGGATGCCGAGCTGGCGGGCCTGCTCCAGGTAGAAGACACGCTTCTCCAGCCGGTCGAGCGCCTGCAGGGTATCCTGATAGCTTTGGGCCTCCAGCGTACCGCCGCCCGGCGTGCCGGTCGCCGCTTCGGCCGCGGCCTTGATGGCCGGGAGTTCGTTGGCGCGGAAAGTGTCGACGAAAGCCTTGCCGGCCTGCACATGCGCATCGAGATTGAGGATCGCCTGGCGCGTCTCGTCATGCAGGTCGTCGAGGATGGCGATATCGCGCCGCAGCGTGTCCTTATGGCGGTCGAGTTCCAGCCCGATGCGGTCGATCTGGCCGGCCACGTCCTCGAACTGCGACTTGAAACGCTCCAGCCGGGCCTTGGCCGAGCCGAACAGGCCGCCGAGGAAACCCTGTTCCTTCAGCGAGGCCGGATCAAGATTCTTGGCCTTGAGGATGATATCGGTCAAAAGCTTGCCGGTATCGCCGAGGTCCTTGTTGCGAACCTGGCTCAGCACTCGGTCGGCGAAGCCGCTGACGCCTTCCTGGGCCCGGTCGCCGAAGACCGAGATGGCGGCGCGATCCTTGATATCGATGCCGCCCTCTATACGGGCGACCTCGCCCGGATCGGCGGCGATGACCGGCAAGACCGAAGCCTGGGGGACGATGGGGGCCATGCTGTCATTGGTCATTCTGACGATCCTCTTGGCGAGCGGTCGGCGAAGATTCGCCAGATCGCCGGAAGATCGTCAGGTTTTATGACAGGCTGGTGACAGCGGTGCCGTTGTCGCCCTGCGGGCTCAGACTACGTCGTAGATTTCAGCTGCTGGCGTCGCCAGCAGGCGCTCTGCCATTTCCTGCTTGAGCCAGGTGAGGCGGATCTCTTCGTCCGGCGTGCGGTCGGGCTTTTTGCCGAGGGAGATGAATTCGTCGCGCACATGCCCGTCGCGGATCTCAAGGCGCACCGTCTTGCCGCGATAGATCAGTACGAAGACATAGCGCATCAGCGTTTCGCCGCGCTCCGGCAGTTCCAACGCCGCGTCGACGACGTAACGGCCTTCCGTGAGGCTGCGCGTCACCATTTCGAAAGCGTCGCGGGCGCCGGGGCCACCAAAGGCGGTGCGGATTTCGATCTCGCGGCGCTCGGGCGCCGTGCCGCCGTCGAGCAGCGGCAGGGCGCGCTGCATGACCTTGAAGCCATGGGCAGCGCCACCCGGAAAGCCGAAGCCATGAAAGCGCATGATGTCGGCGAAGGAATAGCTGAGGTCCTGGCCGTTTTCGCGGACATGCAATTGATCGGTCATGCGGAATCCTTGTCGAGATGGTTGCGCATCCACGGCAGGAAGCCGTCGAGAAAACGCGTCGTGGCCGGCATGAAGTGGCTGCCGTGATGAAAGAACGGGTCGAGGCTGGTGATCACCATGCGCCCCTTGGTGGTGACCTCGTCGATATAGAGAACGGGCTCACCGGCGCCGTTGACGGCCAGTACTTCGGCGCCCTGCGGTGCGTCGAACCAGCCATGCAGGTGCCAGGTGATATCGCGCTGCGTGAGATTTTCGAACAGCGCATGCGCTGGCTTGGCGATACGCACGCCCAGGTCTGCCCCGGGCGTCAGCCACCACCAGAAATTGGTCGGCTGCGGGGTAAAGGCGATGCCCGGCAGGAACAGCTGGCTCTCGCTTTCGCCGGTGGCAACGATGGTGCCGCCGGCATCGAGATAGGCGCGCAACTGCGCTTTGTGAGGCTCCATCCGGTCGGCGGGCGTGCGGCAGGGAATGAGCACCACGTCATGGTCGGTCAGGCGCACCTCGGCGAGATCTTCCGGCCGCACCAACCTGTCGAAATAGCCGGCATAACGCGGGCTCTCGAAGCTTTCGATGTGGTAGTAGGCGCCGGGATGGATGGCGAGGATGCTCATCGGCCGATCTCCCCTTCGCACCAGGCGATAATGCGTTCGGTGAGCAGGGCGCTGCTATCGCCGCCCATGCCGCCGAGGTCATTGCCGGCATGCGAGAAGATGCGTCCGCCCGCCGGGCGCTGCCATTCCCAATCGATGGGCAAGAGGTTCGGGCCGATGCCATTGACGGCGCGGCCGCCCGCCGGCAGCGGGTTGTGGCCGCGTCCATAAAAGCCGGCAACCCCCTTGTTTTCCTGGAGGCTCTTCTGGTCGATGCCGGAAAAGATCGGGTGGTCATTGAGCCGGGTGAGGGCGTAATCGGCACGCCTGGGCCTTTCGATGGGCCGGTAGATTTCGAGACCGTCGACGAAGCGCCGCAGCATGTGGCCGTTGAAGAACCAGCGGCCACCACGATCGAGCATGGCCATGAGGGCCGGTGCGTGTTGCATGAAACCGACCTGGTCGAGATGCGTGGTCGTGACAAGGCCGGCTGCGGCGTGAAAATGATCCGCCGTCAGCTGCCGCTCGCGCATGCTGACGATACGTCCCGCCGCAATAGCGGGAGCGAATGGCGCCGGGACCGGTCCGAAATGAGAATGGATCAGCAGGATGGTCATGCGGCACGTAGTCCGGCGAAGGCTGGCATGATGGCGCGATGGCGCGTGCCGTCGGCGCTGGTGATTTCGACGATGCGCATGGCCACCCCGTAGAGCCGCTCGAGATGCTCAGGCACCAGTGTGTCGGCCACCGGGCCGAACACTGCCGGACCATCGGGCATCATCAGCAAGGCGTCGTCGGCAGCGGAGAGCGCGTGGTTGGGATCGTGCGTGGTGAAGGCGATCGTGCGGTTGCGTGGCTGACGCAACCGGGCCAGCAGCGACAGCAAGCGTTCCTGATTGTGCAGGTCGAGGGCGGAGCCGGGTTCGTCCAAGACCAGCACGTCCGAACCGGTCGCCAGGGCGCGTGCGATCAGCACCAATTGCCGCTCGCCACCCGAGAGGCGATCGAAGCGCTCATTGGTAAAGCGTGCGGCGCCGACCTGTTCGAGGGCTGAAGCCGCCGCGGCAAAATCTTCCGCGCCAGGCTGGCCGAACAGACCCAGGCTCGCCGCGCGGCCCATGACCACGACTTCGAGCACGCCGTAGTTCTGGTTGCTGGAGCCATATTGGGGCACGTAACCGACGACGGTTGGTGCGAGCCGCCGGCCGGAATCGAGTTTTTGGAAGCCCAGCATAGCTCTCAGCGCCGTAGTCTTGCCGCGGCCGTTGGGGCCCAAAATGGCGACGGTGCGCCCCGGCGGCACAGTGAAGCTGAGCTTGTCCAAAACAGTGCGGCTGCCAAAGCGCACAGTCGCATCGTAAAGGCCGATCATTTGGCGCCTTTCTCTCGATAGTGGTGGCGGACCAGCAGGGCGAAGACCGGCGCACCGACGATGGCGGTGAGCACGCCGAGGGGGATTTCGGCCGGTGTCAGCGTGCGGGCCAGCGTATCGATGATCACCATGAAGGTCGCGCCCAGCAGCGCCGATGCGGGCAGCAACTGGCGGTGGTCGTGTCCGACGACGAGGCGTGCCGCGTGTGGAATGACGAGGCCGATCCAGCCGACGATGCCCGAGACGGCAACCTGGCAGCCGACCACAAGTGCGACGAGGCCGAAGATCAGCCAGCGTTCGAGATCGGGCCTCGCCCCCAGGCTCCTGGCCTCGGCATCATCCAGCGACAGGACGTTCAGCCGGAAGCGCAAGGCCCACAATACCACCATGCCGATCAACAGGCCTGGTGCGGCGATAAACAGGCGCTCCCAGGTGGCCGTAGCGAACGAGCCCATCAGCCAATAGACGATGGCAGGCAGCGAACTGTTGGGATCAGCGATGAACTGCAGGAGTGACACGAAGGCCGAGAACAGCGAGCCGATGACCATACCGGACAGGATGACGGTGATGATCTCGGTGCGGCCATCGACGCGCGCCAAAAAGCCGACCAGCAGCAGCGCCGACAGGCCAGCCACGAAGACCAGGGCCAGCAACGGAACGCCCCAGATGCCCAGGGTAATGGCCAGGGCGCCGCCAAAGGCGGCGCCCTGCGAAATGCCAAGTACTTCGGGCGAGACCAGCGGGTTGCGGAAGACGCCCTGCAGCGCCACGCCGGTGGTGGCCAGCGCCGCCCCGGCGAGGGCGGCGAGGATGACGCGCGGCGTCCGTACCAGGAGCACGATGCGCTCGTCCATGGCGCTGACGGCGGCGTGCGGATGGATGGCGGCCTCAAACAGCACTTCGATGGCGCGCGGGATCGACACGGCGAAACGGCCGACGCAAAGGCTGATCACGAGGCTTGAGACGAGCAGTGCGACGCAGATGGCGAAAATGATCGCCATCCGGGTCCAGCGTCGTGACCTTGCCGCGAGCGCGGCCAGGCCATCGGTGGTCACCGACACGGTCAGTGGGCCTTGAAGCGGTCGTAGCCGGCGGCGTCGCCCTGCTGGGCCATCCACAGGATGCCATCGATATCGGCATCGGTGGGCTCATAGTTGTAAAGCGTCTTGTAGGCCGTCTTCATCTCGGCGCGCAGGTCGTAGTTGAAGATGTCGGGGTGCAGCAGGTTGGCGAGCCACATCCAGGTGAGCGGCGATTCCTGACTCGGCGGATCCCAGCGGTAGCCGCCGAGCGGCAGCTTGTAGACGCGCTTGTTCTGCGCCGCCTTGGTGAGGGAAAGGATGGGGTCCTTGTAGACCCAGCTGACGTCGAGGTTCGGCTCGAAACTGTTGAGCAGGATCACGTCCGGATCCCATTGGGCGATCTGCTCGCGGTTGATGGAGACGCTGCCCTTGAGATCGGCCGAGGCACTCCTGCCGCCGGCGAGGTCGATATTCCAGGTCGAATAGTCGCCCTTGGCGCCCGAAGCGCTGATGTCGGAGAGCGAGCGGCCGAGATAAAGCACGCTTGGACGCTGGTCGGCGGGGATCGCCGCAGCCTTGGCCTCGATGTCGTGCTGCACCTGGTCGCGCCAATCGACAAGGGCACCGATGCGCTCGGGCTTGCCGATGGCGGTGGCCACCATTGTCATGTACTGGCGGGTCAGTTCCTCGGTGCCGTATTTGATCAGCAGCGTGTTGATGCCCGCATTGGTGATCGGATCGACGATCTCCGGTCCGCGGCCGCCCCACTGAATGACGAGATCGGGATCGACGGCGGCCAGGGCCTCGACATTGGGAACAAAATCGGTGCCGGTGACGGCGTCGGAGACGCTGGCGGCCTCGGGGAAGATCTTGCCCAGAATGCCCTCACGCACGGCGGTCAGCGAGAGCGGGTTCATGCCCACCAGTTTGTTGGCCGAGCCATCGAGCGAAATGACGCCCGAAGCCATGGGCATGGGGATGGTCACGACGCGCTGCGCGGGCGCGGGCAGCCGGACTTCCCGATTTTCGTGATCGGTAATGACGATGTCGTCCGCCAGCGCCGTGGTGGCAAAGCCGAGGCTTGTGAGGAGAGCCAGGGTAAGAAGGGTACGCGGGCGCGAAGCCGCGGGGCGCTGAGTCATCTTCATCTCCAGAACAATCGTGACGGTTAATTCATGACCGTCAGTGTCATGTTTCTGGATTAGATGACTTTGTGTGTCAACTTAATTTGGGCTCGTTATGAAAACGCAGCGGCGGCCGCGTCGACCGCGGCGCCGATGTTGACGGTGACGCCGAGATCACGCAACGCCGAGCCATAGGCGGCGAGATTGGTGATGACGGTGCCGAAGTTTGCGCGGATGCCGGTGTGATCCAGCCGAACCAGCCGGTCGCGTACGGCGCCGAAACCGGGCGACAGCGTGACGCCATATCTCGCCGTGGCGGTGATGAGCCCATCCGGATCGATGCCGGCAGGGACGGGGGCGGCGGTCACGAGGGTCGAGGCTTCGGCCTCGGCTATGATCCAGGGTTCCACACCAAGCGCCAGCAGGCCGGCACGGCTGGCGCGGCCGGCCAGCTCGTGCTGGGCGATCAGCGCGGCAAGACCCTCGGCTTCGACACGATCGAGCGCAGCCTCAAGGGCCCAGAAATCGAGCGCCGAAGGCATGCCGGGCAGGGCGCCGCGGCCGCGGTCGAGCCAGACCTCCTTGATGTCGGTGAGCGACAGGATCGAGGGAGAGAACTTCGGCGCCTTGGCCATTTCAGCCCAGGCGCGGGGGCTGATCGCCGCAATGGACAGCGCCGCTGGGCCGCCAAGGGCCTTTTGCGGGCCGATGACGGCAACGTCGATGCCGAGCGCATCGACATCGAGAGCGTGGCCGCCGACCGAGGCGACTCCGTCGACGACGAGCAGGGCTCCGCGGGCCTCTGCCAGCGCCGCAACCTCCGGCAGCGGGTTCAGGATGCCGCTGGAGGTTTCGGCATGCACGATGGCGACGAGATCGACCGTCGGCAGGTCATCGAGGGCCGCCTTCACCATTGTGACGGTAATCGGCCGGCCGGCCTCGGCGACGATCTCGTGAACGGTGGCGCCACCGCGCCGGAGCCAACTCCCGAAATAGCCCCCATAGGGGCTGGTGACGATATTGACGGCCGTCATGCCGGGCCGCGCCAGGCTCGCGGCCGCGGCCTCCAGCGCCAGGATGGCCTCCGCCTGCACGAAGATCACATCGCCAGCCGTCGACAGCAGCCGCCGCAAGCGGTCGGCGAGCGGGGCATAGCCTGATGCCGGAAAGGCAGGTGGATTGAGGAGCGGGCTGAAGGACGGCATGGTGATTACTCGATGGAGACGGTTCAGGCGTTGCGCTTGAGGACGAGGCGGTAGAGCAGGCCCGCAATACCGACAAGGATGATCGTAAAGGCGAAGACCGCCGCAGCCGCCGCATAGACGGCGGGCGAGGGACCGTATTGCAGGCTGCCATAGAGATAGACTGGCAGCGTGGTCACGCGCGGCGTGGTGAGAAAGGTCGAGACGACCAGGTTGTCGAAGGAGAACACGTAGCTCATCAACGCTCCTGCCGTGACCGCCGGCGCCAGATGCGGCAAGACCACAAACCACAGCGCCTTCCAACGATTGGCGCCGAGGTCGGCGGCGGCTTCCTCGAGGCGGCGGTCGAGTGTCAGGGCGCCAGCGCGAACGATCAATGCGGTGACCGAAATTGCGAGAGGCGTGATGCCGGCGATCAGCGTGGTGAGGCCCAGGGGGAAACGCGTTACGGCATAGAACAGCAGCAGGGATACGCCGATCACCGTTTCGGGCACGATCAGCAGCACATAGGTGAGGCCGGACAAGAGACGCCGCGTGCGGGCGCTGGGATGCCTCACCAGCGCGAAGCCGAGCATGGAGCCGATGATCACCGCGATCAGTGCCGCCCAGAAGGCCGCGACGAGGCTCGTCTCTACCGACCGGCGCAGGGAGACGTTGTTCCAGGCCTCGGCGTACCAATCCAGCGTCCAGCCGGTGAAGAGCGCCGTCTGCTTGCCGAGCGTGCCGACATTGAACGAATAGACGACGGAGGTGACGATCGGCGCAAACAGGAAGACGACGATCAGCAGATACCAGACGAGCAGCGCCCCCCTACCGAGGCGCTGGCCGTTGCCCATGGCGCGGCCCGCACTCATGCGGAGACCTCGGCAAAGCCCTTGGTCAGCCGCGCCAGCACAGCGACCATCAGGGCGACGGCGATGAGGACAAGTACCGCCATGGCGGAACCCAGGGCATAATTCTGGGAATCCACATATTGCGACGAGATCGCCTGGCCCATCAATACGCCCTTGTCGCCGCCGAGCAGCGCCGGGATTACCAGCTCCCCCAGCATGGGCACGCCGGTCAAAAGGATGGCGGTGGCGATGCCGGGTCGTGACAATGGCAGGATGACATGGATGAACGTGCGCCAGGGCGCCGCTCCGAGATCGCGGCTGGCTTCGATGAGGGTGTCGGGAATGCGCGCCAGCACGACATAGAGCGGGATCACCGCGATGGGCAGATAGGCATAGACCATGCCGATGAACACCGCCGTCTGCGTATCAAGGACATCGAGCGGGCCGGCATGGAGGTGGAGGGTGTTGAGCACCGCTTCCACTGCGCCGCCGCGGGCCAGCAGGATCTGCCAGCTCATGACGCGGATGAGAAAGCTGGTGAAATAGGGCACCAGCACCAATAGCAGCGCCAGAGTGCGGAACCGTCCGGCCTGGCGTGCGATGAAATAGGCGGTGGGGAAAGCGGCGAGAATGCACAGCGCGCAGCCGGTCACCGCGAACTGGATCGTGCGCAGGAAAGTGACGAGATAAAAGCCCGACAGCGCCTTGCCGTAATTATCGAGGGTGAAACCCAGTTGAACGCTGCCGAAGGAGGCGCGGCCGAAGGAAAACACCACCGTGAAGGCCAAAGGGGCAATGAAGAAAACAAACAGCCAGATGGCCGGAATGCCGGCGAACAAATGCTCCGCCGTCCGGCGCATGGGCGTGCGCCGGGCGTGAAGCTGGCCGGCGGCAGAAGCGCTGCCGGCCGCAGGTGGGTCGATCACCAGAGACAAGACGTCAGGCGCCAGCCGCCGCCATGACCTCGGTCTGCACCTCCTGGTAGATGCCGATGGTGTCCGGATTGACGATGAAGGAGGTAAGGGAGTCGAAGTCGACCTTGGCTCCGCCGAAGATCAGGTCGGCATTCTTCACATCAGCCGACAGCTTACCCTGGAGGCCCGCGATGGCGGCGGGATAGCCGAGATATTCGGTTTCCTTGACCTGGATGTCGGGCTGCAGGAAGAAATTCAGGAAGTTGTAGGCTTCGTCGAGGTTCTCGGCACCGGCGGCGATGGCGTAGCTATCCACCCAGATTTCGCTGCGCGGGCCGGGCACAACCCATTTGAGCTTGGGGTTCTGCTGGATGGCGCCGCGCGCCGCCGCCTGGTTGGCCTGGGCGAGGACGATCGCGCCGCTGGCCATGGCGGCCGGATCGAAGCCCGCGAAGGTTTTGACGTGCTTGGCAAAATCCTTGAGCTGCTCGCCGGCGGCCCGGATATCGGCTTCGCTCGCGGTGTTCCAGTCCTTGCCGGCGGTCCACAGGGCCGGCCCGAGCGTTTCGCCCGAATCCTTGGTCAGGCGGATCTTGCCGGAGACGTTCGGCTTGGCGCCGGCATCGAAGAAATCCTGCCAGGTCTTGATCTCGCCGCCCACCGCCTCGGGATCATAGACGACGCCGAGCAGGCCCCAGTCCTTGGGGATCGAATACTTGTTGTTGGGATCGTAGTCGCGGTTGAGCAGTGACGGATCGAGGGCGCCGAAGTCGATGCGGCCATGGTCGATTTCCTGCAAGAGACCCTTATCGGCCAGTTGCTTGATCCAGCCGGAACTCGGAATGACGATATCGAAACCGGCGCCGGCGGGGCTGTTCAGCTTTGCGAACATGATCTCGTTGGCGTTGTAGGTGGCGATGTTGGGCGTCACGCCGCTCTTGGCCGTATAGGCGCTGAGGTCGTCGGTCGAGAAGTAATCGGGCCAGCTATAGATGTTGAGGGCGCCGGTGCCGGCGGCCAGCGCGCGCGACGGAAAGGCGGCCGTGAGGGCCGCCGCGGCGGGGGCCGCGCCCATCATGGCGAGCAGGGAGCGGCGGCTGAGGCGGGTAGCGACGGAGGCCGGCGGAACTGGACGTCTGGTCACGGCGAAGTCCTTTCTTGGAAGGCGGTTGGTTGTGGGGCGCTATCGTCAGCGTCGGCATAGACGTTGAGGGCAGCGGCGTCGAAGGCGATGAAGACCGGGTCCCCCGGATTGAAACTCCGGGTGGCGAGAAGGGCGCGGTTGGCGACGGCTTCGAAGATGCGGCCGTCGTCGGTCGCGGCGCGGAAGCGCAGATATGGACCCACGGTGACGCGATCCACCAAGGTTGCCGGAATGCGATTGGGGGCAGCCTGGCTGTTGGCCGCACGCGGTTCCAGCCGCGTCGCTTCTGGCCGTACCAGGGCCAGAACGGCGGCGCCTGGCTTGAGGTCCGGCGCGATGACCTCGGAACTCAAGATCCCTAAGTCCGAGGTAAGCACGCCGGACGCGGCGAGCCTCGCCGGAATAGTATTGGCACTGCCGACGAAACGGGCGACCCAGGCATTTGCCGGCCGGTCGTAGATCGTGGCGGGATCGCCGATCTGCTCGAAGCGGCCATCGCGCATGACGGCGAGGCGATCGGCCATGCCGAAGGCCTCCTCCTGGTCGTGCGTGACATAGACGAAGGTGGCGCCGAGTTCGGCCTGCACTCGCCGCAACTCGCGCTGCATGTCCTCGCGCAGCTTGCGATCGAGGGCGCCGAGCGGCTCGTCAAGCAGCAGCACCGCCGGGTCGTTGGCGAGGGCGCGGGCCAGCGCCACGCGTTGCTGCATGCCGCCGGACAGCTCACCCGGCATGCGTAAGCCGGCGTCGCCCAGCCGGACGAGCTGCAGCATCTCGTCGGCCTTGCGATAGCGCGCGCGCCGGTCGAGGCCGCGCATGCGCGGGCCGAAAGCGACGTTGTCGCGAACGTTCATATGCGGAAAGAGCGCGTAGCTCTGGAATACGGTGTTGACGTCACGCCTTTCGGCGGGAAGATCGGTCACATCCTCGCCCGCAATCGCGACGCGCCCGGTGTCCGGGTCCTCGAAACCGGCGATGATGCGCATGGTCGTGGTCTTGCCACTGCCGCTCGGCCCGACGATGGCGAGAAATTCGCCCGGCGCGACATCGAGGCTGAGATCGGTGATGACCGCACGGCCATCATAACTCTTGCTGATCTGCTGCAGCGACACGGCGGCAGTCGCAACCAGTGGCGAAGGAGCCAGCATGAGATGCCCAGTCCAGATCGTTACGCCCGACACGCATCTGTCAGGCTTGCTGAATTCCGCCGGATCGTACGACGGAACTGCGCTAAGTCCATAACGAATATGAAGCTATTTTGCCTCGGATGATGTGGGGTTACGAAATGCTTTGCCTCCGGCCAGTCCGACCGGAGGCGTTTCGGTTTCGATAGGCGCAAATGCCGAAGCGATCAGGCGAGGCCGGTAGGCTGCACGATGCGGTTGGCTTCGTCGGGGGTCGGGATGCGGCCATCGGGCGTCAGTTTGTTCACAGCTTCGGGGAGCGTCTTGGCCAGCCGCTCCAGCAGTTCCTGGCGATCGAGGCCGGTCTGCTGGATCAGCGCCTCGATGGTGTCGGCACCGAGCGTATGTTCGAGTTCGGTGGTGTCGATATCCTCGTTGGAGCCGTCATTGACCCAGCTTTGGGCCTTGGCTCCTGTGCCGGCCTGGTTGAACCGGTCGACGAGATCGCCGAGACCACCGCTCAGCACACTGCCAAGCCCGCTGCCGCCGACACTGTTGCCGCCCAGCATGCCGCCGAGGCTGCCCAACATGCCTTCAAGGCCGCCACCGGTCTGCTGTTGCTGGCCTTGCGGCATCGAGCCATCAGGCAAGGGCTGGTTCTTGTTCAGGCCACCGAGCATTTCGCTGATCTTGTCGCGGTTCTGGTAGCCGGCAACTGCCAGCAGTCCCAGCAGCGCAACCATCGAGGGCATTCCCTTAGCCATTTTCAGTCTCCTAGCGAGCAGCCACCTGCGGCCGCGATGTAGTCATTCAACGGCGCCGAGCAATAAGCCCCCATACAAACAAAACTATGACGGAACCCACGATGGCACCGATGATGCCCGCGCCTTCGCCCGGCGCGTACCAGCCCAGTGCCTGGCCAAGGTAGGACGCGACGAACGCGCCGACGATGCCCAAAACGGCAGTCAGCACGAAGCCGGATGGCTCGTTGCTGCCAGGCATGATGAACTTGGCGATGACACCAGCCACGAAGCCGATGATGATGGTCCAGATAATTCCCATGGAACGGGCCCCCTTGTGGATTTGAGGCAGCAACGCCTCAGGGGTGTATGCGTTCCATCGGATCGATCTAGGCGGCTTTCTCCTGGGGCTCGGCGATGGCGTGCCGGGAGCGGCGGTTGGTGAGGTTGGCGCCGGCATTGCGCGGCAGCCTCAGAAAGGTGATCGCGGCTGAAGCCGAGATGGCGCCCACCACATAGAAGGCGGTGTGGAAGTCGGAGACCTGCAGTTCGCCCCCATGCATGCCGCTGGTGATGTCCAGTACGCCGCCGGCGATGGCGACGCCCATGGCCATGGAGATGCGTTGCGCCACGGCGTTGATCGATGTCGCCTGGCTGGCATCGGCGTCATCGACATCGCTGAAGGCCATGGCGCTGACGCCCGAAAAGGCCATGGAGCGCAGGAGGCCGCCGACCAGCAGGCAGGCCATGATCAGCGGCAGCGGCGTCGTCGGCCAGAAGAAGCCGTTGATGGTAAGGAAGATGGCCGAGACAAGCGTCGTGAAGACCAGCACCGGACGGAAGCCGAAGGTGTTGAAGGTCCAGGTGGCGGCGGCTTTCGAGCCCATGGAGCCCACGGCACTGATGAAGGTCACCGAGCCGGACTGAAAGGGCGTCAGGCCAAAGCCCAGTTGCAGCATCAGCGGCATCAGGAAGGGCATGGCGCCCAGGCCCATGCGGAAGTTCGAGGCACCGAAGATCGCCGCACGAAAGATCGGGTAGCGGAACATCCTGGGGTCGAGCAGGGGGTGTTTGGTGCGCCTGGCGTGAAGGACGTAGAGGATGCCGGCGATGATGCCCACCGCGATGGTCAAATAGCCGTAATAGATCGGCACGGCGGGGAGGCTGATGACCGAGAGGCCGAAGACGAAACCCGCAAAGCCGACGCCCGACAGCAGGAAACCGACAAAATCCATGGGCCGGGGCGTGCGCGGCTCGCCCGCAGGCAGGAACCTGGTCACCAGCACGATGCCGAGCAGGCCGATCGGGATGTTGATCCAGAAGATCCAGTGCCAGCTCAAATAAGTGGTGATGAAGCCCCCGACCGGTGGCCCCATGATGGGGCCGACCAGGGCCGGAATGGTGAGCCAGGCCATGGCGTTGACCAACTGGTTGCGGGGGGTGCCGCGCACCAGCAGCAAACGGCCGACCGGCGTCATCATGGAGCCGCCGGCGCCCTGGATCAGGCGTGAGATGACGAAGGCGCCGATGGAGTTGGAGAAAGCGCAGGCGATCGAGCCGACCATGAACACGAAGATCGCCAGACGAAAGATGTTCTTGGCGCCGAACCGGTCGGACATCCAGCCGCTGATCGGGATGAAGATGGCCAGAGCCACCAGATACGAGGTCACCGCCAGCTTGAGGGCAATCGGCGAGGTGCCGATGTCGGTGGCGATCGCGGGCAGCGACGTGGCGATGATGGTCGAATCCATCTGTTCCATGAACAGGGCGACCGCGAGAATCATGGGCGTGAGGCGGGGCACGGCGGGACCGAAACGGGAAAGACTTTGACGAATGACTGTAGACCCGATGCGAAGGCATTGCTGCTGCAAAAAATCGCATCAGGACATACAATTATACGTCACGCCCAATCTGGCGTGACCCCCGCATTTCGTCGGGAGGCGCTAGCGCTTGCGCAAGGCGTCGGCCTGAGCGGTGGTCAGCGGCCGGATGGCGCGTCCCTGCAACATCAGGTGCAGCCGCGCGGTTTCCTCCAATTCCTCGATGGCATACTGCGCTTCGGGGAGTGTGGCGCCCGAAACGACGGGGCCGTGATTGGCGAGCAGCACGGCATGATGTTCCGCTGCCTTGGCTTTTACCGCCAGCGCCAGATCCTTGTCTCCGGGCGCATAGTAGGGAATGAGCGGCAGCCTGCCGACACGCATGATGTAATAGGCCGTGAGCGGCGGCATCACGTCATCGGGGTTGGAGTCGGCGAGAACGCTGACGGCGACCGAATGGGTGGAATGCAGGTGCACCACGGCGTGGTCGGCGCTGCGTTCGCAATACATGCAGGAATGGAGGAAGGATTCCTTGGTGGGCTTGTCGCCGGACAGCAGCTCGCCATTTTCGGCCACGAGCGACAGCCGAGCCGGGTCGAGGTCGCCGAGCGAGGCATTGGTGGGCGTCATCAGCATGGTGCCGTCGCTGAGGCGGACGCTGATATTGCCGGTCGAGCCGGCGGTGAGGCCGCGATCGAAGATGGATTTACCGACCTTGACGATGAGGTCGCGCTGGCGCGTCGCTTCGGAGAGAGTTGCGGTCATTTCAGGAGGCTCCAGGCTTTGACGAAGAAGTCCTCGGTGCCGAAATTACCCGATTTCAACGCCAGGGCGATGGGATTGCGAGGGCTGCGGGAAACGGTCCATGGCACGCCGGGATCGATCTCGGGGCCGATGTCCAGGGCCTCGACGCCAAGGGCGCCGACGACGGCGCCCGAGGTTTCGCCGCCTGCGACGAGAAAACGGGTAACGCCGCGCTCGAGCAGGGTGTTGGCCACCTCACCGAGAAACGCTTCCACCGTTTCGCCGGCATGGTGGCGCCCAAGCTGCTGCTGAACGGTGGCGACGCTGTCGGGGTCGGCGCTCGAATAGATCAGCGGAATGCTGCCCATAGGGGCGGCGAGCACGAAGTTCACCGCCTCAGCGATGGTCATGCGGCCTTCCGCAATGGCGATGGGGTCGATCTGCAGCGCGGGCAGTCCAGCCTTTTTGGCCACTTCCACCTGGCGGCGGGTCGCCACCGAACAGGAGCCGGCGAGGACGACCGATCTCCCCGGCGGTGCGGTGATGGCGCCCGGTGTCGCGGCTCCGGCATTGAAGGGAAAGTTGTCGGGCAGGCCGAGCGCCACGCCCGAGCCGCCGGTCACCAGCCGCAGCGAGCGGGCGGCGCGGCCAATGGCCCGCAGGTCGTCTTCGGTGATGGCGTCGACAATGGCGATGCCGTCGAGCGCTTCAAACGCCCGCTCCAGTGTGTCACCGCTGGCGGCGATGCTTTCATGGGCGATCAGCGATACCGGGCGTTTGGTCTGACGCTGCAATACGCGCACCAGATTGGCGTCGCGCATCGGCGTCAGCGGATGGTCCTTCATGCTGCTTTCCGACAGCAGCACGTCGCCGACGAACAGATAGCCCTTGTAGACGCTGCGCTTGTTGGCCGGGAACGCCGGGCAGGCGATGGTGCGCGTCTCTCCCAGGAGTTCGAGCAGGGCATCGGTTACCGGACCGATATTGCCCTCATCGGTGGAATCGAAGGTCGAACAGTATTTGAAGAACAGTTGCTGCGCCCCTGCCGCCAGCAACACCCGGGCCGAGTCCAGCGATTGCGCGACCGCTTCGGGGGCCGGGATGGTGCGTGACTTGAGGGCTACGACCACGGCCTCGGCATCGCCGAAATCCATGGCCTTGTCGGGCACGCCCACCACCTGAATGACCCGCATGCCGCTGCGAGACAGCATGAGGGCCAGGTCGGTGGCTCCGGTGAGGTCGTCGGCTATGGCGCCAATGTACATGTCGTATGCCCTGTCGGTCAGGCGGTTTCGCCGGGGATGATTTCGAAGCCGGTATCGATGATTTCACGCTCTTCCGGACGCCGGCTGGTCGTCAGGAAAGCTTCCACGGCCAACTGGCCGATACGTTGCCGGTTGGAGCGGATGGTGGAGAGCGGCTGCGGCAGGGCCTGGCCGATGTCGAGGCCGTTAAAGCCGAAGATGCCGAGCTGCGCCGGCAGGTCGATACCTGCCTTGAGGCAATGGAAGACGCCCCCGACCGCCATGTCGTCGTTGGAAAATACCACGACATCGCAATCCGAAGTCTGCTCCAGCAGCCGGCGCAGGCCCTCGGAGCCGGCGCGGATCGAGCTGGGTCCGCCCGTCAGATGTTCGATCGGTGCATAGAGGCCCTGTTCGGCGAGATAGCCGTAAAAGCCTTGGCGCCGGGCGGCGGCGCGGCGGTCGAGGCGCAGGTCGTGCCCCACATAGCCGAAGCGCCGGTAGCCTTTGGCGATGAGATGCCGCGCCACGGCGGCTCCGGCCTTGCGGTGCGACAGGCCGATGGCGAGGTCGATGGGACGCTCGTCGATATCCATGATCTCGATGACACGGATGCCGGAGCCTTCCAGCATGCGGTCGGCTTCGCGGGTGTGTTCCAGGCCGGTGAGGATCAGCGCTGCAGGCTTCCAGGCCAGCATGGCGTGGATCAGTTCCTGTTCCACCGCCAGGTCGTAGTTGGTGACGCCGACGACGGGCTGATAGCCTGATCGGGCCAGCGCGGCGTTGATGCCTTCCATCACTTCCGGAAAGACATTGTTGGAGAGCGAGGGCAGCACCACGCCGACGAGGTTGGAATGCGCCGAAGCGAGGGCGCCCGCCAAGCGGTTGTGCACATAGCCCGTCGCCTGCACAGCTTCTAGCACGCGGTCGCGAGTCTCGGCGCTCACCGGTACGTTGGCCCTGAGGACGCGCGATACGGTGATGTCGCTGACACCCGCAATCCGCGCAACCTGGGCCAAAGTCACGCCACCCGACAAGCTTTTCCGTACCGACATGTGGTCAATGATAGGGCTAACATAACGGCTTGCATAGCCCGCTCAACGGTCCTATGACGGTTATGTTGGCGCTATCATATGAGGAGCGGCAGTGAGCACTGGAACGCGTGTCGGCGTCATAGGCCTCGGTTCGATGGGTATGGGCGTGGCCCAGTCCCTGGTGCGGGCCGGCTTCGATGTCGCCGGTTGCGATGTATCTGCCGCCCAGTGCGCGAAATTCGCCGCAGCTGGCGGCCGGGACGCGGCCACGCCTGCACAAGCCGCCGCGGGCGCCACGACCCTCGTCATCATGGTGGTCAACGCCGCGCAGACCGAAACCGTGCTGTTCGGCGAGAATGGGGCGATAGCTGCACTGCCCGCCGGCGCTGTCGTCATTTCATCGGCTACGTTGTCGCCAGATGATGCGCGCTCCCTCGCGGTCCGTGTTGAGGCCAGAGGCCTCCACTATCTCGATGCCCCGGTCAGCGGTGGGGCCGCCAAGGCGAATGCCGGCCAGCTGACCGTCATGGGGTCGGGCACACCGGCCGCGTTCGCCGCGGCGCGCCCAGTGCTGCAAGCCTGCGCGCAAACAGTTTATGAATTGGGCGATCGTGCCGGGGTCGGCGCGGCGTTCAAGATCGTCAACCAGTTGCTTGCCGGCGTCCATATCGCGGCGGCCTGCGAGGCCATCACCTTCGCGAGCAAACTCGGTCTCGAGCTTGATGAAGTCTACAAGGTCATTACCGCTTCGGCCGGCAACAGCTGGATGTTCGAGAACCGCGTGCCGCATATCCTCGAGGACGACTATGCGCCGCGCAGCGCCATCGACATCTTCACCAAGGATCTGGGGATCGTGACGGGCATCGGTCAGAAGGAAAAATTCCCGCTGACGCTGGCCTCGGCGGCGCTGCAGATGTTCATCGCCACTGCCGCCGCCGGCATGGGCCGCGACGACGACAGTTCGGTGGCGCGGATGATCGCGCAGCTTACCGGTGTCGAGCTGCCAGGAAAAACCAAGAGCGCGCCGAAAGGCTCGTAACGACAACTGCTCCCGACGGGAGCCCCCATTGAGGAGACCGACCATTTCCCCCGAAATCCTGATCACCCAGCCCTTGGAAAAGAGCTGTGTGGATACGCTTAACGAAAAATTCACCGTCCATAGCCTGATCGGCGCCGCCGATCCCGAAGCGCTGCTCAAGGAAGTGGGGCCGCGTATCCGCGCCTGCGCCGGCGGCAAGGTTACGGCTTCGCTGATGGAAAAGCTCCCCAAGCTCGAGATCATCGCCAATTCGGGCGTCGGTTACGATTCCATCGACACCGTCGCCGCCAAGGCGCGCAATATCCGCGTCACCAATACGCCAAACGTGCTGAACGACGCCGTCGCCGAAATCACCCTCGGGCTGATGATCGCGCTGGCGCGGCAGATTCCACAGGCCGACCGGTATATCCGTGATGGCAAGTGGCTGAAGGGCGCCTATCCGCTGACCGCGGAGTTGAACGGCAAGACAGTCGGCATCATCGGCCTTGGCCGCATCGGCAAGGAGATTGCCGCCCGCGCCCAGGCCATGAAGATGCGAGTGGTCTATTACGGCCGGCGCAAGCAGCCGCGCGAGCCTTTCCTCTACTACGACAATCTTGTCGCCATGGCGCGCGACGCCGATATGCTTGTGGCGATCACACCCGGCACCAAGGAAACCGACAGGCTGGTATCGCGCGAGGTGATGGAAGCGCTTGGCTCGCAGGGCATGCTGGTCAACATGGCGCGCGGTTCAGTGGTCGATCAGGCCGCGATGGTGGAACTGCTCACCTCAGGCAAGCTTGGCGGCGCCGCGCTCGATGTGTTCGAGAAGGAGCCGAATGTGCCCGAAGCGCTGTTCGGCCTCGACAATGTCGTGCTCTCGCCGCACCAGGGCAGCAAGACCCACCAGACCCGCACCGCCATGGGCGCCATGCTGGTCGACAACCTCGTCGCGCATTTCGCCGGCGAACCGCTGATCAGCCAGGTCGTCTGACGTTATCGGCGCGTAGTCGGCATTGCCCGGTCTGTCCGGGCAATGCCGCCGCGGCGCCCCGAAACGGGGCGATGCAGGATGGATGTGGCTGCTCCATTCATATTCTTATCCAAATAAATCATTCGACCATTGATATTGGACACACGTAGTTGCCTCGGGCTACCTCGAAGGCACTCCGGTGGAGAGGTCTGGGTTGGAAGCTTGCGAGTAGCAGCCGCTCATTGGACCGACCGCAACCAAAAGGTTCAATCATGTCGACAGCAGATAACATCATCTATCGCGACGAAGTCGCCGAGCTCCTGGCCAAGTTCACCGTTACGGTTTCGGATCAGCTGAGCCCGGAAACCCGCCATGCCGCCAAGCGCGCCCTCAGCGATTCCGTCGCCGTGGCGCTCGGTGCGCTCGATCATCCCGCGTCCCATATCGCCCGCAAGTTCGCGGCCCAGTTCGCCACGCCCACCGGCGATGTCATCTGGGGCTCCTCGCTGCGCGCCAATCCGGACCTGGCGGCCTTCGTCAATGGTTCGCTGCTCCGCTGCTTCGACTACAACGACTTCTTCGTGGGCGACCGCAACAGCGGCCATCCCAGCGACATGACCGCAGGCGTCATCGCCGCCGCCGAATGGGCGGGCGTTTCGGGCGAGAAGCTGCTGGTTTCCCTCGCCGTGGGCTATGAAGTCGTCGGCGCCGTGTTCGATGCGTTCTCCACCGCGCCGGGCGGCTGGGACTACACTAACCTCACCGGCATCGGCGCCTGTGCGGCCATCGCCCGTTTGCTGGACCTCGACATCGCCCAGGCCCGTGAAGCTTTCGGCATGACGGTCACCAATCACTTCGCTTCCGACGAAGTCGAATCCTGCGAACTCAACCGCCGAGGCGATCTGACCCTGTGGAAGCGCTTCAACGGCTCCGACGCGGTGCGCAATGCGCTGCAGGCCTGCTTCCTCGCCAAGGCCGGCGTCGAAAGCGTGGTGCGTCCGTTCACCGGCAATAACGGCTTCATCGCCAAGCTCGCCAACAAGCACGATCCGCTGCCGGTGCTGCAGAAGCGTCTGGGCGACAACGTCAAGCTGTCGCGTATCGCCGACACCTACATGAAACTGTGGCCGGTCGGCTCGGTCGGTCTCAGCGCCATCCGCGCTGCCCTTGAAGCCCGCGCCCAGGTCAGCGACATTTCCAAGATCAAGGAAGTCCGCGTCTATTCCGAGGAAGGCGCCTATGACCACCTGGTCGCCATCCGCCAGGACCCCTACCACCCGATCAGCCGCGAAACCGCCGACCACTCGATGCCCTATATCGTGGGCGCCGCAGTGCTCGATGGCGTCATCGGCGTAGAGAGCTTCGACCTCGAAAAGGTGCTGGCGCCCGAGCGCCAGAAGTTCGTCGCCGAGAAGGTGAAGGTGACGCCGGCTCCCGAGCTTGGCACCATCGCCAGCGGCAAGCTGGCGCGTGCGGCGGCCGGCTATCTCTCGCGTGTCGAGATCGAGCTGGCTGACGGCACCGTCGTCCATGGCAAGGCCCTGCCGTTCCCTGGCCACCCCAAGGCGCCGTTCTCCGATGCCGATATCGCCCAGAAGGTTTCGGCCAATGCCCTGCCGTTCGCCGGCGAGGCCGTGACAAAGAAGATCATCGACACGCTCGTCAATTTCGAGAAAGTGGCGAATGTCCGCGACTTCACCGAAATCCTGGCCTTCCAGTGGACGGCCAAGAAGGTCAGCGCCGCGGCCTGAGTTCTCAAACATGGGGCATCCGCACAGCGGGTGCCCCAAGGCAAGGTGTACATGATGATGACTGAAACGCTCACGCGGCTCTGTGATTTGTCCGATGTGAGCGAAGACCTACCGTTCCGGGCCGAGATCGATGATTTCGCCTATGCGATCTTCCAGGCGGGCGACCAGTATTACGTCACGGCGGATCTGTGCACACACGGTCCCGGCCTGATGTCGGACGGTTATATCGAGGGTTGCGAGGTCGAGTGCCCGTTCCATCAGGGCCGGTTCGATCTGCGCACCGGCGTGCCCACGTCGCCGCCCTGCGAAGTCGCCATCGCAGTCTGGACGCCGGTCGTCCGTGACGGCGGCATCTTCATCGACGTCGACAATCCCAACCGTGCCTGAGCCTATTTGAGCGCCGGGAAGCCGGCGACGAACTGATCACGCAGCGCGTTGGTGCTTGCCTTGTTGTAGATCAGGACGATCTGGCTGCGGGTTTCGGCCTCCGAGAGCTCGCGCCAGACCACGTCGTGCACCTTGATGCTCTGCAGCGCCTGAGGCGCCACCGTGATGCCGACGCCGGCGGCCACGAGGCCAAGCGTCGTGGTGGCTTCGCCGGCCTCCTGGGCGATCAGCGGTGTGAAACCGGCCTCGGCGCAAATCGAGAAAACCTGCTCATAAAACCCGGTGCCGCTGCCGCGAGCGCGCAGCACGAAACGCTCCGAGCGCAGCTTGGAGATCGAGATCGGCCCGTCTTCCTTGTTCAGCGGATGATCGACCGGCAGCACCACCATCAGCCGGTCCTCATAGACCGGCACGCCCACGACGCTGGTGGGCAGCACGGTCTGCAGGGCAGGGCGGGTGAAGCCCACGTCGATGGTGTTGAGCAGCACATCATCGATGATTTCCACCGACGGCTTGATCTTGAGTTCGAGGTGCACCTGCGGCAGGGCCAGGCGGAAGGCGCGGACGGCCTTGGTGAACACATCGACGAGCGGCACCGAGGTGATGAAAGTCAGCCGCAGCGTGCCCATTTCGCCGCGCGCGGCGCGGGTGGCGGTATCGACGGCGCGCGAGGCCTGCATCAGCGCCAGCCGCGCTTCCTGCAGAAAGAGTTCACCGACCGGGGTCAGCTCCACCTTGCGGCGCGTGCGTTTCAGCAGCGTCACGCCCAGTTCACGCTCGATCGCCTGGATCTGCAGGCTGAGCGGCGGCTGTCCGATATGCAGCCTTTCGGCGGCGCGCGTAAAGTGCAACTCTTCGGCGACGGCGACGAAATAGCGAAACTGGCGAAGTTCCATTTATACCCTGCACATAATAACAGCATCCATAATTTATATTGGACGCTATATGTAACTAGCTGTCAACGTGCCTTTAGATGCGTTGGCGCGGGCTCCTCCGGTCGTGAGCCCAGTGCGATGAGAAGGATAAAGCGCGATGATCTCAGCCGAACAGAACGAGTACCTGTGCCGCACCAGTGCGGGTACCCCGATGGGTGATCTCTTCCGGCGCTACTGGATACCGGCGCTGCTGGCTACCGAGCTGCCGGAGGCCGATTGCCCGCCGGTCCGCGTGTCGCTGCTGTCGGAACGCCTCATCGCCTTTCGCGACACCAGCGGCAAGATTGGCCTGATGGATGAATTCTGCGCCCATCGGGGCGTGTCGCTGTGGTTCGGCCGCAATGAAGAAAACGGTCTCCGCTGCCCCTATCATGGCTGGAAATACAACACCGAAGGCCAGTGTATCGAAGTGCCGTCCGAGCCGGCCTCGAGCGGCTTTTGCAACAAGATCAAGCTCAAGTCCTATCCCTGCATCGAGCTGGGCGGCGTCATCTGGACCTATATGGGTCCCAAGGACCAGCAACCCGAAATTCCGGCCTATGAATGGACGCAGGTGCCGGCCAACCAGCGCTTCCTCTCCAAGCGCGAGCAGCAGAACAACTACCTGCAGGCCATGGAAGGCGGCATCGATTCCAGCCATGTGTCGTTCCTGCACAGCGGCGACCTCAATCGCGATCCCCTGCACAAGGGGACCGATGGCTCCAAATATGCCCGCTCCACCAGCACCACGTTCGATATCCATGAATCTGCCGCTGGTCTTTTGATCGGCGCCCGCCGCAAGGCCGAGCCGGGCTTTCATTACTGGCGCGTCACGCAGTGGATGATGCCGTGGTACACCCTCATTCCGCCGTACAAGGGCAATGCGCTCAATGGCCATGCGTGGGTGCCGATGGACGATGAGAACTGCATGGCCTGGACCATGACCTTCCATCCGACCCGTCCGCTCAGCGAGGCCGAACTGGAGGCCATGGAAAACGGTCACGGCGTGCACCCCACGCTGATCCCGAACACCTTCCGCCCCACCGCCAATATCGACAACGACTACAACATGGATCGCCAGGCGCAGCGCGACAAAGTCTACTATTCGGGCATCAAGGGCATCGCCATCCAGGATGCCTCGCTGCAGGAAAGCATGGGCGCCATCGCCGATCGCTCCAAGGAAAACCTGGTGTCGACCGACAACGCCATCATCATGGCCCGCATGCGCCTGCGCAAGGCCGCCAAGGCGCTGGAAGCCGGCAAGGGCACGCCTCCGGGCATCGAGCCCGATACGCAGCAGGTGCGTTCGGCCTCCTTCATCCTGCCGGAAGATGGCCCGTTCAAGGAAACTGCTCTCGATGCCTCGAAGGTTCGCATCGGCGAACCCTTCGTCGCCGTCTAGGGCCGGACCGCTTGATGGAGCCCGCTCTCGATACCGTCGTCATTGTGGGAGCGGGCCAGGCCGGGGCCTGGGTCGCGATCACCCTGCGCAATCTCGATCCGCAGCGGCGGATCGTGCTCATCGGTGACGAGGGGCATCCGCCCTACGAACGCCCGCCGCTGTCCAAGGGCATCCTGTCGGGCAAGGCGCTGATCGAGAGCGCCTATATCAAGCCACACGATTTCTACGCCGCCAACAATATCGAGTTGCTGCTCAACCGCCGCGTGGACAGCATCGATCGGGCCGGGTCGGAGGTTGTTCTGGAAGACGGGACGCGCCTTGCCTATGGCACGCTCGTGCTGGCTACCGGGGCGCGGCCCCGCGAGCTGCCGGTGCCGGGCGCCGACCTGCCGCAGGTTCATATGCTGCGCACCGTCACGGATGTCGATCGCATCCGGCCGTTGCTCGGGCCGGGCAAGCGCGTCGTCGCTGTCGGGGCCGGCTTCATCGGGCTGGAATTTGCCGCCGTCGCGACCGAGGCCGGTTGTGCGGTGACGGTGCTCGACGCGGCGCCACATCCGATGGGACGTGTCGTCGATCCGCTCGTGGCCAAGGCGATCGCCGCCGGTCACGAAAGCCATGGCGTCACCTTCCGGCTGTCGACCGCTATCAACGGCTTCCATGCGGCGGGCGACCACGCCGAGGTCGAGATCGGCACCGGCGAGAAGCTGCCGGCAGATCTCATCATCATCGGCATTGGGGCCGTTCCCAATATCGAGCTGGCGCGTGCCGCCGGGCTCGACTGCGACGACGGCATCGTGGTCGACGCCTTCGGGCGCACCAGCGATCCCAGTATTTTCGCCGTGGGCGATGTGACCCGGCATTTCAATCCGCTGCTCGACCGCAGCCTCAGGCTGGAAAGCTGGCAGAACGCACAAAACCACGGGATCGCGGTAGCCAAGGCGATTGCCGGGGTGCCGGAGCCCTATGCGGATTTACCGTGGTTCTGGACCGACCAATACGACACCAATTTCCAGATCGTCGGCGCGCCCGTGGCATGGGACCGCGTGGTCTGGCGCGGCGAGCCGGGCAGCGGCAAGTTCACCGTCTGCTATTTGAGCGGCAACCGGGTGGTTGCCGGAAACACCATGAACAACGCGCGCGATATCAGGTTCCTCAAGCAACTGATCCTCAGCGGCAGGCCGGTGGAGGATGCGGTTCTTGCCGATCCCGCCACCAACCTGGCGCAACTGGCAAAAGGGTAGAATGGTATGAATATCAATGTCTCCGGGGCGAAGGGCGCGGCGGATGATCTTGCCGGCGCCCGCGTCGTCGTGCTCGGTGCCGGCTATGGGGTCGGCCCGGTGGTCGTCGCCGCACTGCGAGCAGCCGGCGCACGTGTGGTGGCCGATGCCGAGGGCATTGCGGGGGCCGACTACATCGCCGATACCGGGGACGTAAACGCCTTCCTCGACCAGTGCACCGCCCAGCTCGGCGGCATGGATGTGCTGGTGGTGTCCTCGCGCCCGGTGAAGAACAAGCCGGTGCTCGACATGACGCCGCAGGAGATGCGCAGCGTCGCCGAGGATGAGATGGTCGTGCCGGCCCTGCAGATGCAGGAAGCGGCGCGACGCATGGTCGCGGCCGGCTATGGCCGCATCATCGTTTTCGCCTCGATGTCGGCCAAGACCGGCGTGCACCACAATGTTGCGCCCTATGCGGCGGCCAAAGGCGGCTTGCTGGCTTTTGCGCGCGTTTTGGCAGCGGAAACCGCCGAGCATGGGGTCACGGTCAACGGTATCGCCACGGCGCTGTTCGATGTGCAGGCGGCGACGATGACGGAAGAAAAACGCGCCGGGCTCAAGAAGGCCATTCCGGTGCAGCGTTTCGGCCGCAGCGAGGAAGCGGCGCATGCCGTGCTGTTCCTCGCCTCGCCCAATGCGGGCTTCGTCACCGGGGAATGCCTGAACCTCTCAGGCGGCCGGTTTATGGATTAGGAGGCGCTTCGGCGCCGGGAGAACTGCGATGATCATACAGACATTTCTGGGCGGACGACCGGGCCAGCGCATTAACGACTACCGCAATTCCTCCCCACGCTTCATCAAGGTTCTCGGCATCGGCGAAAGCGCTCGCGCCATCGTCGAGAGCTTTAACGAAGCGCATCGCGACAATATCCTGACGACCGGTCCGATCAATCCGATGCGGCTGGAAGCCATGGATGAACCGGTGGACGGCATTCGTCCCGACGCGGTGATCGTGGTCTACCAGCAGGGCGAGCAGGTCAAGTTTCCATTCCTCACCGACCGCACCGCCTCCATGCTGTCTTTCGTGGTACTCGAAGCACCCGAGGAACGCGACGAAACCGCCGCAGACCGCAAGCTCAAGGAAATCAAGGCAGTCGCCGATCTCTACGTGACAACGTCCGACAAGGAATTCGTCAACGAACTGGTCGATAACCTCGCCAGCTGACCGCCGTCAGCCAAGCCGTCTCGTCGTTCTTATCTTTCCGACCCGATACCAATTGTCCAATGGCGGCGGTCGCGCCGTCATGCGCTACTGCCGACATATATCGGCGGTTCGAGGAAACTCGCGCCGGCTTATTTACCGAGGCAATGAAAGGGGGCCGATTAAGAATTGGACGGATTTTCGGGCCAATTCCTAGATAACGTTGTCCGCGCCAGAACGTAGGGGTTATGGCGCAAGGAGGGATGTGCAGGCGGCGTGCGCCGTTGTGAGGGAAATGCTTCGGTCTTTCGCCTGCCCGCATGAATTTCTCTCCGGACACAGTGGGGCGTGGTCGTCATCACCGCCCGGGTTGGAAACCAATGTGTGCTGGATCGGAGAAATCGCATGCGCATGGACAGACGAACTGTATTCAAACTCTTAGGGGCAGGGGCGGGCTATGCGGTGCTGCTTGGCGCGCCGACGCTCAGTTTTGCGCAAGCTTCCGGTACCAAGCATTTGCGCGTGGCGCTCGATGAGCTGCCCAAGCAGCTCGATCCGCTGCTCTACCAGACTAATCCGGGCTACCGGACCATGCAGAACATCTACGACACGCTGCTCACCGTCGACTATGCGGGGGATGGTGCTTTGCAGCCGGCGCTGGCGGAAAGCTGGAAGCGCATCGATGGGCAGACCCTCGAATTGACGCTGCGCCAGGGTGTCGTCTTCCACGACGGCTCGCCGCTGACGGTCGATGATGTGGTCTTCAGCTTCGGCTTCGAGCGTCGCGGTGACGAAAAATCTCCCGGCTACGGCACAGCGCAGCAGTTCCTGTCGACCATCAAGTCGGTGGAAGCGGTGGACGACAAGACCGTCCGCGTAACCTCGACGGTCACCGACCCCGTGCTGGAATTGCGCCTCACTGCCTGGGGCAGCCAGATCGTCAACAAGAAGGCGTTCGAAGCCGCCGGCGGCTTCAATGGCTTTTCTCAGAAGCCGGTGGGCACCGGCCCGTTCTCGGTGGTGTCGCTATCGCCCGATACGGTCGACCTCAAGGCTTTCGATCAATACTGGGGGGGCCGCCCCGAGATCGACACGCTCTCGTTCCGTTCGGCACCCGAACTGTCGGCCCGTATCGCGGGACTCTCCGCCGGAGATTTCGATCTCATTTGCGATATCCCGGCCGACCAGTTCGCGGCGGTGACGCGCGAGGACCAATTCGAAATCGTGGGGGGTGAGATCGCGTCCATCCGGGTGGTCAAATTCGACACCCGCAACGCGGTGCTGAAGGATGCGCGCATCCGCAAGGCGATCGGCCTGGCCATCGACCGCAAGGCCATCGTCGATGCGCTCTGGGGCGGGCTCGTCACCATTCCAAACGGTGAACAGCTGCCTTCGTTCGGGCCGCTGGTCGATCCCGGCCGGCAGACCAACAAATACGATCCCGAGGAGGCCAAACGCCTGCTGCAGGAGGCCGGCTATGACGGCACGCCGATCCCTTATCGTGTAAACCCGGCCCTTTACGGTCCGGAGCTGGCGACAGCGCAGATCCTCCTCGCCATGTGGCAGGCCGTGGGCATCAATATTGACCTGCAGATCAAGGAAACCTTCGGCCAGTTGATGGAGTATCCGGGCACCGGCATGCGCAATGGTGTCGATCCGATCCTCGTCAACGACCCATTGTTTGGCCTGTGGCGCTCGTACGATGAATCCCAAAAGGAGATCTGGTCGAACGACCGCTTCTTCGAACTTGGGCACAAATTGGAGTCCAGCCTCGACCTCGCCGAGCGCAAGGCTGCCTTCACCGAGATGATGGACATCTTCGAGGCGGATCCTCCGGCCTTCATCCTCCAAACGATGGGGGTGTTCTACGGCAAGAAGAAGTCGGTCGGATGGAAGCCCTATCCATCTGTGTACATGGACTTCCGAAAGGCCGGGATGGCCTAATTCGGTCCTATGCCACCTGCCCATGGCGGCGATTGCGCCGTCATGGATCTTTATCGATACATATCGGTCATTTGAGGAAACTCCTCGGACTTATATGTGAGGGCAATAAAAGGGGACTGATTAAGAATTGGACGGATTTGGAGATAAATTCCTAGGGTAGTGTAGTCCGCGCCAGAAACGCAGGGGTTATGGCGCAAAGGGAGACAGTGTGCAGGCGGTGCCGCGCCGTGGTGAGGGAAATGCTCCGGCGCCCCGCTTCGCTTGCATGAATTCTCCCCGAACGGACACGACAAGAAAGTGACCGCAGTCACTGCTTGGGTGGAAATCACGGTGTGCTGGATCGGAGAAATCGCATGCGCATGAATAGACGTACGGCATTCAAGCTTTTAGGAGCGGGAGCGGGTTATGCCCTGCTTGGCGCTCCCACGCTCAGCTTCGCGCAAGCGGCTGGTGGCGGCGCCCACTTGACGGTGGCACTGGACGAGCTGCCCAAGCAGCTCGATCCGCTGCTGTACCAGACCAATCCGGGCTACCGGACGATGCAGAACATCTACGACTCCCTGCTGACAGTGGACTACGCCGGCGACGGCGCCGTGCAGCCCGCACTGGCTGAAAGCTGGAAGCGCATCGACGGGCAAACGCTCGAGCTGACGCTGCGCCAGGGCGTCGTCTTCCATGATGGCTCGCCGCTCACCGTCGACGACGTGGTCTTCAGCCTGGGCCCGACCCGTATCTCCGATCCCAAGTCGCCCGGCTACGGCACGGCGCAGCAATTCCTCTCCACCATCAAGTCGGTGGAAGCGGTGGACGACAAGACCATCCGCGTCACCTCGACCGTCACCGATCCGGTGCTGGAGCTGCGCCTCACCGCCTGGGGCAGCCAGATCGTCAGCAAGAAGGCTTTCGAGGCCGCCGGCGGCTTTACGGGTTTTGCCCAGAAGCCAGTCGGCACAGGTCCTTTCTCGGTGACATCGTTGTCGCCCGACGCCGTCGAACTCAAGGCCTTCCCGCAATATTGGGGTGGCGTGCCAGACATCGAGACGCTGTCCTTCCGGTCGTCGCCGGAATTGTCGTCGCGCATCGCCGGCCTTGCCAGCTCCGACTTCGACCTCGTCACCGACGTTCCGGCCGACCAGTTCGCCGCCGTGACGCGCGATGATAATCTGGAAATGACCGGCGGCACCATCGCCAGCATCCGTATCGTCAAGTTCGATACCCGCAACGAAGTGCTCAAGGACGTCCGTGTCCGCCAGGCGCTCAGCCTTGCCGTCGACCGCAAGGCCATCGTGGATGCCTTGTGGCAGGGTCTCGTCAGCATCCCGAACGGCCATCAGCTGCCGGCCTTCGGCCCGCTCTACGATCCCAACCGTCCGGCGTACAAATACGATCCCGATGCAGCCAAGAAGCTGCTCGATGAAGCCAAGTACAGCGGCGCGGCCATTCCCTACCGCATCCGTACGGCCGCCTATGGGCCGGAACTGGCGACGGCCCAGATCCTCGTCGCCATGTGGCAGCAGATCGGCGTCAACATCGACATGCAGATCAAGGAAAACTTCGGCCAGCTGATGGAGTATCCCGGCACCGGCATGCGCAACGGCGTCGATCCGATCCTGGTCAACGATCCGTTGTTCGGCCTGTGGCGTTCCTATGACGAGTCGCAGAAGGAAATCTGGTCGAACGAAAAGTTCTTCGCGCTGGGCAAGACACTGGAATCCAGTCTCGACCTCAAGGCCCGGAAGGATGCGTTCAACGGCATGATGGATATCTTCGATACCGATCCGCCGGGTATTATCCTGCACACCATGGGTGTGTTCTACGGCAAGAAGAAAACCGTCGACTGGAAGCCTTATCCATCGGTTTACATGGATTTCCGCAAAGCCAAGCTGACCTAGTCTTTTGACGCACGACACACGGGGACGCGTCAGCCCGAGGATTGAACGGATGATTTCTAATACCGTCACAGAACGGGTCTGTATCGTTGAAAATCTCGGCATCGCCATTGGGGGTGCCGACCCGGTGACGCTGGTTGAAGGCGTGTCTTTCGAAATCCCCAAGGGCGATTATTTCGCCCTTGTGGGAGAAAGCGGCAGCGGCAAGAGCATCACCTGCCATACCTTGATGCGGCTGTTGCCGTTCAAGCCGCATCTCACCGGCCGCATCACCATCGATGGCGCCGATGTGTGGTCGCTGGACAAGCAGCAGCTGAACCAGTTCCGGCGCAAGTCCGTGGGCATGGTGTTTCAGGATCCGCTGGCGGCGCTCAATCCAGTCCGCACCATCGGCTCGCAGATGCTGGAGACGTTGCGGCTATATTTCCCGCAAGCCGGCAATGAAGAACTGCGCACCCGTGCCGTCGACGCGCTCAAGGGCGTGCATATCCCACACCCCGAGCAGCGCCTGGAAGTCTATCCGCACCAGTTGTCCGGTGGTCTCAACCAGCGCGTCATGATAGCGCTGGCGCTGCTGGGCGATCCGGCCCTGCTGATCGCCGACGAGCCCACCACGGCTCTCGACATGTCGGTGCAGGCCGAAGTGCTCGATCTCATGGACGAGATGCGGCGCAAGAACAACCTGACGGTGCTGCTGGTCACCCATGATCTTGGTATCGTTCGCGACCGGGCGACCCACATCGCCGTCATGCACAAAGGCCATATCGTCGAACAGGGGCCGGCAAACCGCATCGTCAGTGCTCCTACGGCGGCCTATTCCAAGGAACTGTTCGAGGCCTCGGCCGTCGAATGGCCGGACCGCTCGGCGATCAAGCCGCGCGAAAAGCCGCTGTGCCTGACCTTCGATAACGTCAACAAGACCTTCTTCACCTCGGCCCGGGACCGCAAGGCCGGCGTCGGCGTGCCGGCCGCCAAAGACCTGTCCTTCAACGTGCGGCAGGGTGAGATCGTGGCGCTGGTCGGCGAGAGCGGCAGCGGCAAGACCACCGCCGCCAAGATGGCGATGGGGCTGATCAAACCCGACACCGGTGCCATCACCATCCATCCGTCGTCGCGCACCGGTGCGCCCAAGCTCAACGTGCAGATGGTGTTCCAGCACCCGCGCGATTCCCTCGATCCGCTGATGAAGGTCGGTGCGCAGCTGCACGAAGTGCTCAAGGTGCATGGCTGGCGCGACGCCCAGAAACGGCGCGAGCATATCGCCAAGATCATCGAGGATGTGGGCCTTGGCGCGCATGTGCTGGACCGGCGTCCGACCTTTTTGAGCGGTGGCGAGGCGCAGCGCGTCGTCATCGCGCGGGCGCTGTTGCTGGAGCCCGACATGCTGATCGCCGACGAGCCGCTATCGGCGGTCGACGTGCGCATCCAGAAGCACATCCTGCAATGTTTCCAACGGCTGCGCGAGCGGCTGGGAATCGCGATCCTGCTGATCACGCACGATCTGCGCGTCGTGTTCGAGATCGCCGATCAGGTCGTGGTGCTGCGCCATGGCTGCGTCATCGAGGATATTCCCGTGGCGCTGTTCTCCGACGGCAACCGGCATGAATACACGCAGATGCTGATCGATGCCGTGCCCGGCAAGGGCATGACCGGCTCGGGAAGTCGCGCTGCCAAGATGGTCGTGGCATGACCGCCCGGGCGATGGAGTGATGCGATGATGCTTTTTTCGAGACTTCTGCGAGCCGTCGTCTCGCTCTGGGTTATCGTGACGCTGGTGTTCGTCGCCCTGCGCGCCACGGGTGATCCGGTGCTGGCGGTGTTCAATCCCGACGACACCACGCAGGCCGCGCTCGATGCCTATCGCGAGCAGTGGGGCTATACGGGCTCCATCCTGCAGCAATACCTGGTTTATGTGGCCAACATCTTTCATGGCCAGTTCGGCATCTCCAACATGAGCAACCGCGACGCCTTCGGGGTCGTGCTGGAACGCCTGCCGGCGACGCTGCAACTGGTCGGCCTCGCTGCCGTGGTCATGGTGGCGATCGGTGTGCCGGTAGGCGCCATCGCGGCGATCAATGCCGGCGGCAAGATCGACCGGCTGATCATGGCCGGCTCGACCGTCGGTTTCGCGCTGCCCAACTTCGTGCTCGGCCTGGTGCTGATCCTGGTGTTTTCCGTCAACCTGCACCTGTTGCCCAGCAACGGTATCGGCTCGCCCAAGAACCTCGTCATGCCGGTTTTGACCATTGGTCTGGCGCAGGCGGCGATCTTCACGCGCTTCGTGCGCTCGGCGGTGCTCGATGCGCTGAAATTGTCCTGCGTGACATCGGCGCGGGCGCGCGGACTGGATGAGTGGCAGATCTTCGTCCACCACGTCATTCCAAACGCGCTGTTGCCGCTGGTGACCATTGCGCCGTTGCTGGTGGGCGCCATGGTGGCGGCCGGCTCGGTGGTGGAATCGGTGTTCGGCTGGCCCGGCGTCGGTCGCCTGATCGTGGATTCCGTGGCTCAGCGCGATCTGGCGGTGTTGCAGGTGATCATCATGCTGGTCGCCATCCTGATGATCGTTACCAATCTCATTGTCGACCTGGCCTATGTCCGGCTCGATCCCCGAACTGCCGCGGCGCGGTCCCACTAACCGCACCTTCCAGGGAGGCTCAATTGGCCGATACCGTCATTGAACGCAAGAAGATCTCGATATTCCGGACGGTGCCCATCGTGGTGCAGTTGTCGGTGCTGTGGCTGGTAGCCTGCCTGTCGCTGATCGTGCTGCTGCCCTTCCTGCACCTGCCGGACGTGACGGCCGTCGACCTGATGGCGCGCCTGCAGCCACCGATCGGCGTTGGCGGGAGCTGGCAACATTTCCTGGGCACCGACGATCTGGGGCGCGATATCTTTGCGCGTCTCATCGCTTCGCTGCGCACGAGCCTGGTGCTGGCGCTGGGCGCGACGATCATCTCCGCCGCGATCGGCACGACCATCGGGATTCTCGCCGCCCATTTCGGCGGCTGGGTCGATCAACTGGTAGTCGCCGCCGTCGACGCGCAAGTGTCGGTGCCGTTCATCATCATCTCGCTGACGCTGACCGCGCTGTTCGGCAACAATCTGATCCTGTTCATCTTCATCCTCGGCCTGTTTGGCTGGGAGCGCTTCGCCCGCCTGTCACGCGCCATGACCATGGCGTCGCGCGGCCATGGCTATGTGCTGGCCATGAACACGCTGGGCTTTCCATGGAGCCGCATCTACCTCCGACACGTGCTGCCCAATATCGCCAGCACGCTGCTGGTGACGGCGACCATCAATTTCCCCGAAGTGATCCTCCTGGAAACCTCGCTGAGTTTCCTCGGCCTCGGCATCCAGCCGCCCATGAGCAGCCTCGGCAACATGCTGGGCTTCGGCCGCAGCTATCTGCTCACCGGCTGGTGGATCGCCGTCGTCCCCGGCATCGCCATCTTCATGTGCACCCTGTCCATCAGCATCATCGGCGACTGGGCTCGCGGAATCATCGGGCGGACGTAAGGTCCGGTTGTGGGCCTTGTCGTCTCGTCACCAGAGGCGACAAGTGCGGCTGTGGCTGGCAGGTGGCGGCGTGATGAATTCGCCTGCCGCCGGTTCCTGGGCTAAAGGCGATCGCGCCAGCCCAGGCCGGCTTCGGTACCGGCTTTCGGATTGTATTCGCAGCCGATGTAGCCGCGATAGCCGATCTCGGTAAGCGCCAGGCGGACCGCCGCGAAATCGACACTGCCGCTGCCCGGCTCGTTGCGGGCGGGATGATCGGCGACATGCACATGCACGATGGCCGGGCCGCCTTTGCGGATCGTCTCGGCGGCGTCGAGGCCGATATTGGTGGTGTGGAAGACGTCGAACATCATCCGCAGATTGTCGCGCCCGACCGCATTTACCGCCTCAAGCACCATGAGCGGACTGGAAACAAAATAGCCAGGCATGCTCATCGCTTCGACGATGATGGTGATGCCATGGGACTTGGCCGCATCAGCCGCCTGGCCGAGATTGTCGAGATAGGTGTTCCAGGCAATCTCCGGCGCGACGCCATCAGGCGTATTGCCCGAGAGCACATGCACCATGCCGCAGCCGATGGCGGCCGCATAGTCGAGGCTCTTGTGCAGGTAGTTGCGGAAATCGTCGCGGCGGCCCGGTTGCGCGGCAAGGCCCTTCTCACCGCTGGCGCTGTCGCCGAATACGCCGCACTGGACATAGGGCAGGCCGCTATCGGCCAATAGTTGCGCCATGCGTGGGGCCGGCACGCCGTAGGGTTCCGGATTTTCCACACCCACAAAGCCGGATTGGGCGGCGGCAGCGATGCGCTGCTCGAAGGGAATGTCGGTAAACAGATGCCCGATATGGGCGCTCAGCCGTTCCCGCCAGGGAGCAGCTGGAGAAAAGGAAATTGCCACCAGAAGTCAGCCCTCGATCAGTTCGCGCATGCGGGCGACCGCCGCGCCGGGAGCGCTCAGCACCGGCACGGTCACCCGGCCCTGCACCATAGCGGCAGCGCGCGAGGTCGAAAAGTGCGCCAGCATGATGGTGTCGACATCGGTCAACTCCGGCGCCCGTTCGGCGATCAGCCGGTTGTGCGTGGCGGCATCGCCCTTGCGCAGCGCCGTCATGGCGTCCTCGACCAGAATGGTCTTCAGCGTCGCTGGCGACTTTACCTCGGCTACATATTCGTTGAACTCGTCGTTCATGGTGCCCACGGAGGGGCCGAATGTCGCGATCATGCCGATGCGCGCGCCATTGGCGACAGCGGCGTGGAACATCGCCTCATTGGGTTTCAGCACCGGCACCGGCACTTCCATCGCCAGCTTCTCGATAGCGGGACCGAAGGCCGAGCAGGTGACCAGAATGCCGTCGGCGCCGATGGAATAGGCATAGCGACCGAAGTTCACGAAGCGATCGATCATCGCCTCGGAGAGGTCCGGCTCGCTGGCCCGGTCTGGGCTCAGCGCATCGTCGAGCAGGTTCACCAGGCGCGCTTCGGGCCAAAGATCCTTGAAGGCGGTCTGCACCGGCTCCATGGCGACGGGGGTGGCATGCAGGAGAACGATTCTGGGAGCGGACGCCATGGGGGGGTTCTCGCGGCTGGAGGTCAGTCGAACAGCGGCTGGAGGCCGATGCTGAGGTAGGTCTCGCGGGCCTTGGGCGTCAACAGCACTTCGATGAAGCGCGCCGCGCCTTCGGGATCGCCAGCGTCACTGAACACCGCGGCGCTGAAATCGGTGGTCGCCTGCAGCTCCGGCGGGAACGGGCCGACGAGATCGACGCCCTTGACGGCGCGCAATTCACTCACCTGCTGGATGGCGAGTTCGACCTCGCCATTGACCACCTTTTCACCGGTCAGGCCGACGGGGATGACGACGGCCTTGGCCCGGATCTTGTCGCCGATACCGAGCTGGTCGATGAGTTTTTCGAAATAGATGCCGCTGGCCCCGGCGCGGGAATAGACCAGCGATGGCACGTCGAGCAGTGTCTGGCGCAGGCGCTCGGCGGTGGAAATATCGGGCTTGGGCGCACCCGCCATCACCGCGACGCCAACGGCCGCCTGGGCCACCGGCTTGCGGGTCGCGGTGTCGATCATGCCCTTGGCGGCCAGTTCGTCCAATGCCCAGTCGATGGCCACGATGGCGTCGGCGCGCTCGCCGGCCGCGATACGCTGCATCAACGCAACGGTGGGGTCCCAGACGAGCGTGGCGTCCGATCCAGTCTTGCGGAATTCCGGCAGGATGAAATCGTCGACCATGGCTCGGATGACGAGCGCGCTCATGACGGTAACCGGACGGGTCGTGCTGCCGCTCATCTGGGACATCCTCAACTGCGGTTAGAGATAATCGACCTTGAAATCGATCTTTGCGAGGCAGTCGTCGATCCACTTGCGGTCGACGGTGCCGTTACGGACGCGCTGGCGCTGGGCGTTCTCACCCTCGAGGCGCTTGGCGGCTTCCTTGTAGACGAGTTCGGTTTCATCGAACGGAATGCACATCAGCCCGTCGTCGTCGCCGATCATCAGGTCGCCCGGCTGGATCACCATGCCGTCGATGGCGATCGCCACGTTAATCTCGCCCGGGCCGTCATGGTAGGGACCGCGATGGGTGATGCCGGCGGCGAACACCGGGAACGGGTGGTTCTTGACGTGGCCGGAGTCCCGGATGGCGCCATAGATGACGACGCCGGCGAGGCCGCGCGTCTCGGCATGGGTCAGCATCATCTCGCCCACGATGGCGTTGGTGCAATCGCCGCCGGCATCGACCACGATGATGTCGCCGGGCAGGGCCGTGTCGATGGCCTTGTGGACAAAGAGATTGTCACCGGGGCGGGTCTTCACGGTGAAGGCCGGACCGGCCAGAACCGTGCCGCCGGCATGGCGGGGGCGGAGGCTGGCGCCTCCGGCTGTGAGGCGCGACATGGAATCGCTGATGACGGCGGCCGGAATTACGCGGAATTGCTCCACGGTTGCGGGCGAAACCCGCCTCTTCGGCTGCATTACCCTCAGGTTCGGCATCTCTTGATCCTTCATGTGCAGTTGCGGAACGGCCTCGCCCGAGGCTGTGGTTCCAATCGCGGATTAGCGCGGCGCCGATGGCGTCCATCGCGCTGCAAATGCCGGAAACTAGGGCGCTTCGACGCCATGCGGCCAATATAGATTTCTAATTCCGGCTATAAAAATGATGTATGGTCAGGCCATGAAAAACTTTCTCGACAGCAAGCGCTTGCGCTACTTCAAGGCGATCGCCGAACATGGCTCGCTGTCGGGCGCCGCGCGGGCGCTGAACCTGGCGCAGCCGGCCCTCAGCCATCATGTCACCGAGCTCGAAACGCAGCTTGGCGTGCGTATCCTCGAGCGTCGCCACGATGGCGTGTCGCTGACCGAGGCGGGCAAGGTCTTGCTGCGCCACGCCATCGACATCACGGCGCGCGTCGAGAAGGCCGAGATCGAGCTGGCGCGTTTCGCCCGCGACCAGGGCACCAAGGTCAAGGTGCGGCTCGCCGTGATTTCCTCGCTGGCCTCCGACCTAACGCCGGTGCTGTTCGAGGTGCTTTCGCGCGAGATGCCGGAGATCGTGCTGCGCATCACCGAATCCGGCACGCTCGACAGCCGCGATCTGCTCGATCGTGGCGAGGCGGATTTCGCCGTATACCTTACGCCCGAAGATGCCGGCGGGGAGCTGCCGCTGGCGCGAGAGCGACTATATTTCGTTACGACCGGCAACAGCGCGGTTGCCGATCCGGTCAGTTTCGCCGAAGTCGCCGAACAAAACCTGGTCATGCCGGCACTGGGTAACCCACTGCGTTCTTTTGCCGAAAACGCGGCCGCCTCGACCGGTCATGCGCTTAACGTCGTGCTCGAAGTCGATGGTTCCGAACCGCGGCGCAATGCGGTGCTGGCGGGGCTGGGCAGCACCATCGTGGGTGCCCATTCGGTCCATGGCGCCGGACGGCGCGTCGGCATCGTGGCGCGGCCTATCGTCGAGCCGGTGCTGTTTCGGCCGATCTTCTTCGGCGCGCGACGGGGTCTCGATCCGGCATTGGTGGCGCGCATCCGCAGCATCATGGCGAAGGCTTTCGCCGATTTCGGCGGCATGGAAGTCGATCCTGCCCTCACTGATGCAGATGCCTGAATAAATCCCCGGCCTATTGCTATTGGACGCCGCTATCTGCTCTCGTTACGTCCAACGACAAGCCGAACGGGAGGACTGCGCGCCATGCTGAAATTCAACCCCAACATCACGCTGCTCTATACCGAGCATGCCTTCATGGATCGCTTCGCCGCCGCGGCCGCTGACGGGTTCAAGGGCGTCGAATATCGCGGGCCCTACGATTATCCCAAGGAAGCCATCGCCGAGCAGTTGCAGCAGCATGGCCTCAAGCAGGTGCTGTTCAATTTCCCCGCCGGCAACTGGAACGCCGGCGAGCGTGGCATCGCCTGTCTCCCCGGACGGCAGGAAGAGTTCCGCGAAGGGCTGAAGACCGCCATCGAATATGCCGATGCGCTCGATTGCAAGCAGCTCAATTGCCTCGCCGGCATCGCTCCCGCCAGTGTGGCGCATGAAGCGGTAGAGGCGACGCTGGTGGAAAACCTGCGCTATGCCGCCGACCGGCTCGCCGATCTCGGCATCAAGCTGCAACTGGAGGCCATCAATTTCATCGACAATCCGGGATGCTTCGTCTCCTCGACCAACCATTTCGAGCGCATCCACGAGCTGGTCGGCTCGGACAATCTCTATCTGCAGTATGATTTCTACCATCTGCAGGTGATGCAGGGTGATCTCATCCGCAACTTCCAGCGCCTGCAGCCGCTGATCGCGCATGTGCAGATTGCCGACAATCCCGGCCGGCATGAGCCTGGCACCGGCGAGATCAACTACGACTTCATTCTCTCCGAGCTGGAACGCCTCGACTATCAGGGCTGGGTCGGTTGCGAATATGTGCCGAAGGGCAAGACCAGCGATGGTCTTGGCTGGTTCCGCGCACGCGCTGAGCGGTAACAGGCGCCGCTGGCGGTCGGAGCTCCTTCGTAACGTCCCACATCGACTTTCGCCCGCGTAACATGTTGCTTGCGTGGGCGAAAAATGCTGAGTTTCAGGACATCAAGGATTGTTGCGCAGGAGGCCGCTGCGGTTCGCTTCGCCGCAACGGAAGCAGCGATCCTGTCTGAAGCTTTTGGCTTTTTGGGAGGAATTTCATGGATCGCCGTTCATTCATCAAGAAGACTGGCCTGATCACGGGTGGTGCCGCGGCAGCGAGTTTGCCGCTGGCGGCGCCCGCGATCGCGCAAAGCGCGGCCGAGGTGAAATGGCGGTTGGCATCCAGTTTCCCGCAATCTCTCGACACCATCTATGGCGGCGCCGAGGTGATGTCCAAGACCTTGTCGGACATCACCGACGGCAAGTTCCAGATCCAGATCTTTCCCGCGGGCGAACTGGTGCCGGCCCTGCAGGTGCTCGATGCGGTGCAGAACGGCACGGTCGAATCCGCGCATTCGGTTGCCTATTACTATGTGGGCAAGGACCCCACCTTCGCCATCGCGTCGTCGATTCCGTTCGGCCTCAACGCGCGTCAGCAGAACGCCTGGCTTTATCACGGCGGCGGCAATGAATTGTTCGACGAGTTCTTTGCGCAATACGGCGTCACTGCGCTCCCCGGCGGCAATACGGGCACGCAGATGGGCGGCTGGTTCCGCAAGGAGCTGACCGGCGTCGATGACCTGAAGGGCCTGAAGATGCGCATCGCGGGCCTTGCCGGCAATGTGGTGCAGCGGCTCGGCGTGGTGCCGCAGCAACTGGGCGGCGGCGACATCTATCCGGCGCTGGAACGCGGCACGATCGATGCCACCGAATGGGTCGGCCCCTATGACGACGAAAAGCTCGGCTTCTACCAAGTGGCCAAATACTACTATTACCCGGCCTTCTGGGAAGGTGGGCCGAGCGTGCATTTCATGTTCAACCAGGGGAAGTTCAACGAGTTGTCGGATGTCAACAAGGCGGCGCTGCGGGCTGCCTGCCGGGTGGCCAACGAGAACATGGCGGCGCTCTACGACGTCAAGAACATGCAGGCGATCCGTAGCCTGGTGGGCAAGGGCGTGCAGTTGCGGCCATTGCCACGCGACATCATGGATGCGGCCTATACCGAGTCGTTCAAATATTACGACGAGCTTTCAGCCTCGAACGCCAACTGGAAGAAGATCTACGAGCCGTGGAAGCAGTTCCGTGGCGAGATCTTCGAATGGTTCCGCGTCGCCGAATTCAGCTATGACAGCTACGTCTATTCGCAGCAGGCTGCCGGCAAGTAAGCATCGATCTTCAAAATGAAGGGGGCCGGCCGCATCATGCGGCCGGCCCTTTGTCATGGGGGTGGCGCACCGAAGTTCGGCGGCGGGGCGCCGAAGCCCGGCGGTGGCGGGGATCCGAAGCTGGGTGGTGGCGGCCCGCCAAAGCTGGGCGCGGCCGTGTTGCCGTAGGGATTGCCGCCGCCCTGGTCGGGCATCGGTACGTTGAGCTGGATGGTGGAGGCGTCGACGCTGGTCTGGCCGCTCTTGTACTGGAGAACCAGTTGCGGGAAGGCGATGACGATGCCGATCATGATGATCTGCAGGATGACGAACGGAATTGCCCCCATATAGATCTGCCCCGTCGTCACCGGCGCTATCGTCGCCCCGGTGATCTTGTCCTTGTAGGAGCGGGTAGGGGCCACCGAGCGCAGATAGAACAGCGAGAAGCCGAAGGGCGGATGCATGAACGATGTCTGCATGTTCACCGCCAGCAGCACGCCGAACCAGATCAGATCGATACCCAGGCCATCGGCTACCGGCGCGAGCAGCGGCACGATGATGAAAGCCAGCTCGAAATAATCGAGGAAGAAGGCCAGGATGAAGACGATGAGGTTGGCGACGATCAGGAAGCCCAGCGTGCCGCCGGGAACCGAAGTCAGCAGATGTTCGACCCAGACATGTCCATTGACGCCGTAGAAGGTGAGCGAGAAGACCCGTGCGCCCAACAGGATGAAGACCACGAAGGACGACAGCTTCGTGGTGGTATCGAGCGCCTGCATGATCATCTTGAGGTTCAGGCGTCGGTTAAGCGCAGCCAGCAGCAGGGCGCCAACGGCGCCCATGGCGCCGCCCTCCGTGGGCGTGGCGAGGCCGATGAAGATGGTGCCGAGCACCAGGAAGATCAGCACCAACGGCGGCACCAGCGAGATCACGACGCGCCGTACCAGTACCCAGCCGCGCAGGGAGCGCGCCTCCAAGGGCAGGGCGGGCGCCGATTTCGGCTGCAGGATGCTGCGCACCAGAATGTATAGCGCATAAAGCCCGGTGAGGATCAGCCCCGGATAGAGGGCGCCCTTGTACATGTCGCCTACCGATCGGCCGAGCTGGTCGGCCAGGACGATCAGCACCAGGCTCGGCGGAATGATCTGCGCCAGGGTGCCGGAAGCGGCGATCACGCCGGTGGCCAGCGAGCGATCATAGCCATAGCGCAGCATGATGGGCAGCGAGATCAGCCCCATGGAAATCACCGAGGCGGCGACGACGCCCGTGGTGGCGGCTAGCAGGGCGCCTACGAAGATCACCGCATAGCCGAGACCGCCACGCACCGGCCCGAACAACTGCCCAATGGTGTCAAGCAGGTCCTCGGCCATGCCGCTGCGCTCGAGGATGAGACCCATGAAGGTGAAGAAGGGCACGGCAAGCAGGGTTTCGTTCGACATCTGCCCGAAAAAGCGGTCGGGAATGGCGCCGAAGAGATTGACCGGCAAGAGGCCGAGCCAAATGCCGATACCGCCAAAGACGAAGCCCACAAAGGCCAGGGAGAAGGCGACGGAGTAGCCGAGCAGCAGCACGACCACCAAGGACAGGAACATGATCGGCGCGAGATTGTCCGAGAAGAGCTGGAGCATCTGGGCGATCGCCTAAAGCACTGCCGTTTCGGCTTCGGTGGGCTCGATGATGTCGGGTATCCGTCCCTGCAGGACGGCTATACGCTTGATCAGTTCAGACAGGCCCTGCAGGGCGAGCAGGAAAAAACCGATGGGAATGAGGGCCCAGACTGGCCAGAGGATGAGCCCACCCGCATTGCCGGAGGTTTCCTGCGAGATGTATTTGCCGGCCACCACCGGCCAGGTGAGGACGATGGCGATGACGCACATCGGCAGCAGGAAAGCGATGGTGCCGACGATCTCGATCCACAATTGCGTCCGCCGACTGAGGCGGCTGAAGACGATATCGACCTTGACATGTTCGCCCTGCAGCAGCGTGTAGCCGGCCGCCAGCAGGAAGATCGCCGAGAACAGATACCACTGCACTTCCAGCCAGGCATTGGAGCTCACCGCAAAGAGCTTGCGGGATATGGCGTTGCCGGCGCTGATCAGGACGACGAGCAGGACCAGCCAGGAGACGGCGCGCCCAACGACGAAGTTTAGGCGATCGACAGCGCGGCTCAGCGCGAGAAACGCGTGCATTTTCTCTCTCCCGATTTTCGTTTCCGTTGTTGCGAGCTGATGCCCGCCGCCAGTTTGCTGGTCTTGTGGCTAGCTACCCAGATTTGCGCGAGGTCCGTCAATGGCGAATTGCCAAGCTTGCACCCCCATGGTTGAATTCGGCGGGGAAATGTCTCCCGGCAACTGCCGCAATTGGCTAAGGTCCGGAACGACCCATAAGGCGCGGCCCGAATGCGGCGCGCCAGGCTTCAAGGGAACAGGTAATGAAGACTGCACTGTCACTGATCACCGGGGCGCTGTTGCTGTCCGCGGCGGTATCGCCGGCCTATAGCGCGGCGCTCGCCGTTTGCATCGAGGGCGGCCCCGATACGTTCAACCCGCAATTGTCGAGCAGCGGCACCACGATCGAGATCACGGCCCAGATCTATGACGAGCTGGTGTCGGTTAAGGCGGGCGGCTCCGAGCTGCTGCCGAGCCTCGCCGAAAGCTGGACGGCCTCGGACGATGGCCTCACCTACACCTTCAAGCTGCGCCACAATGTCAAATGGCAGTCCAACGACGCCTTCACGCCGACGCGCGACTTCAATGCCGATGACGTGGTGTTCAGCTTCGATCGCCAGATGAACGAGGCCAATCCCTGGCACAAGGTCAGCAACGGCACCTACATTACCTTTCAGACCAAGCTGGCGGACGCGCTGGATTCGGTGAAGAAGGTCGACGACTATACGGTCGAGTTCCATCTCAAGTCGCGGCAGGCGGCGTTCCTTGGCATCCTGGCGCACCAGTCGCTGGCCATCACCTCGGCCGAATATGCCGACAAGATGATGGCAGCCGGCACGCCCGAAGCCCTCGACATGCAGCCGATCGGCACGGGGCCGTTCTCATTCCAGGCTTATGAGCAGGATGCTGCCGTGCGCCTGCTGCCGTTCCACGACACCTGGGGCGAGGCTATCGGTGACGAGAGCCGCACACCCAAGGTCGATGCGCTGATCCTCGCCATCACCCCAGACGCGGCCGTGCGCCTGCAGCGCCTGCAGGCCAATGAGTGCCAGGTCGCGACTTATCCCAATGCGTCCGACCGCAAGACCATCGAGGCCGATCCGAAACTCTCCGTCGTCGAAACCCCCGTGGCCTCGACCGGCTTCATCACCTTCAACTTCGACCAGAAGCTGTTCCAGGACCAGCGCGTCCGCGAAGCGCTGGCCGGGGCGATCGATATGAAGAACCTCGTCGACGTGGCCTATGACGGCACCGGCACCGTGACCGGCGCCATCATTCCCGCCGTGCTGTGGGGACATGCCGATATCGGGGCGCACCCCTACGATGTCGACAAGGCCAAGGCGCTGCTGGCCGAGGCCGGCTATCCGGACGGCTTCAGCACCCAGCTCTGGGCGCTGCCGGTATCCCGGCCCTATATGCCGAACGGCCGCCGTGCGGCGGAAATCATCCAGGCCGATTGGGCCAAGATCGGCGTCAAGGCCGATATCGTGAGCTATGACTGGGCCGAATATCTCAACCGCGCCCGCGCCGGCGAGGCCCCGATGGCCATGTTCGGCGGCATCTGGGATTTCCCGGATCCGAGCCAGATCCCGAACAACTACTTTACCTGCAACACTGAAGGCAAACCCAGCCCGTCCAATATCGGACACTGGTGCAATGCCGAGTTCAACGACCTGATGGTGAAGGCCGGGGCCTTGACGGACCAGGACCAGCGTGCCGCGCTCTACAAGCAGGCGCAGGAAGTCTTCCATAAGGACGTACCGGCCATCGTCATGGGCAGCGCGGCGGGGCTGACGGCGGTCAACAAAGCCGTGCAGGGGTTCGTTCCCGCCGTGTTCGGCACCAGCCGCTTCTCCGGCGTCAGCGTCCAGGATTGATCATCGGCGCGGCGGCCGCAATGCCGCCGCGCTCTCAACTCCGGCAGGAATTTCGATGGCCCGGATTCTCTACGTGATGGCCGTCGAGGCCGAATACGGCGTGCGCCTCAGGACACGCATCGAACCTTTGTTCACCGGCATCGGTCCGGTGGAAGCCGCCGTGACCGTTACGGCGGCGCTGGCGAAAGGTCCCTTGCCCGATATGGTCGTCTCGCTCGGCTCGGCGGGCTCCGCGACACTGCCGCAGACGGAAGTCTTCCAGGCCAGCACGGTTTCCTACCGCGATATGGATGCGTCGCCCCTCGGCTTCGCCAAGGGACAGACGCCCTTGCTCGATCTGCCCATCACCGTGCCGCTCTCGCCGCTGGTGCCCGGCCTCGCCACGGCGCGGCTCTCCACCGGCGCCAATATCGTTTCGGGCGCCGCCTATGCGGGTATCGATGCGGACATGGTCGACATGGAGACGTTCGCGGTTCTGCGCGCCTGCCAGTTCTTCGGCGTGCCGCTGATCGCCCTGCGCGGTATTTCGGACGGCGACGAGGAACTCGGTCACATCGATGGCTGGACGCAATATCTGCACATCGTCGATGAAAAGCTCGCAAGCGCCGTCGACCGCATCGAGGTCTTTCTTGGCTAGTCCATCCTTGTCAAAATCTATTGCCATGCGGGCGGATTCGGGTCATCGACACAACCGAATGTCACGCAATGGTGGTGACGTATACCGATTGGGAGGTTGGGTTGGTAAATCTTGATGCCGGGCGGGTCGAGGACTTGGCTCAGAAGCTGGCGGCTGTACACAAGGCTGGCGGCGCGCTCGTCCCGTCCTCGGAAATCGCGGACATCAGCCTCGATGAGGCGATGGCGATCCAGCAGCGCGTTCTGACGCTGCTCGATGAAAGCGTTCCGGTGGTCAAGATCGGCCTCAACCCGGAAGGCGAAGCGATCGCTGCGCCCATTCCGGGTTCGCTGGTGAGCAATAGCGGCGAAGCCTGGACGGTACCGCCCTATGGCATCATCGGCCTTGAGGCCGAGGTGGCCGTGCGGCTCAAGGCCGATGTGACGCCGGAAGTTGCTGCCAGGGGCGAGGCCGCCGTGGCCGCCGCCGTTGGCGAATTCGTCGTTGGCATCGAATTGATCGGTTCGCGCCTCACCGACCGCAAGGCGGCCGGCAAATACGGCCCGCTCGCCGACGCCGTCAACACCGATGGTTATGTCGTCGGTGGCGACATCGACCTTCCCAACGGGCAGGTCGATGGCATGCAGGTCGAAGTGCTGGTGAATGGCAGGTCGGTGTTTTCCGAGCCCGCCAAGCATCTGTTCGGCGGCCCCATCGCCATCGTCACCCGCTATGCCCGCAATCCGAACCACAAGTTCGAGGGCCTCAAGGCAGGGCAGGTGCTCACCACCGGCAGCTTGTGCGGCGTGTTGCCGGTGACGCGTGGCGATGCGCTCGAAGTGCGCATCGGCAATGCGGCCCCCGTCAGGGTGACGCTGGGCTAGAGCACTTCACGTTTTGATTGCATCAAAACGAACGCTCTAAGTCTTTGTGTCGGCGCGTTTTCGAGTTGGAAAAGTGGCATCCACTTTTCCTGAAAACGCTCTAGATCCCGCGGATCATGCCGCCGTCGATGCGGATGCGGGCGCCCGTGATGTAGGACGCCCGTTCGCTGGCGAGGAAGGTCACGACGTCAGCCAGTTCCTCCGGCCGCCCATAGCGGCCGGCAGGGATGGTGGCGAGCGATGCGGCCCGCACGGCTTCCACCGTCGTGCCGGTACGCTTGGCATTGGCGGCATCGAGCTGATCGACGCGTTCGGTGTGAATCCGGCCCTGGACGATGATGTTGACGGTCACGTTGTCCGCCGCCACTTCCGCTGCCAGGGTTTTGGACCAGCCGACTACCGCCGAACGCAGCCCGTTCGAGATGGCGAGGCGTGGAATCGGCGCTTCGACACCCGAAGAGGTGAGGGTGATGATGCGGCCCCACTTGCGCTCGGTCATCCTGGGCAAGAGGCGCGTCGTCAGATGGATCACGCTGCCGACCATAGCCTCGAAGCCGTCGCTCCAGGCATCCTGGCCGGTAGAGCGCGCTTCCCCCGGTGCCGGCCCGCCTGAATTGTTGATGAGGATATCGACACCGCCCTCGGCCAGCAGGCCATCGACCAGCGCGTCGACAGAAGTGCGGTCAGACAGATCAAGGCGGCGCGCCACGATGCGACCCTTGGCATCGGCATGCAATTGCTTGCCCAAGGCATCGATCTCTTCGACGCTGCGCGCGGCCCCGGTGACCACCACGCCCTCATTGGCAAGCGATACCGCGATGGCGGCGCCCAGTCCCTTGCTGGCACCAAGAACGAGCGCCCGCTTGCCGTCCAATCCGAGCTTCATGCGTTATTTCCCTTCGTGAGTTGGCGACGTGCCGCCATCGACGCGCAGGAAGTCGAAGTCGACGCCCTGATCTGCCTGCAGGACATGGTCGTCATAGAGCTGCGCATAGCCACGGACCGGCCGCTCCCTGGCGGGTGGCAGCGCCGCCAGGCGGCGCGCGATCTCGGTGGCATCCACTTCCAGGGTCAACTGCCTTTGCGGTACGTCGAGAGCGATGATGTCACCGTTCTGGACGATGGCGAGCGGGCCGCGACTGGCCGATTCCGGCGCGATGTGCAGCACGATGGTACCGAAAGCGGTGCCGCTCATGCGGGCATCGGAAATGCGCACCATGTCCTTGACGCCCTGCCGCGCCAGCTTCAGCGGGATGGGCAGGTAGCCGGCTTCGGGCATGCCGGGTGCGCCGCGCGGTCCGGCGTTACGCAGCACCAGCACATCATCGGCGGTGACGTCGAGATCGTCGCTGTCGACGCGCGCCGCCATGTCCTCGACCGAGTCGAACACCACGGCACGACCGCGATGCTGCATCAGCTTCGGGCTGGCTGCGGTCTGTTTGATGATGGCGCCAAGCGGGGAGAGATTGCCGCCAAGCACCGCCATGGTGCCGGTCGGCTTCAACGGCTCCTTCATGGTGCGGATGATGGTCTGGCCGGGCACGTTCGGCGCGCCATCGACAACATCGCCGAGCGTTCTGCCGTCGATGGTCTCGGCGCTGAGGTCGAGCTCGGAAACCAGTTCGGCCAGCAGCCGCGGCATGCCGCCGGCGACATGGAACTGTTCCATATAGTGCTTGCCTGACGGCAGCAGGTCGACGAGCAGCGGCACTTTGTGGCCCAGATCATCCAGCGTTCGCATATCCAGCTCGACGCCGAGTCGGCCGCAGATGGCCGCCATATGCACCACCGCATTGGTCGAGCCGCCCATGGCCTGCAGCGCCACCAGGGCGTTGCGCAGCACCGGCGCAGTCAACAGCTCCCGCACGGTCTTTCCGCCATTGGCCGCGAGGCCGGCCGCCACGCGGCCGGTTTCCTCGGCCAGACGGATGCGCTCCGAAGAGGTGGCGGGGGCCGAGGCGGCGTTGGGGAGGCAGAGGCCCATGGCCTCTGTCAGGTTGGCCATGGTGCTGGCCGTGCCCATGACGGTGCAGGTGCCGACCGAGCTCGCCAGCTTGTTGTTGATCTCGTTGATCTCGGCCTCATCGATCTCGCCGGCGCGAAACCGTCCCCAGAAGCGCCGGCAATCGGTGCAGGCGCCGAGCTGTTCGCCCTTGTGGTGGCCCACCGACATCGGCCCGGTCGGCAAGAAGATCGCCGGCACTTCGCTGCTCGCGGCCGCCATGATCTGCGCCGGCAGGGTCTTGTCGCAACCACCGATCAGCACCACCGCGTCCATCGGCTGGGCGCGGATCATCTCCTCGGTCTCCATGGCCATCAGGTTGCGCAGATACATCGAGGTGGGCGAGGCGAAGCTCTCATGGATGGAGATGGTGGGGAACACCATGGGCAGCGCCCCGGCCAGCATGACGCCGCGCTTGGTCGCCTCGATCAGTTGCGGCACGTTGCCGTGGCAGGGATTGTAGTCGCTATAGGTGTTGGCGAGGCCGACGATGGGCCGGTCCAACGCATCGTCCGAATAGCCCATGGCCTTGATGAAGGCCTTGCGCAGGAACAGCGAAAATTCCTGGTCCCCATAACTCGTCAGCCTGCGGCGCAGCCCATTCGTCACGATGCATCCCTCCCGATCTTTCGGTGCAACGTAACGGCGGATGGGAGAGGAAAAGCAACACCGATTCAGAATTTCAAAGAAAATAACAATTGTGATGCCGGGACAGCGGCATGAGCCGTTGTGGGCGCATAGCCTCTCCGGTATCTGTTGACCTCGATTTGGGGGAGTAGGTGGTTGGGTCGGCGACGCCGGCGCAACATTCACGCCTGCCCTGTCTTGGGGGTGGGTTGATGGGGCGGACGGTCGGCTTTTCTGACTTGGGGATTGCCTGCATGCTGGTTTTCCGCCAGGTGCCGGGCCTGTTCCGCCGCATGGCGGGAGCACGGCTCCAGGCGTTGGTGTTTGTCGTCTCGCTGCTAGCGGCTCTCGGCGTCAGTGGCTCTGCGTTTGCGGATTGCACATCTCCCCAGACCGCCACGATCGTCTCCGGCGGCAGCGCCACCTTCACCTGCGCTCTGTTTGGCTTCATATCGCCCCCAAACCAGGATCCTTCCCATGGCGATCTGACTTTCGGGACTCCTCAGGACGTCTATGCCCTGATCTACCAGAACCACGATGACGGGGCGACGTCCGACAGCTTCATCGTCAAGGACGATTTCGCCAATCCGATACAGTTCAACATCACCATCACGCCGCAGACGTCGCCGCTGACGGTTTCGCCGGCGACCATCGTGGTGCCGGTGATTGGGGCCGCGTACTCTCAGACGTTCTCGACGACGGGGGGCACAGGCCCCTATACCTATTCAATATCCGGTAACTCGCCGCCAGGGCTGACCCTGTCGGGCAATACACTCAGCGGAACGCCCACTGGGGCGGGCCCCTATGCCTTTACGGTGCACGTGTCGGACAATGCCGGCGTCACCATCGACAAGAATTACAGCACCACCATTGACGGTCCGACACTGACCGTTTCGCCGAGCGGCCCGCAGACCGCAGCTGTAAACCATTCGTACAGTCTGCAGCTTTCCACGACCGGCGGTACCGCGCCCTATACCTATTCACTCAATCTCGGCAGCTTGCCGGCGGGGCTCACACTCTCGTCTGGCGGCCTCATCAGCGGCACGCCGACAGCCATTGGTCCCAACAGCTTTTCGGTGAAATCCCAGGATAGCACCAGCAATTCCCTCAACGCCGTATACTTTGTGGCCAAGACTATCGACCTGACGGTCAGTGCCGCAAGCCCGCCGGGCGCGCCCACGATTGGCACGGTGACGGCCGGCAACGGTATCGCAACGGTGAACTTTGCCCCTCCGGCCAGCGATGGTGGTGCGGCGATCGACAGCTACACCGTAACACCCAGCCCATCTGGCGCGCCGGTCTCCGGGTCAGGCAGCCCGATCGTCGTAAATGGTCTGACCAACGGCACGGCCTATACTTTCACGGTGACGGCGAAGAATGCCGTTGGTACAGGTTCCGCTTCGTCCCCGTCGGGTCCCGTCACGCCGCAGGGCCCGCAAAGCATTACTTTCAACAACCCCGGAACGCAGATTTTCGGCACGACGCCGACGCTCACGGCCAGCGCCACCTCAGGCCTGGCGGTCAGCTTCACGTCGACCACGACGGGGGTCTGCACGATCACGACTACCGGTACGCTGACCTTTGTCAGTGCTGGCAGCTGTACGATCAATGCAAACCAAGGGGGCAATACCGCTTTTCTGCCTGCGGCCCAGGTCGGCCAGGCCTTCACCGTGAACGCCGTCGCTCCGGGCGCTCCGATCATGGGCACCGCGACTGCCGGCGACGGCGACGCGACGGTGACTTTCACCGCGCCGGCAAACAATGGCGGCACGGCCATCACCCGCTATACCGCCACGTCGAGCCCTGGTGGTCTGGAGGGAACCGATTTTTCCAGCCCGATTACGATCCCGGGGCTAACCAATGGTGTCGATTACACTTTCACGGTCACGGCGATGAATTCCGCCGGGACGGGTGGCGCCTCCGCCAGTTCCAATGCGGTTACTCCGAAAGCCGCGCAGACCATCACCTTCAACAATCCCGGCTCGCAGAATTTCGGCACGACGCCGACGCTGACCGCGACCTCGGATTCCAGCCTGACGATCGAGTTCACCTCCGCCACACCGGGCGTCTGCGCAATCAGTCAGGGCGTTCTCACCTTCCTTGCTAAGGGCAACTGCACGATCAACGCCGACCAGGGCGGTGACGCAGTTTTTCTCGAAGCCAATCAGGTCAGCCAGACCTTCACCGTGAATGCCGTCGCTCCAGGTGCGCCCACCATCGGCACCGCAACGGCACGCGATGGAGCCGCCGCGGTGAGCTTCACGGCGCCCGCCAATACGGGGGGCGATAACCTTTGGTATTATACGGTGACCTCAAGTCCAGGCGGAATCGTCGGCATCGGTTCGGGCAGCCCGATCTCGGTGATCGGCCTCACCAACGGCATCGCCTATACATTCACGGTCGCCGCTTCGAATAGCACAGGCCCCGGGCCTTCCTCCGAGGCTTCAAATTCAGTGACGCCGGCGGCCGCACAGACCATCACCTTCAACAATCCCGGTTCGCAGAATTTCGGCACCACGCCGACACTGATGGCGACGTCGGATTCCGGGCTGACACCGACATTCACCTCCACCACGCCGCTTGTGTGCGACATCACCAGAGACGGCGTTCTGACTTTCCACCTGGCCGGCACCTGTACGATCGCTGCCGATCAGGCAGGCAATGCCGGCTATCAGCCTGCGCCGACCGTCACCCAGTCCTTCAGCGTCGGCGCCGTGGCGCCTGATGCGCCGGTGATCGGCGTCGCCACAGCCGGCAATATGAAGGCCACGGTCAGTTTTTCTCCGCCTGCGGCCACGGGTGGCTCCAACATCACCGACTACACCGTGACCTCAAATCCGGGCGGTTTCACCAGCACGGGCTCGGCCAGCCCGATCGACGTGGCGGGCCTCACCAACGGCACCAGTTATACTTTCACGGTGACGGCGAGGAACGGCATTGGCACAAGTTCTGCATCGGCGGCCTCCAACCCGGTGACGCCGCAAGCCATCCAGACCATCACCTTCGCCAATCCGGGCACGCAGAGTTTCGGCACCACGCCGACTCTCACCGCAAGCGCGGATTCCGGTCTGGTGCCGACCTTCACCTCCAGCACGCCGGCGGTATGTACGATCACAAGCAGCGGCCTTTTGACATTCGTTGCGGGCGGCACTTGCACGATCAATGCCGATCAGGCGGGCGATGGGGCGCATCAGGCGGCCGCGACCGTGTCGCAGTCGTTTGCCGTCTTGGCGCCGATTGCGCTGTCGCCCAGCACCCTGCCGGACGGCACGCAGCGGGTGGCCTATAGCCAGGCGATCACCGCGAGTGGTGGCACAGGCAGCTACACCTATAGCGTTTCCGGCACGCTGCCTGCAGGTCTCAGCCTGAGCGGTTCCGGCATTCTGGCCGGAACGCCGACCGCTTCTGGCAGCTTCAGCTTCACCGTCACCGCTGACGACGGCAGCACGACAGGGGCGCAACCCTACACGCTGGTGATCAAACCCGCCGCGAGCCTGGTGTTCTCGCCCGCCGCCGGCAAATTGCCGAAAGAAGCGATGGTGGCCGAGGATTACGATCAGGTCATCGACGTCACGGGCGGGATCGGCACGATCAGTTTTGCCATCAGCGCCGGCAAGTTGCCGGACGGGCTCAGCCTCGATGCCGCGACTGGCGAGATCAAGGGCAAGCCGGCGACCGAGACCAAGGGCAAGACCTACAGCTTCACCGTCACGGCGACGTCCACCGATGGCAGCACGGGTTCTGCCGCCTATACGCTGCCTGTCGTCGAGCGCGCGGTGATGGCCGACAACAAATCGCAGGATGTTCCGGCCGGCGCGACGCCGGTGCCGGTGGATCTGACCGCCGGTGCCACCGGCGGGCCGTTCAAATCCGCCGATGTGGTCAGCGTCGAGCCGCCGCAGGCTGGCACGGCCACGATCAATATGGGTGAGGTTGCCGCACTGGCGCCCGTCAAACCGACGAGCTTCTATCTGATCTTCAAGCCCAACCCGACCTATTCGGGCACGGCGCGGGTGCGCTTTACGCTGACCAGTAATACGCTGGGCGTGTCGAACCCCGCCACCGTGACCTATCGGCTGGCCGTCGATCCGGTAAAGGTCGCCGACACGGTCGATGAGCTGGTCAAGACTTTCGTTCAGACCCGTCAGTCGCTGCTGGCCAACAGTATCGACATGCCGGGGCTTATCGAGCGCCGCGCCATGGCCAATGGCCAGAGACCGGGCACGCTCGGCGTCAGTCCCTCGGAAGACGCGATGACCCTCAACTTCGCGTCCAGCCTTGCAGAACTGCGCGCTTGGAATGGCGCGGCCGGGGCAGCCGATGTCCTGGCGGGTCCAGCGGCGGCGCCGTTGCCGTTCAATTTCTGGATCGACGGCACCGCAACGCTGCATGTCCGTGATGAGGATGGCACCGACGATCATTGGGGCAGGTTCGCGCTACTCTCGATGGGTGCCGATTACCTCGTCAACGACAAGCTGCTGGCCGGCGTCGCGCTCTATGCCAATTTCATGGATGACCTGACTGACCTGAGCAAGGTCTCGGGCAAGGGTGTCCTCGCCGGTCCCTATATCTCGGCGGAGATCGGCAATGGAGTGTTCTTCGATGCTTCCGTGCTGTACGGGCATTCCTGGAACGATGTCAGCACCGGCAGTTTCACCGGCAATTTTGAGACCGATCAGGTCCTCGCCAAGGCCAAGCTCGAAGGTCAGTGGCAGTTGGGCGACGCATTGTTGTTCCGTCCCAACGCCACGGCTTTATACCTGCGCGAAAATGCCGGGGATTATGCCGTCACCGACGGCGACGGCACGATCGTGACGGTCAAGGGTTTCACCAGCGCGCAATTGCGGCTCTCGGTCGGTGGTAAGCTCGAATACACCATGGGGTTGGATAACGGCATGACCGTCGTGCCCTATTTGGGGGCCAATCTCGGGCTGTCGGCAATGGATGGCGCAAGCCTGGTGGACAATGGCTTCGGCACGCTGTCGGCCGGTTTCACGCTGGCCAGCGACAGCGCGTGGCGGCTGACCAGCGGCATCGAGCTCGGCCTCGAAGCCGAGGGCACACGCTCGGCTTCGGCCAAGCTCAGCCTTTCCGCCGGGTTCTAGGCGATCGCCGCGCTCCGGTGCGGCGGCCGGCCTCGGGGGTGAGGCTCCACGGAAACGTCATGGGTCTCAGCCATAAACTTGAGCCAATCCGCCGCCATCCGGTTGGCGGTGCGCGTCTCGCGCGCTAGTATGGCAGTTCCAATCTTGGCGAGTCCGGTATCGTGCTTTCAGGCGATGCGGCGGCGCTCGGCTTCCCGATCTCAGGAGTGACAAATGGACTATCGCAAACTCGGCAATAGCGGCGCATCCGTGTCCAACTTTTGCCTTGGCACCATGACCTTCGGCCACGAAGCCGATGAGGCAGCCTCCTTCAAAATCGCGGACGATTATGTGGCGGCGGGCGGCAATTTCATCGACACCGCCGACGTCTACACCAAGGGAGCCTCCGAGGAGATCATCGGCCGCTGGCTGCAACAGCGCAGCGGCATGCGCGATCGGCTGGTGATCGCCACCAAGGGGCGTTTCCCCATGGGCGAGGGGCCCAACGATCTCGGCCTCTCCCGGCGCCACCTGCGCGTAGCGCTCGACAATTCGCTCAAGCGTCTGGGCGTCGACCATATTGACCTCTATCAGATGCACGCCTGGGACGCGCTGACGCCGCTGGAGGAAACCCTGCGCTTCCTCGACGACTCCGTCGCTAATGGGAAGATCGGCTATTATGGCTTTTCCAACTATCTCGGTTGGCACGTCACCAAGGCAGCGCAGATCGCCAAGGCACAGGGCTGGGCCCCGCCGGTGACGCTGCAGCCGCAATACAATCTCCTCATCCGCGACATCGAGCTGGAAATCGTTCCGGCAGTGCTTGATGCCGGCATGGGCCTCATGCCGTGGTCGCCGCTGGGTGGCGGCTGGCTCACCGGCAAGTACAAGCGCGACGTGCAGCCGACTGGCGCCACGCGCCTGGGGGAAAATCCGAACCGCGGCTCGGAATCCTTTCAGCGCCGCAATGATCAGGAACGTACCTGGCAGATCATCGAGGCAGTCGAGGAGATCGCCAAGGCCCGCGGCGTCAGCATGGCGCAGGTAGCGCTGGCCTGGCTGGTCGATCGTCCGGCGGTGACCTCGGTCATTTTGGGCGCTCGCACGCCCGAGCAACTTGCCGACAATCTCGGCGCCGCTGCGGTCAAGCTCACCGCTGACGAGACCGAAAAGCTCACGACCGTCAGCATGCCCAATATCGCCATCTATCCCTATGGCGAACCGGGCCAGCGGCAGCGCAACCGCAACATCCAGGGCGGAAGGTAACGCTCTCACTTGAGATCGTGGGTGCTGCTCCACCCCACCCTCAGTCCCGGCCATTCGAGCATAGCTCTCATGGCCTTCTTGCCTCAAATCATCCCAGTGGGATGATTTGTCGGCCTGGGCCGACCGGCTGCGAAGCCCATTGAGGAGAGGGAGGCGTTGGCTGGGAGGCCGGCGTTCATCGTCTCCCTCCCCCATGTGGGAGGGATTAAGGGTGGGGGGCGACCCTGGATGGCGCTGTGCAGTTCGACGTGAACGCCGTTCCTCTGGCGGCAGAGGTGCCCTTTTCAGGGTAGCGCTACCGCTTGCGTCATCTCCCCATCCAGCGAGCCGATCTGCAACGTCACAAGCTGCCCGCGTTTTTCCAAGGCCTTGACGCGAACGGTTCGCGGCAGGCCTGCAGCCAGCGGAAAGTAGTTGTCCTCGAGGATCAGTCCGTCCGCATTTTCGATCTCGACGAGCTTGGAAAAGCCCGCCGTGGCGAGATGCAGCTCCCATTCGTCATCGCCAATACGTTGCGCCTTGACCTCGAGGCCCGAGCGCGGCGTCACGATCTCGACCAGCGGCGCGAACAGCAGCATGTCGTCCGACACCCCCTGTCCGTCGACACGCAGCCGCGCGAACATGATTTCGCGATCGCGCTCGATGATGGTGTCGTAATACCGATCGAGATCGAGCACCCGGATGCTTTGTCCCGGCGGCAATGAGCGCCGCTCGGTCAAGCGCTTGAGCACGGTGCCGTCGGTGCGCAGGTGCAGCAATTCTATTTCCGCCTCAACGGGCATGGGCGACACATTGGAGGCGACGAGCCGGACATCGTCCATGTCGCGATAGAGGCCCACCACCACGTCGCGGAACAGCCGGGCGACGAAATAATAGCTCATCAGCGGGCGCAGGCGGTAATCAACCGAGCCGAACTGGAACAGCGGGCCGCCTTTGTTGAAGGACCAATAGGCAATGCCGTGGCAGGAGGGGCTGCGCAGGCGGAAATTGGCCAGCGAATAGTGATCGGCCAGGGCCTGCTCAAGTTCGAGGCCACGGATATAGGGCCCGAGCCCACCCATATTGTGGTAGCCGCTATAGGGGAATTTGTTGATCAAAGGCCGTCCCGTATGGGCCGTCCATTTCTGTACCCACTCCTTGCCGGCGAAGTCGGCGATGTCGAGGTCCATGACCTCTTTCAGCGTTTCGGGCCGTGAATAGCTCTCGATGCCCCAGCAGGTTTCGGTGACGAACAGCGGATCTTTCAGCGAGTTGAAATGACTGCCCCAGATATGGCCCTCGCCATAGACCGGCGATTGCGCCCAGGCGCCGCCATGCGGGGAATTGTCGACATAGGGGACGCCCGGTGACAGGTCCTCGACCAGAGCGGGGATGCTCTTTGTGATCAGCGTCTCGCCGTAAAAGCGGTCGAGATCGTCCTTCCAGCCCCATTCGTCCCAGCCCTCGCGCTGCTCATTGCCGCCGCAAAGCATGACGAGGGCGGGATGGCGACGCAGCTTCAGCAGCATTTCGCGGGATTCGGTGAGAAATTCGGCCACGAAGTCCGGGTCATATTCGGGGTAATACATGCTGTGCAGATAGCCGTCCTGCCACACCATGATGCCGCGTTCGTCGCACTGGTCGTAGAAATCCTCGGACTCTATGGCGCCGCCGCCCCACATGCGGACGAAATTGTTATTGCCGTTTTCCAAGAGGGCGAAAATCCGCACATAAGCTTCGGCTTCGCCATGCACCTTCAGGTAATCGATGGGGATGATGTTGGTGCCGCGCACATAGACAGGCGTATCGTTGACCACGATCTGAAAGGTCGGGCGGCCGGAGGGCGTGGTTTCGAGGAGTGTCACGGTGCGGATGCCGAAGCGGCGCGTGGCGGTATGCAAAACCTCGCCGTCGCGCTTTACGGAAACCTCAATACGATACTGCGTCGGCTCGCCATAGCCGCGCGGCCACCAGAGGCGTGGATTGGCGACGCCGAGTTCGAGCCGGAAACCCTCGTCCGCCTCGCCGGCACCCGCGGCAACGACAGTCCCTTGCGGATCGATGATCTTGATGGCGACGTCGCATGGGGCGCCGTGAGGGTTGCCGAGGGTGGCGTTGCACTCCAGCTTCGCGGCGCCTTTGGTCAAGGCCAGCGTCTTGACGAACACATCGACGATCTCGACTTCGGGCACGGCGCGGAGCCGCACGGGGCGGTGAATGCCGATGCCAAGCACGCCGGTGCCGACGTTCAGCAAGGTGCTGCTGCCGCTGAAGAAGCTGCGCTGATAGCGCCGGATCAGCGACTTGCCGAGCCTGCCTTCGACGCCATCCTTATGGCCGAGAATGCGGCGGGCCTCCGGAATCTTGTCGGCGATGCCGGCGCCGTGGTTCCTGACCAGCACGACCAACTCGTTGCCGGTGCGGCGCAGTTGCGCGGCCCCTACGTCGAAGCGGTATTGGCGGTAGGCATTGCGGGTCTCGCCGAGCCTGTGACCGTTCAGCCAGATCTCGGCGAAAGTGTCGATGCCGTCGAACTCAAGGGCCCAGCGGTTGGAGCGGCCGAGATCTGCGTCGAAGATGGTGCGGTAGACCCAGTCGCTTTCCGACACCCAGTGCGCCGCGATCGCCGCCTTGGTGCCGGCAAAGGGATTGCCGAGTGTACCGTGGCGGACGAGATCGTATTGCACCGCGCCCGGCACGCGCGCTTCCAGCCAGGAGAGGCCGGGCGTTTTAGCAGGATCGCCCGCCGCCGGATCGGGATGCTCGAGCCGGGCGACCAGCCACGGGCCGGCGAGCAGTTGTCCGTCAGTCACGATGCGCCTCCTGTCGGTCAGTGGGTATAGACGTCCTGCGGTTTGATGCGGTTGAGCAGATCTTCGCCCGCCCGGTAACGGCGGACATTCTCGCCGATGATATCGAGCGAGCGCGCCACGAGGTCGGGCATCTCGGCTGTCTGGTGATGGGAGATGATGGTGTTGGGGGCATCCCAGATCGGCGCATCGGGCGGCAGCGGCTCCTCCTCGAATACGTCGAGGCCGGCGCCCGCGATGGTGCCGGCATGAAGAGCGGCGACCAGCGCTGCTTCATCCACGACGTGGCCGCGCGCCATGTTGATCAGATAGGCAGTCGGCTTCATCAGCGACAGCTCGCGCGCCCCGATCATGCGATAGGTCTCGTCCGTGAGGCGGATGGCGAGCGCCACGACATCGCTCTCAGCCAAGAGGGCGTCGACGCGTTCGCCCCTGGCGGCATCGTAGAAACGGTCGAGTGTTGGGATTCCGGCCTGGTCGGGTCCCCTTCCATAGCCCAATACGCTCATGCCCATGGCCTTCCCGAGGGCGGCGATCTCCTTGCCGGTATAGCCGAGCCCGATGACGCCCAGCGTCTTGCCGTAAAGTCCGCGCCGGTCGGCGAAGCCGGGTATTTGGCGCCATTGATGCCTGCGCCTGGCGTCGACCAGCGCCTCGACGTCATAGGTCAGGGCCAGCGCGAAAAAGAACGTCTGTTGCGCCAGCGCCGGCGCCGCGCGCCCGGCCGAGCCGGTGACGATCAGATCCCGGCGCGCCAGCACTTCGAGCCGGGCGCTCTTGTTGACGCCGGAATGATCGCAATGCACCCATTTGAGGTTCTGCGCCGCGACGAACTGCGGTGTGAGATCGGCCTTCAATACCGCCACATCGACGGTTGGCAAGATGCGGGCGATCGCAGCCGTATCGTTGGGCGCCACCTGGATGACCGGCGCCGGAGCGAACATTTGCTGCAATTGTTCGAGATGCCTTCCGCCATACGTCACCGTGGCGAGGACCGAGCCGATCTGCCGAGCCGTCATGCGGTCGTCTCTCCCTGCGCTGAATGCATCAATCCCGGAACTCGGCGAGCGCCGGGGAGGAGGCCAGTAGCGATCGCGTATAATCGTGCTGGGGATTGTCGAAGATGGCGCCGGTTTCGCCCATTTCGACAAACTTGCCGCCATGCATGACGGCGACACGATCTGCAACCAGCCGCACCAGCGCCAGGTCATGCGAGATGAAGATGTAGGCGAGCCCCAGCCGCTCCTGCAGCTCCATCAGCACCTTGATCACCTGCGCCTGCACCGACACATCGAGCGCCGAGACCGGCTCGTCGAGGATGAGGATTTCCGGCTCCAGCGCCAGCGCCCGCGCGATGGCGACGCGTTGCCGCTGGCCGCCGGAGAGCTGGTTGGGGTGCATGGTGGCGAAGCTATCCGGCAGGTTCACCTGCGCCAGCAGCTCGGCGATCCGCTTGGGCCTTGCGGCTCGGGCCAGGACCTCAGGATGGATTTCCCATGGCTCCGAAATCAGGCGCGCGACGTTCTGGCGAGGGTGCAGCGACGCATAGGGGTCTTGGAACACCATTTGCAGATGCCGCCGCTGGCTGCGCATCTCGGCCTTGGGCAGGGTGAGAAGGTCCGTGCCGCGATAGAGGACGGAGCCGCTATCGGCAGCCACCAGGCGAAGCAGCGTGCGCGCCAGCGTCGATTTGCCCGAGCCGGATTCGCCCACGATGGCGAGGCATTCGCCTGCCCCTACGGTGAAGCTCACATCGTCGACGGCCACAACGGCGGCGCCGCCGCCGGCACGGTGACCGAAGGTCTTGCGCAGGCCGCGCACCTCCAGCAAGGGCTGACCGGCGGTGCTGTGGGTCTTGTCTATCGTCATCGCGGCTTCCACTAGGTCGGGATCACGGTAGCGGGACGCGTCGCGACGTCCGGGATTTCGGGCGCGCTGGCATCGGTGACGAAATTGTCCGGGATCGGCTGCAAATCCCGCCATGATCGCGCCCGCCCGGGGTGAGCGGCGAGCAGGGCCTTGGTATAGGCGTGTTGGGGGCGCTCGAAAATTTCGTTGGTGAGGCCCTGTTCGACGATCTTGCCGGCAAACATCACCAGCACGCGCCGCGAGATCAGCCGCGCCACCGCCAGATCGTGCGTCACAAAGATCAGTCCCATGCCGGTATCGGCCTGCAGCTGCTTGATGAGCCGCAGGATTTCGGCCTGCACGGTCACGTCGAGCGCCGTGGTGGGCTCGTCCGCGATCAGGATCTTGGGCCGCATGCCAATGGCCATGGCGATGCAGACGCGCTGCCGCATGCCGCCGGAGAACTGGTGCGGATAGTCGTGATAGCGCTCCTCGGCGCGCGGAATTCCCACCTGCTGCATCAGGCGGATCGAGGCCGCTTTGGCCTCGCGGCGCGACATCTTCATGCGTACGGTGTGGATTTCGCTCAGTTGCGAACCGATGGAAAACACCGGATTGAGCCCGTCGAGCGCATCCTGGAACACCATGGCGATGCCGGTGCCGCGCACCCTGCGCAGCTCAGCCTCGGCGGCGCCGACGATTTCCTGGCCGTCGAAATTGATGCTGCCGCGTACTGTGCCGGGTGCATCCACCAGGCCGAGAATGGAGCGGCTGAGCACCGTCTTGCCCGAGCCGCTGGCGCCCACTATCGCCACGGCATCGCCCATCCCCACTTCGAAGGATACGCCGCGGACGGCCCGCACGACGCTGGACTGGGTCTGGAAATCGATCTCGACACTATCGACGCGTAACAAGCCCGTCACTTGGCCTCCTCCTTGCGCTTGTGCAGCTTGCGGAAGAACAGCGTGTTCTGGGTGGGATCCTCGACGGCGCGCAGCCAGTTCGAGAAGATGTTGGCGGCCAGCGCCGTCAAAACGATGACGAAGCCGGGAAACACCGTCACGAACCAGGCGGATTTGAGGTAGGCGCGGCCATCGGCCACCATCATGCCCCAGTCGACGTCGGGCCGCTGCAGGCCGATGCCCAAAAAGGTGAGGCTGGCGGAGGCGAGGATCACCGTCGCAACCTCCAGCATGGCCAGGGTGCGAATGGTGGGGAAGACCAGCGGCGCGATATCGCGCGTCATGATGCGCCAGTTCGAGGCGCCGGCGGCGCGCGCCACCTCGACGAACACGCGTTCGCGGATTTCGAGCGTCTGCGCCCGCGCCGTGCGCAGATAGACGGGGATACGCGTGATCCCCAGGACGATGATCAGGTTGAGAATGCTGGGGTTGAGGACGAACAGCACTACCAGCGCCAGCAGCAGCGACGGCACGGTGTGCACGATGTCGGCGATGCGCAGCAGGATGTTGTCCACCCAGCCGCCGAAATAGCCCGAGACGAGGCCGATGGCGTAGCCGAGGATGGCGGAGATGCCGACCGCGAAGAATGCGATGGTCATCGAGGTCTGCGCCCCGATGATCAACTGCAGCAGGATCGGGCGGCCCAGACTGTCGGCACCGAGAAACAGCGCCAGTCCCTTTTCGAGATGGAACGGTGGGGAGAAGCGCAGCCCGATATTCTGGCGGTTGGCGGCCTCGATGACGAAGCTCGGGCCCACGATGGCGACAACGATCACGAACAGCAGCCAGCACACCGACACCACGGCGAGCGGGGAGGCGACGAACATCTGCCAGCGCGGGGAAGCCCGCAGGCGAGAGCCAAGACCCATGTGGGCCGTATCGGGGACAGCGCTCAATTGACCGGTCCTTTCATGCGAGACGAACACGAGGATCGACGGCGACGTAGATGAGGTCGACCAGGAGGTTGAGCAGGATCACCGAAATGCCCACCACCACCACGCAGGATTGCAGTACCGGGAAGTCGCGGTTGAGAATGGCGCCGACGATAAGCTTGCCGATCCCCGGAAAGGCGAAGACGACGCTGACGATGACGGCGCCGTTGACCATGCCCGCGGCGATGTCGCCGGCCACCGAAATTATGGGCAGTGCCGCGTTGCGCAGGGCATGGCGATAGACCAGACGGCGCTGGCTGAAGCCACGGGCGCGGGCGTTCTGGACATAGCCGGAGCTCAGCACGTCGATCATCGAGCCGCGCACGATCTGCGTCAGCACACCGATCGGGCCGATGCTCAGCGTCGCGACAGGCAGGATCCAGGAAAGCGGAGTGGCGCTGCCGGAGGTCGGCACCAGGCGCAGTTGCACCGCGAATACCAGGATGCCGACGAGCGCGAACCAGAAGCTCGGAATGCTGCCGGTGACCAGCGACACGAAGGTCAGGAAACGGTCGAGAAAGCGGAAGCGGTAGGTTGCGGCCAGCGAGCCGAGAATGACGGAGATGACGACCGACATCGCCATTGATATCACCGCCAGATACAGCGTCATCGGCATTTCGCCCCATGCGGCCTCCATGGCGGGGCGAGACTGCCAGATGGAATCGCCGAAGTCGCCATGGGCGGCTTTGACGAGGAAAATCCAGAATTGCTCGAACAGCGGCTTGTCGAGCCCATAGGCGCGGTTGAACGCCTCGATGCGGTCGGCACTGGCGCCTTCCGAGAAGAACAGGTCGGCTGGCGATCCGGTCATGCGCGCCAGGAAGAATACCATGACCACGACGCCGATCAGGGTGATGACGCTCGAAACGATACGTCGCCAGATGAAGGTGAACATGGCTGTGACCCTGCCTTGCGGTAGAAAGTGCCCTGCCATCCGGAAACGGCAGGACACTCTTCAGCGTTGACGACGTCTAGTCGGTGAGCTTGACGTCGGCGATGCGCATTTCGATGCCCGACAGCGGGTTCGGCGTATACTGCACGCCCGGGCCCAGCAGCATCAGCTGCACCTGTTCGGCGATACCGATCATGGAATGGTCCTCGGTGTAGAGGATCTTGGCGGCCTGCTGGTAGAGCTCGGCACGCTTGGCCCCTTCGGCCGGATCGGCCTGGGCGACCAGATCATCGATCTGCTTGTTGCAGGTGGCCGAAACCGAACCCTTGCAGGTGATGTATTTGGGGAAGCTGAAGCTGGCGTCGCCCGAGGTGTTGTCGTGCGAGATCAGCTGCACGGTGCCGGGTTGCTCGGGCGGGAACGGCTGGCGGAGATACTTCAGCCAGGCGCTCGATTCCATGCTCATCATGCGGAAGTTGAGCCCGATATCCTTGAGGTTCTGGGCGATCGCCTGGCTGATTTCATCACCGGCCGGAACCACGTCCGGACGCGTAATCAGCAGGAATTCGGTATCCACCGGATGCCCGTCGGCCTTGGCGGCGGCGATCAGCTCCTTGGCCTTGTCGGGGTTGTACTTCATGCCGCTGGTGTCGAAATCGGGGATGTAGCCGTTCACCTGCGGCCCGAGCATCTGGTACCAGGTGTCGCCCGTCTTACCCATGATGGCGGGGATGATGGTGTCGCGATCGATCGCCATCGATACGGCCTCGCGGACGCGCGGGTCGATAAAGGGTTCCTTGTAGGAGTTGATGCGGGCGAGGAGGATACGGTTGTCCTTGTAGGACACCGTGCGATCATCGTCGGTCGCGTCTTCGGCGCGGATCTGCGTGGCGATCTGGGCTTCGCCGGTCTGGATCATGCCGGCGCGCACCGTCGATTCCGGACGGTACACATAGGTCACGTCCTTGACCTGCGGCTTGTCGCCCCAATAGTCATCGAACCGCGTCAGCTGGATGGATTCACCCTGCACGCGCTTGACGAACTTATAGGGGCCCGTGCCGATCGGCGTGGTGATCTTTTCGGCCTTGGTCTGGCCGGCCTTGTCGCCGACCGCCACATAGGAGAGACGCAGCGGCAGGATGGGGTCCGGCTTCACCGTCGTCAGCTTCATGGTGTATTTGTCGGTGGCCTCGGCGGTCACCTTGTCGGAGAACTGCTCGCTATTGTAGCAGGCGAGGGCGCCGCCGTAGAAATCCGTACCGGCCTGCGTCCTGGTGATGTTGTCGGCAGCGGTCTCGGCATCGAGTTCGGTGCCGTCGTGGAACTTCACGCCCTGCCTGATCTTGAATTCCCATACCAGGTCGCTGACATGGGTCCATGACTCGGCGAGCAGCGGCTGCACGCTGCCATCGACCGGGCTGACATGGGTCAGAGTCTCGAAGATATTGCCGAGGCTGACATTGGCGTTCTGGGCGGTCTGCGTATCGCAGGGGTCGACGGAATCCGGTTCATTGGCCAGTACCACCGTGATGCCCCTGCTGTTGTCTTGCGCGAAGACGCTCGTCGCGGACACAGAGATGAGCAGCGCGGCGGCGAGTGTCGCCGCGCGCGCGAATAACTTCATCATCGTTTTCTCCTCCTTGGCCATAGGTTCCTCCTCCTTGGCACTCGTGCAGTTCTGCAGTGTTCAGGCACTTATCTGGGCGTGAAGACGTCCTTGCGGGTGATGGCGTTGACCATCGGCCTGCCGGCGCGGAAGTTGCCGGCGTTGGCGACGATCACGTCGATCGAGCGTTGCGTCTTGTCGGGCAGGCCCGGCGTCGCATGCGGGGTAACCATCAGGTTGGGGGCGTCCCATACCGGCGAATCGGCAGGCAGCGGTTCCGTCGCGAAGACGTCGAGGCCGGCACCCGCGATCTCTCCCGATGTCAACGCCGCCACCAGTGCGTCCTGGTCGATGACGCCGCCGCGCGCCATGTTGACGATGAAGCTCGTCGGCTTCATGCGCTTGAACTGTTCGGTCGAGAACATGTGGTAGGTGGCGTCCGTCAGTTGCGTCGCCAGCATGATGACGTCGGATTTTTCGACCAGCTGGTCGATGCTGTCACCATTCTCGGCGACGAGGAAGATGTCGGCATTGGCCGGAGATTGTACGGCGCTGCGGGTATAGACGATGACCTTCATGCCGAAGGCCTTGCCAAGCGCCGCCATGGCGGCCCCGGTCCTGCCATAGCCCACGACACCGAGCGTCTTGCCGGGCAGGCCGAGCTTTTCCTGGTAACCCGGAATGCCGCGCCAGATATGGGCCTTCTGGTGTTCGTGCAGGGTTTTGCCCTCGAAGGTCAGAGCCAGCGCGAAATAGAAGGCATGCTGCGCCAACGCTTCCGCCGAACGGCCGGCCGAACCGGTGACGATGAGGCCCTTGTCGAACACATCGGCCCGGGCCGACCGCGTCAGGCCTGAGTGATCACAGTGTACCCATTTGAGATGGGGCGCGGCGACATAGCGGTCGTCGAGATCGCCGGCGATGACGGCCACGTCGACGGCTTCCAGCGCCTTCTCGATGGTCACGTTGTCGGTCGGAGGACACCAAATGAACTCGGCCGGGGCGAAGGCGCGGCGCAGTTGTTCGAGTTCATCGGGCTTGTACGGCACGGTCGACAGGACTTTGCTGATGGTGCGCATCTGGCCGGCTGCCGAAGAGAGAGTGTCTGCCATGGTGCTCATTTGCGGTTCTGTTCGATATGGACGACTTCGAAGCGGCCAAGTTCGGGCAGCTTGATGACGAGATCGTCGCCGTCGCGGCGAGTCTCGCAGGCCTTGCCGGTCACCAGCGCCCTGGCGGTTGCCGTCGTACCGCCAGCCAGCCGCAATTCGCCGCCGCTGATGGGCAGGAAGTTGCCGTAGTTCATGCGGTGCGCACCGGAAAGATTGATCAGATGCACGACGAGATCGTCACCATGGCGCTGCAGCGTCAATTCGACCTGCTCATCGAGTTTGGCGGTAAGCGGTTCGTCCTTGCCGACCAGTTCACGGACGAGGTTGACGACGATGTCGCGCAGCGTCGTGAGCGCCAGCTCATGATAGGAGCGGCCGATGGTCCAGGGCACCAGCGCTATCTTGCCGGCGGCGTCCAGATAGTACCCCGACGAGCCGTCGGCGACGTGGCCGTAGCATTTTTCCGGCGGCCCGTAGGGTGCCTGCGGCAGATAATAGAGCCGCCCCTGTGCGTCGGGCTTGGGCTCGACGCGATGGTAGGCACCGAAGATCGGCGCTACGGGAGCGAAATAGTAACGGCCTTCCTTGGGGGCGCGTTCGGTCACATAGGTCGATTTCAGCGCGTCGTCGTCGGTAACGGTCTGGGTGATGCGGCTGGCGGGCGAGTTGGCGAGCTGTGCCGCGCCCTTCACGTCGAAACCGGAATTGCCGGTCAGCACCAGCCGGCCGCCATTGGCGACAAAGCCGTCCAGCGCCTTGGCGACATCGGGCTGCAGCGCGCCGACATCGGCGAGTACCAGCACCGCATAGCGCTTCAATTCGCCATTCGACACCATGTCGGTAATGCCCTCGAGCGGCACCACTTCGAACGGCACGTGATCCTGCTGCAGCGCCTCATAGAGGCCCCGGAATTCGGCATTGGCCGCCTTGAAGCGCTTGAGGCTCATGGCCAGCACGTCGGGCCTGACGAGGCCGACATGCGCGCCGGGTACGAGGCCGCGATAGACTTCGTTGTGATCGCGGTGGAAGCGCGTGATCTCGCGGGCCACATCGAGCGAGGGATATTCGATCTCATCGGGCACGCCCATGATGTAGGTCGAAATATTGGCGCCGCGCGCCATGCCCTGGATCAGGTGCTGGGCCAGGTGCTCCGGCTGTTCGCTGGCGACGCGATAGGGCATGTCGATGAAGGCCACGCTATGGCACAGCACCGGCCGTTGCGGGCGCTGGGTGCGGAAACCGCTGACCGTCTCATTGACGTGGTGCGGCCAGAACTGGCGCCCGATCTTGTTGTTGGCCTCAAAGAAGATCAGATCGTCGGAGCGGAGCAGGGCGGCATCGGGCCGGCGTTGCTTGATATGGGCGGAAACGCGGACCCAGAGGTCGCTCACCACCTTGGTGGAATAAGCGCGCCACAGATCATAGTTGGGAGATTCCGGCCCGGTCGGCAGTTGCTGGCCGCCGCTGAATTCGGCGAAACCACGCTTGGACGCTTCCGACTGCGAAACGCCGTGATACTTCATGGCGTAATCGAATTCGTTGAAGCCGGCGCGGTTGAAGAAGAAGCCATCGAGCGGATAATTGTCGATGATCTCGTCGACCACTTCCAGGAGCTTTTCCTGATAATAGCCCGCGCTCGGATCAACGCTGACCTGGCCCTCTGCCTGCTGCCGCCCACCCTGCGGATTGACGAACAGCCAATCTGGATGCCGGTCGGCGACCTTCTCGTTGATCTTGGAAAAATCCATGCGCGCCATGACGCGGATGCCGCGCTTGTGGCCGGCCGCAACCGCATCGCCGAACAGGTCACCACCAGGGCGCTTGTCGAGGAACGGATTGCGCGTCTGGTGTTCGAGCTTGGTGGGGTAGAATGAGAGGATGCCGCCGCCGTTGACCAGCCAGGTGTCGCAACCAAAATCCTGGATGAAATCCAGAACCTTCTCGACGTCCATGTCCGCGTCGACCTCCAGGAGGTTCGTCTGGAACATGCGGAAAGGTGAGTTGTACCAAGGGGCTGCGGTTTCAGAAGCAGCCGACTGGGCGCCCCTCGTGGTTGCGAGCGTCGACAAAACTATCCTCCCTGTTGTGGTGCCGATGCCTTTAACTCGTGTCCTTGCGGGCAACGGTGGCTCTGATATTCAGCACGTCCGGAAAACTTATACACTACTGTATCAGTGCGCAAGCAACGTGTTTTCCGGCAGCGATTTTGTCGCAAAGCAGGTTTTGAGGGGTGTGGCGTGGTCAGAAATAACCCGGGTGACCGGCGGCGATGCGGTCGACGGAGCGCAGCGTGCCCGACAGGTGCTTGCGGACCTCCGCTTCTGCGGTCACCGGGTCCGAAGCCTCGATGGCGGCAAGAATAGCCTGATGATCGGTGACGATGGCGTTCATCTTGCCGGGGCTCGGCAGGTCCAGCTTACGCAGCCGATCGATATGGCCGGACCGCGATACCACCAGGTCCCACAAAGCCACATGCCCTGCGGCGCGATAGAGCGTTGCGTGAAAACGCCCATCGAGTCGGGAGAACAGTTGCAAGTCGCCGTCGGCAATGGACTGGGTCTCGTCTTCCACCAGCCGCCGCGCCGCCACGATGCCGCGCTTGTCGGGATCGGTGGCAAGGCGGTGGACGACTTCCAGTTCGATGGCGATGCGCAGGAACTGGGTTTCGCGCGCCTGGTCGATATCTATGCGCGCCACCAGGGTCTTGGATTGCGGGTAGACGTCGACCAGCCGCTCCTGCTCCAGCTTGAGAAAAGCGTCGCGTACCGGCGTCTGGCTGACGGTGTAGAAATCGGCGATCTCGGGCCGGGACAGGCTGACGCCCGGCTTCAGTTCGAGGTTGATAATGCGATCGCGCAGATCCTCATAGACCTGCTGCGCCACCGGTCGCTTGCGATCGAGCGCGAAGGTCGTGCTCCGGGCCGTAGCGCTTCCCAGGAAGCTCTCTGAAATCCCCATAACCGTGCGCTCCGCGTTGCAAAGACGTCTGCGAAAATTCATCGATATAACAAACCGATTGCCATGTGGCGCAGATTTCCATGCCTGCACGAAACCGGTTTCACACCTATGTTCGAAGAGCGGGTAATCGCCCGCCTTTACATCTCGAACACTAATGTATTAGACCTCATGCTCCTTTCGTAGCACTCCGGCAAGGAGAATCCGCTTGGCCGACCGGGATGACGCTTCCGACAAACCCCTGCGCAGCGCCCGCTGGTTCGTCCCCGACGATCTGCGCTCCATGGGACATCGCTCCCGCATGCTGCAGATGGGGTTCGATGAGGCCGACTTCCTGGGCAAGCCGGTGATCGGCATCGTCAATACCTGGTCCGACACCAATCCCTGCCACGCCCATTTCAAGCATCGCGTCGAGGACGTGAAACGCGGCGTGCTGCAGATGGGCGGCTTTCCGCTGGAGCTGCCGGCGCCTTCGCTGTCCGAAACCACGCTCAAGCCGACCTCGATGCTCTATCGCAACATGCTGGCGATGGAGACCGAGGAAATGCTGCGCGCCCAGCCCATCGATGGCGCGGTGTTGATGGGTGGTTGTGACAAGACCACGCCCGGGCTCGTGCTCGGCGCCATAAGCGCCGGCTATCCGGCCATCTACCTGCCGGCCGGCCCGATGCTGCGCGGCAATTATAACGGCAAGCCTTTGGGCTCAGGCTCGGACGCCTGGAAATACTGGGATGAGCGCCGGGCCGGCACCATTGGGGAAGAGGAGTGGCTCAATGTCGAGCGTGGCATCGCACGCTCCTACGGCCACTGCATGACCTTCGGCACCGCCAGCACCATGACGGCCATCGCCGAGGCGCTGGGGCTGACCCTGCCGGGCGCCAGCTCCATTCCAGCGGCGGATGCCAATCATATCCGCATGTCGACACAGGTTGGCCGCCGGATCGTCGAAATGGTCGGCGAGAACCTGACGCCTGACAAGATCCTGACGCGCGCCGCGGTCGATAATGCGGTGACCGTCGCCATGGCCACGGGCTGCTCGACCAATGCGGTCGTGCATCTTCTCGCTATGGCCCGGCGCGCCGGCATCGACCTGACCCTCGAAGATCTCGATGCCGCCAGCCGCGTCACGCCGGTGCTGGCCAATATCCGACCCTCTGGCGACACCTACCTGATGGAGGATTTCTACTATGCGGGTGGTCTGCGTGCCCTGATGGCGCGGCTTGGCGACCGCCTCAATCTCGACGCCATGACGGTCTCCGGCAAGCCGCTCGGTGAGACGCTTGAGGATGCCGTCGTTTACAATGACGACGTCATCCGGCCGCTCGACAAGCCCATCTATCACGAGGGATCGCTCGCCATTCTCAAGGGAAACCTGGCGCCCGACGGCTGCGTCATCAAGCCGTCCGCCTGCCGTCCCGACCTGTTGGTGCATGAAGGCCCGGCGCTGGTCTTCGACAGCTATCCAGAGATGAAGGCGGCGATCGACGACGAGGACCTCGACGTCACCGCCGACCACATTCTGGTGCTGCGCAATGCCGGCCCGAAGGGTGGGCCCGGCATGCCCGAATGGGGCATGCTGCCAATTCCCAGGAAGCTGCTCAACCAGGGCGTCCGCGACATGCTGCGCCTCTCCGACGCACGCATGAGCGGCACCAGTTACGGCGCCTGCATCCTCCACGTCGCCCCGGAGGCGCATGTCGGCGGGCCGCTGGCGCTGGTCAAAACCGGTGATATCATCCGCGTGGACGTGCCGAACCGCAGCATCGACATGCTGGTCGACGAGGCGACGCTCGCCCAGCGCAAAGCGGCGTGGCAACGCCCGGCGCCGCGTTATGAGCGGGGCTATGGCTGGATGTTCATCAATCACATCACCCAGGCCGACAAGGGCTGCGATTTCGATTTCCTCGAAACCAGCTTCGGCGCACCCGTCGGCGAACCCGAGATTTTCTAGTGGAGATGAGATGACCGAGCCCCTCAGCAGCACCACCCGCGACAAGCTCAAACATGTGAGCACGGCGAGCCTTGCGACACTTTTGTTCAAGCGCGGCCTGCGCAACCAGTTCATCCAGGATGTGCATGCCCTGGGCAAGAAATCCGAGAACATGGTCGGCCCGGCCTTTACGCTCCGCTATATCCCGGCGCGCGAGGATCTCAATCCGCTGACGGTGTTCCAGAACCCCGAGCATCCGCAGCGCAAGGCCGTCGAGATGGCGCCGCCCGGCAGCGTCATGGTGTTCGACAGCCGCAAGGATGCGCGCGCCGCCTCCGCCGGCTCCATCCTCGTCACGCGGCTCATGATGCGCGGCGTCGCGGGCGCCGTAACCGATGGCGGTTTCCGCGACAGTCCCGAAATCGCCGATCTCGCCATCCACGCCTATCACCACCGGCCCTCGGCGCCCACCAACCTGACGCTGCATCAGGCGCTCGATATCGATGTGCCGATCGGGTGCGGCGATGTCGCCGTGTGGCCGGGCGATATCCTGGTCGGTGACGGGGAGGGGGTCATCGTCATCCCGCGCGACATCGTCGATACCATCGCCGACGAGGTGGTCGAGATGACCGCCTATGAGGATTTCGTCACCGAGCAGGTGGCGGGCGGCGCCAGTATAATCGGGCTTTATCCGCTGACCCGGGACGAGCCCCGGGCCGCCTTCGCGGCCTGGCGGAAAAAGACCGGCCGCTGAGTGAGCGTTTCACGTTTTGATTGCATCAAAACGAACGCTCCAAGTCGTTGCTTAATCGCGTTTTCGAACCGGAAAAATGGCATCCACTTTTCCTGAAAACGCCCTATCGGTAGCCGGCCGCCTGCAACTCGAACAGTTCGGCATATTGGCCGCCCAGCGCCAGCAATTCGGCATGCGTGCCGGATTCGAGGATCCTGCCGTTTTCGAGGACCAGAATGCGGTCGGCCATGCGCACCGTCGAGAAGCGATGCGAGATCAGCACGGCGGTCTTGCCCTTGGCGAGGTTCTTGAAGCGCGCGAAGACCTCGGCCTCCGACTTGGCGTCCAGCGCCGCCGTCGGCTCGTCGAGGATCACCAGTTCGGCATCCCGCATATAGGCGCGGGCGATGGCCACTTTCTGCCACTCGCCGCCAGAAAGGTCGCGGCCCTTGTTGAACAGCCGGCCGAGCGGCTGGTCGTAACCGAGCGGCAGGCGCGCGATGACGGCGTCCGCCAGGCCGCTCGCGGCCGCGTCCTCGATGCGCGCCTGGTCGGTGCGATCATCGATGCGGCCGACGCCGATGTTCTCGGCGGCCGTCAGGCTATAGCGCACGAAGTCCTGGAAGATGACGCCGATATGAGCGTGGATATCCTCGATGGTCATGTCCTTGAGATCGATGCCATCGACGGTGATGCTGCCCTCATCGGGGTCATAGAGCCTGGTGAGAAGTTTGACGATGGTGGTCTTGCCGGCGCCATTTTCGCCGACCAGCGCCAGCGTTTCTCCGGCCCTGAGCGTAAAGCTCAGCCCGCGGATGGCCCAGGTTTCGGTCTCGGGATAGCGGAAGCCGACATTGTCGAAGACGATGCCCTCTCGAATGGGCTGTGGAAACGGCGTGGGATGCGGCGGCGGCAGTATGGTGGGCTCGATCTCGAAGAACGAGAACAGGTCGTCGAGATACATCGATTGCCCGGCGATCTGGGTGAAGCCGAGGAGGATGCGCTGGAACAGGCCATTGAGGCTGAGGAACGAGCCCGACAGGAAGGTCAGGTCGCCGATGCTGAACTGCCCGTCGATGGTGCGCCAGACGATGAAGCCATAGGCGCCGTAATAGGTCAGCGTGCTGATCGCCGCCAGCGTGCCGCCCCACAGGGCGCGCTGGGTCGAGAGCTTGCGGTTTTCGAGATAGATGGCCTCAGCCAGGGTGCGGAAGCGATCGACCAGGAAATCCCCGAGGCCGAACAGCTTGATCTCCTTGGCGGTCTCGGCGCTGGCGCCGATGTTGCGGATATATTCGAGCTGTCGCCTTTCGGGCGTGCGGCCGCGGCTGAGGAAATAGGCCAGGGTGTTGAACCGCGTTTCTCCCCAGACGGCCGGCACGAAGGATAGCGGCAACAACAGGATCAGCCATGGCGCATAGATGAAGAGGCCGGTCGCCAGCGTCGCCACGGTGATGAGGTCCTGGCCCTGGCTGAACATTTGCGACAGCAGGGCGCTGCGGCTCGAAGCCTGGCGGCGGGCCCGCTCCAGCCGATCCTGGTATTCGGCGGATTCGAAATGCCGCAGGTCAAGCCTTGCCGCATGCTGCATCAGTTCGACGCTGACGGTGTTGGAGTGCAGTTCGCCCAGAACGGTGTCGGCGAGGTTGATGGTGCGTGACAGGATGTCGGTGCCCACCACGAGCGCCAGCTCGGCCACCACCAGCAGCGCGATATGGTTGAGCTGGCCGGTATCCCAGACAGTGACGAAGTCCGTCCCCGGCGTTATCCGGCCCGACAGGTGCACTACTTCATCGATGATGAGTTTGCCGACGAACAGCATCGCCACAGGTTGCAGGGCCTTTACCAGCCGCAGCACGATGCTGGCGCTGGTCAGCCCTGGGCTGGTACGCCAAATCTGCGCCACCAGCCGGCCAAGATGGCGGATATTGGCGAGCCGTTCACGGAATGTCGGAGTGGAGGGGCCATCGGCCTGCGGCCGGCCCGGAGTCGCGGTGATGGTCATCCCCGGGACCATAGCCAGAGGCGACGCGGGTGTCAGCTCCCGAAATCGTCAAGGCGCGGGCCGAACCAACGCATGGACCGCCGCAGAGCTGCTGCATCCCATCGGGATCAACTGTTGGGGAAGCTGATCTGCCCGGCGAGTTTGGCCGCGAGCCTGAGGCTGGCGCCGGCATTGAGGACCAGTTGCGGCAAGGTCAGCCATTCCAGCGTCCAGGCCGCGCCCGAGCGCTCGTTCTCATGCACCAGCGCCTGGTGCAGCGTGCCGGTGATGCCCGCCGAGTGCCGCGCCAGGCTCACCAGCACCTCGGCATTCACCGGATTGGATTTGTGCGCCATAGCCGACGAGCCGCCACCGCCGGCGAGTTTGATCGATGCGACCTCGTTCTGTGCCAGCAGCGCCACGTCGGCGCCGAACTTGCCGAGACTGCCCGACAGCAGCGATAGCAACGAGCCGAACTCCACCAGCGGATCGCGCTGGCTGTGCCAGCTCGGCGCCAGCCCCAGGTCCAGCCGGCTGGCGAGGTATCTTGCCACGGCGTCGCCCTTGCCGTCGAAACTGCCGCGATTGCCGACTGGCCCGCCAAGCTGGATGACCAGCAGCCGCCGGCGGATGGCCGAAAGGCTCGCGCGGTGCCGCGCCAGCGGTTCACTCCAGGTGGCCAGCTTGTCGGCTACCGTGACGGGCAGCGCCACCTGCATGCGCGTATGGGCCATTAGCGGCTGGTTGCCGAATGTTTCTGCAAGCGCCGCGAAGGCCCCCTCCAGCGCCGTCAGCCGCTCGATGAGAATACCGATGGCCGGCGCCAGTCGCAGCACCAGGCTGGTATCGACGGCGTCCTGGCTGGTGGCGCCCTTGTGCACCGCCACGCCATGCGGCTCACCCACCACGGCGCGAAGCTGCTTCACCAGCCCCGGGATGACGACGCCATCGGTCGCCATGCCGTCGGCGAGCGCATCCCAATCCGGTTCGAACCTGGCTATGCCCGCCGCAATCGCGGCGGCGTCGGCCTCGGTGATCAGCCCCGCATCCGCCTCGGCGCCGGCCAGGGCCGCCTCGAAGCGCAAGATGGCCGCAAGGTCGGCGGCGTCGGTGAACAGCGCCTCGATCTCGGCATCGCCGAGCAGCGCCTGCAGCAGCGTCATGTCAGGTCCTTCACACGCCTTCAAGAGCGATAGCTATACCCTGTCCGACACCGATGCACATCGTCGCCAGCGCGCGCTTCCTGCCGGTCAGCGACAGCTCCAGCGCCGCCGTGCCGGCGATGCGCGCGCCGCTCATACCGAGCGGATGGCCGAGCGCAATGGCGCCGCCATTGGGGTTCACATGCGCCGCGTCATCGGCGATGCCGAGTTCGCGGAGAACCGCGAGCCCCTGGCTGGCGAAGGCCTCGTTCAGCTCGACGACGTCGAAATCCTGCGGCGTGATGCCGAGCCGGGCACAGAGCTTTTTGGTGGCCGGAGCGGGGCCCATGCCCATGATGCGGGGTGGCACGCCGGCGGTCGCACCGCCCAGGATACGGGCGATCGGGGTCAAACCATACTTCCTGATCGCCGCTTCGCCGGCGATGATGAGCGCCGCGGCGCCATCGTTGACGCCTGAGGAGTTGCCGGCCGTCACGGTGCCGCCCTGCCGGAAGGGCGTCGGCAGCTTGGCCATTGCTTCCAGCGAAGTGTCGGCGCGCGGATGCTCGTCCTTGTCGACCACCACCGGGTCGCCCTTGCGCTTGGGGATAGTGACCGGCACGATTTCCTTGCCGAGGCGCCCATTCTGCTGGGCAGCCACGGCCTTCTGCTGGCTGCGCAGGGCGAACGCATCCTGGTCGGCGCGCGATACGTTGTAGTCCGCGGCGACGTTCTCGCCGGTTTCAGGCATCGAATCGACGCCATATTGCTGCTTCATCAGCGGGTTGACGAAGCGCCAGCCGATGGTGGTGTCATAGATTTCGGCATTGCGCGAAAAGGCGCCGTCGGCCTTGGGCAGGACGAACGGCGCTCGGCTCATCGACTCAGTGCCGCCGGCGATCATCAGTTCCGCCTCGCCGGCCTTGATGGCCCGCGCCGCGGTGATCACCGCGTCCATGCCCGATCCGCACAACCGGTTGATGGTGGTGCCCGAAACGTTAAGCGGTAGACCCGCCAGCAGCAGGCTCATGCGCGCCACGTTGCGGTTGTCCTCGCCGGCCTGGTTGGCGCACCCGAAGATCACGTCATCGACGGCTTCCCAGTCGACGCCGGGATTGTCGGCCATCAGCGCCCGCAGCGGAATGGCGCCCAGATCGTCGGGACGAACCGCCGACAATGACCCGCCATAACGGCCGATGGGCGTCCGGCGAAAAGCACAGATGAAAGCTTCGGTCATGGATGTTCTCTCCTGCTGGTGCTGGTGACTACCGCCTCATCCGGCGCTACGCGCCACCTTCTCTCCCCAGGGGAGAAGGAACAGCGGCACGCTCGCCGGGATCGCCCTCGCCCCTGGTGGGAGAGGGAGCCCGAAGGGCGGTGAGGGGGTGTCGCAGCCTCAATGTTTCCGTTCGTGCGCCGCCGCAGTCCGCGCCTGCAAAGCCCGCAGCGTCGTCAGTTCCAGTTCCGTCGGTGCCGGTGTCTCTTCAAGGTTGTCAGCGTATTTCACCGTCCAGCCGCAGGTTTCCTGCACCATCTCGCGGGTCACGCCCTGGTGCAACGACACCACAGTGAACTCCTTGGTCACGGGGTCCGGCTTCCAGATGGCGAGATCGGTGATCAGCAGCGTCGGGCCCTTGGTGGTGATGCCGAGGCGCTGGCGGTGGCCGCCGCCATCGCCATGCCCGAACGAAGTATAGAAGTCGATCTTCTCCACCATCGAGCGCTGCGCCTGCTTCAGCGTGATGTAGATTTCGCCGCAGGACGTGGCGATTTCCGGGGCGCCGCCGCCGCCGGGCAAGCGCACCTTGGGATGGTTGTAGTCGCCGATGACGGTGGTGTTGATGTTGCCGAAGCGGTCGAGCTGCGCGGCGCCGAGGAAGCCGATGGAGATGCGTCCCCCCTGTAGCCAATAGCGGAACATCTCGGGCACGGCGACGGTCGAGACCGCTGTCTCGCACAATTCGCCGTCGCCGATCGACAGGGGCAGCACATCCGGGGCAGTGCCGATGGTGCCGCTCTCATAGATCAGCGTGATGTCAGGGGCATGGGTCAGCCGCGCCACGTTGCAGGCGGCCGATGGCGCACCGATGCCCACGAAGCAGACGTCTCTGCTGGTCAGGGCTCGCGCGGCGGCGATGGTCATCATTTCGTTGGCGGTGAAATCGGTCATTTCAGAGCCCCTTCACGCGTTCGGCGAAAATCTCGGGTCCGACGGACAGCACGTTCGCCTGCATCCAGGCGCCGAAGGCGTCGCGATCGGCGGAAATCTTGTCCCAGTCGAGATAGGTGGCGTTGTCGCGTGCGTAGTAGCCATAGGCATAGGACGGATGCGCGCCGCCCGGCACCTTGGCGATGGCGCTGACCGTCCAGTGCGGCAATATACAGAGATTGGGGTGCAGACCCTTGAAGTCCGGCACCACCTCCTCGACCGTCACCACGACACGCTTGGCGGCGAGCGCGGCTTCCTTCTGCACGCCGACGATACCCTCGATGAGCACGTCGCCTTTTTCATTGGCCTTTTGGGCATGGATGAAGGTCACATCGGGACGATGGGCCGGAATGGCCGCAAGTTCCTCGCCAGTGAAGGGACAGGTCACCGACTGGATGTCGGGATTGACTGCCTTGAGCCCTGCGCCCTTGTAGCCACGGAACACGGCACAGGGCAGGCCTGCGGCGCCAGCCTCATAGGCATTGGCCATGGCCGCATGCGAATGCTCGACCGTGGCGATGGAGCGTGGAAAGCCGTTCTCGATGGCGTCGCGCATGCGGCGCAACAGGCCGACGCCGGGGTTGCCGGCGTAAGAGAAGATCACTTTCCTGGCCATCCCCATGCCGATCATCTGGTCATAAACGATGTCGGGCGTCATGCGGATCAGCGTCAGATCCTTGAAACCCTGGCGGATGGCCTCATGAGCGGCGGCGTGGGGGATGAGGTGGGTGAAGCCTTCGAAGGCGACCGTATCGCCGTCATGCAGGTTTTCCGCCACCGCGTCGGCGAGGCTCAGGAACTTGGCCATCGGGTCCTCAGATGTCGAAGAATACGGTTTCGCCATCGCCCTGCAGGCGAATGTCGAAGCGATAGGCACCGGGGTCGGTCGCGGCCGCCACCAGGGTCGCCCGCCGCAGCGGGTCCTGGACACGGCTCAGTACCGGGTCGACGGCATTGGCATCGGCCTCGTCGGCGAAATAGGCCCTGGTATGGAGCCCGATATTGATGCCGCGCGCCGTGATCCACAGCGTCAGGTGCGGCGCCATCGGCTTGCCGTCAGGGCCAGTGACCGGGCCCGGCTTGATGGTCTCGAAGCGATAGACGCCGTCGGCATTGGTCGCCTGCCGGCCGAAGCCCGTGAAGGTCGGGCCGGAATTGGAGTGCGGCGAGCTTTGGCCCGCATAGGAGCCATCGGCGTCGGCCTGCCAGAGCTCGATCACCGCGTCCGTCACCGGCGCACCGGCGCCATCGAGAATGCGGCCGGAGACCGTGATTCGCTGGCCTTCGGTATCGGGCGCCAGCATGGTGGCGCCGAGGTCGGCGGCATAGACGCCATGGATTTCGGCGAAGTTCGGCACCAGGCCAATATGCACATAGGGACCGCCAGTCTGAGACGGTGTTTCCTTGAGCGTCACGAGCTTGTTGAGCATCAGTTCCCCTCCAGCTTGTTCTCGAACAGCGTCGAGCGGGGGCCGCGCAGCACCATGTCGAAGCGATAGGCCAGCGCGTCCATCGGAACGGTATTGGCGCGGTCGAGCCGGGCGATGAGCTGGTCGATCGCCGCCTTGTCCGGAATGCCGCCCACGATGGGGCACTGCCAGATCATCGGGTCGCCTTCGAAATACATCTGGGTGATCAGGCGTTGCGCGAAGGCATGGCCGAACAGCGAGAAGTGGATATGGGCCGGCCGCCAGTCATTGGCGCCGTTAGGCCAGGGATAGGCGCCGGGTTTGACGGTCCGGAACGAATAAAAGCCGTTCTCGTCGGTGATGGCGCGACCGCAGCCGCCGAAGTTGGGGTCGAGCGCGGCGAGGTAGCCCTCGCGCTTGTGGCGATAGCGGCCGCCCGCATTGGCCTGCCAGAACTCGACCAGCGTATTGGGCACCGGCCGGGCATTTTCATCGAACACCTGGCCATAGACGATGATGCGCTGGCCGATGGCCTCGGTGCCGTCCTGGCTGTAGTTGCGGATGAGGTCGTTATCCAGCGCGCCGATCAGCCCGTGTCCGAAGGTGGGACCGTTCAACTCGGAAGCGGTGGCGCCCAGCGACAACAGCGCATGCTTGGGGGCGCGCAGCGTCGAGCTCTTGTAGCCGGGGGTGAAAGCGGGCGGATGCCAGCTCCGGTCCCGGGCGATGAAGCCTGCGTCATTGGCCATTTTTGGTTTCCTCCCGTTCAGCCAGCGCCTCGCGAGCAAGCTTGAAGGCGCGGTTGGCCGCCGGCACGCCCGCGTAAACGGCGACATGCAGCAGCGCTTCCTTGATATCCTCGGCGCTGGCGCCGGTATTGGCGGTGGCGCGCACATGCATCGCCACTTCCTCGTCATGGCCAAGCGCGGCGAGCAGGGCGATGGTGATCATCGATCGCTCGCGCCTGGTCAAGCCTGGCCGTGACCACACCGAGCCCCACGCACCTTCGGTGATGAACTGCTGGAAGTCGGCATCGAATTCGGTCTTGCGCGCTTCGGCGCGGTCGACATGGGCATTGCCCAGCACGGCGCGCCGGGTGGCCATGCCCTGTTTGAACACATCGCTTTCAGACAAAGCACACCTCGTTGAAATAATCCTGCATCAGGGCCGCCAGCGCCTGCGGCTGGTCGAGGCAGGGCAGGTGCCCGGCACCCTTGATGGTCTCGAACCGCGCATCCGGCAGGCGGTCGGCGGTCTCGCGCACCAATTCGGGCGTTGTCGATAAATCTTCCGCGCCGACCGCCACCAGGGTACGCAGCGTGATGGTGCTGACCGCGTCGCGGAGGTCGGTATCGCGCAGGGTCGTGCAGGTGCCGATATAGCCGTCGGCCGGTGTCCGCGCGAGCAGGTGGCGCCAGCCGGCTGCGTCGTCGGTACGCGTGGCGAAATAGTCCTTCGTGAACCAGCGCTGCATGACCATGTCGATGATGGCCGCCATGCCGCCATCCTGCACCGCGCTGATGCGGGCATCCCACGAGGCGTCGTCGCCGATCCTGGCTGCCGTATCCAGCAACACCAGCGCCGCGAGGCGCTCCGGATGGGCCAGCGCGAAACCCTGCGCGATGAGGCCGCCAACCGAAACCCCCGCCAGCGCGAAGCGCTGCCAGCCAATGTGGTCGGTCAGGCCCTCGATGTCGCCCACATGGTCGGCGAGCGTATAGGGCGCGGGCGGCGCGTCGGATAGGCCATGGCCGCGCTTGTCGAAGGAGAGAATCTGATAGCGCGGCTCCAGCAGCGCGATCACCTCGTCCCAGATGCGCGCGTCGGTGCCGAGCGAATTGACGAGAACCAACCTGGGCGCGCCATCGCGTCCCGCCAGGCGGTAATGCAACAACTGTCCGCCGACGCGGTGAAAGCCCATGCGTGCTGATCCGAGGATATATCTATCCGTATCTAAAGCCGGGTTTGCGACGATGTAAAATGAAAGCTAAGCTCCAACATATAACCTCTGAGGTATATGTGATGAGCGACACGCTGCTCGATCCGCGCATCAAGCTGCGCCACGTTTCCTGCTTTCTGGAAGTGGCGCGGCTGCGTAGCGTCGTGAAGGCCGCCGAAGTGCTGGGCATGACGCAGCCCGGTGTCTCCAAGACCCTCAAGGAGCTCGAACAGGTGCTCGGTGTGGCGCTGTTCGACCGCAGCCGCCGCAGCCTGACGCTCACCCGCTTCGGCGAAGTCTTCCTCAGTCACGCCGGCCTCGGCCTCGCCGCGCTCCGGCAGGGCGTCGAGGCGCTCGAGCAGGCCCGCACCGATGTCGCGGTCGTCGCTATCGGCGTATTGCCCACCGTCTCGGCGGGTTTGGCGCCGCAGGCCATCAAGCGCTTCACGCAGCATCGCCTGTTCTGCCGGACGCGCGTTGTCACCGGGCCGAGCCCGTACCTGTTGGCGCAATTGCGCGTCGGCGACCTCGATTTCGTCGTCGGCCGCATGGCCAATCCCGATGCCATGAACGGGCTGTCGTTCGAGCATCTCTATTCCGAGCGCATCATTCCCACCGTCCGGCCCGGCCATCCGCTGCTCGCCACCGACCTCGTCGATCTCCGTCGCATCGAGGCCTATCCCATCCTGATGCCGCCGTCCGGTGCCATCATCCGCCCGGCGGTCGAGCGGCTGCTGCTGGCCTATGGCATCGGGCGCCTCCATGATGAGGTGGAGACTGTCTCCAATTCGCTCGGTCGCGCTTATACGCGCGCTACCGATGCGATCTGGATGATTTCCGAGGGTGTCGTCGCCACCGATATCGCCGAGGGCCAGTTGGCGGGTCTACCGGTCGATACCAGCGAAACGCTCGGCTCGATCGGCATCACCGTGCGCACCGGCTCGGTGTTGTCGCCACAGGCCGAGGCCCTGATCCGGGCCGTGCGCGAGACCGCCGCTTCCTAGATCAGCGCCACTTCGCGCGACGGCGGCTTGACATTGCGGACGTTGAACGTCGTCACGCCCCAGATCAGCCCGACGATGAGAAAATAGTCGCGCCAGTGGTCGATATCGATGATCGCCGCCTCGACGATCAACGGAATATAGACCGCGATCAATGGGATCAGCAGCAGGCGGGCGTTGGCGTAGCGCAGGCCGCCGATGGCGCGGCAGAGCGTGATCACGATCAGCGCGAAATAGGCGAGCCCGCCGCCCCAGCCATAATGGTGCAGCACCGTCACATAGGTGTCGTGCGGCGCCTCGCTATTTTCCAGCGTCTCGAATTCCAGCGGCCCCAGCCCCCAGGGATGCTGCAGCGCCAGGTCGAACGCATAGCCCTGTCGCCCGAAGCGGCCCGACGATCCGGTATCGTATTCCTGGGTGACGCTGGCGCGTACCTCGAACAGCTTGTTGAAGGCGGGCGTGTTGATCAGCCCCACCAGCATCAGCAGCAGGAAGGCGCCGCCGCCCAGGCCCATCAGCAGCATGCGCACCTTGTCGCGCGCCGTGGCCTCGAGCAGGAATACCATGACGAAGGTGATCAGCGAGCCTGCCGCCATCACGCCCCAGGCGGCGCGCGAAAAGCTCGCGAACACGCCGACCAACAGGATCATGTAGATCACGCCCGAGAAGACGACGCGGCGCAGATTCTTGCTCATCAGCACGCGCTGCAGTGCGAACAGCGCCGGCGGCACCAGGAACGGCCCGAAGACATTGGGGTCCTTGAACATGCCCTTGGCGCGGTCGTAGAGCGTGAACAGTTCGGAATGCGGCAGCAGGTGCAGATAGCCCGCCACCCCGATGAACGACGACAGCACGGCGATCAGCGTATAGGCGTTGTTGATGGCGCGCAGTCTTTCGCGCGGATTGGCCGCCACATAGTTGGCGGCGAAAAACGCCGTCAGCAGCAGGAAAGTGGTGACGATGCCGAATATGAAGGCCTGCGTCAGAGGAATGTGCCGCACCTGGAATGAGGCGATCAGCGCGAATGGAAAGAACACGATGGTCAGCAGCAACAGGCTGAGCGTCGAGCGGTAGAACCGCATCCCCGCCACCACCGCGATGCCCAGCAAGGGCACGAACAGCAGCTCGTAAAACGAGGGCTCGAACAGGATGACGCCGCCCGAGATGATCCAGACCGCCACCCCAAACGGCAGGAAATCCGCGGCGCGCGCGCGAATATAGGCCGTCCCCGCGCCCCGCGGGTTCGCCAGCAATCCTTCCCCGGTATAGGTCAGTGCCATCGCGCCAGATCTCGAACCAGTCGATCGCTCAATAGCGCGACAAGGCTAACCAAACCGGGATGCCGGCGGGAAGGGGCGCGGTATTTGAAATGGTAGGGTTAATGGGGGGTTAGCGGGGATGCCTGGGTGTCGATCCAGTTTGCAGCGCCATCACGCCTCATGCACCGGCCCGGTACCTTCCCCCTTGCGGGGGAGGCTAGGAGGGGGTGAGGTTGTCACCCAATTTCACCACTGATGGGAACCGGTGCTCGCTGCCACCCCCACCCGACCCCTGCGGGGCCACCCTCCCCACAAGGGGGAGGGAATCGAAAGAAGCGCGGGGTTATCAGTCTGTGTCTCCCTCCCCCTTGTGGGGAGGGATCAAGGGTGGGGGGAAGCCACCAGCCCGGATACCCCTATAACCCACCGCCCTGGATCACCTTCGTCAAACTCCCTGTCGCGGGGAACAGCGGGATCAAGCAGGCCTGCAACGCGTGGTAGATATCCGGCTTGCCGGTGAACAGGCTGGCGCCAACCTGCAGCGTTTCGTCCAGTTCCGGGTGCCAGCCGCCGTCCTCGATATCGATCAGGTGGTTGCCGGCGAAGTCCCACAGGCGCCGATACCATTCCTCGTAGAACGGATCATCGACATGGGCGCCCAGGAATGCCGCCGCGCCGATGGCCTCGCTCACCGGCCACCAGAGCTTCTGGCGGAGCGCCGGCTGGTTGTTCCAGTCGAGCGTATAGAAGAAACCGCCATGCTGCTTGTCCCAGCCCAGTTCCACCGACTGGCGGAACAGGGCCTGCGAGGCATCCGGCAGCCAGTCGAGCTTGCGGCCGCCCAGCTCCCATAGCTGCATCGTCAGCCTTGACCATTCGAGCCAATGGCCGGGCGTGGTGCCGGCCGGCCGGAACATGTCGGCGCCGCGATAATTCCTGTCGAGCTGCCACTTGTCGTCGAAATGCTCGGCGACCCGGAAACCCAGTTCGCGCGCATGGGTGCCGATGATGAGCGTCGCGATACGCTCGGCCTTGTCGAGATAATCGCGCTGGCCGGTAGCTTCGAATGCCGCCATCAGCGCCTCGGTCAGGTGCATGTTGGAATTCTGGCCGCGATAGCTGCTGATCGGCGACCAGTCGCGGGCGAATTCCTCGGTGACGGCGCCATGGGCCTCATCCCAGAAGCGGTTGTTCAGCACTTCGGTGATGTCGGTGAGTATTTCGTCGGCCTGAGAGTGTCCGGCGACCTTGGCGGAAGAGGCGGCCAGCAGCACGAAGGCATTGCCATAGGCCTGCTTGCTGTCGTCCTTGCGCCCGTCATTGTCGAGGGACCACATGTAGCCGCCATGCTGGCGATCGCGCAGATGGTTCCAGATGTAATCGAGCCCGTGTGTGACGATTTCGTCGGAGCCCGGACGCCCAAGCAGGCTGCCGATGGAGAAGCAATGCACCATGCGCGCCGCCACATGGATCTGACGCAGGCCGTTATTGTCGGTCAGGGGCCGGCCCTGGTCATCGAGTTCGTAAAAACCGCCCTCGGGGTTGATGGAGGCCTGCTGGAAGAAATCGAACAGGGCGTCAGCCTCGTTCAGCAGCCAGCGGCGATGGTAGGGACGGTTGCGCCAGGAAGTGGATTGCATGAGGGTCCTCTCAGGGCTTGGGTTCTGCGTGTGCCTGATGCAGCCGTGCTGACCATGACACGCCGATGACGAGCGCCGCGATGGCGGCGAACTCGAGCGGACGGGGAAGGCGTTGTTCCCACACGAAGCCGTACAGCAATGCGAACAGGGTTTCAAAGAGGATCATCTGGCCGCTGAGCGTCAGCGGCAGCACGCGGCTCGCCACGTTCCACAGCGCATTGCCGATCACCGAGGCGCCGATGGCGAGACCGGCATTGATGCTCCAGAAATGCAGCCAGTCGCTACCATCATGCGGCGCCCCCAGCCAGAAGGCCGGGATCGCCACCACGATGGCAAGCGCGCCGGTGACAATGCCGGTCAAAAGCGACCAATCCTGGCTCGACACATGGTGCACCCGTTCCAGCCAGCGGCTGTTGCCCACGGCATAGAAGGCCCAGCAGAACAGCGCCACCACGGCACAGAGCACGCCGGCGAGCTTCAGCAATGGCGGCCCGCCCAGTTCGCTGTGGGTGAAAAGATCGTAGTTGATCAGTGCGATGCCGATGCCGATGACCATCAGCGGCAGCGCCAGCTGGCGCAGGGGCAGGGCGCCGGTATCGCGCGCACCCATCAGCGTCACCACTACCGGCAGCAGGCCCACGATCAGCGAGGCGATGGCGATGCCGCCGAACTGCACCGCCGCGGTGACGAAGACGTAATAGATGATGTTACCGAGGAGGCTCAGTCGAACGAGCGCCACCCAGTCCGGGCGAGTCAGTTGCGCCGAAAGCTTGCGCCAGCGCGGCCCGACCAGCAGCAGCGATACCAGCCCGTAGATGAGGTAGCGGCCCACCGACATTTCGAAGGGCGAGAACTGCGTCAACAGCTTGGGCGCCAGGAACACGCAGCCCCAGACGGCGCCGGCGCCCACCCCGCAGGCAATGCCGATGAGCAGTTTGTTGTCGGTGATGCGCGTGGTCATGGAGGGGTGCCGAAGGTTGGGCGCCCTTCCTATCAGGGTCAGGCGGTCCGTGTCATTTGCCGATGCGCGGCCAGGTGTCGGAGAGCTTGTAGCCGGTCGGCCATGGATCGTCCGGGTCGAGCATTTCCTGACGCGTGCCGGTGATCCAGGCCCGTCCGGTGATCGATGGGATCACCGCCTGCTTGTTGCCGATAGCCGTCTCGCCGACGATGCGGGCCGTGAAGATGGAATCGATGATGGAATGCGCCTCGTATTCCTCGCCGGCCGCGATCTCGCCTTTGGCATGGAGGACCGCCAGGCGGGCCGAACAGCCGGTGCCGGTCGGCGAACGATCGATCTTGCCGGGCTGGATGGCGACGGCGTTGGCGCCCACGAGCTTGCCGTCCCGCCGCTGCAGCGGCCCGGCGATCTGGCAGAACGAGATATGATCCCAGCCGGCATTGGTGGGATGCGTGAAGCCAAGCTGTTCGTTGGCGGCCCTGGTGATGCGGATGCCGGTTTCGGCCAGTTCACGCGCTTCGTCCGGCGCGATGCGGAACCCCAGCGCCGTGGCGTCGACGATCACGAAACTGTCGCCCCCATAGGCGGTATCAACGGTCAGCGTGCCAAGCCCTTCAACCTCGAGTTTCGCCCCGAGCTTGTCGGCAAAGCTGGGCACATTGGTGACGGTAATGCTTTCGGCCTTGCCGTTCCGGCACTTAGCCGTCACTTCGATGACGCCCCCGGGTGCCTCCAGCACCATCCGGGTTTCCGGCTCGACCATCGGGACGATACCGGTATCGAGCAGAACCGTCGCAACGCAGATCGAGTTCGATCCGGACATGGGCGGCGTATCCTCCGGCTCCATGATGATCCATCCCATCTGTGCCCGCGGATTCTTGGGGGGCACCAAGAGGTTCACGTGGCGAAACACCCCGCCGCGCGGCTCATTCAGCACGAAATTCCTGAGGGCCTGATCCCTGGCGATAAACCGCGACTGCTCCCAGATCGTCTCTCCCGGTGGCGGCGCGACCCCACCCACGATTACATCCCCCACTTCTCCCTCGGCATGGCAGGAGACGATCTGAATGACTTTTGTGGTTCTCATGTCTCGGCTTTCCGCATCGTCATGTCCCCGGTTGCAACCCAAACGGGTCTGTCTTCAGATCACCACCGCAGGTGTCCCGAACGTTTCGACCAGCGGCTCTATCCCCAGCCCTGGAGCGTCGCTGGCCGTCATGAAGCCCTGAACCCGCTTCGGCGCACCCTTTGCCACATCGCGCGTGCCATATGAATTGAAGTCGGTCGCCGAGAAGCAGAATTCCTCGGGGGTCGAGCGGGCCAGGTGCGCGATGGCCGCCGTGGTAATGTCACCACCCCAGGTGTCCTCGATGGTCATGGGAATGCCGCTGGCAACGCAGAGGTCGCGCATCAGGCGCGCCTTGGTGAGGCCCCCGACCTTGGAAATCTTCAAATTGATGATGTCCATGGCGTCATCGGCCAGGCCCTTCACCAGCGTCGAGACCCCATCCACCACTTCGTCGAGCACGAAGGGCCGGCCGGTCCGGCGTCGTACGGAAAGGCACTCCTCATAGGTCGGGCAGGGCTGCTCGATATAGACGTCGACATCGGCCACGGCCGCGACGACCCGCGCCGCCTCTGCCTTGGTCCAGCCGGTATTGGCGTCCGCCACCAGAATATCGCCCGGCTGCAGGATCTGCCGGCAGGCCTTGATGCGGGCGATATCGTCATCGGCATTGCCGCCGACCTTGAGCTGGAACTTGGTGTAACCCTCGGCCCGATAGCCGGCGATCTTGCCCGCCATCTCCTCCGGCGACTGCTGGGAGATGGCGCGATAGAGCGCAACCTTTTCCTGCGCCGCTCCGCCGAGCAGCACATAGGCGGGCAGGCCGGTCAGCTTGCCCAGGATATCCCAGCAGGCGATGTCGATCGGCGCCTTGACGTATTGATGCCCGCGCAGCACCGCATCCATATGGCGGTTGATGCCATTGAGATCGGTCGGATCGAAGCCGATGAGCTTGGGGCCGATCTCGCGCAGGCCTTCGCGTACGCCGAGTGCGTAGGAGGGCAGGTAGGCCGAGCCGAGCGGGCAGCATTCGGCATAGCCGGTGATCCCGGCATCGGTCTCCACGGCGACGATGGTGGAATCGAACACTTCCACGAAGTTGCCGTTCGACCAGCTGTAGCGACCTTCCTTCAGGGGCAGGTCGACCTGCCAGGCCTTGATGCCGGTGATCTTCATCCATTCCTCCCTATGCGACCAGGAAGCCGTGCTTGAACGGGTCGCGGTCGTCGATGAAAATGGTGTTGAGGCCGGTCATGCGGGCCCAGCCGGCGATGGAGGGCACGATACCGTCATAGTCGCCGACCTTGACGGCCTTCTCGACCTTGCCCTTGAACATCGAGCCGATGATGCTCTCGTGATTGAAGGCGTCGCCCACCTTCAGCCGGCCACGGCCGTAAAGCTGGGCCATGCGCGCCGAAGTGCCGGTGCCGCAGGGCGAGCGGTCGATGGCCTTGTCGCCATAGAACACCGCGTTGCGGGCGGTGGCGTCCGGCGATTGCGGGGCGCCGGTCCACATCAGGTGGCTGAGGCCGTTGATCTCGGGCTTTTCGGGATGCACGAAGGAATAGAGCTCGTTGAGGCGCTTGCGCAGCACCGGGCTCCAGCGGATGAAGTCGGCGGCGGTATAGTCCGCCATGTCGCGGAAATTATCCTGCGCCTCGACGATCGCGTAGAAATTGCCCCCATAGGCGACATCGACCTTCAGCATGCCGAGGTCGGGGCATTCGACTTCCAGATCCGTCGAGTGGAGGAAAGACGGCACGTTGGTGAGCTTGACCTCCTCCACATAGTCGCCAACCTGCGTATATTCGGCGATCACCAGCCCGGCCGGCACTTCCAGCCGCAGCATGCCGGGGGTCTTGGGCGTCACTAGGCCCTGCTCGATGGCCATGGTGACGGTGCCGATGGTGCCATGCCCACACATGGCTAGGCACCCGGAGGTCTCGATGAAGAGGATGGCGATGTCATTGGCCGGGTCGTGCGGCGGATAGAGGATCGAGCCGCTCATCACATCGTGGCCGCGCGGCTCGAACATCAGACCGGTGCGGATCCAATCGTATTCCTTCAGGAAGTGCGCGCGCTTCTCGATCATGTTGGCGCCGCTGAGGCGCGGACCACCGCCGGCCACCAGCCGCACGGGGTTGCCGCAGGTATGTCCGTCTACGCAAAAAAAGCTATGGCGCGCCATGATCGAAGTCCTGTCTAGAAGCGTGTCGCCCGGAAGGGCGTGATGTCGATGGAAGTCTTGGTCTTCTGGATAAGGTCGGTTACCAGCCGACCGGTCGCCGCCGACTGCGTCAGGCCGAGATGGCCGTGGCCGAAGGCATAGACGATATTGGGGCTGCGCCGCGACGGCCCGATGACCGGCAGGCTGTCCGGCAGCGACGGGCGGAAACCCATCCACTGCTTGCCGCCCTCGGCCTTGAGCCCCGGCAGGAAGCTCTTTGCTTTGGTCAGCATGGCCTCGGAGCGCTTGAAGTTCGGCGGCAGCTTAAGGCCGCCCAGTTCCACTGCGCCGCCGACACGGATGCCGGTATCGAGCGGCGTCACCACGAAACCGTGGCCGCCGAAGATGACCTGACGTTTGAGATCGAAGGCCCCGGGCGGCAGCGTGGTGTTGTAGCCGCGCTCGGTTTCGAGCGGCACGGCATCGCCGAGCGAGGCCGCCAGTGCCTTGGACCAGGCGCCGCCGGCGATAACCGCCTGCCTGGCCTTGAGGGTCTCTCCGTCGGCCAGCGTCACCACGACACCATCACCCTCCGGCCCCACGGCTGCCACCGTGCCCAGCTTCAGTTCGGCGCCGAGCGCCAGAACCGCCTCGCCCAGGGCCGTGGCGAACTGGTAGGGATCGCTGACGGTCTGCCATTCCGGAACGAACGTGCCGGCGACGAAACGGGGCGCCAGGCCGGGCTGCAATTCCGCCAGCCGGGCGCCGCGGACATGTTCGAAGCCGATGCCATGGGCCTCGCGCGCGGCCCAGCCAGGCAGCGAGAGCTTGAGTTCGTCCTCGCTCTCATAGAGTTCGAGCGAGCCGTCACGGCGCACCATGGCGTCGATGCCGGCGACCTTGGTGAGGTTGGCCATCTCGCTTTTGGCCAGTTCCATGAGGGCCGACTGGGCCGCGAGGCTGCCGTCATAGCGGTCCTTCCAGCCCGCCCGCCAGTAGCGGACCAGCCAGGGCAGGATGGTGGGCAGATAGGCCGGCGGAATGCTCAGCGGACCGAGCGGATCGGCGAGCCAGCCGGGCACCTTGCGCAGCATGCCCTTGCTCGCCATCGGCAACACGTCGGAAAACGCGAACGCCCCGGCATTGCCGTAGCTCGCTCCCCTGGCGATGCCGGCCCGATCGATCAGCACCACCCGGCGGCCTGCCTGCTGCAGGCGGAACGCCGAGGCGAGGCCGATGATGCCGGCACCCACGATAACGACGTCGATATTGGTTTCAGTCAAGTCCTACCCCCACCCTCGATCCCTCCCCCCCCCGGGGGGGGAAGCGATGGAACCGCGAATTATCAGTCAGGTTTTCCCTCCCCTTGTGGGGAGGGATCAAGGGTGGGGGTGAGCAACGCCCACCGCCACCAGCGTCAGGTCTTACGCTGCGGCCTTAACCGACGGACGCGTGTCCAGTGCCTGCTGCACAATCTTCTCGATGCGGGCGCGTTCCTCGCCCTCGAGCGTCAGGCGCGGGGCGCGGACCCATTCGGCGCCTTCGCCGGCCATCTGGTTGACCAGTTTGATATACTGCACAAGCTTCACCGCGGTATCGAGGTGCAACATGGGCATGAACCAGCGATAAAGCTCCAGCGCCTCAGCAGTGCGGCCGGCCTCGGCGTGCCTGAACATGGCCACGGCCTCGCGCGGGAAGCTGTTGGCGAGGCCCGAGACCCAGCCGACTGCGCCGAACAGCACGTTTTCGAGCATCAGGTCGTCGACGCCGCAATAAATCTTGTAGCGGTCGCCCAGCACGTTGATCATGTCGGTGATGCGGCGGCTGTCATGGCTGGATTCCTTGACCGCCACGATGTTCTTCTCGCCGTTGAGGGCCAGAAAATCGTTCGGCTTGAGGTCGACCTTATAGGCCACGTGGTTGTTGTAGATCATGATCGGCAGGTCGACGGCGCGGGCGAGCTGCTGGAAATGCTGCACGGCTTCGCGGGCATCCTGCTGGTAGACCATGGTGGGCAACGCCATCAGGCCGGCAGCCCCCGCTGCCTTCATGCGCTTGCCAGAGGCGATGGCGAGTTCGGTGGTGTATTCGGCGACGCCGGCGATGATGGGCGCCCGGCCCTTGCTCGCTTCCACCGCGGTGCGCACCACGGTTTCCTTCTCGTCCAGCGACAGCGAGGAATTCTCGCCCAGCGTGCCGAGCATCACGAAACCTTCGCAGCCGGCATTGAGGCAGGATTCCACGTGGCGGGCGGTAGCGGGCATATCGAGTGCGCCGTCCTGCTTCATTTCAGTCATCAGCGCGGGGATCACGCCATGCCAATTGATCGTCATTTTGAACCTCTTTCTTCGTCAGGGAGGAGTTAGTCGCCCAGATAGGCCTGGACGATGGATGTGTCGGCGCGCAGCTGTTCCGCGTCGCCCTGCATACGGATGTGCCCGCTTTCGAGCACGTAGCCGTAATCGGCCAGCTTCAGCGCCAGCCGTGCATTCTGTTCGACCAAGAGGATCGTTGTCCCGGCCTCACCGAGGCGTTTGACGATCTTCATGGTCTCGATCACCAGTTTGGGCGCCAGGCCCATCGAGGGTTCGTCGAGCAGCAACAGCTTGGGCCCGTGCATCAGCGCGCGCCCGATGGCCAGCATCTGCTGTTCGCCGCCGGAAAGCAGCGAGCCGTCCTGGTGCTGGCGCTGCCCGAGAATGGGAAACTGCGCGAAGGCCTCTTCCATGCGCTTGCGGCGCACCGCCGGGTCCTTCACCGTGAAGGCGCCCAGTTCGAGGTTTTCCTTGACGCTCAGGCCGCGCAGTACATGCCGGCCTTCCGGCACATGCACGAGACCGCGGCGGGCGATCTCATGCGCGGGGAGGGTGGTGATGTCCTCGCCCTCGAACCATACTTTGCCGGCCGTGGCGCGGACGAGGCCCGAAATGGTCTTCAGCGTCGTGGTTTTGCCGGCGCCATTGGCGCCCAGCAGCGTCACCATGCGGCCGCGCCGCACTTCCAGGTCGATGCCGTTCAGCGCCACGATCTTGCCGTAGCCGGCGGTGACGCCTTCGAGTTTCAGGACGGTTTCGGGCTCAGAACTCAAGTTCGGCCTCCCCGTCCTCGACGCCGAGATAAGCCTCGATCACGCGTGGATTAGCCTGGATTTCCCTGGGCGTGCCGGCGGCGATCATGATGCCGTGGTCGAGCACGCTGATGCGTTCGGAAATCCGCATCACCATGCTGGTGTCGTGTTCGATCAGCAGCACCGAGATGCCGCGTTCGTCGCGGATGCGGGCAATCAGCGTCAGCAGGTCTTCCTTCTCGGCCTTGGTGAGCCCCGCCGCCGGTTCGTCGAGCAGCAGGAGCTTCGGGCGTGTCGCCAGCGCACGGGCTATCTCCACCCGGCGCTGATGGCCATAGGCGAGGGTTGCGGCATCGCGCTGCATGTCTTCGGCGATGCCCACGAATTCGAGACATTCGGCAGCGAAGGCGCGGATTTCGGCCTCTTCGCGCCGCTGGCTCGGCAGCCGCAGGATGGCCGAAAGCGCGCCGGCGCTGGTGCGGCAATGGCTGCCCGACATGACGTTTTCCAGAACCGTCATCTGTCGAAACAGCCGCACGTTCTGGAAGGTGCGGGCGATGCCGGCCTTGGTCACCTGGTGCGGCTTCAGTTTCAGCAATTCCTGCCCGTCGAGGCGGATGCTGCCCTGCTGCGGCTTGTAGAAACCGGTGATGCAGTTGAACAGCGAGGTCTTGCCGGCGCCGTTCGGTCCGATCAGGCTGACGATGACGCCGCTGTCGATGGTGAAATCGACAGTGTCGAGCACGGTGTTGCCGGCGAAACGCAGCGTCACGCCGGTAAGCTGCAGCAGCGCCGTCATGACGATTTCCCCCGCACCGGCCAGATGCCGCTGGGGCGGAACAGCATGATCAGCAACAGGCCCACGGCGAAGATCAGCAGCCGGATGTCGCCGAGGTCGCGCAGCAGTTCGGGCGCCAGCACCACGATCAGGGCGCCGAGGATGACGCCTGGGATCTTGCCCATGCCGCCCAGGATCACCGCCATCAGGATCAGCACCGATTGCTTGAAGGAGAAGCTCTCTGGCGAGATGGCCCCGAGGTTCACCGCGAAGAATGCGCCGCCCACCGCGCCGTAGATGGCGCCGATGATATAGGCGGCGAGCTTCACCCGCACGGTGTTGATGCCCATCGCCTCGGCGGCGTCTTCGTCGTGGCGCACATAGAGCCAGGCGCGGCCGAGCCGCGAATTGGCCAGCCGCACGGAGGCCAGCACCGCGATGATGGCGAGCACGCAGAACACATAGTAGAAATCGAGCGGCGAATTGATGTGCCAACCGAAGAGCCAGGGCTGCTCGATGCCGGACAGGCCGCTGGCGGCGCCGGTGATCTTGAGATTGCGGGCCGACAGCCGCACGATCTCGCCGAAGCCCAGGGTGACGATGGCGAGGTAGTCGGAGCGCAGCCGCAAGGTCGGCGCGCCGATGATGATGCCCGCAACCGCCGCCACGATGATGGCGATGGGGAGCGTCAGCCAGAAGTTGAGGCCGAACTGCAGCGTCAGGATGCCGACCGTATAGGCGCCGACGGCGAAGAAGGCCGCATAACCGAGGTCGAGCAGGCCAGCATACCCCACGACGATATTGAGCCCCAGCGCCAGCACCACGTAGAGTAGCGCATTGGTGAGGATCACGGTCGCATAGGGGCCGAAGACCATCGGGGCGAAGACCATGATGGCGAGGATCACCACGGCCAGCGCAGCGCGCTGGCGCGGATCGGTGGGGAGGCCCAGGCGGTTGACGGCGGCGGCCTTGGGGTTCGGCGGGGCGGGATCGGCCATGGTCACATCCGCTCCTGTTCGGATTTGCCCAACAGGCCGGTGGGCTTGAGCACCAGCACCAGGATCAGGATCACGAACGAGAATACGTCCTTCCAGGCGCTGCCGACGCCGGGAATCTGCGTGCCGAAGGATTCCAGCAGGCCCAGGATCAGGCCGCCCAGCATGGCGCCGGGCAGGGAGCCAATGCCGCCGATGACGGCGGCGGTGAAGGCTTTCAACCCGATCAGGAAGCCCATGAAATACCAGAGCGAGCCGTAATAGGCACCCGCCATGGTGCCGGCTGCCGCGGCGAGGGCCGAGCCGGCGAAGAAGGTCACGGCAATGATGCCGTTGACGTTGATACCCATCAGCCGGCACATGTCCTTATCCACCGATACGGCGCGCATGGCGCGTCCATACTGGGTATGCGAGACGAGGAATTCGAGGCCGATCATCAAGACGCCGGCGGTTGCCACCAGGATCATCTGGTTGAAGCTGATGAACAGATGGCCGAGATTGACGCCGCCGAAGCCGAGCTGGGCGCCGAAGGGCTGATACTGGCCCTTGGTCAGCGTCAACGCACCGTTCTGCAGCACCAGCGACACGGCGAGGGCGGTGATGAGGATGGAGAGGCGCGGGGCTTGCAGCATCGGCTGATAGGCGATGCGCTCGATGACGACGCCGATGAAGCCGACGGCCAGCATGGCGAGGATCATCGAGGTGGCGACACCGAGCCAGCCGGGCCCGAGGATCGGCGCGAGTAGGCTCAGCGCCAGAAAGCCGATGAAACCGCCGACCATGTAGAGATCGCCATGGGCGAAATTGAGCAGCTTCACCACGCCGAAGACCATGGTGTAGCCAAGCGCCACGAGGGCATAGAAGGAGCCCAGCACCAGGCCGTTCACCAGCTGCTGGGCAAGAACGCTCGCGAGGGTCATGGGGCAGCGGCCACTGAACTGCTCCCCTCCCCGTTGCGGGGAGGGGCTGGGGGTGGGGGTTGTCTCAGGCCCGGTCCGGGCGGCTCAACCGCGCTCCCTCCCCGCGATGGGGAGGGAGGCGGAGAAGCAGCGCCGGCCGGGTCCGACAAGTTCGCTTACTGGGCCAGCGTCCACTTGCCGCCCTGGCCGACGACGACGACGAAGTTCGAGCGCGCGAGCGTGTGGTCGGGCTTGAAGGTGATCTCGCCGGCGATACCCTTGTAGTCCTCGGCCTGGAGGGCGGCCGTCAGCTTGGTGCTGTCGGAGCCGCCGGCCTTGGTGATGGCGTCGGCGAGCAGGTTCATGCCGTCGAAGGTGAGCGGGCCGTAGGAACTCGGGGCGATGTTGTACTTGGCCTGGTAGGCCGCGGCGAAGTCCTTGGCGGCCGGCAGGAAGTCCGCGGTCGGGCTCGAGAAGGCGAAGACGCCCTCGGCTGCGTCGCCGGCGAGCTTGAAGAAGTTGTCGGAGGTCGAGCCGTCGCCGACGAACACGGCACCCTGGTAGCCGCCTTCGCGCAGCTGCTTGACGAACGGGCCGCCGTCATCGTCGTAGGCGGTCCAGAACACGGCATCCGGAGCGGCCGCCTTGATCTTGGTGATGACCGCCGAATAGTCCTGCTCGCCATGGTTGACCGTCTCGAAGTCGGGGACCGTGCCGCCGGCGTCGGTGAAGCTCTTCTGGGCGAGCGTCGCGAGATCCTGGCTGTAGGCGTCGCCTTCGTTGACGATGGCCAGCGACTTGAAGCCCTTGGCCTTCCACACCACCATCGCGGCGGCGACCTGGTCGTTGCCGGTCGAGTTGATCATGAAGGCATTGCCCGGATTGGCCGGGATCAGCTTGGTCGAGTTGGCGGCGGTGATGACGAAGGGCAGCTTGGCGTCGCCGAAGATCTTGAGGGTCGGGATCGTGGCGCCCGAGCAATAGCCGCCGACGACGGCCGAGATGCCCGAGGAGGCGAGCTTGGTCGCTGCGTTCACCGCCTGCTGCGGATCGCAGCCATCGTCACCGACGACCATCGAATAGGTGTTGGCGGCGCCCGCCTTGTTGAGCGCATCCATGGCGAGCTGTACGGAGTTGGCCATATCCTGGCCATAGGTCGCCTGGCCACCGGTGGTGGGCACCAGAACGCCGATCTTGATGTCGTCGGCCATTGCCGGCGTAGCCAGCGCGGCGGCCGGGCTTTCGGCCCCTCGCGGCGATTGGGCCGGCAGGCCCGAACAACAGGGAGAAATCTTTATGCAGACCAATTGGAAATCGCTCGGAGCCGGCCTCGCGCTGGCCGCCCTCGTGGCCGCGAC
>DASYCZ010000042.1:0-148972 GCA_036499825.1 Devosiaceae bacterium
ATCTGGTCAGCAGCGCCGTGCGTCACCAGCGCAGGCACGGATAATTTCGAGATCGCTTCGTGTGTATCGGCGGGGCGGCCCAGAATCGCGGCGCGCGCATAGGCCGGCACCACCATGTTGAACGCCAGCATGATCTCGAAATCTTCCGCCGTCGGCTGGCGCTCGAAGCACGCGCGGAGAAACGCCCGCGTCCCTTCGATATTTTCGGCGAGGTCTTCCGACTTCATCGCGGCGAAATGCTTGCGCGCCGTGCCGAAGAATTTCGGATCGGTGCCCGAACGCGCGGAAACGAAATTGATGCCCGCAATGTTCTTGTCGCCGTAGCCGCGCAGGTAATCCGCCATCACGCGCCCGGCGTAAGACCAGCCGACCAGCACGGGGCGTTTGAGATTAAACGCCTTGATGACGGCGGCGACATCGTCGGCCCAGATCTTGTCGTCGATGTAGGAATTCACATAGACCGGCTTGCCCGACATGCCGTGGCCGCGCAGATCGAACGTGACCATGCGGAATTTTTCCGCCATCGCCTTGTCGGCATATTGGCGCTGCCAGGACATGTGGCACTGGTTGAAGCCGTGCAGGAACAAAATCTCGCGGCCCTGCGGATTGCCCCATTCCTGTGCCGAGAGCGTGATGCCGTCGGGCGATCTGACTGCGATGGAAGGCATGTGCGTCCCGCCTATTTCTTCTGTGTGCCGGTCGAGCCGAAGCCGCCCGCGCCGCGCGCGGTTTCGTCGAGGCTCGCGACTTCAATCAGGTTGGCGCGCGAGACCGGCGCAACAATCATCTGCGCGATCCGCATGCCGCGCGTGATGACGAACGGCTCGCTGCCGTGATTGATGAGGATGACCGCGATCTCGCCGCGATAATCGGCATCGATGGTGCCGGGTGAATTCAACACCGTGACGCCGAACTTGGCCGCCATGCCGGAGCGCGGGCGCACCTGCGCCTCATAGCCGGCGGGCAGCGCCATGCTGAAGCCGCACGGAACCAGGGCGCGCTCGCCCGGCGCGATGGCGACGTCGTCGTCGATGCCCAGCGCCGCCAACAGGTCCACGCCCGCCGCGCCGGCGCTTTGCTGGCGCGGCATGGGCAGGCCCTTGCCGTGGTCGAGCCAGCAGAAACCGATCGCCACCGCCGCCGTCATCGTTTCACCACCGCATAGAGTTCCTGCGGCAGCTGGGCGGTGCCGCCAAGCAGGTCCGTGAAGGGCACGGTCTCGGTGGCCGAATGTCTGTCCGCTGCTATGGTCATGTTGCTTTCGACGATTTCGCCGCCATCGACGACGAGCGTGAGATTGTGATCCTGGAACAATGCTAACAGCATGGATCGGGTCTGGTCGTCCATCTGCTTGTTGTTGCTGAGCGCCTTGACGAGTTCCGCGGTGGGGAACCCGACGCGGATCGACCCCTCGCCGGCGGGGGTGAAGCTCATGGTCTGCTGGCCTTCGGCGCCCCCGAAGACGAGGCCGGCGAAATCGCCTTCCCGGACGATGACGCAGGTGGCGCTGCCATCGTGGTTTTCGGTCAGCACGGCGCCCGTTTCCTTGCAGAACCGCCTGTGGCCCTTGTCGCCATCGGCCTTGATCATGGCATAAAAATCGGCCGCCATGGTCTGGGTGAGGGTGGCCCTGGCGGTCTTGTCGGTCAAGACGTCGACGTTGAGCCTGGCGTCGATGCAGCCGCTAAGGGCCATCGTCAATGCCAGAATGCCCCCGATACGTGCGAGTAACCGCCGCCCCATTCTCTCCTCCGCCCGCCCCGCCAGTTGGTCTAGCAAATGAAGCGGACCCTACAAGCCGTTTCCAGCCCTGCCACGGCTAAGTGATCAGCCGCCAGATCAGGATCACCGCGGCGAGTACCAACACCCACCAGGCCGTGATCGCCATGGGCCGGTTGATCCAGGGGCGGCGCACCGCCTTTTCGGCCTCATATTCGTCAAGCGCCGCCTCGGCGCGCCGGACAAGGCCCGGCATGCGCTGCACGGTGTCGCTGAGGGTCGAAAAGCCCTCGCGCAATTCTTCCAGCTTGCCGATCGGGCCTTCCTCGCGCCTCAGCCAGTCGCCCACCACCGGCTCGGCGGTGGTCCAGATATTGAGGTCGGGGTCGAGCGCCCGCGCCACGCCCTCGACCAGCACCATGTTCTTCTGGAGCAGGATCAGTTCCGGCCGCGTCTGCATCTGGAAGAGTTCGGTGACGGTGAAGAGCTGCCCCAGGACCCGCGCCATCGAGATGTCGCTGGCCTTGCGGCCATGCAGCGGCTCGCCGATCGAGCGCAGCGCCAGGGTGAAATCGTCCACCGACTGCGTCCTTGGCACATAGCCGATATCGAAGTGGCGCTGCGCCACCAGGCGGTAATTGCGCGTGATGAAGCCATAAAGGATATCGGCCAGAAAGCGCCGCTCGCGCTTGGAGATGCGCCCCATGATGCCGAAATCGACGGCGATGACATTGCCGGTGCGGCGATCGGCGAACAGATTGCCCGGATGCATGTCGGCATGGAAAAAGCCGTCGCGGATGGCATGGCGCAAAAAGCTCTGCAGCAGTGTCCTGGCCAGGGCCCGGCGGTCGATGCCGGCGGCATCGAGGGCGGCGAGGTCGCGGATCGGAACGCCTTCGACCCAGGTGGTGGTCAGAACGTTCTGCGCCGTGTGGTCCCACGACACGGTGGGAATGACGAAGCCTTCGTCATCCTTGATGTTTTCGGCAAATTCCGAGATCGCCGCCGCTTCCAGCCGCAGGTCGAGTTCGATCTGGGCCGAGCGTTCGAGCGTATGCACCACCTCGACGGGCTTCAGCCGCTGCGTCTTGGCCAGAAAGCGCTCGGCCAGCACGGCCCCCGCATAATAGCTTTCGAGATCGGCGTGAAAGCGCCGGGCGATGCCGGGGCGCAGCACCTTGACCGCCACGGTGCGGCGCTGGCCGTCGGCCTCCACCAGTTCGGCCCGGTGCACCTGGGCGATGGAGGCGGCCGCGATCGGCGGCGACAGCTTCTGAAGATCGCCGGCGCGCTCGCCCAGAGCCTGCGTCAATATCCCGGGCACCAGCGCCGCATCGAACGGCTCCATGGCGTCCTGCAGGCCCGCCAGCTCCGCCGCCGCCGTGGCGCCCACGATGTCGGGGCGCGTCGCCAGCGTCTGCCCGAACTTCACATAGGTGGGCCCCAGCCGGTTGAGGGCGTTGTTGAGCCGCTCGACGCGGCCGCTGCGCTTGACCGAGCCGCGCTCGATCAGCCGCGCCATGCTGACGCCCAAGCGCAGCGAGGGCGGCAGCGCCACCGGATCGACCAGCGAGAAGGCGCCTTCGCGCGCCAGCACGTAACCGGCGCGAGCCAGACGAAAATAGGCCGCAAGCCCCATGGTCTAGAGTTTCCAGCCGCCGAACAGGGCCGCGATGTTGCCCGAATAGGGCGTGTGGGTCACGCGCTTGAAACCCGCCTCGGTGAGCATGGCGGAGAAAGCGGCGGGCCTGGGGAATTTGCGGATGCTCTCCACCAGATACTGGTAGGGCTGCCCGTCGCCGGTCACCAGCCGGCCCATCGGCGGGATGACGCGATCGGAGAACAGTTCATAGACGCGCTCGACGCCCGGCACGTCGACGGTGCTGAACTCCAGCACCAAAATCCTGCCGCCGCGCTTCAACACGCGAAACGCCTCGTTCAGCGCCGTCTGGATGCGCGGCACGTTGCGGATGCCGAAGGCGATCGTATAGGCGTCAAAGCTCATGTCCTCGAACGGCAGTTCCTCGGCATTGGCTTCCACGAACCGCGCCTGGCTGCCGAACCGCCAATGCCTGGCGCGTTCGGCGCCCACGCGCAGCATGTCGGTATTGATGTCCGATACGGTCACTTCCGCATAGCCGACCGAGGCCTTGAGAATGCGCTCGGCGATATCGCCGGTGCCGCCCGCCATGTCGAGCACGCGATAGGGGCGGGTGCCCTTCTTGGGCGGCTGCAGATTGGCCACCATGGCGTCTTTCCAGACGCGGTGCACCCCGCCGCTCATCAGGTCGTTCATCAGGTCGTAGCGGTCGGCCACGCCATGGAACACCGCGTTGACGAGGCCCTGTTTCTCCTCTAGCGCTACCTGTCGATTGCCAAAATGGGTGGTCTCGCGGGCTTGCGTCATCATCATTCCGGCCGCCGGCCGTCTCCGCGTTAGCTATCGGGCGGCACCATAGCGGACCCGTCAGGGCTTTGCCATGGCGCTTTGCCGCCCACCATTGGACCCACGATGCCCGAACTGCCCGAAGTCGAAACCGTCCGCCAGGGATTGGCGCCCTATATCGAGGGCGCCCGTATCGACGAGGTAACGCTGCGCCGCAAGGATCTGCGCTTTCCTTTCCCCAGGGACTTCGCCAAGGCCCTTGTGGGCAAGACCATCGAGCGCTGCGACCGGCGCGCCAAATACCTGCTGTTCCGCCTCTCGGGCGGCCTGACCCTGTTGAGTCATCTGGGCATGACCGGCAGCTACCGTTTCGCCGAATTCAAGCATGAGGGGCCGAGCCGCTACTACGAGCCGGGGCTCGATACCAAGCACGACCATGTGGTGTTCACGCTCGACCACCCCGAGCATGGGCCCATGCACCTCATCTATTCGGATGCCCGCCGTTTCGGCTTCATGGCGCTTTTCGGGGACGATGCCGATAGTCCTTATCTCAAGGATCTGGGGCCCGAACCCCTCGGCAATGACTTCAATGCCCAGGGGCTGGCGGCGCGTCTCGCCGGCCGCAAGGCCCCCATCAAGGCCAGCCTGCTCGATCAGCGGGTCGTGGCGGGCATCGGCAATATCTATGCATCGGAGGCGCTGCACCGGGCGCATATCCGCCCCGACACCGCCTCCGGCGCCCTGGTGCTGAAATCGGGTGCCCCGTCGGCGCGCCTCGAGGATCTGGTGCAGGGCGTGCGCACTGTCCTGATCGAGGCCGTGGATGCGGGCGGCTCGACCCTGCGCGACTTTCGCAATGCCGATGGGGGCAGCGGCTATTTCCAGCACCGTTTCGCCGTCTATGACCGCGAGGGCCAGCCCTGTCCCACCCCGCTTTGCACCGGCACCATAGAGCGCATGGTGCAATCGGGCCGTTCGAGCTTTTTCTGCCCGGTCTGCCAGCACGGCGCCCGCGCGCCGCGCACGCGCAAGGACACCGGCGCCTGAAGGCGCAAAACCAGGAGCGTCCGGTGGCGCAAAACCAGAAGCGCCGCAGGGCGCAAAATAAGTTGACGCGCGGGGTGGGTCTGACTATAACGCCGCGACTTGGCGGCCGTCTTTGCCGCCGCTTTCATTTCAGGTCCGAGCCTGACGGGCGCTAAAGCGCCAGGTGATCGGGTCTGTCAGCGCCAAGAGGATGTCATGGCCAATACGCCGTCGGCCAAGAAGGCCACCCGCAAGATCGCTGCCCGCACCGAGGTCAACAAGTCCCGTCGGTCGCGCATGCGTACGTTCCTGCGCAAGGTCGAGGAAGCCATCGCTTCGGGCAGCCACAGCGAGGCGACTGCCGCCCTCAAGGTCGCTCAGCCCGAGCTGCAGCGCGCTGCCACCAACGGCATCGTGCACCGCAATCTGGCCGACCGCAAAGTGGCCCGCCTGAACAGCCGCATCAAGGCGCTGTCGGCCTGAACGACAAGACCCTCGGCAGCCTAAGCCATTGCGTGGTTTCGGCGTTTACAAGCTCCCGCAAGCGGGGGCTTTTTTATTGCCCGCCAGACGGATCATCCTACCCACTGTGACAGAACGGTGACACGGAAAATTCTGCCGGGCGCCTCTTTGCCGGGTGTAAAAAATATATTCGTCCCAAGGGCTTAGAGGTTATCCACCGGCACTCGCAGGCGGGCCGGGATCGTCCCGGCGACCGACAAACGGGAATAAATTTTCTTAACCGCCGTCATCGCAATTTGACCGATTCTCATTGAGTCACAGGACCTTGCCCGAGGCCCGTTTTTGGCCCCGCCGGGGGGATTTTTACGGGCGTAAGAGTCAAGCCCCTTTTTCGCCGATTCCTAGGTTGCGAGCCAAATTTTGGCTGTCTAGAATGCCTTCGTTGGCTCAGAAAGGCGACGACAAGAGACGCCTGCGGGTCAGTGAAAAGACGAATGCGGACAACCCGAAATCAGGCTCGTAGCAGCTCCTGCGACGGGCAAGTTTTGAGGGATATCAGTCCGGTTTGAGTTCATTGCGGCATTCCGAACTTGCGTTGGTGTAATACGAACTAACGATGCCGGCTCGGTCAGGGCCGGCTCCAATGAGAAAAGAGTGACCTGTTGCGTCGTGGGCCCAGCCCGCGGCACGGGTTGTTATTGTCTGCACCTGAGGGTGCGGACGGCTGAGCGATTGCCCAGTCGGGTAGTCGTGTCTGAGAGGCGGCGAATGGGGCACCAGGTATGAAAAATGTAGCGATCGGGCGTTCCAGTTGGCGTGAGGCGAGCAGTTTTTCGGCGGTTGACAGCGAACAGGGAGAGGCGGCGGCAATGAGCGACGAGCAGTCTGAGGGCACAGGCGCGCAGCGGGAACAGTTTGCGCGGGTGCGGACCAGGCTGCGGGCAGCGGTGGGCGAGGACGTCTTCACGTCCTGGTTCGCGCGCCTGGAACTGGAAGAAATCGTAGACGATCTGGCGCATCTGTCGGTGCCCACGCGCTTCCTGTGCTCCTGGATCCAATCCAACTATGCCGAGCGCATCCTCGAGGCGTTCCGCCAGGAAAACGACGGCATCGCCCGCATGCATTTTACCGTGCGCGTCAACGGCCAGGCCCGGCCTCGGCTGGCTCCGCCGCCGGAGGCGACGCCCGAACAGCCCGTGCCGGCGCCCATAGCGCAGCCGGCTTCGCCCCGCCTCATCCGCGAAGGTTCGGCCACCAAGGGCGATGCGCTGTCGGGCAGTGCCCTCGACCAGCGCATGACCTTCGAGACCTTCGTGGGCGGTGCGCCCAATGAGATCGCGCTCGGCGTCGCCAAACAGGTGGCCAATGCGGTGGTCAACAACACGGTGAGCTTTAACCCGGTCTATATCCATTCGACCGTAGGCCTGGGTAAATCCCATCTGCTCAATGCCATCGCCTGGGCGGCTGGCGCGGCCGACAGCACGCGCAACATCGTCTATCTGACCGCCGACCACTTCATGTACCATTTCATCACCGCCGTGCAGCGCCAGTCGGCGCTCGGCTTCAAGGAATGGCTGCGCCGCGTCGACCTGCTGCTCATCGACGACATGCAGTTCCTGCAGGGCAAGTCGGCTACCGAATTCGGCCATACGCTGGGCGCCCTGTTGACCGGCGCCAAGCAGGTCGTGGTGGCGGGCGATGCCGCCCCCCGCGATCTCGATATGCTCGATGAACGCGTACGCTCGCGCCTTTCCGGCGGGCTCGTGGTGCCGATCATGACCTTCGACACCGAATTGCGGCGGTCCATCGTCGTCAAGCGGGCCGAACAGGCATCGGCGCGCTTTGCCGGGGTCAATTTCCCCGGTCCCGTGATCGATTATGTGGCCCGTGCGGTGGTCAGCCATGGCCGCGATCTCGACGGCGCCGTCAATCGCCTGGTGGCCGCCAACCAGCTGACCGGCGAGCCCATTACCGTGGGCCTTGCGGAAAAGACCCTGGCCGATCTCATCCGGGCCCGCGAAAGCCGGCGCGTCCGCATCGAGGATATCTTGCGCATCGTGTCGCGCCACTACAAGGTGCCGCGCAATGACCTGTTGTCGTCGCGCCGCTCGCGCGACGTAGTGCGGCCCCGCCAGATCGCCATGTACCTGGCCAAATCGCTGACCTCGCGTTCTTTGCCCGAGATCGGCCGGCGCTTCGGGGGCAGGGACCACACCACGGTTCTGCATTCCGTCCGCAAGGTCGAGCAGATGATGAAGGACGATGGCGACCTCTGCCAGGAAATCGAACTGCTCAAGCGCATGCTCGAAGAATAGCGGGTTTGGTGCACCGGTCGGGGAAAAGCCCCGGCCCGGCGCCCCGATCCCCTTGCCTTTTTGGCCCCGAATTGCAAAGGTTTCCGCCCCGGTTCGCCGGGGTTTTTGCTGTCCCCGGATAGCGCGAGTGAAGAGGTATGGGTGTTATGCAAGTCACGCTTGAGCGCAATCATCTGCTGAAGTCGCTGGGCCATGTCCATCGCGTCGTCGAAAGGCGCAATACCTATCCGATCCTCGCCAACGTCCTGCTCAAGGCCAGCGAGGGCGGCCTCGACCTGCGCGCCACCGACCTCGATATCGAGGTGACCGAGACGGTGCCCGCCATGGTGGGAACGCCCGGCACCACCACGGTTCCGGCCCATACGCTCTATGAAATCGTGCGCAAGCTCGCCGATGGCGCCGAAGTGCGGCTCGAAACCGACGGCGCCGACCAGATGCTGATCACCTCCGGGCGCTCGCGCTTCCATCTGGCATGCCTGTCGCCCGACAGTTTCCCCGATCTCAAATCCGGCAGCTTCTCGCAGCAGTTCGCGGTGCCCGCCGCGACCCTGCGCGAATTGATCGAGCGCACCCAGTTCGCCATCTCCAACGAGGAGACGCGCTATTATCTCAACGGCATTTACCTGCACGCCCTGACCATCAATGGCGCGCCGGTTCTGCGCGCCGTCGCCACCGACGGCCACCGCATGGCCCGGGTCGATGCCGAGGCCCCCAAGGGTGCCGAGGGCATGCCGGGCATCATCGTGCCCAAAAAGACCGTCGGCGAGGTGCAGAAGCTTCTCGACGGGGCCGAGGGCGATGTCGGCGTCGAGGTTTCCGACACCAAGATCCGCTTTACCCTGGGTGGCGTGGTGCTGCTCTCCAAGCTGATCGAGGGGACGTTCCCCGATTACGAACGGGTCACCCCCAAGAACAACGACAAGGAAATGAACGTCGACCGCGTGGCCTTCGCCACGGCCGTCGACCGCGTTTCCACCATTGCGTCCGACCGTGGCGGCAAGGCCGTCAAGCTCTCGGTCAATGAAGGCCAGCTCGAACTGTCGGTCACCAATCCCGATCACGGCACGGCCAGCGAGGAGCTGGCGGTGGAGTTCGAGCCCGAAAGCTTCGAGATCGGCTTCAATGCCCGCTACCTGCTCGATATCGTGGCCCAGATCCGCTCCGACAATGCGGTTTTCCTGTTCCACGATGCCGGCTCCCCCACGCTGGTGCGCGAGGAAGGCGAGGCCAAGGCGCTTTATGTGCTGATGCCGATGCGGGTTTAACCGAGGGGTCATGCGGCGCGCGTGACAGCTTCCCGTTACATTTCCCGTCTGAGGCTTTCGCATTTCCGCAATTATGCGGCGGCGGCGCTCGACCTCGATTCCCGCCATCTGGTGCTGATCGGGCCGAACGGCGCCGGCAAGACCAATTTGCTGGAAGCCGTGTCGCTGCTGTCGCCCGGCCGGGGCCTCCGCCGTGCGCCTTTCGAGATCCTTTCCAGCCAGGGCAGCGACCTGCCCTGGGCCGTGGCCGCAACCGTCGAGACCCATGATGGTCCGGCCGATATCGGCACCGGCATGAATGCGGGCGAGGGGCCCCGGCGCGTGCGCATCAACGGCGCCAATGCCCGCTCCGTCGAGGAGATGAGCGACTATCTGCGCGTCCTGTGGCTGACGCCCTCCATGGATGGGCTGTTCTCCGGCCCGGCCGCCGACCGGCGGCGGTTCCTCGACCGGCTGGTGACCACGCTCATTCCCGGCCATTCGGCCGCTGTTTCCGATTTCGACAAGGCCACCCGCCAGCGCAACCGCCTCATCGAGGACAATGCCGATCCGCTCTGGATCGGCGCCGTTGAGGCACAGATGGCCGAACAGGCCGCCGCCATCCATTTCGCCCGCATCGATAGCCTCGGGCACCTGCAGGCGCTGGTCGCCGAAACCGTCGACGAGGGCAGCTTTCCCGCCGCGCGCCTCGCCCTGACCCCGCTCTTCGACGACGGGACCGATCCCGCCTCGTCGAGCGCCCTCGAGGCCGAGCTCGCGGCCCGCTGGCAGGCCCTTCGCCCCCTTGATCGCGCCGCCGGGCGCACCACATTAGGACCACACCGCGTCGATCTCGAAGTCTTCCACGCACAAAAGCAGATGCCGGCCGCGCTCGGCTCCACGGGTGAGCAGAAAGCCCTGCTGATCGGCCTGATCCTGGCCCATGCGCGGCTCGTCGCCCGCATGACCGGCATCACGCCGTTCCTGCTGCTGGACGAGATCGCCGCCCATCTCGATCCCGACCGCCGCGCCGCCCTGTTTGGGGCGCTCGACAGTCTTCAGACCCAATGCTTCATGACCGGCACCGATCCTGTGCTGTTCGAGGCCCTGGGAAATAGGGCGCAGGTCTTCGCGGTGCGCGACGGAAGATTGGCCCAAGGGCCATGAATGCCCCGCAAAACTGCTGAAAAAGGCCATTTTGCTTTGGGATGCTGGCCCCATCCGCTACAACAAATCACTGCATTCTGACCCTGATTCGGAAGCTCATGACCGACGACAGCATCTCTACCCCGGACGAATACGGCGCCGACTCCATCAAGGTCCTCAAGGGCCTCGACGCGGTCCGCAAGCGCCCCGGCATGTATATCGGCGATACCGATGACGGTTCGGGCCTGCACCACATGGTCTACGAAGTGGTGGACAACGCCATCGACGAGGCGCTGGCCGGCCATGCGGACCTGGTGACGGTGACGCTCAATGCCGACGGCTCGGTCACCGTCATCGACAATGGCCGCGGCATCCCCACCGATATCCACAAGGAAGAGGGCGTCTCGGCGGCCGAGGTCATCATGACCCAGCTGCATGCCGGCGGTAAGTTCGACCAGAATTCCTACAAGGTCTCGGGCGGCCTGCATGGCGTGGGCGTCTCGGTGGTCAACGCGCTGTCGACCTGGCTCAAGCTCAAGGTCCGCCGCGACGGCAAGATCTTCGAGATGGGCTTCACCCATGGCGATGCCGATGCCCCCCTGGCGCAGATCGGCACCTATGTGCAGCACAAGACGCCCGGCACCTATGAGGGCCGGAACGGCACCGAGATCACCTTCATGCCCTCGGGCGAGACCTTCACCATGGTGGAGTTCGATTTCAAGACGCTCGAACACCGCCTGCGCGAGCTGGCTTTCCTCAATTCGGGCGTCCGCATCCTCCTGAGCGACCGCCGCCATCCCGAGCCGGTCGATGTCGAGCTGCACTACGAGGGCGGCCTCGAGGCCTTCGTGCAATATCTCGACAAGGCCAAGTCGGCGCTGATCACCGCGCCCATCGCCTTTTCGGTCGAAAAGGACGGCATCACCGTCGAGGTGGCGCTGCAGTGGAACGACAGTTACCACGAGAACGTCCTGTGCTTCACCAACAACATCCCGCAGCGCGATGGCGGCACGCATCTGGCGGGCCTGCGCGGCGGGCTGACGCGGCAGGTCACCAGCTATGCCGACAGCTCCGGCATCACCAAGCGCGAAAAGGTCGCCCTCACCGGCGACGACGCGCGTGAAGGGCTGACCTGCGTGCTTTCGGTCAAGGTGCCCGATCCCAAGTTCTCGTCCCAGACCAAGGACAAGCTGGTTTCCTCCGAAGTCCGCCCGGTGGTGGAGAACGCCGTCAACGACCGCCTGGGCCAGTGGTTCGAGGAACATCCGGCCGAGGCCAAGGCCATTGTCGGCAAGGTCGCCGAGGCCGCCGCCGCCCGCGAGGCGGCCCGCAAGGCGCGCGAACTCACCCGCCGCAAGTCGGCGCTGGAGATTTCCTCGCTGCCCGGCAAGCTCGCCGATTGCCAGGAAAAGGATCCCGCCAAGTCCGAGATCTTCCTCGTCGAGGGCGATAGCGCCGGCGGCTCCGCCAAGCAGGGGCGCGACCGCGCCACCCAGGCCGTGCTGCCCCTCAAGGGCAAGATCCTCAATGTCGAGCGCGCGCGCTTCGACCGCATGATCTCGTCCGAACAGGTGGGCACGCTCATCACCGCGCTCGGCACCGGCATCGGCCGCGAGGAATTCAACGCCGACAAGCTGCGCTACCACAAGATCATCATCATGACGGACGCCGATGTCGACGGCGCCCATATCCGCACCCTGCTGCTGACGTTCTTTTACCGGCAGACGCCGGAATTGATCGAGCGCGGCCATATCTACATCGCCCAGCCCCCGCTCTATAAGATCAAGCGCGGCTCCTCCGAGCAGTATCTCAAGGATGAGCGGGCGCTGGAGGATTACCTCCTCGACACCGGCATCGAGGATGCCGTCTTCACCAATCGCGACGGCGTCGCCCATGCGGGCCCCGATCTCAAGGAGATCGCCAACCAGGCCCGCGACCTGGTGCATGCCATCGATACGCTCAACACCCGCTACGACCGCTCGATCGTCGAGCAGGCCGCCATCGTGGGCGGCCTCGATCCCGAGGCCCTGGCCGACCCGGCCCGCGCCGAGGCGGTGATGACGCGCGTCGCCAACCGGCTCGACCGCATCACCGACGAATATGAGCGCGGCTGGACCGGCGAAGTCACCGACGAGGATGGCGTCATCTTCTCGCGCACGGTGCGCGGCGTCACCGAACGCCACCTCATCGACCAGGGCCTGCTCGGCAGCGCCGACGCGCGCAAGCTCCGGCAGCTGGCCGGCCGGCTGGACGAGCTTTATGGCGGGGTCGCGACCCTCACCCGCAAGGGCGAAGTCACCCAGATCCACGGCTTCGCCTCGCTGTTCGCGGCGATCACCGCGGCCGGCCGCAAGGGCATCTCGCTGCAGCGCTACAAGGGCCTGGGCGAAATGAACCCCAGCCAGCTCTGGGAAACCACGCTCGATCCCAATGTGCGCAGCCTCCTCAAGGTCGAGGTCAAGGAAAGCGACGACGCCGACCTGACCTTCACCCAACTGATGGGCGACCTGGTCGAGCCCCGCCGCGACTTCATCCAGGACAACGCCCTGAGCGTTGCCAATCTCGACGTGTAGGGGGGCTTCGGCGGGAGCTCCCTCCATTGTCCCCGGGGTCCCGGCGTCAGCCGGGATCCACGTTGGGGCTTCTCCACGCTCTGGATGCAGATGGTACGCCACGGACATGGATTCCGGCCTTCGCCGGAATGACACCGTGGGTGGGATAATTCTCGGGGATGCCTCCCTGAGCCGGCGGGTGGACCACCCGGCGACGGCAGCATTACGTTGCCGCACTCACCATGGCCCGCGCTTCATCTCACCATTATCCCCGGGTCATCCCGGCGAAGGCGGGAATCCACGTTGGGGCTTCTCAACGCGCTGGATGCGGATGGGACGCCACAGACATGGATTCTGGCTCTCCCCGGAAAGACACCGTGGGTGGGATAGAACGGGCTTACGGATTTCCATATCGCGGAGCCATGGGCATCACGCATAACCGCGCTTCAACAGCATGGTGCCGGCGCGGTCGAACTCCTCCGGCGTCGGCATGGCGAAATCCAGCGCCTCGGCGTTCCGGGTGATGATGTTGAACACCGTCATTACCGCCATGGCGTCCTCGATGGCGGCAGGCGTAACGCCCGCATCGAGCACTTGCCGCGCATCCGCCGCCGTCACCGCGTCGGGATGGAGCGTCAGCTTTTCGAGGAAACCCAGCACCACCTTGAGCGCCGACGACAGGTCCGCGGCCCGATAGTCGTCGAGCGCGCCGTCGACCAGCCGGCGCGGCAATTCCTTGGCGGCGATGGCGCCATGCGCCCCCACGCAGAACGGCGTCGCATTCCACTTGGCCACCATTGCCGCCATCAGCTCGCGCTCGCCGACGCTCCAGGCGCTTGGGCCCCGCATCGCGGCCTGCGTCCAGGCGCCCATGGTGCCGGCAAAGAAGGCCTTGTGATAGAAGGCGACGCGGGCGGCATCGGGCAAGCGCATGCGCGTCACCAGCGAGATGAAGCCGATCAGCAGCCGGCTGCCCAGACTGTCGCCGCGTTCGATCTCATCGAGCCGCATCGCTCGCCTCCCGGAGGGCCCCGAGCCCGGCCTTCCAGCGCCTGAGCGCCGCCCCGACGCCGGCGGCGGCCACGATCTCGAACGCCGCTTTCTGGCTGCCCGTTGCGGCCAGCACCTCCGCCACCTGGGCGTCCGTTACCCCGTAGGCCGCCTCCCCGATCTGGCGCGCCAAGGCGTCATAAGGCGCGGCGATCGCCACGCCCCCGCTGGCGCGGGCCCCCACCTGCTGGCGCAATTCCGGCGGCGTCAGCGCCGGCGCCCGGAACACCGCCTCTTCCAGCGCCTCGGCGTGGCGTTCGTGGGCCGCAGGCGTCGTCATTGCGGCGTCCTCCCCTCGGCGATGGCGGCGAAACGCTCCAGGATGCTGCTCCAGCCATCGAAGATCTGCAGCGCCTTTCCGGCATCGGGTCCATAATTCTCGAACTTGCTGTGCACGATGCGCACCTCGGTTTCCCCGCCCCCGACATCGCGGAAGGTGACTTCTACCTCGGTCAAAAGCGCGGGATCGAATTTCCAGTTCATGCCGATGCGCCAGGCGAGCACCAGGCGGGCAGGCGGCTCCCAGGCCAGCACATTGCCCCATTGGCACTCGCTGCCATCGCTGCCGATCTCGAACCAGCGGCCGCCCGGATGCGGCTCCATCACCACCTTCTGCATCGGCGCGCTGCCGATCGTATAGGTCGGCGGCCACCATTTGATCGGGTTGAGGGTGAAGAACGAAAACGCATATTCGCGCGTCGCCCTGACGCGGATCGACTTGGTGATGGCAAGCGGGGAGGTCATTGTTTTTCGTCCGTGCTGGTCTCGATTTCTCTGGCGAAGGCGGCGAGAGCGTCGGTCCACATACTGTCGAGCCAGCGCCGCATATGCGTCAACCCGGTGGGATCGATCCGATAGATGTTGCGGGTTCCAAGCGTTTCCGACCGCACCAGGCTCGCGGCTTTCAGCACTTTCAGATGCTGCGACACGGCGGATTGCGACACCGGCAGGGCGCGGGTGATCTCCGCCACCGAATGCGGATGCGCGGCAAGCATCTCGAACACGGCACGCCGCGTTGGATCCGCCAATGCGACGATGCCGCCATAATCATAAGTCATAACTAATCATAAGTATAAACTGATGAAGACGTCAACTCCATATCGGACGCCTTGACCGGCCTCCGGCCATGACGGCCGAAGGCAATGCGCGCATTTGTGTGTCGGGCCGCCTCACCCCTCCACGACCCTTCCCAGCGCATCCATCAGGCCGTTGGTTCCGGCTTCGCGCTGCTTGACGTTGTCCAGGCCATCGAGGAACGCGCCGTTTTCGGTGACGATCATATGCGTGCCCGCGGGGGTCGGCTTGAACTCGATGGTGGCCAGCGACACCGAGATGCGCTCGCCGTTGAGGTGCATGTCGTAGGTATAGATGATGCGCTCATTGGGGATGATGTCCTGGTAGAGCGCGTCGAAACTATAGGTGCTGCCATGGAATTCGCCGGTATTGGATTCCTTGCCGCCGACGCGGAAATCGAAGCTGCGCTTGGCGTTCTGCTCCTCGGGGCCGCCGAACCATTTGTTCTTGATGGCTGGGTCCGCAAAGGCCGCGAACACCTTGGCGGGCGAGGCCTTGTAGTTGCGCTCGACCACGAAGGTGCCGTGGGCGATGGATCGTTCGGTCATGAGAGTCTCCTTGGTAAAAATGGTCAAAGCTTCGCCGTCGCCGCGACGGGGCGGCGTCGGCCTGTTTGGGGAGCCGGTGCCCGGTCAGGCGGTATTCTGGTCCTCGGCTTCGCCCAGCAGTTCGCCCAGCCGGTCGAGGCGATTGCTCCAGGCGATGCGCCGTTCGTTTATCCATTGCTCGGCAAGGCTGAGGGCGCCGGTATCGATGGTGCAGGTGCGCACCCGTCCCACCTTCTGGCTGCGCACCAGCCCGCTCGCCTCGAGCACCTGCAGGTGCTGCACTACCGCCGGCAGCGACATGTCGAACGGCTTGGCCAGCTCGCTGACCGAGGCCGGCCCGCGGCTGAGGCGTTCGACCATCAGCCGCCGGGTCGGATCGCCCAGGGCCTGGAACATGAGATCGAGTGAGGGTTGTTGGTTAAGCATGTACTTAAGTATCGTGCGGTGCCGCGCCTGTCAACCACCGGCATCGCCCTCACGCATCGGCGCGTAGCGCAGATGCACGACGCCCCCGGAAAACGTTCGCGTGCTCAAGAGCCTGAGGCGCAATTGCCGGTGGAGGTCCTGGAAGAACGGCTTGCCGCCCCCGACCGCCACGGGAACGACATAGAGCCAGTATTCGTCGATGAGGTCGAGCGCCATGAAGCTCGCCGCGAGGCCCGCCCCGCTTACCGACATATCCTTGCCGGGCTCGGCCTTGAGCCTTCGCACCACCTCGGCGATATCGCCCTCGGCGAGCGTGGCGCCATGGCCGACGCTGGTGAGATGCCGGGAAAACACGATGTGCCGGGCCTGTTGCCAGCGCCGCGAGAAGTCCACCACCAGGGGCGGTGCGTCCGGGTCCTGGTCGGCCGTCGGCCAATAGGCCGACATCATCTCCCACATGCGCCGGCCATAAAGGTCGGTGTCGATATGGTCATAGTGGTCGTTGAAATGCTGGTGCAGCTCGGCATCGGGCTCGGCCCAGTCGAACCTGCCGCCGCGATCCTCGATATAGCCATCGAGCGACATCGGGATGGCGTAGATGATTTTCCGCATGCTCGGCCTTTCTCGCCGGCCGCGCCTGCCCGAGGCGAGGGACGGGCATTGCGGCAGGAGTTGGGGCGGGCTATCCTTTTGGTCTCGCGGGGCAAAACCCCCAGCGTCAGCCGGCCCCAAAGCTGTCACCAGGGCGCAACACATAAGCGTCAACCTCTGGACTTTCACATAAACCGGCCACATTTGCCATCGATAGCGAAACCCGCGCAAACGCTGCCGCAAGGCTTCGCCTTTCTGCCATAAGCTGCTAGACCGAGCTGCAGCGTATGAGCGCTTTGCGACCACCATATTCTGGCGCTGCGGCAGCGCCGCCGAGGAAAGGCCCGAGGCCCGCATGGAATTTCGTATCTCCCAGGACGATCGCGTCGGAGCCTCGCCGCGCAGCAAGGCCAAGGCCGGCTCCGGCAAGGCCAGTGCCGGCGGCAAGCGGGTCGAGCCCACCATGGGAGCCGCGGTCGGCACCTTCGTCGATGATGAGCGCAGCGGCCGCACGCCGCCGGGCAAGCCCCAAAAGCGCGGCAAGACGCAAAAGCTGAAGGGCAGGAAGCCGCGCAAGCGCCGCACCGCCGGCAGCTTCCTCGTCAAGATCTTCTACTGGTTCTTCATCCTGTGCGTCTGGGGCGGCATCGCCGTCGCCGGTGTCGTGGTGTATTTCGCCGCCCAGCTGCCGGCTTCCAATACCTGGGCCATTCCCGCCCGTCCGGCCAATATCCGCATCGTGGCCGCCGACGGACAACTGATCTCCAATCGCGGCAAGACCGGCGGCGAAGCCATTTCGCTGCAGGAAATGCCCTATTACGTGCCCGAGGCCGTCATCGCCATCGAGGACCGCCGCTTCATGAGCCATTTCGGCGTCGATCCGATCGGCATCATGGCGGCGCTGATGGACAATTTCCGCGCCGGCGGGCTCGAACGCGGCGGCTCGACCATCACCCAGCAGCTCGCCAAGAACCTGTTCCTGACCCCCGACCAGACCTTCGGCCGTAAGGTGCAGGAAGCCGTGCTCGCCCTTTGGCTGGAGCGCAACTACACCAAAGACCAGATCATCGAGCTCTATCTCAACCGCATGTTCTTCGGCCACAATGCCTATGGCATCGAGGCGGCGGCGCAGACCTATTTCGGCAAATCGGCGCGCAACCTGTCGCTGGCCGAGGCCGCGACGCTTGCCGGCACCCTCAAGGGCCCGTCGAGCTACAATCCCAAATCCAACCCGCAGCGGTCCGCCGAGCGCCAGAAGCTGGTGCTGCAGGCCATGGCCGACGAGGGCTATATCAGCCAGGACGAGGCCAAGGCCGCCACCATCGATCCCAACCAGCCCATCCGCACGCGCGTGGCGGGTTCGGAAGGCTATGTGGCCGATTGGGTCGAAACGCTGATGCAGTCCTATCTGGGCGATATCAAGCAGGACGTCATCGTCCACACCACGATCAACTGGGACCTGCAAAAGCAGGCGGAGTTCCTGGTCAAGGAAGCGGTGGCCAAGAACGGCCCGAAGCGCGGCTTCAGCCAGGGCGCGCTCGTCGCCATGGATACCGATGGCACCGTGCGCGCCATGGTGGGCGGCGTCGATTACGCCAAGAGTCAGTATAACCGCGCCATCACGGCGCATCGCCAGCCCGGCTCGGCCTTCAAGCCGTTCGTCTATCTGGCTGCCATGGAAAAGGGCTATACGCCCGACACCATCGCGGACGATGCGCCCTTCACCTATAATGGCTGGAGCCCGGAAAACGCCTCGCATAAATTCGCCGGGCCCGTGACGCTGCGCACCGGCCTCACCTATTCGCTCAACACCATCGCGGCCCGCCTTGCCATCGATGTGACGCCGCAGGTCGTGGTCAATACCGCCATGCGCCTGGGTATCTCCTCGCCGCTCGAGGCCGTGCCCTCCATCGCGCTCGGCACGTCCGGCGTGTCGCTGCTGGAATTGACCGCCGCCTATGCGCCTTTCGCCAATAACGGCCAGGGCGTCATCGCCAACGTCATCACCAGCATCGAGACGTCCGACGGCAAGGTGCTCTACCAGGCGACCCCGGCCGGCCCCGGCCAGGTGATCGATCCCTATGTGGTGGGCGAGATGAACGACATGCTGGGCAGCAATGTCGAGGTCGGCACCGGCAAGGCCGCCCATATTCCGGGCTGGCAGATCGCCGGCAAGACCGGCACCAGCCAGAAGGGCCGCGACGCCGTGTTCGTGGGCTATTCGGCCCGCATGGTCACCGGCGTCTGGCTCGGCAATGACGACGACACCAAGACCTCGCTCAGCGGCGGCAGCATCCCGGCCCAGATCTGGTCCGATTTCATGACCAAGGCCCATAAGGGCCTGCAGGTCGCCAACCTGCCGCATGGCCCCGCGCCCAATGCCGCCCTGGCGGACGCCCCGATGCGCCCGATGATGGATGCCGCCGGCAACCCGGTGCTGACGCCCGATGGCGAACAGGTCTACGAGCCGATCCCGGCCGGCGAAGCCCAGGTCCCCTCCGGCGCCGCGGCCCCGCAGAACAACGGCCAGACCCTGCAGCCGCCCCAGCAGTTCACCGAGCAACAGGCCCCCGCCGACGGCAAGACCACCATCAACGACCTGATCAACAGCGACCTGCAGAACTAGGTCGATAGCTCGGGCCTGTCCGCCGGCGTTGCCGCAACGGGCGGCAGTGCGTGCGGCTTCCCCCCTCCCATCCTCCCCCACAAGGGGGGAGGTGAAGAGGGGCTGGTGCTCTCCGCCCTCGCCCCTACGCCTTATCCATCGGGTCCATCAGCGTATGCAGCCGGTCGGCGCCAAGCCGGGCCAGTTTCAGCGTCAACGCTTTGCGCCGCGCACCGGGGAGGGGCGCGTCTACCGCGGGGCGGAGGATGGCGGCGTCGTGGCCGTCGCCCACCATCAGGCCCTCGCTCAACGGGAAGATGTCGGGGTCGAGTTCGGGGGGCTTGGCGAAATAGAAGCGGTCGCAGAAATCCTTGTAGTGGTGCCATTTGGCGTCGACCTGGAAATCGATGAGGCTCGATTTGATCTCGACGATCCAGATTTCGCCCCTGGGGCCGACGCCCAGCACGTCGGCGCGCCGGCCATTGGCCAGGGGCACTTCGGTAAGGCAGCAGACGTCGTGCTGTTCGCGCAAAAACCGCATCACCCCGCGCTGCACCCTGAGCGCCGTGGGGCTTTGCCGAAGGTCGACGATGGGCGGCAGGTCAGCCATTGGGCGTCAGGGGTTCCGGCAGGATGTGGCCGGGCAGGGCGGGTTGCGCCCGTGTCGGCAAGGCTTTCACCAGGAACATAGCAACGACCACCAGCGGCAGGCAAACCACATAGGAAAGGCGAATGCCGAAGCTGTGCGCCACAAAGCCCAGGATCGGCGGGGCAAGAAAGAAGATCACGAAGGTGACCTGCCCGATGGCCGCCACATTGACCGAGGCGGGCCGGTCGGTGCGCCGGGCCGCCGCCGAGACGGCGAGCGGATAGACGGCGCTGCAGCCGCCACCCAGGAGCGCAAAGCCCAGCAGCGCCACATAGGGGTTGGGCGCCAGCCACACCGCCACCAGGCCCACAAGGCAGAGCCCCAGCAGCACCGTCACCACCAGCCGCGGGCTGAAATGGTCGACGACCGGGCCGATGAACAGCCGCACCATGGCCATCACGAAGGTGAAGAGCGTCAGCCCCAGCCCGCCCAGGAACGGCTCGGCCAAAAAGGTGTCGCGCATATAGATCGCAGACCAGTCGACGCCCGCGCCCTCGACGAGGAACGCCGCGATGCCGATCACGCATAATGGCAGGAGCGCCAGCGTGGGGAAGGCGATCAGCGGGGCTTTTTCTTCGCCTTCGCTGGCCTGGGCCGGCGTCGTCTCCATGCCGGCGAGGGCCACAAGGGCCGCGAGCGTCACCAGGATGAAGACGATGCCCAGGTGCCAGGGCGCCGGTACGCCCAGTTGCCGCACCCCGGCGGCGACCAGCGAGGTGACGAAGAACCCCAGGCTCCAGAAGCCATGCGCCCGGCTCATGATCGAGCGCTTGTAGAGCGCCTCCAGCCGTCCGAGCTCGACATTGAGGTTGATTTCGAGGGCGCCGGCCAAAAGGCCTGCCCCGAACAGCGCCATGAAGGCGAGCGGCGCCCAGTGGATGAACGCGACGCTGGTATAGAGCGCCGTGCTGCCGATGACGGTGATGTAGCCTGTTGCCCTGGCGCCGAGCTTTTCGATGAGCGGCGACGAAAAGGTCAGGGAGATCAGGGAGCCGATGGCGGCCCCGATCAGCGTCAGCCCCAGTTCGGCCTCGTTGACGCCCAGCGCCGACTGGATGTCGGGCATGCGGGAGAACATCGCGCCGGTGATCGCCGAAAACAGGAAGAAGCAGGCATAGAGACGGTGATGCGGCGCGAGGCGCATGGAAAACTCCGGACGGCGCACATGCCGTCAAATGGTCTGATCGACGGTCTGTGGAATGGGCTTGCGGCCCAGTGCCGGCGCGGCGGCAAGACTCAATGCCACCAGCGGCAGCCCGATACCATAAATCCAGCGGTGACCGAAGTGGTCGGCGACAAAACCCAGCAATGGCGGCCCCAGCAGGAACGCCACGAACGAGATCTGCGCCAGGGCCGCCACATTGATGGCCGAGGGCCGGTCGGTGCGCTGCGCCGCCGCCGACATGGCCAGCGGGAAGATGGCGCTGGTGCCGATGCCGATCAGCCCGAAGCCCAGGAGCGCCTGCCAGTCGGCCGCAGCGAAAAACACCAGCAGCGCCCCCAGCCCCAGGATCACCAGCAGGATGCGCGCCACATCGACCGGGCTGTAGCGCTCGACGAAGCTATCGATGAAGAACCGCGTCGCCCCTTGCGAGAATGCCGCCACCGCCACCGCGAAGCCGGCAAGGAAGGGCGTCGCCCTAAAGATCTTGTCCATGTAGATGGCCGACCAGTCCATGGCGGCGCCTTCCATCACCATGGCGGAGAGCGTGACCGCCACCAGCACGCCGATGGCGAGCGTTGGGGCGGCGAAACGCGGCGCCGCCGCCGTCGAGGTGCCGCCGCGATGCGGGGCCGGATCGAACCGCCCGAGCCAGACCAGCGTCGCCACCGTCACCACCGGGATCATGGCCGCAAGGTGCAGCGTTGGGCTGATGCCCAGCTGGGCGATATAGGCGCCGATGAGGCCGGCCGAGAAGAAGCCGATGCTCCAGAAGGCATGCGAGCGGTTCATGATGCGCCGGCCAAGCAGGTGTTCGGTCCGGTCCGCCTCGAGGTTGATGATGATCTCGATGCAGCCGATGCACAGGCCCACCGGCAGCAGCAGCACGAAGAACATGGTGGGCGAGGTCGAGATGGTGCTGAGGGCATAAAACACCGACAGCAGCGGGATCAGCATGAGGATGGCGCGCCGATAGCCGAGCCGTTCCAGCAGCGGCGCAGCCAGCGTCAGTGAAATGAGGGTGCCGACCGGGGCGCCGATCAGCCCCAGGCCGAGGCCGGCGGCGGTCACGCCCATCTGGGCCTGCATGTCGGGCAGGCGCGGAAAGATGCTGCCCATGCAGAACGAATAGACGAAGAAGGCCCCGAAGACGCGCATCTGGGGCGGCAGGCTAAGCCCGAACCTGGTCATCATGGATCTTCCGCAAACGATTGCGGGCCACGGTATTCAAAGCGCTTCGAGGGCACAAGCCGGGCCCCTGAAGTAACCTTCTCCCAAAGAGAAGACTGCTCAAGTAAAGGCAGTAAAAGGCCGCCCCGTGGGGCGGCCCTGGGCATCACCCGTCAGATCCGGGCGATGCACACATTGGTGTGGCCCCGGCCCTTGAAGCCGAGCTTGGTCGCCGCGACGGGCGACAGGTCGATGATGCGACCCCTTATGAATGGGCCTCGGTCATTGATGGTGACGGTGATCGACCGGCCAGTATTCTGGTCGACGACCTTGACCACGGTGCCGAAGGGCAAACTCTTATGTGCTGCGGTCATTGCCCCCGGATTCATCTTTTGCCCCGATGCGGTGCGGTTCCCTGGCAGTGAGTACCAGGACGCTCCGCCGCATTGGTTACCATCGGCAAGGCTTGGTCCAGTAACGCCGAGCACAAGCGCAATAGCCAGAATGGCAGCGACAGATTTCCTCTGAGTCAAACTTCACGATCTCCTTTGTTGTTGAGGCTCCTTCGCTGCGCAAGACTCATGGCCACAATGTGGGCACAGTGCCTCATTCGGAATTGACTCTGCCACAATTGGCAATTCTTAAGGAACTGTTGCCAATACGCCGCACAGCCCCGGCGGACGACAAAATAAGGTTAATCAACCGTAAATAGCGGTGACAGTTGATCAAATCGTCCAGCAACCTCAGCGGCTCGACTCGGAATTTGACCAATTGATAAAAAAATTCACCTGCGCTAGCGTTTCCATCGAGGGAAACGACAGCAAGAGACTTGCCGATGTCCGAGGGTGTGCTTCAAGAGGGTATCGTCCCCGGGCGCCTGGCGCCTGGGCAATATGCGGAGAACTTCGGCGACCTGCATCCGCCGCTCGATCGCCATGAGGCGTTCGTCGAGGCCGACCGGTGCTATTTCTGCTTCGATGCGCCGTGCCAGCAGGCCTGCCCGACCGCCATCGATATCCCGCTGTTCATCCGCCAGATCGTCACCGACAACGCGCTGGGCGCTGCCGAAACCATCTTCGAGCAGAATATCCTGGGCGGCATGTGTGCCCGCGTCTGCCCCACCGAGCAGCTGTGCGAGGAAGCGTGCGTGCGCGAGGAGGCCGAGGGCAAGCCGGTCAAGATCGGCCTGTTGCAGCGTTACGCCACCGATGCGGCCATGGATGAAGACGTGCAGTTCTTCGCCCGCGCCGCCGGGACGGGCAAGACCATCGCGGTGGTGGGCGCCGGCCCGGCCGGCCTTGCCGCCGCCCATCGGCTGGCCTGGCACGGGCACGCCGTCACGGTTTTCGATGTGCGCCCCAAACCCGGCGGCCTCAACGAATATGGCATCGCCTCCTACAAGGCGACCGATGGCTTCGCCCAGCATGAGGTCGATTACGTCACCGCCATCGGCGGCATCAGCATCGAAAACGGCAAGGCGCTGGGCCGCGACTTTTCGCTCGAAGACCTGACGGCGCGCCATGACGCGGTGTTTCTCGGCATGGGGCTGGGCGGCGTCAATGCCTTGAGGGCCGAAGGCGAAAACGCCCCCGGGGTCGCCAATGCGGTCGATTTCATCGCCGAGCTGCGCCAGTCGAGCGACCTTGCGCACCTGCCGGTCGGCCGCCGCGTCGTGGTGGTGGGCGGCGGCATGACGGCCATCGATGCCGCCGTGCAGTCCAAGCTGCTCGGCGCCGAGGAGGTGACGATCGTTTATCGCCGCGGCAAGGAGCAGATGAGCGCCTCCGAATTCGAGCAGGACCTGGCCGCCGCCAAGGGCGTCGCCATCCGCCACTGGCTGGCGCCCCGGCGCGTGCTCACCGCCGACGGCAAGGTCACCGGCGTCGAGCTCGAATATATGCGCCTCGTCGATGGCGCCCTCACCGGCACCGGCGAGGTGACCGCTATCGCCGCCGACCAGGTGTTCAAGGCCATCGGCCAGACCTTTGCGAGCGATGGCGATGGCGTCGAGCTCGCGGGCGGCAAGATCCTGGTCGATGCCGAGGGCCGCACCTCGATGGCAAAGGTCTGGGCCGGCGGCGATTGCGCTACCGGCGGCGACGACCTGACCGTGACGGCCGTCGCCGAGGGCCGCGACGCGGCCGAAAGCATTCATCGCGCACTGAGCGCCTGAGGAGGATCAGCGGATGGCAGACCTTCGCAACGATTTCGTCGGCATCAAATCCCCCAACCCGTTCTGGCTGGCCTCCGCCCCGCCAACCGACAAGGCCTACAATGTCGAGCGCGCCTTCAAGGCCGGCTGGGGTGGCGTCGTCTGGAAGACCCTGGGCGAGGCCGGCCCGCCGGTCGTCAATGTCAACGGCCCGCGCTACGGCGCCATCTGGGGGGCCGACCGCAGGCTTTTGGGCTTCAACAATATCGAATTGATCACCGACCGCGACCTGCAGCGGAACCTGCAGGAGATCAAGCAGGTCAAGATGAACTGGCCCGACCGGGCCCTCATCGCCTCCATCATGGTGCCCTGCGAGGAAAACGCCTGGAAGGCCATTTTGCCGCTGGTCGAGGAAACCGGCGCCGACGGCATCGAGCTCAATTTCGGCTGTCCGCACGGCATGAGCGAGCGCGGCATGGGCGCCGCCGTCGGCCAGGTGCCCGAATATATCGAAATGGTGGTGCGCTGGTGCAAGCAATATACCCGCATGCCGGTGATCACCAAGCTGACCCCCAACGTCACCGACATCCGCAAACCGGCGCGCGCCGCCAGGGCCGGCGGCACCGATGCGGTCAGCCTCATCAACACCATCAACTCCATCACCGGGGTCGATCTCGACCTGATGGCGCCTCAGCCCACCATCGACGGCAAGGGCACCCATGGGGGCTATTGCGGCCCCGCCGCCAAGCCCATCGCCCTCCATATGGTGGCCGAGATCGCCCGTGACGCCGAAACAAATGGCCTGCCGATTTCCGGCATCGGCGGCGTCACCACTTGGCGCGACGCCGCCGAGTTCATGGCGCTGGGCGCCGGCAATGTGCAGGTCTGCACCGCCGCCATGACCTATGGCTTCAAGATCGTCGAGGAGATGATCTCGGGCCTCGCCAACTGGATGGATGAGAAGGGCTACGCAACGCTCGACGATTTCGGCGGCCGCGCCGTCCGCAACGTCACCGACTGGCAGTATCTCAACCTCAATTACGTCACCAAGGCCCGCATCGACCAGGACCTCTGCATCAAATGCGGCCGCTGTCATATCGCCTGCGAGGACACCTCGCACCAGGCCATCATGAAGCAGAAGGATGGCCGCCGGCATTTCGAGGTGATGGACGACGAATGCGTCGGCTGCAACCTCTGCGTCAACGTCTGCCCGGTCGAGGACTGCATCACCATGGAAGCCCTCGAGCCCGGCATGATCGACGAACGCACCGGCCGCGTGGTGACCGCCAATTACGCCAACTGGACCAGCCACCCCAACAACCCGATGGCCAAGCCGGCGGTGGAGCCGGCGGAATAGGGGGCTGGCCGGCGGTGATGGGGCATTGGAGGCGGAGAAGGCCATGAGAGCTACGCTCGAATGGCGGACCCGAAGGGGTGAGAGGTTACGCTGAGGCATCGGTGACGGCGCGAACCGCAACATCGGCAATGCCGAGGACTCCGCACCCCTCACCGTCGCGCCCCTTCGCCCAGAGGGCGAAAGGGCACCAAACCCCAGTCCTAATCCTCAACCGCCACCATCACGTCCGAGGCCTTGATCACCGCGATGGCCTTCTTGCCCTTGGCCAGCTGCAATTCGTCCACCGCCTCATTGGTAATCGAGGCGGTGACGATGGCGTTGCCGATGTCGATGCGCACATGCGAGGTGGTGGCGCCCTTCACGACTTCCACGACGGTGCCCTTGATCTGGTTGCGTGCGCTGATTTTCATCGACTGTCTCCTGGTTTGAATAGCCACAGCAGTTTCGACGGAACGTCTCGCCGCGTCGAGGCATTTTCAGTCATGGCTTACGAACTTTATTACTGGACCGGCATTCAGGGCCGGGGCGAATTCGTCCGGCTGGCGCTGGAAGATGCCGGCGCCGACTATAAGGATGTTGCCCGCGACAAGGATGATGGTGTCATCGGCAAGCTTTCAGGCGATGCGCGTATCGCGACGCCATCCTTCGCGCCGCCCTTTCTCAGGGATGGCGATATCATCATCGGCCAGACGGCGGTCATCCTCGGCTATCTCGGTCCCAGACACGAGCTGGTGTCACAAAACGCCGCCGAGCGGCTGTGGACGCATCAGATCCAGCTGACCATCGCCGACATGGTGGCCGAGGCCCACGACACCCACCATCCGGTTGGTACCGGGCTCTACTACGAGGACCAGAAGCCCGAAGCGCGGCGCAATGCCGATCAGTTCCGGGCGGGGCGCATGCCGAAATTCCTCGATTGGTTCGAAACCATCATCGCGCGCAACCCCCATGGTGGAGGCCAGCTTGCCGGACCGGCCGTGAGCTATGCCGATTTGTCGCTGTTCCAGCTCGTCGAAGCCCTGACCTATGCGTTTCCCCGCCGCATGGCGGCGTTGCGCGGCGATTACCCGCTGCTCATGAACCTCGTCGAGCGCGTGCGCGCCCGGCCCGGCATCGCGGCCTACCTCCAAAGCGACCGCCGCCTCGACTTCAACACCTCGGGCGTCTTCCGCCACTACCCCGAGCTCGACGGCCCCGGCTGAGAGGCGTCGTTCCGCCAGGGCGCATTCGCCATGGCCTCATGCGATTTCGGTGGGCATGTCGAAATCCGGCCTCGCCGTTCGTCCCATCGGTGCACTAGGCTTTGGCTCTCACCAAGGACATGCGCCATGCCCACCGATCTGCCCACCACACTCATTTTCATCGGCCGCGTGCTGCTCGGCGCCGCCTTCTTCATCTTCGGCCTTCGCAACGCCATGGGCCTCGACCGGCTGACCGCCGCCATGACGGCGCGTGGCCTGCCCATGCCGCGCGTCTGCATGGTCATAGGTGTCGCCATGCAGATCCTGGGTGGCGCCTCGGTGGCGCTCAATGTGCTGCCGATCCTTGGCGCCATCGACATGATCGTCTTCCTGCTGGTGGCGGTGTTCCTGTTCCACAATTTCTGGGATTATCCGCAGGCCGAGCGCCGCCAGCACGTCAATGCCTGGATCATGAATATCGGCCTGTCGGGCGCCTTCCTGATGGTGATCGCGCACAGCCTCTAGGGGTTGGAAACTACCGGCTTCCCGAGCTCCGCAGACCCCTCGTCCGGCGCTATCGCGCCACCTTCTCCCCAAAGGGGCGAAGGAGAGCACCCCGCCCTACCCCTTCTTGGGCAGCAGCCCGTTCAGGAACAGGTTTTCCAAAAACCGCGCGGCGTCCTCGAAGCGCCCGTCGCCGCCGCGGTCCTTGCCCAGCACGGCGCGGACCTGCACGTCGAAATCCGCATAGTGCTGGGTCGTGGCCCAGATCGAAAAGATCAGGTGATAGGGGTCGGTCGGCTCGATCTTGCCGGCATCCATCCAGCCGTAAAGGATCTCGGCCTTCTCATCGACCAAAGCCTTCAGCTCGCCTTCCAGCATGTCGATGATGCGGGGCGCGCCCGCCAGGATCTCATTGGCGAACAGCCGGCTCTGGCGCGGAAAGTCGCGCGCCATTTCGAGCTTGCGGCGGATATAGGAGCGGATTTCCGGCACCGGATCGCCGCCTGCGTCCATTTCGCGCAGGGGCGCCAGCCAGACATGCAGCATGTCGCTGATCAGCCGCTTGTGAATCTCCTCCTTGCGGGGGAAATAGTACAGCAAATTGGGCTTGCTCATGCCCGCCTGCTCGGCGATCTGGTCGATCGTGGTGCCGCGAAAACCATGCAGCGAAAACACGTCCAGCGCCGCTTCCAGGATCACGTCGCGCTTTTCCCGCTGGATGCGAGTCAAAGGCCGTGCTTTGCTGGCCGCCGCCGCAGTTTCGGGCTTGGTGGGAGCCGCTTGGGCGCCATTTTTTACCTTGATCGGCGGCATGGGAATGCTAACATTTTTCCAACTGGTCAAAATTCCAATGGCCAAGGCGATCGGTCAAGAGCCTATAATCTTGACTTATAAAATCAAGAAATAGACTCGTAGCGCCGCCCGCTGTGCGAGTCGAGGGAGAGCCGCTTGTCCAACCGCCTCGACGTGACCCCCAACGACCTCAATGCCTTCTGGATGCCGTTCACCGCGAACCGGCAGTTCAAGAAAGCGCCCCGCATGTTCGTGGGCGCCAAGGATATGCACTATACCACGTCCGACGGGCGCCAGGTGCTCGACGGCACCGCGGGCCTGTGGTGCGTCAATGCCGGCCATTGCCGGCCCAAGATCGTCGAGGCCATCCAGAACCAGGCCGCCGAACTCGACTATGCGCCGGCCTTCCAGATGGGCCATCCCAAGGCGTTCGAACTCGCCAATCGCCTGGTCGAGATCACGCCGGACGGGCTCGATCACGTCATGTACACCAATTCCGGTTCGGAATCGGTGGAAACGGCCCTCAAGGTGGCGCTGGCCTATCACCGCGTCAAAGGCGACGGCAGCCGCTTCCGCCTCATCGGCCGCGAGCGCGCCTATCACGGGGTCAATTTTGGCGGCATTTCGGTGGGCGGCATCGTCACCAACCGCAAGATGTTCGGCACGCTGCTGACCGGCGTCGATCACATGCCCCACACGCATAACCTGGCCAGGAACGCCTTCAGCAAGGGCCAGCCCGAATACGGCGCCGAGCTTGCCGACGAGCTGGAGCGCATCGTAACCCTCCATGACGCCTCCACCATCGCGGCCGTCATCGTCGAGCCGGTCGCCGGCTCCACGGGCGTGCTCATTCCGCCCAAGGGCTATCTGCAAAAGCTGCGCGACATCACCAGGAAGCACGGCATCCTGTTGATCTTCGACGAGGTCATCACCGGTTACGGGCGCCTGGGCACGCCTTTCGCCGCCGACTATTTCGGCGTCACGCCCGATATCCTCATCACCGCCAAGGGCCTCACCAACGGCGTCATCCCGATGGGCGCCGTGTTCGTCACCGGCGCCATCCACGATGCCTTCATGACCGGGCCCGAACACGCCATCGAATTCCTGCACGGCTATACCTATTCGGGCAATCCCATGGCCTCCGCGGCGGGCCTGGGCACGCTCGAAACCTACAAGGACGAAGGCCTGTTGACGCGCGGCGCCGAAATGGCCCCCTATTTCGAGGAAGCGCTGCATTCGCTGCGCGATTGCCCGCATGTCATCGACATCCGCAATCTCGGCCTGGTGGGCGCCATCGAGTTGCAGCCCATCGCGGGCGAGCCCACCAAGCGCGCATTCGCGGCCTTCGTGAAGGCCTTCGAAACCGGCATCCTCATCCGCACCACCGGCGACATCATCGCCCTGTCGCCGCCGCTGATCGTGGAAAAACACCACATTGATACTTTAGTCGAGACGCTGCGGGGAATTCTGAAAACGCTTGAGTGAAATGGAACAAATGTTCTAATCGTTTCGACGTGGAACGACCGTTCTATTTTCGAAAAGGTAGGAATTCGTAATGGACAGGATTCAGAACGCCATCGGCGGCAAGCTCGTGGCCTCGGCAACGACCCGCTTCGGGCAGGTCTTCAACCCGGCAACCGGCGAGCAGGTCGCCGAGGTGCCGCTGTCGACGACCGCGGAACTGAACCTGGCCGTTGCGGCCGCCAAAAAGGCGCTGCCCGCCTGGGCCAACATGACGCCCATGAAGCGGGCCCGCATCATGTTCAAGTTCAAGGCGCTGCTGGACCAGCACGCCGACGAGATGGCGCGCGAGATTTCCCGCGAGCACGGCAAGGTGCATGAGGATGCCCTGGGCGAAGTCGCCCGCGGCATCGACTGCGTCGATTATGCCTGCGGCATTCCCCAGCTGCTCAAGGGCGAATTCTCCCGCAATGTCGGGCCCTCCATCGATACCTATTCGGATCGCCAGCCGCTTGGCGTCGTGGCCGGCATCACGCCGTTCAACTTCCCCGCCATGGTGCCGATGTGGATGTATCCGGCGGCCATCGCCTGCGGCAACACCTTCATCCTCAAGCCCTCCGAGCGCGATCCCAGCGCCTCGATGCTGGCCTGGAAGCTGTTCATGGATGCGGGCCTGCCCGAAGGCGTGCTCAACGTCCTGCATGGCGACAAGGAAATGGTCGATGGCCTTCTCGACCATCCCGACGTCAAGGCGGTCTCCTTCGTGGGCTCGACCCCCATCGCCGAATATGTCTACCAGCGCGGCACCAGGGCCGGTAAGCGCGTGCAGGCCCTGGGCGGCGCCAAGAACCACATGGTCATCATGCCCGATGCCGATCTCGACCAGGCCGCCGATGCGCTGATGGGCGCCGGCTATGGCTCGGCCGGTGAGCGCTGCATGGCCATTTCGGTCGCCGTGCCGATCGGCGAAAAGACCGCCGATGCCCTCATCGCCCGCCTCAAGCCGCGCATCGAAAGCCTCAGGATCGGCCCCGCCACCGACAAGGATGCCGAGATGGGCCCGGTGGTGACCAGGATGCACCGGGACAAGATTCTCGGCTATATCGACAAGGGCGTCGAGGAAGGCGCCGATCTCGTCGTCGATGGCCGCGGCTTCAAGCTGCAGGGCTATGAGAACGGCTATTATGTGGGCGGCACGCTGTTCGACAATGTCACCCCCGACATGACCATCTATCGCGAGGAAATCTTCGGGCCGGTGCTGTCGGTGGTCCGGCGCCCCGATTTCGCCTCGGCGGTGGATCTCATCCACGGCCACGAATATGCCAACGGCACCGCCATCTTCACCCGCGACGGCGATGCGGCCCGCGAATTCGCCGACAAGATCGAGGTCGGCATGGTGGGCATCAACGTGCCGATCCCGGTGCCGGTGGCCTATCATTCCTTCGGCGGCTGGAAGCGGTCGCTGTTCGGCGATCACGCCATCTACGGGCCCGAGGGCGTGCATTTCTATACCCGCGTCAAGACCGTCACCACGCGCTGGCCGGCGGGCATCAAGCAGGGCGCCGAGTTCACCTTCCCGAGCATGAAATAGGGAACACCAGCGTGGCGATCCGGCGCACGGAGCGATTGGAGCGGGAATGGGAGATCCTCAAGGTTTCCTATCTGGAGGCTTTGATCGCGGCGCTGGAGGATTGCGCATCGGGCCGGCAGGGCCTGTTCCGCCAAGGGGTTGGCTTTCTCCGGCCAGCCCCCGACATGCCCCAGACGGCCTCGCGCCTGTCGGCCCTGGGCGATGAGCTGGAACTGGTCCGGCGCGAATTGGGCCATGCCCAGCCGTTCGAGCCCATGCGTCGCCTGGCGCTGCTGCGCCAGCGCGGCGGCTGCGATGCCCGTGGCGAGGAACGCCTCGCGCAAAACTTTCTCAGTGAACTGGCAATATCGGAGTAGCGATGGCAGCGCCCGGCGAGAACCTCAGGATCAACGGCGATCGCCTCTGGGAATCCCTGATGGAGATGGCCAGGATCGGCCCCGGCATCGCCGGCGGCAATAACCGCCAGACCCTGACCGATGCCGACAATGAGGGCCGCACCCTGTTCAAGGGCTGGTGCGAGGCGGCCGGCCTCACCCTGGGCGTCGACCAGATGGGCACCATGTTCGCCCGCCGCGAGGGCACCGATCCCGATGCGCTGCCGGTCTATGTGGGCAGCCATCTCGATACCCAGCCGACCGGCGGCAAATATGACGGCGTTCTGGGCGTGCTGGGTGGCCTCGAAGTGGTGCGCACCCTCAACGACCTGGGCATCAGGACGCGCCACCCGATCGTCGTCACCAACTGGACCAATGAGGAAGGCACGCGCTTCGCCCCCGCCATGCTGGCCTCGGGCGTCTTTGCCGGCATCCACGACCAGGACTGGGCCTATGACCGCCAGGATCATGACGGCAGGCGCTTCGGCGACGAGTTGGAACGCATCGGCTGGAAGGGCAGCGAAAAGACCGGCGACCGCAAGATCCACGCCTATTTCGAATTGCATATCGAACAGGGCCCGATCCTTGAGGACGAAGGCATCGATATCGGCGTCGTCACCCACGGCCAGGGGCTCAAATGGCTTGAGGTGAGGCTCACCGGCAAGGAAAGCCATACCGGCTCGACCCCCATGCCCAAGCGCCGCAATGCCAGCCTCGGCATGGCGCGGGTCATCGAGCTCGTCCATGAGGTGGCGATGGATTACCAGCCCGATGCCGTGGGCGCCGTCGGCCATATCGACATCTATCCCAATTCCCGCAACATCATCGCCGGCAGGGCGGTCTTCACCATCGATATCCGCTCGCCCAGCAAGCAGGTGCTGGACGAGATGGACGAGAGCATCCGCGCCGGCATCGAGATCATCGCCGAGGCGCTCGATATCGGCCAGGAGGTCGAGCAGGTCGGCCATTTCGACCCCGTTGCCTTCGACAAGACCTGCGTTGCCGCCGTCCGCAACGCCGCCGAACGCCTCGGCTATTCCCACCGCGACATCGTCTCGGGCGCCGGCCACGACGCCTGCTGGATCAACCGCATCGCCCCCGCCGCCATGGTGATGTGCCCCTGCGTCGATGGCCTCAGCCACAACGAGGCCGAGGAAATCACCAGGGACTGGGCCGCCGCCGGCACCGACGTGTTGTTCCACGCGGTGGTCGAGACGGCGGAGATCGTGCCGTGACGGATGCCTGGGGCCCGGTGTTCCGGATGAGCGGGGCGGTGGCTCCCGACCCCTCACCCGGCTGGCGCTCCGCGCCATCCACCCTCTCCCCGGAGGGGCGAGGGGACAGGCTGCGGGGGTCAACGATGATCACCGCTCTTGCAACACTCACCTTGCGCGACTGGGGCAACTGGGAAGTGACCCCCAGCCTGTCAACCACCTCGCCCCTCCGGGGAGAGGTCGACGCGCAGCGTCGGGTGAGGGGGACCGGGCTATCGACGTCCCTGATGGTCGGGGCGGTGGCTCCCAACCTCTCGCCCGGCTGGCGCGTTGCGCCATCCATCCTCTCCCCGAAGGGGCGAGGGGATCTGGTGGCAGGATCCGGGGTACGAACCAGATAACCAGAAGCGGGACGCATCGGCGCTGAGGGGCGGGGTGTGGACCGGGGAAGCAAAGGGCAGGGACCATGACCAGCAAAGTCATCAAGAACGGCACGATCGTTACCGCCGATCTGACCTACAGGGCCGATATCCGCATCGAGGATGGGACGATCACCGAGATCGGGCCAAATCTTTCCGGCGGCGAGATGCTCGATGCCACGGGCTGCTATGTGATGCCCGGCGGCATCGATCCCCATACCCATCTCGAAATGCCCTTCATGGGCACCTATTCGACCGATGATTTCGAATCCGGCACCAGGGCGGGCCTGGCGGGCGGCACCACCATGGTGGTGGATTTCTGCCTGCCCAATCCCAACCAGTCGCTGCTCGAAGCGCTCAGCATGTGGGACAACAAGACCCAAAAGGCCTCGGCCGATTATTCCTTCCACATGGCGGTCACCTGGTGGAGCGAGCAGGTGTTCGACGAAATGGCCGAAATCGTCGATCGCGGCATTACCTCGTTCAAGCACTTCATGGCCTATAAGGGCTCGCTGATGGTGGATGACGACGAGATGTTCTCGTCCTTCCAGCGCTGCGCCTCGCTCGGCGCCCTGCCGCTGGTGCATGCAGAAAATGGCGACGTGGTCGCCGCCATGACCCAAAAGCTCCTCGCCGAGGGCAATAACGGGCCCGAGGGCCATGCCTATTCGCGGCCGCCGGAAGTGGAGGGCGAGGCCACCAACCGCGCCATCATGATCGCCGACATGGCGGGCGTGCCGCTCTATGTGGTGCATGTCAGCTGCGAGCAGAGCCACGAGGCCATCCGCCGGGCCCGCGCCAAGGGCATGCGGGTCTATGGCGAACCGCTGATCCAGCACCTGACGCTCGATGAAAGCGAATATTTCAACCAGGATTGGGACTATGCGGCCCGCCGCGTCATGAGCCCGCCCTTCCGCAACAAGCAGCATCAGGATTCGCTGTGGGCCGGCCTTGCCTCAGGCTCGCTCCAGGTCGTGGCCACCGACCACTGCGCCTTCACCACCGAACAGAAGCGCGTCGGCCGCGGCAATTTCGCCAAGATCCCCAACGGTACCGGCGGCCTCGAGGACCGGATGCCGATCCTGTGGACCAGGGGCGTCAATACCGGCCGGCTGACCATGAACGAATTCGTCGCCGTAACCTCGACCAATATCGCCAAGATCCTCAACCTTTACCCAAAAAAGGGCGCCGTGCTGGTGGGCGCCGATGCCGATCTCGTCGTCTGGGACCCCGGACGGAAGAAAACCATCTCGGCCAGGACCCAGCAGTCGATCATCGACTACAACGTCTTCGAGGGTTTCGAGGTCGAAGGGCTGCCGCGCTTCGTGCTGACGCGGGGCGACGTCGCCGTCACCGAGACCGAGGTCGATGCGCGGCCCGGCCACGGCCAGTTCGTCGGCCGCGAGCCCAGGAACCCGGTCAACCGGGCCCTGTCGCAGTGGAAGGAAATCACCGCGCCCCGCAAGGTCCAGCGCAGCAGCATTCCGGCGACGGGCGTGTGATGCGGGTGATGCCAGTTATCGCGCCAGTCATCGCACAGGCTGCGGAGTAGCCATGTCCTCGGTCGTCTCCGCCCAATCCCTGAGCCTCACCTTTTCGACCAATGACGGGCCGGTCAACGCCCTGTCGGACGTGACCCTCGATATCGGCAAGGGCGAATTCGTTTCCTTCATCGGCCCCTCCGGCTGCGGCAAGACCACGTTCCTGAGGACCATAGCCGATCTCGAACAGCCCACTTCCGGCACGCTTTCCATCAACGGCATGACGCCGCGCCGGGCCCGCGAAAGCCGCGCCTATGGCTATGTGTTCCAGGCCCCGGCGCTGTTCCCCTGGCGCACCATCGAGGCCAATGTGGCCCTGCCGCTGGAGGTGATGAGTTATTCCGCCGCCGAGCGCGCCCAGCGCATCAGGCGCACGCTGGATCTCGTCAACCTCACCGGCTTCGAGCACAAATACCCCTGGCAATTGTCCGGCGGCATGCAGCAGCGCGCCTCCATCGCCCGTGCGCTGGCCTTCGATGCCGACCTGCTGCTGATGGACGAACCCTTCGGGGCCCTGGACGAGATCGTCCGCGACCATCTCAATTCCGAACTGCTGAAACTCTGGGCCGCGACGCAAAAGACCATCTGCTTCGTCACCCATTCGATCCCCGAGGCGGTCTATCTTTCCACCAAGATCGTCGTCATGTCGCCCCGGCCGGGCCGGGTGACCGATGTCATCCAGTCCACCCTGCCGCATGACAGGCCGCTGGAGATCCGCGAGACGCCGGAATTCCTCGCCATCGCCCACCGCGTCCGCGACGGCCTCAGGGCCGGGCACAGCTACGAGGTCTGAGATGGTGCGGCTTGGGGTGGAGATCGGCGGCCAATGAGAAACGCGGTCCCCATCATCGTGGTGCTGCTGGCGCTGCTGGTGCTGTGGTATCTGGGCGCCATCCTCCTCAACGCGCCGGTGATCCTCGATGCCTATGGGCGCAACGGCACGGCCTTCAATCCAGGCCAGTTCGTCCTCGATGCCTGGAATCAGGCCCGGCCCGTACTGCCCTCGCCGCACCAGGTGGCGATCGATTTCTGGAACACCACTTTCGCGGTGGCGCCCAGTTCCAAGCGCAGCCTCATCTATCATGGCTGGGTGACGCTGTCGGCGACGCTGCTCGGCTTCGCCTTCGGCACGGTGCTGGGCATCCTGCTGGCGGTGCTGATCGTCCATAACCGCGCCTCCGACCGCTCGCTGATGCCCTGGATCATCGCCAGCCAGACCGTGCCCATCGTGGCCCTGGCGCCGGTCTTCGTCGTCGTCACCTATAACGTTCTGACCGGCGACAACCTCTTGTCCCACGCCTTCCATCTCACGGGGGATTCGGCGCGCCTCGTCAGCAAGGCGCTGGTCTCCACCTATCTGAGCTTTTTCCCGGTGGTGGTCGGCATGGTCAAGGGACTGCGCAGCCCCGAGGCCATCCAGCTCGATCTCATGCGCACCTATAATGCGGGCCCGGCCAGGACCTTCTGGAAACTGCGCTGGCCGACCTCGGTGCCTTATCTCTTCACCTCCATGAAGGTGGCGGTGGCCGCCAGCCTCGTGGGCGCCATCGTGGGCGAATTGCCCACCGGCGCCGTCGCCGGGCTCGGCGCGCGGCTGCTCGGCGGCTCCTATTACGGCCAGACCGTGCAGATCTGGTCGGCGCTGTTCGCCGCCTCCATCCTGGCGGGCCTGCTGATCATCGTGGTCGGGCTCGTCGAACGCCTCGTCGTCGGCCGCATGGGGGCGCGGCCATGAGCCGGTTGCAAAAGTTCCTGGCCATCGCGGCGATCCTTGCGGCCCTTGGCAGCCTCATAATCTCCTATGCGAGCGTTGGCGGGGCGGACGTGCCGGCCTGGTATTTCCCGCCTGCCGCCGTCTTTGCCGCCGTCACCGTGGCGCTCGGCCTGCTGGCGCTCTGGCGCCCGGTGCCGGCGGTGCTGTGCTGGGCCGTGGCGCTTTGTGGCACCGTCATCGTCGTCGCAACCCTTGGGCGCATCGATACGGCCGGCCCCGGCTTCTGGCTGACCCTGGTGGCCGCCTGGCTCACCGCATGGCTGTTCGCCGAACTGATGACGGCCCGCATCGCCACGGGCGACATCTTGAGCCGCCGCCTCGCCTTCATGGTGCCGCTGACCTTCGGCGCCATCATCCTCGTCATCTGGGAAGCCGTCACCCGCGGGGCCGGCGTGCCCACCGTGCTGCTGCCGCCGCCCTCGCTGATCTGGCAGCGCCTCATCGCCAGCATCCCGACGCTCATCGCCGATTTCCAGCAGACCTTCCTCAAATCCGTGCTGATCGGCTATGCCCTTGGCTGCGGCGCCGGCTTCGTGGTGGCCATCGCCATCGACCGCTCGCCCTTCCTCAAGCGCGGCCTGCTGCCGCTCGGCAGTTTCGTTTCGGCCCTGCCCATGGTGGGCGTCGCCCCCATCATGGTCATGTGGTTCGGCTTCGACTGGCCCTCCAAGGCCGCCGTCGTCGTCATCATGACGTTCTTCCCCATGCTGGTGAACACGGTGGCGGGGCTTTCGGCCTCCGGCGCCATGGAGCGCGACATGATGCGCACCTACGCGGCGGGCTATTGGCAGACGCTGTTCAAGCTGCGGCTGCCGGCGGCGGCGCCGTTCATCTTCAACGCGCTCAAAATCAATTCGACTCTGGCCCTTATCGGGGCCATCGTCGCAGAATTCTTCGGCACCCCGGTCGTGGGGATGGGGTTCCGGATATCGACCGAGGTCGGCAGGATGAATGTCGACATGGTCTGGGCGGAGATCGCAGTGGCGGCGCTGGCGGGATCCGTCTTCTACGGTGTCGTCGCGCTCATCGAACGCGGCGTCACCTTCTGGCATCCGTCTGTCCGTGGTGGATAGGCGCTGCAACAAGGGAAGGGACAATCAGAAAATGCGTAAGCTCATCTCTGCCGCGCTGGTTGGCGCAATCACCATGGGGCCGCTGGGCGCCATGGCCGCCGACGCGCTGACGCTGCAGACCAAATGGGTCGCCCAGGCCCAGTTCGCCGGCTATTACGTGGCGGCCGCCAAGGGCTTTTACACCGACGAAAATCTCGACGTCACCATCAAGCCGGGCGGGCCCGACATCGCCCCCGAACAGGTGATCGCCGGCGGCGGCGCCGATGTCATCATCGACTGGATGGCGGCGGCGCTGGCTGCCCGTGAAAAAGGCGTGCCGCTGGTCAACGTCGCCCAGCCCTACAAGGGCTCGGGCCTGCTGCTCACCTGCCGCAAGGACATGGGCATCGCCACAACCGCCGATTTCAAGGGCAAGACGCTGGGCGTCTGGTTCTTCGGCAACGAATATCCGTTCTATGCCTGGATGACCAAGCTCGGCATTCCGACCAATGGGGGCGCCGACGGCATCGAGGTCCTCAAGCAGAACTTCAACGTCGATCCGCTGATCCAGAAGCAGGCGGCCTGCATTTCCACCATGTCCTACAATGAATATGGCCAGGTGATCGATGCCGGCTTCAAGCCCGATGACCTGAAAGTCTTCAACTATCGCGACGAAGGCGCCGGCATGCTGGAAGATGGCCTCTATGTGATGGAGGACAAGCTCAAGGACCCCGCTTTCGTCGACAAGATGGTGCGCTTCGTGCGCGCCTCGATGAAGGGCTGGGCCTATGCGGATGCCCACCCGGCCGAGGCCGCCCAGATCGTGGTCGATGCCGATGATTCCGGCGCCGCCACCCTCGATCACCAGACCTATATGATGACCGAGGTCGCCAAGCTCATCGATCCGGCCGGCAAGGGCGCGCTCAACGAGGACGACTACAAGCAGACCGTGACGACGCTCCTGTCCTCGGCCAAGGGCGACAACCCGGCGATCACCAAGGAGCCGGAAGGCGCCTTCACGCACGCCGTGACCGATAAGCTCTGACCGCGGCGGCTCGTACCAGGTGCAAGGCGGGACCCCTCGGGTTCCGCCTTTTTGCTTTGTGGGGGGCAGGTGTCGAGGGTGCACTATCGGATCTTGCCCGACCTCACCCCTATCGCCGGGTCATCCCGGCGAAGTGTTGGGGTCTCCCCCACGCTGGATGTTGGCGGCGCGCCCCGGACATGGATTCCGGCTTTTGCCGGAATGACCCGGTGGGTGTTGGCCGCGCTGAATCTTGTCCCCGGGGGAACGAATTGACCGGCTTTCGGTTGAATAGCCACCCATCATCACTCAAGGGCAAGGTCAAAATGAACGGTCTCATCTATCTCGTCGGTCTCGTCGTCGTCATCCTGGCCATCCTGAGCTTCTTCGGCCTGCGTTAATTCGCACGATCCCAACACCCACCGGAGATTCAAATGGCTATCGATTCCCCCTCAGACGTCACTGTCGTCACGGCTCCCGTGACCCGTGGCGATGCCCATTCCTATGTCGACTGGCCGGCGATCATCGCCGGCATAATCCTGGCTTCCGCCATCTCGCTGATCCTGCTCACCTTCGGGTCGGCGGTCGGCCTCAGCTTCGTCAACTTCCAGGCCGGGCCCGATGTCAACCCGATCTGGATCGCCATCGCCGCCGCCTCCTGGCTGCTCTGGGTGCAGATCTCCAGCTTCATGGCCGGCGGTTACCTGACCGGGCGGCTGCGCCGCCGGGCGTTCGATGCCACCGAGCACGAATCCGATGTGCGTGACGGCGCCCATGGCCTGCTGGTCTGGGCCGGTGCGCTCGTCATCGGCGCCATCGTCGCCGTCAGCGGTGTGGGCGCTGCCGCCACCGCGGTCGGCTCGGTCGCCTCGACCCTCACCAGCGCGGCCAGCAATGTGGCCGGCGAGGCCGCCGGCCAGGGTAATGATCCGACGGCCTATTTCGTCGATACGCTGTTCCGTCCGGCAGCACCCGCAGCCGCTCCCGCCGGAGCTGCCGCAACGCCCGCCGCGCCCGGAACGCCCGTACCGCCCGCCGATGTGGCCGCCCCCACGCCTTCCACCAATGCGGTCATGCCCATGATGGACATGACGGCATCCAAGGCCGAGGCCGGCCGCATCCTGGTGCAGAACGCGCTGAGCGGTGAATTCTCCGCCGATGACAAGGCCTATCTGGCCCAGCTCGTCTCCAACAGCACCGGCATGCCCGAGGCTGATGCGAAGGCGCGCGTCGACCAGGTGCTGGCCAGCATCGACAGCGCCAAGCAGCAGGCTGCCGATGCGGCCGAAAAGGCCCGCAAGACCGCCGTCCTCGCCGCGTTCCTCACCGCCGCTTCGCTGCTCGTCAGTGCACTGGGCGCCTATTGGGCATCCACCATGGGTGGCCGGCACCGCGACGAAGGCACTGTCTTCGCCGACGTCTTCCGCCGCTTCTGACCGCAACCCGAACCATAAGGAGATCCCGTCATGTTTCGCGCTTTGGGCCTTTGGCTTCTGGGTGTTCCGATCTGGCTGATCATCATCATCCTGCTCTTCATCCATCGGTGAGCGAGCCCTGGAGCGTTTTCAGGAAAAGTGGATGCCACTTTTCCAACTCGAAAAGGCACCGACACAAGGACTTGGAGCGTTCGTTTTCATGCAATCAGAACGAACGCTCGATCTAAAACAAGAGGCGGGGAATTCCCCCGCCTCTTTGCCTGTTGGTCGTTCGATTCAATAAGCCGGCGGATCGCTGGCCGGAAAGGATTCGTCCTCGGCCTGGTCGACCTTGTCCCACTGCCTTGGCGGGTTCTTCTGCCCATCCGGCCCCGCGGGCCGAACCTGCGTGGGCGAACTGTTGGGCCCGGTCTTCTTGCCGTTCTTGAAAGCGACGGCCTTGTCCGAACCGGGCTCGGGCTTCTGCTTGTCATCTGGCATCGTCTGCGCCTCCTGATGGTGGATGACGTAGAAACCCGTGAAATGGCGTGGCGTTGCATCAGGGGGAGAAAGGGGCAGGTGAGCCGGGGCCTCAGTGTAGTTGAGAGCTATGCTCGAATGGCAGACGCGTGGCAGCAACCACCAGTCTCACGGCCACCTCACCCCTTTGGGGAGAGGTCGACGCGGTAGCGTCGGGTGAGGGGTGCGGAGTTCTCCGCATCCCTGATATTGCGGTTCAAGCCATTACCGGTGCCCCAGCGCAACCCCTCACCCCCCTGTCGGGACCCTCTCCCCAGAGGGGCGAGGGGGCAAGAACCGCGGGCTTTGTGGGCCGGCAATCACCACCAGAGTCGCCACCACCTCGCCCCTCTGGGGGAGAGGACGACGCGATAGCGTCGGGGGAGGGGCCGAGCCACACGATTTTTCAGGTGGTCCCCCCTCACCCCCTCCGCAGCATTCCCTTGTAAATCCCCGGCTCCGACCCTGGGATCTCCATGGCGTCGAGGCGGCGCTTGTAGAAGGCGATGGGGCCGGGGGAGCCGATGACCCCATAGCCATAGCCGTTTTCATACATGCTCCTCAGCGTCGCCAGCAGCAGCGCTTCGCCGATGCCCTGGCCGCGCTGGGCTTCGTCGACGCCCGTGGGGCCGAAAAACCCCCGCGCGGTGGAATCGTAGCAGGCAAAGCCCAAAAGCGTATTGTCCCTGACCGCCACATAAAGGCTCACCGGCGAGCGCGAAAGCGCCACCGCGGCTTCGGCCACCCAGTGGTGGTTGAACTTTTCGCCGATCCATTCCCGGATCAGCTCGCCCTCGGGCGCCAGCGCCCGGCGGATGACGATACCGGCCTGTGCGACCCGGGTCTCGGATTCCACCATGGGCAGATCATAGAGGCGAACCAGCAGGTCGGGCATGGCAACTCCTTGCGCCGCAAATGCAAACTGCGCCGCTTCCTCTTTAGTTAATCGAGTGAGGGGCCTGCGGCAACAGCCGCGGTGGACGCCGGCGCGGCCGGCACGCTAGGGTGCATCATGCTTCCCTATCGTCCCAGCAAGCGCCACGCCGATCTTGGCTCCGCCTTCTTCGATCCCGTCGCCGCCGCCACCTTTCCCGAAACCACGCTGCGCTACCGCAACCGGCGCTGGGCCAAACGCATCGGGCTCGATGGCTTTGGGGACGACGAATGGCTCACCCATTTCGGCCGCTTCAAGCCGCTCGATGGCAGCTTTGAGCAGCCGCTGGCGCTGCGCTATCACGGCCACCAGTTCCGCACCTACAATCCCGATCTGGGCGATGGCCGCGGGTTCCTGTTCGCCCAGTTGCACGATCTCGAGGATGGTCGCCTGCTCGATCTCGGCACCAAGGGCAGCGGCACCACGCCCTGGTCACGCGGCGGCGATGGCCGGCTGACCCTCAAGGGCGGCGTCCGCGAAGTGCTGGCCACCGAAATGCTCGAAGCGCAGGGCGTCTACACCTCCAAGAGCCTGTCGCTGATCGAGACCGGCGAGGCCCTGTGGCGCGGCGACGAACCCTCGCCGACGCGCGCCTCGGTGCTGGTCCGCCTCAGCCACTCGCATATCCGCATCGGCACCTTCCAGCGCCTGGCTTTTCTCCATGACGAGGCGGCCCTGGCGCAACTGGTCGATTATTGCGTCGACACCTACCTCCCCGATTGCGCCCGGCCAGCGCTTGCCGATCGCACCGCGGCGCTCCTCGAACGGGTGAGCCGGAACGCGGCGCGTCTTGGCGCCCAATGGATCGCCGCCGGCTTCGTGCATGGTGTCCTCAACACCGACAACATCAACCTCACCGGGGAAAGCTTCGATTATGGTCCGTGGCGGTTCCTGCCCGCCTACGATCCCGATTTCACCGCGGCCTATTTCGACGAGACCGGGCTTTATAGCTTCGGCCGCCAGCCCGATACGCTGGCCTGGAATCTGACACGGCTGGCCGAATGCCTGGTGCCGCTCTCCGAGATCGCCCTGCTGGAGCCGGCGCTCAACAGCTTCTGGCCCGCCTTCCGGGTCGAACTGGCCGCCGCCATCCACCGCCGTCTCGGCCTTGCCTCCGCCGGTCCGGAGGCCGATGGCGCGCTGATCCCGGCGCTCTTCGCCTTCCTGGGGGAAAGCCGGGCCCCCTATGAGCAGTTCTTCTTCGACTGGCGCGGCGGCGCCCTGAGCGCTGAACGGGCCGCCCGAAGCCCCGCCGCCGATTTCTATGCGAGCCCGGCCTTCGCGCCCATCGCCGAACGCCTCAAGGCCCTGGCGCCGGCGCCTGGCCTCAACCTCGATCACGGTTATTTCGCCCGGCCCCGCCCGGCGACGCTCCTGGTCGATGAGGTCGAGGCGCTCTGGGAGCCCATCGCCGAGCGCGACGACTGGGGGCTCTTCGCCGCGAAGCTCGACGAAATCACCGGCATGCGCGAGGCCTACGCGGGCGATCGGTAGCGGCCCCGCGGTTGTCAAAACCCGGACCGCCCGTCTACAAGTCGTCACGCCCTAGCATCGAGACCCTGATGACCGAACTTCCCGACGACCTGCTGATCGACGCCCATAGCGAAGTGAAAATCCGCCAGGACCTGGCGTTGGTCGCGCTCGGCAAGCGCCCTGCCGATCGCCTGCTGCGCGTCGGCCGCCTGCTGGACGTGCATTCGCGCACCTGGCTCGAAGACCAGGAAATCGTCATGCGGGGCCGCCGTATCGCTTTCGTTGGTCCGGCAGGTTCATATGAAGGTGAAGTCGCCGAGCGCCACCACGAACCGAACCTGTCCGCCGTGCCGGGTTTCGGCGAGGTGCACAAGCATATCGAAAGCTCGCACCTCACCCCCGAATGGGAGGCGGCGCTCGTCATGCCGCGCGGCAATACCTGGACCTGCGAGGCGAGCCACGAATTCTCCAATGTGGATGGCGCCCACAATCTCGAATTCTGGCAGGAAGCCCGCAAGCGCGGCTCGCCGCTGAAGATTTTCCCGCAGCCCGGCTCCGCCGTGCCGCCCTCGGCCTATGAGTGGGGCGGCGGCTATTACGGCTATGAGGAGCAGAAGAGCTTCATGGCGCAAAGCGTCATGGTGCCGGCGCTCGATGAGGTGATGGACTGGCCGGCGGTGTGGAACCCCGAAAACCCCTCGCATGAACGGCTCTGGGGCATGATCGAGGCGACCTTCGCGGGGCGCGGCGTCGTCGAGGGCCACGGCTCGGGCCTCAGGAGCATGCACGAGATCAACGCCTTCGCGGCTGCGGGCCTTGCCTCCGACCATGAGGTGCAGACGCCCGAAGAGACCTGGGACAAATTGCGTCACGGCCTCTTCATCGAAATCCGCATCTACAACATGCCCGATATCATCAAGTATCTGCTGGAGCAGGGGCTTGAGGACTGGTCACAGATCGCCTTCACCACCGACGACCGCAGCGCCTCGCATACGCTGCGCGACGGGGCCACCGATCACAATATCCGCACCGCCATAGCGGCCGGGCTCGCGCCCGAAATCGCCATCCAGTGCGCCACCATCAACCCGGCGCGCCACATGCGCATCACCCCCTATGTGGGTTCCGTGGCGCCGGGGCGCTTTGCCGACATGGTGCTCCTGGAGGATGTGGCGACGCTCAAGATCGCCAAGGTCTGGGCCGATGGCCAGCAGATCTCGGATGGCAACACGTTCCTGGGCAAGGTGCCCGATATCGCCTGGCCCGATTGGGCCACCAAGACCATCAACATCAAGCGCCGCATCGAGGCCAGGGACTTCGCCATCAGGGCGGCGCCGGGCCGCGACACCATGCAGGCGGCGGTGATCCGCCCGTTCCACTGGCATCCCGATTTCTACACCATGGAACTGCCCGTCAGGGACGGCGAGGTGCAGCGGCTCGAAAGCGAAAATCTCACCAAGTTCGCCATCGTCGACCGCTTCTCGGGCGAGGGCAAGATCGCCAGGATGTTCTGGCGCGGCTGCGGCCCGCGCGATCCCGATACGGCGCTGGCCTGCTCGGTCGGGCACGACAAGCACAATATCTGGTCCGTCGGCTCCTCCGACGAGGCCATGGCGCTGGCCGTCAATACGCTGGCCGACCAGCAGGGCGGCTGGGTGATGGTGCATCGCGGCCAGGTCGCCGCCACCGTGCGCTTCGAGATCGGCGGCCTCATGAGCAAGCGCCCCGCCGCCGAACTCGACGCCGACATGCAGGCCCTCTACGCCGCCGCCGAAAAGGTGGACTGGATGTACGAGCCGACCTTCCGGCCGCGCTGGTATCCGGGTTTCCCCGAACGCCTGATGTTCGCCACCCTCACCTGCGCCCCCTGGACCTGGGTGCTGGTCGCCCCTTCGCCCTTGGCGCCCGAGGGATTTGTGAACGTCCAGACCGGCAAGACGCATCCGATCGTCTGGTAGGGGACGGCAGTACGGGAAGGTCTTGGGGCGAAGGCCGGTGCGCGCCGCCCCACCCCACCCTTGGTTCCTCCCCATCGAGGGGAGGGAAATCGACCGAGAGTCCTTAGGCTCTTTCGTCTCCCTCCCCCTTGTGGGGAGGGAGCACGGGTGGGGGTCTTTTGCAGCCCCTGAATTTCCCACCCCGCCGGGATGAACGGGGGATAGGGGAGGGATGCTGCCACCGAAGCAGCCGCCTTGTGTGCGGGTTGCCCTATGCCGCCGCCGAGGTTGCGGCCATCACATTTTCGGCGCGGAGTTTTTCGAGCAGGGCGCGCAGGCCTGGCTCATAGGCGCGTTGGGCGGCTTCATTGAGGTCGAACCACTGGCGGCGGCGGGCGCCGCATTCCTTCCAGTCGTCGAGTTCCTCGCTCACCTGCATGGCGAACACCGAAACCGTGCAGCCCACGGTGGTGCCGTCGCGGCGGAGTTTTTCGTAGCAATAGCTGCCCACCGGCTCGGAGCTGGCTTCACCGCGAAGGCCGGCTTCTTCCCAGGCCTCCTGCAGCGCGGCTTCGGGTGCCGTCTTGCCCTCCATCGGCCAGCCCTTGGGGATCAGCCAGTGGCCGGAGAGGCGCGAGGTCACCATCAGCACTTCGAACACGCCGTCGCGCCGGCGCCAGGGCAGCGCCGCCAACTGTTCGGCGGGGTGTGAGACCGTAGTCCCCATTGCGTTCATTGATATCCTGTCTTGCCGGGTCACGCGAAGGGACTCAAAACGGCAAATCATTTTCATATGAAAATTAGGCCATGCGAGTCTCAAGTCAAGGCCGTGGCCTTTTCGGGGCGCATCGCTTTAGTCTAATATGTGGACAACACAATTGGTTCCGCCCTCCCGCTAAGGTAGCTGTTTGATGAAAGTGCTTGTGCTCGGCAGCGGCGTTATCGGCGTCACCACCGCCTGGTATCTGGCGGAGGCCGGCCATGAGGTGGAGGTGGTCGACCGCCAGCAGGGGCCGGCGCTCGAAACCAGTTTCGGCAATGCGGGCGAGATCTCGCCCGGCTATGCGTCGCCTTGGGCCGGGCCCGGCATTCCGCTCAAGGCCATCAAATGGCTGTTGATGCGCCATGGGCCGCTGGTGATCCGGCCGCATCTCGACCCCTACCAGCTGCTTTGGGTGCTGCAGATGCTGCGCAACTGCACCGGCGCCCGCTACGCCCGCAACAAATCCCGCATGGTGCCGCTGGCCGAATACAGCCGCGATTGCCTCAAGGCGCTGCGCGCCGAAACCCGGATCGCCTATGACGAGCGCGCCCAGGGGACGCTGCAGGTGTTCCGCACCCAGCACCAGGTCGACGATGCCGCCAAGGATATCGCGGTGCTCGAAGAGTTCGGCGTGCCCTATGAGGTGCTCGATGCCGCCGGCTGCGCCCGGGCCGAGCCGGCCCTTGGCGCCGTGATGGGCATGATCGCCGGCGGCCTGCGCCTCCCCCATGACGAGACCGGCGATTGCCGCCTCTTCACCGAAAGGCTGGCGGCCCTGGCGGCGGCGCGTGGCGTCAGCTTCCGCTTCGGTACCACGATTTCGGCCATAAGCACCGCCGATGGCCGGGTCTCAGGGGTCGAGACCAGCGCCGGAACCCTTCGGGCCGATGCCTATGTGCTGGCCCTTGGCAGCTATTCGCCCTTCCTCGCCCGCCCGCTCGGCCTGTCGCTGCCGGTCTATCCGGTCAAGGGCTATTCCATCACCGTGCCCATCAGCGACGCCCACAAGGCCCCGGTCTCCACCGTCATGGACGAGAGCTACAAGGTCGCCATCACGCGGCTGGGCGATCGCATACGCGTCGGCGGCACCGCCGAGCTTTCCGGCTTCGATCTGAAACTGCGGCAGGCCCGCAAGGAAACGCTGGTGCACTCGCTGACCGATCTTTTCGCCGGTGGCGGCGATATCGAAAAGGCCAGCTTCTGGTGCGGGCTGAGGCCGATGACGCCGGACGGCCCGCCCGTCGTGGGCCCGACGCGTTATCCGGACCTGTACGTCAACACCGGCCACGGCACGCTGGGCTGGACCATGGCCTGCGGTTCGGGCCGCATGCTGGCCGATCTCATGTCCGGCCGCACGCCCGATATTTCGCCTGCGGCGCTGGCGCTTTCACGCTATCGATAAGAACAGTGGGGCGGCGGCAGTAAAACGGCGCCCCAAACCGGGACGGCGTGGTTTTGCCCGGCTTCGTGCTGAAGCATTATTGACAAGTATTCGCCGAACCGACACGATGAAACCGGTTTCAGTTACGCATGTGGGGAGATCGTGCGGCTCGACCTTTCGATATTGCTGCCCTATCTGGGGTTTCTGGGCCAAGGCGCGCTGCTGACCGCCGAGGCCTGCGCCCTGGCGCTGGTCGGCGCCGTCATCATGGGGGCGCTCGTCGCCATCGCCCGCACCTCGGCATCCAAGACCTTCCGCGCCGTCGCCTTCGCCTATGTGGATCTGTTCCGCAATATTCCCTTCATCGTGCAGCTGTTCTTCTTTTACTACGGCCTGCCCGAGATCGGCATCTATATCGATGCCTTCACCACCGGCGTGGTGGCGCTGTCGATTTCCGGCGGCGCCTATGCGTCGGACGCCATCCGCGCCGGCATCCTGGCCATCGAGCCCGGCATCATCGAGGCCGCCGAAGTCAGCGGGTTGTCCCGCCGCACCGTCTTCACCCGCATCGTGCTGCCCATCGCGCTGCGCACCTCGGTGCGCCCGCTGGGCTCGGTGCTGATCAACATGATCCTCACCTCCTCGATCCTGTCCACCATCACGCTCAACGAATTGACCGGCTCGGCGCAGATCGTGGTCTCCACCACCTTCAAGCCCTTCGAGGTCTATGTGGTGCTGCTGGTGGTCTATGCGGCGCTGACCTATCTGGTGTCGCTCGGCATCACCCTGCTGCACCGCCGGCTCAACCGCGACATGATGGAGGCGGTGGCCTGATGCGCTATACCCAGTTCACCCCCTATGATCTCGTGCTGCTGGCCCAGGGGCTGGGCGTCAGCATCGGGCTCTTCCTCGGCACCTCCATCATCGGGCTCTTTATCGGCGCGCTCTGGGCCGTCATCCGCTTTTACCGCGTGCCGGTGCTGACGCCCCTCATCACCTTCGTCTCCGAGGTGTTGAAGAACTCGCCGGTCCTGGTGCAGCTGTTCCTGGTTTTCTTCGGCCTGCCGGGCCTCCTGCACATCAACGTCACGCCGGTCGTCGCCGCCACCATCACGCTCTCGGCCAACACCGCCGCCTTCGTCTACGTCATCGCGGTTTCGGCCATCGAATCCATCGGCCGCGATCAGATCGAGGCCGCCAGGGTTTTCGGCCTCACCCGCTGGCAGGTGCTGCGCCGCGTCATCGCCCCGCAGGCCCTGGCCTTCGCCATCGGCCCGTTGATCGCGCTCCTGGTCAACCAGTTGCAGGTGACCTCGCTGATTTCGGTCATCGGCGTCGTCGATCTCACCAAGATCGGCAACATCCTCAATCTCAGGACCCTCAAGCCCTTTATCGTCTGGACCGTGGTGGGCATCCTCTACTACCTCGCCGCCAAGCTCGTCGCCCTCTTGGGTACGCGCCTCGAAAACCGCCTGCGCGCCCATAGTGCCTGGAGAGGCCTCTAAATGCTGAAAGTCGAAAACGTCCGGAAGGCCTTCGGGGCCGTCACCGTCCTCGAAAGCATCGATCTCGCCATCCAGCCGGGTGAGGTGGTTTCGATCCTGGGCTCTTCGGGCTCCGGCAAATCGACCCTGATCCGCTGCATCAACGGGCTCGAAAAGCTCGATGGCGGCAAGATCACCGTCGATGATTTCGATGTCTCAAAGCCCAGGGAACTGGCCGAGGCCCGCAAGCGCTCCGGCACGGTGTTCCAGCTCTTCAACCTCTATCCGCACATGACGGTCCTGGGAAACATTACGCTCGCGCCCATCGAGGTGCTGAAGCAGTCCCGCGCCGAGGCCGAGACCACGGCCCGCGCCTTGCTGCAATCGGTCGGGCTCGGCGATCGCGCCGATGCCTATCCGGCCCAGCTCTCGGGCGGCCAGCGCCAGCGCGTCGGCATCTGCCGGGCGCTCGCCATGCAGCCGCGCTACCTGCTGCTCGACGAGGTCACCAGCGCGCTCGATCCCGAGATGACCGCCGAGGTGCTGGCCATTCTGGCCAAGCTCGCCCATGAGGGCACCACCATGCTCTTCGTCACCCACGAGATCGAGTTTGCCCGCCAGATCTCCGACCGCATCGTCTTTCTCGACAAGGGAAGGCTGCTGGTCGACCTGCCCACCGGGGAGTTTTTCTCCCCCGATGGCGGCCTCGCCCAGCCGCGGGTCGCCCAGTTTCTCTCGAAGATGCGTAAGGACTAGCATGCTGCTTGTGGCCAACAACGAAGCCTGGCCGGGCTTTCCCCAAACCATCGCCATGCTGCGCGACGGCGCCGACAGCCTCACCGCCATGGTGGCGGGCATCGGCCTGGTCGAAAGCGAGGTCAAGGTGCGCAGTGTCGGCTTCGGAGGCTGGCCCAACATGCTGGGTCAGATGGAACTCGATGCCGGCGTCATGGATGGCAATACGCGGCAAGTGGGTGCCGTCGGCGCCGTGCCCGATACGCTCCCCGTCGCCCGGCTCGCCCATGAGGTCATGCGGCGCCTGCCCCATGTCATGCTGACCGGCGCCGGCGCCCGCCGCTTTGCCGATGAAATCGGTTTCTCTCACGACGACGTGCTTTACGAAGACAGCCGCCGCGTCTGGCGCGAACGGCTGGAAAAAGAGCTTTCGCCCAAAGAGCTCGAAGAATTCCCCGATATCCCGCTGGCGCCCCTGAGCCGCGCCATCACCGACCCCGAGCGCGTGCGCGACACCACGGTGTTCCTCAGCGCCGATGCGGCGCGCGGCATCCACGCCGCCACCTCCACCTCCGGCTGGGGCTGGAAATATCCCGGGCGGCTGGGCGACAGCCCCATTCCGGGCGCCGGCTTTTATGCCGATAGCCGCTATGGGGCCGCCGCCTGCACCCATACGGGCGAGATGACCATGCGCTGCGCCACGGCGCGCACCGTCGTCCTCGCCATGAAGCTGGGCTATTCGCTCACCGATGCGGTCAGGCTCGCCATCGACGAGCTGGGGGAATTGACCGAGGGTTTCCTGGCCGGCGTCGTCATTCACGCCGTCGATGCCGGGGGCAATCACCAGGTGGTGAATTTCCGGTGCCAGGGCGACATCCGCTACTGGTTCTGGGAGGATAAGATGTCCGAGCCGGAATTGCGGACCGCGATAAAAGCTTGATCAAGGAAGGGAAAACACCAATGAAACGCATCCTGACTGCCCTGGCCGCGGTGGCGCTCGTCGCCGCCACGGCCCTGCCGGCCACCGCCGGCATGCTCGACGATATCCGCAGCCGCGGCACGGTCCGCATCGGCGTGTCGCTCGGCGGCGAGCCGATCGGCTTCCGCGACGCCCAGAACAACCCGGTGGGCTATGACGTCGATGTCGCCACCATGCTGGCCGCCAAGCTCGGCGTGCCGGTGGAGTTCACCGACGTTTCGGGCGATGCCCGCATCTCCATGCTGGTCTCGGGACAGCTCGATATCGTGGTGGCCAATACCTCGGCGACGCTGGAGCGCGCCAAATCGGTCGATTTCACCATTCCCTACAACCGCGCGGGCCTGCGCGTCATCGTGCAGAAGGATTCCGGCATCAAGGAACTGAAAGACCTGGCCGGCAAGAAGGTCGTGGTCGGCCGCGGCACCACCGGCGAAACCTTCCTCAAGACCGCCGTGCCCGATGCCCAGCTCGTCTATGTCGACCAGTTCGCCCCCGATGGCGTGCTGCAGCTGCAGCAGAAGCGCGTCGACGCCGCCATCGAGGATTCCTCGCTGCTCGATTACCTCGCCACCCAAAACCCCTCGCTGGTGACGCTTGCGGGGCTTTATTCCAACGATCCCATCGGCATCGCCGTCGCCAAGGGCGATCCGGAATTCGTGCGCTGGCTCGATATGTTCGTGTCCGACTATATCCAGTCGGGCGCCTATGAGGCCAATTACAAGAAGTGGTGGGGGCCCGATGCCAACCCGCCGCAGCTGAACCCGCTCTGGTAATTCGAGGCGACCTCCGGGCCTTATGCCCGGAGGTCGTCCCAGCCTTCGAGGATGCCCCGCCCTGATGCAGCTGGCCCGAACGACAGCATGGTCGAGACTGCCCCTTGGCGCCCTGCTGTTCGTCATCGTCAGCTATGGGGTGGCGTGCCTTGTGGGCGGCGGCCTCGCCGGCCTCATGCTGCTGGTTCCGGGCATGTCCCGTTCGGATTTTTCCCAGGTTTTCGCGCCACCGTTCAACATGCTCGGCACCCTTGGCCAGCTCTTGGGCATGCTGGTCATGTGGACCGCCTGCTCGGCCCTGCTGCCCTTCTTGGTGGCGATCGCCCTGCTGAAATGGCGGCGTATCGAAAACATCGTCCTTTATGGGCTGGCGGGCGCCCTGGTCAGCATCGCCGCCATGCTGATCTTTGCCGGACAGCCGGTTTTTGCCGATCTCATCGCCAGCGCCTGGCAGCTGATCCTGTCCGGCGGCATAGCGGGCCTGGCCTACCGGCTCTGCGAAGGGCTTCTGGAAAAACTCTTTCGCCCGGGGGTCACGCCGTGAGGCGGGAAACGAAGCGCGTCGGAATGCTGGCCAGCTGTTCGCCTGCCGCAAAACGCTGCGGCTCGGTGATGTAGCGCACCATGGCGAGCACGTAGTCGGTCTTGTCATAGCCGATCGAGGAAATCGGATAGGCGTCGTAATCGGTCAGCGACAGGTTATCGAAGCCATAGAGCCGGAAGCGCGCCGGACGCCCCTGGGGGAAGTCGGCGCGGCAGACATCGAGGATGCCCATCGCCATGGCGTCCGAGGTGCAAAATATCGCATCCGGGCAATCCCGCCCCGTCAGTTCACGCGCCGCCGCATGGCCGCTTTCATAGGAATAATCGCCCTGTACCGTGCGCTTCAACGTGATGCCGTTCGCGGCGAAAGCCTGGTGGTAAAAGCCGATCCGGGCCTGCTCGACCAGCGAGGAGGCGCGCCCGGTCACAAGGCTGGCCGAGCGCACGCCCTTATGGGCGGCGTCGGCCACCGCCTGCGCGATGCCCGTGGCCTCGTCGGGGATGACGGCCGGCGACAGCGCGTCGTGCCGGCCGTTGAGCATTACCACCAGGTCCGAGCGGAACAGGCGCCGGACCGTCGCCGCATCGGCGAAATCGGAAAACACCAGCGCCGCATCGACATGATAGGCGACGCCCGTGCGCAGGAAATCCTCGACCTTGCCGCCCGAGCCCACCCGGATCAGGATCACCTGCTTGCCGATCGACTGGATCTGGTCCAGCAGCCGGTCGAAGAGGTCGAGATCGGACAGGTCGTGAATGTGATTGACCACCACCGCCACCAGGTTGACGGTCTTGGTGGTGAGGCTTTGCGCCAGAAGGTTCGGCCGATAGCCCAGCGCCGCCGCGGCTTCCACCACCCGCTCGCGCTTGTCGGCCGAGACCGGGCGCTTTTCGCTCGACAGCGCCCGGCTGGCCACCGCGCGAGAGACGCCAGCCAGCCTCGCGACATCCGCAATCGTGGGGGCGGCGGCGCGCGCCTCGTCACTAGCCATGTTTTGCCGCTTTCCCACCCATCTGGGCGTGATACTCCAATGTCGCGTCCCGGCGCGATGATAAACTCTTATCCATCCACCTCCAAAGTGCCAGCATGATGCTCTGCTTCGATATCGGCGGTTCCGCCATCAAGGGTGCCGTGGCGCATGACGCCCGCAATCCCCGGCTGATCGGTACGCTGCCGACGCCGCTGGAGGATTTCACCGCCTTCGCCTCCGCCATCGCCATGCTGGCCGATGGCAGCGGCGCGCCGGCCACGACCCCGATCGCCATCGCCATCACGGGCGTCGTCGATCCGCGCACCGGCGTCATCAAATGCGCCAATATCCCGGGCATCGACGGCCGCCCGCTCGCCGCCGAACTGGCGGCGCGGCTGGGGCGCCGCGTCATCGTCGCCAACGATGCCGATTGCTTCGCGCTGGCCGAAGCCCAGGAGGGCAGCGGACGCGGCCACGCCATCGTCTTCGGCGCCATCCTGGGCACCGGCGTGGGTGGGGGCCTGGTGGTCGACGGGCGCCTCGTCACCGGCGCCGGCGGCTTTGCGGGCGAATGGGGCCATGGCCCGGTCGCCGCCACCTCGGCCGGCAATCCGCCCGCAACGCTCCCCAGGTTCGTGTGCGGCTGCGGACAGACCGGCTGCGTCGATACCATCGGGGGCGCGCGCGGCCTCGAGCGGCTGCACCGGCACCTGCATGGCGCTGACCTGCCCAGCACCGCCATCATCGCCGCCTGGGAGGCTGGCGATAGTGTGGCGGCCCGCACCATCGACGTGTTCGTCGATCTCGTCGCCGGGCCCCTGGCACTGGTGATCAATGTGGTGGGCGCCGATATCGTGCCGGTCGGCGGGGGCCTGTCGCGCTCCACCGCGCTGGTTGAGGCGCTCGATGCTGCCGTCCGCGCCCGCATCCTTCGCCGCACCACGCAGCCTCTGCTCGTCCCCGCTTCCCTCACCGTCGAGCCCGGCCTGATCGGCGCGGCCCTGCTCGGCAATGACCGTGTCGCCTCCCCAGCACCGCAGGTACAATCATGACCATCGCCCTTGCCCCCATCGCGCTTCCCGATTTCGGCCCGCTCGGCGAACAGCCGCAGATTCCGGCCGCCACCTATGCGGCGCGCGCCGATGCCGCCCGCAAGGCCGCCGGCACCGACTGGCTGGTGGTCTATGGCGACCGCGAGCACTTCGGCAACATCATGTTCCTGTCCGGGTTCGAGCCGCGTTTCGAGGAGGCGCTGCTGCTGCTTGGCCCCGGAGGCAGGCGGGTGGTCATCACCGGCAATGAATCCGAGAGCTATGCGGTCCTGGCCGGCCTGCCCGATCTCACGGTGCTGCGTGCCCAGACCTTCAGCCTCATGGGCCAGGACCGCACGCAGAACCCGCGCCTTGCCGATCGCCTGACCGATGCCGGCATCAGGCCGGGCGACAGCGTCGGTCTCGTGGGCTGGAAATATCTGGCTGAGGAGGAAGACGACGCCTATGCGCAGAGCTTCTTCGTGCCCGACTTTGTCGTCTCGATGCTGCGGCGCCTGGTGGGCGCCGACGGCAGCCTCAGAGACGCGACTCCGGTGCTGATGCATCCCGAAACCGGCCTGCGCGCCGTCATCGATATCGACCAGCTCGCCGCCTTCGAATGGGCGGCGGCGCGCTGCTCCACGGCGCTCTGGCGCGTGGTTTCGGGGGTTCGCGAGGGCGATACCGAATTCGAGGCTCTTGGCCGCCTCGGCTATGAGGGCGATCCGCTCAACGTCCACACCATGTTCGCCTCGGTCAGCGCGGGCGAAGCCATTGTGGGCCTGCGCAGCCCGACGGCCCGGCGGCTGCGGCGCGGCGATGGCGTCACCACGGCGCTCGGTTATTGGGGGGCCCTGTCCTCGCGCGCCGGCCTTCTGGCCGAACATGACGAGGCGTTCCTCGCGCCCGCCAAAGCCTATTTCGAGGCGCTCCTCACCTGGTACCAAACCGCCGATATCGGCGTGACGGGCGGCGCGCTGTTCGGCGCGGTGACCGAAAAGCTCAAATCGGCGGGGCTCGATTCCGCCCTCAATCCCGGCCATCTGGGCAGCCATGAGGAATGGCTGCATTCGCCCGTCCGCCCCGGCTCGGGCGAACGCCTGCGCTCCGGCATGCTGTTCCAGGTCGATGTGATCCCGGTGCCGATGCCGGCCGGCTGGGCCCTCAACTGCGAAGATCCCATCGCTTTCGCCGATGCGGGGCTGCGCGATCTGATCCGCCAGCGTTACCCGCAAATGCATGCCCGCATCGCCGCGAGGCGCGCCTTCATGGCAGAGCAACTGGGCGTCGCCCTCAAGGACAACATCCTGCCGCTGTCCTCGACCCCGCTCTATCTGCCGCCCTTCTGGCTGCGGCCGGGCCATGTGCTGGCGTCGCAATAGCGGCGCCTGCTATCCTTAGCCATGGCTATCGAGATCGAACGTAAATTCCTCGTCAGGGACCCATCCTGGCAGACCGCGGTCACCGACCGCATAACCATCCGGCAGGGCTATCTGGCGACGGGCCACAATGCCACCGTGCGGGTGCGCATCGGCAATGAGCGGGCGACGCTGACCATCAAGAGCGGCGGCGTCGGCATGGCGCGGGCCGAGTATGAATATGAGATCCCGGTGGGCGATGCCGGCCAGATGCTCGATACCCTGGCGCTGCGCCCACTGATCGAAAAGACCCGCCATAGGCTGCGTGTCGCCGGGCATTTGTGGGAAATCGATGTGTTTGCGGGCGACAATGCGGGCCTCATCGTCGCCGAGATCGAGCTCGAATCGCCCGATGAAGTCTTCGCCGAGCCCCAATGGCTGGGGGCGGAGATCACCGGCGATGCGCGCTATTATAATTCCAGCCTGATCGAGCACCCGTTCGGCAGCTGGGCGAAAGACTGAACCCAAAATGCCGACGGCCGCCTGCTGGTGCGGGCGGCCGTCCTGTCTTTGCGGGAATTGGGCTAGATCGCCTGCCCGGCACCCTTGGGACGCGCCCTCTTGCGGTTGAGCGCGCGGGCATCGACCCAGGCGCCCAGCGCCAGCCCGAGCGTCGTCCACAGCACCACCTGCATGCCGAGCGCCGCGAGGCGGAAGTTCCACAGCAGGGTGGCGGAGAATTCATCCGGCACTTCGTTCACCGGCGGCAGGATGGCCATGGCGATGGCCACCACCACCACATAGGCGGCTGCGCCCACCAGCGTCGCATTCCAGTTGCCCAGCCGCTGCGCCAGCTGCCGCCCGGTATTGTAGGCGGCGATCATGGCGGCGATCGAAATCACCATCATGATGAAATACAGCGCCGTGCGCGAGCCGATCGTATCGGGGTTGCCGATGGACGGCGGGTTGGCCGGATATTTGAGCTGCGGTATGGCGATGATGGCGATGAAGCCGGCCAGCGCCAGCAGCGCCGCCGTGGCGCGTGGTCCGAGCCGCCCCATGCGGCCGTTGAAATAGGTGAAGACCAGCGAGAAAATGCCGCCCAGCGCGCAGCCATAGACCACGACGCCGGTCAACAGGCCGATGCTGCTCTGCACCTCGCGGCTGACCAGTTCGACCTCGTGGTCGTGCGCGCCGCCCGCCATATGGGCCAGGTGCTCCTCGAAGCCGATGGCGAGATCGACCTGCGGCTCCCCGAAGATCCGGGCGAAGACAAAAGTAATGAGCCCAGCGAGGATGCCTACCAGCATCCCCCTGATTAAAAGGGTTCTGACCATGATGTGTGTCTCAGCCCTTAGTGACAGGGAAAGCCGAGAAGGTGGCGGCCGTCATGAACGAATTCATGGATGTAGGTGCCCCCGAAGATCGCCGTGGCGCCCTGTTCGGCGCCCACGAAATAGAGCGCCAGCAAAGCCAGCAGCCCCGCGAAAACGGCCCAGGGCAGGATCTCGCGGACCGGGATGGAAATCGGCTCCGAGGCCGGAGCGTAAACTGCAGTCGTCATGTTTTCTCCTTGGGATTGCGCGTCCCGTTCGAATTGTGCCCGGGAGAAGGTCTGGCTTTTGTCGGCCCAAAGGGGTGACAATTACAGTGGCGCGACCGCGCCGGAATTCCACCGGCTTCTTATCTCAGGCAAGCCCAAGAGGTTTGGACCGGACCGCCGTCCCTGTCAATCAAAAGGAACGGTCCTGCAAAACGACAGCCTCGCGGGCGGCAAACCGCCTTGGGGGGCGGCAGACCGCCTTGTGGGCGGCAGACCGCCTTGCGGGCGGCAAACCGCCTTGCGGCTGGCGGGCGAAACGCCCTAATGCCATCCGGTCCATCATTTCGCGGGTAACCTCATGACGGCTCGTCTTTTCGTTCTGTGCCAGGCTGAGACGCCTGCCCTCCGCGCCATGACGTTTGGCGGTGACGACGGGCTTTCGGTCGAAGGCCGCGACGCGGCGGCGGCCATGCGGGAGACTGTGCCCAAGGCCTCGCGGGTTCTGCTGAGCCCCGGGGCCGCCGCGGCCGAAACCGCCGCCGCGCTGGGCCTTGCGGGCGCCGCCGAACCCCTGCTTGGCGATTGCGATTATGGGCGCTGGCAGGGCCGGCCGTTTGCCGAAATCGCCGAGCAGGACCCTGCGGGCCTCACCGCCTGGATGGGGGACGCCGCCCACAATCCCCATGGGGGCGAATCCATCGCGGCTTTCGTTGTCCGCCTTGGCACCTGGCTGGAAAGCGCGGCGCCAGAGGGGCGAACTCTCGCCATCGTGCCCGCCAATGTCATCCGGGCCCTCGCCATCCATGTGCTGGCCGCTCCCCTGGCGAGTTTCCGGCGTATCGATGCGCCGCCTCTGTGCCTGCTGCAGCTGACCCATGACGGGCGCCGCTGGGCGCTGCGTTTTGCCTAGCGCGAAAATATTGCCTATAATTCAAAATGTTATCCTTTTAGGTGATTTGATAGACTAGTTGGCTAATAATAATATTGCCGGAAGTCATTTCAGATTGTATCGTTGTGTTGCTGGAAATATTACGGAGTGAGGCCGTGATGTTTCTTGTTCGGTGCTAGGCCGGGCGCTTTCTGAGCCCGCAATCCTGGGTCGTTCATCCAGCGAGGCATAGCCTCAACTTAAGCCAGAGAGAGTGCGGTCAACCGAAGCCATTCGGATGTAAGCCCTGTCATCCGAATGGTTACCGCACTGTCACATCGCCACGTCACCAGATCGGGCCGAACCTGACAGAGGTTTTGCATGTCGTATGCACGCCATCTGACCATTGCCGCCATGGCGTTGCTGCCGGGGACCGGCGCCGCTTCGGCGCAAAGCGATCCCGATGCGCTGGCCAGGCAGCTTTCCAATCCGGTGGCCTCGCTGATCAGCGTGCCGCTGCAGTTCAACGCCGATTTCGGCGCCGGACCGGGTGGCGATGGCGAGAATTTGAGCCTCAAGATCCAGCCGGTCATTCCCTTCGAATTGAGCAAGGACTGGAACGTCATCTCGCGCACCATCGTGCCGTTGAGCTACGAGCACGATATCTTCCCCGACAATGTCGCAGGCCTTGGCGACATCACCCAAAGCTTCTTCTTTTCGCCCACCCAGCCGGGCCCGGGCGGCATCATCTGGGGCGTCGGCCCGCAATTCCTTTTGCCCACCGCCACCGATTCACGCCTCGGCGGCGGCAAATGGGGCCTTGGACCCACCGGGCTGGTGCTGATGCAGGCCGACAAGCTCAGCGTCGGCGTCTTGGCCAGCCAGCTCTGGTCGGTTGCCGGCGAGGCGTCACGCCCCGATATCAGCCAGTTGTTCGTCCAGCCTTTCGTCTCCTACGCCCTGCCCGAAGGCCAGACGCTGAGCGCCAATCTCGAGGCGTCCTATGATTGGAACGCCGATCAATGGACGGTGCCGCTCAACCTCAGCTATTCGAAAGTCTTCAAGCTCGGCGAACAACCCATGAGCTTCCAGGTGGGCCTTAAAAAATACCTCGCCGCCCCGGACCACGGGCCGGATTGGGGGGTGCGCGCCGGGCTGACGTTTCTGTTTCCGGAACGTTAGGGGGCCGCCGGCATTCGGGTGGGATTGGCTCCTCTCCCCGGTCGTTGAGAGACCCCTCGCCCGCCTCTCGGCCGCCATTCGAGCACAGCTCTCATGGCCTTCTCCGGAGGGGCGAGGGGGCAACTGGCAAGAACCGCTGAGCCAGGGCGATGCACCCTCACCACCCACCGGGTCATTCCGGCGGCGGCCCGAATCCATGTCCGTCGCTCACCACCAACATCCAGCGTGTGGGGTGTTCCCCGCCTGGATCCCGGCCTTCGCCGGGATGACTCCGTGGTTGGGGAGGGATATGTGCCGGGGGGCGCATTTTCTCCGGTTGAGGAGGAATTCCACAGTGTTCCACCGTCTCCCCGGAGGGGCGAGGGGGCAACTGGCAAGAACCGCTGAGCCAGGGCGATGCACCCTCAACTCCCACCGGGTCATTCCGGCGGAAGCCGGAATCCATGTCCGTGGCGCGCCGATACATCCAGCGTATGGGGTTTTCCCGGCCTGGATCCCGGCCTTCGCCGGGATGACTCCGTGGTTGGGGAGGAATACGTGGCGGGGAGTGGGGCGCATTTTCTCCGGTTGAGGAGGAATTCCACAATGTTCCACCGTCTCCCCGGAGGGGCGAGGGGGCAACTGGCAAGAACCGCTGAGCCAGGGCGATGCACCCTCAACTCCCACCGGGTCATTCCGGCGGATGCCGGAATCCATGTCCGTGGCGCGCCGATACATCCAGCGTATGGGGTCTTCCTCGCCTGGATCCTGGCCTTCGCCGGGATGACTCCGTGGTTGGGGAGGGATATGGGGGCGGGCGCATTTCCCTCGGCCCAGCTCCAGAGGCAACCCCCGAAAAATGACCCGCCGCGGAGCGGCCAGCCCGAATTTGGTCGGGCGTTGGGGGGTGGCTGTTTCCGCGGCGGGCAGGCAGCGCGTTGGAGGTCGTGTTCCGCGCTGATTCCGATTATATTTTGAATATTGGCAATATATCAGCGACAGCGGAAAAATCAATTATACAAAAAATCGCGATCTTTATTAATGAGATAATTCAAAGCGACAGGTTAGTCGCCAGTAAGTGTGAGAAAGTGTCTGCCGCAGATTGCCAATGAGGGGAAAGCCATGGTTGGTCTCCAGCGCCGAACTTTCACCACGGGCCTGACGGCGGCTCTCCTGGCGTCGCTTCCCGGCGCGGCTTTGGCCCTTGCGCCTCCGCCATGGCGAGGCGGCATCGCGCGCGAGCGGTTGCGGGCTTTCCTTGCCGCCGCTGCCGCCAGCATTCCGGCCGGGCGGCGTATCGCGGTCTTCGAAATTGATGCGGATAGGCTGATGAGCGAGCCGGTGCGGGATATTCTCGAAAGCGCCGAGGTTCATGGCTTCAAGGCCTATGTGGTGACCGGCGACGATCTCGATCGGGCGCGGGCTTCGATCGAAAGCCGCCATGGCATTCCGCCCGAGCGCGTCATCGCGGCGGCGCCCGGGCGGGTGGTGGCGGAAGTCTATCGGGTCGTCGCGCACCGGCCGGTGCTGGCCGTCGCGCAAGGCGACCGGCAATTGCTGGATTGGACCGCATCGGGTGACGGCCTTCGCCTGGCCATCGGGCTCGAAACCCCCATCGTGGATGAGCGCAACCGGCTCTCAGTCGAAACCGGTGTTGATCGGGCCGGTAACCGCATCTGATCAAATAAAAGCGCAGTTTTATGAGAGTGTTATCTGCTCCATCACGAGACGTTTCTGTCTAAACTTCTATCCGCATATCCTATTGATCTGAATATATTGCGGTTTAGGATACTGGGCGGTCGGGCTGGAGACAGTCAACATGCTAGATCATCCACGAACTCTTCTATGCCTGATTTGCGTCCTGGCCCTGACGGGCCCTGCCGCCGCGCAGCCAGCGCCGCCCCTGAGGGACGCCGCGGGCGCGATCGCCACCACGGCCTCAGCCGATGCCATCGAGCCCGATGCCATCGCGGCGCTCAAGGCCATGGGCGAGGCGCTCGCCGCGCAACAAAGCTTCGATCTCAAGACCAGTTTCGAGGCCGATCTCAGCCTCGACAATGACCAGAACATCGAGATCGGCGGCACCGTGCATTATCTCGCCGAGCGCCCCGATAGGCTCCGGGTAGAGCTCGCCAGCGATCTGGGGCAGCGGGTGTTCGTGTTCGACGGGCAATCGCTTTACGTGATTTCGGAGAACGACAAGGTCTATGGCCAGCTCGATGATGTCGGGCCCACCATCAAGGACATGCTCGAATCCGTCGCCTATTACGCCGATATCGAGCTGCCCCTGGCCGATCTCTTCGATTGGGGCACCGCCGATGCGCCCACCAATGCGGTGACCGGGGCTTTTCTCGTCGGCAAGGCCGAAATCGATGGCGAGGCTACCAGGCACTGGGCCTTCCGCACCGCCGACAAGGATTTTCAGGTCTGGATCAAGGACGGCGATGCGGCATTGCCCTTGAAAATGGTGATCGAGGACAATTCCGGGACGCGGCCGCGCTTTGAGGTCAATCTCGCCTGGGGCGACGCCAAGCCGCCAGCCGATGCTTTCACCTTCACGCCGCCGCCTGATGCAACGCCCATTCCCATCGTGCTGCGCGATGCCGGGGAGGTGTCGAAATGAGAACCGCTTCGCGCCTCGGACGGCTCGCCACGGCCCTTGCCCTTTCGGCCCTGCTGTTCGTCACCCCCATAGGCACGGTCGATGCCCGGCCATCGCTCGGCGGTGGCTTTCATGGCGGCGGCAATATCGGCGGGCATTACAATGCCGGCGGCCGCGTCGTGCCGGTGCCGCATCCGGCGCCGCGCCCGGTGCCGCATCCGCCCCGGCCGCATCCGGTGCCACATCCGCTGCCGCCACCCCGGCCACTACCACCACCCCGGCCCCTGCCGCCCCCGCGGCCGCTGCCGCCGCCGCGGCCAGTGCCATACCCGCATTACCCCTGGGTGCCCGGGGCGCTGGTCTGGGGCGCGGCGATCTCGGATGAGATCTTCCATGACTATGAGAACACCGTGATCTACGTGCTGCCGGGCAATTGCCAGACGGTGGTGGTGCATGGCGGCAAGTTCGAGCAATGCGGTTCGGCCTGGTATCAGCTGGTCTATCACGGCAGCCAGATCGTCTACCTGCCGGTGCCGGACCCGCGCTGAGGCGAACGCCGGGCCGGATCGCTCCGGCCCCGCGCCCATCCGCCGCCACTGTGCCGTGAAAGAGCTACTTCATCTCGAACGGGTAGATCACGGTCCAGTCGCGCCGCATGTCGACAACCGTCCAGTGTTGCGCCTCGGCCTCAACCAGTGCCGTATCGAGCTTGCCCACCGGCGAGGCCCGGTCATAGGCATATTCCCGGCCCGCATCGGTATGGTGCACGAGCCCCGCGAAGCGCGGCCCATCGCCCGCCATGGTGTATTCCAGCATCTGCTGGTCGCCGTCGGAATTGCCGAAGGCGAGGATCGGCCGCCGCCCGATGAAGCGGTTGATGCCGACGGGCTTGCCGGCGCCATCGTCGATGAATTCGACCTTGGGCTCCTTGAGCAATTCCACCCTGCCATCGGCATCCTTGTGGAAGCTGACGACGCCCGATGAGCCGATGACCTGTTCGGGCGGAATGCCGTAGGCTTTCTCGGCGAATACCCGGATGAACTCCACCCCGCCCCCCGAGACCAGGAAGGTCTTGAACCCGTTGGCCCGCAACAGGGGCAGCAATTCCAGCATCGGCTGGAAGATCAATTCGCCATAGGGGCGCTGGAAGCGCGGATGGCGGGCGGTCGAAAACCAGTCCGCGACGGCTTGGGAGAACGCCTCGGTCGTCATGCCCGCATGCGTTTCGGCCATGATCTGGAGCAGGCCTTTCTCGCCGGCCTCCGCCAGGGCTTTTTGATCGTGCTCGACGAGGGCCCTGAAGGGCTGCGTCGATTGCCATTCCGGATGTTGGGGCGCGAGCGCCGCGATGCGGTCGAAAGCGAAGGAGAGCTGGAAGTAGAGGGGCTGCTCGGTCCACAGCGTGCCGTCATTGTCGAAAGTGGCGATGCGCTGCGCCATGGGCACGAAATCCGGCCCGCCGGCGGTGGTGACGCGTTCGACGAAATCGAGAATGGCCCATCGGGGTTCCCCCTCGTTCCATGACGGCAATGGGTTGCTGCCCGCCGCAAGGGCGGCCTGGACGATGTTCTGGCTGGATTGAAGGCTCATCTTCATGCCTCGTCTGTGGTTGCCGGACGCTGGCGCCCACGGACTTCGGCGACGTCGCGTTCGAGGAAATAATTGAGGAAGGTGCGGACCAGGGCGACCACCGCGATGCGGAACAGCGCCTCCCGGTCCGAGGTGATGGAGGTTTCGATGATGTCGGCCGCCAGTTGAAACGTCAGGCCCGCCACCAGCCAGCGGGCATAGCGCAGCCACACCTCCCGGCGGTCATGGTTGCTGGCGCTGGGGCGAAAGAGCACGGCGAGGCCGCGCCAAAAGGCCTCGATGGTGGCGAGCACCACCACCACCAGCGCCATCATGTCGATGATGAGGATGGCGTTTTCGGTTGCGATGACGAACCACTCGCGCATGCCGCATCCCTCCGCTCCGGCTCCTGAGGTCAGGGGGCGGGCCGAAGCCCGCCGCCCCCCGTGATGGCGCTCAGGTGCTGGCGCCGCCGGCGGCCTCGCTCATTTTGGCCATGGCGTCGTCGATGGTGAAGCTGCCGGGGTGCTGGGCGGGCGGGAACTCCCTGAAAGTCTCCGCGAACTTGGCCGCCGCTGTCTGCGCCACGAAGATGAAATAGGCGTTGTGCAGCATCCAGTCGAAATAGCTGTTCGAGGTGACCGGCGCGAATTCGTAAGGATCGGTGCGCAAATTATAGACCCTGGGCATGCGCAGCCGCACGAAGGGCTCGGCCCACAGGCCCAGCGTGCCCTCCATGCGCTGTTCCATGAAGGCCAGCTTCCAGTTGTCGTAGCGGATGGCCAGCACGTCGCCATCGTCGCTGAAGTAGAAGTAGAGCTTGCGCGGGCTCTCCTTGGCCTTGCCGGTGATGTAGTCGAGCATGCTGAACCCATCGATGTGGTTCTTGTAGGTGCGGCCATCGCCGGCCTTGTAGCCCTTCCTCAGCTTGTCGATGATGTCGGAGGCCCCCGCCATGGCGAGGAACGTCGGCAGCCAGTCGTGATGCTGCACGATGCCGTTGGCAGTGGAGCCCGCCGCGATATGGCCGGGCCAGCGCGCCAGCATGGGAACGCGGAAGGCGCCTTCCCAATTGGTGTCCTTTTCGGAGCGGAAGGGCGTCGTGCCGCCATCCGGCCAGGAGTTCCGGTGCGGGCCGTTATCGGTTGAATACATCACGAACGTGTCGTCGGCGATGCCCAGCTCGTCCAGCATGGCCAGCGCTTCGCCCACATTCCTGTCATGGTCGATCATGGTGTCGTGATAGGGCGATTGCCAGCGTCCGGCCTGGCCGAGGCTTTCCTTCTTGGTGTGGGTGAACATGTGCATGTGGGTGAAGTTCAGCCACACGAAGAACGGCTTTCCGGCCTTGTTGGCGCGCGTCATGAAATCCCTGGCGGCGGCCACGAACTCGTCGTCGCACGTCTCCATGCGCTTGGTGTTGAGGGGACCGGTGTCCTCGATCCGCTGCTTGCCGACCTTGCCCCAGCGCTCCTGCACGGTGTGGTCGTCCTTGTCGGTCGCCCATGAATGGACAACCCCGCGCGGCCCGAAGGTCTTCCTGAAGTTGGGGATTTCGGCCTCGGTGGGGTAATTGGCCATTTCGGGCTCTTCCTCGGCATTGAGGTGGTAGAGATTGCCGAAGAACTCATCGAAACCGTGAACCGTGGGCAGGTGATGGTTGAGATCGCCCAGATGATTCTTGCCGAACTGGCCGGTGGCATAGCCCTGGTCTTTCAGCAATTGCGCGGTGGTGACGATGCTGTCCGGCATGCCGATGGGCGAGGCCGGGATGCCCACCTTGCTGAGGCCGGTGCGATAAACGCTCTGTCCGGTGATGAAGGATGAGCGGCCGGCGGTGCAGCTCTGCTCCCCATAGCTGTCGGTGAACAGCATGCCCTCCTGGGCGAGGCGGTCGATATTGGGGGTCTGGTAGCCCATCAGGCCGTGCGTGTAGCAGCTCAGGTTCGACTGCCCGATATCGTCACCCCAGATTACCAGGATGTTGGGTTTACGAGAGGCGGTAGGCATGGTGATTGCTCCTTATCCAGGGTCATGGGTGGGCGGCTGTGCCCATATCCGCCGGCGTGCCGGCGGCCATTGCGCTGTGCGCGCCTTGCGGCGCGCGGGAGCCCTGAATTTCTCCGACCGGCTCGGGCGAACCACAAAGGCCGTTCGCCATGAGGGAGCTAGCGGAGCATGTGCCGCATCGGCGGCCTCAAGGGTGACAAACCGTCTCGCCGCCTAGGCAAGCCGGGACGCCGATGCGATATTGGATACAATTGTTCACGAGAGCGAGGTTTGAAGTGTTGCTCGACGAGAAGGCCCCTGGGGGCGGCGGCCATGATCAATGGTGCCGCGCCTGCCGGCAGCTGATCGTTGCGGGACAGCCCGTGACGCACCTGGCATTCCAGAACGATCCCCAGGGCCTCAAGGGCCAATATCACCTTGCCTGCAGCAAGCCCTTCGCTTCGCTGGCGCGCATCGTCAACCTCGACCCGCGTATCGGCCTCTAGGCCCGTTTTCGCCCGGGCACAGGTCACCGCACCGCTCCCTTGTGGGCGGCGGCGTGTTGGCGCGTCCGCCATTTCACGTAAGGGATATTGGTGATGGCCCCGAACAGGAGGTGATAGAGCACCACCACCAGGACGCCCTTGAAATCGGGGAAATTGAGGCTGGCGATGGTGATGGCGACGCCCGGATGCCGTGTGCTGGTGGCGAGTGCCAGAACGGTGCGCTCGTCGGGATCGGGCCCCCCGAGGAAATGCCCGACCAAAAGGCCGATGAGGGTGAAGCCGATCAGGCCGACGAACAGGCCGTTGCCGATAAAACTGCCCAGCAGCGGCCAGGTGGCGAAGATGACGGGGATGACGGCCACCACCAGCACGAGCATCGCCAACAGCGAGATCGGGCGTGCGAGGCGCGCCGCCAGCGCCGGCATCAGCGTGTTGACCAGAATGCCCAGCACCGCCGGCACGATGATGGAAATCACCACGATGCCCGCCACATTGGCGGGCGACACCTGCATCTGCTGGCTGAACAGCACATCGAGCAGCCACAGCCCCGCCGGCACCAGCACCACCGCCGCGATGGAGGCGCTCAAAAGCAGGCCCATCGTATAGCCATGCGAGCCGCCGGCCCGCTCCTGCGTCGTCGGCAGGATCGGCGGCACCGGCGACAGCGCCAGCGCCACCAGCGCGATCTTGATTTCGGGCGCCGGATTGAAGATGGCGATGAGCCCCAGCGCCACGATCACCATGATGATGTTCATCGAAACCAGCGAGCGCACCAGAAGGCCGGGGCGCTCCAGCAGGTAGGTGGCTTCCTTCATGGTGGTCTGCAGCCCCACCGCGAACACGATGAGGAACATGCTGGCATTGATGGCGAAGCCGATGAGCTGGTTGGCGGTCATGTGCCGCCCCCCCCGAAGGGCCCGATATTGAACACCATGCTGACGATGGCCGTAATGCCGACCAGCAGCAGCACCAGCGCGGTGACGAGGGTGAAGGAGGGCGGGAACCTGCTCTGCCCATGCAGCAGGCCTTCGGCCACCATTTCGTGGCGTTCCGCGCGCAGCCCCACCATGAATTGCAGATGATAGACGATGCCGATGAGCAGCATCAGGATGCCGAGGCTCACCAGCGTCACGCCGAAATTTCGGGCGGCGCCGCTCCCCACCGGAATGACGTTGCTGTCATGCAGCTTTTCGAACACCTGGTAGATGGTGAAGCCGAACGAGATCAGCGACAGCGAGGTGCGGATCACCGACATCAGCGTGCGGTCGGCGCTGAGGCGTGTGCGCTGGAACGACATGCCGGTGCGCCGCATCGACATATCGGTGCGATCCACGGACATGTCGGTGCGCTGGGTCGACAGGTCCGTGCGGTATTCCGACAGGTCCGTCCGGTGATCGGAAAGCGCCGTGCGATGCGTCGACATGTCGGTGCGGTATTCCGACAACTGCACCGAGGCCATGCCGGATTCCACATTGGTGACATCGGGGCGCGGCCCCAGCGGCTTTTCGGGCGCCATTTTGGGCTTGGCGCGCGGCGGCTGCATTTCGGGGCGGGTGCCGCCCGCCGGCGGTCTGCCGCCGCTCATGATGCCACCCCTGTGCGCAGCACGCAGCGAAAGCCCACATGGCTGGTGGACGTGTCGATGGGCTCGGCATGGCGCGCCGCCGGGCGGTAGCGCCGGCAATAGCTGGGTGCGCACAGGTGCGAGCCGCCCTTCAGAACCTTGCGGGGAATGCGGATTTCGGGATGCGCCGGATCATAGCTGCCGGCCTCGCCGGCGCCGTGCGGATTGACGGGCGCGCAGCACGCATGCACCTCGTGCCGGCCGGAATACCAGTCGCTGGTCCACTCCCACACATTGCCGATCATATCGAGCAGCCCATAGCCGTTGGGTGGAAACGCGCCCACGGGCGACGTGCGCTCGAAACCGTCATCGAGGCGGTTCTCGTAAGGGAAATTGCCCTGCCAGGTATTGGCCAGGTGCCGCTCGCCATCGAGGAATTCGTCACCCCAGGCGAACTCGGCGCCATCGAGGCCGCCGCGCGCCGCGAACTCCCATTCGGCCTCGGTCGGCAAATCCTTGCCCGCCCATCGCGCATAGGCCAGCGCATCCCCATAGGCCACGTGCACCACCGGGTGCTCCCAGAGGCCGTTGAGGTGACTGCGCGGCCCATAGGGGTGGCGCCAATTGGCCCCCTTGAGGAACTGCCACCATTGTGACCAGTCCCCGAGATCGACCGGATAGCGCGTCGGCGTGAACACCAGCGAGCCCGCATAGAGCATCTCCGGCAGGGCGCCCGGATATTCCCTGGGGTCGGGCGGAATTTCGGCCAGCGTCACATGCCCGGTGGCCTCGATGAATTTGCGGAACTGCCGGTTGGTGACGGGCGTGCGGTCTATCTGGAAGCCATCGACGCTGACGCCGTGTGCCGGCGCCTCCTCGGCATAGTGGCTGTCCGACCCCATGGCGAAGCTGCCGCCTTCGATCCACACCATATCGGCCTGGGGCGGCATGAGCGGCGCCACGGGCGGCGACGCATTTCTGGCAGCGCTCTCGATATGGGCCATCATCGTCTCCCTTTTGACAGGCCGCCAGGGGCGGGGTCGTCAAATTTCCAGTCGCGGCCTTGGCGGTTCTTTTGCATCCTGTTGTAGACTAACTCGGATAACATCATCATATTTTGCAGTTATCGTGTCGTCAAATCTTGTTATACTATAATTTTGGATCAAGTAGTCTAAACTGGAGACTTGATAAAAAGGGGCTTCGGGTGGTTCTAACGGGAGTTTCCGCCCACCGGTTTGATATCGGGCAGGGACCAGCTTTTGTCGAAGACCGCTTTCCCCGGCCCGTAAAAGCGGAAGAACGTGAACCACGGCTTGCCGGGCTCGGTATAGATCCAGTTGTTCTCGCGCCCCTCGGGCGGTGTGGGACCGATATGGATATCGACCGAGCCATCGGGGTTCTTCAGCACCCTGTCGCCATGGGAATCGACCGCAAGGCTCGGCGCCTGCCGGAAAAACCCGGCGGTGGTGAGATCATAGACGGTTGCGGCCCAATACTGCTCGACCGGCACCTCGGCCGGGACATGCAGGCCATAGGCCTTGTGGCCCTGCAGCGGCTGGTCGGCGGCGTCACGGAAGGCGGCGACGTAAAAGCTCGCGGCTCCCAGGCTCTTGGGGGCCCCATAGGCGAGAAAGAACGTCGTGCCGCGCTCATCGATATCGAGATGGTCTTCGGCGAGAAAATCGAAACCTGTCCTGGGGCCCGCCAGCGCCGACACGATCCATTGCGTGCCCGGCCAATAGGCCTTGCCCGTCGTCACCACGCGCATGAAATGCGAATGCGCCTCATGGGCCGCATGCCGCAGCACCGTGCGGGTCGCCGCATCGGGATCGAAGGGCTGCCCCCTGATGATGCCCAGCGAGCGCAGCTGCGCCATGGCGACGAAATCCCGCGTCTGAACCGGCTCCTCGTTCACCATATGGGCCATGCATTCGTAAAAGCTCTCGTCGAACCCCACGAGCCCGTCGAAGAACTCGTCGGCGATATCGATATGCTTGTGCTCGGGCGGCGCGAAGGCCTCGGCCAGCGGATAGACGGCGATCCGGCGCACCAGCTCGATCGCCCTTGCGGTATCGGCGGGGCCGGAGGTCACCGGGATGGCGCGCAGCAGCGCATAGCCATTATGGGTGTGGGAGGGCAGGGGCAGATAGCCCGCCGGCACCGCGCCTCCGAACCCCGGCGGCAGCAGCAGGAACTTGCCGCCCTTGCCGCCATCCTCGCCCTGGGGGCCCACATCGGCCAGCGGCACCTCCCAGGCATCGACGATCGAGCCGAAAAGGCCCGCTCCCGTGGCGGCCGGCACATCCACCACCACCGGCCCATCCTGCAGGTTGAAGTTGAAATACACATAGAGCGAGGAAGCATTGGGCGTGGTGGTCTGGAATTTCCACGTCGCTGGGCGCGAGAGATAGAGGATATCGCCATAGCGCGCGCCCATGGCGAAGAAGGCGCGCCGCATGGCATAGACGCTGACCAGCGGAATGCCCCAGATCACCGCTTCCACGCCCCGCCGCGCAATGGTGCGGTGATCTACCCGGGGCGGCATCAGGCCCCGCGCCGACATGACGGTTTGTTCCGCATGCGGTGATCCGCTCATTCGTCATTCCTCCAGTCGTTTGTCGCCTGCAGAATTGGCCCCGGCTGACGCGGGGCATAACGAAGTTCAGCCGGCCCCCGGGCGGCTGGAAAGCCTTGATGACAGGATGGCGCGATGGACGGCCAAGGGCCGCAAGACGACCGCAGGCGGCCGCAAGGCGCCCGCAGGCGGCCGCAAGACGCCCGCAGGCGGCCGCAAGACGCCCGCAGGCCCCAAGGCCTGCCAGAATGGTGCGGATGGATGGCTGCTGGAGGTCATCTGGCCGGCCTCTCACTCAACGCGTTATGAAACGAGGCCTGGCCGCCATGGCCGGGCTTCGAAACTGTCGCGGCAAGCAGGCCCTGCCTGCTGTGAGGTGCCGAAATCCGTCGCAACGCCACCGGGTGACCCGATGGCTGTCGCCGACACTCGACCTAGACATGTCGAGCTTCGATCCGGGTTAACCTCCTGGGCCCAATTATCGTCAACTTTGCGGCAAACCCGACCGGCAGCCGCGCCGCTCAGGCGGCCGGCGGCAGCGCCATGACGCGCCGGCGCCCGGCTTCCGCCATGGCGTCGAGCGCCTGCGCCTCGGCATCGGGCAGGTGCAGGTAGTTCTCATCGCTCGCCCAGGTTTCATGCCAGATATCGAAGTCGAAACCGGTCGCGACGGCGGTGAGCGCCTGGCGGGCGGCGGCGACATGTTCGGGCGGGGTCATCACGATGATCTCGGTGTTGGGGCGCGGGCTTTCAGCCGCGCCGGGCGCCTGTTCGGCAAGGCCGAGGAGGCGGGCGCCGAGCGCCGCCAGTTCTTCGTCGGTCGGGGTATGGGGCCGGGGCGACGCCATCAGCGCCCCTCCGCCCGGGCGATGACTTCATCGATATAGACGACGTCGATCCTGTCCTGTTCGAGGTGTTGACGCGCCTCCCTGAGACAATCGAGAAGTTCGGGCGCCGCGGCGATCAGGCGGGCATCGGCGGCCTGGCGAACCCCATGGGGGAGGCCGAAACCGTCGCCGCCGAGGACCACCGGCCGGTTGCGGGCGGTGATCGTGTAAAAATCCGGCCCGCTGCCCGAGCCATCCTCGTAACCGAGGCGCCAGGGGCCTCGCGTATGCCTTGTGTCCTCAGCCATCACGCCGCCGCCTCCGAGGCGAATACGGCCGCCGGCAGGGCCACATGTGCGTTACGCCGCTCTTCGCCGATGGCGCGGCAGAGATCGTGCTGGTCGAGGCACCAGGCGACGACCGCCGCCCGCGCCGCACCGAGCAGCGCCGCCTCGGGCTCGAACGTACAATCGTGATAGGGCCCCAGCGCATCGCCGGGATTGTCGTCGCGCCGATAGGCCGGCCCGATCCGGGGCCGGGCGCCGATGCGGGCCACGGCCGCGTCGAACGCGGCATCCGTCATGCCGTCGGGGCGCTGCACCGCCCATACCTGGCGATGCAGGCACACCTGCCGCCGCGTCTCGATATCGATGCTGACCGCCACGATGGCGGCGCCGATCAGCCTGTCGAAATCCCTGCTCTCAAGGCCCAGATCGGCGCGGATATCGGCCGCCGTCAGCAGATAGGGCGATTGGGTCGGAATGAGGTACTGCACGAGGCCGGCTCCATGGATCACTGATCCGATGGGCCATATGTAGGTTATACCTACCTACATGTCAATCTCTCAACGTAAGAGAAACCTACCTAAACTTTTCTCCAAAAACGCTCTCGACTCCCCGTCCGTTCGGGGTCTTAATGGAACATATAGAGAACAAGGCGATCGGCTAATGGTTACTTATTTTGTGGTTTTGAGCTTCCAGAGGGGGAATCGGGGGATGTTCATTGCGGAGGAACCGCGCGAGGCGCGCAGCGAACTGCATGCCCGCGCACTGGCGCTGCGCCTGAGCGAAACCCACGACGCCGTCATCGCCTTCTCCCGCACCGGCGACCCGCTGCTCGGTGACTGGTACGACGCCTCCGTCATCGCCCGCTACGGCGAGTTGCCCGACGAAGCCGTGGCGGTGGCGGGGTAGGGGCGCTGGTGGTGGCATTTTGGGTAAGGCGCACCCCTTCATATTCGCGGCGAGATTTATCGACCCCGCCACCGGGTCCTTCCCGCGGCCGTAGGCATCCAGCGCGTGGAGCGTTCACCGCATGGATCCCGGCCTCCGCCGGGATGACTCCGTGGGTGGGAGAGATCGTGCCACGGGATTGAGATCTCCGTATGAAATCTCAACCGGTGTCGATTGCCCCACCCTCATCAGTCGTGATGGTGAAACCCCTAGTCTCACCACACGGAGATACCCGCGATGACGCTCACGATCACGGCTTTCGAGCGCTCACCCGATGGCGGCAAGGGCCTGGCGGCCGATATGCGCATCCGCTGAGCGCTGGAGGAAGTGGGCCAGCCCTATGGGGTGCGGCTCTACCCTACCCTACCCCCTAGAACGAAGCCTTCAGCCCGCCGCTGACGCCGTACACATAGCCTGTGTCCCAGGTTTCGCCCCGGGCGTTGGAGCCGGAGGCCAGCATGTTGGCCGAGACGCCGCCGGTGAGCTGCACGGTGGGGGAGATGTTGTAGGCCGCGCCCAGCGTGATGCCGTAGCGGTCGGTCTGGCTGCCCGAGGTCAAGACGCCGTGGGGGCCGGGGGTCGAGGTGCCGCGATCCCAGCTGACCGTGCCGACAAGGCTCAGCTGGTCGCTGAGGCTGTGGCCGATGCCGGCGGTGACGGTCCAGCCATCGCGATAGTCGAAACTGGAGACCAGCGGCGCGCCGATCGTCGTGACGGTCAGGGTCTGCAGGGTCGACCAATCCATCCACTTGACCGAGCCGAGGGCGAGCCAGCCGGGCATGATGCCGGTTTGTCCGCGCACCTCGAACGATTGCGGCGTCGAGACATCGGCCGAGGCCGCGCCCCCGAAGGCGGTGCCCTCGAGGGTATAGCGCACCGGCGCATTGTAGATGGCGCTGACCCGCAGCGCATATTCGGGGATCTCATAGGCAAGGCCGGCGCGCCAGCCGGTGGACCAGCCATTGATGGAAACCGGCGTATGGGTGGCGAGACCCGTGGGAATGGAGGCCTGGTAATCGAGGTTCTGGGCCGAGATGCCGCCGATGAAGCTCAAGACGCCGGGGCCTGCCTGAAAGCCCACCGCGCAGGTGAGGCCCGTATCGGTGGACCGGACGGCTTCGCTGACGGCCTGCCCGGTCAAAGCCGCATACGCATTGGTGCGCCTGGCGTTCGACCCGAACGGGTTCTGGATGGTGATCGCGCAGCTGGCCATGTCGAAAATGTCGGCCTTGAAGCCGGCATTGTACTGCACGCGCGAGGGGGTGGTGGACACCGTGCCGGGCATGACGCCGGCATTTTTCACGTCCTTGTCGATATGCACATAGGCCGCGGTGGCCTTGCTGGCATAGGTGCCGGGATCGAACAGCAGATCCCAGTCATAGCCATTGGCCTCAAGTCCTCCCGCATGGGCTCCGGCAACCAGAAATAAACTTGCCCCCAAGCCCGCCACGGCGCCTAACAAACGCTTCGTATTCAAGCGGATCTCTCCTCAGTCACCGATTGTCGCTGCAACCGCTGGGCAAACAATGCCTGAAAGAAGTTAGCGCCTCGTCAAAATAGCGCGCCCTGGCGGCCTATTGATCGATGATTGTTCACCGGGAGGGCCGGATCGCCCCGCGTTGTCCCGGCGCGGCGTTCGGGATAGTGAAATGCCGGTCTGAATCATGCGGAGATGAGCCCGAATGGGGTGGGAAGCACTTGCGCTATGGGGTGAAAACGCGCAGCGCATCGCGCCGCTCGCCGGCGGCGCCGCCAATGACGTGTGGAGCGTGCGCATCGGCGGGCAGATGGCCGTGGCGCGGCTCGGCACCAGAAGCGACGCCGATCTCGCCTGGGAGGCCGGGCTTTTGCAGCACCTCGACCGGCAGGGCCTCGCGGTGCCGGTGCCGATCCCGACGCCCGATGGGCGTCTGTTCGAAAAAGGGCTGTGCGTGATGCGATATATGGAGGGCGGCCCGCCCGAAACGGCGGCCGACTGGCGCCGCGTCGGCGCAACCTTGCGCCAGGTGCATGCATTGACCAGGGGCTGGCCGCAGCGCCCGGGCTGGCGCGCCTCGACCGAATTCGTCACCGCCCAAACCGGCACGCGCATCGATCTCGCCGCCATGCCGGCCGAAGGCGTCGCCCGCTGCCGCGCCGCCTGGGCCCGGCTCGCCGGACGCGAAACATCAGCCATTCACGGCAACCCCGCCAACCCCGGCAACATCCGCATGACGGCCGGCCGGGTGGCGCTGATCGATTGGGACGAGGCCCATGTCGATGTCCCCGACCTCGACCTGGTGCTGCCTCACAATGGCGGGGGCCTCGAAGGCGCGGCGCTCGACATCGCCGCGCAGGCCTCGGCCGCCTGGGAAGCCGCCGTGTGCTGGAAGGATGATTATGCCGTCGGGCGGCTGGCGGAAGTCCGGGGGATCTAAGCTCCTCCCACTCACCGGGTCATTCCGGCCGAGGGCCGGTATCCATGTCCGTGGCGGGCCGATGCATCCAGCGCGTGAGACGCTCCCCGCATGGATCCCGGCCTCCGCCGGGATGACTCCGGGAAAATAGCGGGAGTGTCTGCCGGCCACAGGCCTCTCGGCCACAGGGGGCAATGGAGCCGTTACTCTCAGCCCCACCCCTACCGGTCCAGCCAGGCCTCCAGACCATCCAGCGTCTGCAGCCCGTATTCCACCGCGCCGAAGCCGATGACCACCTGGCGGCGTTCGCGGCTGGGGTGGAGCTGGCGCATGGTGAGGACGGTCTTGCCGTCGGCCTGTTCGTCGAACGTCACCGTGACGCGGAAACGGTCGGGATCGTTCGGGTCGGGGGTGCCGTAATCCATCACGATGCGCTCATCGGGCACGATTTCGAGAAACCGCATGAGGTTGGGAAAGCGCTGCTCGCGGCCCTCGAATATCCCCACCATGTCGAAGCGCCATACCCCGCCGACGCGGATGTCGGCCTCGTGGCTCTCGATGGCAAGGCCGGTGGGGCCATACCATTGGGCCAGCGCCGCCGGGTCCATCCAGGCGGCAAATACCTTGTGGCGCGGGTGCCGCAGCACCTTGACCAGGACGATTTCGCGATCCGGCGACCAGGTATCGAGGGGGCTTGCCATGGTGTTTACCCTTTGGGGTCCTCAGTTTTGTCGAGATAGGCTTCCAGCCGGTCGAGCCGTTCGGCGGCGCGCCGGCGCTCGGCTTCCATCCAGTCCGCCGCCGCCTCGAACGGGGCCCGCTGCAGCCGGCACCAGCGGCTGCGCCCGCGCTTTTCGCTGGCGATCAGCCCGCAATCCTCCAGCACCCGAAGATGCTGGGCGAAGGAGGGGAGCGCCATGTCGAAGGGCGCCGCCAGAACGCTGACCGGCACCTCGCCCTCGGCCAGCCGCGACACCACCGCGCGGCGGGTCGGATCGCTCAGGGCGTGAAAGGCGAGGTCGAGCGGGGTCGAATGATGGGGCATGCGCCTTGGTAAGATGCGCCGCCAGCCCTGGTCAAGGATAAAAAGGTACTTGCCTTAGTATTCGGCATTCAATATGAAGGCACTCGCCTTAGTATTTTACCACAAGGAGTACCCCGATGGCCGTTCGTGTCGATCTGATGATTTCACTCGATGGTTTCGCCACCACCACCGACCAGACGCCCGAAGTGCCGTTCGGCGAGGATTGGCCGCGCCTGGTGGGCGCCTATGTGGCGACGCGCACTTTTCGCGAGCGCGTGTTCAAGGACAAGACGGGCGCCGGCACCACCGGCATCGATGATCAATACGCCAGGGCCTATTTCGAAGATGTGGGCGCCGAGATCATGGGCGCCGGCATGTTCGGCCTCCACAATTTCCCCGATGATCCGGATTGGCGCGGCTGGTGGGGCGACGAGCCGCCATTCGGCGTCCCGGTGTTCGTCTTGACCCACCGCCAGCGCGCCTCCATCGAAATGGCCGGCGGCACCAGTTTCCATTTCCTCAGCGCCACGCCCGCGCAGGCGCTCGAAAAGGCCATGGCGGTGGCCGATGGCAAGGATATCCGCGTCGGTGGCGGCCCGACCGTGGTGCGCGAATTCCTCAAGGCCGGGCTCGTCGACCGGCTGCATGTCGCCATCACCCCCATCCTCCTCGGCCGCGGTATTCGCCTGTGGGACGATCTGCGCGGGCTCGAGGCGGGGTTTGGGGTGAAGTCCGAGACGGCCGAGAGCGGCACTGTCCATCTGACGTTTACGCGGTGAGGGGCCACCCCCACCGGGTCATTCCGGCGGAGGGCGGAATCCGGGATGACGGCGGGAAAATAGCGGGATAGTGCCGGGGACTTCGCGTCCGCGCCACGTCACGCCCTCACGCATACCCCACCCCACCTCGGCTTGGTTGAATTCGCCACCGGGGCGGCCTATACGTCGACGCCATGGAAACCCTCGCCAGCGCGCAACAAGCCATCACGCCCCTGTCCGCCCTCAAGCCGCCGTCGGGCCAGGCGGCGCCGTTCCTGCCGATGAGCCGCGCCGAGATGGATGCGCTCGGCTGGGATGCGTGCGACGTCGTGCTGGTCACGGGCGATGCCTATGTGGATCACCCCAGCTTCGGCATGGCCATCATCGGCCGGCTGCTCGAGGCGCAGGGTTATCGGGTGGGGATCATCTCGCAGCCCGACTGGCAGTCGGCGGAGCCGTTCCGCGAGCTCGGCCGGCCGACGCTGTTCTTCGGCGTCACCGGCGGCAACCTCGACTCCATGGTCAACCGCTACACCTCGGATCGCAAGCTGCGCCATGACGATGCCTATACGGCGGGCGGCGAGGGCGGCAAGCGCCCCGACCGCTGCACCATCGTCTATACGCAGCGCTGCCGCGAAGCCTACAAGGACGTGCCGGTGGTGCTGGGCGGCATCGAGGCGTCGCTGCGCCGCATCGCCCATTACGACTACTGGTCCGACAAGGTGCGCCGCTCGATCCTGGCCGACGCCAAGGCCGACCTGCTGATCTACGGCAATGCCGAGCGCGCCGTCGTCGAAGTCGCCAACCGCCTGGCGGCAGGCGAGGCGCCGCGCGACCTGGAATCCGTCCGTGGCGTGGCGCTGTTCCGCCCGGTGCCCGACCATTATTCGGAACTGCATGCCGACGATCTCGATTCCGCCGATGAGGGCGCGAGCCGCCGTCCCGGCGACACCGTCATCCGGCTGCCGGCCTTCGAGCAGGTCGAACAGGACCGCGAAGCCTATGCGCGCGCCTCGCGCGTCCTCCATCGCGAGGCCAATCCGGGCAATGCGCGCCCGCTGGTGCAGCGCCATGGCGACCGCGACCTGTGGCTGAACCCGCCCCCCATTCCGCTGACCTCCGACGAGATGGATGCGGTCTACGACCTGCCCTATGCGCGCGCGCCCCATCCCGCCTATGGGGATGCCAAGATTCCCGCCTGGGACATGATCAAGTTCTCGGTGACGGTGATGCGCGGCTGCTTCGGTGGCTGCACCTTCTGCTCCATCACCGAGCATGAAGGCCGCATCATCCAGAACCGCTCGGAAACCTCGATCCTGCGCGAAGTCGAGAAAATCCGGGACAAGACGCCGGGCTTCACCGGCGTCATCTCCGATATCGGCGGCCCGACCGCCAATATGTACCGCATGGCCTGCAAGGACCCCAAGATCGAGGCGGCGTGCCGGCTGCCCTCCTGCGTGTTCCCCGATGTCTGCCCCAACCTCAACACCTCGCATGACGATCTGATCCGGCTCTACCGCAAGGTGCGCGAGGTCAAGGGCGTCAAGAAGGTGATGGTGGCCTCGGGCGTGCGCTATGACCTGGCGGTGAAGAGCCCCGAATACATCAAGGAACTGGTGACCCACCATGTGGGCGGGTACCTCAAGATCGCCCCCGAGCACACCGAGCGCGGCCCGCTCGACAAGATGATGAAGCCCGGCATCGGCACCTATGACCGCTTCAAGGAAATGTTCGACGCCGCCGCCCGGGAAGCGGGCAAGAAATACTATCTCATTCCGTATTTCATCGCCGCCCATCCGGGCACGACCGACGAGGACATGATGAACCTCGCGCTCTGGCTCAAGAAGAACCGCTACCGCGCCGATCAGGTGCAGACCTTCCTGCCCTCGCCCATGGCCACCGCTACCGCCATGTATCACACCGGCGTCAACACGCTGCGCGGCGTGCGGCGCGGCGCCAGCGACAAGGTCGATACCATCAGGGGCGAACGCCAGCGCCGCCTGCACAAGGCGTTCCTGCGCTATCACGACCCCGACAACTGGCCGCTGCTGCGCGAGGCCCTGAAGGAAATGGGCCGCACCGACCTCATCGGCCAGCGCCCCGACCAGCTGGTGCCCAACTACCAGCCCCCCGGCACCGGCAAGGCCGCCGGCACCAAGCGTCCCCTCCGCACCAGCAGCCGCGGCCCCAAATTCACCACCAAGGGCGTGCCGCTGCCGAAGAGGTGAGGGGTGGGTTTTGGGGGGTAGCGTGCGCCCCAACCCATAGGCACCCGCCTGCGCGGCATGGACCTTCTTCGCAAGATTCCTCCCAACCACCGGGTCATCCCGGCGGAGGCCGGGATCCATGCGGGGAACGCCCCAGGCGCTGGATGTAAGCGGTGACCCACGGACATGGATTCCGGCCTTCGCCGGAATGACCCGGTGGGGAGGCGGTTTTTCCATGCCGAGAGAGGGATGCGCCGACCCACAAAGTCTGCGGTTCTTGCCCCCTCGCCCCTCCGGGGACTTCGATGCCGTTCCGCCGTAGGCGGAGCAAGCGCCCCGGTGGGGCGATTGGAGGCGGAGAAGGCCATGAGAGCTACGTTCGAATGGCAGGCCCGACAGGGGGGTGAGGGCTTGCGCTGAAGTTTCTGTTGTAGCGTGAACCGCCATATCAGGGGCGCCGAGAACTCCGCACCCCTCACCCGACGCTATCGCGTCGACCTCTCCCCAAAGGGGCGAGGTGGCCCGAGAGATTAGTGGTCGCTTCTACGCGTCTCGCCATGAGAGCTAGGCTCGAATGGCCGGGCTAGGGTGGGGTGGGGCAGCGCATACATGGGCCTGCGCCTTAAGGGCCCCCTCCACCTCAACGATTCCTCCCAACCACGGGGTCATCCCGGCGCAGGCCGGGATCCATGCGGGGAAAGCCCCACACGCTTGATGTAAGCGGTGAACCACGGACATGGATTCCGGCCTCCGCCGGAATGACCCGGTGGGGGGTGGCTTTTCCATTGCCGGGAGAGGGATGCGCCGCCCACAAAGTCCGCGGCTCCTGCCCCCTCGCCCCTCTGGGGACTTCGATGCCGTTCCGTCGGAGGCGGACCAAGCGCCCCAGTGGGGCGCTTGGAGGTGGAGAAGGCCATGAGAGCTAGGCTCGAATGGCCGGGCTAGGGTGGGGTGGGGCAGCGCATACATGGGCCTGCGCCTTAAGAGCCTCCTCCACCTCAACGGTTCATTCCAACCACCGGGTCATCCCGGCGCAGGCCGGGATCCATGCGGGGAAAGCCCCACACGCTGGATGTAGGCGGTAGGCCACGGACATGGATTCCGGCCTCCGCCGGAATGACCCGGTGGGGGGTGGCGGTTTTTTGGAGGCGCGGCACATGACCCCCACCCTTAATCCCTCCCCACAAGGGGGAGGGAGACGAAAGAGCATCAGGACTCGCAGTCGATTTCCCTCCCCTTGATGGGCTTCGCAGCCGGTTGGCCGGAGGCGGACCAAGCGCCCCAGCGGGGCGATTGGAGGTGGAGAAGGCATGAGAGCTATGCTCGAATGGCCGGGCTAGGGTGGGGTGGGGCAGCACAGGCTGAACCCTAAGGCTTCCCCCCTACTCCACCACCGGCGCAGCGTCGCGCCTCAGCACCGCAGCAAAAAACCCATCCGTGTCGTTGCGCGCCGGCGTCAGCGACAGATAATCGGGATGCGCCGAATTGGTCAGCGCGGGCGCCGCTTCCCCGAGCGGCACCACGTTGAAATCCGGATGCGTGGCAAGGAAAGCGGCGACCTGTTCGTCGTTTTCTTCATAGAGCATCGAGCAGGTGGCATAGACCAAGCGTCCGCCGGGCCTTACGAGGCGCGCCGCGCTGGTCAGGATCCGGGCCTGCAGCGGCAGCAGTTCATGAAGGCCGGGGCCGCCCAGCGCGCGCCAGCGGGCGTCGGGGTTGCGGCGCCATGTGCCGGTGCCGCTGCAGGGCGCATCCACCAGCACGCGGTCGAACCCGGCCTTGTGGCGCTTCACCCAGCGATCGGTTTCGCTGGAGAGCAGCCGCGTCTCGATATTGTGTAGCCCGGCCTTGCGGAAGCGCTCGGTGCTGCGCTTCAGGCGGCCTTCCAGCACGTCGCAGGCGATAACATGCCCCTTGTTGGCCATCTGCGCCGCGATGGCGAGCGTCTTGCCGCCGGCGCCGGCGCAAAAATCCACCACGCGATCGCCCGGCCGCGCATCGACCAGCATGGCGACGAGCTGCGAGCCCTCATCCTGGATCTCGACCTCGCCGCTTTTCAGCATCGGCAGGCTGGCAAGCGACAGCCGCTCGGGGAGGCGAATGCCATAGGGCGCCATGCCGGATGCTTCGGCGTCAAGGCCGAGATCGCGCAGCGCCCCCAGCATCTCCGGGCGATTGGCCTTGATGGGGTTGACGCGCAGGTCGAGCGGGGCGGCGGTCAGCAGCGCCGCCATCTCGTCGCCGAACGCCTCGCCGAAACGGCGCCGCAACGGCTCTGTCGCCCAGGGCGGGCATTCGACGCGCACCTCTTCGGGCATGGCCGCATGCGCCATCGTGCCGGCGGGCAATTTGAGCAGCAGGGCGCGCTCGTCCTCGGTCAAAACGGCGGGCGCCAGCTTGCCGCCATTGAACAGGGCGCGGATCTGCTCGGGCGTCTTGCTGCCGCTGAGGATCAGCCAGGCCAGCAGCCGGTTGCGCGGCGTATCCTCGCGCCCATGCCGCGCCAGCCACCAGCCGAGCCGCGCATGATGGCGGAGCAGGGTATGGAGCAATTCGAAGATATAGCCCCGATCGTCATCGCCGATCTGGCGCCGGGCCCGGAACCAGGCCGACACCACGGCATCGGCCGGGCGCGGCACACTATCGACTTCGTGCAGCAATTCGAGAGTGGCTTGAAGGCGTGCGGCAGGGTTCACGGAACAACGATCAGTCTGGGGAAAAACGCCGCAACATAGGGGAAAGTGGTTGGGTTGACTATCGGGTGTGTGGGGGTGGGGCGCTTGGCGTGTTGCTTGGAATGCGGTGGCGGGTGAGGGGTGCGGAGCCGCCGCCCCTTTCAGTCGTTCCCCCCATGAGAACAACCCACACGCTGGATGCATCGGCATGCCACGGACATGGATTCCGGCCTTCGCCGGAATGACTCCGTGGGGTGGAGAGTTTAGGGGGGCGGCTGAGGGGTGCGGAGCCACCGCCTCTTCAGTCTGCCCCTCACGGGCACAGTACATCCAGCTTTTGCATCATCACATTGGTGACCAGGTCCATGTCCTGGCCCACCATCTTGTCCAGCAGGTCCCCATAGGCGTCGTCGTCGTCATAGATGGTCTCGATGCAGGCGGCGGTTTTTGGCCTGGAGGCCGCAAGATGCGCTTCGACCGCCGCCGAGAAGGCGCCCTGGAGGAAATAGTGGACGGCGTCGTCGGAAAGCGCCAGGGCGCCGCTGAAATTCAGCACGTAGAAATCGAGCAGCAGCAGGTTCCGGCGCGTGTCGCAATGCGCATAGACGAACCCTGCCGCCACTTCGCTGATATTGCCGCCGGGGTGGCCCCGGGCGAAGTCCCCCAGTTCTGCGGTGAGGCCGTTGCCGGCGTTGGAGACATTGTCCATCGCATAGCCTTCGGCGCAATCGCCGCTGAGGCCCTGGGCCTCCAGCCGGTCGCCGATGCTCCACAGCATGTCGAGAAAGCCCATCATGTAATAGTGCCGGTCATCGGCGGAAAAATCCCGGTAGTCGCTGCCGCTGATGGCGCTGTCCACCAAAGGACTGGAGCCGGGGTTCCGCTGCCGGAGCTTTGCCAGAAAGCGCTCGGCAAGGGCCGGATTGGGCGCGGTGCCATCGCCGGAGCGGATGGCGTCGGCCACCTGCTGGCCCGCGTCGCCATCGCCGGCTTCCGCCGCCTTCACCAGCCAGAACAGCCGCTCCGCCCGATCGGGCGCAATGAGATCGCCCTTGTCGAGCAGCGCGGCGAGCAGCCGCATGGCATCCACATTGCCCGAAGCGGCGGCGATGTGCAGCGCATAGGCGGCCCGGCCGGCGTCGCTGGTCACCCCCGTGCCGGCCAGCAGCGCCCGGGCCAGCGCCAGCATGGCGTCGGTATTGCCCAGTTGCGTGCCCTTCTCATACCAGCCGACGGCCTCGGCCGCATTGGCCGTCACGCCCGTCCCGGTTTCGAGCATGCGGCCCAGATCCGCCATGGCGCCCGCAATGCCGCCCTCCGCGGCCTTGCGGTAATCGGTGGCGGCCTTGGCGAGGTCGATGGGCTTTTGGGCGATGCCGTGCTCGGCCGCCATGCCCTCCGCATACCAATAGACCGGGCTCTGCCCGCTGGCGTCGGCCATGTTGTGCGCCGCCGGCAGCCCCCTGGGGTCGGGCGGGATCGGAATGTAGCGCACCACCAGATAGCGAAACTGATCCTTGCCGGGCAGCGTGGCCTCGAAGGCGGCGGCATCGAGCAGCTGCTGCCGGTCGGTGACTTTGAAGGCCGGGTCTTTTTCGTCGAACCCCTGCGGGACGGCGCCCAGCGCCTGCAGCTTTTCGGCCCGCGCCGCCTCGCTGCCCGCCGCGACGTTGCGAATGGTGGCCCTGCTGCCATCCTGGCTCATGGTGGCGATGACATAAAGCACCGAGGACGGCGAGGCCTGCTGCACGATGAAGGTGTCCGCCTGGCCCCCGAGGGGATACAGCGTCACCGTCGTCGCGTCGGCCTGCGCCGGGTCCGCATAGCCCTTGCCGTTCCAGGCGAGATCGGTTTCGTGCATCTTGCCGTCGTCATCGAAGATGAGGCCGTCCGCATCGAGGTCGACCAGTTTCGTCGCGATGGGCAGGGGATGCGCCGTGTCGGCCGCGTCCAGCAGCGGCGCGTCCGAGGTGTAGCAGCCCGAAAGGCTGAGCGTGAGCGCGAGCGCCCCAAGGCTGGCCCTGATGCGCATGCCGTGACCCTCCCCCATCGCCGCCAGTCCGGCGGCCCCGCAACGAGCCTAACATCGGGGCGCCGCAGCCGTCGTCTCAGCCAATCGGGGTAGGGCGCCTGGCCAAACTTCATGTCGAACACCGTCATTTCCTGACGGCACGGGGCGCGGGCCCTGCTTGTGTCGGGCCATCCGCGCGCCGGCGGCACCGGCCCTTCGGGCAACTCGCCCGGATCCCCTAAGGGTTCGTATACGATATCGTTACCAAGGCGCTTGCCATCCCGCGCCGAGGGGGTAACCTGCCTCTCGGGCAGCTACGAATCGTAGGTGTCAGAATAGTTTAGTACGGGAATGCTTCGGCGCGGCAACTCTGGGGGAAGCTTGGCTGTGGGGCGCTTTTCCTCGTTTACCGCTCCGTTTTTCCCCCGCCCAAATACTGCCCGAGGCCCGTTGGGGCCTCTGGTTCGTCGCTCCCTGGCCGTTTGCCCGCATTCTCTCACAGGCGCTTCCTGCCACTCATTGACCTCGCCCTTTTGATTCACCCCGGCAGATCGATCCCCCGGGTCCGGCGCCAGATATTTCGAAGGCCTTTTCATGCAAAAGCATTTTATCGACACGGCGTCTCGGGCTGAGGGCCGCCGGGGCATGGCAATCGGGCTCAGGGCCGGAGTATCGTTTCTCGCATTGGCCATGACGGCGCTGGCGCTGGGCGCCGTCCCGGCCTGGGCCGATGGCGGCGTCGGCAAATCGGTTGCCGGCGGTAATGGGGGCGCGGGCGGCACCGATGGCTCGCTTGCGGATGCAACCGGCAAGGATGGCACGGGCGCCAATGGCGAAGGTGGCGGCGGCGGCGGCCTCAACCTCGATACGGGCGATGGCGCGGCGGGCGGCGGAACCGTGGTCAACCTCGGCGGTCCCCAAGGGCCGGACGGCGCAACTGGCACGACGGTGAAGATCGTCCCCGCACAGCCGGGCATCATCGACTTCATCACATTTTCCTACACCGGCGGCACGGGCGGACAGGTTCCGGGGTCTACCGGTGTTACGGGCGGCGCAGGCGGCGGCGGCGCCGGCATCAAGGCATTTGGCGACGTGACCGTCCTCGGCGGCTTCACCGTCACCGGCGGCACAGGTGGTGCGACGGGACTAAGCTCGGCTACGGCCGGCGGTGCAGGCGGCGGTGGCGCCGGTATCTTCTCCGATGCCGGCGTGACGCTGGTGGTGAATGCCACGGCGGGTGTCGTGGGCGGCACGGGCGGCAAGGGTTTTTCGCTCGGCGGTGGCGGCGGTGGCGGAGCGGCCGCAATCGTGCTGACCAATGGCGGCACGGTCCAAAATAGCGGGACGATCAGGGGCGGCACCGGCGGCCTCGGTTCAGCCACTACCGGAGCAGGCGATGGCGGCGCCGGACTGCTGCTTACGACGGGCGGCATCGTGACGAATGCACTCGGCGGCTCCATAACGGGCGGCAATGCCGGCGCCACGGGCTTCGTCGGCGGCGACGGCGGCGCTGGCCTCGAGGGCTCCGGTATCTATCTGACCAATGCGGGCACGATCGCCGGCGGCAATGCCAGCACCACCGCTGTCACGCACGGCGTGGCCGGCAACGCCATCGAGTTCACCGGCGGCACCAATACGCTCGAACTCTGGGGCACCTCCGTCATCAATGGCCACGTGGCCGCCAACGGCGCCGACGATACCCTGGCGCTCGGCGGCAGTGGCGCCGGCAGCTTCGATGTCACCAGGATCGGCACAAGCCAGTATGAGGGCTTCGAGCATTTCGAAAAGACCGGCACCAGCACCTGGACGCTCACCGGCACCACCACCGAGGCGACTCCCTGGACAATCCGGCAGGGCGCGCTGGCCATCTCGGATAACGGCAATCTCGGCAATGTGGCCAGCACCGTCACGCTCGATGGCGGCGCCCTGGAGGTGACCGCCGATATGAGCAGCGCCCGGCACCTGGCCCTTGCGGGCGCCGGCACCATCACTGTCGATACCGGCAAGACCTTCACCGTCACGGGCACGCTCGATGGCGCCGGCGGGCTCACCAAGACCGGCGATGGTGACCTCGTCATTGCCGCCGACACGACCCATACGGGCGGCACCACCATCTCGGCCGGCGTGCTGCAGGTCGGCAATGGCGGCACGGCCGGCAGTCTTTCGGGCGATGTGGTGGACAATGCCAGCCTCGTCTTCAACCGCTCCGACTCGATGATCGCCGATGGCGATATCTCCGGCACGGGCACGCTCACACAGGTGGGTGCGGGCACGGTGACGTTGACCGGCGCCAACACCTATACGGGCGGCACGACGATCACCACGGGCACGCTGGTGGTCGGCGATGGCACGACCCATGGCAGCATGACCGGCAATGTGCACAATCTCGGCACGCTGGCCTTCGATCGTTCCGACGACGTGACCTTTGCGGGCACCATCACCGGCGGCGGCATGCTGGAACAGCGCGGCGCCGGCACGCTGCACCTCACAGGCAATTACGCCGGCCTGACGACGATTTCTGCGGGCACGCTCGTGGTGGGCAACGGCTTCGGTGCCGGCGCCGTGGTCGACAACGGCACGCTGGTCTATGAGCGCACCAGCAACACGGCGATCAACAACGTCGTCTCGGGAACCGGCTCCGTCGTCTTTGCCGGCACGGGCAGCACCCAGGTCAACGGCCTGAATAGCTATACGGGCGGCACCGTTATCCAGAGCGGCACGATATCGATCCTGAACAACAACAATCTTGGCGCCACGAATGGCAGCGTGACTATGGAGGGTGGCACGCTGGGTCTGTTTCAGACCATGACCTTTACGCACCCTGTTGCCGTTACGGGTAACGCAGGCCTCAACGTTTTCAGCAACAAGACCGTGATTGTGACCGGCCCGCTCGATGGCGCCGGCAACCTCACCAAGACGGGCACCGGCAACCTCGTCATCGGGAGCGATGCGACCCTCACCGGCACCACCACGATCGCCCAGGGCACCCTCACCATCGGCGATGGCGCCACGCATGGCAGTTTTTCGGGCACCATCGTCGACAATGCCAAGCTGGTCTTCAACCGCTCCGACAGCCAGGCTGCCGCCGGAATCATTTCGGGCACCGGTACGCTGCAGCAGCTCGGCACCGGCACGCTGGCGCTGAGCGGCCACAATACCTATTCGGGCGCCACCACCGTCACCAACGGCACGCTGCTGGTCAACGGCGATCAATCCGGCGCCATCGGGCTCACCACGGCGATGACCGGCGCAACGCTGGGCGGCCATGGCACCATCGGGGGCGATGTGGCGATGAAGGTCGGCTCGGTGCTGGCGCCGGGCGGCGAAAATGCGGTCGGCGCCCTGACCATCAATGGCAAGCTCGGCTTCGAGGCGGGCAGCGCGGTCGATTTCGAAATCGCCGGGCACGGCGCCGCCGGAGCGCTTAACGATCTGGTGATCGTGAAGGGCGATGTGGATGCCACCGGGGTGGCGCTCAACGTCGCAACCGTTGCGGGCGCCGCGTTCGATCCCGGCATCTATCGGCTGATGGATTATGAAGGCGTCCTCACCGGCTCGTTCACCCCCAACAATGCCCCGGCCGGGGCCAGCTGGGGCAGCCATCTGCTGCTGCAGACCGCGATCGATCACCAGGTGAACCTGGTCAATACGGCGGGCCTGGTGTTCCGCTTCTGGGATGGCGCGGGCGGCGGCCGCAATGACGAGGTCATCGACGGCGCCGACGGCACCTGGAAGAGCGGCGACAATTTCTGGACGGCGGAAAACGGCGACATCAACAACGGCTTCACCAGCCGGGCCTTCGCGGTGTTCGAGGGCGATGCGGGCGCCGTCACGGTCGATGGCGCCGGCGTTGCGGCCTCGGGCATGCAGTTCCTCACCGATGGCTATGTGGTCAATGGCAGCACCATCACGCTCGATTCCCCCATCGGCCCGGAGGCCGTCATCCGCGTCGGCGACGGCACCACGGCGGGGGCTGACATTACCGCCACCATCGGCAGCGTGCTGGCCGGCACAGCCCAGGTGGTGAAAGCCGATGCGGGCACGCTGATCCTTACGGCACACAACACCTATACGGGCGGCACCGCCGTCGGCGGCGGCGTGCTGAAAATCTCGACCGACGCCAATCTGGGCGATGCCGCCGGTGCGGTGGCGCTGGATGGCGGCGTGCTGGAGACGGATACGAGTTTCGACAGCGCCCGCGCCTTCGTGGTCACCGGCGCCGGCGGCCTCGACGCCGCTTCGGGCACCACGCTGACCCTCACGGGGGCCTTCTCGGGGACGGGTGAGCTCGATGTCGGCGGCGGCGGCAAGGTGCTGCTCACGGGCGACAGCTCCGGCTTTGCGGGCAAAGCCGACATCCAGTCGGGAATCCTTTCCGTCAACGGCGCGTTTGGCGGCGGCATCGATGTCACCGGCGGGCGCCTGCAGGGCGGCGGCCAGGTGGGCGACACCACCGTCGAAAGCGGCGGCACCGTGGCGCCGGGCAACTCCATCGCCACCCTTACCATCAATGGCGATTATGTGGGCAATGGCGGCACGCTCGAAATCGAGGCGGAACTGGGCGGCGACGCCTCGCCCTCCGACAAGCTCGTCGTCACCGGCAACACTTCCGGCTCCACCAATGTGCATGTCATCAACCTGGGCGGCAACGGCGCCGCCACCGTGGAAGGCATCAGGATCGTCGATGTCGGCGGCACTTCCGCCGGCACCTTCACGCTCGCCAGCGCTTATCTCTTCCATGGCGATGCGGCGGTGGTGGGCGGCGCCTATAGCTATCGGCTCTACAAGGGCGGCGTGTCGACGCCCGCCGATGGCGACTGGTATCTGCGCTCGTCGCTGACCGATCCCGTCACCCCGCCGGGTGGCCCCGGCACCCCGGGTGACCCCGGCACCCCGGGCGGCCCTGGCGTCCCGGGCGGCCCCGGCACGCCGGGCGGCCCGCTCTATCAGCCGGGCGCCCCGGTCTATGAAGTGTTCGCCAATGTGCTGCAGGATTTCAACGGCCTCGATAGCTTCCGGCAGCGCACGGGCAACCGTTCGTGGGGTGATGGCGTCCTTGATGGCGGCGAAGGCAGGAGCCTGTGGGGCCGCATCAGCGCCGGCCACCGCTCGATCGATCCGAACGCCTCCACCACCGATGCCAGTCACGATACCGACACCTGGCAGTTGCAGGCCGGCGCCGATGGGCTGCTCTATGCCAATGAGGCCGGCCAGCTCACCGGCGGCCTCTCGGCCCGTTACGGCACGCTCTCGGCCGATATCGGCTCGCTTTATGGCGATGGCGGCATCGAGGCCACCGGCTATGGGTTGGGCGGATCGCTGACCTGGCAGGCCCATTCGGGCTTCTACATCGACGGCCAGGCCAACCTCACCTGGTATGATGGCGACCTGAGCTCGGCCACCGCCGGAACCAGCCTTGCCTCCGGCGTCAACGGCTTCGGCTATGCGGCGGGTGTGGAAGTCGGCCAACAGATCGCGCTTGGCCCCAACTGGTCCATCACCCCGCAGGCCCAGCTCAGCTATTCGTCCATCGATTACGACGACTTTACCGATACGTTCGGCGCCGCCGTGTCGCTGGGCAAGAGCGACAGCCTCAAGGGCCGGCTGGGCATTTCCGCCGACTACCAAAACAGCTGGACCGACGCCTCGGGCGACGCCCGCAGCCTCGACGCCTACGGCATCGCCAACCTCACCTACGACTTCCGCGGCCGCACCCGCACCACCCTTGCGGGCGTAACGCTCACCAGCCAGGACGACCCGCTCTGGGGCAGCATCGGTGTCGGCGGCAGCTATAGCTGGGGCGGCGGCAAATACAGCCTCCACGGCGAAACCTCCATCAACTCCAGCCTCGACCATTTCGGCGACAGCTATGATGTACGGGGGACCGCCGGGTTCAACGTGAAGTTCTGAGGGGGGGGTGTTGGGGGGGCCGAACCCCAGGCACCATCCCTCCCAACCACGGAGTCATCCCGGCGCAGGCCGGGATCCATGCGGGAAGTGTCCCACACGCTGGATGTACGTGGTGAGCCACGGACCTGGATTCCGGCCTCCGCCGGAATGACCCGGTGGGTGTGGTGGGTTGCGCGGAAGTTTCTGTTGTGGCGTGAACCGCGATATCAGGGATTCCGAGAACTCCGCACCCCTCACCCGACGCTATCGCGTCGACCTCTCCCCGGAGGGGCGAGGTGGCCGAGACATCGGTGATTGCCGCTACGCGTCTCGCCATTCGAGCATAGCTCTCATAGCCTTCTCACCTCCAATCGCTCCACCAGAGCGATTGCTCCGCCTGTAGGCGGAACGGCTCGAAGTCCCCAGAGGGGCGAGGTGGTCGAGAGGCCGGTGCCTGTCGTTCTGCATCTCTGATTGGAGCTTAGCTCTCGGGGCCTGCGGCTCTTGCCAGTTGCCCCCTCGCCCCTCCGGGGAGAGGGCTGGGGTGAGGGGCGGTGCCGCAGCCACAGATAGGAGTACGTCCCACCCAAATGCCGGTGGCTCCGTTGCCCGCCGCTATCGCGTCTCGCCCTTCGAGTGGAACACATAGGCACGATCCATCTCTTCCCCCGGGGTCATCCCGGCGGAGGCGGGGATCCAGGTCCGTGGTTTACCGCTCGCATCCAGCCTGTGGATCGCTCCCCGCATGGATTCCGGCCTGCGCCCAAATGACCCGGTGATAAAGGCAAAGGTTCGAGAGCTGCCCGGGCCTCGCCCACTCTGGAGCCGCAGCCCGCAATTGCGGTAGGATGCGCCCGCATCTTCGGGTTTCGAGGTCTAATGTCTGAAATCGACTGGCTGAGCCATCTCCTGCAAATCGTCACCGTCACGGGCCGGCTCGAGGTGCGGTGCGCCTATGCGGCCCCGTGGCGCGTAGTCTGGGACAAGGCGGCGGCCAACGAAATTCCATACCATGTGATCGTCCGGGGCCGGGCGATTTTCGAGGATCCGGGGACCAGGGTCACCCGTGAACTGGCGGCCGGCGATATCGTGCTGCTGCCGCATGGCGCGCCGCACGTGCTGCATGACGGCAGCGGGCGGACCCCGATCCCCACCCATCAGAGCGTCGGCTCCGCCGGCTGGATGCTGAGCCAGAATGATGGCGAGGAGGAGCAGCTCGATCTGTTGTGCGGGCGCTTTTTCATCGCCTCGCCCCATGACCGGCTGATCCGCAACTATATGCCCGCCAATCTGGTGGCGCGCGCCACCGATGGGCATGGCGATGAAAGCCCCGCCGTAAGCCAGCTGGCGGGGCTGGTGACGCTGATGCGCACCGAGTCCGCCGGTGACCGGGCCGGGGGCAGGGCCATTCTCAATGCGCTGTCTTCGGCCCTCTTCACGCTGGTGATGCGCGCCGCCAGCGAAGCCGAGCAGGCCCCCGAAGGGCTACTGGCCCTGGCCGGTCATCCGCGCCTGGCGCCGGCGATCGCCGCGATGTTTGCCAATCCGGCGCAGCCCTGGAAACTGCCCGAACTCGCCGATCTCTGCGGCATGTCGCGCGCCACCTTCATGCGCCAGTTCCAGGACAGGCTCGGCTGCTCCGCCCTCGATCTGTTGACGGATCTGCGCATGAGCCTTGCGGCCAACGAGCTCAAGAAGCCGGCCATCAGCACCGAGGCCGTGGCCGAGATCGCCGGCTATCAATCGGTTTCGGCGTTTCGCAAGGTGTTCGCCGAGCGGATGGGGATGACGCCGGGAGAATGGCGCCGGCAGGCCCACAAGGGCGAATAGGCGCGCCCTAATATGCGCGAGTTGATCCTTTCGCGCATCTTATTGAGATAATTTGGTCTCGAAATAATCACCGATCTCCGTAGATTGGCTCCTGTCATCACTTGCTGAGGGAGCCACCCAATGGACTACATCGACACCGCCGCCAACGACACCGCAACCGAAGCCGCCGCCGAAATCTGCGCGCTGGCCGGGACGGGCGACATCGTGCTGGCGCCCCAGGCCACGCAGCGGCCGCTGCCCACCAACGCCGTCATCGAAACCATCCTCAGCCGCAGCGCCGCCAAATACTACGACACCGCCGCCGTCCTGAGCGATGACCAGATCCGCGACCTGGTGCGGATCGGCACCGCGGCGCCGACCTCGTTCCACCTGCAGAACTGGCGCTTCATCGCCGTCCGCTCCACCGAGGCCAAGGCGCGCCTGCGCCCCATCGCCTGGAACCAGCCGGCCATTACCGACGCCGCCGTGACCTTCGTGATCATCGGCCAGCTGGCCGATGCCAGCACCGTGCCGCAGCGGCTGGCGCCGGTGGTGGAAGCCGGCATCATGCCGGCGCGTCTGGTGCCCGAATGGGAGATCCCGGCGCGCGGTCTTTATGACGACCAGCCGCAGCGCCAGCGCGACGAGGCGGTGCGCACGGCGACCTTCGGCACCGCGGCCATCATCTATGCGGCCCGCTCGCTGGGCTGGGGCTCGACGCCGATGATCGGCTTCGATGCCGATGCGGTGCATGACCAGTTTGGCCTGGGCCCCGACGAGATCCCCGTAATGCTGCTGAGCGTCGGGCCCGAGCGCCCCGGCAACTGGCCGCAAAAGCCCCGCATGCCCGTCGCCGATGTGCTCGACTTCGCATAACTCATAACAAAATCAAAAGCTTAGAAGGATTTCCAAGATGCAAAACGCCGCCCAAAAGCTGGATCTGATACCTGCTGAATCCAAGCCCACCCTCGATGCCTTCACCAGGAACATCGGCTTCACCCCCAACATGATGACGGCTTTCGCCCAGAGCCCGATCGCCTTCAACGCCTGGGCGACGCTGCTGGGTTCGCTGAGCAAATCGCTCGACGTCAAGACCCGCGACAGCATTGGCCTCGCCGTATCGGAAGTGAACGGCTGCAATTATTGCCTCACGGTCCATAGCTTCACCGCCGAGCACATGGCCAGGCTTTCGGCCGATGACATCATCCTCGCCCGCAAGGGCCATGCGACGGATGCGAGGCGCGATGCGGCGGTGCAGTTCGCCCGCCAGGTCATCGAAACCCGCGGGCATGTCAGCGACGCCGATTTCAACGCGGTCCGCGCGGCCGGCTACACCGAAGCCAATGTCATCGAGATCATTGCGCTGGTGGCCATGTACGCGCTGACCAACTTTTTCAACAACGTCTTCGACCACGACAAGGACTTTCCCCTCGTGCCGCCCGCCGGCGCCATCTGAACCCGCGCGCCCGCAACCCAAACTCAGGGATCGATCCCATGAACATCCTCCACATTGATGCCAGCCCCCGCCAGCAATCGCATAGCCGCCAGCTTTCGGCCGCCATCGTCGAAAGGCTTCTCGAACTTGCGCCGGGGGCCCGCATCACGCGGCGTGATCTTGGGACCGATCCCTTGCCCCATACCCTGGCCCTCTACGCCGCCGCACTGGCGTCGCCCGCCACGTTGGCGGCCCCGCCCGAAGGCTCGCTCGATATCTCGGAGGCGCTGATCCGGGAAGTCGAGGCCGCCGATGCCATCGTCATCGGCACGCCCATGTACAATTTTTCCATTCCCTCGGTGCTCAAGGCCTGGATCGACCAGATCCTGCGCGTCGGCCGCACCATGAAGTCGACGCCGCAAGGCAAGGTCGGCATGCTCCGCGACAAGCCGGTCTTCATCGCGGTGTCTTCCGGCGGCGTCTTTGCGGGCGGGCGAGCCAACCAGCCCGATTTCGTCACGCCGTATCTCACGCTGGCCTTCAATTCCATCGGCCTCAAGACCCTGCAATTCCTCCCCATCCAGGCCACGGCCTTCATCGATTGGGACAAGGCCCCATTGTGGCGGGACAAGGCGCTCGCGACACTCGACCTGGAGCCGGTGCGCGAACTTGAGGGCATTGACGCCTGCTCGGCGCTGCCGCAGGGCACTCACGGCGCCCATGGCGATACGCGGAACGGGAAAAATTCGAGCAGCGCCGTTACGTCTGGCGCCCGCAACTGGCAACGCTCTACGATGACGCCGGAACCTCTATCGAGGGGAAATGGCTGACCGTTGCGATCGCATCGGCAGGAGACCTCGGGGGCTGGCGGCGCTGTTGACGCCGAAGCGCCCCCCGCCCCGGCGATCGAGGCGGTCATCCAACCCTTGATTTACCCTACACATGTCAGAGGAGACTTCGAATGAAAGCCATCATAGTGACAGACGAAGCTCAGGGAACGGCCGGCATGACGCTGGCGACGCGGCCCGAGCCGCAACCCGCCATAAACGACGTCATCGTCCAGGTGCATGCCTCGGGGTTCGTCCCTACCGAATTGACCTGGCCCTCGACCTGGACCGATCGCGTCGAAAAGGCGCGCGCGCCCACCATTCCGGGGCATGAGCTGGCGGGCGTCGTCACCGCCATCGGCTATGGCACCACGGGCCTGTCGGTGGGCCAGCGCGTCTTCGGCCTCACCGATTGGTATCGCGACGGCACGCTGGCGGAATACACCGCCGTCGAGGCCCGCAACCTCGCGCCACTCCCCGGCGATGTCGATTTCACCGTCGGCGCGAGCCTGCCGATCTCGGGCCTCACCGCCTGGCAGGGCCTGTTCGATCATGGGCGCCTCAAGTCCGGCCAGAGCGTCCTCGTCCATGGCGCCGCCGGCGCCGTGGGCTCGGCCGTTTCGCAGCTCGCCCGTGAATTCGGCGCCCATGTCATCGGCACCGGACGCGCCGCCGACCGCCAGAACGCCATCGATTTCGGCGCGCACGAATTCGTCGACCTCGAAAACGATGCCCTCCAGGACATCGGCGGCGTCGACCTGGTGTTCGACGTCATCGGCGGCGACATCGGCAAACGCTCCGCCCGCCTCGTCCGCGCCGGCGGCACGCTGGTCGCCATCACCGGCCCGGTCGAAGTGCGTCCCGCCGATGGCGTGGCTATCGATTTCGTCGTCGAAGCCGACCGAGCCCAACTGCTCGAAATCGTCCAACGCGTCCGCGACGGCAGGCTGCGCCCCAATATCGGCAATGTGTCGTCGCTCGATGATGCGGTGGCGGCGTTCAACCCCACCACGCGCCGCACGGGGAAGACGGTCATCCGGGTTCGTTAGTAGGGTTGTTGGAGGAGGGGGCACTGGCGGAGGGTGAAAAATCCCCGCTGCCTACCCCACCCACCGGGTCATTCCGGCGCAGGCCGGAATCCATGTCCGTGGCGGGCCGCCTGCTCCGAAGCTCGTACAGCCCTCTCGGCCACCTTGCGCCTAGCAGGACACACTTCTTTCGCTGGTTGCGGCACCACCCCTCACCCCAGCCCTCTCCCCGGAGGGGCGAGGGGGCAACTGGCAAGAGCCGCTAGGCTTCAATTACTTTCTCTTTACCCCAACAGCTCTCTCCGTCACCTCGCCCCTTTGGGGAGAGGTCGACGCGATAGCGGCGGGTGAGGGGTGCCGAGTTCTCAGCACCCCTGATATCGCGGTTCGCGCCATGACCGATGCTTCAGCGCAACCCCTCACCCCTTCGGGCCCGCCATTCGAGCACAGCTCTCATGGCCTTCTCCGCCTCCAATCGTCCTACTGGGGCGCTTGCTCCGCCTCCGGCGGAACGGCATCGAAGTCCCCAGAGGGGCGAGGGGGCAGGAACCGCAAGCTTTGTGGGTCAGGCAATCACCACCAGATTCGCCACCACCTCCCCCGGACAGGCGAGGGCGATGGAGCCGCCTAGCCAGATCTTCTCCCCCCGCCGTGCCCCGGGGCACTTAGGTCACCACACACTACGCAGCAGCATCTCCGCGCCGAGCAGAGCAAGCACCACCAGGAAGCCGCGTTTGAACAGGGTCGGGCTGACCATGCGCCTGATGGTTTGTCCCGCCCACATCCCCACCAGCGCTGGAACGATGGCGAGAACCGAAAGCGGCAGGCCCTCGATCTGGAACGCCCCATGTGCGGCGAGCCCGACCGCCAGGGCGGCGGTCGAAACCGTGAAGGCAAGACCGAGGGCCTGAACGAGTTCGTCCCTTTCGAAACCGAGCGCCTGCACATAGGGCACGGCCGGAATGGTGAAGACGCCTGTCGCACCCGCAATGAGGCCTGTGATCAACCCGATCAGGGGCGACAGCCAGCGTTCATGTCCGGGATTGATGTAGAGCGGCTTGGCCAAGAGATTATAGAGCGCATACGCCATGAGCGCGAGGCCGAGCATGAAGGTATTGAGGCTCGTATTGCCGCCTGTCAGCATGGAGAGGCTTGCCAGCGTGCCGGCCACGATGCCCGCCATCATGGTCCAGAGCCGCCGCACGATGCCCACGAGGCTCGGGCCGGCAAACAGCTGCCAGACATTGGTCACCAATGACGGAATGATGAGCAGGGATGCTGCCGCAAGCGGCGACAGCAAGCCGCCCAGAATACCCATCGCGACAGTCGGAAGGCCCATGCCGGTGACGCCCTTGACCAGGCCGGCGGCGAAGAACGTCGCGAGGACTGCGACTGGCAGGGAAAACAGGAGGTCGTGCATGACCGTCTCATACGCGCCGCAACGCCATCCGCAATGTGGCATTCCCGTATCTAGCCTTCGCCTGGACCGAAGGCTGGATCGGTTGTAACGTCGCGCTATGCGCTTCGATTTCACCGACCTGCGTCTTTTCCTCGCCGTCGCTGATGCCGGCAGCATCACCCATGGGGCGGCCGATGTGGGGCTGTCTCTCGCCGCGGCCAGCGATCGGCTGAAGGAGATGGAGGCCGCCGGGCAAGTCCGGCTGCTTGAAAGGGGCCGCCGGGGTGTGGTTCTGACGGAAGCCGGAGAGGCACTTTCCCATCATGCCCGCGAAATCCTTCACCAGGCCGCCCTCATGCGCGGTGAATTGGGGCGCTACGCCAAGGGGATACGGGCGAGCATCCGCGTCGTCGCCAACACGGCGGCCATCGTCGAGCTGCTGCCCACACGGCTGTCGCCATGGCTTGCGGCGCATAAGCAGGTCGATGTCGATCTGCGTGAGCGCCAGAGCCATGAAATCGCCCGCAGCGTCGCCGCCGGGTTCGCCGATATCGGCATCCTGTCGGAAGCGGCCGCCAATGAGGAACTGCTGCTCAAACCCTTCGCGGTGAGCAAACTCGTTATGGTGTCGGCGCGGACCCATCCGCTCGCGTCTGAAAGGCAAGTTCCGTTCATCGGCCTCGCCGAGGAGTATTTCGTAGGCCTCGAAGCCGACGCCCTGCAGGATCATATCGATCTTCAGGCCGAGCGGCTCGGCGTAAAACTCCGCTATCGGATCAGGCTGCGCACCTTCGAATCCATATGTTCGGCGGCAGGTATTGGTGTGGGGATCGCGATCGTTCCGGAAACCATTGCCCGTCGCCTGCGGCGAACCTCTCCCATTGCGATCACGCCCCTGAGGGACACCTGGGCCAGGCGCCGCCTCTCGGTCTGCATCGCCGCTGGCCGCGATATCACCCCAACCGCTCAAGACCTGTTCGACCATCTGACGACGGCTGGGTAGGGCGATTGGAGGTGAGAAGGCCATGAGAGCTATGCTCGAATGGCAGACGCGTGGCAGCAATCACCACTCTAACCATCACCTCGCCCCTTTGGGGAGAGGTCGACGCGATAGCGTCGGGTGAGGGGGGCGGCGTTCTCAGCATTCCTGATGTTGCGGTTTCGCGCCATTACCGATGCTTCAGCGTAACCGCCTATCGGGCCCACCATTCGAGCATAGCTCTCATGGCCTTCTCCGCCACCACCTCTCCCCACGGGGCGATTGGAGGCGAGGGGGTGAGCGGCGCGGCCCCACCCTGTTCACTCGGAGATTCCGCATCTCGACAGGATCTCGTCCACGACCTCACCTATCGGGGCAGTCGCGTCGATTGAGATGGCATTTTGTGGAATGTCTTCTTTCGATGCCAGCAACTGCAGGACGAATTCCTGTTCGGCGGGCCTGCCGCCGAACTCGTCTTCCTGTCGCCCGGCAAGGCGTTGCCGCAAGGTCCTGGCGTCGAGATCGAGAACGAAGACCGCGTCGAACAGCGTGATGAAGCTGGCGAAGTTCCGCGATCCGCCACAAAAGAACGAGACCGCGCGGCTCCTGTCGTCGATCAAGGATTTGACCTTGGCCACATCCCACAGGTGGTGACGATGCCGGAAGGCGAAATCGAGGCCAGGATGGTCTAGGGCTGCCGGGTCGACCGGCTTTCCGGTCACCGGATCACCCTTATAGGCCAGTTCGCGATCACCATGCAGAACGTGATAGCCGCGCCGCTGCAGCTCGGTCGCCACGGATGTCTTGCCGGCGCCCGAAACGCCCTCGATCAGATAATTCCTGATGCCCATGCCGGCTCGTTTTGGAAGCTATGCGGCGACGGGAATCGAGGCCTTCCGCCATCCTATGGCGAAACCTGCATCAACATCGTGACACGAGCGCCCCACCTCACCACGGCTCGAACGTCACGGCGCCAAAATATTGCGGGTCGGCGCCATGCCGGAACGCGGTTTCGATCAGCCCGTGGACCTCGCCGATGGTGACCTGCCGCGAATAGGAGCCGCGGCGATCCAGTTGCGGCAGATCCAGGAGGACGATGCGCAGGTGCCGCGCATCGTCCACGCCGTCGGGAATGCTGGCGTCGAAATAGAACTGCACCGTTCTGTCCTGGTCATCGATCAGGCCGAAGAAATTGCCCCTGACGCCGCGGACCACGTCGGACCAGATCCGGCTGGCTTCCTCAAGATCGACCGGCTCGGCGCGATCGGAGGGCACCTCGTCGCCGCAATCATTCCAGAACGCTTTCATCCGCATGCCCCTCATGGCCCTGTTGCTTTGACAAACCCATGACTTGCGGACGGCGCCGAAATCAAGCCCCGGGAGGGCGACGGGACGATTGAGCCGTTTACGCAGAGGCTCATCGCCCAACCGATCCACTCCCACCGGGTCATTCCGGCGAAGGCCGGAATCCATGTCCGTGGCGGGCCGCTTGCATCCAGCGTGTGGGTCGTTTCCCGCCTGCCTCCAGCAACCAGCGTCTAGAACCCCACCGTCAGCCTGGCGCTGAGGGCGTGGTTCTGGATGCCGTCGGCGAACTGGCCCTTATAAGTGAGGCCGAGGCTGGCATTGGCGGAGAGACCAAGATCCAAACCGGCCTCCACGACGGCGCTGTCCCTGGTCAGCGGCGCGCCGGTGATCCTGAAATCGCCGCCGCCCGCAAAGGCGTTGAGCGTCGTGGGGTCGTCCGAAAAGGCATGGCGCCAGCCGAGGCCACCGCGCAGGGTTGCCTGGGTTTCGCCCCAATGCATCTCTGTCGACGCCCGCACGCCGATGGTGGTGAACGCCGCATCGGCGGAGCTGCCATTGCCGGAGAGGGCAGCCGAACCGCCGGTTTCACCAAAACCATCGGTATCGAGCCGCACATAGGCGAGGCTCGCGTAAGGCTCGAAACGGACGGCACTGCCGATATCGAACCCATAGCCCAGTTCACCAAAAGCCTGGATCGTGCTTGCCCCATAGTCGGCGGTCAGCGTCTGGTTCAGCAGCGGCACCGTGCGGCTGGTGGAAACATCATGCCAGCCATAGGCAAGGCCGGTGCGGATGTTCAAGCCGCCCAGCTGCGTGCCGCCATAAAGGCCCAGCAGATAATCGTCGCTGCTGCCCGAAGAGGAGCGGCCGTCGATGTCGAAACCTGTTTGGCCATAACCGGCCAACAGGCCCAGCCGCCAATCCCCCACCAGCGCATCGGCGCCGGCCAAAAGCCTGCCCATCCGGATATCGACGCCGGCGGCATCGTGGTTGCCGCCGAGCTTGCCCCAGGTGCCCACCGCATGGCCCCACACCACCATGTCACCGGTGTCCGCCGTGGTGAATTGCGGGCCGTTCGGCCCATAGGACAGCACCGGCGCAACAGAGGCCCCGGCACCATCGAAGGCCGCGCGCAGCCGGTCGGTCATCGCCCCGGTGACGATATCGCCTTGCTGCAGCAGAACGCCCTGCAGCGAAGCATGCACTTCGCCCGACAGGGCATCGAAGCTCTTGCGCACCAGATCGGCATCGCCGGCCCCCAAAATGGCGTCATAGACCGCGCCCGCGCCCTGCGCTTCCACCGCGCTGGCCACCACCTGCTGGTTATGCGTCCCGGCGACGCCGGGGAAGGGCGTGGTGTTGCGCGTCAGGATCAGATCGATGTCATTGCCATCGCCACCCGCATAATCGAGGGCGGCGGTGAGGAACAAAAGATCGGTGATCGAGGCGAAATTGCCCACAACCGCCGTGCCCGAGCCATTTTGGATGATCGTATAGGGGCTGGCATTGTGGTCCCACAGGGCAGCGTCATTGGACGAGAGCGCGATATCGAGACGCGCCCCCGTCACGTCGACGGTGCCGCCCACCACCAGGCTGTCCGCATGGGCCGGATCGACCTCGACCTGCAGCGTGCCATGGTTGGCGTAGTTGCCCATAATGGTTTGCGTCCCGATCGAATTGCCGGGCGCATGGATGCCGCCCGCATTGATGGTCGCCGCCCCCCCGATGGTGCCGGTGCCGCCCAGCAGGGCGCCGCCTGCGACGACCACCGGGCCACCGACCGTGCCATTGATCCGCAATGCCCCGGCATTGACGGCGGTCGGGCCCATATAGGTGTTGGCCCCGCTGAGGAACACAATGCCCGAGCCGGTTTTCACCAGGCCGCCGGCGCCGCTCAGCACATGGCTATAGGTGCCGGTGGTGTCCTGGTTGAGGATCAATGCCTTGTCGGCGTCGATCGTGATGTCGGCATTGAGAAGATCGGTCGTTGCCTGCAGGGCCTCGCCGCTGATCCGGGTCTGGCCCGTATAGGTCTGCGCCGCGGTCAGGGTCAGGGTGCCATTGCCCGTCACCACGACCCCGCCGGCACCCGAAATGGTGCCCGTATAGGTGCCATCCGCGGCCTGGTCGAAGACGAGGAATGCGCCGCCATCGACTTCGGCGTCGTCGGGCAGGCTGCCTTCATCGATCACCAAATTGCCGCCCAGCACCAGCGTGCCGCCCGCATAGCTGTTTGGGGCGGCCAGCACCATCGTGCCGTCGCCGGATTTGGTCAACTGGCCGGGCCCGCTGATGGTCCCATCCATGGTGAGCGCGGTCCCCGCCGCCGCCTCAAATGTGCCACCGGCACTGAGCAGCACCGGCTGGCTCAGCGCCATGCTGCTGGTCGTCCTCAGCGTGCCGCCCCCGAAGGTGAGCGCGCCCGGGCCCGGCGCCGCGGCGATCTCCAGCACCCCCGCATTGATCGTCGTGCCGCCCGCGTGGCTGCTGGGGCCCGTCAATGTCAGCGTTTCGGCGCCATTCTTCGTCAGTGCGCCCGGGCCCGACAGGGCTCCCGCCAGTGTCAGCGGATTGCTGCCGGAGACCACGAGGCTGTTATTGAGCACGATTGGATTGTTCAGCGTCATCGGCACCGATGTATCGAGCGATGAAGTGGCCGTAACGGTCAGCGCGCCCGTGCCCAGCGCCGCCGCATTGCCGAGGATAAGACCGCCGCCATTGAGCGCAATTCCGCCCGCAAAGCTGTTGGCCGCATCGAGCGTTTCGATGCCGTCGCCCTGTTTGACGAGGCCGCCCGCGCCACCGATCGCGCCGGCAAAGGCCTGGTTGGCCGCATCCCCGAAGGTCAGCGTATTGGGGCCGAGCGCGATGGTGCTGCCCGCAACGCCCGAAAGGGCCGCAATGGTCTGGCTGTTTGCGGCGCTCATGTCGAAGGCCGTATTGGCGGCCGCAAGGCCCAGCGATCCGGTCGCCGCGAGGCTGCCGCCGGCGCCCAGCGCCAAAGTTCCATCACTGATGGTGGTCCCGCCCGTATAGGTTTCGGCCGCGCCCAGCGTCAGCGTCGCGCCGCCGATTTTGTTCAGGCCGCCGGCGCCCGCAAGCACGCCCGACCATGTCAGGTCTGCCTGCGTATCGAGGGTCCCGCCCCCTGCCTCGATCATTGCATTGCGCGAAGAGCTGAGGGCGGCCGTGTTGCGCAGAGCGCCGCCGTCGAAAGTCAGCATGCCGACAGGTCCGGCAGCGGTGCCCCCGAGATTGGCGTCGCTGGAGATCGACAGCGTGCCGCCCAGGATGCGCCATGGCGTCCGATAACCCGTCGACCCTGTCAGGATCCAGGTGCTGCTGCCGGTTTTGACGAAGGCGTCGAAGTCTTGGAATTTCTGAGTGGTTGCGGGAAACGGACCGCCGATCTGGGTGTTGTTGAAGCTGGCATCCACCGAGCCACCCAGAACCAGGCTATCGTTAGAGCCAAACGAGCTGACTGTCCGAATCGTATTCGAGGTGATGACCGAGCCCCCACGCAACTCCAGCGTGTTGCCACCGCCATTGAGAGCGATGTGCCCCTGGATGGTGCCATCATTGATGATGGTGGCGCCGCCGCTCGCCACGATGTTCGTCTCGATTGTGCCTTCATTGGTGAGGATGGAGCCGGAATCCATCCTCACCAAATCCTCCGGGTTGATCCCCGCGATAGTGCCGTTGTTCACAAGGCTCGAGCCGTTCAACACGACTGCCGAGGCATGCTGCACCGAATTGCCCGAAAGGCCTGCGGCTATCGTACCGTTGTTGATGGCCGATCCCCCCACCAGGGCGAGGCCGGCCCCGCCGACATCGCCCATTCCGCCCAATATCGTGCCGTAGAATGTAAATTCGCCGCCCTCAAACGTGAGGTTTTTGCCATTGCCGGCTGGGGAACTGCTGGGACGCAGGAAGAAGTTGCCCGTATCGACGATGAACTGTTTGCCCGGCGCCGCAAGGGGCGCCGGATCGAGCAGGGTGAGGTTGCCGAGCAGCGTGATGGTCGAGGGCGCCGGCCCATCAGTGAGGGCGTCGCGCAGCTCATCCTCGGTGTTGACAACGATTTGGGCGGCGTCGGCGCCGCCTGTGAGGAGGCCGTTACCGACAAGCACTGCCAGGCAGGCGGTTCCGACCCAATAACGACCCATGAGAATGCCCCAAACACGAAATGGCGGCCACATCGGCCGGCATCTGGCAAGGGTGGGCCCGCCAGCGCCGGGAGTGCGGCCGATAAAATACGGCAGGGATCGGCCATGGGGTCGCGCCACCCATCGCCACGACGCTGCCTTGCTCAAAAAAATCCAATATCGTCTAGAGGAACCCCTGGGCTCCTGTCATCCCGACTAAACAGTAGGGGGTTCTGCAAGACTTTGTGTTGGCGCGTTTTCGAGTTGGAAAAGTGGCATCCACTGTTCCTGAAAACGCTCTAGGTCCGGCGATTGAGCCAGAGGCTCATGAGGCCGGCCCGGCTGCGGACGCCGAACTTGCGGAAGATGGCAACCACATGCTGATGGGTGGTGGAGGCGGCGAGGCCGATCTCGCCCGCGATGGTCTTTTCCGTCGCATCGGTCAAAAGCAGATGCAGCACCCGCTGCTCGGTCGGCGTCAGGGGCGTATCGGCCATCAACAGGCCCTGGCTCAGCACCAGCCGGCGATGAAACCATTTGATGCCGCGCAGCGCATAGGCCATCGTGGCGATCGTCTCGTCGCTCACCCTGTCGCCGCAATGCAGCCCGAAATGGGATTCGCAGCCCGCATTGAGCGGAAACCCCACGAAAGCGGCGTCGTGAACGCCACGGGCCGCATACTGTTCGCGATAGAAGGGCTCCTCGAACCACGCCGCCGGCAATTCGCGCCGGAACGAATAGGTTCGGAACGCACCGACCTCCCGCATCGGCAGCAGGAATGATGGGTCGATCTCGCGCCGGTCCCAGGCGCGCAGGATATTGTTGGGCGCCACGGGCCGCCAGGTCTTCACCACCGCCACGCGCCATCCCTGCAGCGGATCGGCGCCGGCCTCATCCTCCCTGATCCCGCTCATGCGGATACCGGTGGTCCAGGTCACGTTCAAGACATTGCCGAGCCCGGCCAGAAACCCCATCAAATAGTTCAGCGCCAGCTCCGGCTGGCTGGCATCGTGGTCCGACAGCTCATCCCAGAGCCGATGGATTGCATCAGCGTTCTCAACAGGCATGACGGATCCCCCATGCGCTTTTAGCTTCCGCCAAGCGCCTGTGTCGATCCCGTGCCGCCGGCTGAATGGCATGAAGTTCCCGTGTAACCGGGGCATTCCGGCGGCGGCCGGAATCCAGCATGTGAACCGGTCGCCGCCTTGCGCTGGTTACGCGCCGAGGGTGGCGAGGAGTTCGTCCAGCTGCTCGAACTGTTCAGGCGTGCCTTCCATCCCGCCCAGCGATTCATCGAGCGCTTCCTTGGTGGGGTGGATTTCGCTGAAGGTCAGCAATGTCTTGCCGCCTTCTTCCACGAGCGTCACCGTGGAGATGGCGCCATTCGGGCTTTCCTCATTGGTCCAGACCAGCAGCGAGGGCGGCACCACTTCGATATATTTGCCGAAGAACGTCCAGGTGTTTTCGGCGTCCTTGCCGAAGACGAGGCGATAGGTGCCGCCGGTGCGCACATCCATCTCGCAGGAGCGCAGCGGCACGCCGATGGATTTGGGCACCCACCAGCGCTTGAACAGCTCGGGATTGGTCCAGGCCTCGAAAACGATGCGGGCCGGCGCATCGAAGCTGCGCGTCACCTTTATCTCGCGCTCCGACGTGCGCTTCACCATGGTGCGGCCTTCGACCAGCACGGTGCCATTTGGCTGCCTATCGTCCATCATTGTGCTCCTTGCGTTTGAGTTCTTCGACAACCTTGTCCAGCTGGTCGAAACGCGCATCCCAAAGCGCCCGATACCGCTCGATCCATTCCGCCTCCTGCTCGAGGCGGCTGAGGCCGAGCCGGCAGGTGCGCACGCGCCCGATCTTCTCTGTGGTCACCAGCCCCGCCTTCTCGAGAACGCCGATATGCTTCTTCATGCCCGTAAGGGTCATGTCGAACGCCTCCGCCAGATCGGTGATCGAGGCATCGGAGCGTCCAAGCTGCTCGAGCACGCCACGCCGCGTGGCATCCGAAAGCGCTGCGAAAGAGGTGTCGAAACGGGTCTGCTGAAACTGAACCATATAGTTCAGTATAGAGGAACGGGGGAGAGATGCAATGGGTGTTGGGAGGTGGGAGGTGGCGGAGAAGGCCATGAGAGCTATGCTCGAATAGCGGGGCCGAAAGGCTGAGAGCCACTACCTCGACCGACAGGAATCCCGATAGCCCGGCACCCCTCACCCGCCGCTATCGCGTCGACCTCTCCCCGGAGGGGCGAGGTGGCCGTGGGATCGGTGATCGCTGCCACGCGTCTCGCCATTCGAGCGTAGCTCTCATGGCCTTCTCACCTCCAATCGCTCCACTGGAGCGATTGCTCCGCCTATAGGCGGAACGGCTCGAAGTCCCCGGAGGGGCGAGGTGGCCGTGGGATCGGTGGGGTAAAGAGAAAGTAATTAGCCTGGCGGCTCTTGCTCGTTGCCCCCTCGCCCCTCCGGGGAGAGGGCTGGGGTGAGGGGTGGTGCCGCAACCAGCGAAAGGAGTGTGTCCTCCTGAATGCCGGTGACCCGTCTACCCCTCACCCACCGCTACGCGTCTTGCCATTCGAGCGTAGCTCTCATGGACAGACGCTTCCGCTATTTTCCCGGAGTCATCCCGGCGGAGGCCGGGATCCAGGCGGGAAATGGCCCACACGATGGATGCATCGGTCCGCTCCGGAATGACCCGGTGATGAATTGGGAAGCTTGTGGAGGGGCTGTAACCGCAGGCTACAGGGAGGCGGTTGCCTCAGGCGGGGCGGTTGGAGGTCTGGCCGGCCTCGCGCCGGGACGGCGATATCGCCATGGGCTCATCGGGCGTCATGGCCGAGCGATAGAGCGTCACGCTCACGGGCGAGTAGTCGTCGTTGAGCTTCCAGACCATGGCGCGCGCGCAATCCGGCGTGCCGTGCACGGCGAGCGTTTCGCCCAGGGCGAGCTCGGCGGCCTGGATCGGTCCCATGGCCTCGACATGAATGCATGTTGCATTGTCCCGCCGGCCGTTTTCGGCGAATGGCTGGACGGTAAAATGGCCAACTGCTTTCATGGGCTTGTCCTTTCGTTCCGTCAAAGTTCGCTAATATGGTTAACGATTCGCTAAGACTCGACGCCCCGCTCGCGCGGCCCCGACGAGTACTCCGGCACCAGAGCTTCCCGCAATGGCCGAACGATACGAATCCCGAATTTTATCCACTCCCGCGGCAGTTCATTATCGGCGAATGCCGACAGTCCGATGAACCGGCTCATGGTGGCGAAGGCGCCACGCCATGACGATGGCTCAAGGCGATGCGGCGGACCGCTGGCGGGCCGTTGGTCCCCGTCCGCGCGCGGCGCCTGCGACGAACGGGCTCAAAACAGCGGTGGCCACGCCGCGCAGGGAATGAGAAACTGACGCCTCCCCTCGATCTCATTGCTCATTCAACGAAGGTTTCGACTTGTCCAAGCGCTCTTTTCGCCGCGCCATCGAGCTTCGTGTCAAACGCATCTTCCTGCCCAAGCTGCGTCGGCGCGCCTTGTTCCTTGTGGGGGGCCTGCTGGTCGGCGTCTTCGCCGTCATCATGGCCAAGCTGGCGGACCAGGCGCAGGTGTGGTTCTTTTTCATGCAGAATCGATGGCCCTATCTGCCGATCGCCTTGACGCCGGCAGGATTCGCCCTTTCGGCGTGGTTGACGCGTCGCTACTTCCAGGGCGCCCAGGGAAGCGGCATTCCGCAGGTCATGGCCGCCCGGCGCCTGACTGACCAGGCTGAACGCGGGCGGCTTGTGGGCATAAGGATGTCGCTCGGCAAGATCGTCCTGCTCGGCCTGGGGCTGGGGGTCGGTGCGTCGGCCGGCCGCGAGGGGCCGACGGTCCAGATCGGCGCCGCCATCATGTTCGCCCTGGGGCGCTTTGCACCGCACCGGCAGCCCGGCCTGCTGCTTGCCGGTGCGTCGGCTGGCGTCGCCGCCGCCTTCAACGCGCCATTGGCCGGAATCATGTTCGGCATCGAGGAAATGAGCCGGTCGTTCGAGGTGCGCTCCAGCGTACTGGTTCTGGCCACCGTGATCGCAGCCGGGCTGACCTCCCAGGCCATCCTGGGCGACTATACCTATTTCGGGGTGTCCAGCAGCGCGCTGGCCTGGGGCTGGGGTTGGTTGGCGGTGCCGCTTGCCGGCATCGTGGGTGGTGTTTGCGGCGGGCTGTTCAGCCGCATCGTGATCGCGTTTTCCAACGGCCTGCCGGGCGGGCCGGGCCGGTGGATCGCCCGCTGGCCAGTCTGGTTCGCGGCCCTTTGCGGCTTGCTCGTCGCGGTATGCGGACTGGCGACCCATGGCAGTGTCTTCGGCACCGGCTATGAACAGTCCAAGCTCATTCTCGCGGGCCAGGCCGTGCCCGACCTGTTCGGTCCGGGCAAGCTTCTGGCCACGCTGCTGACGGCGATCAGCGGCATTCCGGGCGGTATCTTCTCGCCATCGCTATCGGTAGGCGCCGGGCTCGCCGCGAACCTTTCGCCACTCGTGCCTGGCGTTCCGATCGGCGTATTGGCCATCCTGTTCATGGCGGCCTACCTGGCCGGGGTGGTGCAGGCGCCGTTGACCTCGGTCGTCATCGTGGCTGAAATGACCGCGGATCACGCCCTCATCCTGCCCATGATGATCAGCGCCCTGCTGGCCGCCGCTGTCGCCAAGACCATCTGTCCCGATGGCATCTACCATGCGCTTTCCCTGAAATTCACCCGCGGCAATCCGGTGGCCTGAGGCAGCCCGCCGGTGGCTCCGCGCTGAGGCATCGGTAATGGGGCGAACCGCGATATCAGGGACGCTGGAAGCTCCGCCCCCTTCACCCGACGCCTACGCGTCTCACCATTCGAGCAGGAGGCGTCGGCGCAATCCCTCTATTTTCTCCGGAGTCATCCCGGCGGAGGCCGGGATATTTGCGGCGAGCGATCCTCACGCTGGATGCATCGGCGCGCCACGGACATGGATTCCGGCCTTCGCCGGAATGACCCGGTGGGCGTGGCGGGCGTGGTGGGCCGAAAGACCCATGGATAAACCGGCGCAGTCTATCCCAGCCCGAGCAGCGAGGCCGCGATTGCGACGCGTTGGGCGCGGGAACCCGTGATCGCCACGATGCGCGGTCCGTCATGCAACAGGCCCAGGTCGTCTTCGCGGAGCATGGTCTTGAGCCGGTGGTCCACGCGGCTGCGGAGGCGCGGGAATTCGATCTCGACCGGGATCTCGTCGGGAGAGGTGAGGGGGATGAAAATCACCGCGTCGAGCCGGGCGAGCGCCTTGCCGATCTGGGCCAGTTCGCGGCCGCCCGGAAGCCATTCGAAGCCTTCGCTGGCGCTGACCACTTCCAGATAGGCGAGGAAATCGAAGGGGCAGCGATCGAAGATCACCTCAGGGCCCCTATGGCCCGCGATCAGCTTGCAGCTTTCGGCAAGCTGCTTTTCAAGATCGGGTACTGAGGCGCCGTTGGCAAACACCACGCCCTGCTGCTCCAGCAGCCAATAGGGCTCGGCGACGCTTTCATAGCCCGAATAGGCGGCCGTGAAGTCATCGATGAACGTCGTCTTGCCGGTGCCGTGCGTGCCTGTCACCGCCATGCGCATGCTGACTTCTCCCACGATGGACATCCAGGGCGAAACTGGAGATCGGCGTCAGCCGAATTCTCCCGGAACCTCACGAACGCACCGGCCCAAAGTCTCCCAAGATCCGGGCCTCACAACATCCCTAATGACATGCCCGGACTTTTATGTATTGGGCGACGCTTAAACCGCTGGACCAAAAAGATTTTTCAGGCACAATAACGTTATTGTGAATCGACGTTATATTTTGAGGAATAATCATGCGGGTAACGGGGCGCAGCATAAGCGCTTGGGGGCGTAATTCCGTCGGTAACACTGAGTTTGAGGGAACACCGCTCTGCGGGATTTGCCTTCATCAGGCACCGCCACCTCGCGCCAGGATTTCCCTCAGCGCCCTGTCGATCGCGGCGTCGGCGGCCCTGCTGGCCTCGCCCGCCATGGCGGCCAATTACACGGCGGCCAACGAAACCGAGCTGCGCCAGGCGATCATCCAGGCCAATGGCGATGGCGATCCGACCTCGACCATCACGCTGACCAGCAATATCACCCTTGGCACCACCACCAGCCTCGGCGCGGTCAGCAAGGCGCTGAGCATCGACACCAACGGCTTTTCGCTGGTCGGATTGCAGACGGTGGGAACAGCCACGGCGGGCGGCAATGCGGCCGGCCTCACGGGCAGCGGGCCGGTCACCATCGATGGCAACCTCACGGGTGGCGATGCGGCTCCGGCGGATAGCAGGGGCGTGGGCGGCATCGGCCTGCTGAAAACAGGCGGCAGCGTCACCAATAACGGCGCGATCACGGGTGGCGATGGCGGCAACACCAGCTATAGCTCCATCGCCAAGCGATATTCCGGCATAGGTGGTGTGGGCCTGTTCGGCAGCGGCGCCACTGTGGTCAATGAAGCCAGCGGAACCATCACCGGCGGTATCGGCGGCAGATACGATGCGCAGGGGAACGTCGGCGGAAATGTGACCGGCGCGCCGAATTTCGGCGGCTCGGGTGTGCAGATGAACGGTGGCAGCCTCGACAACCGGGGAACCATCATCGGCGGCGTCAGCGGCACGGGGATCAACTACCCCGTCGGCGCCGATAACATCTTCAGCCAGCCGGGCGGCACCGGCGTCTATCTCACCGGCGGCAATCACCAGAACAGCGGCACGATTATCGGCGGCGGCGGCGGCCTGGGCATGAACCTCGGCGCCAGCGGCAACGGCACCGGCGGCAATGGCGCGACCGTCGTGGGCGGCGGCACTTTGGTCAACAATGCGGGCGGGACGATCAAGGGCGCCAATGGCACCTTCGGTGGCGGCACGGACGCCGGAACCGGCAGCTTCGGCGGCAAGGGCGTCACGATGCAGGATGCCAGCTTCGAAAATTATGGCACGGTCACCGCAGGCAACAGCGGCGCCGTCGTCGGTGCGGGCGGCGGCGGCAACGCCATCCTGGGCCTGGGCCACAGCAACGTCATCAATGACGGGGTTCTGACGGCCGGGCTCAACGGCAACGGCCTGCGCGCGTCGGCCGTCATCTTCAATGGCGGCAACAACCGGCTCGAACTGCGCTCCGGCTCCAGCATTACGGGCATTGTGGAGGGCACCGCCACCGACACCCTGGCGCTCGGGGGCAGCGTAGACAGCGCTTTCAGCGCCTCGACCATCGGCACCACCACCCAGTATCGGGGCTTTGGGCTTTACGAAAAGACCGGCACCAGCACCTGGGTGCTGTCGGGCACCACGGCGATCGTCACCCCCTGGACCTTGCGGGGCGGCATTCTGAAGATTTCGAGCAACGCCAATCTGGGCGGCGCGGCGGGCGGGGTGACCTTCAACGGCGGCACGCTCGAAACCACGACCAACATGATGTCCAACCGCACTATGACCTTTGCGGGCGACGGAACATTCCTCGTCGATCCGGGCATGACGCTGACGCTGAACGGCGACATCACCGGCTCGGGCACCATGAGCAAGGACGGTGCCGGAACACTGCTGCTCACGACCGACAACAGCTTTACGGGCGACATCCATATCGCGGACGGCACCCTGCAGCTGGGCAATGGCGGCACCTCGGGCTGGATCGAGGGCGATACAATCAATGACGGCGAGCTGGTGTTCGACCGCTCCGACGATGTGAGCTTTAATAGCGTCATCAGTGGCACCGGCAACCTCACGCAGCAGGGCGGCGGCGTGCTGGCCCTGACGGGCAACAATGCCTATACGGGCACCACGACGGTTGCCACCGGCACGCTGCTGGTGAACGGCAACCAATCGGCCGCGGTCGGCAACACCACGGTCGCCAGCGGCGCGACACTGGGCGGCAAGGGCGTGATCGGCGGCGATGTGGACATTGCCAATGGCGGCACGCTCGCACCGGGTGAGCTTGCCTCGGCCCCCGGCACGCTGACGATCGATGGCGATCTGGTGCTGAACGACTCCAAGCTGGCCTATGATTTCGGGCAGGCGGGCGTCGAGGGCGGCGCCTTGAACGATCTCACCGTGGTCAAGGGCGATCTCACGCTCGATGGCACCATCGACGTCACGACGTCTGCCGGCGGCAACTTCGATCCGGGTGTCTATCGGGTCATCAACTATGATGGCGCGCTGCACGATAACGGCCTCGATATCGGCCTCGCGCCCGGACCGGATTATGTCGTGCAGACCTCCGTCGCCAACCAGGTCAATCTCGTCAATACGGGCGGCATAGAGCTGCAGTTCTGGGATGGCGCGGCGGGCGTCAAGAACAACAACGGCATCGAGGGTGGCGACGGCTTCTGGCAAAACCATTTGGGCAATGACGACTGGACCATCGTCGACGGCTCCTTCAACGCCCCCTTCAGCGACAGCGCCTTTGCGGTCTTCAGCGGCGCGGCCGGCGATGTGGAAGTCGACGACAGCCTTGGGGCCATCAATGTCGCCGGCATGCAGTTCGCCGTCGATGGCTATGACATCCATGGCGATGACATCAACCTTGTGGATGCGCAATCGACCATCCGCGTCGGTGACGGCACCGCGGATGGCGCCAGCTACGTGGCGACGATCGCCTCCAGGCTGAACGGCAATGCCCAGCTCATCAAGACCGACCTCGGCACGCTCGTGCTGTCGGGCCTCAATACCTATACGGGCGGCACGGCCATCAATGGCGGCACGCTGCGGATCGCCGACGACGCCAATCTCGGTGCTGCCGCGGGTGGGCTGTCCTTCGATGGCGGCACGCTCAACACCACGACGGACATCACCACGGCACGTGACGTGACGCTGGCCGGCGCCGGCACAATCGATACCGATACCGGCACGACTGCGACGCTGACCGGCGCGATCGCCGGCGCGGGCGGCCTCACCAAGGCCGGTACCGGCACGCTCGTGATCGCCAGCGCGGCGGCCTATACGGGCGGCACTACCATCACCGCCGGCACCTTGCAGGTCGGCGATGGCGCCACCTCTGGCAGCATTTTGAGCGATGTCGCCAACAATGGCGCGCTTGTGTTCGACCGGGCCGATGCGGTGACCTTCAACGGCGCCATCTCGGGCAGCGGCTCGGTTGCCAAACTCGGCAGCGGCACGACCGTGCTCAAGGGCAGCAACACCTATGCGGGTGTGACCACCGTGGATAAGGGCGTGCTTGCGGCCGGGGCCGCCAATACGTTCAGCGCCGCCTCGGCCCATGCGGTCGCCGCGGATGCGACGCTCGATCTCGCCGGTTTCAGCCAGACCGTCGGGGCCCTCGATAATGCCGGCACGGTCCTGATGGGCACCACGCCAGGCACAAGGCTTGCCGTCACCGGCGCCTATAAGGGCAGCGGTGGGAGCCTGGTGCTGAATACCAAGCTTGGCGCCGATAATTCGCCCACCGACATGATGGTGGCGGCAAGCACGTCCGGCACAACCAATGTGACGGTGATCAATGCCAATGGCCTCGGGGCACCGACCACCGAGGGCATCAAGATCATCGATGTGAGCGGTGCGTCGGCGGGCTCTTTCCTGCTCGAAGGCGATTATGTGTTCAAGGGTGACCAGACCGTCGTGGCGGGCGCCTATGGCTATCGCCTGCAGAAAAACGGCATTGCGACGCCCACTGACGGTGACTGGTACCTGCGCTCGAACCTCCTGGTGACCGATGTCGGCGGACCGGTCACACCGCCGGTGACGCCGCCCGTCACGCCTCCGGTGACGCCCGGGGAGCCGAAACCACCGGAGCCCCCGCTCTACCAGCCGGGCGCACCGGTCTATGAGGCTTATGCGGCGGTGCTGCAGAGCTTCAACGGGCTCGACACTCTGCAGCAGCGTGTCGGCAACCGCTCCTGGACCAACGGCATCGTGGAGACCGGCGAGCCACCCGCCGCGGTGGGCGCCGGCAGCGGCATCTGGGGACGGATGCTGGGGCGCCATGAAAGTATGGATCCCAGATCATCGACCGCAATGGCGAATTTTGACAGCGACATCTGGCAATTGCAGGCCGGCGCCGATGGCCGGCTGTATACCGGCGAGACCGGCGACCTGGTGGGTGGCGTTTCGGCGCGTTACGGCACGATCTCGGCCGACGTCTCGTCCGTCTTCGGCGATGGCTCGATCAGCAGCACGGGCTATGGCCTGGGCGGCTCGCTGACCTGGTATGGCAAGACGGGCTTTTATCTCGATGCCCAGGCCAACCTCACCTGGTATGATAGCGACCTGTCGTCCACCACCGCCGCCAGGAGCCTCACCTCGGACAATAATGGCTTCGGCTATGCGCTGGGGCTGGAAGCCGGTCAGCAGATCGCCCTTGGTCCCAACTGGTCGGTGACCCCGCAGGCCCAGCTGATCTATTCGGCCGTCGATTATGATAGCTTCACCGACGTCTTCGGCGCCGCCGTATCCCTGGCCGAAGCCAACAGCCTCAAGCTGCGCGTCGGTCTTTCGGCGGATTACCAGAACAGCTGGACCGACGCCTCGGGCGACACCAGTCGCCTGCATGCCTATGGCATCGCCAACCTCTATTACGACTTCCTCCCCAAGACCCGAACCGACCTCGCCGGGGTTCGGTTCACCCAAGAGCAGCAAAAGTTCTGGGGCGGCGTCGGAGTTGGCGGCACTTATAGCTGGGCCAACGACAAATACGCCCTCCATGGCGAGGCCACGGTCGACACCAGCCTGACCGATTTCGGCCACAGCTACGGCGCCACCGGCACGATCGGTTTCAGCGGCAAGTTCTGAGGGGGCGGCGGCCTGTGGATAGGCCGCGATCCCTCCCCATCGCGGAGTCATCCCGGCGGAGGCCGGGATCCATGCGGGGAGCCACCCACAGGCTGGATGTTGGAGGCGCGCCCCGGACATGGATTCCGGCCTCCGCCGGAATGACCCGGTGGATTGGGGGAAATTCGGGCTGACACCAGGCGGCTCTTTCGCCCTCGCCCGTACACTAGACGTGGGGCTCCATAGCTCCTCGCCATTCGAGCGTAGCCGGCACCATCCTTCCCCTATCCCCGAGTCATCCCGGCGGAGGCCGGGATCCATGCGGGGAGCGATCCACCCGCTGGATGTTGGCGGCGCGCGCCGGACATGGATTCCGGCCTTCGCCGGAATGACCCGGTGGGTGGGGGGAGATGCGGGCTGACGCCAGGCGGCTCTATCGCCCTCGCCCGTACACTAAGACGTGGGGCTCCATAGCTCCTCGCCATCCGAGCGTAGCCGGCACCATCCTTCCCCTATCCCCGAGTCATCCCGGCGGAGGCCGGGATCCAGGCGCCGAACGTCCCATACGCTGGATGTATTGGCCCACTACGGACATGGATTCCGGCCTGCGCCGGAATGACCCGGTGGAAATGGAGAGGGCCAAAGCCCGAAGCCGCATTTACGCCGTTGGCAGCATGCCGCCATCCAGCCTCAAATTTGATCCGGTGATGTAGCCGGCCCTGGGGCTGGCCAGGAAGGCGATGGCGTCGGCGATTTCTTCCAGCGTGCCGACCCGGCCCAGTGGCACCTGCGCGAACATCGGCAGGACTTTGCGCTCGATCTCTTCCCAGCTTGCGTCCGCGGCAAGGCCCACGGCTTTGAAGCCGGTTTCGAGGCTGATGCTGCGAATTGTGCCGGGCGATACCGTGTTCACCGTCACCCCATCGGCCGCAACCGCTTTCGCCATCGAGGCCGTCATGGCGATCATGGCGGCTTTTGCCGCCGAATAGTCGGGTCTTGCGGCTGGCGGCATCATGCCGGCCAGGCTGGAGATGTTGATGATCCGCCCCCATCTGGCCCGTCTCATGGGGGGCAGCAGCAATCTGACCACCCGGACGGCGGCCAGGACGTTTCGGTCATAGCCCGCCGCCCAGGTGGCGGGGCTTGTGTTGGTCCAGTCCTCGCTCCCGCCGGAGCCGCCGGCATTGTTGACCAGGATATCGATCGGCCCCACCAGGGCCTGTGCCTCACCCACCAGGCGCTCGACATCGGCATCGCTGGTGAGATCGCCCGTGACCGCATGGGCCCGGCCGCCCTCGGCCACGATTTCCGCCGCGACCCGCCCGGCTTTCGCTGCGTCACGCCCGTGGATGATGACGTGCGCCTGTTCGCGGGCGAGGCCGCGCGCGATCGCCTCGCCTATGCCCTTGCTGCTCCCGGTGACCAGTGCGGTCTTGCCTGCCAGTTTCAAATCCATGTCATGCCACCTATCTTGACGTGAGTTCGCATAGATAGGCCGGCCGATGACGCAGACAATTACGCACTTGAAAGTGCCTGTTGGTGACCAGGAACGCTCCGCCTGCCTTGGGCCCGATGGCTCGGCGGCGCATGTCGTGAGGGTCATGTCCATGATCGGCGGCCGCTGGAAGCTGCCGATCCTGTTCCGGCTCTACGAGCGCGCCAGATTGAGAAATTCGGAGTTCAAACGGGATATGCCCGGCGTTTCACAAAAAATGCTGACCCAGCATCTGCGCGAACTCGAGGATGACGGGCTGGTGTCGCGGCATGATTTCGGCGAGCAGCCGCCCCGCGTCGAATATGCGCTGACCGATGCCCGCCTCGGCCTCATTCCCGTGCTGGCGGCAGCCAGGCGGTTTTCGGAAAACCACCCCAAAGGCTAGGGCGCTGGCCCGCTGGCCCTATTGAATCCAGGCCTCCCTCGTGCCCGCAGAGGCGGGCCAGAATCCCGCAACCGGCTCAAACCTCCGCCAGTTGCAGCCGGCCCCGCAACGTGCCGGCTTCCGGCTCGGCTTCGCGCAGGCCACGGGCGATGAGTTCGGGCAGGACCAGGTCGTTGAAGCTTTGCAGGTCGCCGGGCATTACGGGCGCCATGATGTTGAAGCCGTCCGCCGCCTTGTTGTCGAACCAGTGCCGCATGACGTCCGCAATGTCGGCGCCTGTGCCGACCGCCAGCAGGTGGCCGCGGCCGCTGGCCAGCCGCAGCAGCAATTGCCGCAGCGTCAGGCCATCGCGCCGGGCGATGCCGACCAGGACCGCGACGCGGCTCTGGCTGGATTGATTGGCAGCCTGGTGGGCGATGCTGTCCGGCAGCGGCGCATCGAGATCGGCCTGGCCGAGATCGGCGCCGAGAAATTCTTCCAGCTTGGCCAGGACATGCTCGATGACCGCAAAGCCGTTCATTTCCATCAGCCGCTGCTCGGCGGCCTCTGGGGTTTGGGCGGCAATTGGCACGATGCCCGGAAAGATCAGCAGCTCGTCCGGGTTGCGGCCGGCCCGGGCCGCGCGGGCTTTCATGTCGGCGTAAAAGGCCTGGGCATCTTCCAGCGTCGCCTGCACGGTGAAAACGATATCGGCATGGCGGGCCGCGAAGGCGCGCCCGGCCTCCGAGGCGCCGGCCTGGGCCAAAAGCGGGCGGCCCTGGGGCGAGCGCGGCACGTTGAGCGGACCGGCGCTGCGAACGAACGGGCCCTCATGGGCGACGGCATGCACTTGTGCCGGGTCGAAATAGCGGCCGGTGCGCTTGTCGGGCCGGCGCGCATCGGCCTCCCAGCTGTCCCACAGCGCCATGGCGGCCTCCACCACATCGGTGGCCCTGGCATAACGCGCATCATGCTCGGGCATGGCGTCGAGGCCGAAATTGCCCGCCTCCAGTTCGTTGGAAGAGGTGACGATGTTCCAGCCGGCCCGGCCCTTGCTGATATGATCGAGCGAGGCGAAACGGCGGGCCAGGTGGAAGGGGTGGTCGAAACTCGTCGAGGCGGTGCCGATCAGCCCGATGCGGCTGGTGACGGCCGCCATCGCCGAGAGGATAACCAGCGGATCCATGGCGTCGGACAGATGCTTGTCGGCGCCTTTCTGCAGCGCCAGCACATCGCCCAGGAACAGGGCATCGAGCCCGGCACCCTCGGCGCGGCGGGCGATATCGAGCCAATAGGCGATATCGGTCGAGGCCAGCGCATCGCTTTCCGGCATGCGCCAGCCCGCCTCATGGCTGCCAAGCCCGAAGATCACTGCGTTGAGATGGAGGCGCCGCGCCCTCATTTGGCGCTTTCCAGATAGGCGTTGCGGTAATAGGCGGAAAAATCGGGACGCTGGGTGACCGCATTGCCGTCCACGTCCTTGAGGATGCCGGCGGCAAACAGGAAATTGCCCATCGCCGCCATCTTGGCCCCATCGATATTGCCGATGACCCCGTCAGTGGTTTGAAGGTAATGCCCGTCGATCAGGGCCTGCAGCGAAGCGCGAATGAGGGCGCGGTCGGTCAACACGTCGCTATTGGGGGCGATCAGCATGTCGGTGGCCTCATCGGGATGCGCGATGGCGAAGCCATAGCCGTCGCGCGTGGCCTTGAGGAAGGCGGCTGCGGTTTCGGGGTTGGCGTCGAGCCAGGCCCCGCTCGAGCCGATGAAGCTGGTATGCTGGTCGGGCACGCCGAAATCCGCATAGCGGAAGGTGCGCTGCGCCACATGGTCGAGTTCGGCCTTGACCCCTTCCCAGGTGGAAACCTCCAGCGTGAAATCGACGGCCCCATTGGCCAGCGCCTCATAGGCCGACGTGCCCAGCGTCACCGTTTCGAATGTGCCCTTGCCGCCGTCGTGACGGATGATGGTGCCGATAAGGGCATTTTCCCAATCGCTGCCGAACCCCCCATAGGTGCGGCCATCGAGATCCTTCGGCCGCTGCAGGTCGGTGCGGTCGGCATTGACCACCAGCCGGCCGGTCTCGGTCTGCACCAGCGCATAGGTGGCCACCAGGTCCGCCCCGGCGGTGCGCTGGGTGAAAAGGCCGATCGAGCCCAATATGCCGAAATTGGCGACCCCATTGGCCACCAGCGTGCCGGCAGCGGTGTCCCCATAGGGGAGGATCTGCACATCGAGCCCCGCCTGGGCGTAAAGCCCAAGGGTCTTGGCGACGAACAGGCCGATATGGTTGGTGTTGGGTGTCCAGTCCAGCGCCACGGTCACCGGCGTGGGGGCCTGCTGCCCATTGGGGGCCTGTCCCATGGCGCGGGTGGTGGCCACAAGGCCGGCGGCAAGGCTCGCGGCAAGCATCTGGCGGCGGGTGAGCATGGATCAGGTCCTCGGATCGTTCTGTGAAAGCAAGAGTGTGTTGAGGATATCGGCCTCGATGGCGCTGGCCTCGGGCGAGACGAGATCGCCACGCGGGCGCGGCAGCCGCACCTCGATCTGCCGCAGCACCCGGGCGGGCCGGCCGGTCAAAACGAAGATGCGGTCCGAAAGGAACACCGCCTCGCGCACGTCATGGGTGATGAGCAGCGCCGTCCAGCGATGCCGCTCCCACATGGTTTGCAGCCAGCGCTGCATCTGGGTGCGGGTCAGGGCATCGAGCGCCCCGAACGGCTCGTCGAGCAGCAGCATGTCGCGTTCCTGCACCACGGTGCGCAATAGTGCCGCGCGCTGGCGCATGCCGCCCGAAAGCTGGGCAGGGTAATGGTGCTCGAAGCCCCTAAGCCCGAATTCGGCGAACAGCGGGGCAACGCGTGCCCGCGCCTGTCGCCGCCCCATGCCCTGGACTTCAAGGCCGAGCGTGGTGTTGTCGATGATGTGCCGCCACGGCATCAGCGCATCGCGCTGCGGCATGAAGGCGAAGGGGCGCCGGGCGGCCGCCAGCGCGTCTCCATCGAAGGCGATGGTGCCGCCATCGGCATCGATACCGCCGGTCAGCAGCTTGAAAATCGTCGATTTGCCGGCGCCCGATGGCCCGAGGATTGAAACGAATTCGCCGGCCGAAACCGCTAGCGAGATATCGGCCAGGACCGGCAGGTCGCCGAAAGCCTTGCGCACGCCCTCCATCAAAAGCCGCGGCGCGCTCATGGGCGCTTCGCCTTTTCGAGCCGGGCCCAGGGCATTGCGAGCCGCTGCACCCACACGGTCAGGCCGAACAGCACCAGGGTCAGCGTGGCGCTGACCAGCACGGCGGCAAGCACGAGATCGGGCCGGAAATTGTTCTTGGCGTTGAGAATGTAGATGCCCAGCCCTTTGGCGGCCCCGGCATATTCGGCAAAGATCGCCCCCACCACCGCATAGGTGATCGAGATGCGCAGCCCCGCGAAAAAATACGGCAGCGCGGAGGGAAGGCGCGCCAGAAGAAAGATCCGCCCCCTGGTGGCGCCCATCGAGGCCAGCAGCGCCTCGATATCCTTGTCGGCGCTCGCATAGCCCTCCGCCAGCGCCACCAGCATGGGAAAGAAGGTGACCAGCGCCACCAGCATGATCTTGGGCACGAGCCCGAAGCCGAACCACAACACCACCAGCGGCGCTATGGCGACGAGCGGCAGGGTCTGGCTGATGATGAAGACCGGAAACAGCGCCCGCCGCAGCGGCTGGAAGAAATCGACCAGAATCGACAGGCAGAACGCCGCCATGAGCGATGTGGCGAAGCCGAAGAGCGTCGCCCGGATGGTGGGCACGGCATTGTCGAGCAGCGCCTGGCGCTGGGCGAACAGCTGCACGACAACCCGCGACGGGGCGGGGAGCGTCGTGGGCGATATCCCCGAGGCCCGCGCATAGACCTCCCAGGCGAGAACGATGAGGCCGACCAGCAGGCTGGCCGGGCCGATACGGCTGAGGATCAGGGCGAGCGCGCTGAGGGCGGCGATGGGGCGGGGCATGGGGAAACTCGATGCGTGCGGGAACGGCTGCGGGCGCTTTTCAGCGCGGCGTGGGGCTGTTCGCCGATACCGTAAGATCGATGGTCACGTGCCCCTCGGGCGGCCCGAACTGGCAGAACGCCGCCTCGAGCGCGGCAAAGACCGGGCCCGCATCGCCGGCCAGCCGCGTGCAGAAATGCTTGGAGCGCTCGAAGATGCCGGATTCTTTTAGGAAATCGATGGCGCCGTAGATCTCGTCCATGTGGTGGTTCGTGCCCATCACATAAAGCGAGAACTGCGCATCGATCCGCATGCCGGTTAGGGGACTTGCCGCCACGGCGCCGAGCGCCGCGGCCTTGCGCTCATCGAGCGGTGTGGCCGGGCCGCCGAAATGGGCCGAATTGCAGATCGCCTCGTCCGGTTCGCCGGGGCAGCCGCGCGAAATCGCCGCCGAGAGCACGCAGTGCCTGCCGCTCTCGGCGCTGGCGACGAAGAGGTCGCGCATGGCCGGGAACAGCACTTCGGGCGGGCCCACCATGAGCGTCGAGATGTCATCGGTCTCGATGCGCAGCCGGTCCCGATAGGGATCGAGCGCCGAAAGCGCGCGCATGATGATGCCGACGAAATCGTCGGCCATCGGGTAAAGGGAAATCTGTGCGCCGGAAAACATCGCCCGCCTCGCTCCGCTGGTATTACCCAGATCAGCTATAGGGTCCGAAAGCTTACGCCCCCATCTCAGCCCCGGCCATACGGAGCACCCCTGTGGATAGGGTGCTTAAACCACAGGCCCGATGGTTTTGGAAGGGTGTCGTGGGATGGGTGAGGGGGGGAAGTAATCGATATTGTGGGTGGAACGACGAACCCGCTCTGAACCGCCTCGGATGGCAGGCACGATCCGTGCATTTTCCGCGGGGTCATCCCGGCGGAGGCCGGGATCCATGCGGGGAGCGCCCCACACGCTGGATGCATCGGCAAGCCACGGACATGGATTCCGGCCTCCGCCGGAATGACCCGGTGGGGAGGGAGGGGCTGGAGCCGCTGATATCGATGCTCGCAGTCAGGTCCCTTCGCCCCTCTGGGGAGAAGGTGGCCCGCAGGGCCGGATGAGGGGTTGCGCTGAAGTCTCCGTTGTGGCGCGAACCGCAACACCAGGGATGCTAAGAACTCAGCACCCCTCACCCGACGCTATCGCGTCGACCTCTCCCCAGGGGGCGAGGTGGCCGAGAGATTGGGGGTCGCTGCCACGCGTCTGGCCATTCGAGCGTAGCTCTCATGGCCTTCTCACCTCCAATCCGCCTGCGGCGAAACGGTTCGAAGTTCCGGGAGAGGTGGCTGAGAGGCCTGTGGGTAGCAGGCAAAATCTGTCCATTTCCGCGGAGTCATCCCGGCGAAGGCCGGGATCCATGCGGGGAGCGCCCCACACGCTGGATGCATCGGCAAGCCACGGACATGGATTCCGGCCTCCGCCGGAATGACCCCCGTGGGGAAGGAGGGGGCTTGCAGCGGACGAAAATTGGAATGAGTCTCATCCGAAATATCGGTGGCGCCGCTACCCTCACCCGCCGCTTATGCGTCGACCTCTCCGGGAGGTCGGCTGACCTCCAGGAGGTTTGGAATGCTGGAACTGAAGCATGGCTTGAACTACCTGATCGAATACCAGCCGGATTGGGCGGAGGCGTTCAGGATTGAAGCGGAGCGCATCAGGCGCGCCCTCGGGCCTTTGGCCAAGGGCGTTGAACACTATGGCTCAACCTCGGTTGCGGGCATGCGGGCAAAGCCCATCCTGGACATTCTGGTCGGCGTTTCCCCGCTTGGCCTCTGGGAACGGTGCCAAGCCCCATTGGAGGAGTTGGGATACGACTACGCCGCGCATGCGGGCGTTGCGGGACATTTCATTTTCGGAAAGGGGCGCGATAGCAGCGAACGCACGCATCTGCTCCACATCGTAGAGTTCGAGGGCCCCTCCTGGGTTTCCAACCTGCAATTGCGGGACGCCTTGAGGCAGGATGCAAATCTTCGCCAACGCTACATGGCCACAAAGGACGCCGCGATTGCCGCCGCTCCAACCGGCCGGGCACAATACAACGACTTGAAACGGGAGTTTATTGCCACGGTGAAGGCCGCACTTGCGGGGCAAGCCAAGTGAGCGGTGGGGTAGTGCTTCGACGGGAAATCAGCCCGGACGGCCTGACGTTTCTCGTCGAGCGGTGCGGCCCGACCATCATCATGAAGTTTGAGGGAGCAGGATGGCATCTCCACCCCGAATTGCTACCACGCTTCGACGGTGATCCGGAGCGAACCGCTATGTCGGTGGTCGATGACCTGGTCGCCAACCGCATACTGATGCTGCGCGAAACGGATGTTGAGGGACCGTATTGGTCGTTGCTGGCTGACATTGCGCTCGAACAGTCGCTGCTTGGCCCCAACGAGACCCTGAACATCCGGACCTGGCACGGCGAGCGTGTCGAGGCGGAAGATCTGACGAGCGGCAAGCGCGATTACTGTCCGCTGTAAGTGCGATTGTAAGGTTTGCCGAATGACAGGAACGAGGCCGGATGCGCCTTTTCCCGGGAGTCATCCCGGCCGCTCCATCGCCCCGAATCCGGTGGCTATTTCCTCACCCACGAAACCCGCGGTTCTTGTCCCCCCCGCCCCTCTGGGGACTTCGATGCCGTTCCGCCAGAGGCGGAGCAGGCGCCCCGGTGGGGCGGCAAGCTTCTCGCAGGCATGTGGCCCTGTTCCCTTGTCCGGATCGTGCCTCCGGTCCCCTCGCCCCTCTGGGGAGAGGGGGGCCCGAAGGGCGGGTGAGGGGTTGCGCTGAAGTCTCTGTTGTAGCGTGAACTGCGATATCAGGGATGCTGAGAACTCCGCACCCCTCACCCGCCGCTATCGCGTCGACCTCTCCCCAAAGGGGCGAGGTGACGGAGAGATCGGCGATCGTTGCGCTTGCACCCGGCGCTGGATAGAGACGGCCCGCCACGGACATGGATTCCGGCCTCCGCCGGAATGACCCGAGGGGTGGTGGGCCCCTCTGGGCCTTTGCCCCTTCATGAAAGTTCCCATTCGACCAAAATGCTGCCGACAGCCATTCAGGGATGGGAAGGGATTGGTCTGCTTTTCTTAAAATATCGTGGGCAGGCCTGATCGCCGTTGCGCTGGCATGACGGCCGCTGCCGGGGGAAGATACTATGGGTGTAATTCACGAAACGGCGGCGACGCTGCGCTTCCATGGTGATGAGCTCGATCCCCATGAGGTGACGCGGCTCATGGGGGCTTCGCCGACGCGCGGGGAATATAAAGGGGCGTTGACCGTGGGGCGCGGGCGAAAGGCTGCGCGAACGGGAGGGTGGGCCCTGACGGTCGAGTACCGGCAGCCCGGCGATCTGAGCGGCCAGATCGAGGAAGCTCTCTCCGGTCTTACCCAGGATCTCGATGTCTGGCGTGATCTTTCCGGCCGCTTCAACGGCTGCTTTTTCGTCGGCTTTTTCATGGTGGATGGAAACGAGGGCTATAACCTGTCCGCCGAAACCCTCAAGCTCCTGGCGGATCGCGGCTTGGCGCTCCTGCTCGACATCTATTCGGGAAGGCATGAGGACGAAAGAGCCGGCTATCCCCTGACCGTGCTCTCCTCGCCATGGGATGGCGGCTATTTTCGGCTCCGGCGCGATGGTCCCGGAAGGCTGGTTGTCGAGGCGGGAAACGCCTATTTCCATGGGGAGGCGGAGTGTGACATCTCCTGGATGGATAGCCCAGCCGGGCTTTTCGCCGAAATGGCCAGCGCGTGGCGGGGCTGGGATGGCACCAAGCGCTGGAGCGACCACGAAGACAGGCTGCGACTCTCCGCGAAAACGGACGGCCTCGGCCATGTCCTGCTCGACGTTGACCTGCTGGGCGCCGACCACGCGTCGCGTCTCCACGTCCCCCTCATCCTCGACGTAGAAGACTTGGAAGACATCGCCGCCCGGATGAGGAAGGCTGTGCCGATTGATTTTTGAAGGGGCGAGGAGACGCTGAGAGCTCTGTGGGGGCAGGCAAAGTCCGTCCATTTTCCCGGAGTCATCCCGGCGGAGGCCGGGATCCATGCGGGGAGCGCCCCATGCGCTGGATGCACCGGCCGGCCACGGACATGGATTCCGGCCTCCGCCGGAATGACCCGGTGGGGCGAGTGGGATGGAGCCGCTGATATCGATGCTCGCAGTCAGGTCCCTTCGCCCCACTGGGGCGATTGCTCCGCCTGCGGCGGAACGGTTCGAAGTTCCCGGAGAGGTGGCTGAGAGTTCTGTGGGTGGCAGGCAAAGTCCGTCCATTTTCCCGGAGTCATCCCGGCGAAGGCCGGGATCCATGCGGGGAAGGACCCACACGCTGGATGCATCGGCAAGCCACGGACATGGATTCCGGCCTTCGCCGGAATGACCCGGTGAGGAGAGGGGAGTCAGGAGTATTTTACTCATCGCAGACCCCTCATCCAGCCCTGCGGGCCCGACAGGGGGAGGGGTGGTGCCACGTGCGCAGAAAAAGGGAATGAGTCCAGACTATGGACGTCCGACCACCGGATGTGGTCATCATCGACCAGGCTTTTGCAGCCGCGTTGGCGGAGGAGAGTTGAGGCGTGTCCAGTCTGAAGGGGAAGGTTGCGGTCGTCACCGGGGCGGCATCGGGGATAGGGCTCGCCACCGCGAAGGCTTTGTTGGCGGAGGGCGCCAGGGTTGTGCTGGTCGACCGGAACGAGGAGGCGCTTTCGCAACAGGTCGGCGCGCTGGGGCCGAACGCCATTGCGCAGGTGACGGACCTGCTCGATGCGCAGAACTGCGGCGCCATGGTGCCCGAAGTGCTGGCCAAGGTCGGGGCGATCGATGTGCTGCATTGCAATGCCGGCACCTATATCGGCGGTGATCTCACCGAGACCACGCCCGAGGCCATCGATCGCATGCTCAATCTCAACGTCAATGCGGTCATCAAGAACGTCCATGCCGTCGCGCCGCATATGATCGGGCGCAAGACCGGCGACATCATCGTGACCTGTTCGGTGGCGGGCCATTTTCCCACCTATTGGGAGCCGGTCTATTCCGCCTCCAAATGGGCCATTACGAGTTTCGTGCAGGGCATGCGCCGCCAGATGGTGCCCCATGGGGTCCGGGTTGCGCAGATTTCGCCCGGCCCGGTGGTTTCGGCCCTGCTTGCCGATTGGCCTGAGGAAAACCTCCGCAAGGCGCGCGAGACCGGCAGCCTGATCGACCCCGAGGATATCGCAGAAGCCATCATCTTCATGCTGACGCGAAAACGCACCGTCACCATTCGCGACATGATCATTCTGCCGAGCAATTTCGACCGGGTTTGAGGAGGGCCCGACGGCAACGGCGGACCCGAAGGGCGGTTGAGGGGTTGCGCTGAAGTATAGGTAATGGGGCGAACCGCAACATCAGGGATGCTGAGAACTCGGCACCCCTCACCCGACGCTGCGCGTCGACCTCTCCCCAAAGGGGCGAGGTGGCGGAGAGACTGGTGGCGGGGCTGGGCATGATTTTTCCCTTTTCACCGTGTCATTCCGGCGAAGGCCGGAATCCATGTCCGTCGCGCGCCGCTCGCATCCAGCGTATGGGCCGGTCCCCGCATGGATTCCGGCCTCCGCCGGAATGACCCGGTGGGAGTTGGGAGCTTGAGGGGCCTCGTCCTCCCCCTAACGCAGATCGGCGCGGAGGTCGCGGATGCCGCGGCCGAGGCGGGAGCGGAGGAGGGTGCGGAGGGTTGCGCCGTCCACATAGCCGACTTCGGTGGCGATGGCGTCGATGTCGAGGCCGCTGCCATGCAGCAGGGATTGGGCGCGTTCGACCCGCAGGTCCTGGAAATAGGCCAGGGGCGATTTGCCCAGAACGTCCTGGCAGCGGCGCTGCAGGGAGCGGGAGCTGACGCCCAGCGCGTTGGCGGCGCGCTTGAGGGAAAAGCCGTCGCGCAGGTGTTCGCGCGCCCATTTTTCGAAACGCAGCACGATGGGGTCGGCCTGCGCCAGATGGTTGGGAATGATGTAGGAGGCCTGCGACGAGCGGATATCGGCCAACAGATAGCGAGAGACGAGACCCGCGAGTTCGGGGCTCGAAGTGCGGATGAGCCAGAGCGCCAGGTCGAGATGGCCCATGGCGGCGCCAGCCGTCACCCCGATATCGGAGGGCAGCAGCATGCGGCTTTCATCGAGCCGCACTTCGGGAAAGCGCTGCCGGAAGAACGGCGCCAGCGACCAGGTGGTGGTGGCCTCGCGGCCATCGAGCAGCCCCGCCTCGGCCAGAAGGAACGTGCCGATGCAGGAGGCGCCGATCTTGACGCCCTCCTTGTGCCAGCGCAGCAGCTGCTCCCGGGCCTTGCCCACATCCGGCCGCCCCAGCGCCGCCGTCAGCGCTTCGGGCGTCGTCGCCTTGAGGGCGGGGACGATCACCCAATCGGGCTGCAGGTCCGGCGTGATGGGCTCGACCGGAATGCTGAGCCCAAGCCTTGAGCGCACCTTGCGGCGAACCCCGACGATGGTGACGTCGAACTGCACCGCGCCCTCCATGAGGCGCGCCGACAGCCCATTGGCCATCGCGAAGGCATCGAGTGTCACCGTCAGGCCGGAATCGAACAGCCCCTCGAGGGCGAGCACCGTGATGCGCATGGCGTAAATGACCTTATTGAGGCCGATCATGCTAGGCGCGCCATGGCACGGGGTCAACCGGCGTCATTGGCGTGAATGACGCCAAAGATGTCATTTCTGCCCATATCGAGCGGCGTGTCCGGGGCGTAGTTTCCGCGCTGTCCATTCAGCCCAAAGGAGACAGATCCCATGAAATTCATGGCAATCGGACGCGTCAAGGCGACGCCGGAGCAGCTGGCGCCCCACATGGCCAAGGAGCCGGCCGAAACCCTGAGGCACTATCTGGAGGGCAAGATCGAGCAGTTCTGGTTCGTCGAAAGGCAGGGGCCGATCTTCCTGCTGAACGCCGAGTCGGAAGCCGAGGCGCGGGCCGGGCTCGCCACCCTGCCGCTGGTCATGGCCGACCTCATCACCTACGAGCTGCTGCCCGTCAGCCCGCTTGCCCCGCTCGGCCGCCTCCTCCAGACCTAAGTTTTTCCAATCCCCATACGTCCGATCGGCAGGCGAGCCATCCCGGCCCGCCTGCAAGCGCTCAGTTTCAAATCGCAAATCAGCGGAGATCCCCAATGGATCTATGGCGGATCACGGACCTGATGACCATCGGCCATCAGGAGAAAGTGGATGTGTCCATAGGGATGGCGTGATCACTTCAACGCTTTGGTGCCTTTGGCAGCTTTCTCGCTTCCGCGGTGAGTGATGAGATAGCTGCATCAGCGTCTCGCTTCCGATCCAGTTTCCGCTGTTTGTCAAAGGCCTCGTACTCGGCCTCGGCTTTTTGCCGAGCAGTGTCTCCGCGCATAGAACCGCCGGACTTGAGAACCGTTCGACCGAGTTGGGTCAACTGTTGTTCCAATAACGTGCGGGCGTCCTGCATAACGACGAGCCGACCGATATCCAACTGGTCCTCGAAGATATCCAGCAAGATGGTGGTAAGACGGTTGAGTTCTTTGATCTCACCCTCGGCAAGGTAATTCTTTGAGACCACCACATCGCGTTTTTGAATGTTGTCCTTTGGCCAAGTTTGCAGGCCCATGTTCTCCATGCGATGATTTGCCCGACCAGCGATAATTTCGGCGGGAGTATGTGAGGTTACGGCGTAGACCAGCTTGGCCTGGGTATGTTGATAAAATTCCCGGGCCGCTTCCGTGCTCCCATCATAGTCTTGGCACAGGGCACATATTCGCTTCAGCTCTGCGTACAGGTTCGCTTCATCGGACCTAATGTCCCGGATGATTTCCCTAAGTTCTGCAATGCGATCGGCGTTTTCAGGCTGTTTCAGGCGGGCCGCGTCGACCACAAAACCTTTCTTGGCGAATTGGACCAAGACGCCAGTTGCCCAACGGCGAAACGCAGTAGCTTGAGCTGAGGAGACCCGGTAGCCGACGGAGATCACAACGTCCAAGTTATACAGGCTAGCTGGCCGTCCGGTAGTTGTTTGCACTTTCTGCAAAGAAGTGCCCTCATCAAGTTCGCCCTCTTCGAACACATTGGCGATGTGCCTAGAGACGGTCGAGACATCGCGGCCGAAAAGGTGACCGATCTGTGCTTGGGTCATCCAAAGAGTTTCACCCTCGTAGCGAATGTCGAGCCGCATGCCTTTACCCGTGCCGTAGACCAGGAAGTGGTCTCCCGTCTCGGAGTCTTCAACGAGGTGAACGGGCTCGCCGTCATTCTTATCGATGTCGCTCATCGCGCCAGCTTAGCTGATTCTGGAAAATGTTTGGTTCGTGGTTTTAGCGCGCGTCGCGCCCCACTGCGCGCATCCCGGTTGGATGCGGACGCTTGCATTGCAAAGGTCAGTTTAAGCCCCCTGGCGCGCAGTACGGCGCGGCGGCGCCCCTCGGGCTGCCGCTTGACAATCATCTCCGCCGCTGTTTCTATTCTCTTATTGTAGCGTATATTCTCTTATAATGAAATATACAGAGAGGAACCCAGGAGACACGTTATGAAGCATATGCATCTGGTACTCGCCACCGCCATCGCCCTCTTATCCGCCAACGGTATCGCGCTCGCCCAGGAAAAGGGCGGCGTCATCGATGTCGCAACCGTCGGCGAGCCCCCCACGCTCGATCCCATGGCCTCGACCGCCGATCTCGTGGGCATCGTCACGCAGAACATCTTCGAAACGCTCTATACGTTCGACGCCAAGTGGAACACCACGCCGCTGCTCGCCGCTTCCCTGCCGCAGATTTCGGGCGATGGCCTCACCTATACGATCCCCTTGCGCCAGGGCATCAAGTTCCATGATGGCGAGGTCATGACCTCCGCCGATGTGGTGGCGTCGCTCCAGCGCTGGGAAAAGATCGCGACGCGCGGCAAGCAGACCGCCGAAGTCATCGCCAGCATCACCGCCAAGGACCCCGACACCGTCGTCATCACGCTCAAGAAGCCGTTCGCACCGCTGTTGCCGCTGCTCTCGCTCAACAACGCCGCCGCCATCATCATCCCGGCCAAGAACGCCGCCGAAGACCCGATGACGACGTTCGTGGGCACCGGCCCCTACCAGCTCGCCGAACGCGTCGCCGACCAGTATATCCGCCTCACCCGCTTTGATGGCTATCAGTCGCTGCCGGGCGAGCCGGACGGTTATGGCGGGGCCCGCAAGCAATATCTCGACGAGATCCGCTTCGTGCCCGTGCCCGATCCCAATACGCGCGTCGAAGGCGCCGTCGCCGGCCAGTTCGCCTATGCGGATTCGCTGCCCGTCGAGGCCTATGCCAAGGTCGAGGGCGGCAAGGACAAGCCGGTGGTCTTGAAGCCTTTCGGCTGGCCGGTGTTCGTCATGAACACCAAGGAAGGCATCAACGCCAACCTGAAGATCCGCCAGGCCATCCAGGCGGCGCTGGCGCCCAACGACATGCTGCTCGCCGCTTTCGGTTCGCCCGATTTCTTCGCCGCCAATGCCGATTACTATCCGGAAGGCTATATCTGGCACACCGATGCGGGCACCGAGCCCTATAAGCCCGATGGCGACACCGAAGCCGCCAAGAAGCTGCTGGCGGACGCCGGCTATGACGGCAAGCCGATCCGCATCCTCACCAGCCGCCAGTATGAGTTCCACTACAAGATGGCGCAGGTCGCCCAGGCGTATCTGGAAGCCGCCGGCTTCAAGGTCGAGATGATCGTCGTTGATTGGGCGACGCTCACCCAGCAGCGCACCGACCCGGCCAAGTGGGATATCTACATCACCCACAGCCCGTTCCTGCCCGAGCCCTCGCTCACCGGCATCATGAACGATACCTCGCCCGGCTGGTGGGTGAGCGATGCCAAGCACAAGGCGCTCGATGCCTTCAACGCCGAGTCCGATCCCCAGAAGCGCGCCAAGCTCTTCGAGGATGTGCAGAAGGTCATCTATGCCGAAGTGCCGGCCATCAAGATCGGCGATTTCAATGCGCTCGCCGCGCAGGCGCCGAACCTTCAGGGTGTGGTGCCCGCGCCCTGGCCGTACTTCTGGAACGCTTACCTCACCAAGTAAGCCGATCGCGTCATCCCGCCGCGCCGTGCGGCGGGATACCAATCAAGGTCCGGACAAATGCTGCGTTCGATCGTCAACCGCATCCTCGGCATGCTCATCGTCATGGCGCTGGTCGTCACCATCGTCTTCGTCATCGTGCGCATCACGCCGGGCGATCCGGCCGCCATCATGCTGGGGCCCGATGCCACGGCCGCCGACATCGCCGAATTGCGCCATCGCCTGGGGCTCGATGCCCCGGTGCTGCAGCAGTTCGTACTTTATATCTGGGGGGTGCTGCATGGCGATCTCGGCCAGTCGATCTTCCTCAACCAGCCGGTCGGGCAGGCGCTGCTGCAGCGCACCGAGCCGACCTTCTTCCTGACGCTCTTCTCGCTCATCATCGCCATCGTCATCGCGCTGCCGGCGGGCGTGCTTTCGGCCTATTACCGCAACACCGCGTTCGACCAGGCGATGACCGCCATCGCCATGTTCGCCGCCAGCATTCCCAGTTTCTGGCTGGGCCTGGTGCTGATGCAGGTCTTCGCCGTCCAGCTTGGCTGGTTCGACACCTCCGGCTATGGGGGCCCCGGCGCGAGCTTTTTCGAGCGCATGTATCACCTGGTTCTGCCCGCCGTGGCGCTCGGCCTCATCAGCTCGGCGCTGATCACCCGCTTCACCCGCGCCAGCATGCTCGATGTGCTCAATGACGACTATGTGCGCACCGCCCGCTCCAAGGGCATGAGCGAATGGCGCGTCGTGGTGCGCCATGCCCTCAAGAACGCCCTCATTCCCATTCTCACCGTCGTGGGACTCACAGCCGCGCTGTTGATTTCGGGCGCCATCGTCACCGAAACCGTGTTCGGCCTGCCGGGCGTCGGCAGCCTGATCGTCTCGGCGGTGCTGAGGCGCGATTATCCGGTCATCCAGGGGGCGCTGCTGATCATCGCCGGCCTCTATGTGCTGGTCAATTTCATCATCGACATGACCTATCTGGCCATCGACCCAAGGGTGCGTTACTGATGACGGCGATCGCTGAAACCACGATGGCGCGCGAGCCCCATCTCCTCATGCGCCTGGCCCGCCGGCCCACCGCGCTCATCAGCCTGATCGTCCTCGTGCTGATGATCCTGTTGTCGATCCTTGCGCCCTACCTGTCGCCCTATGATCCGGCCAAGCTGATGGTGCGGGCCCGCCTCAATGCGCCGGGCCCCGAGCATTTCTTCGGCACCGACGACCTTGGCCGCGACGTGCTGACCCGCGTGCTCTATTCGGGCCGCACCTCGCTGCTGGTCGGCGTCGCCGTGGTGGTGTTCTCCTCCGTCATCGGCGTGGTGCTGGGGCTGATGGCGGGCTTTTCGCGCAAGCTCGACCAGCCGGTGTCGCGCCTCATCGACGCCATGATGGCGTTTCCCGATATCCTTCTCGCCATCGCGCTGGTCGCCGTGCTCGGCCCTTCGGCCATCAACGTGGTCATCGCGCTCGGCGTCGTCTACGCGCCGCGCCTTGCCCGCGTGGTGCGCGCCTCCACGCTCGTCATTCGCGAACTGCCCTATGTGGAGGCGGCGCGGGCGCTGGCCGTGCCCACCCCGGTGATCCTGGTGCGGCATGTGCTGCGCAACATCACCTCGCCGCTCCTGGTTCAGGCGACCTTCATCTTCGCCAATGCCATCCTCGCCGAGGCCGGGCTTTCCTTCCTCGGCGTCGGCATTTCGCCCGATATCCCCACCTGGGGCACCATGATCTCGGTGGGGCGGCAATATCTCGAACAGGCTCCCTGGATCATGTGGTTCCCGGGCGCCGCCATCATCATCACCGTGCTGTCGCTGCAACTGGTTGGCGATGGCCTGCGCGACTTCCTCGATCCACGCCTTGCCAAGGACATCTGATGTTCGACAATCGCCATAAACCGCAGGACCGCAAGCTTCTGGTCAAAAACGCCCGGCCGGTGGGCCTCGGCGCCGGCCTTCCCGACCGGCTCGATATCCTCATCGGCGAGGACGGGCGGATCCTCGATACCGGCGCCGGCCTTTCGGCCGAAAGCGCCCAGCAGCTCGACGCCAAAGGCGCCTATCTGTCGGCCGGCTGGGTCGATCTGCATGCCCATATCTGGTATGGGGGCACCGATATCTCGATCCGCCCCGAACAGGCGGGCGCTGAGCATGGCGTCACCACGATCGTTGATGCCGGCTCGGCCGGCGAAGGCAATTTCATCGGGCTGCGCGAATTCATCATCGAGCCGGCGCACGAAAACATCTACGCCTTCCTTAACCTCGGCTCCATCGGCCTCGTCGCCTGCAACCGCGTCACCGAATTGCAGGATATGCGCTCGATCGATCTCGACCGCACCATCGCCACCATCAAGGCCAATCGCGATGTCATCGTCGGCCTCAAGGTGCGGGCCAGCGCCGTCATCAGCGGCGGCTGGGACCTGGTGCCGTTAAAGCTCGCCAAAAAGCTCAGCCGCATTCTCGACCTGCCCGTCATGGTGCATGTGGGCGAGCCGCCGCCGCTTTATGACGATGTGCTGGGCCTTCTGACCGAGGGCGACATCGTCACCCATTGCTTCAACGGCAAGCAGGGCGGCTCGATCATCGAGGATGACGATCTCTACCGGCTGGCCGAGGATGCGGCGGCGCGCGGCATCGTGCTCGATATCGGCCATGGGGGCGCCTCCTTCTCCTTCGCGGTGGGCGAGGCGGCGCTGGCGCGCGGCCTCAAGCCCAACACCATTTCGACCGACCTCCATAACCGCTCGCTCGATGGCGCCGTGTGGGACCTGGCCACCACCATGAGCAAGCTGCTCTCGGTCGGCATGCGCTTCGAGGATGTGGTGGAGGCGGTGACCGCCGCCCCGCGCCGCGCCATCCGCAAGCCCGCCGACAATTTCCTCGCTAAGGGCAAGCCGGCCGAATTCACCCTGTTCGATCTGGTCGATGCCGATCTCAAGGTGCGCGATAGCCTCGGCGCTGTCTCGACGCTCAGCCAGTTGTTCGAGCCGCGCCACGCCATTCTCGGCGCCGAAGCCATCACCGCCCACCGGCATGTGCCGGCCGGTGGCGGCCAGAAGACCTGTTCGCATTGCGGATGGCCCACATGAGTGAAGCGCTCGCCGCCGACACCATCCTTTCGGTTCGCGACCTGCGCACGTGGTTCACCACGCGCGGGGCGGTGGCCAAGGCCGTCGATGGCGTGAGCTTCGAGCTCAAGCGCGGCCGCACCCTCGCCGTGGTGGGCGAAAGCGGTTCGGGCAAATCCGTCACCAGCCTGTCCATCATGGGGCTGATCGCGCGGCCCGGCGCCATCGAGGGCGGCGAGATCCTGTTCCGGGACCGGGCTGGAAGCGTCCACGACCTGGCCCGGCTCGGCCCCAGGGCCTTCCGGGCCATCCGGGGGCGCGAGATCGCCATGATCTTCCAGGAGCCGATGACCTCGCTCAACCCCCTCTATACGGTGGGTGACCAGATCGGCGAGATGATTGCGCTGCACGAGCCGCTCGACCGCGCCCAGACGCGCAAGCGCGCCCTCGAAATGCTGCAGCATGTCGAAATTCCCGATGCGCCGCGCCGGCTCGACGATTATCCGCACCAGATGTCGGGCGGCATGCGCCAGCGCGTCATGATCGCCATGGCGCTGGCCTGCAACCCCTCGCTGCTCATCGCCGATGAGCCCACCACGGCGCTCGACGTCACCATCCAGGCGCAGATTCTCGACCTGCTGAGCCGGCTGCAAAAGCAGTTCGACATGTCGATCCTGTTCATTACCCACAATCTCGGCGTCGTCGCCGAAATCGCCCATGACGTGGCGGTAATGTATGCGGGGCGCGTGGTCGAGCAGGCCCCCGTCGATGACCTGTTCGAGCACCAGACGCACCCCTATACGAGCGGGCTTCTGGCCTGCACCCCCGATGCCGGCCGCGATCTTGGCACCGACGGCACGCGGCGCCTGCTCTATTCCATTCCCGGCACCGTGCCGCCCATCACGGCGCTGCCGCCGGGCTGCTCGTTCGAGCCGCGCTGCGCCTATGCGCTACCGGCCTGCCGCGACGCCATGCCGGCCCTGCTGCCCGCCGGCACGCACAATCTCTCGCGCTGCATCAGGAGGGCCGAGATATGAGCCTTGCCCAGGAGCCGCTGCTGCGGGTCGAAAACCTCTCCAAGCATTTCACCATCGGCAATGGCAGGGTGGTGCGCGCCGTCGAGGATGTGAGCTTTACGGTGCGCCGCGGCACCACCACGGGGCTGGTGGGTGAAAGCGGCTCGGGCAAGACTACGGCCGGCCGCGCCATCCTCCGGCTCATCGAGCCCAGCGGCGGCAAGGCCATGTTCGATGGCGCTGATCTCTTCGCCCTGACGCCCTCTCAGATGCGGGCCTATCGCCAGCGCCTGCAGATCATTTTCCAGGATCCCTATTCGAGCCTCAATCCGCGCCTGCGCGTCGATGCCATCATCGGCGAGGCGCTCGATGCCAGGGGCTTTCCGCGCGGCGCCAGGCGCCGTGAGCGGGTGGCCGAACTGATGACGCTGGTCGGCCTGCCGCCCGAATACAGCCGGCGCTTTCCGCATGAGTTTTCCGGCGGCCAGCGCCAGCGCATCGGCATCGCCCGGGCCATCGCCGTCGAGCCCGATTTCATCGTCGCCGACGAGCCGGTTTCGGCGCTCGATGTTTCCGTGCAGGCGCAGGTTTTGAACCTGATGAGCGAATTGCAGCAGCGCCTGTCGCTCACCATGCTGTTCATCGCCCACGACCTGTCGGTGGTCGAATATCTCTGCGACGACGTGGTCGTCATGTATCTGGGCCGCGTCATGGAGCGGGGCCCCTCGCGCGAAGTCTATGCCCGGCCGCGCCACCCCTATACGCGGGCGCTGCTCGCCACCGCCCCGGTGCCCGATCCCAAGCGCAAGCGTACGCATGTGCCGCTTCAGGGCGATATTCCCTCGCCCATCGATCCGCCCTCGGGCTGCGTGTTTCGCACGCGCTGCCCACTCGCCATCGAAGCCTGCGCCATGGCGGTGCCCCCGATCGAAGACCTGGGCAACGACCACCATGTCGCCTGCATCCGCCATGGCGAACTCGCCGTCTGAATGGAGTTTTGTTGATGACCATTTCCGAACTCGCCGCCGCCGGTGGCGAGTCACCCTACGACCAGCTCAGGACGCTCGGAATCGTGCTGCCGCCGCCGCCGCCGCCCATCGCCAACTTCGTCACCCATGTGGCTGAGGGCAAGCTCCTGTTCCTGTCGGGCCAGGGCCCGACCGAAGCCGATGGACGCCTCTATGCCGGCAAGGTCGGCGCCGATATCTCCATCGACGAGGCCTATAGGCATGCGCGCCTCACCGGCATCAACCTCATCGCCGTGATGGAGGCCGCGCTCGGCGATCTGCGCCGCGTGCGCCGCATCATCAAGGTTTTGGGCATGGTCAACGCCACGCCCGATTTCGGCGAGCATCCGGCCGTCATCAATGGCTGCTCCGACCTGCTGAACGCCGTTTTCGGCAAGAAGGGCGTCCATGCCCGCTCCGCCGTCGGCTTCGCCTCGCTGCCCAACCAGATCACCGTCGAAATCGAAGCCGTCGTGGCTTTCGACTGACCCCCGCAACCTTCGCACCTGCAAGTAGATCGCCATGACCAATGATATTCGCGCCCAGCTCGGGCTTCGCCCCGTCATCAACGTTTCGGGCACCATGACCTCGCTCGGCGCCTCCATCGTCGTGCCCGACGCGGTGGATGCGGTGACCCGCGTCTTGACCCAGTTCGTCGAAATGGGCGACCTGCACCGCAAGGCCAGCGCCGTGATCGCCGAACTGACCGGCGCCGAAGCCGGCTTCGTTACCGCCTCGTGCTCGGCCGGCATCAGCCTTGCGGTTGCCGCCGCCATCACGGGCCCCAATCTCTGGGCCATCGAGCAGCTGCCCGACACCGGCACGCTCAAGAACGAAGTGCTGATCCAGACCGGCCACATGGTCAATTACGGCGCTCCGGTCGAGCAGGGTATCCGGTTGGCGGGCGCCAAGGTGGTGCCGGTCGGCCAGGCCACCAGCGCCCATGCCTATCAGCTTGCCGGCGCCATCAACGAGCGCACGGCGGCCGCCGTCTTCGTGGTCTCTCACCACGTGGTCGATTATGCGCAGATCCCGCTCACCACTTTCGCCGAGGTCTGCCACGCCCGCGGCGTGCCGGTGATCGTCGATGCGGCCTCCGAATATGACTTGCGGAAATTCCTCGCCGAGGGCGCCGATATCGTCATCTATTCGGGCCACAAATTCCTGGGCGGCCCGACCTCCGGCATCTGCGCCGGCAACAAGGAATTCGTGCGCAACACCTACCTCCAGAATCGCGGCATCGGCCGTGGCATGAAGGTGGGCAAGGAAGGCATTGCGGGCGTCATCGCGGCGCTCGAGGCCTGGAAGACGCGCGACAATGACGGCATCCGCGCCCGCGAAAAATCGGCGCTCGACACCTGGGTGGCGGCGCTGGCCGACAAGCCCGGCGTGACCGCCACGATCGTGCCCGATCCGACCGACAACCCGCTCGACCGCCTCAAGGTCAGCGTCGATCCGGAAAAGGCCCGCATCACCGCCTGGGACCTGGCGACGGCCATGGCCAGGGGCGACCGTCCCGTTATCGTGCGGGATCATGAGGCCGAGCACGGCCACTTCTTCCTCGACCCGTGCAACCTTCACCCCAAAGAGGAGTTCGTCGTCGCCGAACGGCTGGCCGAAGAGCTGGAGCGCGCCCGCGCCTCCAACGAGCCGGTGGCCACGCCCATTGCCGACTGGTTCAAGGCGCGCGAGGCGAGCATATTGAACTGGCCCGACTGACCCACTAGATGGGGGCCGCCGCGACACCCGCAGGAGCCTGTTGATGAGTGAGATCGAATCCAAGACCGAACCGGCCCGCCGTTCCCGCACCAGCGGCATCGACCGCGCCCTGCAGGTCTTCGACTATCTGCAACAGGCCGACCAGGCGGCGACCGCCTATGAGATCGCCCGCGAAATCGGCGCGCCGCTGTCGACGGTCTATACTATCATCGACGATCTGGTGGAAAAGGACCTGCTCAACCGCGACGGCAACGGCCTCATCTGGCTGGGGCCACGGCTCTACCATTATGGCCTCACCTATGCGCGCAGCCTCGACCTGCTGACGGCCGCGCAACACGAAATGCACGAGCTCGCCCGCGCCTCGGGCGAGACCGTGCAGGTGTGCGGCCGTGACCAGGACACCATGGTGGTGCTGGCCATGGAGGAAGGCAGCGGCCAGTTCCACGTCACCTCGCGCGTCGGCTCCCGCAGCCCCCTCAACTGGACGGCGTCGGGGCGGCTGCTGGTCGGCCATCTCGAGCGCGACGACCTGTTGAACATCTTCCGCCGCTCGGCCCGCGTCTCCCCCACCGGCCGCGCCGAAACCGACCCCAAAATCCTCGCCGACAACGCCCATGAGGCGCTCGAACACGGCATCTCCATCCAGGCCGGCGAATCCGATTTCGCCGTCGCCTGCATCGCGGCCCCCATCCTCGACACCTCCGGCAAATGCCGCGCCACAATGTCGATCGTGGTGCCCGAACCCAAGGTCTACCAGAAAAACCCCGACCTCATCGCCCTCGTCATCGCCAGCGCCCGCCGGGTGGAATCGCGTTTGGGGTGGACGCGGCGGTAGGGGGTTCCGCGGAACGGCTCGAAGTTCCCCGGAGGGGCGAGGTGGGCTGATAGAGCTGTGGATGGGCAAATAACAGCCCGGCGGTTCTTGCCCCCTCGCCCCTCCGGGAGAGGGCGCCCGACAGGGGGGTGAGGGGTGGTGCCGCGAGCGCTGAGGCATCGGTAATGGCGCGCACCGCAACATCAGGGGTGCCGCGAACTCCGCACCCCTCACCCGCCGCTATCGCGTCGACCTCTCCCCAGAGGGGCGAGGTGACCGAGAGATTGGTGATCGCTGCCACGCGTCTGCCATTCGAGCATAGCTCTCATGGCCTTCTAACCTCCAATCGCCCCACTGGGGCGATTGCCCCGCCTATAGGCGGAACGGCTCGAAGTCCCCAAAGGGGCGAGGTGGTCGAGAGATCGGCATTCGTTGTCGACAGGCGACATCGCAAGCTCGCGGTTCGATCAATTGCGGGGTGGTCGGCATGGTTGAACTGCCGAGATTGGCTTTGGGCTCTGTCTTCACTGCGCTACTCTCAACTTGAACCCCATCAGGACGGGAACAATGACCTCAGCGATCGACCGTGTCGTCACGAGCAACGACGTTGTGCTGTTGGAGCGCACTGACCCGCAAGCCTATCGCTCCTGGGCCTTGGCCCTGATTGGTGGCGTTGGGAGTGTTTCTTCTGAAATTCTCGAGCAAATCCCGAGTCCCGAGGAGGAATTGAAAACCTTGTTGGACCGCATGCTGCCGGGAGATGAGTTATGGCTTGCGAGATCGCGAGTGTATGAACCGAGAGCGCTCATCGGCAGTAAAGGCATAGCGATCGTCCGTAATGGCGAGCCGGTTTGGTATCGCATCTTGCTGCATCACTAGCGTCCACGTTGTGAGCGATGAGCTGCGGCCTGGCCGGGGAGTTTGGAGCCCGCCAAGGCATCGACTAGGCGGGTTCCGGCGTCCATCGCTGACGCGCCCGTCTCTAACACCGGGTCATTCCGGCGAAGGCCGGAATCCATGCGGGGAGCGATCCGCACGCTGGATGTCCGTGGGTAGCGTGCCCCTGCCCATCCGAGGCCTTCTCGCGGTCAGGCCACTCTGGGTGGAGGTTTCAGCCACCAGTTGTGATCCGTATCGGCCTGGGCCCAAAACCCTTCGAAACCGGACAGGTCAACCGTATCGAGCCGCTCCTCGGCCACGCAGATCAATGTAAAGAAGCTGTCCCAGTGGATCACGGTGAGGAGCGAATGATCCGCCGCGAAAATTTGCCGGCCGCTCGTGGGATAATCCGGATGGAATAGATGATCGAGAGACACGCTCTCGCAATCGCCGAGGAGTTCGTCTCTTTTCGTGACCTCGGTCAGGCCGGCGGATCTGAAAAGCTCGATGATGCGCGATGTCATGGGCGGGTGATAATTGCCTTCCTTTGGCTTGAAGATTGCCCGTCGGCCGCAAAATTCACGCAGGCGATCACGACCCTTGATATCCTCGAAGCGGCGGTTCAATGCCATGATGTGGCTGAGTAAGGCGCGGTTAAGTTCCGGTATTCCCGCAAACCCTGCATCGGCGCAAATCTGCCGCCAGGTGATGCTGGTGGCGCGCTCGCGCACGACCGCTTCCATCGCCTCCAGCTGATCCTCAGGGTCCACCTCGCCGGTCGTTTCCAAGAGTGCCTGTGGGTAGGCCGTCGCATCCTGGCCAGACCGATTGTCGACGATAAGGGTTTCCCACGCACAGTTGTCCGGATAGAGGCCGTCGATCTTGAAGAACGGATTGAGGGCGATAAAAACCCCGGCGTAACGCTCCCCGAACCAATCGAGATAACGCTCTTCTCCCGGTGGGTATTGCAGGTACCGCTCGTCGTGCACTGCTTTTACCTCAGCCATCTCGATGACCTCACTGGAAAGCCGCCAGCCCACTAGCAGGTGCCGGATGACGATGTCCATCGTGGCGCCGGCGCCCAACCAGTGAAGGTGTTGCACTTCGTTTGAGAACTTAGGGAATCCAGGGACGCCCACGTACGCTGGATGTTTCGGCCCGCCACGGACATGGATTCCGGCCTTCGCCGGAATGACACGGTGGGGAGGGTGATATTGGGGATAGGTGGCGCCGATATTGGTGGCTCCCCTAACCCCTCGCCCCTCTGGGACTTCGATGCCGTTCCGCCGCAGGCGGAGCAAGCGCCCCGGTGGGGCGATTGGAGGCGTAGAGGCCATGAGAGCTATGCTCGAATGGCGGGCCCGACAGGGGGGTGAGGGGTTGCGCTGAGGCCGGCGATGGCGCGAACCGCAGCATCAGGGTGCTGAGAACTCCGCACCCCACCCGACGCTGCGCGTCGACCTCTCCCCAAAGGGGCGAGGTGGCCGAGAGATCGGTGGTTGCTGCTACGCGTCTCGCCATTCGAGCGTCGCTCTCATGCCCTTCAGGCCACCGGCTGTGAAGTCTCCAACGGGAGGGACACCAAGACCCGCAAGGCTCTCAGTCGATTTCCCCCCTTGATGGGCTTCTTGCCTCAAATCATCCCAGTGGGATGATTTGAGGCAAGAAGGCCGTGAGAGCTACGCTCGAATGGCCGGGCTAGGGTGGGGTGGGGCAGCATGGCTGGATACCGAAATAGCCCGAGGGGCAGGAGTTACCCCCTCAGAACTTCACGTTGAACCCCAACGTCCCCGTCAGATCATAGCTGTTGCCGAAGTTGGAAAGGCTGGTGTTGACCAAGGCTTCGCCGTGGATCGCGTATTTGTCGTCGCCCCAGTTGTAGGTGCCGCCGATGCCGAGGCCGCCCCAGAGGGGGTCTTCCTGGCTGGTCAGGGTCACGCCGGCGAGGTTGGTCTTCGAACCCGAGGTGAAATCGTAATAGAGGTTGGCGATGCCATAGGCGTGGAGTTGCCTCGTATCGCCGTCCTCGGTCCAGCTGTTTTCGTAATCGGCCGAAATGCCGAGCCTGCCGCGGAGGCGGGCGCCGTCGTCGAGCGCCACGGAGGCGCCGAACGTATCGGTGAAGTCGTCATAGTCGACCGCCGAATAGACCAGCTGCGCCTGTGGCGTCAGCGTCCAGTTGGGCCCCAGCGCAATGCGCTGGCCGGCTTCGAGACTGGCCGCATAGCCAAAGCCCTTGATGCCGGAGGCAAGGCTCGTGGCGGCCGTCGCCGAATGCAGGTCGCTGTCATACCAGGTGAGCCGGGCCTGGGCATCGAGATAGAAGCCCCCATGACCCTGCCAGGTCAGGGTGCCGCCAAGCCCGTAGCCGCTGGCCCCGATGCTGCCCACCCCATAGGGCGAATGCACATCGGCCGAAACCGTGCCGTAATCGACGAAGATGCCGCCATTGAGCCGGCCCTTGTCATCGGTATGCAGCAGCCCGTCGGCACCGGCCTGCAACTGCCAGGTATCTGTGTCGTAGTTGGCATTGGTGGTGGAGGTCCTGGGGTCGATCTTCATGTGGCCGCCGATGATGCGCCCCCACAATCCGCTGCCTTCGCCCATGCCGTCGGGCGTCGTGCCGGTATCGACGACGCCATCGGTCCAGGCGCGGTTGCCCAGCCGGCGCTGCATGGTGTCGAGGCCGTTGAAGCCCTGCAGCACATTGGCGAAGGCCTCGTAGATGGGCGCGCCCGGCTGGTAGAGCGGGCCGCTCGGGCCCGTGGGGCCGCCCGGCGGCACCACCGGATCGGTCAGCAACGAGCGCAGATACCAGTCGCCATCGGTGGGCACGCTGACGCTGCCCTTGTAGAGCCGGTAGCTATAGGCGCCGCCCACCACGGCCGGATCGCCGTGGAACCGATAGACGCCATCGAGCGTGAAGGCGGCGTTCGAAGCACCATCGATGGAGACCACCTTGATGCCCTCGACCGTCTGCGCGCCCTTGCCGTTGAGATTGGTGACGCGCAACAGACCCGTGCCCGACGAGCTGCCCTGGATATGGAGAAGGTCGGTGGCGGAGCTGTCATCGCCGAGGGCCGTGTTGAGCGCCACGATGCCGCCCGTGGCGGTGTAATTGTTGGTCACGGTCAGCACCGTACCGGGCCCGGTGCCGTTGGTTGAAACGAGGCCCGCATTGCGAAGGCTCGCTATTGTCTGGTTGAACCCTGCCAGGTTCATCGCCCCGCCCGCGTCGACGACCGCATTGGAGGCGGCGCTGAAGCTGTTGGTGGCGCCGGCCTGAAGCGTGCCGGCCATCACATGGGTGTCGCCCACATAGGTGTTGGCGCCGGACAAGATCGTGGTGCCCGCGCCGATCTGGCTGAGCCCGCCCGCGCCGGAGACGGCGCCACTGAACGCATAGGTGTTGCTGCGGTTGAAGGCGAGCGTGCCCGCATTGGCCACATTGCCCACAATGCTGCCGGTGTTGCCGCCATTGCCCAGCTGCAGCGTGCCATCGGTGATCGTAGTGCCGCCCGTATAGGTGCTGGCCCCGGTCAGCGCCGTGGTGCCGGTGCCGATCTGGCGGAGCTCGCCCGTGCCCGAAACCACGCCGCCGAACACCACGGCATCGCTGCGATTGAAGGCCAGCGTGCCATTGTCGGCCACATTGCCCATAATGGAGCCGGTGGTGGTGCCATCGCCCAGCTGCAGCGTGCCATCGGTGATCGTGGTGCCGCCCGTATAGGTGTTGGCGGCGGTCAATATCGTGGTGCCGGTGCCGATCTGGCGGAGTGCGCCCGTGCCCGAGACGATGCCACTGAACGTATAGGCATTGTTGCGGTTGAAGGCGAGGGTGCCCTCATCGGCCACATTACCCACAATGCTGCCGCTGTTGCCGCCATCGCCCAGCTGCAGCGTGCCGGCGGTGATCGTGGTGCCACCCGTATAGGTGTTGGTGGCGCGCAAAACCGTGGTACCGGTGCCGTCCTGGTGGAGGTCGCCGGCGCCCGAGACGATACCGTCGAACGTATAGGTGTTGCTGCGGTTGAAAGCGAGGGTGCCGGCATCGGCCACATTGCCCAAAATGCTGCCGGTGGTGCCGCCATTGCCGAGCTGCAGAATGCCGGCCGCGATCGTGGTGCCGCCGATATAGGTGTTGTCGCCGGCCATGACCAGCCGCCCGGTGCCCTGCTTGATGAGGGAACCCGGCAATGGCGGTTGCCCATTGGCCAAGACGACGTTGGCATCCTCCAGCGTATCGAAGCCCTGCGTGTCGATGGTCATGCCACGAGGGCCGATGCCGATGGTGAAGGTGCCGCTATAGCTGCCGAGGAAGGGGTTGCCATAGCCGTTGTCGACCGTATCGGCGGTGGCGCGCAGGATGCCGCCATCGAACAACGCCGTGGCGCTGTCATTGCCCTTCATCAGCGACGAGGTTTCGAGAACGCCCTCATGGCCGGGCGTGCCAAGCACCGTCAATTCGCCGCTCGAGCCGGAAACGACGCCGTTATCGATGCCGATCCAGACATTGTTGGCGGTGGCGAGGCCGCCATCCTCGATGGTCACCTCGCCGTGTCCGATGTGGTTTGGCCCCGCCGTGGTGCCGCCACCCTCACCGATACCCAGAAAGGCGCCCGCCTGCAGTTGCGAGCCGCCGCCCGTCACTGTGACGATACCATCGCTGCCGACACCGATATCGACCTGACTCGCCTTGGCGATGGCGCCGTCCTCGACAACCAGGGTGCCGTTGGCGGAATTGCCGTCGCGCATTTCACCGATCTTCAAGTACCAATCCGTGGACACAGTCGATCCGGCGCCGGTCACGAGGAGGTCGCCATCACCCCCAAAGCCGATCGTAAACGACCCATCGGTTGACGTCAGCGCACCGCCATTCGAGACGGTTAGCGTGGCTATTCCGTTCATCGCGGCGGCAAGGAAAAGACCGCCTTCCCCGACCTCCCAGACCGAGCCTGCCCCATCTACCGTGGCGCTGATGGCGCTGGCATGGGCTCCAAGGATTCCCTCGCCGAGAAAAGCCCGCTGGGTCACCAATTTGCCCTGGTTGTCGACGCCGATCGTTACCGCCCCTGTCGTATCGCGGCCGGCAATAAGATCACTTGTATTGGTGAACGTGCTGCCCGCACCGGTAACAAGCAAATTCGCGTTGACAAAGGTTGCGTCATCGACGGGGCCGTTGGGCAGATAGGAACTGTTGACGGTGAACTCTCCGCCGCCCGAGACCTCGAGCGTGCCGCCATCGATAGAGAGGACGCCGGTGTAGGAACTGTTCCCGCCATCTAGCGCCAGGGTGCCGTTGCCAACCTTGTGGAATGCATAGGACTGCCCGATGCCACCCAGATTCATATCTCCGGAATAAAGAAAGTTGCCGTCCCCTCCCAGGGTTAGGTCCAGGTCGAGCGGTACACCGCTCGAGATAGGGCCATCGAGCGTCAACGTGCCGGAGGCGGAGGTGATAGTCGTGGAAGCGCCGAAATCGATGGGTCCCGATACCGTGTTGTTGCCGGTACTGTTGAGCGCTCCGATGCCGCCATTGCCATTACCGGAAAGTGTATAAAGGCCCTGCTCGACCACAATGTCGCCGCTGATCGCCAGCGTGCCGCCGGGCTGCACCGTGGTTGTATCCCCGGTACCGCCGAGGTCGCCCTGGCTGGTCACGCTCTTGGTGATGCCTCCCGGAACGGTCGTGTCGGCGCCCAGCGCCATCGCGGGCGCTGCCAGTGCGGCCGGGATCGCGACGCCCAGCATGAGAAGCCGGGAAAGACGGGCGGCCACAGGGGCCGGCTTGTGGGCCGAACGCCAGGCCAGGGAAATATCGTGCATCGCAACCTGCTCAAATATCGACCGAAGTATTGCCGACTCGTAGAATAGATGCGTGCGGTTAACCAATTATTTTCGATCAGCCACAGGTTTGGTGACAGTTCGCAAGCAACGGTACGGTATTCGAGTGCAGAAATGTGACAGTTTGTGACAGTGATCTGGGGCGGTGCTTGGGGGGATGGGCTGGGTGTGCGTGGCTAGCCGCCGGCATCCAGCGTGGGGATCATCCCCCGCATGGATTACGGCCTCCGCCCAAATGACCCGGAGTGAAGGCCCCTATCGCCCACCCCATCACCCCTCCCGCACCGCATCGAAATGCAGCCCGAAGCGCGACAGGTATTTTCGCAGCCTGTCGGCGTCGTTGGCGCTGGCTTTGGCGAGGCGGGAGACGGCGAATAAAGCGCGGCCCGCATCGCTCGCCGTCCGGCTCGTGCGGCAGATGCGGATGACTTCGGCCAGTTGCACGCGGTCGAACGGATCGATCTGGTCGAGGCGGTCGCCCAGCACCCCCGCCAGCATCCTGTCGGCATCGGCGTCATCGCCCGCCGCCCATTGGCGGGTCAGGCGGTCTGTTTCGGCCAGAACCGTTTCCTCGTTGATCCGCCCGTCGGGCGCCAGCGTCGCCATGCGCGTCACCGAGGCCGACAGGTCGCGGAAATTGGCGCTCCAGCGCGCCTCGGGCGCGGTGGCGAATTTGAGGTAGAGCGCCCTTGCCTCGCGATTGAAAGTGGCGTTGCGCCCCTCGCGCTCGGCATGGCGCCTGAGCTCGAAATCGAGGTTGGGCTCGATATCCTCCTTGCGCTCGCCGAGCGGCGGCAGCGAAAAGGTCCAGAGGTTGAGGCGCGCCAGCAGGTCATCGCGAAAGCGCCCGGCGCGCACGCTGGCGGCGAGATCGCGATTGGTGCCGGCGATCAACTGGAAATCTGAGGAAACGTCGTGGTCCGAGCCGATGGGCAGGAAGCGCTTCTCCTCGATGGCGCGCAGGCACATGGCCTGCTCGTCAAGGCCGAGTTCGCCGATCTCGTCGAGAAACAGCACGCCCCCGTCGGCGCTGCGCATCAGGCCGGCGCGCTCGGACTGGGCCCCCGTAAAGGCGCCCCGCACATGCCCGAACAGGCTCGACATCGCCTGGTCACCCCTGAGGGTAGCGCAGTTGACCTCGACGAACGCCCCGCTCACCTGGCGCTGGGCCTTCTTGAGCTCGTAAATGCGCCGGGCCAGCTGCGATTTGCCGGCGCCGGTGGGGCCGGTCAGCAGCACCGGGGCGCGCGAGCGGATCGTCACCTTCTCGATCTCCTCGATCATGGCGTTGAACGCCACATTGCGCGTCGCGATGCCGGATTTGAGGAACGAGGCCGCTTCCTGCCGCTCGGCGGCAAAGCGCGTCGCGATCGCATCATAGCGGGAAAGATCGAGATCGATGATGGCGTGGCTGCCCGCAGGGTCCGCCGCCGAAACGCCACGGCGCGGCGGCGACAGCTGCAACAGCCTTCCGGGAATGAACCGCGCCTCGGTCAACAGGAACCAGCAGATCTGCACCACATGCGTGCCGGTGGTGATGTTGACCAGATAATCCTCGCGCTCGGGATCGAAACTGTAGGCGTCGGCGAAATCCCGCAGGGCCGTATAGACCTCGCTGAAATCCCACGGGTCCCTGAGCTCGAATGCGTGCCGCCGCACCTCCGTGGCCGGGGCCACCTGCGCGATATCGGCGGTCACCCGGTCCGCCAGCGCCGTGGAGCGCCGGTCGGCCAGCAGCTCCAGCCGGTCGATAAACAGGCCCGGCTGCTGGCAGAGCGCCACTGTCGGCCGCCACTTCCGCCAGCGCTCCTCGGAGCCGCCGCTATCGAGCGAGGTGCCCAGCACCGCTATGGCGACGCGTCGCCGCATATTTATCCCACTGTATAATTTACGCGCTCATTATATCGGATTTTTGCCCCGACGCAATGGACCTTTGATCGGCGGTTTTCGGGCGGACCGGATAATTTTCTATTGATTGCAAGGCGTTACAAGAATTTTTCGCACGTTTCCGGGACATTCGGTGCACTTGGCACGCCCCATGCAATCAAGGGCTCTGACCAAGCGATGAGCAAAGCAAGGACGGGCAAATCCGTGCCTGTCGCGGCGGCGGGTGGCCGTCGCCGCATCCCCATCAGGCGGCCGGCCCCTTGCCCCATGCAGGTACCGGCCGCCAATCGAAAGCGAGTAAACACATGACCGATACTTTGAGTGGACAGGATTTGATCGATGCGGGGCTGCGCCAGGGCCGGTGGTTCACCACGGCGCTGCGGGCCGCCAATATGGTGCTCGAGGGCGGCGGCAGCCGGGAGGAGGCGCTGGGCGCCGCCAGGCTCCATGAGCCCGGCCCGGCGCTGCGCCTTCACGCGCCCGGCGCCGTGCCGTTCTTCGCCAATATCGAGGCCGACAATGAAGACGAAGCCGCCAATGTCGTGGCGGTGAGCAACAGCATGGCCGAGCTCATGCGCACCCCGGTGGTGCGCGCCGGCGCCATCATGCCCGATGCCTGCCCCGCCGGCCCGCCCGGCACCATTCCGGTGGGCGGCGTCGTGGCCTCCGAGGGTATTCATCCGGGCATGCATTCGGCCGATATCTGCTGTTCGATGGCCATTTCGGTGTTTCCGCGCACCGCCCCCATCGACCTGCTGGATGCCGTGCACGCCGTCACGCATTTCGGGCCGGGCGGCCGCCCGCGCGGCGCGCAATTGCGTCCCGATGCCGAACTGCTGGAAAAGTTCGACGCCAACCCGCTGCTGCACGATGCCATCAGCCCGGCAATCGAGCATTTCGGCACGCAGGGCGATGGCAACCATTTCGCCTTCGTCGGAACCATCAGGTCTTCGGGCGAGACCGCGCTCGTCACCCATCACGGGGCGCGCGGGCCCGGCGCCCGGCTCTACCAGAAGGGCATGAAGCTGGCCGAGCGCCACCGTGCCGGGCTGTCGCCCGAAACCCTGCCGCAGAACGCCTGGATTCCACCCGGCACAGAGGATGCCGATATCTATTGGGATGCCTTGCAGCTGATGCGCGAATGGACCAGGGGCAACCATCTGGTGATCCACGACCTGGCCGCCGCCCGGCTGGGCGTGGCGGTGGCCGACCGGTTCTGGAACGAGCACAACTTCGTTTTCCGCAAATCCGATGGCCTGTTCTATCACGGCAAGGGCGCGACGCCCGCCTTCGACAATTGGGCACACGATGCCACCGATTTGACGCTGATCCCGCTCAACATGGCCGAGCCCGTGCTGATCGTGCGCGGGCGCAACGCCCCCCACGGACTGGGGTTCTCGCCGCACGGCGCCGGCCGCAACTTCTCGCGCAGCCAGCACAGGCGCATGCAGGGTGAACGCAGCGACGCCGAAATCTTCGCGGCGGAAACCGCGGGCATCGATGCGCGGTTCTTTTCGGGCGTCACCGATATTTCGGAATTGCCCAGCGCCTATAAGAGCGCCACAGCCGTCCGCCGCCAGATCGAAAGTTTCGGGCTGGCCGAGGTGGTCGACGAGGTCATCCCCTTCGGCTCCATCATGGCCGGCGACTGGCAGGCCAGCGCCCCCTGGCGCAAGCGCGCCCGCCGTCGCGGCGCGCCACGGTAGGGGAGACGCCACTCACAGGGGCCCCATCCCTCCTCACCACGGAGTCATTCCGGCGAAGGCCGGCCGGGATCCATGCCGGGAACGCCCCACGCGCTGGATGCGCGCGGTGAACCACGGACATGGATTCCGGCCTGCGCCGGAATGACCCGGTGATTGGGGGAGATCGCACGACCTCTCGTCCCTCCACCCCCAAGCTCCCCAAGTCTCCACACCGCCTCCAAACTATAAATCAGCGATTCCTGCCCATCCCGAAGAATTCAAAATTAACCAAGATTCGGTAAGAATCCCCACGGTTGCCGCCCGATGTTCGCCTGGCACTGAAGCCGGATCGGCGCAGTCACGGTGACTCCGTCGGCGAATGTCCGTCGACGCAACGAAGATAGCCAGTGGAAGCTAGCGAGATGTTTAAATTCTCAGGACTTTCGATCAAGGCAACCTTTACGCTCATTGCTGCGAGCATGGTCGCGACTATTGCGATCGTGGCGCTCGCAACCGGCTTTTACTTCATGGCCGATGGAAGAATGACCGATACGTTGCAGCAGAAATACGAATCCTATCTGCTGGCCGATGAGTTTCGGCAGGGCTCCGATGATCTGACGCGCCTCGCCCGCACCTATGTGGTCACCGGCGATGCCCAGTATCAGCAGCAATATAACGACATCATCGCCGTGCGCGATGGCGTCAAGCCGCGCCCCGACGGCAAATCCGTGCCTCTGCTCGACCTGATGCGCGCCGCCGGCTTCTCCAAGACCGAATTCGATGCCCTCGACCACGCCAAGGCGGAATCGGATGGCCTGGCCAAGCTCGAAACCAAGGCCATGAACACCATTGCGGGCGGCGCCACCCCTGCCGAGCGCGACGACGCCATCACCCTGCTGCATGGACAGGACTATGCCGACATCAAGGCCAAGATCCTGGTGCCGGTGGAGCAGTTCTTCGCCGCGCTCGATGCCCGCACCGAGGGCGAAGTGGCCGCCGCCCAGCAGCAGGTCGAGCTTTCCCGCATCGCCATGATGGTGGCGGGGCTCCTGCTGCTCGTGATGGCGATCGCCACCCAGGTCGTCACCACCCGCAAGGTCACGCGCCGCATCGTCGGCCTCAATGGCAGCATGCAGGCCCTGGTGGCCGGCGATTTCTCCAAGGATGTGCCGTTTGTGGGCGAGGGCGATGAAATCGGCCTCATGGCCGATGCGGTCGGCACCTTCCGCGAAAACGCCATCAAGATCGCGCGCCTTTCCGATGACGACCGGCGCCGCACCAGGGAATTGATGGATCGCGCCAGCATGATCGAATTGCTGCAGAACTCGGTCGATAGCGCCGTGGGCGCCGCCGCGGCGGGCGATTTCAGCCGCAAGGTCGACACCTCCGTGGATGATCCGAGCCTCGCCAAGCTCGCGCGTAACGTCAATGAGCTGATCGATACGGTGGGCCGCGGCATCGACGAAACCGGCGGCGTGCTGGCCGCACTGGCGCGCCAGGACCTGACGCTGCGCGTTCAGGGCGAGTATCAGGGCTCGTTCCTCAAGCTCAAGAGCGACACCAATGCGGTGGCCGAAACCCTCACCAAGGTGATGAGCGGGCTGCGCTCCACCTCATCGACGCTGAAAGTGGCGACGGGCGAAATCCTCGCCGGCGCCAACGATCTCAGCGAACGGACGACGCGCCAGGCCGCCACGATCGAGGAAACCAGCGCCGCCATGGAACAGCTGGCCGGCACGGTGTCGCAGAACGCCAAGCGCGCCAAGGAAGCCAGCACCAGCGCCGAGCAGGTGACCGCGACCGCCGAGCAGGGCGGCGTGGTGATGCGCGATGCCAATGCGGCCATGGAGCGGATCCAGGAATCCTCGACCAAGATCTCCAACATCATCGGGCTGATCGACGATATCGCCTTCCAGACCAACCTCCTGGCCCTCAACGCCTCGGTGGAAGCAGCCCGCGCCGGCGATGCCGGCAAGGGTTTCGCGGTGGTGGCGGTGGAAGTCAGGCGCCTGGCGCAATCGGCGGCGTCGGCCTCCTCCGACATCAAGCAGCTGATCGAGCAGAGCGTCGGCGAGGTCCGCGCCGGCTCCCGCCTCGTCTCGGACGCCGCCTCCCGGCTCGATGTCGTCCTCAGCAGCATCCGGGACAACACGCTCCTGATGCGCGGCATTGCGGAAGACAGCGTCGCGCAGGCCTCCGGGATCAGCGAAGTGGTGGTGGCCATCCGCCAGATGGACGAGATGACCCAGCACAACGCCGCACTGGTGGAGGAGACCAACGCGGCCATCGAGCAGACGGAATCGCAGGCCGGCGAACTCGACCGCGTGGTGGGCACCTTCATCATCGACGGTGCCGCCATGGACCGCACCCCCCAGCGCCGCCCCGCCGCTCCCCGCGCCCAGACCATGGGCACCGCGGCCGCCGCCAGACGCTACGGCGTCGACGGCAACGCCGCCCTCAAGGAAGAATGGGCGGAGTTCTAGAAAGGCTCATCGATGCGGGCAGGGCGGGTATTCCCGCCCTGCCTTGGGGCAAAACAGATGACCATGCGCGACGAAGTTCGGAAAATCCTCCGGAGCGACTGGGATCCGGTCGGCATTAAGTTCGAGCCATTGGCCCAGACCGAATATGATGCCTATGTCAGCCTGATTCACGACATGGTCACCAACGGTCAGACCGCCGACCAGCTGTTCGAGATGCTGGATGAGTTGGAAGGCGAGATGGGCATACTGGTCGGCAACGACACCACGAGACGAGCCGCCGCGGAGAAGCTCAGGGCGCTGGGAGCCTGAGCGCACGAGACGGAGCGTGTCGCGGTGATCGCCGATCTCTCGGCCACCTCGCCCCTTTGGGGACTTCGAGCCGTTCCGCCAGAGGCGGAGCAATCGCTCCGGTGGAGCGATTGGAGGCGAGAAGGCCATGAGAGCTACGCTCGAATGGCGAGACGCGTGGCAACGATCGCCAATCTCTCGGCGCACCTCGCCCCTTTGGGGAGAGGTCGACGCGATAGCGTCGGGTGAGGGGTGCGGAGTTCTCAGCGTCCCTGGTATAGCGGTTCACGCTACAACAGAGACTTCAGCGCAACCCCTCACCCCCCTGTCGGACCCTTGTAACTTGAAGCCGCCGTTATCTGGTAAGGATAGCGTTGCGGTGATGCGGGGCAGCTCGAAGAACCCTTGGGCATTGCAGCCCGTGGGAGAGCCAGGGGCGCCC
>DASYCZ010000043.1:0-187208 GCA_036499825.1 Devosiaceae bacterium
AGACCCTACACCTCCTCAGAAGAGCGAAACAAAGCCATCGCCCAATGGGCCGATACCTACAATCGACATAGACCCCATGCCGGCATCGGCGGCATCAGTCCAATCCAAAGACTGAACAACCTTCTTGGAAACGACACCTAGCGGCGATCGGCTCTCCCTCTCGCAAATCGGTGGGGAGAGCGCTAGTTTGAGGCATGAACAAGATTGCGCCTCGCCCCATCCGGATCGTTGGTTTCAGCGGCAATGCCCACCGCCCGTCGCGGTCACGCAGCCTTGTCGGGCTGATTGCCAGACGTATCCAGGAACAGGTCGACGCCAGTTTCACCGCTTATGACATCGTCGATGCAAGCCCGGGACTTGGTGCGGCATTGTCGCGCGAGCAATTGACGCCGGAGGCGCTGGCAATTGTCGAGGCCGTGGAAGAGGCCGATGTGCTGGTCGTGGCTTCTCCAGTCTACAAGGGGTCTTATACCGGCCTCTTCAAGCACTTTTTCGACTTCGTCGATGCGACTGCCCTCATCGGCAAGCCCGTCGTCATCGCGGCTACCGGTGGCGGCCCTCGGCATTCGCTGGTTGTCGAGCATCAGCTGCGGCCGCTCTTCGGCTTCTTTTCAGCCTTGACGATACCGACTTCCATCTACGCCGAAGACAAAAGCTTCGATGGATTTGCGGAAATCGATCCCGGCATCCTGGCGCGCATCGAATTGGCGGCGTCGCAGACGGCCGTCGTTCTGTCCGCCCAGCGCCAGCATCGGTTGCCGCGGCCCGAAGACACCCCCGTCGATCCGGATAGCGAAGCCGATACCGATCGCGTCGATATCTACAAACTGAAGCCTTAGGTCAGGCGCACAGGCAGGCCGCTCCGGATGCTTTCATCGGCGGCAAGGCAAACCCGCAGTGATTGCACCGCCGCTTCCATATGCCGCGACAAGTCGAGATCCTCGACAATGGCCCGATGGACGAAATCCTGTTCCCGATAGCACAGGCCCTGCTGGTCGGGGACATCCTCCAGCGACAGCAGATCATCGCCAGGGCGAAAGCCGGTTTCAGTCGTTGCCGCGCGGTGGATGCGGAGGCGGGAAATGCGCTTGTGCGCCACATCGTCGAAATTGGCGTCGCCTTCCGCCACCATCGACACGGCCCCATTCGGTGACAGCACGTCTTTGACGAAATAGGCGGTCTTTGACACCATGGGGCCCCAGCCCGCTTCGAACCAGCCAACGGAGCCGTCGTCGAACAGCACCTGCAATTGCCCGTAATTATACATGTCGGGCGCGATTTCTTGCGACAGGCGCAGGCCCATGCCCCGTACTTCGATCGGGGTGGCATCGGTGATCTGGCACATCACATCGACATAATGCACGCCGCAGTCGACGATCGGCGACGTGGTCTGCATTAGCCGCTTATGGATTTCCCAACCAGCTCCGCTCGATTGCTGGTTGAGGCTGATGCGAAAGACAAACGGTCCGCCGAGGCGGCGCGACGCTTCGATGAGTTTGATCCAGGAAGGGTGATGCTGAAGGATGTAGCCAACCACCAGCTTGCGTCCATTGGCCTTGGCTGCGGCGACCACACGTCCGGCATCGGCGACGGTCAACGCCAGCGGCTTCTCGACAAATACGTGGGCGCCTTGCTCCAGCGCCGTGATGGCGTAGTCGGCGTGGGTATCCGTATAGGTGTTGATCGAGGCCAGATCGGGCTGGAATTCCTCTAGTGCGTCGGCAAAAGACTGTCGAACCGCGTAATTCGAGAGCTCGGATGCCAACACCTTTGGTGGAGAGCGATTGACCAGCGCCTTGATCTCGAAGCCAGGGTGATGGTGGTAGGCGAGGGCATGGTCGCGCCCCATCGTTCCCAGACCGGCAACGACAACGGCAAGCTTGGGGGGACTGGGGAGCACGGGGTTGCCTCTATTGTGAGCGGCGCACTGAATGCCAAAAACATACCACTTGTCCAGCCACCGGGGGATTATCTCCACTCCGCTGACAATCCGGTGATTTTCCCATCTCGGCAAATAGACTGCGGAAAATCCAAAGTGGTGCTTTTCTCGCCTTTCAATGGTATGTTATTGGTATTCAAGATGTCGTTTCGGTCTATTGATGGCATTGACACATTGCCTCTGATTGCGATGTGGCAGGCGCTCCAGCGCTTCGGAGTGCTCGATGAAGGGAGAGCTCGTGAACGGCGTTTTACCTAGTATTTTCGATGCCAATCCGGTCGTGCTGCCCCAAGGCGGGCCGCTCTACCTGCAGCTCAAGCGCTGGATCGAAGATGCTATCCGCAATGGCGCCATTCAGCCGGGCGACGCTCTGCCTTCGGAACGCGATCTGGCACTCAAGGTCGACGTTTCTCGCGTCACCGTGCGCAAGGCCGTACAGCAACTGGTGCAGGATGGGGTGCTGATTCAGCGCCATGGCTCCGGCACGTTCGTCGCGTCGCAGAGCCAGCGGGTCGAGCAGTCGCTTTCGCATCTCACCTCCTTCACCGAAGACATGGCCCGGCGCGGCATGTCCGTACGCTCGCAATGGCTCGACAAGGGTGTGTACGTGCCCTCTCCCGAAGAGACGGTCGTGCTCGGCCTGTCCTCCGGCGATCTTGTGGCGCGCATCGGGCGCCTGCGGCTCACCGGCGATATGCCGCTTGCCATCGAGCGAGCGGCGCTCTCCACGCGAATCCTTCCCGATCCGAACGTCATTGCGACTTCGCTTTACGCGCACCTCGAAAAAAGCGGTAACCGGCCCGTAAGGGCCATCCAGCGTATCCGCGCCGCAAGCCTGGGAGAAAGCGACGCCAAGCTGCTCGCCGTCCCGACGGGGGCGGCCAGTCTCAACGTCGAGCGGATTTCTTATCTTGCGTCCGGTCGCGTGATCGAGTTCACACGTTCGATTTATCGCGGCGATACATACGATTTCGTCGCTGAACTGCGATTGGGCGAAACCTTGCGACAGACCGGAGCTGCAAATGAATGAAAAAACCTACATGCGCAGCGAGATCGAGGAAATTCCGGAAGCCACTAGGCGTTTCCTGAGCGGTAGCCGCGCTGCGCTCGTTGCGGCCGGCGCCGCCCTGCGCGACAAGGACCCGGTAATGGTCGCCACCATCGCCCGCGGGTCGTCGGACCACGCCTCGCTCTTTCTCAAATATGCCATTGAACTGGTCGCCGGCCTGCCCGTGGCTTCGGTCGGCCCTTCGATCATGTCGATCTACGGCCGGGAATTGAAGCTGCAGCGCGCCGTTGCCATCGCCATTTCCCAATCAGGCAAGAGCCCGGACATCGTGGCCATGACCGGCTCGGCGCGGGACAATGGCGCACTTACCGTCGCCATCACCAACACGCCGGGTTCGCCCGTGACTGCCGTATCCGATGTCACCATCGATCTCTATTCGGGCACCGAGAAAAGCGTCGCCGCCACCAAGACTTTCGTCGCCTCGGTCGTCGCCGGCCTGGCGCTGCTCGGTCACTGGACGGAGGACAAGGCTCTACTGACCTCCCTTGATGGATTGCCCTCAATTTTCGAACAGGCGATTGCCGCCGACTGGAGCCCGCTATTGCACGCCCTTGACGGGCATCAGTCGCTATACGTTCTGGGCCGCGGCCCGGCACTGGCCGTAGCGGCCGAAGCGGCGCTTAAGTTCAAGGAAACCTGCGGAATTCATGCCGAGGGCTATAGTTCCGCCGAGGTCATGCACGGCCCCGTTCGTATTGTCGAGGCGGGGTACCCCATCCTCGCTTTCGCGGCCCGGGATGCCGCCGAAACCTCTACCGCCGACATGGCCCATAAACTGGCCGGGCAGGGGGCGATGGCCTATGTCACCTCTAATCTGCCTGGGACCGCGACGGCGTTGCCCTTCGCAGCGACGGGCCACCCGATCACCGACGCACTGACCCTGATCGTTTCATTCTACAGTTTCGTGGAAGCATTGGCCCGGCACCGTGGCTTCGACCCCGATCGGCCTCCCAATCTCAACAAGGTCACGGAAACAGTCTGATGCAGTCCATTGCTTTCACCGGCGCTCGTGTCTTCGATAGCGAGCGCTGGCACGATGACGCCGCGCTATTGATCCGGGGCGATACGGTCGAGGCGATCGTGACGGAGGACGCCGTTCCCTCCGGTACCGAACGTCGGCAGCTCGATGGTGGCATGCTGGTGCCGGGCTTCATCGATCTTCAGGTCAATGGCGGCGGCGGTGTCCTGCTGAATGAGGATCGTTCGGTCAATGGATTGCGGACCATCTGCGCCGCGCACTACCAGTTTGGCACCACGGCGCTTCTGCCGACACTGATCACCGACACGCCGGAGATCACCGCTGAAGCAGTCGCTGCCGGCGAAGCGGCTGTCAGTTCGGCCATACCGGGCTTCCTGGGCCTGCATCTCGAAGGGCCGCACCTGTCGGTTGCACGCAAGGGCGCCCACGATCCGGCTCTCATTCGTCCGATGAGCGACGTCGATCTCGACAATCTTGTCGCCGCACGGCGCCGGTTGCCGAATCTGCTGGTCACGGTGGCGGCGGAGACAGTTCCGCCGGCGCAGATTGCCAGTCTTGCCGACGCCGGCATCATTGTGAGCATCGGGCATTCCGACGCGGGGTTCGCTGTCGTTGGTGCGGCCGAAGCTGCCGGCGCCAGCATGGTCACCCATTTGTTCAATGCCCAGAGCCAGTTGAGCAATCGCGAACCGGGCGTCGTCGGCGCCGCACTGCACTTGGGCGGCATCGATGCCGGTCTCATCGCGGATGGTATCCACGTCCATCCGGCCACCATCGCTGCAGCGTTACGGGCCAAGGTAGGGCCGGGACGCATCTTCCTGGTCACCGACGCGATGTCGGTCATCGGCACCGATATCGAGAGCTTCACCCTCAACGGCCGGCGTATCAGCCGTGCCAACGGTGCCCTCCGGCTCGATGACGGCACGCTTGCGGGCGCCGATCTCACTATGATTGAGGCGATTGTCTATACGCACGAGACCATTGGACTGTCCCTGGAAGAAGCCCTGCGGATGGCTTCGACCTATCCGGCTTCAGCGATGGGCATCGCGGGTCGTCATGGCGCCCTGAAGGATGGGCAGATCGCCAGCTTTGTGCATCTCGACGACGACCTTGCCGTCAAGGCCACCTGGATCGATGGCGCTGAGGCGTGGAGCGCCCACTAGCGACTAGCCGCGGCCGATGAACGGCATATTTGTCGCCATCACCGTCATGAACTGGACGTTTGCTTCGAGCGGCAGCTGCGCCATGTAGACGATAGCATCGGCAACATGCGCAACGTCGAATGTCGGCTCGGGCATGATGGTACCATTGGCCTGTATCACGCCCGCGCTCATGCTGCCGGTCATGGCGGTGGCCGTGTTGCCGATGTCGATCTGGCCGCAGGCGATATTGAACGCGCGGCCATCAAGCGAGATGGATTTGGTGAGGCCCGTAATTGCGTGCTTGCTCACTGTGTAGGGGGCCGCACCCGGGCGCGGCGCATGTGCGGAAATCGATCCGTTATTGACGATGCGACCACCTTGTGGCGTCTGGTCCCGCATGATGCGAAAAGCTTCGCGCGCCACGTAAAATGCGCCATTGAGATTGATATCGATCACATCCGACCAGGTGGCGATATCCACATCGCCGAACGAGGCGGCAGGGCTGAACCGGCCGGCATTGTTGAAAACGAAATCCACGCGTCCCAGTTGATCACGGATGCCGGTGAAGAAGCGGCTGACATCGGCGGAATCGGCGACGTTGCAGGTAATCGCCAGAGCGCCGCCACACGCCTCGGCCGTCTCCTCGAGTTTATCCTGGCGCCGCCCGCAGATGGCGAGGCGAAATCCCGCACGTGCCAGCCCAAGGGCGCAGGCCTTTCCAATTCCCGAAGTTGCCCCCGTGACGACCGCTACCTTATTCTGGTTCATGATTTTTCCTCTGCCTTGCTGGCATTTTCAGTATGCGACCGCGGCAGTGTCGGGGCGCGAATGCGGCGGCACCGTGGCTGTTCAGTCCAAGTCTGCCACTACTGTGTTCCTATAGCCCATGCAACGGCGATACTGCTCCATTTCAACGAATGTCTTGTTATCTGACAGAAAGTCCTTGTTAAGGATGGAGAACATCCGGCAGGGCTATACAGTCGCGGTACATTAACGGCGCATTTAGAGGGGTTAATTAAGCCTTTCGAACTGTGTGCTGAATCTGCAACATCCAGTTTGCAACCAGTCGAAAGCCGCTTGAAAGTGGCTTTTCTGCGATTGCGCCCCAACCGGCCTTGCGTAGAGTGGCGAATGCGAATCCATGCATGGGATCGTTTGTCGGTCGCAACGCGACGGCAACACACTCCACCACAATCAAGTGTGGTCGCGTTTCGACAAACCGCCGGCTTCCGGCACAAGAATGACTGACTTTGGAGGTCAACAATGAAAATCAGGAGCCTTCTTCTGGGTTCTTTGGCTGCAGCAGGTCTCGCGACCGGCGCCCACGCAGCCGATCTGGGCGTTCTGACGTCGCTCGACGTCTGCGACTCTCTCGGTATCTCTGGCCTGACTATCTCGTCCGACACCAACTGCCTGCAGATCAGCGGCGGCGTGAACTACGAATTCGATTGGGGTGACTACCGCAGCACCGCCAACTACACCCGTACTCCGACGAGCACTTGGCTCGACGCGGACGATGGCGCTCTCGACTTCCCGATCGCTGGCGAAACCACTGATCCGTTCGGCACCACGCAGGACAAGGATTGGGAAAGCCGCATGGAAGCTTGGTTGCAGGTTGTTGCAACCTCTGACACCGACTTCGGTCGTGCCAAGGCCGTTATCGGTCTGCGTCAGCTCAGCCGCCTGCGTTCGCGCGACGGTGGTTGGACCGCAACTGATACGCCGATCAACGCTGGTCCCTATAACGGCGTCCCTGGTGCTCAGACTTTCTGGGGCACGGGTGTCAATAGCGACACGCTGGGTTCCGGCACTGGTTCTGTGATCCTCGACGAAGCTTATGTTTCTGTCGGTGACTCGACCGTGATCATGGCTGGTAAGCGCAAGGACGGCAAGTTCGGTTCTATCGCCAATATCGATGACGATACTCCGTTCAACTACCTCGGCACCATCCAGTCTTCGTCTGTTGGTAGCGGCGTTCTGTTCGATGACGACTCCGATTTCCTCGGCGGCGACTCGATCCAGATCCAGAGCGATGTCGGTAACGGCGTGTCCGTCGGTGTTGCGTTGGAAAACATCGCTGGCGACGAGACCAATCGTAACCCGATCTACACTGTTCCGGTGCCGAATTTTGGCAACGTGGGCGTAGACGACCCTGTTATCGCCGCTCGTAAGCGTACCGGCGCAGGTACCCTGCTCGGTGTCGTGAACTATGCTGGCGACAGCATCACCGCTCACTTGACCGGCGGCGCCATCGGCGTTCTCGATGGTCAGCTGGACTCGTGGTTCGCCCATGCTGGTGCTACCGGTACGTTCGACAACTTCAAGCTTCGTGCTGCTGTTGCGTACCTCCGTGACGATACCGACGGTCTCGATATGGATGCGTGGAACGCTCTCGTGAGCGCCCAGGCTACCTTCGACATGTTCACCCTGGCTCTGTCCGGTGAATATGCCAACACCAACGTTGCCGGTCTCAATGACACGGGTTGGGGTGTTGGTGGTTCTGTCGGTGCCAAGGTTACCGATGGCATTCAGCTGAACTTGGGTGGCCGTTACTTCCACGACGATCAGACCGACTTTGGTGGCATCGAGTCCGACCAGTGGCAGATCGAGGCTCAGATCATCGCTTCCGTTACCGAGACCGTTGCGGTCACCGGTGCGGTTGGCGTGTATGGTGGCGACATCACCGAAGACTCTTTGGACCCGGTTGCTCACATTCGCACTCCGGCTACTTCCGGCGACGACACTGCGTACTACGGTTCGCTGGGTGTTGCTTGGAATCCGGGCGGCGGCTTCAGCACCTCGCTCACTGGCCTCGCAACCTCGGAAGGCGGCTACAAGGCTACCTTCAAGGCTGCCAAGACCTTCCAGTAAGCGTTTCGCTTTATCGGATTGGAAAGGCCCGGCTTTTGCCGGGCCTTTCTGCTTTTATGGGTTGCCCTTTAGCGTCAAGCTATCGTGACGCAGCGGGCGGTGACCAACCGCATTTCCGCGTTTCAATCTGGTGATTCGACGTTTACCGTCCGCTGCACTTGCGGTTGGACCTGTGGAGTGACTATGCGGCGCAGTGCGTTGAACTTGATCGTCGGCCTGGGCGGGGCCGCCGCGCTTATCATGGGTGGAAGCCTCCCGGGGCTGGCGCAGGACATCGTCTCCACACCATCGACCTCAGCCAATTCCATCGTCACCCTGGCGCCGATGCCGGTGAAGGACTATCGGTTCAGCGCCCAGCGCGGGGCCGGCAGCGAAGCGATCGTTCTTGATGGCTATGTCCCGGATGCGGCCACACGGGATCGTCTTCTCGCCATGCCAAACATCGACGGCAGCCATTTGGACCTGGCTTCGGGCGAACCAAAAAACTTCGATGATGCGGTCAGTTACGGCCTTGATCTATTGAATCATCTCAGCGAGGGGCAGTTTTCCCTCGAGAGCAATGTCATGACCATCAAGGGCACGGCCAAAACCTCCGAGGACTATGATTCCGTCAGAGCAGCTGCGGCGACGGGACGGCCGGACGGTATAGTCATGTCTCTGGCGGAAATCGTGCCACCGCCGGTGGCCACGCCGGAGGCCGGCACGTCTGACGAGACGGCCGCCCCAGCAGCCCCAGTGGTGCCCGAGGTGGGAAGTCCGGCACCAGTTGTGCCTCCCGCGCCTGAGAGCGCAGGCACTCCGCCGGCAGAAGCGACCGTTGGGGCCGCGCGGGCACCCGAGGCCGCGCCGCCCGTTGAGGCTGAAACCACAACGGCAGCGCCAACTAATCCGGCCGATCCTGCCGCCATACCGAGCGTGGAGCCGATGACGTCGCCCGAGGTGCAGGCAGCACCTGCGGCACCTGCTCATCTGCTTGCACCCGCCAGCCCGGCCTCTGCGGCGCCGGAGCAGTCACCTGTTGCCGCAGATTACGCCTTTCATGCAACCCGCAGCGATAAGGGCGTCATCGCGCTTTCGGGCGCAGTGCCTGCCGACGCTACGAGGAGCTATTTCGGCGTTATAGCCGGTGGTGCGCCCGATGCGGGGCTAACCGTTACGCCAGGCGCCCCGGACGATTTCATCACCAGCGGCACGGCCGGCCTGAGGGCCCTCGCCCTGCTCACTGACGGCAAACTCGATTTTGCCGAGGGCAAATGGTCACTGCGGGGCAGTGCGGCGACTGGAGACGATCTGAATTTGGTCAACGCGCTGGTTTCGGCTCTGCCCAATGGCAAAGCCTGGGAGGTCAATCTCGCCGGTCCTCCGCCAAAAGAAATCTGCCGCGCCGAAGTGGCGGCCTTTTCCTCCAGCCACACTATCCTGTTCCAGTCCGGTAGCGCCAAGATGACGCCGGATTCTCTGGCATCGCTCGATGGCCTTGCGGCAACTCTGCAGAAGTGTCCCGAAGCAATCGTCCATGTCGAAGGTTATACCGATGCTGACGGTGACGAGGCTTCGAACCTTGCGCTGTCCGTCGCTCGAGCTGAGGCCGTGGTTGCGGCGCTGGCCGATAAAGGTGCCGGTGCGGACCGGCTTTATGCCATCGGCTATGGCGAAAGCCTGCCGGTTGCTTCCAATGATACCGCCGCCGGCAAACAGGCGAACCGTCGCATCGTCTTCAGCGTCGTCGACGACAAGTAAGCGTCAACTCGCCAGCCGCCGCTGCGGCGCAAGTGAAGCGAGGAAGCCGGCAATTGCGTCGACTTCCTCGGCATGGTCGAGCAGCGCGGGAGAGCCTTGCCCGGCGATCACCAATGCTTCCGCTTCCGGCCGGCGGCGGATCATCTCGTCGAAGGTTTCGCGCCGCAGCTGATCGGTGAATTGGCTGCGAAACAGCAGCAACGGCGCTCCGGCGAGCGCGTCGAATAGCGGCCATTGCGCGACGAGCACATCGTCATGCTCGAAGCTATCGAGCATGAGCAACAATTGCGGATCAAACAGGCCGTGGGCCCGGCCGCGCCGTCCGATGAAATGTGTTCTGAGGGCCAGTTTGTCCAGCTCTCCCTCGGCGGTACCGGGATAGTCATTGGCCAGGATCTGCCGCAGCCCGGCGCGGATCGTCGCATCACCGCGCAGGGCCGCGATGTGGCGTAGATTGACGCGTAAGCGGACCAGCCCGCGCGGATCGCTGACCGGCCCGGCATCGATCAAGACGGCTCCCGCGATCAGTGACGGGCGCAGGGATGCGAGCGCCATCGTCACCTGGCCGCCATAGCCCTGTCCGATGAAGACTGCGCGTTCGATGCCCAATGCATTGGCGAGGATCGTGAGATCGAGGGCATCAGCCGGGGAGGCGTAGTCGTGCTTGGCGCGGTCGGTAGAGCGACCGCGTCCGCGCAGATCCAGCAGTACCACGGGCCAATCAGCCGGCAGGCGGAGGCTGCACTGACGCAGGAAGGCAGAATAATCCGACATGTTGCGGTGATAGCCGGGAATGCAGACCAGTGGCGGGCGATCGCCGCCCAACCGTCCCGCAACATATACCGCCATGGCCGCATCGCCACGATCGAGTGTGAGCATGCGAGCTGGAAGGTCGGCAAAAGCCGGATGATCGGCCGGAATCCTGTCCTGTCTTGACATGATCAATCCGGAATTTGGCGGATAGCCTGAGTGATCGTCATGGTCTTGTCGCCGAGGCGTGCCCGATAGACAAGATAATTGCCCAGCACGCGCTGCACATATTTGCGGGTTTCCTCATAGGGAATCAATTCGACCCAGACCACGGGGTCGACATTGGCAGCACGCGGATCGCCATAGGCCGCAATCCATTTGCTGGCGTTGCCGCCTCCGGCATTGTAGGCGACAGCAGCAAGCGCCAACGAGCCCTCGAACCTGTTGAGCTGGGCCGCAAGGTAGTTCGAGCCCAACGTCGCATTATAGGCGGCGTCGGTGACGAGGCGGTTGGCGGAATAATCGATTCCCAGCTTGGCCGCCGTTTCCTTCGCCGTGCTCGGCATGAGCTGCATGAGCCCGCGGGCGCCTGCGCCGGAAACGGCATCGACCTGGAAACGGCTTTCCTGGCGGGCTATCGCATAAACCGCCGCCTTGTCGATATCGGCGAGCTTTGCGCCGGCCGGTAATCCGTCTTCGGGGAAATTGAACAGATCCATGGGGGTGCCGCGCTTTTCAGCGGCATCGGCGATCAGGATGGCGACGTTATGAGCACCGATCGACTGCGCCAGTCGCGCCGCAAGCACCATTTCACCGCTGTCGGTCAACTTGTCGGCCAGATTGCGCAACAGCGGTGAGGCCAGTGCTCCCTGACCGTTCGCCGCAAGCAATTGTACGGCCTGAACGACTTCACGCGACGCGAAGGTCATTTCGCTTTTGGTGGAGTCGGGAAGGCCGCGAATTTGCGCGCCCTTCTGCCCCAGTGTCTCACGCGCCAGGAGCCCGTAATAAATAGTGCCGTAGCCGGCCGCCTCGGTCAGCGCGGTCTTGGCGCCAGCGTGGTCGCCGAGTTGCGTCCGTGCCCTGCCGAGCCAGTAGTCCGCTTGGGTCACCGAGTCCGGCAACGTCGCCAGCTTGCGCATCGCGACGAACTGCGCCTCGGCCGATTTTGCGTCGTTGAGAAAGCTCAACGAGATCCAGCCGGCGAGGAAATGCGCCTCGACCAGGCGACCTTCGGGGCCATGGACATAGGTTGCGGCAGCTTTGTAGGCGAGCTTGGGGTTGCCCACATTGAGCAATCCGCGGATCAGTGTCCGTCGCTCGTACCACCAGTTAGCTGCGTCCGGCAGTTCGCCCTTGGCCTTGTTGAGCCAGTCGAGCGCACTGTCATCGAGATCAGCCTCGCGCGCCTGCTGGGCCTGCGAATAGATAAAAACCGGATTGTCGCGATAGGCCGGATCGACGGCATCGAGCAGCACCTTGGCATTGTCGGCATTGCGCGACACGGCGTTGCGTGCCAACGCCAGCGACTTCTGCGCCGGGGTCAGGAACTGCATGATGCGTTCGACGCCCGGGGCGCGGTCGTTCATCATCAGATGCACGGCGCGAGCCCAATGCGCATCACGGTCAAGCAACGGACCGAGGGTGGCAAGGACTTCTGCTTCGGTGTCCTTGTCGAGGAAATCGTTTACCCAGAGGTCGCGGGCGATCGCGGTGGCTCGGTCGTGTTGCCCGGTCTGCACATAGGCTTGCGCCAGCGCAATCTGGGCCTTCAGTGTCACCGGCATCTTGCCACCCAGCACGCGGATGACTTCAGCCGGCGGCGGAGCGAGCTTGAGCAGCGACTGTTCGATGCGAGTACGATAGAGCGAGGCCGAAGCATAGTCGGGTGCGTCAGCCTCAAAGTGCGTAATTGTGTCGTAGTCGATATCGGTGCCACCGTAATAGATGGCCGCCCATTCCACCGTGCGGCGCTCGACAGTGTTGTCGAGGCTGCGCGCTAAAGTATAGGCATCCGCATATTTCCTGGCGGTCACCAGTGCGAGGGCCTGGCGGAACGGGGGCGAACCCTGGGACGGGGTGGCCGCCGGTTGCGCCGGATTGATGGAAGCGGTCGTCATGGGATCGATACCGGCCGCGCGGGCGGGCAGGGTGGTGCCTGCCATATCGATGATCAGGGCAGCGGCAAGAACGCCTGTAAGGAGCCGGGCGCGCCCGGGTCGCGCGAAAGTCATGGTGTAGTCCTGTGGTCCGCAATACCCATCCACAAAGGCGCCCCATGCGTGGTGGTTAATTCAAAGTTACCCGGCGAGCGTGAATATTTGGTTGTCGCCGCTGGTATCAGGGGACGCCAGATACGATATGCGACAGTCAACTTGTCGTGTCGCACAACTGAAAGTATGGTGCCCAGCTTCAAGACTCCGCCAGACCAGGCGGCACCATTCCATCCGGCCACGGCGCAACTGTGGCAGCCAATGAGGACGATTATAAAATGCTGAGAGGTTCGATTACGGCGCTCATCACCCCCTTTGCCGATGGGGCGGTGGATGAGAAAGCCTTTTCGGCATTCGTCGACTGGCAGATCACGGAAGGTATCCATGGCCTGGTGCCGATGGGAACGACGGGTGAAAATCCTGCCGTGACCCATGACGAGCATCGTCGTGTCATCGAAATCTGTGTCGATGTTGCCAACAAGCGCGTCCCGGTGGTCGCCGGCGCTGGCTCCAATTCGACCGCCGAGGCGGTGGCACTCACGCAGTTCTCCGAAAAGATCGGTGCCGACGCCATCCTGTCGGTCGTGCCCTACTACAATAAGCCGAACCAGGAAGGGCTGTTTCAGCATTTTTCCGCCGTGGCCAAGGCGACGTCGCTGCCGGTCGTGCTCTATTCCGTTCCTGGCCGTACTGTTGTCGATCTGACCGTCGATACCATTGCGCGGCTTCGCGAGGCGCATGACAATATCGTCGCCGTCAAGGACGCGACGTCCGACATGGCCCGCGTTACTGCCCAGCGCGCCAAGCTCGGCAATGATTTCATCCTGCTGTCGGGTGAGGACATCAGCGCTCTGGGCTTCAATGCCCATGGTGGCCATGGCTGCATTTCAGTGACGGCCAATGTCGCGCCCAAGCTGACGGCACAGTTTCAGAACGCCTGCCAGCAAGGCAACTACGCCCTGGCCCTGGAATTGCAGGACAAGCTTGCGCCGCTGCATCGCACACTGTTCATCGAGCCCAACCCGCAGGGCCCAAAATACGCGGCCAGCCGCCTTGGGCTATGCCGTAACGAATTCCGCCTGCCGCTGGTGCCGGTCGCCAAGTCGACCGAGCAGGCAATCGATGGCGCTTTGGCGCATGCGGGGCTGATCTAGCGCCGATGGCACCCAAGAAAGAGGGCAAGGCGCTTATCAGCCACGGTCAGGTGGCTGAGAACCGCCGCGCCCGGTTCGACTATGAGATCCTCGACACCATGGAGGCCGGCATTGTTTTGACCGGCACCGAGGTCAAGTCGTTGCGCACGGGCCATGCCCAGATCGCCGAAAGTTACGCCTCGCCCGAAAAGGGGGGGCTGTGGCTGATCAATGCGCATATCCCCGAATATCTGCAGGCCAACCGCTACAACCATGAGGAGCGGCGCCCGCGAAAACTGCTCGTATCGAAAAAGCAGCTGGCCAAGCTCGAGATGGAGGTCGACCGCGGCGGCAATACCATCGTGCCGTTGAAGCTGTTTTTCAACGACCGCGGCATAGCCAAGGTGCTGATCGCCCTCGCCAAGGGCAAGAAGAACTACGACAAGCGCGAAACTGAAAAGAACCGCGACTGGAACCGCGAAAAGTCGCGGATCATGAAAGAGGGCGGGCGGGGTTAGCGGCGTCCGCTGCCTATGCCCCGCCAATGAAGCGGGCAGCGCGTCCCACGACGTCCTCGAACATCTCTGTGGTCAGTACGCCCGTGTTCGTATTGTAGCGGGAGCAGTGATAGCTGTCGAAAAGCCGGCGTCCTGAGCTTAGCGCGTGCTCGGCACCGTGTCCGAACGGAAAGGCCGCCCGGCGTTCACCAAGGGCCGAGAGCAGGGTGTCGTGGGCGATACGGCCGAGCGCCAGATAGGCAGTTGCGCCATTTTGGGCCGTGAGTGCCGCCGACAGGAATTGGCGACATGTGGCGATTTCCTCGCCGGTCGGCTTGTTCTGTGGCGGTACGCAGTGGACGCCGTTGATGATCAGGGCGTCGTGCAGTTGTAAGTTATCGTCGGGGCGCGCCTCGAACTCACCTGTGGCAAGCCCGAACCTCTTCAGCGTCGCATAGAGCAGGTCGCCGGCATAGTCGCCGGTAAATGGCCGGCCGGTACGGTTGGCGCCCTTGAGGCCGGGCGCCAGCCCGATGATGAGCAGGCGCGCTTGCGGATCGCCCCAGTTTGGCACCGGGTCATTGAAGTAGTCCGGATACTGCACACGGTTGGCGGCACGGAATGCGGCCAGGCGTGGACAGAGCGGGCAATCATGAGGCGGATTGATTTCGGGCAACAGCCGGATCGTGAATGAGAGGAATCAGTCCGTCTCATCCTCGACAGCCGGCGCGCTTCGGTCAACGGCTGGATTGCGACCCACCGTCTTGGCGAGATCCGCCACTTCGAGGAAGAAATCCGCCTGCCGGCGCAGATCATCCGAGATCATCGGTGTTGAGGTCGTCAAAGTCGACGCCACCGTGACGCGTTTTCCTTTGCGCTGCAGCGCCGCAACCAGGGCGGTGAAATCTCCGTCGCCGGAAAACAGCACCATGTGATCGAAATAGGACGACATTTCGAGAGCATCGACCGTCAATTCGATGTCCATATTGCCTTTGATCTTGCGACGGCCGCTAGCATCCGTGAATTCTTTTGCCGGCTTAGTTACAACGGTGAATCCGTTATAGTCGAGCCAGTCGATCAACGGGCGAATGGAAGAGTATTCCTGGTCTTCGATCAGGGCCGTGTAGTAATAGGCGCGGAGCAGGTAAGCCTTGCTCTGGAATTCCTTCAGCAACCGGCGGTAATCAATATCCACCCCGATGGCCTTGGACGTGGCGTAAAGATTAGCGCCATCGATGAAGAGAACCACCTTCTCGCGTGGATCAATTGCCATACACAGTTCTCCTGACCGGGTTGGCCGGCCTCTCAGGCCACCCAGCATAACTATCAGCGCTTGGGCGCGCGTCTAAAGAATTCTCGCGGTTTATCATTCTTGCCACGCTTACGATAGCGCTCATCGCACTCGCTTTATGGCTTTCCCATGACATTTGATCTTGCAGGATGTGCAAACGTTTCAATTGGACAAAGGAAGTGCGGTCTTGTGTGATATGCGACACTTGCGATCAGGTGGTGAAATGCAAACCTTGTATCTGCCGCAGTCCTCGTGTATGAGCCTCGTTCCTTCCAAACAAGCTGGAGACGTCCGTGGCCCGCGTCACCGTTGAAGACTGCATCGAAAAGATCGGCAATCGCTTCGATCTCGTTCTGATGGCTGCCCATCGCGCCCGTATGATCTCCTCGGGCGCGCAGATCACCGTCAGCCGCGATAACGACAAGAACCCCGTCGTCGCGCTCCGCGAAATCGGCGATGGCGCCATTTCGCCCGAGGATCTGCGTGAGGACCTCATTCACTCGCTGCAGAAATACGTCGAAGTCGACGAGCCCGAGAAGCATGCTGCTCCGCTTATCGAAACCGGTAATGACGACGACAGCCTGACCTTCGACACCATGAGCGAAGACGAGCTGCTTCGCGGCATCGAAAGCCTGGCCCCGCCAGAACGCCGCGACGATTGATCGTTAAGGCACTTAGCCTATAGTGAATTGGCGTCGGGCTTGCCCGGCGCCTTTTCATTTGTTCCAACAAAGCTAAGATTAGCCGCAGAGGAGCGCGGCACCGTCCATGATGCGTCAATTCGAACTCGTCGAGCGGGTTCAGGCCTATAACCCGGATGCCGACGAGTCGCTGCTGAACAAGGCCTATGTGTACGCCATGCAAAAGCATGGCGCTCAGAAACGTGCGTCCGGCGATCCCTATTTCGCCCATCCGCTGGAAGTCGCCGCAATCCTCACCGACCTCAAGCTCGATGACGCCACGATCGCCGTGGCCTTGCTGCATGACACCATTGAGGACACCGACGCCACCCGTGCTGAAATCGATCAGCTCTTCGGCGCCGAGATCGGTGCCATCGTCGACGGGTTGACCAAGATCGAGCGGCTGAACCTGATGTCGCGCGAGGAAGCGCAGGCAGAAAACCTCAGGAAGCTGCTGCTCGCCATCTCACAGGACGTGCGGGTGTTGTTGGTCAAGCTGGCGGACCGGCTGCACAACATGCGCACGCTGGAATACATGCCGGCCGACAAACGTCGTCGCATTGCCCAGGAAACCATGGATATCTATGCGCCGCTCGCCGGCCGCATGGGCATGCAGGACATGCGCTCCGAGCTGGAGGACCTGGCATTCAAGGTCCTGCAGCCAGAGCACTATGTCGCCATCACCGATCGTCTGGCCGAGATGCAGACGGAATATCACGAGACGATCGCCAGCATCAGTCGCGAGCTTGAAGGCAAGCTCAAGGCCGAGGGCATCGCCGCCCGCGTCAGCGCGCGCGTGAAGTCACCGTTCTCGATCTTCAACAAGATCGAGCGCAAGTCGATCGCTCTCGAACAGCTCTCGGACATGATTGGCTTCCGCGTCATCGTTGATACGGTCGAGGAATGCTATCACACGCTGGGCATCGTCCATACCAACTGGAAAGTCGTGCCCGGCCGCTTCAAGGACTATATCTCGGTTCCCAAGCACAACGATTATCGCTCGATCCACACCACTATCGTGGGGCCGGGCCGGCAGCGCGCTGAACTGCAGATCCGCACGGCCGAAATGCATCAGGTTGCCGAATTCGGCATCGCCGCGCATGCCCTCTACAAGGACGGTGTGTCTGCCGACATGTCGCGGTTGGAGAATGAGAGCAAGGCCTTTGTCTGGCTGCGCAATACCATCGCGCACCTGACCACCGGCAATAGCGGAGAGGATTTCCTCGAATACACCAAACTGGAGCTGTTTCAGGATCAGGTGTTCTGCTTCACGCCGCGCGGTCGGCTGATCGCGCTGCCCCGAGGCGCGACGCCCATCGACTTTGCCTACGCGCTGCACACCGATATCGGCGATACCTGCGTGGGCGCCAAGATCAACGGCGCCATCATGCCGTTGGTGACGCAACTGCACAGCGGCGACGAAGTCGAGATCATCCGCGACCAGAACCATCTGCCGCCCTCCAACTGGGAGGGCATCGCCGCCACCGGTAAGGCGCGCGCCGCCATCCGCCGTGCGGTTCGTCTGGCCGCACAGCAGCGCGCCTATGCGCTGGGCGAGCATGTTTTGTCGATGATCCTCGAACGCGATGGTCTCTTGCTGGATGATGCCGAGGGCAAGCAACTCGCAGAGGCGCTGACGCATCCGAGCAAACGTGAACTGCTGATCGCCGTAGGGGAGGGCAAAGTTTCCTCCGAAGCTCTGGCGGAAGAAGTCGCCAATGTGAAGGGCGTCCGGCGCAAGCGTACCCGTAAGCTGGATCTGCCGGTGCCGGACAAGGCGGAAGGCTGGTTCGCATTGCGCGCCACCAATCTCTTCCGCTTCCGCGTGCCCGGCAGTGCGCATCGCGGTCCCCAGGCTGCCGCGTCTCTGGCCGAACTCAATTTCAACACCGAGGTCGAGGTGTCGCCGGAGGGCGTGGTTCCGGGCGACCGTCTGGTCGGCATCCTGATGCCGGACAAGCCGATCGTCATCTATCCGATCCATTCGGATGCCCTGGTCAATCTCCACGACTCCGACGTTGCCTGGGTCGACGTCCGTTGGGATGTTGGAGCCAGCGAGGAGCGCGATCACAAGGCTGCCATCAGCATGGAATCGGTGAACCGTCCGGGTTCGCTCGCGCAGGTTTCCTCCGCCATCGCCACCTGCGGCGCCAACATCAACAACCTGGTGATGCGCATGATTTCGCCCGATTTCCACCAATTGGTGTTCGAAATCGAGGTGCGCGACCTGGCGCAATTGACGGATGTGCTGGCAACGCTCAAACGTAGTCCAGGATTGTCCCATGTGCAGCGCGCCAACGTGGCCGAGGCCTCGAGCATCTCGGCGCTGGAATGGGAAGGTATGACCAAGCAAGTGGAGCACGCGTGAATACCCAAGAAGTTCTGTCGATTTTCAAGGAGTGCGGCGCCATCATGGAAGGGCACTTCATCCTTTCCTCGGGGCTCCGCTCGCCGGTGTTTCTGCAGAAGGCGAAAGTGTTCATGTACCCCGACAAGGTCGAGGTGCTGTGCCGCGCCCTGGCCGAGAAAATCCGCGATGAGGGGTTCGGCGATATCTCCAAGGTCGTGTCGCCCGCCGTCGGCGGTATCATTCCCGGCTATGAAACGGCTCGCCACCTCGGGCTGCCGGCTCTTTATACCGAGCGCGTCAACGGCGTCTTCGAGTTGCGCCGCGGTTTCGAGATCGCCAAGGGCGAAAAGGTCATCGTGGTCGAGGACATCGTCTCGACGGGTCTTTCCATCCGCGAATGCATCGATTGCCTCAAGGCCATCGGCGCCGATGTGGTGGCCGCAGCCTGCCTGATCGATCGTTCCGCGGGCGAGGCCGACATCGGCGTACCCCTCGTGGCGTTGACCCAATACAAGGTGCCGGCCTATCCGGCCGATGCCCTGCCGCCGGAACTGGCTGCCTTGCCGGCAGTCAAGCCGGGGAGCCGGGGTCTTCAGTGATCATCGGCGTCGGCAACGATCTCTGCGATATCCGCCGGGTCGAAAAGACGCTGGAGCGCTATGGTGAGCGCTTCACGCATCGGTGTTTCACCGAAATCGAACGGCAAAAATCCGATCGGCGTGCACAGCGGGCAGCCTCTTATGCCAAGCGCTTCGCCGCCAAGGAGGCGTGCTCGAAAGCGCTCGGCACCGGTCTTAATTTCGGCGTTTATTGGCGCGACATGGGCGTCGTAAACCTGCCTTCCGGCAAACCGACGATGAAACTCACCAATGGCGCCGCAAAGATTCTTGCCGCCCTTGTGCCAAAAGGGCATACGCCACACATTCACCTGACCATTACCGACGATGGGGGCATGGCGCAGGCCTTTGTCATCATCGAGGCGCTGCCGGTTGACCAGACCGCGGCGCTCCCGTAATTCCTGCGCACCGTCCCGAGGGCAAACAATGAGCCAGTCCATGCCGAAAGCCGAGAAGAAGGCGACCCGCAACGAGTTGCGCGATACCGTCGTCGTCATTATCGAGGCGCTGCTGATCGCGCTGGTGTTCCGGACCTTTGCCTTCCAGCCCTTTTCGATCCCGACGGGCTCCATGCAGTCGACGTTGATGATCGGCGATTACTTCGTCGCCTCCAAATACACCTGGGGCTTCGGTCCGTATTCCTTCCCGTTCCCGCTGCCCTTCAATGGCCGTATCTTCGGGCGTGAGCCGAACCGCGGCGATATCGCGGTGTTCCACAACATTTCCAACGAAGACTACATCAAGCGCATCATTGGGTTGCCGGGCGATCACATCCAGATGAAGGAAGGTCGTCTCTACATCAACGGCACTATCGTGCCGCGCGAGGAGATCGGCCGCGGCGAAGATACCGACAGCACCACCTCCACAGTGCCGGTAACGCTCTACAAGGAAACGCTTCCGAACGGCGTGACCCATACCATCCAGGAAATTTCCGATGATGGCCCGCTTGATAACACCGGCGAATATGTGGTTCCTGCCGGTCACTATTTCATGATGGGCGACAACCGCGACCGCTCCGAGGACAGCCGCGTGCTGAGTGCCGTGGGCTATGTGCCGTTCGAGGCGCTCGAGGGCAAGGCCGAGGCCACCTTCTTCTCCATCACCAACAATCTGCCGCCCTGGCAGCTCTGGCAGTGGCCGGCCAATGTGCGCTGGGACCGGATGTTTAAGTCCGTTTATCAATGAAGGAACGCGGGCGGCTGCATCAGAAGCTGGAGGCTCGCCTCGGCTATCGCTTCGCTGACCCGGAACTGCTTGATCGCGCCCTGACTCATTCGAGTGCGGTGTCGCCCGGCAAGCGTATCGAGCGTTCGTACCAACGCCTCGAGTTCTTGGGCGATCGGGTCCTTGGTCTTGTTGTGGCAGACATGCTCTACCGGCGGCTCCCCAAGGCCAATGAGGGCGAACTCTCCCGCCGGCTCAATACGCTGGTGCGCAAGGAAACCTGCGCCCTGGTTGCCCGCGAACTCAACCTCGGTTCCGAGTTGAACCTCGGCGAGAGCGAAGCCCGCACTGGCGGTGCGGAAAAGGAAGCTATTCTGGCCGATGTCGCGGAAGCCGTTATCGGCGCGATCTACTGCGACGGGGGGCTGGGCAAGGCCTATGACTTCGTCGAACAGTTGTTCGGCGGCCAGATCGAGGTGCTGCAGACCGACCGCGCCGACGCCAAGACCACTCTGCAGGAATGGGCACAGGGCAGGGGCCTCGAGCCACCGAACTATGTGCTCACCGAGCGCACCGGTCCAGATCACGCGCCCGAATTCACCATCTCGGTGCAGATCGAAGGCTTCGAGCCGCTCTCTGCCACCGGCGCCAGCAAGAAAGTTGCCGAGCATAAAGCCGCCGAGCTCTTTCTCGTGCAGCAGAATGTCTGGAAGGAACAGCCATGACCGATAACGTTGCCAACCAGCGCTGCGGTTTCGTCGCCCTGGTGGGCGCTCCCAATGCCGGCAAATCGACCCTGCTGAATTCACTCGTTGGCGCCAAGGTGTCCATCGTCACCCACAAGGCGCAGACGACCAGGGCGCAGATCCGCGGCGTCGTCACCGAGGGTGACACGCAGGTAATCTTCCTCGATACGCCGGGCATCTTCACCCCCAAGCGTCGTCTCGACCGGGCCATGGTCAACTCCGCCTGGACCAGTGCCGGTGACGCCGATCTCGTGGCGTTTATCGTTGATGCCGAAAAGGGCTTAGGCCCCGAAATTGAATCGCTTGTTGAAGCGCTCACCAATGTCCGGCACCCCAAGATCCTGGTGCTGAACAAGGTCGATGCGGTGAAGCGCGAGAGCCTGCTGGCTTTGGCGCAAACGCTCAACGAGAAGCTGACTTTCGAAAAAACCTTCATGGTCTCGGCACTGAAGGGCGATGGTGTCGCCGATTTTCTGGCCTATTGCGAAGAGCGCGTCCCCCTCGGGCCGTGGCATTTCCCCGAAGATCAGTTGACCGATCTCACGCTGCAGCTGACGGCGTCGGAAGTAACGCGCGAAAAGCTGTTCCTGCGCATCCATGATGAGATTCCCTACAACACCACGGTCGAGAATGAACGCTTCCAGATCATGGAGGATGGGGCGTACCGCATCGACCAGGTCATCTATGTCACCCGCGACACGCACAAGAAAATCGTGCTGGGCGCCGGCGGCCAGACCATCAAGGCGATCGGTGCCGAATCCCGGCGCGAGCTGATGGAAATCTTCGAGGTGCCGGTGCACCTGTTCCTGTTCGTGAAAGTGCGCGAGAAATGGGGCGACGACCCTGAGCGCTATCGCGAGATGGGCCTGGAATACCCCCATGGTAAAATGTGACGCGGCTTCACGCTTAAGCCGGAACGGCTGAATCATGGAATGGACCGGCGAGGGTTTGCTCATCGGCGTAAGGCGTCATGGCGAAACCAGTGTCATCGCCGAAGCCATGGTGCTGGGACGCGGCCGGCATCTGGGCCTGGTACGAGGTGGGCGCTCGGCGAAACTCGCCGCAACCCTGCAGCCCGGCAACAGCGTGCAATTGACCTGGCGAGCCCGTATCGAGGACCATCTCGGCACGTTCACCGTCGAATTGTTGCAGGCTCGCGCCGCGGCCTTGATTGCCGACCGGACACGGCTCTATCTCAGCCAGGTGTTGTGTGAGCATCTCCATGTGCTGCCCGAGCGCGATGCGCATGACAGGCTGCTGATGGAAACCATCCGCCTTCTGGATGCCGAGCCTGATGGCGTGGCGCTGGCGCGGTTCGAATTGACGCTGCTCGATGAACTGGGTTTCGGTCTTGATCTCACCAGTTGCGCCGTCACCGGTGTCACCCATGACCTGACGCATGTGTCGCCTAAATCCGGCCGTGCGGTCAGCCGCGAGGCGGCCGAGCCCTACAGGGACCGCTTGTTGCGCCTGCCGCCTTTTCTGAAGAATGGGGATGGAGCAGAAAAGGCCGATATCGCCGCCGCTCTGGCGCTGACTGGCCACTTCCTGGATATTCACGTGTGGCAGGCCCGGCGCCTGGACGCGCCGGCGACGCGTGAGAGTTTGATCGCTAAGTTGACCGGCTAGACTGCCGCTGCTTCGCTATAATCGCCAAATGATTCGCATGACCAGGAAAATCCATGGCTGACGCCGATACGCTGCCGCCCGACGAGGAGGACAAGCGCGTCGTCGATCTGCGAGAGGCGCTCGAAGAGCGCTATCTCAGCTACGCGCTGTCCACCATCACCCAGCGAGCCCTGCCGGACGCCCGTGACGGGCTGAAGCCTGTGCATCGCCGCATCCTGCACGCCATGCGGCTGCTGCGGCTCGATCCCGACCAGGGTTACAAGAAATCCGCCCGCATCGTCGGCGACGTCATCGGTAAATACCATCCGCATGGCGACCAATCGATCTATGATGCGCTGGTGCGCCTCGCGCAGGATTTCGCCCTGCGCTATCCGCTGGTCGACGGGCAGGGCAATTTCGGCAATATCGACGGCGATAGCGCGGCCGCCATGCGCTACACCGAAAGCCGCATGACCGATGTGGCGACGCGCCTGCTCGAGGGCATGGCTGAAGACGCCGTCGACTTCAAGCCGACCTATGATGGCGAGGACGAAGAGCCTGTCGTCCTGCCATCGAACTTCCCGAACCTGCTTGCCAACGGTTCGACGGGTATTGCCGTGGGCATGGCAACGTCAGTGCCGCCGCACAATGTCGCCGAACTCTGCGATGCGGCGCTGCATCTGATCACCATCAATCCGAACGCCGATGCGCGCGAACTGGTCCAGTTCGTCAAGGGACCGGACTTCCCGACGGGCGGGGTGCTGGTCGAAAGCCGGGAATCGATCGTCAATTCCTATGCGACGGGCCGTGGCTCATTCCGGCTGCGTTCCAAATGGGAGAAGGAAGAAAAGGGTCGCGGCGTCTACCAGATCGTGGTCACGCAGATTCCCTATGGTGTGCAGAAATCGAGGCTGGTCGAGAAGATCGCCGAATTGCTGCTGGCCAAGAAATTGCCACTGCTCAAGGATGTGCGCGACGAAAGCGCCGATGACATTCGGCTTATCCTTGAACCGCGCGCCGGTACTGTCGATGCCACTATCCTGATGGAGCAGCTGTTCCGGACGACGGACCTTGAAATCCGCTTTCCGCTGAACCTCAACGTGCTCGACAAGGGCACCGTGCCGAAAGTCATGGGGTTGCCCGAAGCGCTGAAGGCCTGGCTCGACCATCGCAAGGTCGTGCTGGTTCGCCGCTCGCAACATCGGCTGGATCAGATCGCCAGGCGGCTTGAGGTGCTGGAAGGCTACATCGTTGCCTACCTCAACCTCGATGAGGTTATCCGCATCATCCGCGAAGAGGATGATGCCAAGGCTTCGCTGATGGCGACGTTCTCACTGACCGACAACCAGGCTGAAGCCATCCTCAACATGCGGCTGCGCTCGTTGCGCAAGCTTGAGGAAATGGAACTGCGCGAAGAGCACAAGTCGCTGACCGAGGAGCAAGGCCATCTCGAGACCCTGCTGGCCTCCGATAAGCGGCAATGGGGTGAGATCGCCAAACAGGTCACCGATCTTCGCAATACCTATGGTGACGATCATCCCTTGGGGCCGCGGCGCACGGCACTGGGCGAGGCGCCGGAAGCCGATCACGCCGAGATCGAGACGGCCTTCATCGAGCGCGAGCCCATCACTGTCGTTCTGTCCGAGAAGGGCTGGATAAGGGCTCTGCGGGGCCACACCACGGAATTCGACGAAAAGGGCTTCAAGACCGGTGACCGGCTGAAGCTGGCGGTGCAGGCGGAGACCACCGACAAGCTGTTGCTGCTCACCACTGGCGGCAAGGTCTACACGCTGGGTGGTGACAAGCTGCCTGGCGGGCGCGGGCAGGGCGAGCCGGTGCGCATCATGGTCGATATGGATGAGGGGCACGACATCGTCGATGTCTTCGTTTACCGACCCGGCAATAAGCGCATTATCGCTTCCAGCGTCGGTAACGGCTTCGTCGTCGATGAGGACGAGCTTATCGCCAACACCCGCAAGGGCAAGCAGGTGCTCAATGTTTCGGGCACCGAAGAGGCCAGGCTCCTGGTGCCGGTGATGGGCGACATGGTCGCGGTCATCGGCGCAAACCGCAAGATGCTGGTGTTCCCGATCACCCAGCTGCCCGGCATGGGACGCGGCAAGGGCGTGCGGTTGCAGAAATACAAGGACGGCGGCATTTCCGACCTCAAGACCTTCAGGACCGAGGACGGATTGACCTGGACCGATAGTTCGGGCCGGACATTCACCAAGCCCACCGGCGAGTTGGTGGAGTGGATCGGCGAGCGGGCGCAGGCGGGGCGGCAGCCGCCCAACGGCTTCCCGCGCAACAACAAGTTCGTGGGGTAAGACGATGATCCGGCACTGCGTGTGGGTGAAGTTCAAGGCATCGACAACAGCCGAAGAACGTGAGGCGGTCTATGCCGGATTGCGAAGCCTGATCGGCAAGATCGATGGACTGGAGCGCGCTTCGTTCGGCCCCAATGTCAGTCCGGAAGGCCGCGACCGCGGCTATACGGATGGCTTCACCATGGATTTCCGCGACGCTGCGGCCCGCGACGTCTATCTGGCGGACCCCGACCACAAGGTAGCCGGCTCCCGCCTTGTGGCGGCGCTGGAAGGTGGGCGCGACGGCATCCTGATTTTCGATATCGAAGTTTAGGTCTTCGGCACCGAGAAGGTGAAAATGATCGGCAGGTGATCGCTGCCGGTGCGCGGACCGGAATGCAGGTCGTGCACGGTCAGGTCCCGCGTCATCACCTGGTCCAGCGGCAGGAATGGCGGCCAGGTATCGCGCCAGCCGAGAATCCAGAACCGCATCGGGAAGGTCATGACGGCGTGCGTCTCGCGCCGAAGCTTTGCCTCGCGCGCAAAATTGCGTTGGGTGTAAGACCACGACGTCGAGTTGAAATCCCCCGCCACCACCAGCGGACCGGGAGTATTGAGGATGGTGTCGCGCAGTGACGCGAACTGTTCTTCCTGCCGCATGATCTTTGGCGCCGGCCAGTCGAGATGCGTCGTCAGCACCGAAAATGTCGTGCCATCGGCCAGCGTGAACTTGGCCAGGATATGCGCGGTGCGCTGGTGCCCATAGGCATTCTCGGGGCACGCGTTGTCCTGCGTCTGGGTGAACGGTATCTTGGAATAAAGCGCGATGTTGGCGCGCTTGCCGCCGTGGCAGTAGGCGGAATAAGGGTAACGCGCATGTAGCAACGGCCCCAGCGCACTCGATTGCTGGCCGAAATATTCCTGCAGCGCCAGAATGTCGGGATCTTCGGCGAACACCACGTCCGCCACCCGCTGCATGTCGTAATTCATGCCGAAAAGATTGTGGGTCATCATCTTCACGACCGTCCGCCCGTCCGTCGGCACCGGCGGGCGCGGCGCGAAGGCGGCGATAGCCTCCGGCACGACCGTCACCGCTGAGGCAAGGAGCCCGGTCGCGGTTGCGGCCAGCACGAACCTGCGCCAGTTACCGCGTCCCATCAGCGGCGCGATCGCCACCAGCGACACCAGGGTGCCTGCGAACAGCACGACTTGCAGATGATTGAGCACATCGAGTGCCGGCACCGCGAAGCCGAGCAGCGCAAGAATAGCCAGGAGGGAAATGCCGAGCGCGCCAGACCCGAAGGCAAACCGCACCAGGCGTAAAAGCAGGGTCATGAATGGTCCGGCACTGAAGCGGCTTTAGTCAGTCGAGCGGCCGCCAACCGAGCGGGCCTTTTTGCACCTCGAGCGGACGGAAACTCGCCTTGTAGGCCATTTTCGGCGAATCTTTGACCCAATAGCCCAGATACACATAACCGAGCCCGGCTTCGCGCACCTGGCTGATGTGATTGAGAATGAGCAAATTGCCAAAACCGCGCTTGGCCAGATCCGGATCGTAGAAGCTGTAGACCATCGACAGGCCGTCCGGCATGACATCCGTCAGGGCGACGGCAACCAGCGGACTGCCCGGCTCCGAAGTCAGCCGGTATTCGACCAGGATCGACTGTACCGGCGTATCCTCGACCATATATTCATAGTCGATGAAGCTCATCTGCGTCATGCCGCCACCCGCATGGCGTGCTGCCAGATAGCGCTTGAAAAGAGCGAACTGCTCCGCGGTTACGCGCGGCGTGCAGACTTCGGCGGTGACATCGGCATTGAGCTTGAGCACGCGACGGAAACGCGCCGACGGCTCGAAATCCTTGACCATGATGCGCACCGACTGGCAGGCGGCGCAACCCTCGCAAGCGGGGCGGTAAATGAGATTCTGGCTTCGTCGGAAACCGTTGTCACTGAGCAGCTGATGCAGTGCCGAAGCGCGTCGCCCGGTCAGATGCGTGAACAGCTTTCGCTCCTGCCGGCCGGGCAGGTAAGGGCACGGCATCGCCGCGGTCAGAAAGAGTTGGGTATTGTCCGGCGTGTGGTCGGTCATCTAGCGTCCAGGTCGTGACCCTTTGTAGAGTAATCGCGACCGAACGACTGCGCAACGGGGAGTATTACCTTAGCCGCGAGGCGACGGAGCGTAATCGCCACTGCCGGAGCGCAGCTCGGCCCAGTGCCGCGCCATCGGCGAGCGTCGGACCATCAGGCTGCCCAGCAGCATGTCGTGCACCATCTGGCGCCGCGGCGTGAACAGCGCAATGGCCAGTGAGATCGGCCACGAAATCCAGATGGTTACCCAGAACAGCGCCGCATGGGCGACCGCCATCCAGCCATCGAGCGGCGTGTCGCGCGTGGGCGTAAGGACGATGTCAGTCATCTGCATGCCGACAGTCGCACGCCGGGACGAGCCCAATGTGAGCGCATAATATGCAATCGCGGCGACCGGAGCGACGAACGCCAGACCCAGCCAGGCGAGGCCGAAGGTTACGAAGCCGGCAATCAGGCTGGCCAGACTCAGGCCGACGACCAGAAAGCCGATCAGCACCATGTCGATGCAAAAGGCGATCACGCGCCGCGTTAGCACGCCGTTAAAGAGTTCTGGCGCGGTGGCGGGATCGGGAAGCTGGGCACGCATGGCAATGCCTTTCGGGTCAAACATCACATCATGCGAAATTGGTATCGCCAGCCCCCCGTGCAAGAGGCCAGGCACCAAAATGTGCCTGAGTGCCTAGCCCTACTTTCCCAGCAGCCGCGCCACTTCGAGCGCATAATATGTCAGCACGCCGCTGGCGCCGGCCCGCTTGAAGGCAAAAAGGCTTTCCAGCATGGCCGCATCACGATTGATGGCGCCGGCAGCACCGGCCATTTCGATCATCGCGTACTCGCCAGACACCTGGTAGGCGAAGACCGGTACGTTGAACTCGCGGCGTACGCGCGAAACGATATCGAGATAGGGCAGGCCGGGCTTCACCATGACCGTATCGGCGCCTTCCTCAAGATCCTGCGCAACTTCCCGCAGGGCTTCGTCGGAATTGCCGAAATCCATCTGATAGGTCCGCTTGTCACCCTTGAGGCGCGCGCCGGACCCGACTGCTTCGCGGAACGGGCCATAGAACGAGGACGCATATTTTGCCGCATAGGACATGATCTGCTTGTCCTCGAAGCCTTCCTGGTCGAGTGCGGTGCGGATGGCGCCGATACGGCCATCCATCATATCCGACGGGGCGATGACGTCGGCGCCGGCCGCAGCTTGCACGAGAGCCGAGCGGATCATCACCGTGATGGTCTCGTCGTTCAAAATGACGCCGTCACGCACCAGCCCATCCTGGCCGTCGCTCGAATATTCGTCGAGCGCAACATCGGCGATGAGGCCGATCTCGGGAACGGCCGACTTGATCGCGCTCAGTGCCCGGCACATCAGGTTGTCGGGGTTGTAGGCTTCCGCTGCATTCTCTGAACGCCGGTCGTCCTGCGTATTGGGAAACAGCGCCAGGGCCGGAATGCCGGCCGCCGCCGCCTGGCGCGCCGCTTCTACCGCGAGGTCTACGCTCAGCCGCTCGACACCCGGCATGGTCCTGATCGCGGTACGCTCGTTATGGCCATCGATGATGAAGAGCGGCCAGATCAGATCGGACGGCGTGAGGGTGGCTTCGCGCACCAGCGCCCGGCTCCAGGCCGATTGGCGCGTACGGCGCAGCCGGCGACCGCCGAGAAATTCCATGTCGTGCTTGATCCAGTGGTCGGACATGCCTGTCTCCCAAATGCCATATTGGGGCTTCTCTATCAGGCTCGGCGGCGCACGGCAAAGCGGCCACATGCGCGCTTGTCGGCGCCGGTCTCACGGGTTAGAGCAGAAACTCCCTCCCGGTACTTCGCGGGCGATGGACGGGTCAGCATGGCTTTCAAAGTCGATCAGAATGGAATTTACATCCGCATCGTGGCGCTGCTGAGCCTGGTGCTTGGGCTCAGCGATGCGGGGCGGCTGCTCGGCGTTACCACCGGTGAAGCCAATCCGATCGGCACCATGGGGATAACGGCCTTTGCCTATCTGGGGACGTTCGCACTGGCTCGGCTGTTCGCCGCCGTGGGGCTCTGGATCAAGGCGAGCTGGGGTGCGGTTCTGCTCGTCGGCGCCACTGTCCTCGAACTGGTGCTCTATCTTTCGGGTAGCCGCGAAGTCAGCATGACGACGTTCGGTTTCGGCGTCAGATTGGTGCTTTTGCTCAGTATCCTGCTGATACTGCTTTTCAGTTTCCGCCTGCGCCGTGCCTCGGCCCGCGACTGAATTCGATAAATTTAGATTCGATTCAGGTTACAATTTTCTGACAGCTTGTAACGTTTGATTCAGCCAAATTTTCGAACATTTCCAGTAAGATAGTTTTAAGCGTGCGGCTTAAGGCGATCTTATGCGGGGCACGATAACTTGCCCCTACTGAGATGCGAACAAATCGCGCGAAATTGACAGTGAGGCACAAATGGCAATCAAATCTAATGCTGCAGAAGCGATAGAACCCGGCAGGGCGGAAAGCCTGAAGCCACTTTATCTTGAAGCCGTATCCCGCGTCGAGCGACTGCACCGGCGGCTGCTCGATCTTATCAAGGACGAATTCGACCGTATGGGCTGGGACGATATCAACCCTGTCCAGGCGCTGCTGATGTTCAACATCGGCGACGCGGAGATGACCGCCGGTGAGCTCCGCTCGCGTGGCTACTATCTGGGCTCGAACGTCTCGTACAATCTCAAGAAGCTGGTCGAAACCGGTTACATCTTCCAGGAGCGGTCCCGCGCCGACCGCCGTTCGGTTCGCATCCGCCTCACCCCCAAGGGCGAGGAAGTGGCCGAAGTTATCGACGAACTCTATGATCGTCACCTGAAGTCCATCGACAAGGTCGGCGGCCTTGGTGACGGCGAATTCGACGGTCTCAACAAGGCACTGGCCCGCCTGGAGCGTTTCTGGGTCGACCAGATCCTCTACAAGCTCTGAGGCCTTGAGCTGCCATCAGCATTACGGGGCGCCGCGAGGCGTCCCGTTGCGCTTTGTACGGCCTACAATCCCGCGCATGAGACTGTAAGCGTCTTCTTCGACTGGTCGGTCAGCGTATAGGTGTTGGCAATTGTCCAGCCCGCATCGATAAACCGGCGCCAACTGGCATCCCCGCACTCATTGTTGTTGAGCTGGGTCTGGACTGGCGACCAATCGCCACCCACGATCTGGTTTGGCGTTATTGCGGCCGCTACCTGGTAGACGATGCTCCTGGCGGTGCAATCGACGTCCAATTTCTGGAAAGTCGTCACGTCGTCGAGTTTCGTGCCCACCTGTTTGCCATTGGCGTTTGAGGCGGCAAGTTGGGCGACATCGCACAAGCTAGGGGCGGCAGGGTTACTGCGCCCGATCGCGCCTGGAATGAAGGCACAGCAAACCGCCACGATCAGCACCGGCCAGAGCGGTACGCGCTTGCGCGTTAGCAGCCGGGCGATGATCCAGGCGATAAAGCCGCCGGCAATCGCACCAACGAGGCCGAGAAGGATGGTCAGTTCCCAGGTCGGCAGACTGCGCAAAAATTCCATCATGACTCGCGATATTGATCGGGACGGGCAGGGCCCTGGACACAAATGACGTCTGCGCCGGCTTCATGACAAGACTGGGTCAATAATTGTGACCTTTGTGCCACATGGTCTCGAAACACTCGTCCTTTGTGCGCCATTTCTTATTTGTGCCGCAAAGCCAGATATGTAGCTTCATATGCACATCGATCCGCACGCGGCCATTTGGCTTTCGCAGTGCGGTTCACAGCTCTTTGACCGGCGTTGTTGGTGGTCTTTGGGGGTGGTAAACGATTTTGTGCTTCGGTTTAAGCTTCCAGACACTGCGAATTCGGGTGAACTAATGCGGCTCAATCGGCGATCTTTCATCGGCTCCATGGCAATCCTGGGGGCTTCTGCAGCTCTGCCCTCTACGGTACGCGCTGACGACTCCATCTGGGATATGTTTGCCCGCAGCCGCGTGCTGAAGAGCACCGACCGGGAAGGCAACACGCTGGCGGCTAATGCCACGATCGAAACCATCGAGCCGATCCTGTCGGTCGATACTGCCTACAATTTGCAGAACGCCATCACGCTCTACGAACCGTTTGTCGCCGCCGGTGGCTGGGAAGACACCCCCCGCGAGGTCTATGGCCTTATCCTCGGCAACAGCCGCAATTCGGTGATTGCCCTGAAAAGGCGCTTGATGTCCTCGGCAGATCTTCCGGCCGATGCCAAAGTCGACGACATGTTCGATGCGCCGCTCGATCAGGCGCTGCGCAAGTTCCAGGCTCGTCATGGCCTGCTCGTCAACGGGCAGGTGGACGAGGCTACGTTCTATGCGCTCGCCGTGCCGGCCGACGTCCGGCTCAACCAGCTCAAGCTCAACCTGCAGCGCGTCTCCACCATCTCCCAGCAGCTCGGCGACCGTTATCTCGTGGTCAACATTCCGGCTGCTTCCATCGAGGCGATCGAGGGCAGCCAGGTGGTGCAGCGCCACGTCGCCGTGGTGGGCCGCATCGACCGGCAGACGCCGATCCTGCATTCCAAGGTTCAGCAGATCAATTTCAATCCCTATTGGCATGTGCCGAAGTCGATCATTCAAAAAGATCTGATCGAGTATATGAAGAAGGATCCGACCTACCTGACGGAGCAGAAGATTCACATCTACGACTCCAAGGGTAAGGAGCTTCAGGCGACCGACATCGATTGGAACACCAACGAGGCCGTGAACTACATGTTCCGGCAGGAGCCGGGTGCAGAGAACTCGATGGGGCATGTGAAGATCAACTTCCCCAATCCCTATGACGTCTACCTGCACGACACCCCGGACAAGTCGCTGTTCGGCGAAAATTCCCGCTTCCACTCCTCGGGCTGCATGCGCGTGGGAGAGGTGCAGTCGCTGGTCTCGTGGATATTGACCTCGAATGGCGGCTGGGAGCTTCCCAACGTCCAGTCGGCCTTCGATTCCAATGAGCGCCTCGACGTCCAGGTGAAGCAGCCGACCCCGATCCACACCACCTACATCACGGCCTGGGCCAATCGCCAGGGTACTGTTAGCTTCCGCGACGACGTCTACAAGTTCGACGAGCAGGGCAAGGTGAACTTCGACAAAGCCTGATGGTTGAGGGCAGGGACGACAGACCCAGGTCTGGGCAGATCCTGTTTGAATTCACCCAGGTCGGCCAACAAATGCGCGTGGCGGCTATCGATGTCGCGACGCAAATCGAAGTGGTGGTTATTGCGCCCCTCAGTGCCAGCCGCCTGCAGATGCAGACAGTGGCAAAGGCCAAGCTGCAACGGCGCCTGACGCAATTGCACAGCTAGTCAAGAAAAAGCCGCCCGGAAGGGCGGCTTTCGTGTTCATGCAGGCTTGAACTAAAGCGTGCAGCGGTGGCGATAGCCGTCATTGCCCATATAGCTGTCCGTGCCGCGATCATAAGACCGGAACCGTGCTTCGCAACGGGCGACATGGCTGCTGATATTGCCGCCATTGTTGCCGTTGGCAATGGCGCCGCCGATGATGGCGCCACCAATGATGCCGAACAGCGCTGCTGCACCGGGATCAATGCCGTTGTTGCGATGGCTGTTGTACCAGCCCTGGTAGCGCTGGTTGTTCCAGTTCCGGCCGTTGTGCCGGAAGTCGTTGCAGTCACGGTCACGCGGGTGCGACTGGCAATACTGCATGACATAACGCCCGCGTTGTCCGCCGTATTGAGCATTGGCCGGAAGGACGCTTGCGAAGGTCATTGACGCTACTGCCGCGACGCTGGCGATACCGGCGATCAATTTCTTCATTTCCCATCTCCATATGCGGCACGAGGGACGTGTCGCTCAATTTCCATATCAAAAATCAAACGAACGAAATGCAAGGAAGTTGCTTCAATTGCACAACTCTTCTGCAGCTTTATTGCACCAGATCGTAGAGGAGAGCTGCATGCTTGGAATCGCGGTCAGTGGTGTGATAAGCAGCGCCAGTCCACTATATGTGTGACGTCACCCTTCATGCTTGCCTGGGGAACGCCCATGAGCGCCGCCGCGTCACTTCCGCTCTTTCCGCATTTCTTCACCGACTCCGTGGCGCAGGCCGATCCGGAAATCGCTGCGGCCATCCAGTCCGAGCTTGGCCGCCAGCGGAGCGAGATCGAGTTGATCGCCTCCGAGAATATCGTGTCGAGGGCCGTGCTCGAGGCGCAGGGGTCGATCATGACCAACAAGTATGCCGAGGGCTATCCGGGCCGGCGCTACTATGGTGGCTGCCAGTATGTCGATATCGCCGAGAACCTGGCGATCGAGCGGGCCAAGGCGCTGTTTGACGTCGGTTTCGTCAATGTGCAGCCCAACTCAGGCAGCCAGGCCAACCAGGGTGTCTACCAGGCCCTGCTGCAGCCGGGTGACACCATTTTGGGCATGAGCCTCGATGGCGGCGGGCACTTGACGCATGGCGCCAAGCCGAATCAATCCGGGAAATGGTTCAATGCCGTCCAGTATGGCGTCCGCAAGCAGGATGGCCGCGTGGATATGGAGGAGATGCGCGCCCTGGCGCTGCAGCACCGTCCGAAGCTGATCGTGGCCGGCTTCTCGGCCTATTCGCGTTTCATGGATTGGGCCGCCTTCCGCGCCGTCGCCGACGAGATCGGTGCCATCCTGATGGTGGATATGGCCCACGTTGCCGGTCTTGTGGCCGGCGGCGTCTATCCGAGCCCGTTCCCGCACGCCCACATTGCCACGACCACCACGCACAAGACGCTGCGCGGCCCGCGTGGCGGCATGATCCTCACCAATGACGAGGATCTGGCCAAGAAGATCAACTCGGCCATCTTCCCTGGCATCCAGGGTGGCCCGCTGATGCACGTCATCGCCGCCAAGGCCGTGGCGTTCAAGGAAGCACAGTCCGGCGAGTTCAAGATCTATGCCCGACAGGTCGTCGCCAATGCCAAGGTGTTGGCTGAAACGCTCATGCGCGGCGGTCTCGATATCGTCACGGGTGGTACCGACAATCACCTCATGCTCGTGGACCTCCGTCCCAAGAAGGTGACCGGCAAGGCCGCCGAGAAGTCGCTGGAGCGCGCTCACATCACCACCAACAAGAATGCCGTGCCGTTCGATCCGGAAAAGCCGGCGATCACCTCCGGCATTCGCGTCGGTACCCCGGCGGCCACCTCGCGCGGTTTCCAGGAAGCCGAGTTCAAGCTGGTCGGGGAGCTGATGGTGGAAGTGCTCGACGGCCTTGCGGCCAACGGCGAAGAGAACAACGGCAGCGTCGAGGCTGCCGTTCGCGACAAGGTCGCCAAGCTTACGGCGTCCTTCCCCATTTACGAGGGCTGATCCAGCCGATGCGTTGTCCCTATTGCGGAAACGAGGATACCCAGGTCAAGGACAGCCGTCCCACCGAGGATTCCAGCGCCATCCGCCGTCGCCGAATTTGCAATGCCTGTGGGGGTCGCTTTACCACTTTCGAGCGCGTGCAACTGCGCGAGCTGGTCGTGGTCAAGAAGTCGGGACGCAAGGTACCCTTTGATCGCGAGAAGCTGGCGCGTTCGGTCTATACGGCCCTGCGCAAGCGCGCGGTGGAACCGGAGCGTATCGAGCGCATGATCTCGGGTGTCGTGCGGCAGTTGGAAAGCCTGGGCGATGTCGAGGTGACCTCGGAACAGATCGGCCAATATGTGATGGAAGGCCTCAAGGGGCTCGATGACGTCGCCTTCGTCCGCTTTGCCTCGGTTTACAAGAACTTCTCGGCCGCCGACGATTTCCGCTCTTTCCTGACTGCGCTCGGTGCGGATGCAGCCGCTGCTGCATCCGACGACGATTGAGCGAACTGGCCGCTGACGACCGGCGCTGGCTCGACGCTGCTGTAGCCCTGGCCGAACCGCGGCTCGGCACCACTGCCGACAATCCCACTGTCGGCGCCATTGTGGTCGATGCCGCAACGAACGCCATACTCGGGCAGGGGGTGACCGCCTCAGGCGGTCGTCCCCATGCCGAACCGCAGGCGCTGGACCAGGCTGGTGCCGCTGCGCGGGGCGCAACGCTTTATGTGACGCTCGAGCCCTGCAACCACTGGGGCCGGACACCACCCTGTGCGGACGCCGTACTCCGCGCCGGTATTGCGCGCGTCGTCATCGGTATTGCCGATCCTGACCCGCGGACCGCGGGCGAAAGCATTCTCCGGCTGCGCGCCGCCGGGCTCGAAACGGTGCTGGCCGACCACGAGGCCTCGCGGCGGCTGCATGAGGGGCACATCGCCAAAAAGCTTCTGGGGCGGCCTTTCGTTACCGCCAAGCTGGCGGTCTCCGCCGACGGCATGATTGGCCGCACAGGCCAGGCCAACATCCCTATCACCGGCGAGGACGCCCGGCGTTGGACGCATCTGCAGCGCGCACGGTCCGATGCGGTGCTGGTGGGCGGCGCCACGGCCAACATCGATAACCCGCAACTTACCGTAAGGCTGCCGGGTCTGGAGGACCGCCGGCCCCTGCGCCTTGTTCTGGCCGGACGCGAACGCCTCCTGCCAGGCCTGAATCTATTTGCCAGCCGATCGACACAACCCAGTGTCGTCATTGGACTTGCGGAAACGCCTGTGCCTTCCGGAATAGAGCTGCTACCGGTCGCCGGTGGCAGGCGCCCCGATCTGGCGCTCGCCATGACGGCCCTGGGCGATCGCGGCATCGGCCGGCTTCTGGTCGAGGGCGGCGCCGTACTGACCGCCGCCCTGCTGGAGGCGGGTTTGGTCGATCGTTTCCACCTGCTGACCAGCAACCGCGTCATCGGTGATGGGGGGCTGCCGGCAACGGCACACGGAACCATGCAGGAGCGCATGGCTGCTGCGGGGTTCACGCTGGTTGACCGCAAGCCGCTGGGCGTGGATAACCTCCACACTTTCGAGCGCCAACAGGTTTGAAACATGTTTACCGGCATCGTTACCGACGTAGGGCGCCTGCTGAAAGCCGATGATCGCAATGACGGTCGGCTGCTCCGTATCGGTACGGTTTACGACCCCGCGGGCATCGACCTTGGCGCTTCGATCACCGTCGACGGCATCTGCCTGACCGTGACCGACAAGGGCGTCGCAGAGGCCGGCAACTGGTTCGAAGTCTTTGCCGCCATGGAAACGCTCGGTGTCACCGAAGTCGGCAAATGGACGGTCGGCCGCCGCGTCAATCTTGAACGTTCGCTCAAGATCGGCGACGAACTCGGTGGCCACATCGTGTCCGGTCACATCGACGGCATGGCCGAGATCGTCGGCAAGGATGTCACCGGCGAACAGATTACCTTCTTCTTCTCGGTCGCGCCCGATATCGCGCAGTTCATTGCCAAAAAGGGGAGTGTCGCCCTTAACGGCACTTCTCTCACCGTCAATTCCGTCGACGGCAATCGCTTCAGCGTTCACCTCATCCCCTATACGGTGGAAGTGACCTCCTGGGGCGACTATGGTGTCGGCGATCACGTCAACATTGAAGTCGATCCGATGGCGCGCTACGCCGCCCGGCTCTTCGAAACGCTCGGCGCCACCGCCGCTACAAGGAACTGACCATGGCCAAGGGCCCGCACCTCCTCATTATCGAAGCACGCTTTTACGAAGATATGGCCGACGAGCTGGCGCGTGGCGCCGAGAATGCGCTGACGGCTTCGGGGGCGACCTTCGACCGGATTTCGGTTCCGGGCGTACTCGAGATACCCGCCGCCTTGTCGATGGTCCTGCGCGCCGAAAAGAAGGGCAGGGCGGCCGCCTATGACGGCTATGTGGCGCTCGGCTGCGTCATTCGCGGGGAGACCACGCATTATGATATCGTCTCCAACGAAAGCGCTCGCGCCCTGATGGATCTGGCGGTCGAGCATCGCCTGGCCCTCGGCAATGGCATCCAGACCGTCGAGAATGATGAACAGGCCTGGGCCCGGGTCAAGATTTCCGAAAAGAACAAGGGTGGCGCTGCCGCCCGCGCGGCACTCGCCATGATTGCGCTCAACACCGAACTCGGGGCCTGAGGTGGGCGAGCCCACCAAACGCGCCGCTACCGGCGATCGTCCCGCCAATCAGCGCGGGGCAGCCCGGCTGGCAGCGGTGCAGGCGCTTTATCAGATGGATATCGGGCGGCAGACGCTCGAGGATACGCTGGCGCAGTTCAACACCCATCATCTGGGGCGCGAGATCGAGGGTGAGCAGTATCTGCCCGCCGATGCGGATTTCTTCCGTCAGATTCTCACGGGCGTCGTCCGCCACCAGCGCGAGCTCGATCCGGCAATCGATGCCGCTTTGACCGACGGCTGGCCCGTCACGCGCGTCGATGCGACGCTGCGGGCCATCCTGCGGGCTGGGGCGTGGGAATTGCTACGCCGCCAGGATATCCCGGGCCGCGTCGTCATTACCGAATATGTGGATATTGCGAAGGCCTTCTACGAAGACGACGCGCCAGGTCTCGTCAATGGCGTGCTGGACAAGCTTATCCGCGAAGCCAAGCACCCCAATCCCTGACCGTCGTCCCGCGTTGCATTGCCCGCCTGAAGTGGGCAATGCAGTTTGAGCCTATCAGCCGCCGCTGCTGCTGGTGACCGACGACATGATCGAATCGATGAACGTCTTGTCCTGGCCGAACGACGGCGTCCGGCGGGAATCGATGGCGATCGTGCGGCCATCCTTGACGCCGTAGAGCGCAGTGTCCTTCACCTTGCCCTTCTGGTCGAAATAGATCGCAAGCACGCGGCGATCCTTGATCGTGCTGACGCCGAAGGCAGTGTCGGCGACCTTGGTCTCGACGTAGTAATAGGCGCTCTCATTGCCGAAGGTGCTGGTGGTCTGCGGCGAACCGAGGACCACGTTCACCAGTTCGCGGCTCTGGCCGACGCGAATCTGCGCCAGGGCGTCATCGGAGATTTCGTAACCGGTCGTATGGGTCGTGATGAAACCACCGGTAGTCGAACAGCCGGCCACGGCGCCGCCCAGGAGCAGCACTATGGCAAGCGGAGCAAGGCGTCCGGTGAGGGCATTCAAGGACATGAATTTGACTTTCCCGATGGCACTCGACTATAGGCACGCCCGAAGGCGACGTTTGATCTGATACAGATCGCCGGATGTTTAGCCGTCATTGGGTCCCTCTGGCAAGCAGCCAGCGGCCCCGCGATCACCAGCCGAGCGCGAACCATGATCTTCTCGTTGTTCCGGAAAAACACTGACACACCACAAGTTTACGCCGTCTATAACGCCATTGTGGCGCAATCCCGGCAGCAGAAATTCTATGCCGAATGGGGCGTTCCCGACACGGTGACCGGCCGCTTCGACATGATTTCCCTGCATATGGCGCTCCTGTTCAGGCGCCTGCGCTCTGAGGACAAGGCGGTCAAGGCGTTCAGCCAGGCGGTGTTCGACCTGTTTTTCAGCGATATGGACCGGTCTTTGCGCGAGATGGGTGTCGGCGATCTCTCCATCGCCAAGCGTATCCAGAAGATGGGCAATCTGTTTTTCGGTTTTCTCGCCAGCATCAATGCGGCCATGGACACCAGGAACGTTCAGGCCCTTGAAGACGTGCTGTCGCGCAATATTTATGCCGGCATGGAGGCGCCGCCGGTGCGTCTTCTCGCCCAATACATGATTTCAGAGTCCGAATTTCTGGAGGCCCAGTCCGTGGCCGCCATCGTTTCCGGGCAATTGTCGATGAACGACGCCGCATGACCGATCGCCAGACGACCCCGCCGATGCTCGATGCCAGCATCCGTATCGATCACCTGCCGCCGGAAGGGCGGGGGCTCAAGCTTGTCACCACCGTCGAGCAGCGGACCGCCATCGCCGAGCGGCTGCAGGTGTCTGCAGTGGAAAGCCTCGATGCCGATCTTCAGGCGGTGAAATTCCGCGGCGGCATCAGGGTGTTCGGGCGGCTGCGCGCCGTTGTGGTGCAGCCCTGCGTTGTCACTTTTGTGCCAGTTACGCAGGCTATAGATGAGCCGGTAGAACGCATCTTTCTGCCGACGACCGCAGCAGCAAAGGGCCGGGACGAGGTATTCGTCGATGTGGATGAGGAAGACGAGCCGGACTATTTCGACGGGCCGGAGGCCGATCTCAGCGAATTGATTATCGAGAGCCTGGCGCTGGCGATTGACCCCTATCCACGCGCACCCGGCGCCAGTGTCGGCGCCCTGGATGTAAAACTCGACAAGGACGAACCGGAATCGCCATTCGCCCGCCTCAAAGCCTTGCGAGACGACGGCGACAAGGAACCTTGAGGGCCGCCTTTAAGCCCTCGCGACGAACCGCCACACATAGCCACGGGACTTGCGCCGACCCGGTGATCGGGTATCTTGGCGCCTCGCCACCGAGGCCGGAAAACAAGCCGATATGAACGATACGATTAGAATCTCGGTGGATGCCATGGGCGGCGACAACGGCCCCCATGTGGCAATCCAGGGGGCCGAGCTGGCTCTTCGGGAGCGTAAGAATACGAGCTTCATTTTCCACGGGCGAAAAGAGGTTCTCGAACCTCTGCTGGCTGAGTTTCCCAAGCTCAAGGCGGCCTCCGAAATCCGCCATTCCGACAATGTCATCGCCATGGACGAGAAGCCGAGCCAGGCCCTGCGCAAGGGGCGCGGTAATTCCTCGATGTGGGCGGCGCTGCAGTCTGTGAAGGATGGCGAAGCGGATGTGGCAGTATCGGGCGGTAACACCGGCGCGCTGATGGCCATGGCCACCTTCTGCCTGCGCCCCATGGAGGGCATCTCGCGGCCCGCCATCGCTGCGATCTGGCCCACGCTGCGCTCCGATATCATCGTGCTCGACGTTGGCGCCACGGTCGGCGGCGACGCCAAGCAGCTCGTCGACTTCTCGATTCTGGGTGCCGCACTGGCGCGGGCACTGTTCGATCAGGAATCGCCAACGGTTGGCCTGCTCAATGTCGGCACCGAAGAGGTCAAGGGACTCGAAACCGTCAAGGACGCGGCCCGCATGCTGACCCAGGCCAGCGGTGCCGGCTTCACCTATCACGGCTTCGTCGAAGGCGACGACATCGGGCGGGGCACCACCGATGTCGTGGTCACCGAAGGCTTCACCGGTAATATCGTGCTCAAGACCGCCGAAGGCACCGCCCGGCAGGTCGCGGGATATCTGCGTGCCGCGCTCAGCGCCAATTTCATGTCGCGTCTCGGCGCGCTGCTGGCCTCGCAGGCGCTGACGGCGCTCAAGCGCAAGATGGATCCGCGCACAGTGAATGGCGGCGTTTTCCTTGGCCTCAACGGCATCGTCATCAAGAGCCATGGCGGCACCGACGAAGTTGGTTACAAAAGCGCGCTGGGCCTCGCTTACGACATGGCGCGCAGCCGCCTCATCGACAAGATTTCCGAAGGGATGTCGCGTTTCCCGCCTATCGTGGAAGCCCGGGCCGCCCCAGAACCGGAGGCTAAACCGGCGTGACTGAAATGCGTTCTATCGTGCGCGGCGTGGGCGGTTATCTCCCCCAGCGCATCATGACTAATGAAGAACTATCCCGGCAGGTCGATACCTCCGACGAGTGGATCGTGCAGCGCACCGGCATCCGCCAGCGGCATCTGGCGGCCGAGGGCGAACTGACCTCCGACCTCGCGACGGCCGCCGCACGCAAGGCTCTCGACGCCGCCGGCGTGACGGTTGCCGACATCGACCTCATCATCGTGGCCACGACCACGCCCGACATGACGTTTCCGGCTACCGCAGCAGTGGTGCAGCAGAAACTGGAGATGCATCACGGCAGTGCGTTCGACCTGCAGGCCGTCTGCTCCGGTTTCGTCTATGGCGTGGCGACTGCCGATAGTTTTCTCAAGAACGGCCTCGCCAAGCGCGCGCTCGTCATCGGCGCGGAAACCTTCACGCGCCTCATCGACTGGAACGACCGCACTACCTGTGTGCTGTTCGGCGATGGCGCCGGTGCCGCCGTCCTCGAGCTTGGCAACGACCAGGGGCGGGGTATTCTGGCATCCAGCCTCCGTTCCGACGGCCATCACTGGAACAAGCTCTATACCGACGGCGGCCCGTCCTCGACGCTGAGCATGGGTCATGTCCGCATGGAGGGGAAGGAAGTCTTCAAGCACGCCGTCGGCATGATCACCGACGTGGTGCATTCCGTATTCGACGCCACGGGCTATACGGTCGACGATCTCGACTGGTTCGTGCCCCACCAGGCCAATAAGCGCATCATCGACGGTGCGGGCGTCAAGCTCGGCATTCCGCCCGAAAAGGTGGTGCTCACCGTCGACCAGCATGCCAACACCTCGGCGGCCTCCGTGCCGCTGGCTCTGAGCGTCGCTGTGGCCGATGGGCGCATCAAGCCCGGCGACCTCGTCATGCTCGAAGCCATGGGCGGTGGCTTCACCTGGGGTGCTTCGCTCATCCGCTGGTGAGCGCATTGACCGCTGCCTCCACTGAGGTCTAGTCTGAAAAATGCCGGGGGCGGAGGGGCTTGCCCGGAACGGTGGCGTCGAAACGGGGGTGCGAATGGCACAGAAAACGGTGACGCGGGCAGATTTGGCTGAAGCGGTATATGAAGCCGTGGGCCTGTCCCGTACCGAATCGGCCGAACTGGTCGAGCGGGTTCTGGACATGATTGCAGACGCTCTTGTGCAAGGAGAGAACGTCAAACTTTCGTCTTTTGGTTCGTTTCAGGTACGTTCAAAGAACGAACGAATCGGGCGGAATCCTAAGACGGGAGAGGAAGTTCCCATCTTGCCGCGACAGGTTCTGGTGTTCAAACCCAGCAACGTGTTGAAATCGAAGATCAACAAATCTATGGTTCGTGCTGGAAAATAACAGTTTCTTCCTATGAGGCTGCAGGGTGGAAAAATCACCGGACGCCTTTCGCACGATTTCGGAAGCCGCAGAAGAGCTAGACCTGCCGCAGCACGTGCTGCGCTTCTGGGAAACGCGCTTTTCAACCATCAAGCCGCTGAAGCGCGGCGGTGGCAGGCGCTATTATCGTCCCGAAGACGTATTGCTGCTCAAGGGCATACGGCATCTGCTCTATGACCAGGGCTTCACCATCAAGGGCGTGCAGCGCATCCTGAAAGATCAGGGGAGTCGCTACGTGATCGCCCTCTCCGAAGGTGTGCCTTTGGAGGATCTCGTACAGTTGCAGGCCGATTTGGCCGAGCCGGAGATCGAAGATCCTGTGGAAATCCGTCACCACCAGACGATCCCGGCCGTCATGCCTGAACCGCGCTCGCGCCTGCTGGAGGCCAAGGACCGGGAACGGCTGGAGGGCGTGCTGCGCGAATTGCTCGATTGCAAGCGCCTCTTGGAGCGTGCCCGCGAGAACTAGTGGGCCGGCTAGGCATGCTTTTATTTCTGCCGACCGTCATCGCACTGCCACAGGGCCGCGACGGTCATGGGGCATCGGCTAACTCTGGGGACACGGCACCATCGAAGTTAACGACACGTCTGGGATAAGCAGCCGGTTGCCCGGGAGTTCCTAGGCTTTGCAAGCCCTTGCCGTGTGGAAAACTCAAGAAGGCTCTAATTGTATCGAACCCATTAGGGAATTTTCTCAACAACGAAACGACCATCTCCTCGTTAACAAGAGGTGAGTCTCATGCCAAATCAGGTTTATTCGGGTGCCCTTTACGAGCGAGTGAGGGACATCCTGGAGCAAACCGCCGCCATGGTGCCGCAGGACGAGCGTTCCGCCCGTCTGCGCGTAAAAATCGAGGAGGCGATCGAGGAGGCCATGGAGCTTGCCAACACTCGCCGCTCCGCGCGTGTCTCGCGCTTCAGCCGCATTCGCCGCTGGCGCCAGTCGTGAGTTCAGTGTTGAACATTCAACGCAAAGAAGGTGACGCTGCCCTGACCGGTGCCACCGGTATGTTCCTTGGAACTTCCGGCGCCAACCTGCACATAGGCGCCGGCCTTGAAATAGAGCTTCTTGCCAGGCCAGAAGGTGCCGATTGGATCGGTGGCGGAGTAGGTCGTGCCGCCGTGCTTCACGGTGACGACGAGTGTGCTGGCATTCACGTTGATCGTATAGCTGAAGCGCGCGCCGATCGGTATTCCGGCCGGCTTGCCACCTGAAGAGAGCAGGGGAAACGAAGTTTCCTTGCGCTTATCCCCCGCCTTGTCATCGACAAAAAAGATCTGGCCGGCATCGTAATAGAGCCGGCACAGTTCATCGTTGGGGCCGTGGATCTGCCCGATGACGATGCGGCCGGGTTTGCCGGTGGATACCCTGGGCACTTCATTGATGCGCAAGGTGGCCGAAAGCCTTCCGCCCGTCGCGACGGTCCAGGCAGCCATTCCGCCCCTGCCGTTCATCTCGCGCAATTCGGAGCGCGGATAGCCCGAGCCATCGGTGGTCGAACCGTTCGTCGGCGCCTGGAAGGTAATCGAATTGCTGGTGACGCTGAAATAGGGCGGCAGGGCGAAGCCGATGAGCTTTTCTACTTCGACCGCATCGTCGCGGCCCGTCGGTCTGCCCTTCTTGTCGATGGGGAGCGTAATCTTCCAGTTGGCAAGATTGATGCTGGTCTTGGGTGCCGACGTCTGACCGGGCAGAGCGCGTTTTGAGGCATCATCATCGTCGTCGTCATCGGCGCGACTATAAGCTGTCGATGAAAGTAACAACCCCAGAGCGATTCCTGATGCCGGAAGATATCGTGCGAGAAGTTCGCGCCGGGTGAAAAATTTCGCGCAGTCGGCGTCACGGTCGGACATTCAGGCCTCCGGCAAATTTTTCAAGTATCAACCTACTTTGTCGCCAAGCCTCAAAGCATCGTCAATAGCGACAAATCGCAATGCTGCGGTGCCAAAAGGCCGATTGAATATGACTGAAACGACATGGGCGAGAGACTGCACGTCACGCCGCCGCCCGCCTGATCAGGAGAGCCGTTCCGAAATCTAGCGCGGCAAAAAAGGTTTGGTTCCCATCCTGGCAGGAAAGATGTGCTGACGACCTCAGGCAACCAACTCGCGGTCATCGCAGTTGATGAGCCAGTGGTATTGAACCACGATTGAGGAGAACATCATGAAATCCCTTCGCATTATTTCAGGTCTTGCCATGACTGCAATGCTGACCTTCGCGCCCGGCGCTTACGCCCAGGGCATGACGGTGGGCGGGCATAGTTTTACGGCCGAACAGATGGCCGCCGTAAAAACCCGTTGTGAGGAACTGAACGCCAATGGCGTCGCTGGCGGCAATACGCAGAACAACGGCAAGGCCGGCGCGTCGAACGGTGTGTCGGCTGGTGGCGGTGCCAATTCCGATGCCGCACCTGAAGGGCTTGGCACTCTGACGCTTTCGGATTGCCAGACTTCGGGCATTCTGAAGTAAGTTGCAAAAGCTGCCCAAAATGAAAAACCCGCGAGCTTTCGCGGGTTTTAATGGTCGGAGCGGCCGGATTTGAACCGACGACCCTTTGTCCCCCAGACAAATGCGCTACCAGGCTGCGCTACGCCCCGACTGTTCGGAGACATAGAGAAAGCCTGGTTTTGAGGCAACCCCCGATTTTTCGAAATCCGAACGAAGCGGAAGTTTAGCGACGCTTGCGGCGCTCAAACCCTGGTTCTAGCGGTTGTCGCCGAAATTCACTGAATCAAAGGCATCGCCTTCAAGACCCAGTTTCTTCAGCGAAGCACGCGATGGTTTGCGGTTGGCATTGACTGCGGCCGCTGCCTCGCGAGCCCCTTCGATAAACGTCAGCGTCGTGGAAAGTCCGTTGAAAAACCTGTTCTTGCCCATGGTGCAACTCCTTTTTGTACTCAATATGGGCCGCATCCGCTCGCTTAAGCAGGGGCGCCATTCGACCGCTGCCATGCAGTAAAAGCATGCGTCCCCCCGACGCCGCGGCGTTTACGTTACCGTGATCTGGCCATGCTACCCCTTCATCGAATAGATTGACCGCGCCCAAAAAGGGCCTCAGATAGCGCCGCCGAATATCCGGCCAAAAGGCCGAGGCTCTGGGAGAAATCGTTCGATGCGCAAAGCGGTTCTGACGTCAGCGCTGGTATTGGGCATGTTGGCCCTCGCAAGCGCACCCGCAGCGGCGGTCGATGCACCGGCGGCTGATGGCACGCCGGCAGCCAAAGTCGGCGCGGTGGTGCTCGCTGCTGCCGCAGGCCGGACGTACGACGAGGCGCGACAGGCTGCTGGTGCCGCCGACAATCCCTATGGGGTCGATCTTGCCGCCGTTGTCGCTGCGGCGGGGGCAAAAAGCCTGAGTGCAACGACTGTTACCCGCGCTCTCAAGAATGGTGAATTTCAGATCGATGTCAGCCTGAAAGGCCCTGCCAATCTCGGTGCCGACGCGGCTTCCGTTCCCGCCATCGTTCCCTTCGCCTTCATGACTGGCGGCAAATGCTCGGGCGGCTATGTGTCGGGTTATCCGACGCCCGACCAGACCTTTGTCGTCGACATGAGCGGCAGTGCCTGCAACGTGGCATCGGTAGCGGCGGCCGTGAAGGCCAGCTACAGCATAGCGCTCGATGATGCCGCGCAGGATGCAGCCGGCGCCGGTGATGCCGAGTATGATCCCTCGCAGACCAGCGACTACGATCTCGAGATGATCACCTATGCGGGCTACAATGGCGTGCGCGACTATGCGCTCGCTCATGACAACCTCTTCATTCCTGCCGGAGGTGACCTCGGGCCCTTGCGTGAAGCGATCACCCAGAGCTTGCAGCGCGAGGGCTATGAGGCGGCCGATGTCGATACGGCCTCGACGCCACTTGCCAGCCTCTCGGCCTGCGGTGACGAGGCGGCCACAGAGGTGCGCTTCTACGTCGGCCCCAAGGGCGATGCACTGCAACTGGTCGCCGTAACTGGCAAACGTCTCGCCGCCTACAGCTACGATCCGGCAGTTTCAGGGGATATCCAGATAACCACGCCGATCGATTGCGGTGCCCCTGCACCCAAGGCGGCGAAGTAACCAAAAGACCTGCATTGTCAGACCTATACCCTGAACTTCGGAATCAGTTTCACGAGCGTCCCGTGGGGCCCAGTTGAAACCGAGCGCCATTGAATCCCTGTTGTCGCTCTGGCCCGAGGTGGAGGGCGGCAGGGCTGAACTGATCAACCTGTCCGAGAACCATACCTTCCGCATCGACGGGCCGGACGGGCGACGCCATGCCTTGCGGCTGCATCGGCCAGGCTACCAGTCGGATGCCGCCATCGACAGCGAACTGGCCTGGCTGGCGGCCCTGCGTGTGGATACGGCTCTCCGCGTGCCACAACCATTGCGGGGGACCGATGGCAAGTTCGTGCAATGCGTGGATGTTGGCGATGGGCTGGCGCCAAGGGCCGCGGTGCTCTTTGCCTGGGAGAAGGGCAGGGAGCCTGTCGTGGCCGACAACCTTGGCCAGCTTTTCGCAACGCTCGGCGCCCAGGCGGCGCAGCTGCATGAGCAGGCCATTGGCTTCGTGCCGCCCCCCGGCTTTACCCGGCCCACATGGGACGCGGGTGCTGTTCTCGATGCCGACGGCCCCTGGGGTAACTGGCGGCAGGCGCCTCACGTCGATGCTCGCCTCCGCACGACGCTGGACGCCCTGGACGAACGGTTGCGAGCGGACCTTGCAGCCTATGGACAGGACAGGGGACGCTTCGGCCTCATCCATGCCGATATGCGGCTCGCCAACCTTCTGGTGGATGGGTCGGAGGTAACGCTCCTCGATTTCGACGACTGCGGTTTCGGCTGGTTCGCCTATGATTTTGCCGCGGCCATATCGTTCTTCGAGGATGCCCCCGAAGTGCCGGAACTCAAGCGTTGCTGGCTGGATGCCTACCAGGCGATCAGACCGTTAGAGCCCGAGGATATCGCCGCGATGGATACGCTGGTGCTGTTACGGCGCATGGCGCTGCTGGCCTGGATCGGATCGCATGGCGAAACCGCATTGGCGCAATCGCATGTCGACCGCTTCGCCGCCGGCACGGCGGTGTTGGCCGAGCGCTATCTCGGTCAGTAAGCGTTCTGGCGCGCGCTGACCAGTGACATCGGCGTCATGGCCACGATGTAGAGATCGAGGAAGATCGACCAGTTCTCGATGTAGTAGAGATCGTGGTTCACGCGCTGCATGATCTTGTCGATCGTGTCGGTTTCGCCACGCCAGCCATGTACCTGGGCCCAGCCGGTCATGCCCGGCTTGACGCGATGCCGGGCGAAATAGCCTTCCACCGCTTCATAGTAGAGCTTGTTGTCGGCTTTCGCCTGCAGGGCGTGGGGGCGGGGACCCACGATCGAAAGCTCGCCGCGCAAGACGTTGAAGAGTTGTGGCAGCTCATCGATAGAGGTCTTGCGGATAAAGCGGCCGACGCGGGTGACGCGCGGATCGCCTTTGGTCACGAGCTTGGACGCAGTCGCATCGGCCATGTCGGTCCGCATCGAGCGGAACTTGTACATCTCGACGAGCTGGTTGTTGAAGCCATGTCGCTTCTGCTTGAAGAACACCGGCCCCTTGCTGTCGAATTTGATGGCGATCGCCGTCGCCACCATGATGGGCGATAGCAGGATCAGCGCCACGATGGCGACGATCTTGTCGAACAGCCATTTGAGGATCAGGTTCCAGTCGGAAATCGGCCGGTCTGCCATGTCGAACACGGCGACGTCGCCGACATAGGAGTAGGCCCGGGAGGTGAAGCGCAGCTGGCTCATATGTGCGCTGAGCCGGATATCGACCGGCAGCACCCAAAGCTGCTTGAGCATCTCCAGCACGCGCTTTTCAGCCGACAGCGGCATGGAAACGATCACCAGGTCCACCCGCGTCCGGCGGGCGAATTCGATAAGATCGGCGACGCGGCCAAGCTTGGGAACCCCGGCGACGCGATCCGGCGAGCGGGCATCGATGCGATCATCGAACAGGCCGAAGAGATTGATGTCGTTGGATGCGCCCTTCTGGATGGAGTCGATCAGGATCTCGGCATCCTTGCCGCCGCCCACGATCACGGTACGGCGCTTCAGCCGGCCTTCGCGCGTCCAGCGCATGACGAGCAGATGCAGCGAGATCCGGAAGGCGACCAGTGCTGCGGCGCCGGCCAGATACCAGGCGACGAGCCCGATACGAGGCGCATCGTCCGAAATTCTGAGGAGGAGTGCAGCGAGGCACGAGACGGTCATCACGCCCGACCAGGCGGCCAGAACCCGCCCGATCTGCAGCATTCCCATGCGGTAGGCAGAAATCTTGTGTGTGCCCGCAACGTTCATCAGCACGTTGGTGAGGAGGACCGCCACCAGAATGACGGGAATATAAAAGCCCGCCGCCGCACCGCCCACAAAGGTCTGAAAGATGGCGTAGCCGAGGACCGCGAGCATGAGGGCCTCGAAGGCCTGGGCGACACCGACGATCACCGTGCTCGAAAGCGTCGCCTCGATAGGCGCCGAGATGATGCGCTCTGCCTCCGGCGACAGCACCGCGCTACCGGTTGGGCCGCTTGAATTGGCGGCCACATGGTCGAGGACGGCTTGTTTGGGATCGAGACGGATCATCGGGTGCAATCTGATGAGAGCAGAATAAAGCTCGTTATTGTCACCAGAAGGAATGAAAACTCAGTGAAATGTCAGGGTGAACGTCTATCTATCGTCTGCCGATAGAGGGCTTCGATGGCATCGGTCATGACCTCGACTGAAAAGCCCTGGCGAATGAACTGCAATCGTGTTTCTGCCAGCCGCGCCGCCTCGTCCGGTTTGTCGAGGAAGGTTTGCATAGCCTGCTGCAGGGCAGTCGTATTGGCTGGCTTGATCAGTGCAGCGCTTGTCGGTCCAAAGATTTCGCCGACGCCGCCGACAGCGGTGGCAATCACCGGCTTCAGAGCAGCGCTCGCTTCCAGCACGATATAGGGCAGCGACTCTGCAAGCGAGGGCACCACAACACACCGGCCCCTGGAGAACATCTTGCGTGCCGGTTGCGCCCCGGTGAAGATCACGCGTTCGCTTAACCCGGCGTCTTTCATCATCTGCTCGAATTGCGCCCGGTCCGGACCATCGCCGACGATGACCAGGGTCGCGGGCGATCCGTCAGCCCGACGCAGGGATGTGAAAGCCTCTATCAGGAAGCTCACGCCTTTCAGGGCGCGCAGCTCGCCGATGAAGATAAAATCCGCGGCGTCCGCATCGGCTGGGCTTGGTACGAACTCAGGCTCGGCGAGGCCATTGTGGATGACCGGATGGGGACAGGCGGGGTCGCAGATGGTTTCCACATAGGCTCGGCGGGCGAATTCGCTTTCAAAGATCAGCGCATCGGTCTGGGGCATCAGCATGCGCTCAGCCAACCGGAAGACCTTGCCGGATAGCGACCCTGCCTTGAAGTGCAGCGTACCGCCATGGGGCGTATAGAGCGCGGCGCGGCGCGAGCCGATGCGGGCCAGGCGGGCACTCATGCCGCCTTTGGCCCCATGCCCGTGCAACACCGAAATATCGAGTCGGTCTGCCAGCGCCCGAATGTTGAGGGGTGTCGACACGTCCCCCCAGCCCAGAACCCGCGGCATGGGGAAGCTGTGAACGCCCAGGCTGGCGGAGGCCGACAGCAGATCCAGCTTGGCAGCGGTCAGGGCATCGGAACTCAGCGAGTCGGAGACGATGCCGATCTGGTGGCCACGCGCCGCCAGTTCTTGCGTCAGGTCGATCACATGACGAAACAGCCCGCCAATCGGTGCGCGCAGGATCTGCAGGATTCGCAGCGGCGGTTGTGCCATGGGCCTTGTCCGGTCAACGAGGCGGAAAGGCTCTGCCTGCTTTCGGTGCCGGTGATGTGGCGCCAGAAGCCCTGAGGAACTTCCCTAGAGCCACCGTTCTAGAACCACAATGGTATCGCCGGGGTAAATCGGGAAATCCAACCCGACCGTGGATTTCACCATTTCATTGCCCTGACGGCGATAGACCAGCACATGCGACTGGTCGGCCGTATCCTTGAAGCCGCCGGCTGTGCTGATCGCGGCGCGGGCCGACATGCCGTACACATAGGTGAACTGCCCGCTATTGGTGACTTCGCCCTGGATGAAGAATGGCCGGTATTCGGCCACTTCCACCGCGACATTGGGGTTGCGCATATAGCCATTGGCGAGCGCTGCGGCGATGCGGCTGGCAGCCATTTTCGTGGTTGCGCCCCGCACGTTGACCGGCCCGACCAGGGGCAGGGCGATGGCCCCGCTGTCATCGACCTTATAGGTCGTGCTCAATTGGGCATCGCCGTAGACGGTGACCCGCACGGTATCGCCGCTATCCAGCGCATAGGGGCCTTTGATGTCCACCTGGTATGTGGCTGACTGTGGGTTCAAGGCGCACCCTGCCATGGGGATGACGAGCACCAGGAGCAACAAGCGCAGCCAGGACATGACGAACCACCTTCTTTAGTCGCCGGCAGTGTCGTCGGGCTATGGTTAACAATCTCCTTAAAAACCATGAGGAATGCTGCGAATTGCAACAACCTTAACGGATTGCTTACCACGTGAGTCCGATAAGAGGGCAGAGTAAGAGGGCAGGCCCAATGACTGACGAGACCTCAGCCGAGCAGGACCTAAGCATGGATGTTCGCGCCATGCTGGCGGCCGTATGGGGCCGCAAGTTCAGAATTCTCCTGGTCACCGCCATACTGCTGGGTCTGGCCTACGCCATTTTGCTGTTTGTTCCCAAGATGTACGAGTCGGAGGCTGGCATCCTGGTGGAGCCGCGCGACAGCGTCTACACGCGACCGAGCGGCGATACCGGCAGCAACCAGGCCAATCTTACCGGCGACGGTGCCATTTCCAGCCAGATCGAGCTGATCCAGTCCCGCGACACACTGCTCAAGGTCATCGATTCCGAACATCTTCGCGATGTGCCGGAATTTACCCAGGGCAGTTCGTCGCCTTTGACCGCCATCATGGCCCTGCTGGGCCGCAAGCCGGCGCAGCGGGACGTCGATGAAGTCATTCTGCAAAACCTCATGGAGCGCCTGACGGTCGTGCGGCAGCGCGATTCGCTGGTGATCTCCGTCAACGTCCGCTCGACCGATCCGCAACTGGCGGCGCGGCTTGCCAACGCCATTGCCAATGCGCACGTGCAGCGCCGGGCGGCGCTGTCGCTCTCCGACACGGCCGACGCCTCGGTCTGGCTCGATCAGCAGGTCAAGGCCCTGCGCACCAAGGTTGCCGATGCCGAATCCAAGGTTGCCGCCTTCAAGGTCGACAACGATCTCTACACGGGCAGCAACAACACCTCGCTCGTCGATCAGCAGCTCTCCGAGGTCGCCGGCCAGATTACCTCGGCGCAGGAGCGCAAGAATTCCGCTACCTCGCGTGCCAACCTCATCCGCAGCCTGCTCGATGCCGGCCAGCCGATCGACAGCGTCGCCGATGTCCGCGATTCCGCCACCATTCAGCAACTGACGCAGCAGAGGGGGCAATTGCAGGGCGAGAAGGCGCAAAAGCTCGCAACGCTCCTGCCCAACCACCCCGAAGTTCAGGCGCTGACCGCGCAGATCGCGGAAATCGACAAGCAGATCAACAGTGAGGGGCGTCGGGTTGCCGGCGCGCTGGAGGCCGAAGCCAAGATCGAAGCCTCGCTCGAAACCTCGTTGCGCGCCGACCTCGACAAGCTGAAGACGGGTTCCGCCGATGCCACCAAGCAGGGCGTGACGCTCGATGGCCTTGAGCGTGAGGCCAAGGCCCAGCGCGATCTCCTCGAAAGCTATCTGGCGCGCTACCGCGACGCGATGTCTCGTACCGACGCCAACTCGGCCTTGCCCGATGTGCGCGTTATCACCGAAGCGGCGGCGTCGGTTTCGCCGGCCTCACCCAAGGTGACGCTGATCATGACGGCGGTGGGCATCATCGCGCTGGTGCTGCAGATTGGCAGCATCCTGTTCGGCGAGCTGATGTCGGGCCGCGCCCTGAGCGATCGTGATACCCTCATCGCACGCCGCGAGGCCCGCCAGCGGCCGCGGCGTCAAGTCGTGGCGGAGGCCATGGCGGCCGACCCTGAAACCGTTACGGCCGTCGTGCAGCCTTCCGCACCACCGCGGCGGGAAGTCCGTACTGTCGCGGAGCCGGCAGCCGTTGCGATGCCGCAGCCTTCGGATGAGGATCGGTTCGAGAATTTCGAGCAGAAGGTTCTGGTAGAGCGTCAACCAGCTGTAGAATCACAGCCGCCCCGCCATTCCGAGCCGGCATTCCGACGCCTCGCCACCGCCGAACTCGGTAATCTCGCCTCCGATATCGGCCTCGGCCGGGTGCGTATCGTCATGGTGGCGGGCCTCGGTTCCTATGCGGCGGCCGCCAATGTCGGCGAACGCCTCGTCGCCGAAGCGTTGCGCCGCGGACTGAGCATCGCTCGGATCGACGCCGGCAGTGCGCGCCTTTCGACCGAGGCGGGGCTGACCGACCTTGCCGCCGACGCCGTGGGTTTCGGCGATGTCGTGCACAGGTCGAGCCACGAAGGCATGGCAGAGATTCCGTGGGGACAACTGCCAGCCATCAGCCGTCAGTCCCTGAAGCCGGTGACGCTGGTCGAGGCGCTCACCGATATCTACGAAGTGGTGCTGGTGTTGACGGGCGCCATGGGGGCGAGTTCGGCTCTCCCGATCTTTGCCGGCGTGGATTGCCGCGTCGTCCTGGTTGCCGACGAAGATACCGACGACGCCATGGTGGCGACGGCGCGCAGCGAAGTCGAGGCGTTGAATTTTGCGCAGCCGCAGGTGGTGACGACGCCGATCCGCCAGGCCGAAGTCGCCTGAGACCCAGCGCCATGGCCGGGCTCAAATACTTTGCCATCAGGGCCATGTTCGAATTGCTGGCCCTATCGCAGGCGCCGGCTGCAATCCGTTCCCGCTCGCGCTCCAAGGGTGTGATCTTCACGCTCCATCGGGTTTTGCCTCAGCCTCCGGCGGAATTCTCGCCCAACGCCATCCTGCAAATCACGCCCGATTTCCTCGATTACGCCATCCAGCGCGTCCGTGAACTCGACATCGACATCGTGTCCCTGGATGAAGCCATTCGGCGCATCGAGACCCCTGAGGCGACGAAATCCTTCGCGGTATTTACGTTCGACGACGCCTACCGGGACAACCTGCAATACGCGCTGCCTATCCTGCAGCGGCGACAGTGTCCTTTCACGCTCTACGTGCCTACCGCACTCGTCGATGGCGTCGGCGAGGTCTGGTGGCAGGCGCTGGAGGATATTGTCGCCAGGCAACAGGCGCTGGCCATCCGGCAGGGCGATGAGACGATGTACTATCCCAGCGCATCGCGGGCCGAAAAGCAGGCAGCCTATGATGTGATCTATGCGCGCATGCGGACCATGCCGGAGGCCGACCGCGTCACGCTTATCCGCGATCTTGGGCGCGACTACGGGCTCGACATCGAGGCCCACTGCCGGGCGCTGATCATGAACTGGGCCGAACTCAAGACGTTCGCCGACAATCCGCTCTGCACCATCGGCGCCCATACGGTGCATCATTACGAACTGGCGAAGCTAACGCCGGAAGCCGCGCGCCATGAGATCGAGCAATCCGTACGCATTATCAAGGCGCAGTTCGGGGAGGCCCCGCAACATCTGTCTTATCCCATCGGCGGCACCGCCAGCGCCGGCCCCCGGGAATACGCCCTGGCCAGGGAACTGGGACTGAGATCGGCCGTGACGACGCTACCGGCCGGCCTCTATCACGAGGACAAGGATCGCCTGCATGCCTTGCCGCGTATCTCCCTGAACGGCCTGTTCCAGGCGCGCCGCTATGTGGATGTGTTCGCCACGGGCGCCATCTTTTCCAGTCTCGGCCGCATCGCAGGCTAAAGTCAGGCCTTGTCGGGTTTGGCCATCCAGCGGATGATCGCCATGGTGGGAAGGCACCAGGCAAGCCCGGCCACGGCAAAGAACACCACCAGTATGATGGGCTGCACGCCGACCAGGAAAGTATCGTAGATCGCCGTGATAATTGCCGCATAGGCGACGAGCACCACCAGCGTCAGGATGATGCCGATCAATTTTCGAGTACTTTGGGTCATGCGACTTTAACGCCTGTTGCATGGCAATTGAGCGGGGCCTACCACTCGCGCCGATCAACAGATACCCTGGAAACTGCCTTGGCTGCCATCGAAACCATCTCCTCAACGCCAATCGCACGCACGCCCGACCGGCTTCGTCCGGTTCGCATCTGGCTTTACCTCATCGCCGCACTGGTGCTGCTGATGGTTGTGGTGGGCGGCATCACGCGCCTGACGGATTCGGGGCTGTCCATCACCAGCTGGGAGCCCATTTCAGGCACTATCCCGCCGCTGTCGGACGCCGATTGGCAGGCTGAATACAATGCCTACCGGCAGATTCCGCAGTTCCAGCTCAACAATCACTGGATGACGGTCGATGATTTCAAGTCGATCTTCTGGTGGGAGTGGGCACATCGCTTCCTCGGTCGTTTCATCGGCGCCGCCTTCGCCATTCCTTTCCTCGTGTTTCTGGCCCAGCGCCGCTTCTCCTGGAAGCTGGCAGGGCCGCTGGCAGGGCTGTTCGTCCTGGGCGGCCTGCAGGGCGCGCTGGGCTGGTGGATGGTTTCATCCGGCCTTGTCGATCGCGTCGATGTTTCGCAATACCGGCTTGCCGCGCATCTGAGTGCCGCGGCGCTGCTGTTCCTCGCCCTTCTCTGGGTGGCCCGCCGCCTCGACCCGCGGCCGGTGCCCGGCAAGGTCACGCCCGGAGAATGGGGCGGCACCATTCTGCTGCTCTGCCTGATCTTCCTGCAACTCGTTGCCGGCGCCTTCACGGCCGGCCTCGATGCGGGCTTCGCCTTCAACACCTGGCCGCTGATGGATGGTGGTTTCGTTCCCGCCGGCATCGGCGGGCTGGAGCCGCTCTGGCGCAACATCTTCGAGGATCCCACCACGGTGCAGTTCCTGCATCGCTGCATCGCCTATGTGATCGTGCTCTATGTCGCCTTCCGGCTTTGGCAGCAGGGTCGGGCAGGGGGATATGCGGGCGTTCACGCCTGGTTGCCGCGCGTCAGCCTGTTGATTTTGCTGCAGGTTTGCCTCGGCATCGCGACCCTTGTCAGTGTCGTGCCGATCCATCTGGCGGTTACCCACCAGGCGATGGCCTTCATGTTGCTGGGCGTCACTGTTACCTATCTGGCGGATATGAGCCGTGTGCGCGGTAATATGATACCGAAGCTGTAACATACTGAAAGATAAAGGCTTTATCTTTCTGCTTGACGGCATTTTTAGTCCCGCTATATACGCGCCACGAAAACCGGCGGTCCTTTGGGCCCGCCCGCTTGATTTTAGGGAAATGCATTCATGAGCACCTACTCGGCCAAACCGAGCGAGATCGAGAAGAAGTGGGTCTTGATCGACGCCGAAGGGCTGGTGGTCGGACGTCTCGCTTCGATCATCGCCTCGCGCCTGCGCGGCAAGCATCTGCCGACCTTCACGCCGCACATGGACATGGGCGACAACATCATCGTCATCAATGCCGGCAAGGTGAAGCTTACGGGCCGCAAGCTCGATCAGCACCGCTTCTACTGGCACACCGGCTATCCGGGCGGCATCAAGGACCGTACTGCTCGTGAACTGCTGGAAGGCCGTTTCCCCGAGCGCGTGCTCGAGAACGCCATCCGCCGCATGATGCCGGGCGGCCCGCTGACCCGCGCCCAGCTCAAGAATCTCCGGGTTTATTCCGGCGCCGAACATCCGCACGAAGCCCAGCAGCCGAAAAAGCTCGATGTCGCTGCGATGAACACCAAGAACGTGAGGGCTCAGTAACATGGCCGAGACCATCAATTCCCTGGAAGACCTGGGGACTTCCGCCGTGGCCGTGAGTGCTGCCCCGGTTTACGTGCAAAAGCTCGACGCGCAGGGCCGTGCCTATGCCACCGGCAAGCGCAAGAACGCCGTCGCCCGCGTCTGGATCCGTCCGGGCAATGGCAAGGTGGAAGTCAACGGCAAGGATTTCCTGGCCTATTTCGCTCGTCCCGTTCTGCAGATGATCTTGCAGCAGCCGATCATCGCTGCTGACCGCAAGGACCAGTATGACATCGTCGCCACCGTTTCGGGCGGCGGTTTGTCCGGCCAGGCCGGTGCCGTCCGTCACGGCATCTCGCAGGCGCTCACCCATTTCGAGCCCGATCTGCGCGCCGTCCTCAAGAAGGGTGGCTTCCTGACCCGCGACAGCCGCGTCGTCGAACGCAAGAAGTACGGCAAGGCCAAGGCCCGTCGTTCCTTCCAGTTCTCCAAGCGCTAAGCTGGAATTTCAAAGAGTTTGCGAAGGGCCGGGAAACCGGCCCTTTTCTTTTGGGCGACCGCCTCCTAGATCATGGGGGCATCTTTTCGCCGAGCGTTCCTTGACCAGACCCAACCTCGTTACCCGCTTTCACGTGCTCGAATTCGGGGTGCTGGTGGCAATCACGCTGACCGCCCTCGTCAAGGTGCCGCTGGATGAAGAACTCTCCATGCATTGGAACGCCAATGGTCTCATCGATTGGGCCTGGCCGCCGCTACTAGCTTTCGCCATTCTGCCACTGATCGGGGCCTTGACTGTCGTCGTCAGCGCGACCCTCAGCGCGCGGGCCGACAAATATCGCCTGGAAATGGTTCGCCATGTTCTTGAGCCGGCGCTGACCGTGGTGCTGGGTATCGCGGTTGCGTTGCAATTCGGCCTGCTGCTGCTCGGCCTCAATTCGGATTTCGACATTATCCGTCTTGTGGCCTTTGCCGTCGCCGCCGGTCTCTTGGTGCTCGGCATCCTGCTGCGGGAGGCGCAGCGGCATACTTATGCGGGCTTGCGCCTGCCTTGGGCTATCCCCGGTGACGAGGCCTGGTCACGCGTCCATGTCCTGGCGGGCTGGGCCTATATCGCCGCCGCTATCACGCTTGGCCTGTTGGCGACGTTTCAGCCGTTTCCAGGCACGCTGATCGTCGCTTTGCCTGTCGTGCTGGTTCTGCCGGTCGTCTTCGCCCGGCTGGCGTCCTTCTCCGGCGCAAAGTGAGCCGGAGGCGTCTGCCCCGGCTTATGCCCGCTTGCGCGGGGCAGGGCGCGGGATATAGGTCGCCATGACCCGTTCGATCACCTTGATCGCCCTATCTGTACCGTTCTCGGCCATCAGCTTTTCGCCCAATGCCTGCGCATTGGCGCGATAAGAGGCGTTGGTGCTCAGGTCGTGCAACGCGTCCGCCAGTATTTCGGGCGTCAGCTTCCGCAGGCGCACCGGTTTCGGTCCTGCGCCCAGTTCGAACACCCGGCGGCCCCAATAGGGCTGATCGACCGTTTGCGGCACAACGAATGTCGGCTTGCCCAGATGCAGGCCCGATGATGTCGTCCCGGCGCCGCCGTGATGGACGACCGCGCTCACATATTGGAAAAGCTTGTCGTGGGGCGCCTTGTCGAAGGCAAAGATCGTATCCGGCAAATCGTCGGGATTGATGCCGCCCCAGCCGCGCGCCACCACGGCGCGTCCGCCCCAGGCCTTCACGGCTTCCTTGAGGATCTGCGTATTCCGTTCGGCCCCGAACGGCATCGAACCAAAGCCGATATAGATCGGCGCATCGCCCGCTGACAGGAACTGCTTGAACGCCTCGGAAGGCTGCCAGTCGGAGCGATCCTTGAGCTGCCAGTAACCGGTGACCAGCGCGTTCTTGGGCCAGTCGCGCGGCCGCTGCGACACCAGCGGCGAATAGGCATACAGCGTCGTCAGCGGCGTGCCGTCGGTATTGCGGAAGAAGCCGCCCTTCTTGCGCGAATCGAGGCCCATCAGCTCGCGGCGCAGCTTGTTGCGCGGCAGGTTGTAATAGATCTGCTGCACCGTCATGGCGGTGTAGCTCAGCTTGTTGAAAGCCGGCCCGAATGTCGGGCTGTAGTAGATGCAGAGCGGAAACTCGCTGGTGGAATTCAGTGGCTGCAGCGCCGCCATGATGGCGGGAATGCGCAGCGCCTCGGCGATGTCGATGCCGAAGCTGGTGTTCATGTTCAAAACGATCGCGTCGGCGCCCTGCGCCATATGCCAGGCCTGCCGCGCCGCCGTGTCGACGATGCGCTGGCCTTGCCGCAACAGGGCAGGGGCGTTGAGCAGCATATTCTGCGACATCGCCTTGTCGAAACGCGACGTCTGCAGGAATGCCTGGATGCTCGCGCCAAGGCTGCGAAACTCGATATCGTAGGAACGGGCGAACGGCTCGAACTCCGCCGTGGCGCCAAGCACCACCGAATAGCCCTGTTCTTTCAGCGCCACCGCCAGCGCCAGGTACGGCTGAACATCGCCTTGCGTACCAATGGTGGCAATGGCAATGCGCTTCACCATACGAACCTCATTGTTTTACGCTTGTCGCATAAGACGGGACTGGCGGCCATTTACAACCCCTGGTCCTGCATTTAGAACGACTTGTCGTAAGTTGATTGCATTACAAAAAGTGCAACATCAGGGCAATAGAGATGCAGCCTCTAGCCACAGCAGATCGCAATGAACGCTCCGGGCTTTCTCCGGCATGCGGTGTTGTGTCGTTCGCTGCGCTAGCCATGTGTCCGGCATCTCCAGTTACGAGCCGCATGTCGGCTGCGCCGGCGCCGGTTTCAAGTGCCGCGCCGCCTGCCGCAGAAGCTCTTGGGCTCTTCCCATAGGCCGCCGGGCGGCTGGGGAGAGCGAAATCGAACCACCGCCGCCGCGGTTTTACGGCGACTTAAGCAAATCCACACCATAATTCCGCGATAATCGCGGACACTCTACTTACCGCCATGGCGCGCGTCCCAGCGATGCGCCGCCGGCCAAATGGGACCAATAGGTCCACAGAGGGAAGAAATGAGCGAAGATTTCCACCGCATCCGCCGCCTGCCGCCTTACGTGTTCGAGCACATTAATCCGCTCAAGGCCAAGGCGCGTGCCAATGGCGTGGACATCATTGACCTCGGCATGGGCAATCCCGACCTGCCGACTCCGCCCCACATTGTCGAAAAGCTGCAGGAAACCGCGCTCGATCCGCGGACCCACCGCTATTCGACCTCCAAGGGCATCCCGGGTCTCCGCAAGGCGCAGGCTTCCTATTACGGCCGCCGCTTCGGTGTGAAGCTCAATCCGGACACCCAGGTCGTCGCGACGCTCGGCTCCAAGGAAGGCTTCGCCAATATGGCGTCGGCCATCACTGCACCCGGTGACGTGGTGCTGGTGCCCAATCCCACTTATCCCATCCATTCCTTTGGCTTCATCATGTCGGGCGGCGTGGTTCGCTCGATGCCGGCTGCCGCCAACGAGGATTTCCTGCGCACGCTCGATCGGGCCGTGAAGCATTCGATTCCCAAGCCCATCGCGCTCATTCTCAACTATCCTTCCAATCCGACGGCCTATACGGCCGATCTCGATTTTTACAAGGAAGTGGTGAAGTACTGCCGCGACAATGGCATTTTCATCCTCTCGGATCTTGCCTATGCGGAGATCTATTTCGATGAGGAAGTGCCGCCGTCGGTGCTGCAGGTGCCCGGCGCTATCGACATTGCCGTCGAGTTCACCTCGATGAGCAAGACCTATTCGATGCCGGGTTGGCGCGTCGGCTTCGCCGTCGGCAACGAACGCCTCATCGCGGCTCTGGCGCGCGTGAAGTCCTATCTCGACTACGGTGCGTTTACGCCCATTCAGGTTGCCGCGACGGCTGCTCTCAACGGCACCGACGACGTGATTGCCGAAGTCCGCAAGGTCTATCATGGCCGGCGCGACGTGATGGTCGAGAGCTTTTCCCGCGCAGGTTGGGATATTCCGTCGCCCAAGGCCACCATGTTCGCCTGGGCGCCGATACCGGATCAGTTCGCCCATCTGGGCTCGCTGGAGTTCGCCAAGCTGCTGATCCAGGAGACCGGCGTGGCGGTGGCCCCGGGCGTAGGGTTCGGCGAATATGGCGACCAGTATATCCGTCTGGCTTTCGTCGAGAATGAGCAGCGCATCCGGCAGGCCGCCCGCAACATCAAGAAGTTCCTCGCCGCCGGCCCCAGCCACGGCAACGTAGTGCCGCTGCAAGCAGCGAAATAGCCGCCGCGCCCGAGATACCAGCGTCGGATCGAGCCGGAATCGCGCCTTATCGGGTGCGTTCCGGTTTCCTATTGACCTGCAGGTAGTTTCCTATTCTAACGTCGCGCCATGAGCGACATTGTTTCTTTCCGCCAGTCCGTTGAGTCTTTCATCGCCAACCGTGGCTGGACGCCGACCCGCTTCGGGCGGACCATAGCGGGCGATCCGCTGTTCGTTTTCGATCTGCGTGAGGGCAGGGAGCCGCGCAGCGATACGCGGGCGCGCATCCTCAAGGCCATGCAGGATTATGGCGAGACCGATTCTCTGGCCCCCCTGCGGATCGGCGTCGCCGGGCTTGGCAATGTCGGCGGCACCCTGGTGCGCATCCTTCAAAAGGACGGCGTCGAGCTGACCAAGAAGCTCGGCCGGCAGGTGATCGTCACCGCCGTAGCAGCACGTTCGCGCTCCCGCGATCGTGGTATCGATACGTCCAGCCTCAAATGGTTCGATGATCCGGTGGCGCTGGCCAAATCGGACGATATCGATCTTTTCGTCGAGCTGATCGGGGGCGAAGATGGCCCGGCGCTGGCAGCCGTCAAGGCCGCACTCGATATCGGGCGTCCGGTGGTCACCGCCAACAAGGCCCTGCTGGCCCGCCACGGCGGCGCATTGGCCCGCATCGCTGAAGATACCGGCGCCCAACTGGGCTTTGAGGCTGCGGTTGCGGGCGGCATTCCGGTCATCAAGACGTTGCGCGAGGGGCTCGGTTCCGCGCGCATCGCCCGCGTCTATGGCATCATGAACGGCACCTGCAATTACATTCTCACCCGCATGACCAATGGCGGCGCGCGCGGGGAGGCTGGCATCAGTTTCGCCGAATGCCTCAAGGAAGCGCAGGAACTGGGTTACGCCGAGGCCGACCCCACCTTCGACGTCGAGGGCTATGATACGGCCCATAAGCTGGCGATCCTCACCAGCCTCTGCTTCGGCTGCGAGATTGCCACCGACGAGATTTTCGTCGAAGGCATCACCAAGATCACTCAGGCCGATATCAAGGTCGCTGGTGATCTGGGCTACAAGATCAAGCTGCTGGGGCTGGCGCAGCGTTCAGCCGACGGTATCGAGCAGCGCGTGCATCCCACCCTCGTTCCTAAGACTTCCGCCATCGCCGGCGTCGACGGCGTGCTCAACGCCGTGGCGCTCGAAACCGACCATGTCCACGAGCTCCTGTTGGCTGGGCCCGGCGCGGGGGGGCCCCCCACAGCGTCGTCGGTGCTGTCCGATATTCTCGATATCGCACGCGGCACCAAAGTGCCGCCGCTTGGCGTTCCGAGCCAGGAGCTGATGCCCTATGTGCAGGCCCCGATGCGCGCACACGAAGGTGGATACTACATCCGACTAAATGCCAAGGATGTTCCCGGCGCACTTGCTGCTATTGCTACACGCATGGGGGAACACGGAATTTCCATCGAAAGTGTCATCCAGCGGCCGGATTTGCGTGTTAGCGACCCGGCGGCAGAAGGACTGGCCACACGGACTGTAGTATTGCTCACCCACGAAACTCTGGAAGCCACGGTGCGCGAAACGCTCACCCAGATTGCGGCGGACGGCTTCATCGTTGGCGAGCCGCAACTGATCCGGATCGAAAAACTCTAACGGTGCCCAGGCCCGGGTACGAGGAACTCGCATGAAATTGTCTAAGGTCGAAAGCGGCAGGACCCCGGCGATCCTCGATCGCAACCTGACCCTCGAACTGGTGCGCGTCACCGAGCGTGCGGCGATCGCCGCCGCTGGCTGGCGTGGCAAAGGCGACGAAAAGGCCGCCGATGCCGCCGCCGTCGAGGCCATGCGTTCCGAACTGCAGCGCGTGCCGATCCAGGGCCGTATCGTCATCGGCGAAGGCGAGCGCGATGAAGCCCCGATGCTCTTCATCGGTGAGGAAGTGGGCGGCGGCGAAGGTCCGGCGGTCGATATCGCCGTCGATCCGCTCGAAGGCACGACGCTCTGCGCCAAGAACCAGCCGGATTCGATTTGCGTGCTGGCCCTCGCCGAGCGCGGCGGGCTGCTCAACGCCCCGGACGTTTACATGCACAAGATCGCCATCGGCGCCGGTTATCCCGAAGGTACCGTCGATCTCGACCGCTCGACGATGGACAATGTCGCGGCAGTGGCCAAGGCCAAAGGCGTGCCGATCAATGAAATCACCGCCTGCGTCCTCGATCGTCCGCGCCACGCGGCGCTGATCGATGAACTGCGCGTCGCCGGGGTCGCCGTGAAGCTCATCAGCGATGGCGACATCGCCGGCATCATCCACGCCACCAACACCGAAGAGACCGGTATCGACATTTATCTCGGCTCCGGTGGCGCTCCCGAGGGTGTGCTTGCGGCTGCGGCTCTCCGCTGCATCGGCGGGCAGATGCAGGGCCGCCTGATTCTCGACACGCCCGAAAAGCGCCAGCGCGCCGCCCGCATGGGGATCTCGGATCCCGACCGCAAATATGGCGTCCACGATCTCGCTTCCGGCGACGTGTTGTTCGCCGCCACCGGCGTCACCGATGGCAGCTTGCTGGAAGGCGTGAAGCTGCGCCGCGATTCGGTGGTCACCTCAACCATCGTCATGCGCTCCTGGAGCCAGACGGTGCGCTGGATCAAGGCCGAGCACGCCCGCTAGACCTGTCTCGCGACGCCCATCTCCCTTCTCCCTCATGGGAGGAGGGTTGCGGCCATTTGCTGCCCCCAGCTTAATCCGCTCTTCCCGGCCTTTCCGCTCGACCGTTCGCCCTAAAATCGTTTAGCTCGCGCCATGCCAGATGCCGCGTCGTATTTCCTTGATGTTTCCAACTCGGTGACCGGCCGTGCCTGGGTGGATCGGCTCGATGTAGCCAGCACACGCATGGCCCAGGCCATTGGCCAGCGCACCGATATCTCTGAAATCCTGGGCCGCATTCTTGCCGGCCGCGGCGTCGGCGTCGATGAGGCCGAAGCCTTTCTGAGCCCGACCATCCGCGACTTGATGCCGGATCCCTCGACATTGACCGCCATGGATGCGCTCGTCGACCGATTGGTGCGCGCTATCAGCGACCATGAACCGATGGCGCTTTTCGGCGATTATGACGTCGATGGCGCCAGTTCCTGCGCCCTAATGACCAGATATCTGCGGCATTTCGAGCTTTACCCGCAGGTCTATATTCCGGATCGCATCTTCGAAGGGTACGGGCCGAACATCGCGGCCATCGACAAGCTGATCGACAATGGCGCCAGGCTGATCGTCACGCTCGATTGCGGCACCACGAGCGACGCGCCGATAGCCCATGCCCGCTCGCGCGATGTCGATGTGCTGGTGATCGACCACCACCTGTCCGATCACGAACTCCCTCAAGCGCTGGCACTGGTCAATCCCAATCGTCCCGATGACGTTTCTGGCCTGGGCTATCTCTGCGCAACGGGCGTCACCTTCATGGTCCTGGTGGCGGTCAATCGTACCCTGCGCGCCCTTGGGCATAGGGATTTGCCCGATCTCATGGGCATGATCGATCTTGTTGCGCTGGCGACGATCTGTGACGTGGTGCCGCTCAAGGGCCTTAACCGCGCCTTCGTGGTGCGCGGCCTGGAAATTGCCCGCAAGGGCAACAATCGCGGCATCGCCGCCCTGGCTCTCGCGGCGCGCGTCAATGGGCCCCTCAACCCCTACCACCTCGGCTTCATGATTGGCCCCCGCATCAATGCCGGTGGCCGTATTGGCGACGCGGCGTTGGGGGCACGATTGCTGTCGCTTGACGAAGAACACGAAACCCTGACGATCGCCGCGCAACTCGATGAGCTGAACGCCGAACGCCAGCGCATCGAACTGGAAGCAGTGGAAGAGGCGGCGCTGGTCGCCGAAGCCGAAATCGGCTCCGGTGAAGGCCCGCCCGTTCTGGTGTTGGCATCCGCGGCCTGGCACGCCGGCGTCGTCGGGCTGATTGCGGCCCGGCTGCGGGAACGCTTCGAGCGCCCGGCCTTTGCCATCGCCCTGGCGCCCGATGGCACCGGCACCGGGTCGGGCCGTTCCATGCCCGGTGTCGACCTGGGTAGCGCCGTGATCGCCGCAGTGGACAGTGGCCTTCTCATCAAGGGCGGCGGCCACGCTATGGCGGCCGGCATCACGCTGCGGCCTGGCCAGCTCGGCGCTTTCCGGGCTCATCTCATCGAAGTCCTCACCGCACCCGTGACCATTGCGCGCACCGCCACGGCCGTGGCGATCGACGCGGCCGTGACCGCTCGGGGCGCCACGCCCGATTTCGTCCGCGAGGTCGAGCGTGCGGGACCTTTCGGGGCCGGCAACCCAACGCCAACATTCGCCTTCCCAGCGCATAGAGCGCGTTTTGCCGAAGTGGTGGGGCAGGGTGGGCACGTCCGCTTTACCCTCGCCTCGGACGATGGTGCCCGACTCAAGGCTATCGCCTTTCGCGCCGCCAACCAGCCGCTTGGGCAATTATTGCTGAGCGCCGGAGATGCGCCACTACATATCGCCGGTACCCTGAATATCGATCATTGGCAGGGTCGCGAACAGGTGCAATTACGCGTCGCCGACGTCGCTGTGCCCAAAAGCTGACTGTTGGGAAACTTCACTTATACTTATGACGAGAATGGCTTTTCCAGCGGCTTGCGCGCTGCTAAAGGCTCTTTGCGAATTATCTTCTGGCGACCTGTCGCCGGCGTAGCCAACTCGCTCGGGCGTCGATCCCCTTGAAACTGGCGATCGTATGGCCGATTATGGGGTTAAGGTAATTTTAGGAATTCACTGGAGGCGTCCGCCCTCGCAAAAGGGTACGCCTCTTGCACTTTGGCTTCGGCAGCCGCCCGAAAGAACATCGCGACGACGCCCTAGTTCGGAAACTTCACTATGTCTAAAAGCGCTGTAAATCAGAGCCCCGCGGAGGCGGGTGTTTGGGGCCGCCTATTGGCGCCCTTCGTGGAATGGGCGGGGGCTCGCCTGCTCGGCAGTCCCAAGCACGGTGCCGTTACGGTGACGTTGCCGAACGGTCGGAGCCGCACCATGGGCGACCCGCGCACCGGTGAGCACGCCGTTCTCAAGCTCAATAACTTCAAGGTCTTGCGGGAGGCCATGCGCCGCGGCACTGTCGGCTTTGCGGCGTCCTACATCAATGGCGATATCGAGGTCGACGACCTCACCGCGCTATTCCGCTTCTTCCTGCAGAACAAGGATATGTTCGACAACGCCAATCCCGGCATCTTTCGCCGGGCGGCACAGGATCTGGCCTATCATCTGTCGCGGCAGAACACCAAGGAAGGCTCGAAACAGAATATTTCCGAGCACTACGACCTGGGCAATGACTTCTACGGCGAGTGGCTCGATCCCTCGATGACCTATTCGTCGGCGGTGTTCACCTCCGGCAATCAAAGTCTCGAGGAAGCCCAGCGCGTCAAATACCACCATGTCGCCGATATGGCCGGCGTGAAAGCCGGTGAGAGCGTGCTGGAGATCGGCTGCGGCTGGGGCGGCATGGCCGAGACGGTGGCGCGCGACTATCAGGCCCATCTGCGCGGCATTACGCTGTCGGCCGAGCAACTGCGGTTCGCCAACGAGCGCATGCAGCGCCAGGGCCTCGATAATCTGGCGCAACTGCACTTTGAGGATTATCGCGACACTGTCGGCTCGTTTGACCATATCGTCTCCATCGAGATGATCGAGGCAGTCGGCGAAGAGCATTGGCCCATCTATTTCAAGACCGTGCATGACCGGCTGAAGCCCGGCGGGACGGCGGCGATCCAGGCGATCACCATCAACGAAGCCGATTTCGAAGCCTATAAATCCGGCCCGGACTTCATTCAGCGCTACATCTTCCCGGGTGGCATGCTGCTGACCAAGACGGCGATGCAGGAGCAGGGCGACAAGGCAGGCCTCGTTCTTGAGAATTCGGAACTTTTCCGGCTCTCCTACGCCAAGACGCTGAAGCTTTGGCGCGAACGTTTCCTCGAGCGCTGGCCCATGATCGCTCCGCTCGGCTACGACGAAGAATTCAAGCGCAAGTGGGTTTATTACCTCTGCTATTGCGAGGCGGGTTTCGCCGAGGGTTCCATCGACGTGGGCATCTATCAGTACCGCCGTCCTGCGTGATGGCAATCTGAGCCTATCTTAAACGGCGAGTGGTCCCCCACTCGCCGTTTTGCGTTTCCGGCCACCGATCTTGCCAATTTGTCGCGACAGGCGGAGAATATCTTCGTCTGCAGGCGCATGATCATCGTCTCGCAACGCCCTGCAGCAGAAGTCGTTTCGACCATGAAACTATCGCTTCGCTGTGTGCGGCGATTTTGCTGAGGAGGCCATGATGACGACTAGAGACAATTCCGCCCTGTTCGAGAAATTCACCCACAACGTCCGGCGCAAGTGGGGATGGTTCCTGGTGCTCGGGATCATTTATGTGCTGGGCGGGCTGGCGGCGATCTTCCTGCCGGTGATGTCGACGCTCGCCTTTACCCTGGTGATCGGCGTGTCGCTGATCATTTCCGGCATCGTGCAGATCGCACACGGCTTCCAGATGCGCGACTGGCAAGGCGTGACCTGGCACATCGTCATGGGTCTGGTGACCCTGGTGGGCGGCGCGCTGGCCGTCTGGAACCCCATTTCCGGAGCGATAGCGATCACGCTGGTGATTGCCATCACATTCCTGGTGCAGGGGATAACCGAAGTGATGCAGGGCTTCCGCGTGCGGCCGCTCGATGGCTGGGGCTGGATGGTTGGCGCCGGCATATTGGCGATCCTCGCCGGCCTCGCGCTGATGTTCTCGTTCCCGGTCTCGGGCCTGGTAACGCTGGGCACCCTGGCGGGCGTCGCCATGCTGGCGACTGGCTTCACCTACATCTACATCGCCATGTCGGCGCGCACGCTGTGGAAGAACATGGGGGAAGATGTTCGAGGCGCAGCTCGGGCGTGAGATCGACCCAACCTTTATCCCTCCCCGTCACGGGGAGGGAGTTATTCACTTAAGGTGCGAAGCGCCGTTCGAGATCGCAAGACCCCACCCTTAATCCCTCCCCATCTAGGGGAGGGAAAGTGCAAGAGCCCCAGGACTTTCAGTCGATTTCCCTCCCCTAGATGGGGAGGGATTGAGGGTGGGGTGGAGCGGCAAACACCGCTCCGACGTGAGCACCCCGTCACGGAGAGGGAGCCGGGTTCGACTCCTGGCTCTTATTCGTCGCCGAGATCGCGGATGGCGCCGCGGGCGGCGCTGGTGGCGAAGGCCGCATAGGCGCGCAGCGCCTTGGAAACCTTGCGCTTGCGCGGATGCTCGGGCTTCCAGCCCTTGGCATCCTGGTCGTGGCGGCGCTGAATCAATTCATCATCAGACACGCGCAAGTGTATGGTCCGATTCGGAATATCGATGTCGATGATATCGCCTTCACGCACCAGACCGATGGTGCCACCCTCGGCGGCTTCCGGCGAAACATGGCCGATCGAGAGCCCTGAGGTGCCGCCAGAGAAGCGGCCATCGGTGAGCAGGGCACAGGCCTTACCCAGGCCGCGCGACTTCAGATAGCTGGTGGGATAGAGCATTTCCTGCATGCCCGGGCCACCGCGCGGACCCTCGTAGCGGATGACCAGCACGTCGCCTTCCTTGATCTCGTTGGAGAGGATGGCCTTGGCGGCGGCATCTTGGCTCTCGAACACGCGGGCCGGACCCGAGAACTTCAGAATGCTCTCATCCACGCCGGCGGTCTTCACCACGCTGCCGTCGATGGCGATGTTGCCCTTCAGCACGGCGAGACCGCCGTCCTTGGAGAAGGCATGCTCGACACTGCGGATCACGCCGTTGGCGCGATCGAGATCGAGTTCCTTCCAGCGCGCGCTCTGGCTGAAGGCGACCTGCGTCGGCACGCCGCCGGGAGCCGCCATGAAGAAATTGCGCACGCTTTCGCTGTTGGTGCGCGAGATGTCCCAGCGGCTGATGGCGTCGCCGATAGTGGCCGCATGCACGGTCGGAACGTTGCGCTTGATCAGGCCGCCATTATCGAGCTGGCCGAGGATGCCCATGATGCCGCCGGCACGATGCACATCCTCGACATGCACGTCGGCGACTGCTGGCGCCACCTTGCAGAGCACCGGCACCTTGCGCGACAGCGCATCGATATCATCCATATCGAAATCGATCTCGCCTTCCTGCGCCGCGGCCAGGATATGCAGAACCGTGTTGGTCGAGCCGCCCATGGCGATGTCGAGCGACATGGCGTTCTCGAAGGCCTCCTTGGTGGCGATGTTGCGCGGCAAAACGTTCTCGTCGTCCTGCTCGTAATAACGGCGGGCGAGATCGACGATCAGATGGCCGGCTTCCTGGAACAGGCGCTTGCGATCGGAATGCGTCGCCAGCGTCGAGCCATTACCCGGCAGGCTGAGGCCCAGGGCCTCGGTAAGGCAGTTCATGGAGTTGGCGGTAAACATGCCGGAACATGAACCGCAGGTGGGGCAGGCGTTCCGCTCCATCACGGCCACGTCGGCATCGCTGACGCGATCGTCGGCCGCCGCCACCATGGCGTCGATCAGGTCCACCGCATGGGTCTTGCCGTCGCCGAGCACAACCTTGCCAGCCTCCATGGGGCCACCCGAAACGAAGACCACCGGGATGTTGATGCGGAGCGCCGCCATCAGCATGCCGGGCGTGATCTTGTCACAGTTGGAGATGCAGACCATGGCGTCGGCGCAATGGGCGTTGACCATGTATTCGACGCTGTCGGCGATGAGTTCGCGTGAGGGCAGGGAATACAGCATGCCATCGTGACCCATGGCGATGCCGTCATCGACCGCGATGGTGTTGAATTCCTTGGCGACGCCGCCGGCGGCTTCGATTTCGCGCGCCACGAGCTGACCCAGATCCTTGAGGTGCACGTGCCCGGGCACGAACTGGGTGAACGAGTTCACCACCGCGATAATGGGCTTGCCGAAATCGCTGTCCTTCATACCGGTGGCACGCCAGAGGCCGCGGGCCCCGGCCATGTTGCGTCCGTGTGTGGTCGTGCGTGAGCGATAAGCGGGCATTTGAATCACCGAAAATGGCTGATGCGGCATAGGGTGCCGCTATTGATCATCCTTGAATAGACCATTTTTACGGCGCTGCAAATCAAAACCGTACCGGCGGGTACGGTTGTGCCGATTTGAGACATCGGCGGGCCAAACAGCGCGGCATTTAGGTTAATTTTGAACCATATTTGCGCTCAATGCTTCGTGTAGCGCGACAGCAGGCGTATTCTTGGACCATGGCAAGCGTCCTTTACCTCGTGCTCAAGTCCCGCGAGAAGTGGTGGGTCGATATGGAAGGCAAGTCCCTCGGTCCGTTCGACACGGTCGAGGTTGCAACCTTCGCGGCCATCGACGCTGCCGGCGCCGTCTATCACTTCGGCCAGGACATGCGTGTTTACGCGGAGCGCCCCAACCGCAAATTCGAACTTGTGTGGAGCAGCCTTAGGGGCAGGGGTACTGGCGAAGAGGCGCCGAAGAGCGCCTAGGGCGCGATACCGTCGGGACCCGCGCGGTGCCGACGACAGATTATCCGACCGCTTCAATCTTCGTCCTTACCCGCTTCATGCGGGTAGTTCTGCCGCGCCCGTCGACGGAGAGTTTGTGCCTGCCGGATGGCTCAGGTGCATTGCCCGCATGATGCGGGCAATGCCGATAGCAGTGAGTATGTGGCGTTCGGGCCTTATGCCCATTCACCCTTGCGGAACACCGGCTCGCTGTGCCCGTCGGCGTAAACGCCGTCGATGTCGATCTTGTCGGAACCGATCATCCAGTCGATATGAACAAGGCTGGAATTGCCGCCCTGGGCGGTGATCTGTTCCTTGGTCAGATTGGCGCCATCCCGGAAACACTTGGTGTAGCATTGGCCCAGCGCGATGTGGCAGGCGGCATTTTCGTCGAAGAGCGTATTGTAGAAGAGCAGGCCGCTGGCCGAAATGGGCGAGGAATGGGGAACCAGCGCGACTTCGCCGAGGCGGCGTGCGCCCTCGTCGGTGTCGAGCACCTTGTTGAGCACGGCTTCGCCGCGCGTCGCCTTGGCTTCGACGATCCGGCCACCCTCGAATTTGACCTGGATGCCGTCGATCAGCGTTCCCTGATGCGATAGCGGCTTAGTGCTGGAAACGTAGCCGTCGACGCGCAGGCGGTGCGGGGTCGTGAAGACTTCCTCGGTGGGGATGTTGGCATTGCAGGTGATGCCGTTCTTGGCGGTCGAGGCGCCGCCCTGCCATTCATGACCATCGGCAAGGCCAAGGGTCAGGTCGGTGCCCGGACCGCTATAGCGCAGGGCCGAGAAGTTCTTGCCGTTGAGCCATTCGCGGCGCTTGCGCAAGGCGGCGTTGTGATCCTTCCACGCGCCGATCGGATCCTCGACGTCAACGCGTGACGCCGCGAAGATGGCGTCGGCCAGCTTCTTGACGGCCACGTCGTCGTTGTCATCGGGAAACATCTGTCGCGCCCAGGAGAGATTGGGGTAGGCCACGATGTTCCAGTTGATCTCGAAATTGACGATCTTTTCGAGCGCCGGCTTATAGGCAGTCGATAGTGCACGATTGGCGCGGGCGACTTTGTCGGGATCCTGTTCCGACAGCAGCATCGGGTTATCGCCCGAAATGGCGAGACGTGCGGCATTGCCCGCAAAAGCCTGTGCCATCCCCTCATAGAGCCAGCCTGCAGCTTTGTCGAAGCTCGCATCCGGAGCGCTGCGATAGCGCGCCAGTGTCAGTTCCTCATCGGAAAAGATCGGCTGCACCACGCCGGCGCCGGCCTTGTAGGCATGCTCGGCGATGCGGCGCACCAGCGGCAGGGCGTTGACGGGCGCCGTCATCACCAGATCCTGTCCCGGCTGCAGCTGCAGGCCGACCTTCACCGCGACGTCGGCCAGACGGTCGAGCTTGACGGGGTCGATGGCGTTCGGAAGCGAAGTCGGCTGAGACATGGAAAATTCCGGGAAATGATTGCGAGGAAGGAAACCTTCCTGTCATTCAATGTGCTTCGCGGCAAAATTGCGAGCGAATTCTTGCCCCGGCGTCAGGCTGAGGCGGCGGAGCGCAACAGGGGGCGGGGTGGGGCGATGGAGCCCCGGCTGACCAGCGGGCACTCGATCTTCACCTTGCGGCCGCCACGCACCTTGGCCACGTCCTCGTTACGATCGAGCAGGGCGCCAACCGCCCAGCGCGCCATCTCGTCATGCGGGAGGACGATGGTTGTGAGGGGCGGCACGGCGTAGGAGGAGAGTTCCTCGTCGTCGAAGCCCACGATGGAGACGTCTTCTGGCACGCTGAGGCCACGGCTTTTCACCGCCTCATAGGCACCCATCGCCATGCGGTCGTTGAAACAGAAGATGGCGGTCGGCGGATTGGGGAGGTCGAGCAGGCGATTGGTCAGCTCGCGGCCGCCGGGAACCGTCCAGGCGCCCGTGACGACGAGATCAGGATCGACCGCCGCGTCCCAGGTGGCCAGCGCCTGCCGGAAACCCTTCTCGCGGTCATTGGCGGCATCGAGCCAGTTCTCGCCCGCGATATGGGCGATGCGGCGATGGCCCGCCTTGAGCAGGGCTTCGGTGGCGGCCTGGCCGCCCGCGACGTCGCCCGGCACCACCGAGATATGTTGCTGTTTGGGCTCGTAACAGTTGAGCAATACGGTCGGCACGTCCTTCAGGCGTTCCGGCACGCTGACCGGTCGGGTGATCAGGGAGGCATAAAGGACGCCGATGATGTTGTGCTTGAGCAGCATGTCGAGCGCTGCATCCTCGAGCGCCGGATCTGAACGGGTACAGAAGGTTGCAACCACCACGTCCTGCAAGGCGGCCTCGTCGCGCGCGCCCTCGATGAAGGCGGCGGCGAAGGGCGTGGTGGTGACTTCATCGATCAGGAGGCCGATGACACGCGTGCGATCCTGCGGCACGGCATGCCTCGGCCCCTTGCGATAGCCAAGGGCTTCGGCTGCCTCCAATACGCGCTGGCGCGTCGCCGCCGAAATGCGCGCATGCTCGACCCCGTTGAGCACGAGCGATACTGTCGCCTGCGACACGCCGGCGTGCTGGCCGATGTCGATCATGGTGGCGCGTTTGCTCAAGTCTGGTCTAACCCCCAAAGCCTATGCCTTTGTGCCGGTTATAGAGCGGAATGCGCATCGGGCAAGCCCGCGCCCCTGCATGTGAACAGCCGGCAAAACCAAGCTTGCCAATCGGTAAGGACCTGCGTTAGCCTTGATAATAATATAACTAATAACCTTACCCAAGGGGGGATTATGACGGTCCATGCGGCAGACGTGAGAGCCAGTGCGGCGCGCAGCAAGCGGGAAGAGCTGTCACTGGATGGCGTCTGGCGGTTTCGTCTGGATGGGCACGGCGATTGGCGCAACGCTACCGTCCCGCAGCCGTGGCAGGCCGAATTCGCCGATCTCCGCAACGCTTCGGGCCGCGCCACTTATGTGCGCGAATTCTCCTTGCCCGCGAACTGGGGCAATAGGGAAGTGGCCGTCTGCTTCGGCGCGGTGAACTATTTCGCCGAAGTGCTGCTCAACGGCCAGGTGCTGGGCACGCATGAGGGGGGCTACCTGCCGTTCGAATTCGTCCTGCCGCGGGAACTGCTCAAAGGCGAGAACACACTGGAAGTGCGGGCGACGCTGCCGACGGGCGATGCGGCGACGTATCCTGACCACCCATTCGGCGAAATCCCGCATGGCAAGCAAAGCTGGTATGGCCCGCTCGGCGGCATCTGGCAATCCGTAAAGCTGGAAGTCCGCGATCCGCGGCATATCCGGCATGTGGCGATCCGGAGCAGCGTCGATGGCGCCGTCGAGATTGCCATCGAAATGGCCGGCGACGGGCAGGCCGCAGCGACGGTCTATGATGCTGGCAATGCCGTAGTGGCAAACGGAGCCATCAGCGGCGGAACGGCGCGACTGATGGTCGATCAGCCGGCGCTGTGGTCGCCCGAACATCCCAATCTCTATACTGTCGAGATCGCATTGCAGGCGGGCGGCGCGGTGGTCGATACGCTGCGGGAAAGCTTCGGGTTCCGAAGCATCGAGAGCCGCGATGGTAAGTTCTATCTCAATGGCAAACCGCTCTATCTGCGCGGGGCGCTGGACCAGGACTATTATCCGGAAGGCATCTGCACGCCGCCCTCGCTGGAATTCCTTGAGGACCAGGCGCGCAAGGCCAAGGCGCTGGGCCTCAACCTGCTGCGCTGCCACATCAAGGTGCCTGACCCGCGCTACCATGAGGTCGCCGACCGGCTGGGCCTGCTGATCTGGACCGAGATCCCGAACGTCCAGAGCTTCACCGGCAAATCGGCGCAGCGGCTGCGCGACACCATGAGCGGCATTCTTCGCCGCGACGGCAATCATCCCTCGATCATCGCCTGGACCATCATCAACGAAGACTGGGGCACCCGGCTGGTCGAGAACGAAGATCACCGAGGCTGGCTGAAGCAGACCTATGACTGGCTGAAGGGGGAGGACCCGACGCGGCTGGTGGTCGACAATTCCCCATGCTTTCCCAACTTCCATATGAAGACGGACATCAACGACTACCATTATTACCGCTCGGTGCCGGAACGGCGCGGCGAGTGGGACGACCTGACCCAGCAATTTGCTGCCGGCGCCGACTGGACCTTCTCCAGCCTGGGCGACGCCGAGCGGCGCGGTGACGAGCCGCTGGTCGTGTCGGAATTCGGCGTTTGGGGCCTGCCCAGGCCGCAACAGGTGCGGACGGCCGAGGGCAGGGAACCGTTCTGGATGGAAACCGGCTCCGGCTGGGGCGATGGCGCCGCCTATCCGCACGGTATCGAGACGCGCTTTGCGACCTATCACCTCGATACGGTTTTCAAGTCCTTCGATGCCTTCATCGAGAACGTGCAGTGGTACCAGTTCGCCAATCTCAAATATGAGATCGAGGCGATGCGGGCCTATCCCTCGATCCAGGGTTATGTGATCACCGAGTTCACCGACGTGCATTGGGAAGCCAACGGGCTGCTGGACATCAACCGCAATCCACGCGCCTTCCATGACCGCTTCCATGAGGTCAACGCCGATATCGTCATTGTGCCGCGCGTCGACCGCTATGCCGGCTGGGCCGGTGAGACCTTGACGGTCGATCTCGGCATCGCCACAGGCGGGCATTCTATCCCGGCTGGCGCGACGCTTTCCTGGAGTGGGCCGATCAGCGGCAGCGCCAAGGTCCCGGCGACCCAAGCATTGGCGCTGGCCGACCTCGGCAAGATCGAACTTCGGCTGCCCAAATTGGCCAAGGCTGAACGCATTTCGGTCCGCTTCAGGCTGGAAGCCGGCGGCAAGGTGCTGTCTGAAAACACACTGGAGCTGTCGGTCTATCCTGAACGCCAGACCACGAGTCTGCCAAGCATATCAGCGGAGGACACGAGGCTCGCCGGCCATCTGGCAGCGCTCGGCTATAAGGTCGACACCCCCGCCAGGGCCGATCTGCGCATCGTCAATGCGCTCGCTGCCGCCGACATCGAGGCGATGCGGGCGGGAGCGCGCTATCTGGTGCTGGCCGATGGCAGCGCCAAGACTCACCGTAACCTGCGCACCGACATCCCCGAAGGCGAGGCGCCTTATCGCAAGATGATCGTCGATTCCCACAACCTGCCGGTCGGCATCGACCAGCAGTTGCCGGGCATCGGGCTGGTGACGCGCGATGGCACCATGTGGCGGGGCGACTGGATCGCCAACTTCTCCTGGATCAAACGGGAAGGGGCCTTTGCGGCGCTGCCCGGCGGTCCATTACTCGATCCGTCCTTCGATCGCGTCGTGCCGCACCACGTCATGACCGGCTTCCGCTCCTGGGAATATGAAGGATTGGTGCATGGCGGCGTGGTCATCGGCTGGATTCAGAAACCGGCAGTCACCATCGCCGAACGCCGCGTCGGCAAAGGTAGCCTCGTAGCCACCACCTTCCGTCTGACGGGCGATACACCCGGCTTCGATCCGGTAGCGACGGCGTTGCTTGACGCCATGATCACAACGGCAATCAAGGGCAGGTAGTCGCTAAGTATCTGCGGTTCGGGTATATATCGACAATCGCGTTGACAGATGCGAGACGCAAGCTAGGGTGAAGATAAGCCGCAAAGGCATTGAGGAGACCGTCGCTGCACCGGCATCGCTGCCGGGGCTCGTGACCACGAACGGGGCGCAAGCCCGGGAGGACGACCGTGGCCGATATCAGACTCAAGAACGTCAGCAAGCATTTTGGCCCGGTCCGCGTCATCGAGGACGTGTCGCTTAGCATCGAGTCCGGGGAGTTCATGGTATTTCTCGGCCCGTCGGGCTGCGGCAAGTCGACCTTGCTGCGCATGATCGCGGGCCTGGAGGCCGTCAATTCAGGGGAAATATGGATCGGCGACCGGCGCGTGGACCAGTTGCCGCCCAACCAGCGCGAAGTGGCGATGGTGTTCCAAAACTACGCCCTCTATCCGCACATGACCGTGCGCGACAACATGGCGTTTGGATTGCAGAACATCCATACGCCCAAGGACGAGATCGCCCGGCGGATCGACAGCGCCTCCAAGACGCTGGAAATCGATCATCTTCTCGATCGCAAGCCGAGCCAGCTATCGGGCGGCCAGCGCCAGCGCGTCGCCATCGGCCGTGCCATCGTCCGCGATCCCAAGGCCTTCCTGCTCGACGAGCCGCTGTCGAACCTCGATGCCGGGCTGCGCGTCAGGACCCGCGTGGAACTTGCGCAACTGCACCAGCGCATGCAGGCGACCATGATCTTCGTCACCCACGACCAGATAGAGGCCATGACGCTGGCCAGCCGCATCGTGGTGATGAATAATCGCAAGATCGAGCAGATCGGCACGCCGATGGAAATCTATTCGCGGCCCGCTTCGCGCTTTGTCGCCAATTTCGTCGGCTCGCCGGCGATGAATTTCCTGCCCGTGGCCGGTATTACCGACCAGAACGGCAAGGCGTTGGTGACGCTGAGGGACAATTCCTCGATACAGACAGAAATTCCGACCGCGACATTGCCTGCGGGAAGCGAACTGACTCTCGGTATTCGTGCCGAGGCCGTACGGGTGGCTTCCGAGGGCACTGTTTCGGGCCAGTCCGATGTCATCGAACGCCTGGGTGACCGCACGCTGGCCTATGTTCGGCTCAAGGACAACTCGACCATCGTTGCCGAAGATGCCGGCGGCAGCGGCCTTGCCGTGGGCCAGCCGATCACGCTGAACCTTGATGGCAGGGCAGCGCATTTATTCGATGCCCAGAACGTGGGCTACCACGCCGCCCACTAGGGCGCCGCAGTTTTCACAATGAGGGAGACCTTGCTTTGTGCACGCAGGCACGGCGGTTGGCAGGAGTGGCAGTTATATCGATGTAATACCCGGATCGTCTCGCAACGCTCCATGCGAGAGAAACCGTGGGGAGGACCAGACGTCCTTGGAACCGGCCGTAACGGCAAATGGAGCGGGAAACCGAATGGGAGGAAAAACGTGAAGAGTTTGCTGAAACTGGCGCTGGTAACGACGGCCCTGATGTCCGTTGCATCCGTGCAGGCCAAAGACACCATCGTGTGGTGGGACTTCCTCGGCGGCGGCGACGGCGTCCGCATGAAGGCGATGATCGACGAGTTCAACAAGCAAAGCCAGGATCTCGAAATCCAGGCAACGACTCTCGAATGGGGAACGCCGTTCTACACCAAGGTCCAGACTTCGACGGCCGTGGGAGAAGGCCCCGATATCATGACCTATCATGAATCGCGCATTCCGCTCGGCGTCTCGACCGGCTCGCTCAGCGAGATCACGCCTGACGAGCTGAAGGCCGCCGGCCTTTCCGGCGATAACTATGCGCCCGCCAACTGGCAGGCGGCGCAGGTCGACGGCAAGCAATATGCCGTGCCGCTCGATATCCATTCCATCATTCTCTACTACAACAAGGACATGCTGAAGGCCGCGGGCCTGCTGGGCGACGACGGCAGGCCCAAGGGCATTGACGGTATCGCGAACTTTGACGCGGCGCTCGCCAAGCTCACCGCCAATGGCGTTTACGGGCTGTCGACCGGCACCGCCGACGGCGCGACCGTTTGGCGTATCTTCTACACCCTGCTCAGCCAGGATGACGGCAAGTTCTACGCCGATGGCAAGTTCCTCGACGGCGACAGCCAGCAAAAGGCGGCCGACGTCATGACCGAAATGGCCAAGTGGGTCTCGAGCGGCTGGACGCCGAAGAGCACCGAATATCCCGCATCGATCGCGCTGTTTACTTCCGGCAAGGCCGCCTTCCACATCAACGGCGTGTGGGAAGTGCCCACCATGGTGGACCTCGCGGCCAAGAACCAGCTCTTCGACTGGGGCGCCATCCAGATTCCGGTGCTCTACGGCCATGCGGCGACCTGGGCGGATTCGCACTCCTTCGCCATTCCCAATCGCGTAGGCAACGAAGTGCCCGCCGCCAAGCGGGCTGAGGTGCTGCAGGTGGTCAAGTGGTTCAACGAGCATTCGCAGGAATGGGCAGGCGGCGGTCACCTGCCGGCGTTCACGCCGGTGCGTGAGAGCGAGGCCTTCAAGACGCTGAAGCCGAATTCCGACTATGCCTCGCTTGCCGACAGCGCCGTGTTCGACCCCGTGTCGACCCTGGCCGGCGTGGCGTCGCCCGTTTACGACGCCGCCGGCAATTACATCCTCCCCGCCATGAACGGCGAGATGGACCCGGCCGACGCCGCCCAGCAGATGAAGGACGATCTCCAGGGGCAGGTTGAATAAGCGTTAGCATGAATGGCCGGCCGGTGCCCTGCATCGGCCGGTCTTTCGACGGGAGGGGAGGCCAGTCGCATGATCAAGAACAGACGCGCCGAAATTACTGCCGCGTTCATCCTCATAGCGCCGTTCACGGTGATCTATCTGGTGCTGTTCATCTATCCCACCTACCAGATGGTGGCGATGAGCTTCACCAACGCACCGCTGATCGGCGCCGGAAAATGGGTCGGCATCGACAACTATGTGCGGATGTTGTTCACCGACAAGCTGTTCAGGACAGCGGTCGCCAACACATTCTATTTCGTGTTGCTCACCGTCATTCCCAATACGCTGATAGGGCTCGCCATCGCCATGATGGTCAACCGGCTTAAGGGATGGCAGCAGTCGCTCATCCTGGCGCTGTTCTTCCTGCCCTATATTCTGCCGGTATCGGTGGTCTATCGTCTCTGGAACTGGATGTTCGACGTTCAGTTCGGCGTCATGCAGTATCCGATCGCGCTGTTCTTCGGTGAACGCATCCCGGTGTTCCGCGACACAGCGCTGTTCCTGCCGGCAGTCGCTTTCGTCACCATCTGGTGGACCTGCGGCTTCAATATCCTGCTGTTCCTTGCCGGCCTGCGCTCGATTTCATCGGAAATCTACGAGGCGGCCGCGCTCGATAGTGCCGGGCGGTGGACCCAGTTTCGCCGTATCACCTGGCCGCTGATCTGGCCCGTAACGGCGCTGGTGCTGACCATCCAGCTGATCCTGCAGTTGAAGATCTTCGACCAGGTCTACCTGTTTGCAACCGGTGGCCGCGCCGACCCAACCATGGTCATGGTGCAGTACATCTTCAAACAGGCGTTCCAGTCCAACAAGGGGGGCTATGGGGCCACGGTCGCCGTGGCGCTGTTCGTGATCGTCATCGCCTTTTCCATCCTGCAGTACACATTCCTCCGGGCGCGAGGTGAGAAATGAGCACTTTGGCCGATAATACCGCCGCCACTGCCGTCACGCCGCAGCGGCTTCGCACCCTCAAGGCACTCGATACCGGCGGGCTGATACTGTCGATCGTTACTGTGATCTGCGCCGTGCTCTGGGCCTTCCCGCTTTATTGGGGCATCGTTACGACGTTGAAGCCCGAGTTCGAGGTGGTGGCGCCCGGTTTCGCGCCGCTCCCTCGCACCTGGACCCTCGACGCCTATATCCACATCATCACCAACACCAATCTGGGGCTCTGGTACCTCAATTCGCTGGTGACCTCGGCGGCGGTGACCGTCATCGTGGTGCTGATGGGGGCGCTGGCCGGCTATGCCATCAGCCAGCTGAATTTCCCCGGCCGCCGCATTCTCTGGTACGTCATCCTGGCCAGTTTCATGGTGCCCATCCAGGCATTGATCGTGAACCACTACGTGTTGATGAGCCAGTTCAAGCTCATCAACACCTGGCTCGGCATCATCCTGCCGCAACTGATCGTGCCGGTCGTGGTCATCGTCTACAAACAGTTCTTCGACAGCGTGCCCAAGGAGTTCCGCGAGGCGGCGGTGATGGATTCTGCCAGCGATCTGCGAATTCTGTTCAAGCTCTACCTGCCGATGAACTGGGGCGTGACCACCGCTCTCGCCATCATTACCTTCATCGGGGCCTGGAACGCCTTCCTGTGGCCGTTCCTGGTATCGACGGAGGAGCGGTTGATGAACGTGACTGTCGGCATCACCCAGGTGCATGACTCGTTCGGCGTGCAATATGCCCGTGAGCTGGCGGCGGCGGTGCTGGCAGGGCTGCCCGTGGCGCTGGTCTACCTGATCTTCCAGCGCCGGGTGACGCAGGCAATCATGCTGTCTTCGGGGATCAAGGGATAGGAGCTTTGGCTCCTACTCCCGAGCCAGGGCCTCGACCGGATCGAGCCGCGAGGCCGAGCGGGCGGGCATGAAGCCGAAGACCACCCCGATCAGCGTCGAGGATACGAACGCTGCCACGATCGACAGCGTCGAATAGGACAGGCGAGCGCCGCTGACGAACTGTGTGAGACCGGTGCCGAAAAGGAACGACAGGCCAACGCCTGCGGCGCCGCCGATGAAGCAGACCAGCACCGCCTCGGTGAGGAACTGCCGCATGATATCGCCGCGCCGGGCCCCCACGGCCATGCGGATGCCGATTTCGCGCGTCCGCTCCGTCACCGACACCAGCATGATGTTCATCACCCCGATGCCGCCGACCACCAGCGAGATCACCGCGATGGCCGAGACCAGCAGCGTCAGCGTGCGGCCGGTGTTCTCGATGGTATCGCGGATGGTGTTGGTATTGGTGAGGAAGAAGTCCTGCGTTCCGTGCAGTCGGGTGAGAAGAGCCGTGATATCCGCCTCGGCCGTATCCATGTCGTAGTCATCGGCGACGCGGACGGTGATGCTGTTGAGGTAGGAACGGCCAAGGATCCGATCCATTGCGGTGGTGTAGGGAATGTAGATATTGGACGTGGAGGCCGAGGGGCCGAAACCGCCGGCGGCTTCCACCACGCCGATAATGCGCACCGGCACGTTGCCGAGCAGGATCACTTCGCCGATAGGGTCGCCACCATCGGGGAAAAGCGCCGACACGGTGTTGGTGTCGATCACCGCCTCCTGCGTGCGCCGGCTGATGCTGGCGTCAGTGAACGGCACGCCCTCGTTGAAAGTCGAGCCGCTGACGCGAAAATAGCTGGCGCCGACGCCGGTGACCGAGGCGTTGGCCGACAGGTTCTTGTAGAGCACCGTGGCATTGCTGGTCACCCGCGGCGACACGCTGTCGGCATAGGGTTGCTGCGCGATGGCGTCGGCATCGGATGGCAGCAGGGTGCGGATGCGGGCCGAATGGCGGTCGCCAAAGCCGGTGCCGGGGCTGACATTGATGGTATTGGTGCCGATGGCGGAGATCTGCTCCAGCACCGCCTGCTGGCTGCCTTGGCCAAGCGCCACCACGGACACCACCGAAGCGATGCCGATGATGATGCCGAGCATGGTGAGGAAGGTGCGCAGCTTGTGCGCGGTCATGGCGCGTACCGCCATGCGCAACGCTTCGGCACCGCGGTCGAAGCCCTCGCGCCACTTGGCGCTGCGTCGCACTGGCTCCCGGTCCAGCACGGCGTCGGACGTCGTATCGTCGGTGCGGGTATCGGAGATGATGACACCGTCGCTGATTTCGACGATGCGCTCCGCCTGCCGGGCGATGGCGGCGTCATGGGTGACGATGATGATGGTATGGCCGTCGGCATGCAGCTCGCGCAATAGGGCCATAAGTTCGGCGCCGCTCTTGCTGTCGAGCGCCCCGGTGGGTTCGTCCGCAAGGATCACGTCGCCGCCATTCATCAACGCCCGCGCCACGCTGACGCGCTGCTGCTGACCGCCGGATAGGGCACTTGGCCGGTGGTGCAGCCGGTCGCCGAGGCCGAGACGGGTCAGCAGTTCAACGGCGCGCTGCCGCCGTTCCCCGCCATCGACACCGGCATAGATAGCCGGCATCTCGACATTCTCGACGGCATCGAGATCGGCCAACAGCTGATAGCGCTGGAAGATGAAGCCGAAATGCTCGCGCCGCAGTTGCGCCAGCGCGTTGGCCTCGAGCCCGCCGATATCGCGCCCGGCAAATTTGTAGGAACCGGCGCTGGGACGATCGAGACAGCCCAGGATATTCATCAGCGTCGACTTGCCCGAACCCGAGCTGCCGATGATGGCGACCATGTCGCCGGCCTCGATGCTGAGGTCGATATCCTTCAGCACCGCGATGGTTTCGTCGCCGGTGCGGAACTCGCGCCGCAGTGCCTTCAGTTCGATCAGGGGCTGGGTCATTTCACAGCCCCATCACGCGCGGGCTGCCGATACGCGGGCCGCCCGGACGGGCATTGGCATTGGCCGTCGCGGGCCGCGGACCACGCGAGCCGGTGACGACGCGATCGCCTTCCTTGAGACCGTCGGTGATCTCGGCCACGATATTGTTGTTCAGCCCAACCGTTACCTTGCGCGGCGTGACCTCGCCGGTTTCCGCATCGAGCACACGCAGCATGTAGGCGCCATTCTTGCCGGGCGTGCCAAGCGCCGAAGACGGGATGGTCAGCGCATTCTGAGCAGACCTGAGCACGATGGTGACCTTCGCCGTCATGGCGATGCGCAGGCGGTGGTCCGGATTGTCCACCTGGAACAGGCCGTTGTAATAGACGGCGCTGTCGTCCGAGGCGATGCCGCTGTCGGCAGTGGTGATGGCGTCAGGCGCGGGCTCCAGCGACAATAGGGTCGCATCGATCTGCTGGTCGGGTTCGCCCAGGATCGTGAAATAGGCCTTCTGGCCCGGCGCCACGCGGGTGACGTCGGCCTCCGAGATCTGCGCCTTGATGATCATGGTGTCGAGATCGGCGATCTTGACGAGTGTCGGCGTGGTCTGGTTGGCGTTGACTGTCTGTCCCTCGGTCACCAGCACGGCGACCACGGTGCCGCTGGCGGGCGCGATGATCTTGGTGCGGCTCAGGTTGAGATTGGCCGAGTCGACGGCAAGGTTGGCCTGGCTGATCTGGGCGTCGAGCGAGGCGATTTGCGCATTGGCCGAATCGAGCAGGGCCTGTGCCGCCTCGAGGTCGGCCTGAGACACCAGCTTCTGGCCGCTGAGCTGCTTGGCGCGATCCAGCGCCTGCTGGGTCTGCGTCACATCGGCAAGCTTGGCCTGCTTCTGCGCCTTGATGTTGGCGAGCGAGGCTTCCGCCGCCTTGACGGCATTCTCCTGATTTAAGGAATCGATCTCGGCGATGAGATCGCCCTTCTGGACATTGTCACCCAGCTTGACGTGCAACGTCTCGATGCGGCCGGACACTTCCGCGCCCACGCTCGTCACGGACTTGGCCTGCAGCGCGCCCGAAGCCAGTACGGTCTGTTCGACATTGCCACGAGTGACTTCGACAGTCGTGGGCTCCGGCGCCGCCTTGGGCGAAGAGAACATCCACCATGCCGCGCCGCCCGCAACGACGACAACGGCGAGCACTATCCCAATACGAAGAAGAGATTTCATGTGATTCCCCAACTCTTCAGCGCCCCGTAGCAGTAGATAGGGTGTTTAGGCGGGCAATACACGTTAGGACACGGTAAGCTGATATAATTTTTGGTAATGCGCGCCTGAATACTGAAAGGCCGCTCAGCCGCTGTCGCGCGGATACAGGGTCCAGGGAATAGTAAACTGGCGCGGCGTGGCATCGCCGCGGCTTTCGATGATATCGATCAGATGTTCCGTGGCCTCGGTGAGCGACAGCCATTTGGGCCCAATCGTGGTGAGGCGCGGGTTGCAGTAAAAGCCTTCCTCGGCGTTGCCACAGCCGATGACGGCGACATCGCCCGGCACGGCCAGGCCAAGGCGCTGCAACTCCTCGATGACCGTTACCGCGGTGAAATCCGATTCCACCAGGACGGCGGTAGGCCGCTCTGGCAGGGCGGCCATGGCGCGCGTTGCCGCCGCCGCCACCTCGCGGGCCTCGGCGCCATCGAGAACCACCAGGGAACTCCCCGGCCTGTCCTTGAGAAAGGCTCGCAATGCCTCGACGCGCGGATTGCCGTAGTCCGAGCGGTTCTGCATATAGGCGATCCGCCTGTGGCCCTTGGCATAAAGATGCTTGGCGGCTTGCAGCAGGGCCAGGATCCAGTCGTAGTTGACGACGGAAAAGGCCTCCTCCTGGGCCGCCGCATGAATGACCACGCAGGCCTTGTTGACCCCGGCGAAAGGCTCGAACAAAGCGCCCAATGCCTGAGGATCGAGCGAGTTGGCGTCGGCGATGACGCCGTCGGCCAACCCGGCCTCGACATCGCGCAGCACTCGGCGGAAGCCGTCCATGCCTGTCGCCGTCACCACGATGGACGTGAAGCCGCGCCGTCGCGCCGCCGCCTCGACATCCTGCGCCACCTTATCGGCGAAGGGCACGCCGAGCTTGGGCATGAGGACGCAGATGCGCTCGGTGCGTTGCCGCCTCAGATGTCGGGCGGTCTTGTTCTGCACATAGCCGAGAGCGCCGACGGCCTGACTGATGCGCTCCTGCGCCTCGGCGCCGACCCGCCGCATCAGATGCTCACGTCCGCTCAGGAAGTAGGAGACCGCCGCAGTCGAGACTTCCGCCAGCCGTGCCACATCGGCCATGGTGGGCTGCCGGTCGCCGGAGGAGGCTTTTTCATCGAGCTTTTGCGGCTGCAATCCGTCCCGCCTTACGTTGCGATCTGCCCCTAGGCTGCCGGTCCGATCTCGGGCGCCGACTCGCCGGCGGCCACCATGCGCTCGATCAACTGGCCCTGCAATTCGGCGCGGACGCCGGCATGGGCAGGGGAAGTCACCAGATTGTCGAGTTCGTAGGGGTCGCTGTCGAGATCGTAGAGATAGGCCTCGACATAGAAAGGGCTGTCCTTGTCGTTCCATCCGTCGCCATCGGGAGACACCACCTCATATTTCCAGCGTCGCGTGCGCAGGGCCCGGCCGACATGGCTTTCGCTGATCTGGATGAAGACGTTCTCGTCTGGATCGGTTTCGCCCAGGCGCGCGAAAATCGAATGGCCCTGCATCACCGGAGGCACGGGCAGGCCTGTGGCCTCCAGCAGCGTCGGCGGCAGGTCGATGAGGCTCAGCATGCCCTCATAGGTGCCGCGGCCGGTGAACCCGGGGCCGTAGAATAGCGTGGGTACGCGGATGGAAGATTCGTGGCAGGAGCGCTTGTATTCGCTGTTGCGCGTCTTGAAGTGGCAGCCATGGTCCGAGCTGAACAGGATGATGGTGTTGTCGAGCTGGCCGAGGCTGTGCAGCGCCTCGATGAGCCGGCCGAAGGCTTCGTCGAGCCTTTCGATCATGCCCATATAGCCGGGGTAATGTTCTTTCGAACTGCCGCCGAGCGCAGCCAGGTCCGGTGGAAACTGCAACTCGCCGCGCAACCGATCCTCATAGCCGAAGGGCGCCGGATAGGTGTCGGTCTGGTTCTGGTGATGCGGCTCGAGGAACGACAGGAACATGAAATAGGGCTTGTGGTGATCCTGGTCGATGTAGCGGATGGCCGCATCGGTGAGCGCATCGACCCGATAGCCGGGCAGCTTCACGGCCTCTTCGGCCTCGTTATAGACCACGGTGTCATAGGCATAGGAGGTGAATTCCAGGATATTGGAGGCCAGCCAAGACTGGTAACCGCCGCGCTCCGCCGCCGGCACGGGATCGCCGGACGCGAGGTGCCATTTACCGATATAGGCGGTGTCGTAGCCACCCTCACGGAAGTGGTGCGCGAGCGTCTTTTCCTCACGCGGCAGCGGGATGGAATTGCGAAAGCACCCCGTATTGGTGGCATATTTCCCGGTTTGCAGCACCGAACGCGCCGGACCGCAGACGGGTTGGCACGTGAAGGAGTTCTTGACGAAAGTGCCCGCCGCGGCAACGCGGTCGAAATTGGGCGTCAGCCCCGCCGGATGGCCGTGAATTCCCATGGAATCCCAGCGCTGCTGGTCGGTGAAAAAGACGATGACATTTGGATGGGACGACACGATAGGCGCCTTTCGTCTGCGGCTATTTGATGCCGGTCATCATCACCGAGCGCACGAAATAGCGCTGCATGAGGATGAACAGCAGGAAGCTGGGAATGAAGAGGATCAGACCGCCGGTGGCGGTGAGATTCCATTGCGTGAAAAATTCCTGGTTGAAGAGGGTGAGGCCGGTGGTGATCGGCCGCATCTCGGTGGTGCTGACCACGATCAGCGGCCACAAGAACTCGTTGAACTGAAACACGAAGGTCAGTAGCGCCAGCGTCGCCAGCGCCGGCCGGAGCTGGGGCAGGGCGATGTCGAAGAAGATGCGGAGGTCGTTGGCCCCGTCCATACGCGCGGCGTCGATGAGCTCGTCCGGAATGGGCAGGATGAACTGCCGCATAAGGAAAATGCCGTACGCGCTCATCGCGAAGGGCATGATCAGGCCCTGATAGGTGTTCAACATGCCCATCCTGGCGGTGAGGATGTAGAGCGGGATCATGCGGATGAAGAACGGCAGCATGAGCGTCGCCAGCAGGGCCCCGAACAGGAACCCCTTGCCGGGGAAATGCATCTTGGCGAAGACGTAGCCGACCAGCGGATCGAAGATCAGGTGCAGCACGGTGATGCCGCCGGCGACGATGAAGCTGTTCAAGACGAACCGCGCGAACGGCGCCTTCTGCCAGATATCCACATAGTTGGAGAACTGGAATACCGACGGGATCAGCACCGGCACGCCGCTGAAGAGGTCGGCGTCGGTCTGCAGTGACAACGACACCATGTAGAGAAACGGAAACATGGCGAGCAGCGCGCAAGCGATCAACACCACATAGGTGATGATGGTGATGGGCAGCGGGCGGCGATCGAGCGCGTCGGGCATCAGTAGGCCACCTTCCGGTTGAGCAGTTTGAACTGGATGAAAGTGACGATGAGGATGACGATGAACATCAGGAACGACAGCGCCGAGGCATAGCCGATGTTGAGTTCCTTGAACGCCGTCTCATAGACATGAAAGCTGAAGAGGCGCGTCGCGTCGGCCGGCCCGCCATCGGTGAGGAGGAACGGTGCCGACAGATCCTGCAGATGCGCGATCATGCTGATGACGGCGAGGAACAGCGTCGTCGGCATCAGCAGGGGAATGGTGATGGTCCAGAACATCTGGCGTGGCGTGGCCCCATCGAGCGCCGCGGCTTCGTAGAGCGATTGCGGAATGTTCTGGATAGCGGCGATGTAGATGAGCATGGCGTAGCCGACATCCTTCCAGACCACGATGCCGATCATGGTGGGCAGCGCCGTCGATGGCGTGCTGAGCCAGCTCTGCGTCGGCAGGTTGAGGGCAATCAGCAGGTTGTTGAGGATGCCGCTATAGGGATCGAGCAGGCTCTTCCACATCAGCGCGACGATCACGAAGGAGATGATGTAGGGGAAAAAGATGATGGAGCGGATGGCCTTGCCGCCCTTGATCGGGCCGACGAGGATCGCCGCGAGGCCAAGCGCCGGCAGTAGTGTCAGCACCGTCGTGCCGATGGCGAAGATCATGGTGGTGATGAAGGATTGCCTCACCCGTGGGTCGGTCAGGGCTTCGACATAATTGTCGAGGCCGGTGAACGTACCGACCCCGATCAATGGCTGGCCCGAATAGAAGCTGGTCACGAATTCGACCACGATCGGATAAAAGAAATACAGCGCGAAGTACGCGATCGCCGGCATCAGCAGCGCATAGGCGAGCAGCGCCTGCCGAGTCTTCCAGTTGCCGAACATGCTCATGGCGTAGATCATCCCTCGCCGCCGCGATGGACGACATTGTGCTCATCAAGGGGGAGGGGTGCCCGCCGGGGCGGACGGCAGGCACCCGCGGAGCGCTGGCCCTATTTGGCGGCCAGCACCTTGTTCGCTTCATCCGCCGCCGCCGTCAGCGTCGCCTGCGCCGGCTTGTCGTTGTAGAGGATGTCGTCGACCGCCTTCTGGAACAACTCGCCGACACGCGCGCTCTTGCCGGTGAGCCGCACCTGGGCGGTGATGTCACGGGCATAGGGCAGGCACTGGCCGAACTGGGCCAGCATTGGATTGGCCTTGGTCTTTGGATCAGCCGCCCAGGACTTGCGGGGCATGGTCATGCCGGCTTCGTTGGAGGCTGCCAATTCCGTATCGAGCGACACGAAGCGCTTCAGCAGGTCCCAAGCCTGGTCCGGGTGCTTGGCGGCCTTGGGGATCATCAGGGATACGCCGCCGGCTTGCGTGGCTTGCGTCTTTTCGGTGAGCGAGGGGCCGGCCAGCCAGTTGAGCTTGGGATTGCCGGTCTTGATCGGGCCGGCATCCCACGGGCCGGTGATGATCATGGCGGCGCGGCCGGCGGTGAACAGCTTTTGCGGGCCTTCATAGTCGGCGCCGGCCACAGGAAGGGGTGCAGCCTTGTCCTTGTGGATGAGGTCCGACATGAACTGGATGGCGGCGGCTGCTTCCGGACTGTCGAAGGTCACCTTGTTGGTCTTGGGATCGTAGTAGTCACCACCGTTCTGGTAGATCCACGGCCAGTAGTAGTCGGCCACCGGGTTCGGCGCGAACCCAAACTTGCCCGGGCTGGTGGTGGCCATGGCGACCTTGCGGAATTCTTCCCAATTGCTCGGCGGCTTGTCGAAGCCGGCAGCTTTCAGCATATCGACATTGTAGAGGAGCGTGGCGCAGGTGAGGTGAATCTGCACGCCGTAATAGTCGTCGCCCACCTTGTTGCGGGCAACGGAGAAGTCCTGCCAGTCCGCCGGATAGCCCATCGTGGCGCCATCCTTGGCGATATAGGTGTTGAGCGGGGTGAGCAGCCCCTGCTGGCCGAATTCCTGCACCCAGCCGCCAGGCTCCGCCACGAGATCGGGCGGGTTGTTCACCGCGAAATCGGCGACCAGCTTGGTCCGGAGGTCTGGCCACTGGAATTTCTCCCACTGTACCGTCCAGCCCGGATTATCGGCTTCGAATTTCTTGATGACATCGGCATAGGCCGCATAGGCGTGCCCGGCGTTCCAATAAACGCTCACCGTTTCGGCTTGCGCCGTGCCGACCATTACAGCCAGTGCACTGGCGACGAGCGCCATGCCTTTCAGTCCACGAAATACTGCCATGGGTCTCCTCCACTTGTGGCAACGTCGTTCTCGGGTGTTCTCCCCCGGCTCTCTGCGTAGCCGTGTGGGGCGTTCCCTCGTAACTGGTTAGTAGTCTCCTGCCGTCATTTCGTTAATCGATTAACATGGCGGCTTTGCTGCCGTCAATGAGTAGGCTGTGAGCGAGATGGGGAGATTGCGCGGACCATCGGCGCGCCGACATAAGTCCGTCAAAATAAAATGTTCTATGCGCAGTCACTGTATTGGATAGTGTTGTTCACATAACGGAACGGACCCCATAGGTCCAAATGTCGATTACGCTCCAAGTATCGAAGGGTTCTGTATGGGTTTATCCGTTCCGATCCTAACCAGTATGGGCGCGGCCTTTCTGGGCTCGTTTGTCGAGGTCGTCGAAGCCTTCACCATCCTGCTTGCGGTCAGCATGGCGCGGGGCTGGAGGCCGGCGTGGATTGGCGGCGGTTTGGCGCTGGTGGTGCTGGCCGCGCTGGTATCGATCCTCGGGTCGTTGTTGACCACGCTGCCGTTGGCGCCGCTGCAATTTGTGGTCGGGGTGCTGCTGCTGCTCTTCGGCATCCGCTGGTTGCGCAAGGCTATCCTGCGCTCGGCCGGCGTCATGGCGCTGCACGACGAGGATGCGGCCTTCGCCCAACAGACGGAACTTCTCTCCCGACAGGAGCGCGGCGCGGGCGCCTTCTATCTTGCGGCCATCGCCGCCTTCAACGTGGTGTTGATGGAAGGACTGGAAGTGGTGTTCATCGTCCTTGCGGTCGGCAGTACGCATGGGACCATTTCCTATGCGGCGCTTGGCGCCGTCGTCGCCGCCGCCGCCGTAATGGCGATCGGCTTGCTTGTCCGCCGTCCTCTGTCTCTGGTTCCCGAAAACCTGCTGAAACTCATCGTCGGGGGACTGTTGATGAGCGTTGGGGTCTTCGTCCTCGGTGAAGGCATCGGCGCCGATTGGCCGGGGTCCAACCTCGCCATTATCGTTATTCTCGCCGTGGTTGGCCTGGCGACCGCCGGCGCGGTTTACCGGCTGCGCGGCAAATGCGCTGCCTTCCGCAAGAGCCAGCCATCATGAGTGCGGTGCGTGCGACCGCTCGCGAACTGCGCGGATTGTTTTTCGCCGATAGCTGCCTGCTTTTGCACGCCGCAATTCTCATCACTGTCGTCGCCGTCTGCGTCAGGCTGCTGCCGGTTCCGCCATTGGCCGGCGGCATCGTGTTGCTGGTGGGTTGTCTCGCCTTCGTCCTGCAGAGTACCAACCGGGCCTTCCACGCCTATAGCGGCGCCGCAGTCTCGCACGATTCCCGGGCCGGCGTGCTGTTCGACCATGCGACGCGCCTCGCGACGGCCACCAGCATCGCCTTGACGATCGCGCTGGCGAGCCTTGGCGCCTTCGCCGCCTATCTGCAGTTTACAGGCAATGTGCATGCGATCGAGCCGCAGATGGCCTATCGCTCCAATACGCTCGGAAGCGCCCAGCTGCAGCAGGTAATCGAGCAGAACGGTATCCGCACGATCCTCAATCTGCGCGGTGGCTCGATGGAGTCCCCCTGGTACGCCAACGAAGCCTCCATCGCGAAAAGTCACGGCGTGGCGTTGGTGGACGTACCGATGTCGGATGATCGTATGCCTGAGCCTCAAACATTATCGGCTCTGATCGCGACGCTGCACGACGCGCAATATCCCATTCTGATCCACTGCAAGGCCGGTGCCGACCGGACTGGCCTGGCCTCGGCGTTGTTCGAACTGCTGGTCATGAAGAAATCACCGCAGGAGGCAGCCGAGCAGCTCTCCTTCAATTACGGGCATTTCCCTTGGCTGGGCAGCAAGACCGGCGCCATGGACCGCACCTTCTGGCAGGTGGTAGCCGAAACGCCGTAGTTTCAGGCTGGTCCTGCCACGCCCACCAGATGGCCTTCCGGATCGGTGAACTGCCCGACCACAAGCTGGCCGCTCGGCGACTTTACCGGCCCCAGAAGGCGTTTTCCGCCCAGGTTCTCTGCCTTTTGCAGTGCCGCCTCGACATTGGGTACGCCGATATAGAACAGCACCTTGCTCTGGTAGTCGGCCCCACCGCCCACACCGCCCGGAATGCCCTCGCCATTATCCACGAAACCATAATCGTGGGGCTGGGAAACGGCGTCGGCGACGGGATTGCTGGTATCGAACGCCCAGCCGAAGAGGTCGCCGTAGTAGCTCCGCAATTTAGCGGGCTCCCGGCCGATGATTTCGAAGTGCACGACGGGCTGTCCCATGGCGGTTCCTTTCTGCGGATTGCCACACTCATTATGTCGACAGGGCCTAGCCGATTCGCTGCTTTTTTTTGCGTCGTTGGAAACATCAGCTGCCGCCAGCAGGCTAGTGCGTTGAACGGTGGTTCTCGTCCATGCCCTGGGCGAAAACGATCTGGTTGCCGTCTGGATCGGTGATGATCGCGGTCTTGATCACATCCGAATCCGTGATCGGGCCGACGCGGATCCCCTTGCTCTCCAGATCCCGCAACCGCCTGGTGAGGTCGTTTTCGGCGAACGTTACCGAGGAATGGCCGGCCCGCTTGTCGTCCTTAAAGACCTGCATCCAGCCGCCAGTTTCGAAATGCCATTCGGCAAGCCCATCCATGGGCCGTGAATCGGGACTGCGATCAAGCAGCTTGCCGTACCAGGATATGGCAGTGTCCAGATTTTTGACGGCGATACCCGCAAGCGCGTTCGTAACGGTCATTGGTCATCTCCAAAGAGTTGATGATCAAGGGCCAACGCCAGGCGAGGGAGCAGGTTCCGCGTTCGTGAAAACGCATCGGGATCCGATGTCCACGGTCTTGTCGGCGCAGGATTTCAACCAAGGGAAGATTGGTTCCTGGCGCGCCCAGGGGGAATCGAACCCCCGTTCCCGCCGTGAGAGGGCGGTGTCCTGACCGCTAGACGATGGGCGCGGATCAAGAGCAAGGTCTCGCGGCGCCACGGCAAGCCGCAGCGCGAGACAGGCGTCCTATAGGTCGAAAGCGGGGAGGCTGTCCAGTGGCATTCTGCGTAAAGACCGTAAAGGTCAACGCCATGTCTCAGTTCTGTTCTGACGCGGGATTGATCCGGCGCTGTAGCAGCAGAAGGCCGAGAAGTGCGCAGAACGCGACGATCGAAATGGCGAAGGCCAGCCACAAGGCCGCGCGCGGCCCTGACGAGGTGAGGAGGGCGGTGAACAGCGGTGGGGCGGCCGCGAAGGAAAGGTTGAGGGGGACGGCCAGCTGTGCCGAGGCGCGGGCATAGGCGCCGGTCGGGAAAATTTGCAGCGGCAGCGTGGCCCGGGTAACGGCGGTGATGCCGCTGGCAAGCCCATAGAGCGTGGCGAAAAGCATGGCGCCGAAAAAGTTGCTGGTCAGCAGCAGGACGATGAAGCTCAGTGGAAACAGCGCTGTGGCCAAAAGGCCGGTGACGAAGCCCGAGAGACGCCGGCCGCCAAGAAAATCGACCAGGCGGCCGCCCCATTGGGCGAGGCCGATAAAGGCGGCGGCCGCCAATGCGCTGGCATGATCGAGGCCCGCGGCCTCGAACAGGATAATGATGGTGAGCGCAAAGCCCCAGGTGACGAAGCCATTGGCCGCAAAGGTCACGGCGATGAGGATAAAGCGGGGGCGGTCGATGGCGCCGGGCTCGGCCGTCTTCGTGGCTGCGGGCTTTCCCCTGGGCCGTCGGGCAAGTGTGCTCCAAAACAGTGGCATGCACACGAGCAGTACGAGAGCGGCATAAACCAGGGTTGTGGTGCGCCAGCCCCATTCAGCCTGCATGAAACCTGTCACTGGCCACACGATACTCGACGTCAGCCCGCCGGCCAGGACCAGCACGGCGAGGGCCTGGCGCGCTTTTCCACCGGCGACCTCGGCCAGGGCTATCTGCGCCGCGGTCGTCAGCATGGTGGCCCCGGCGAGGCCGAGGAAAATCCATGACACCACATAGGCCACCGGGCCATTGGCGAGACCCATGACCAACAGCCCGGTAGCGCCCAGGACTGATCCCAGGACCATGATGGGGCGCGCTCCGTGGCGCGCGAAAACGGCGCTCAGGGGCCACGACACCATGGCCATCACCACCAGCATGATCGTCGGCCCGGCCATGACCAGCGGCAGGGCCATGCCCAGATCAGTCGCCATGGCCGGTCCCGTGATCGCCGGCATATAGAAGGTAGCACCCCAGCCAATGAGCTGGGTGATCGACAGAGCCGCAACGGCACGTACCGTCGGCGATGTTCGCAGTGCGAACGGCAAAGAAAGTATCGCTGCCAGGCGCGTGTATTTGACATCGGAATCAAGCGGTGGCGAGCGCATACCATTTCCTGAAAGGCTTTGATTGCCGCTCGTGCTATATTTTCGGACGGCATTCAAACCAGGAATTTGCGGGGAGCCTGAGGAAAATTCATGCAGAACAGGCATCGCGTCTCTCTGAACGCCATTCGTGTGTTCGCGATCGTGGCTCGTACCGGAAGCCTTACGGCGGCCGGCGTCGAGCTCGGCGTGACCTCGGGCGCGGTGAGCCACCAGCTCAAGAAGCTCGAAGACGAGCTTGGGGTGAACTTTTTCCGCCGCGGCAACAACGCCGTGTCCCTAACGGACGTGGGGCGGCGATTCTATCAGGAGATCGCGCCGGCGATCGGGCTTATCGAGCGGTCGGCCGAAGCGCTTTATCGCGACGAGAATGAAATCAGCGTCCATGCGACGACGTCGCTGGCGCTGCGTTGGCTTATTCCATCATTGGAACGCTTCCGCACCCTCAACCCTCAGGTGCGTGTTCGCGTGGAAACGAGTTCTGCGCGCGGTTTTTCGGCCGTTCCCGATTCCGATGTCAGCATCCGGCATTTCCGAATCGGCGAGGTGGCCGACGGATGGGACTTCCTGGCGCGCGACCTGCGGCGCCCGGTGGTTTCTCCGAGCCTGTTGGCGAGGGGGGGCATCAAGGGGCGGGAGACCGCTGTCCCGGATGTGCCGGCTTTGCAATGTTGCGTGGGCAATTGGGACTGGGGGCTCTGGTGCGAGACGTTCGATATCCCGCTCGCAGACCTGTCCCTTGCCCATGCCTTCGACACGGATGATGCGGCGCTTCACGCCTGTGTTGCCGGTTTGGGAATGGTGCTCGGCCCCACGATTCTCACGGGCCGGGAAACCAAGTCGGGGGCTTTGGTGACCCTGCCTGGATATGAGCCGGTCGAAACCGGAACCTACCGCTACCAGCGCCGCTCGGAATCGAGGGCAGTCCGGCAATTTTGTGGCTGGATGGATACCGAAATGCGCGGCCTCGCATGAGAGGCCGCGGTCGCGGAAATCGGAGTCGTGAATAAGCGCCAGAAATAGTGGCGCGCCCTAGGGGAATCGAACCCCTCTCTCCACCGTGAAAGGGTGGCGTCCTGACCGATAGACGAAGGGCGCTTTGCGCTGGGACCGTATAGGGGTGTTGTCGGCGCTGCGCAAGTGTCTTTTCGGCGCTTTTCTCACACCAAGAAAGCCGCTCGCAAAGACTAGCAGCCGCTGAATGTGACCGGGTGACTCCAGCCACGGGGGCGATCGCGGACGTCGACATGGATAAAGCTACGGCCCGGATAGCAGCCGAGGCCGCCAACACCATCCTCGCGCATGGCGAAGGCGATCAATTGATCCTTGGGTACGCCGGGAATGAAGAAATCGGCGGCCATGCATTTCTTGTGGAACGAGGCTTCCTTGCCGCCGGCGGCTTCGTTGTGACCCTCGTCGCGATAGCCTGAGTTCATCACGACCTTCTTGCCGAACCAGCCTTCGAATTCCCAGATCACGAAGCGCAGTTTCGGCGATATGCAGAAGGCGTTGACCTCGCTGCTGGCCGTATAGGTGCCCCAGCTGTTGTAGCGCCCCTGATAGCCGGGGCCGCTGGAGCTGGCGAACATCGCCATGGGCAAGCAGCCGCTGAGAGTTAGAGCGCATACCAATGCAAGGCAAAAAAATTTCATGGCCACTTCCGGGCCGGCGATGGGGATCGACCAGCGGGTCCGACGATGACCGATAAAATATGAGCTTTTATGCTAACCGCGCGCTAACCGGTTTGGTGAACGCGCGGTTAATCTTGTCGACTACCAGCTGCCGGTGTTCGGCATCGATGCCCAGGGTTCCTGTGCGGGCAGCGTGCCGTCCTGGATCAACTCGATCGAGATGCCGTCGGGGGAGCGCACGAAGGCCATATGCCCGTCACGGGGAGGCCGGTTGATGGTGACGCCCATGTCCTGAAGATGTTTGCACAGGGCATAGATGTCCTTGGTCCGATAGGCGAGGTGGCCGAAATTGCGGCCGCCCGTATAAGGCTCCGGATCCCAGTTATAAGTGAGTTCGACTTCGCCGCCCTGGTCGCCGGGTGCCCTGAGGAAAATCAGGGTATAGCGGCCCTTCTCGTTTTCCGACCGGCGGACTTCTTCCAGTCCCAGGCCCTGGCAATAGAATTTGAGACTTGCGGTGACGTCGGTCACGCGGACCATGGTATGCAGGTACTGCATCGGGCGCTTCCTCGCTGATTTGTTGGTTGGCCAGGCAAGCTAGCAAGGCGGTATGGCGCCGGGCAATCTGCCAGCCGGCTGAAAAAGGCAGTTAATGCCGAAAACAAATTTACAACGACTCCTTAACTTTTGTTGCTGAATCGGCCAGACTGATTTTGTCTTGTGGAGTACCTCGCGGCGGCGAGGGGCGTGCTGAAAGAGGGTTTGGGGGGCATGGGGGGTAAGTTTTCACCCGATCGCGATGAGCGTGGATTCCAGTCCACCGATTCGGATTTGGACGCCGGCGAGGACGTTGGCGCGTCCGCTGGGCACAATCTTGATGTTATTGAGGTTTCCGGCGCCATCAAATGGTTCGACGTCGCCAAGGGGTTTGGCTTTATCGTTCCTGACAACGGTATGGCCGATGTGCTTTTGCACGTGACCTGCCTGCGGCGCGACGGTTACCAGACCGCCTATGAGGGCGCGCGGATCGTGGTCGAGGCGCTGAACCGGCCTGGTGGCCTGCAGGCGTTCCGGATTCTGTCGATGGATGAATCCACAGCCCGCCACCCAGCACAAATGCCGGCGGCGCGTACGCATGTAACGGTCGAGCCGACGTCGCGGCTCGAGCGGCTCGAAGTCAAATGGTTCAATCGCATTCGCGGCTTCGGCTTCCTGTCGGCGGGGGAGGGCTCGCCTGATATCTTCGTACATATGGAGACCTTGCGGCGCTTCGGCATTACCGAACTGCGCCCGGGCCAATATGTACTGGTACGCTACGGCATCGGTCCCAAAGGCCTCATGGTTGCCGAAATCCGCCCGGATGGTTGGGGCGATGCCCCGTCCTCCCACTAACCGGAACAATTCATGGCCCATCGTCGGTTTCCTGGCTTTCGTCCCCCCGTGACGCTCCGTGCGCTTGGGCTGCTGCTGGCTGCGATGATCGCGTTCATGCCGCTCGCCGCCTGCAGTGCGGAGACCAAGGCGGTGTTGCACACGGCCAAGGGGGATTTCCCCTTCAATATCGAAATCGCCGACACCGACGCCGAGCGGGAAAAGGGCCTGATGTTCCGGCAGGAACTGGCGCCTGACGCCGGCATGCTCTTTGATTTCTTCAAGGAGCAGGAAACCTCGTTCTGGATGCAGAACACCCTGATTCCGCTCGATATGGTGTTCATCGGCGCGGATGGTTTGGTCAAGAGTATCCACGTCAACGCCCGGCCGATGGACCCGACGCCCATTCCGTCGGGCGTGCCCGTGCGCTTCGTGTTGGAGATCGCGGGCGGCCGCTCGCAGCAGATCGGTCTCGCTGTTGGTGATCGTCTTGAAAACGACCGGGTCGGCACCAAGCCCGAGTGAAAACCATCGGGCGTGACTTCAACGTCACAAATCTGTCGCTTAACCAAAGTTAGGCTGAGTTTTTTGGTTTAACGTTCTTGCGTTGCACGAAAAAAGTGCACTATTTTAATTCCGAAGTTGGTTGGCCCCGACCGAGTCTATATTTCTAAAAGGCTCCGTCCGGGCTTCTTTATTGATAGTCTGGAAACTCCCTTGAATACCGAGGCGGTTCGCAGCGCGAAACAGCGCAGCAATTCGGTCGCCCATGTTGCGGCGGCGCAGTGGGGCCAGGGTTTGAGCACGCTGGTGCGCATTACCCGCATGACCATGCGTCATCCGTGGCAGGTGGCGATTGCGATCGTATCCACATTCCTTGCTGCTGTCCTGCAACTGCTGATCCCCCGACTGCTGGGGCAGGCGGTGGATCAGGCGCATGGCGTGCTGACGGCGGGGGATGTCGGCAATGCTGCCGAAAGCGGGCTGTGGTACACCGCGATGCTGTTGCTGGTCATCAGTATCCTGCGCGGTGTCTTTACCATGCTGCAGAACTACTTTGGTGAATCTGTCGGCCATCACATCGGCTACGAATTGCGACTGGCCTGCTACGAGAAGCTGCAGCGCCTGAGCTACAGTTTTCACGACCGCGTCCATACGGGCGATCTCATCACGCTCGGCATCCTCGATATCGACGGGGTGCGCATGTTCTTCAGCACCGGCCTCGTCCGCATGCTGCTCCTCGCCGTACTTATCGGCGTGGGCGCCTACATGCTGCTCAGCACCAATGTCGAGCTGGGCCTGTTGGCATTGGTCTTCGTGCCGTTCGTCGCCTGGCGCTCGTCGGTGGCGCAGTTGCGTCTCCGCTCGACCTGGTTGGACCTGCAGGAGCGGCTGGCGGTGGTCTCGCGCGTCATGGACGAGAACCTCGCCGGCATTCGCGTCGTCCGCGCTTTTGCCTCGCAGCTCTTTGAGCTGGCCAAGTTCGATCGTGCCTCGGAAAGCGCGCTGGAATTGGCGCATAAGCGCGTCGACATCCGTGTCGGCAACACCAGCATGATGAACTTCTCGTTCTTCTTCTCGATGGGACTGGTGCTCTGGTTCGGCGGCAACAAGGTGATCGACGGCGAGGTCAGCGTCGGCACGCTCGCCTCGTTCCTCACCTTCATGACCATCCTGCAGATGCCGGTTCGCCAGCTCGGTCTGATGGTCAATTCCTTCGCCCGCGCCTCCACCTGCGGCACGCGCCTGTTCGAGCTGCTCGACCTGCAGCCTTCGGTCATCGACGCGCCCGACGCCAAGGACATCGTCATCACCGACGGGGTGTTGCGGTTCGAAAACGTCGACTTCACCTATGAGGGCGCCACCACGCCGACGCTGACCAATGTCAGCTTCGAGGCGCGCCGCGGTGACACCATCGGCATCGTCGGCCCGCCGGGCAGCGGCAAATCGACGATCGCCCATCTCATCCCGCGGTTTTACGACGTGAATGGCGGGCGCATCACCATAGACGGCCAGGATATTTCCAAGGTTACGCTGGATTCATTGCGCGATACCGTCGCCGTGGTGCAGCAGGACTCGTTCCTGTTCACCACCTCGATCGAGAACAATATCGCCTATGGGGATCCCTGGGCCAAGGAGCAGCGCATCGAACGCGCCTCGGAATCGGCACAGCTGCACAACTATGTGGTTGGCCTGCCGACCGGCTATCGCACCGTCGTAGGCGAGCGCGGCGTGTCGCTTTCCGGCGGTCAGCGCCAGCGCCTATCCATCGCCCGCAGCCTGATCCTAAAGCCGTCGGTTATGGTCTTCGACGACTCCACCGCTGCCATCGACGCCGGCACCGAACAGCGCATCCGTAGCGCCATGCGGCGTTTTTCGAGTGACCGTGTCACCTTGGTCATCTCGCACCGCCTGAGTTCACTGATGCATGCCGACCAGATCCTGTTCATGGAGAACGGCCGCATCGTCGAGCGCGGCACCCATGAGGAACTGCTGGAGCGGGGCGGACGCTACCGTGCCCTTTATGATTTGCAGGTACGGCCGGACGATGCCGTCGGCATTCGCGAGGCGATCTGATGTCCACCGTCGAGGAAATCAACGATACCGAAGACCGCAACCGGCGCCCGACCCGCGCCGTGGTCGGCTCCCACCGCGAGGAAGAGGAGATCTTCGGCAAGGCCTACGATCCGCGCATCGTCCGCCGCATCTGGAGCTTCGTGCGACCCTACCGGGGCAAGATCCTGCTCTCGGTCGCCGCCGTGCTGGTCTTCACCCTGACCCAGCTCGCCATTCCGCTGATCATCCGCTACGCCATCGATAATGGCATGGCGGCGGGTGGCGACCGCATGACGCTGGTCTGGGCCACGGTCGCCTTCGCGGTTGTGATTCTCATCAATTTCGGCGCCAGTCATATGCAGGAAACCGTGGTCGGCCAGGCTGCCGAGCACGTGCTGTTCGATATGCGCCGCGCCATGTTCGCGCAGCTGCAGCGGGTCTCTCTCTCGTTCATGGACAAGACCGAGGTGGGTCGGCTGATGTCGCGCCTGCAGGGCGACGTCAATTCCATGCAGGAATTCCTAGAGACCTCCGTGCTGTCGGTCGGCGATATCGTGCTGCTGTTCGGCATCGTCATCGTGTTGCTGGCCATGGACCTGCGGTTGGGGCTGTTGACCCTGTGCACCATGCCGATCCTGTTCATCGTCCGCTTGTTCTGGCTGCCGCGCGCCAAGGTGGCGTTCATGGCTGCGCACGAAACCAACTCCATCGCCAATGGCGCGCTGGCCGAAGGCATCCACGGCGTCCGCACCGTGCAGAGCCTCAGCCGTCAGAAGGTCAATTTCGAGCTCTATGACGAGAAGTCCTACGTCAACCTCCAGGCCCACCTGACCGCCGCCAAATACGCGCAGGTAATGGTGCCCATCGTCGACACGCTCACCGGCATCGCCATGGCCACCGTCATCGTGGTCGGCGGCTCGATGGTGCTTGGCCGTCAGCTCGATGTTGGCGTGATGGTGGCGTTCCTGTTTTACATCCAGCGCTTCTTCGACCCGATCCGCTCGCTCACCATGCAGTATTCGGTCATGCAGCGCGCCATGGCATCGGGCCAGCGCATTTCCGAAGTGCTCGACGTGCCGGTCGACATTCACGACAAGCCGGGCGCCATCGCGATCGGACCGGATATGGATGGCTCCGTCGAGTTCAAGAACGTCACCTTCGGTTATCGCCAGGGCCAGCCGGTGCTCAAGAATGTGAGCTTCAAGGTGAAGCCAGGCGAGACCGTGGCACTCGTCGGACCAACCGGTTCCGGCAAGACCAGCTCGATGGCGCTCGTCCATCGCTTCTACGATGTGTGGGATGGCCAGGTACTGGTCGGCGGCCACGATGTGCGTGACCTGACCCAGGATTCGCTGGGTGAACAGGTTGCCATGGTGTTGCAGGAGCCGTTCCTGTTCACCGGCACGGTGTTCGAGAACATCCGCTATCACAAGCTCGATGCGACGCGCGACGAGGTGATCCGCGCCGCCCAGGCAGTGGGCGCGCATGACTTCATCATGCGCCTGCCTGAAGGCTATGACAGCCAGCTCGAGCAGCGCGGCGGAAACCTGTCGCTCGGCCAGCGCCAGCTGATCAGCTTCGCACGGGCGCTTGTCGCCGACGCCAAGATCCTGGTGCTCGACGAGGCCACTGCCAATATCGACAGCTACACGGAAATGCTGATCCAGAAGGCGCTGGTGAAGCTGCTGGAAGGCCGCACCGGCATGGTCATCGCACACCGGCTCGCCACCATCCGCGGCGCCGATCGCATCATCGTGCTGCAGAATGGCGAAGTCATCGAGAATGGTAACCACGACCAGCTGATGGCCAAGAAGGGTCTCTACGCCAAGCTCTACAATATGAACTACGCCTCCTTCGACGACATTCCGGAGGAGTTGATCGTGAGCGCCGGTCCCGCCGCAGCGAGCACCTGATACCGGCTGTTGCCCCTCCGCAACGCCGGCATTTGCCTTTTTTTGGCCGGCTCTGCGACTCACTTTGTCCGCATGTCCATGCATGATGGGCGTTGGCGCTGCTGGCGGTTCGTCCTCCATCGCTGGCGGCGCCTGTAGCTCACGCGAACAAAGTTTTCCGTGTATGCTGCCATTGCTCCATGAGCCCAAGCCCGACCACACCGGCCGGCGGAGCAGAAAGGAGAATGTCGATGCGCCTCGCAAGACCGATCGCCATTGCTGCCTTCCTGATTCCAGCTTTCGCCCTTCCAGCCGCCGCTGCCGACGCCATCGCCTATGGCACGAGCGCGCCCTCGACAGAGGTGCCGGTTGCCAGCACCGGCTTCGACTGGAACGGCTTCTATGCCGGTGTTTATGGGGCAGGGCAGTTCAACCCGGGTGAAGGCAACCAGTACGGCGTCGGGGTCGATTTGGGCGTAACCGCACAATACGACTTCTACCTGCTCGGCGCCGAAGTATCGGCGACCGCCCTCAGCGACGGCGACGGGGCTGGCGCCAGCAGCTTCGGCCAGGTGTTGGCGCGGGGCGGCGTGCTGGTGACGGATGATGTCGCCGTCTATGCCGCGGCGGGTTATGGTCTCGATCTCGGGCCGGCCGACGAGAACCAATGGCTCCTGGGCGGCGGCGTCGAAATGTCGATCACCGACAATGTCTCGCTGCGGGCGCAATATCTGCACGGCTTCACCGACGACGGCGTGGGTTCAAACAACCAGATCACTTTCGGTGCGAATTATCATTTCTAGGTCGATCTGAAGCGGCCGCCAGCGCCTGGGCGGCTTCTCCAATAAGCAAAATTGGCGACGATCGAGGCCTCCATCCGCGATGGCGTAGGCTGGGCAACCTGTCGCCAAAACGCGAAATCCTGCAATTTGTATCAAATTGGATCAATCTGGGCGCTCAGCCCCGATTTCCATCATCGATCGTTATCCGCACTTGGCAATATGAGGTCCCGGGGGGATGGCTCTTCGGGCGCGCGACGCGGACAATATGGCCAAGTTTAGTTTTAGCGCGGAGTTTCCGATGAACCTCAAGTCCCTCATGCTGGGCGCAGCAACGGCAATCTCTCTCTCCACCGGCGCCATGGCGGCGGACTACTATTCGGGATCGCCGGCCACCGACATCTATTCGGGCGCGATGTATAACAGCTTCGAGGGTGCCTATGCGGGTATCGTCGGTGGCGGCTACCTCGGCGATGTCGACGGCAATATCAATGGCGGGGCTCTGGGTATCGCCGCCGGTGTGAATTTCGCCATGAGCGACCTCATCCTCGCCGGCCTCGAGTTCCAGGGCGGCCTGATGTGGCCCAAGAGTGGCTGGGACTGGGACGCCTACGCGCTCGGTCATCTCGGCTTCGTCGTCACCGATGGCGTCATGGCCTACGGCGCGGCCGGTCTCGGCACGACGGCCGGCAATGGTTCTTATGCTTTTGGCGGGGGCGTTGAAGTCGCCGCGTTCAATCCCGTCACCGTTCGCGGTGAAATTCTGGGCGTCGGCGAATGGGGCACGGCCCCCTCCGCAGTCAAGGCGACGGCCGGAGTGTTGTTTCATTTCAACTGATCGGATTTATTGCGGTCCCGGTGGGAACGCATCCTTTCAAATCGAGTAATGTTCAGTGCGCCGGATGATTCTGGCGCATTCGAATTACGGCAAGAGCGAGTCGCTTTTCGCCGTAGACGTGACTGGTAGTGGACGCCGTGATGACCTATTGTCGTTGCGGATATTGCGGGAAGGGCGAAAATCGCACCATTCTTGCAACACGTGCCCACGAAAAGTCACGGAATGCCGTCCGGCAGCCACGATTAAGGGGTTGACGGGCTTGTCAAGGACCAGGTGGTCTGAGACATATGCGAGTGACTGTTGTCTACCCTAGGGGAATGCAAGATGAAAATTTCTGTTCTTTTGGCTGGTGTCGCTGCGGCGACGCTCATGGTCTCCGGCGCACAGGCCGCTGACCTTCTGCTCCCGACCACTACGCCTGCTCCGGTGTATGATGCGTCCGTTTTCGGCTTTGACGGCTTCTATGCCGGTCTTTCCGCTGGCGGCCTCTTCGCTGAAGACGACGGCCGCGCCGGTTCGATCGGTGTGGTTGCTGGTTACAACTTCACCGTCTCCGATCCGATCGTGCTCGGCGTTGAAGGTCAGTTGGACGCCCTGTACTACGACGGCGAATTCAATGCGTATGACGCTTTGATCCTCGGCCGCATCGGCGTGCTGGCTTCGGACCAGGTCCTGGTCTACGCCGCTGCCGGTATCGGTACGCTCGGCAACGACGACGACAATGAAGGCATCTACGCTGTTGGCGGCGGTGTTGAAGTTGCCGTCACCGACAACATGAGCATCCGTGGCGAAGTTCTCGGCCTCGGCTTCCTCGACGACAACGTGCTTGGCGACAATGGCTTCCATGCTGCCAAGGCGACCGTTTCGGTGCTCTGGCACTTCTAAGTTCGCAAAGGCTCTACCCGGGGGCTGCCCCTCGGGCAGGGTAGCGTCTTGCAACGAACCCAATGCGGCGAACCGGGCACGGTTCGCCGTTTTGGTTCACTAAAGGGCCCCGTTCGCGGGGCCTTTATTTTGCCCGCGATTCTGCTGCGGCGCCATTTTCCAATTTTCTGCTATTTTCCTGTGATCCGCGCGGCGCTTAATGGCGGCTGAGCTGAAAACGCCCTGATTCCGGCAGGAATCTTAAAACATGACTATTAAAGTCCAGTATTGTTTTTCTTGAATCCCGTAAGACGAAGGGCTAAGCCCCTAACCAACTTACCGAGCATTGGTTCGCGGGCGCCAATCGCCCATCAACCGCTCACTTCCCGGCCGTGAAAACGGCCCCGAAAAAGGCCGCAGCATGAATGATCTGCTGAGCAACTATCTGCCCATTGTGCTCTTCATTGCTATTGCCGGCGTCATCGGGTTGGCGCTGTTGATCGCCCCCTTCATCATCGCCGTGAAAAAGCCGGATCCGGAAAAGGTTTCAGCCTATGAATGCGGCTTCGATGCCTTCGATGATGCGCGGATGAAGTTCGACGTGCGCTTCTACCTGGTGTCGATACTGTTCATCATCTTCGATCTTGAAGTCGCCTTCCTGTTCCCTTGGGCCGTGGCCTTCAAGGATGTGGGCTGGTTCGGCTTCTGGTCGATGATCGTTTTCCTCGGCGTGCTCACCGTCGGGTTTGTTTATGAGTGGCGGAAAGGTGCCCTGGAATGGGATTGAGCGAACGCAGTTCGACACTGGTTGCGCCGCGGCCCAAAGGGCTGATCGATCCGCGCACCAACAAGCCCATCGGGTCGGACGATGCCTTTTTCGCCGAAGTCAGCGATGAACTAGCCGACAAGGGCTTTCTCGTCACTGCGGCGGATGATCTCATCACCTGGGCCCGCACCGGCTCGCTGATGTGGATGACCTTCGGGCTGGCCTGTTGCGCCGTCGAGATGATCCAGATGTCGATGCCGCGCTACGACGTCGAGCGTTTCGGCCTCGCCCCGCGCGCCTCGCCACGTCAATCGGACGTAATGATCGTCGCCGGCACCCTGACCAACAAAATGGCGCCGGCGCTGCGCAAGGTCTATGACCAGATGCCGGAACCCCGCTACGTCATCTCGATGGGGAGCTGCGCCAACGGGGGAGGGTACTACCACTACTCCTACTCGGTAGTGCGTGGCTGCGACCGCATCGTGCCCGTGGATATCTACGTGCCCGGATGTCCGCCGACGGCGGAGGCGCTGCTTTATGGCTGCCTTATGCTGCAAAAGAAAATCCGCCGTACCGGTACGATTGAGAGATAGGCCCAATGGACCAGGGGGATACGCCGCTCACCGCACTTGGTGAGCATCTTTCGCGCGAGTTGGCAAACAGCATCGAGAGCCAGTCCATCGCATATGGTGAGCTGACCCTGGTTGTGCGCCGCGATGCCATTGTGGATGTCACGCGCTTCCTGCGTGATGATTCTTTGTGCCGCTTTATCTCCATCACTGACGTCTGCGGTGTCGATTATCCCGAACGCGACGAGCGTTTCGACGTTGTCTACCATCTCCTTAGCCCAACTCGAAACCTTCGTATCCGCGTCAAATTGTCTACCGACGGCGATACCCCCGTGCCCAGCATAACGGGGGTGTTTCGAGGCGCTGACTGGTTCGAGCGCGAGGCCTACGATCTTTATGGCATCCTGTTCTCGGGCCATCCGGATCTGCGCCGCCTGCTGACCGATTATGGTTTTGACGGCCATCCGCTGCGCAAGGATTTTCCGACCACCGGCTTCGTCGAGCTGCGCTACGACGAAGAGCGCAAGCGCGTCGTCTATGAACCCGTCAAGCTGCCGCAGGAATTCCGGAATTTCGATTACCTGTCCCCATGGGAGGGTACCGACTACGTGCTGCCGGGCGACGAGAAGGCGAAGCAGTAATGGCTGAAGCTGAAGTCCGTAACTTTACCATCAACTTCGGGCCGCAACATCCGGCTGCGCATGGTGTTCTGCGCCTGGTGCTCGAGCTCGATGGAGAGCTTGTCGAGCGAGTCGATCCGCATATCGGGCTGCTTCATCGCGGCACCGAGAAACTGATCGAGACCAAGACTTATCTTCAGGCCGTGCCGTATTTCGATCGCCTCGACTATGTGGCACCGATGAACCAGGAACACGCCTTCGCGCTCGCCGTGGAGCGCCTGCTCGGCATCAGCGTGCCGTTGCGTGGGCAGTTGATACGCGTGCTCTACTGCGAGATCGGCCGCATCCTCTCGCACATCCTCAACACCACGACGCAAGCCCTGGACGTGGGTGCCCTGACGCCGCCGCTCTGGGGCTTCGATGAGCGCGAAAAGCTCATGGGGTTCTACGAGCGGGCCTCGGGCAGCCGCATGCATGCGGCCTATTTCCGGCCGGGCGGGGTGCACCAGGATCTGCCGCAGGCGCTTATCGATGACATCGAAGCCTTCTGCGATCCGTTCCTGAAAGTCCTCGACGATCTTGAATCGCTGATGACCGACAACCGCATCTACAAGCAGCGCAACGTCGATATCGGTGTCGTTTCGCTCGAAGATGCCTGGGCCTGGGGCTTTTCCGGCGTCATGGTGCGCGGCTCCGGCGCCGCCTGGGATCTGCGCAAGGCGCAGCCCTATGAATGCTATGACCGGCTCGATTTCGACATTCCGATCGGCAAGAACGGCGATTGCTATGATCGCTATCTCTGCCGAATGGAAGAGATGCGCCAGTCTGTCCGCATCATGCGGCAGGTGATAGGGCTGCTGAATTCGCCTGAAGGCAAAACGCCCGTCTCGTCCACCGATGGCAAGGTCGTGCCGCCCAAACGCGGTGAGATGAAGCAGTCGATGGAAGCCCTGATCCATCACTTCAAGCTCTACACCGAGGGCTACAAGGTGCCTGCCGGCGAGGTTTACGCCGCTGTCGAGGCGCCCAAGGGTGAGTTCGGTGTCTATCTGGTGTCGGACGGCACCAACAAGCCGTATCGCTGCAAGATCAAGGCGCCGGGTTTCTCGCACCTGCAGGCTATGGATTTTCTGTGCCGCGGCCACATGCTGGCGGACATCTCCGCCGTGCTCGGGTCGCTCGATATCGTATTCGGAGAGGTGGATCGCTGATGTCTGTGCGGCGCCTTGCGGATGAGTCGGTGCAGCCGGCGACTTTCGCGTTCTCAAACGACAATGAAACCTGGGCCCGCGCCAAGATGGCCGAGTACCCGGCAGGCCGCCAGCAATCGGCCGTGATCCCCATTCTGGCGCGCGCACAGGACCAGGATGGCTGGATCACCCGGGCGACGATCGAATATGTCGCCCGCCTGCTGTCGATGCCCTATATCCGCGTGCTGGAAGTCGCGACCTTCTATACGCAGTTCCAGTTGCAGCCGGTCGGCAGCCGCGCCCATATCCAGGTGTGCGGCACGACGCCCTGCATGCTGCGCGGCGCCGAAGACCTGATCGCCAGTTGCCAGCACAAGATCCACCACGATCCGCACCATCTCAATGGCGACGGCACGTTGTCGTGGGAAGAGGTCGAGTGCCTGGGCGCCTGCGTCAACGCCCCGATGGTCGCTATCGGGCATGACACTTACGAAGACCTGACGGCCGAGCGCTTCGAGGAAATCATCGATGCTTTCGCGGCCGGGAAGGGCGATACCATAAAGCCCGGCCCACAGGTGGAGCGCATGTTCGCTTCCGCCTTTGGGGGGCGGACGACCCTGCTCGAAAAGCCGAGCCGCACGCGCGAAAAGTTCGTGCCGCCACTGCCGCCCGACGCACAGCCTGCTGCGGCGCCGGCAGCGCCTGCGGCCGCTCCTGCTCTCGTCGCCACTGCGCCAGTCAAGGCCCAGGAACCGACCACGCCGGGCCGCAAGCGCAAGGTGAGCGAAGAGGCCGCACCCGCGCTCAAGGGGCCGACGCGAAGCCCGAAGGTAACACTCGCCAAGGCCGAAGCCGAGCGCACGCGCGCCAATGTCAGCGCCAAGGCTGACGGCCAACCCGCCCGCGCCATGCGCGAGGACGCGACCGGGGCGGAATCGCCCGCCGGCAAGGTCGATAGCGGCCGTCAGGCCGGCAAACCGCGCAAGGTTGCGCCCACCGGCAATACCCCGGATGCGGTCGCTGTGCCATTGTTCACTGCTCCGGCCGGTCAGCCGGACGATCTCAAGCTGATCTCGGGTGTCGGGCCCATCCTGGAAAAGACGCTGAACAGCCTCGGCATCACCCGCTACACGCAGGTCGCCTCGATGACGCCGGCCGAGATCGCCCAGGTCGAAGAACGGCTGAAATTCCGGGGCCGCGTCGAGCGCGATGATTGGTTGAAGCAGGCCGATGCGCTCGCCCGCGGCGGCGAGGCTGAATACATCCGCGTCTTCGGCAAGAAGCCACGCTAGGAGGGTGACAGATGCTCGCAGATAAAGACCGCATTTTCACCAATCTGTACGGCCAGGGCGACTGGGGACTCAAGGGCGCGCGCGAGCGCGGCGCCTGGGAAGGCACCAGGGACTTCATCGATGCCGGCCGCGACTGGATAACCAACGAGGTCAAGGCCTCGGGCCTGCGCGGTCGTGGCGGGGCAGGGTTCCCCACGGCGTTGAAGTGGACCTTCATGCCCAAGGTTTCCGACGGCCGGCCACATTATCTTCTGGTCAATGCCGACGAGTCGGAACCCGGCACGTGCAAGGATCGCGAGATTCTGCGGCACGATCCGCACCATCTGGTCGAGGGTTGCCTGCTGGCCGCCCGAGCCATGGATGCGCATACGGCCTTTATCTATGTGCGCGGCGAGTTCATCCGAGAGCGGCACCACCTCGAGCAGGCGGTGCAGGAAGCCTATGACGCCAAGCTGATCGGCAAGAACAACATCCATGGTTGGGACCTTGAGATCATCGTCCACCATGGGGCCGGTGCCTATATCTGCGGCGAGGAAACCGCGCTGATGGAATCGCTGGAAGGCAAGAAGGGCCAGCCGCGCCTGAAGCCGCCATTCCCAGCCGGCATGGGTGTTTATGGCAACCCCACCACCGTCAACAATGTCGAATCCATCGCCGTGGTGCCGGAAATCCTCCGCCGCTCGGGCGCCTGGTTCGCCAGCTTCGGCCGCCCCAACAATACCGGGACTAAGCTGATGTGCGTGTCCGGCCACGTCAACCACCCGGCGACGTTCGAGGAATCGATGGGGATCGGTTTCGAGGAAATGATCGAAAGACATTGCGGCGGCATCCGCGGTGGTTGGGACAATCTGCTCGCCGTAATCCCCGGCGGCGCCTCGGTTCCTTGCGTGCCCGGTGAGAAAGTCCGCAACGCCGTCATGGATTTCGACGGCTTGCGTGAAGTCGGCTCTTCGCTCGGCACCGCAGCGGTGATCGTGATGGACAAATCCACCGACATCATCAAGGCCATCTGGCGCCTCTCGGCCTTTTACAAGCATGAGAGCTGCGGCCAGTGCACGCCCTGCCGGGAAGGCACGGGCTGGATGATGCGCGTCATGGAACGCATGGTCGAAGGCCGTGCCCAGAAGCGCGAGATCGATATGCTGTTCGAGGTTACCAAGCAGGTGGAGGGCCACACCATCTGTGCGCTTGGCGATGCCGCGGCGTGGCCCATCCAGGGTCTGATCCGTAACTTCCGGCCCGTCATCGAGGCGCGGATCGATGGCTATACCTACAATTCCACCTCCGACGGCGCCGTGCCGTCGGTGGCGGCGGAGTAAGCCGATGATCGAGGTTCGTCAGCAGCGCGAAAGGCTCGAAGTGCGGGAGAGCATCGTCACCAATTCGGTGTTCGATGACGTCAATATTTCCAACAGCCACTTCAACAATGTGAACCTTTCGGGGGCCGAGTTCATCGGCATCAACCTGTCGAACGTTTCGGTCGACAACGCAAATGTCAGCAATCTCAGGGTCAACAACGTCAATCTGAGCAACGTCAAGATCAACAACGCCAACATGTCGAATGGCAAGATCAGCGATGCCAATCTTTCGGCCCTGTCGATCGAGGATTGTCTGCTCGATGGCGCCCGTATCGATGGTGTGCTGATCACCGAGCTCTTCGCAGCCTATAACGCGCGCAAGGCGGACTAGAACCATGGCAAATATCAAAGTCGACGGCCAACTGGTTGAAGTGCCCGATTATTATACGCTGATGCAGGCCGCCGAGGCTGCCGGCGCCGAGATCCCCCGCTTCTGCTACCACGAGCGTCTGTCGGTAGCGGGCAATTGCCGTATGTGCCTGGTCGAGGTGAAGGGTGGGCCACCCAAGCCGCAGGCCTCCTGCGCCATGTCGGTGAAAGACCTGCGTCCTGGCCCGAATGGCGAGCCGCCGGAGATGTTCACCAACACCCCGATGGTCAAGAAGGCGCGCGAAGGGGTGATGGAGTTCCTGCTCATCAACCATCCGCTGGATTGCCCGATCTGCGACCAGGGCGGTGAATGCGACTTGCAGGACCAGGCCATGGCCTACGGCGTCGACAAGAACCGCTATGCCGAAAACAAGCGCGCCGTCGAAGACAAGTATATCGGGCCGCTGGTGAAGACGTCGATGAACCGCTGCATTCACTGCACGCGTTGCGTTCGCTTCACCACCGAAGTCGCCGGCATCTCCGAGATGGGGCTGATCGGCCGCGGCGAAGACGCCGAAATCACCACCTATCTTGAACAGGCGCTGACCAGCGAGCTGCAGGGCAACGTCATCGATTTGTGCCCGGTTGGCGCGCTGACTTCGCGGCCTTATGCCTTCGCGGCGCGGCCGTGGGAACTGGTCAAGACCGAATCCATCGATGTCATGGATGCCGTCGGCTCCAACATCCGGGTCGACAGCCGTGGCCGCGAAGTGATGCGCATCCTGCCGCGCGTGAATGAAGCCATCAACGAAGAGTGGATTTCCGACAAGACCCGCTTCGTCTGGGATGGCCTGAAGTCGCAGCGCCTCGACCAGCCTTATGTCCGCAAGGCCGGCAAGCTGAAGCCGGCGAGTTGGGAAGAAGCCTTTGCGGCGGTTGCCGTCCAGGTCAGGAAGGCCGGCAATCGCGTCGGTGCCATCGCCGGCGACCTCGCCGCCGTCGAGGAAATGTTCGCCCTCAAGGCGCTGCTCGCCTCACTCGGCTCGGGCAATACCGATGTGCGCCCGGCCATGTCGGGAATCGATCCGTCGATGCCGCGCAGCGCCTACATCTTCAACCCCACCATTGCGGGTATCGAAGAGGCTGACGCCATCCTGATCATCGGCGCCAATCCGCGCTACGAAGCCTCTGTGCTGAACGCTCGCATTCGCAAGAACTGGCGCGCCAAGGGCACGCCGATCGCTCTGATCGGGGCCCAGGCCGACCTGACCTACGCTTACGAATATCTCGGTGAGAGCTTTGAGACACTGACCGGCCTCGCTGCCGGCAATGGCAGCTTCGCCGAAACCTGGGCCAAGGCCACCAAACCGCTGGTGATCGTCGGCGAAGGCGCCGTATCGCATGCTTCGCTCGGCAAGCAGCCGGGCCGCGACGTCATCGCGCTCGCCGCCAAACTCGCCACCAGCGGCGCCAATATCGCCGAGGGCTGGAACGGTTTCGGCATGCTGCACAATGCGGCGAGCCGCGTCGGCGGCATCGATATCGGCTTCACCCCGCATGACGGCGGCGTCTGTTCCGCCGACCAGATCGCGGCGGCTGGCCGGAATGAGCTTGATGTGATGTTCCTGCTGGGCGCCGACGAATACGACATGTCGGCGATGGGCAAGGCCTTCGTGGTCTATATCGGCTCCCATGGCGATGCGGGCGCCCACCGCGCCGACGTCATCTTGCCGGCGGCGACCTATACCGAAAAAAGCGGCACCTACGTCAACACCGAGGGCAGGGTGCAGATGACCAACCGGGCCGTGTTTGCCCCCGGCGATGCCAAGGAAGATTGGGCCATCATCCGCGCGCTCTCTGCCGTCATCGGCAAGCCGCTGCCGTTCAACTCGCTGAACGAGCTGCGTGCTGCGATCTACGTGCAGTTCCCGCATCTGGCCCGTATCGACCAGATCGCCTCGGGCAGCGTCGCCGATGTCGCCAGGCTTGCCAGGGCCGGCATCAAGACCAAGTCGGCACACTTCGCCTCGCCTGTAGGCGACTTTTATCTCAGCAACCCGATTGCGCGGGCTTCGGCGGTGATGGGCGAATGCTCCCAGCTTGCCGCCGGCCTCAAGCAGGCGGCGGAGTAGGGCAGGATAATGGACGTCTTTCTTTCAGCCCTCGACTACCTGCTCGGCATCCCGTTTTTCGGCTGGGGTGTCCAGATCGGCTTCATCTACAAGGCATTGCTTCTGCTCATCGTGCTGCTGCTGTTCACGGCGTTCATGCTGCTGACCGACCGCAAGATCTGGGCCGCGGTGCAGCTCCGCAAGGGCCCCAATGTCGTCGGCCCCTTTGGCTTCCTGCAGAGCTTCGCCGACCTGTTCAAGTTCGTCTTCAAGGAACCGGTGATCCCGGCTGGCGCCGACAAGGTGGTGTTCCTGCTGGCGCCGCTGGTGACGGTGCTGCTGGCGCTGTCCGCCTGGGCCGTGATCCCCCTCAATGCCGGCTGGCCGCTGGCCAACATCAACGTCGGCATCCTCTATATCTTCGCCATCTCCTCGCTCGGCGTCTATGGCATCATCATGGGCGGTTGGGCTTCCAACTCGAAATATGCCTTTCTGGGCGCCCTGCGCTCGGCGGCGCAGATGGTTTCCTACGAAGTATCCATCGGTTTCGTCATCGTCACGGTGCTGCTCTGCGTCGGCTCGCTGAACCTCAGCGATATCGTCACCGCGCAATCGCAGATGGGCCTGGCCCATATGCTCGGGGTGCCATGGCTGTCGTTCCTCAACTGGTTCTGGCTGCCGCTGTTCCCGATGTTCATCATCTTCTTCATCTCGGCGCTGGCTGAAACCAACCGCCCGCCATTCGATTTGCCGGAAGCCGAATCCGAACTCGTCGCCGGCTTCATGGTCGAATACGGCTCGACCCCGTACATGATGTTTATGCTAGGCGAATACGTCTCGATCATCCTGATGTGCGCCATGACCACCATCCTGTTCCTGGGTGGCTGGGCTGCGCCCCTGGACCTGCCGCCGTTCAACTGGGTGCCGGGCATCATATGGTTCGTGGGGAAGCTGTGCCTGGTGTTCTTCATGTTCGCCATGGTCAAGGCGTTCGTGCCGCGCTACCGCTATGACCAGCTTATGCGGATAGGCTGGAAGGTGTTCCTGCCGATCTCCCTGGTCATGATCCTCGTCGTCGCTTTCGTGCTCCAGTTCACCGGCTGGGGTTGGCATGGAGGGCTTGCGTGATGCAGATGACCTTAGCTGCTGCGGCCGGCGCAGCCTTTGGAGCTGTCTTGTCGGCGGTGGCCAATTTAGCGCTCTCGCCTGTGGTGTTAAGGCAGAACAAGGCCCGCGCGGCCAGAACGGGCAAGTCGATAAGTGTAAAGCGCGATAGGGCATTGGTAGTCGCATACCGATATGTGATGCCTCCGTGCTTTATTGGGGGGGCCGCCCTAGCTTCTTCTGTTCAATTCGGAGGGCTTGTCTGATGCGCTTCGTCCAGTTCCTCAACTCGATGCTGCTGCGCGAGTTCGTGTCGACCTTCTTCCTGTCGATGCGCTACTTCTTCTCGCCCAAAAAGACCATCAATTACCCCTTCGAGAAGGGGCATGTGAGCCCGCGCTTCCGTGGCGAGCATGCGCTGCGCCGCTATCCCAATGGCGAAGAGCGCTGCATCGCCTGCAAGCTCTGCGAGGCCATCTGCCCGGCACAGGCCATCACCATCGAGGCCGGTCCGCGCCAGAACGACGGCACCCGACGCACCATCCGCTACGACATCGACATGGTGAAGTGCATCTATTGCGGCTTCTGCCAGGAAGCCTGTCCGGTGGATGCGATCGTTGAAGGGCCGAACTTCGAATTCGCCACCGAAACCCGTGAAGAGTTGTATTTCAGCAAGGAAAAGCTCCTCGCGAACGGCGACCGCTGGGAGCGCGAGATTGCGCGCAACATCGCGCTCGACGCGCCCTATCGCTAAGGACCGGTGATGACCCTGTCGCTTTTCTTCTTCTACGTGTTCTCGATCATCGCGGTGGCCTCGGCCGCCATGGTGATCTTCTCGCGTAACCCTGTGCATTCGGTGCTGTACCTGATCCTGGTGTTCGTCAACGCCGCGGGCCTGTTCATGCTGGCGGGCGCCGAGTTCTTGGCGCTGATCCTGATCGTGGTCTATGTCGGTGCCGTCGCCGTGCTGTTCCTGTTCGTCGTCATGATGCTCGACGTAGACTTCGCCGAGATGCGCAAGGGCCTGCTGCAATATGCGCCGATCGGCGTGGTGGTGGGTGTCATCCTGCTGCTCGAGCTGCTGCTCGTAGCCGGCACTTTCGTCATCTCGCCCGATATCGCCGGCAGCACCGTGGTGCCGATCGATGCCGGCATCGACAACACTCGTGCGCTCGGCCAGGTCATCTACACGCGCTACGTCTTCCTGTTCCAGACGGCAGGTGGCGTGCTGCTGGTCGCCATGATCGGCGCCATCGTGCTGACGCTCCAACATCGGGTCAACGCCAAGCGGCAGGATCCTGCCGTGCAGGCAAATCGCAAGCGCTCGGACGCCGTCGAGGTCGTTCAGGTTAAATCTGGTCAGGGGTTATAGGGGGTCCAAATGGCTGTCGAGATCGGGCTCGGTCACTACCTGACCGTCGCGGCGATTCTGTTCACGCTCGGCGTGTTCGGGATCTTCCTCAATCGTAAGAACATCATCGTCATCCTGATGTCGGTAGAATTGATCCTGTTGGCGGTGAATCTCAACTTCGTCGCCTTTAGTGCTTCGCTGCACGACCTTGCCGGGCAGGTGTTCGCGCTGCTGATCCTCACCGTCGCGGCCGCCGAGGCAGCCATCGGCCTTGCCATCCTGGTGATCTTCTACCGTAACCGCGGCTCCATCGCGGTCGACGACGTCAATATGATGAAGGGCTGACCTGCGATGATCGAGGCCATCGTATTCTTCCCGCTGATCGGTGCGCTGATCGCAGGGCTGACGGGTCGGGTGATCGGACACAAGGTGTCCGAATACATCACCACGGGCCTGTTGATTATCGCGGCAGTGCTCGCCTGGTGCGTTTTCATCCCCTATGCGTTTGGGGGCGACGAGAATGTTGCCACCAAGGTGGAGGTGCTGCGCTGGGTGCAGTCCGGCACGCTCGACCTGCGCTGGATCCTGCGCGTCGATACGCTTACCGCCATCATGCTGGTGGTGGTGACGACCGTCTCCTGCGTCGTGCACGTCTACTCCATCGGCTACATGGCCGACGATCCGCACCGCGCACGCTTCTTCGCCTATCTCTCCTTCTTCACCTTTGCCATGCTGATGCTGGTGACGGCCGACAACTTCCTGCAGATGTTCTTCGGCTGGGAAGGCGTAGGTGTCGCTTCCTACCTGCTGATCGGCTTCTGGTACACGCGGCCCGCCGCCAATTCGGCGGCCATGAAGGCCTTCATCGTCAATCGCGTCGGCGACTTCGGCTTCCTTCTCGGCATCTTCGGCGCCTTCATGATCCTGGGGCATCTCGATTTCGACGGCGCCTTCGCAGCCGTTCCGGGCACGCAGGGCATGACCATCCATTTCCTCAGCTGGAATTTCGACGCCATGACCGTCGTCTGCCTGCTGTTGTTCCTGGGCGCGATGGGCAAGTCGGCGCAGTTTCTGCTGCACACATGGCTGCCCGACGCCATGGAAGGCCCGACCCCGGTGTCGGCGCTCATCCATGCCGCCACCATGGTGACCGCCGGCGTCTTCATGGTCGCCCGCCTGTCGCCGCTGTTCAACGTGTCGCCGGTGGCGATGACGGTCGTGCTGACCATCGGCGCCATTACGGCGTTCTTCGCCGCAACGGTGGGCCTGGTGCAGAACGACATCAAGCGCGTCATCGCCTATTCGACCTGCTCGCAACTCGGCTACATGTTCGTTGGCCTGGGGGCAGGGGTCTATTCGGCGGGCATGTTCCACCTGTTTACCCACGCCTTCTTCAAGGCGCTGCTGTTCCTGGGCGCAGGCTCGGTCATCCATGCGATGCACCACGAGCAGGACATGCGGAACATGGGCGGGCTCGCCAAGAAGATTCCGACCACCTACGTGATGATGCTGATCGGTACGCTGGCGCTGACCGGCGTCGGCATTCCGGGGACGCCACTGGGCTTCGCCGGCTTCTTCTCCAAGGACTCGATCATCGAGGCCGCCTATGGGGTGGGCGGCAATTCCGGCGCCTTCGCCTTCTGGATCCTGGTAGTCGCCGCCGGCATGACCAGCTTCTATTCCTGGCGCCTGATTCACCTCACCTTCCATGGCAAGCCGCGCCACGATGCGCCGGCGGACGTGCAGGAGCCGGCCGATGCGCACACGCATGCCGATCATGCGCAGGACGACCACGGCCATGCTCACGGCAGCGCCTACGACAATGCCCATGAGAGCCCCAACGTCATGCTGGTGCCGCTCTACGTGCTGGCTTTCGGTGCGGTCGTGGCGGGGGTGATTTTCTACGGCATGTTCTTTGAGGACATCGAGCATGTCACCCACTTCTTCAATGGCGCCGTCGTCATCAACGAGCACGCGCTCGAGGCTGCCCATGAGGCGCCCTTGTGGGTGAAGTGGTCGGCGACCGTCGCCATGCTGATCGGTTTCGCCATGGCCTGGTACATGTACGTCACGTCTCCGGAGACGCCCCGGCGTTTCGCCGAGACCAATCCGGGCCTCTACAGGTTCCTGCTCAACAAGTGGTACTTCGACGAGCTTTACGACTTCCTGTTCGTGCGCCCGGCCAAGTGGATCGGCACGGCGTTGTGGCGCGGCTTTGACGACTGGCTGGTCGACCAGACCATCGTCGAAGGCCTGGGCAATCGCGTCAAGGATGTGACCGCCCGCGTCGTCCGGCTGCAGTCCGGCTATCTTTATCACTATGCCTTCGTGATGCTCATCGGGATCGCAGCCCTGCTGACCTGGGTCATCGCGAGTGGGGGGCTCCTCGGATGACGTTCGATAACTCCATCCTGACCATCGTCACCTTTCTGCCGCTGGTCGGGGTTCTGTTGCTGTTGTTCGTGCCGGGGCGAGATGAGGTTTCGGCCAATGCCCAGCGCTGGATCGCGCTGCTCACGACGCTTTTGACCTTCGCCGCCACGCTGGTCATGTGGTCCCGCTTCGATCCCGGCAATGCCGGCTTCCAGTTCGTCATCAATGTCCCCTGGATTGGCGACTCCATCGGCTACCGCATGGGCGTCGATGGCATTTCGGTGCTGTTCATCCCGTTGACCGGCCTGTTGATGCCGCTCTGCGTCATCGCCAGCTGGAACTCGGTGCATCAGCGCCTGCGCGAATACCTCATCGTCTTCCTCATCCTCGAGACACTGATGCTGGGCGTGTTCGCCACGCTCGACGGCGCCATGTTCTACGTGTTCTTCGAGGGCACGCTGCTGCCGATGTTCCTGATCATCGGCATCTGGGGCGGCGCAAGGCGCATCCAGGCGAGCTACAAGTTCTTCTTTTATACCTTCACCGGTTCGGTGCTGATGCTGCTGGCCATCATGGCCATGTTCTGGCAAGCCGGCACGCTCGATATCTCCAAGCTCCTGACCTTCCATTTCGACAAGAACGTACAGCTCTGGTTGTGGCTGGCCTTCTTCGCCTCGTTCGCCGTGAAGATGCCCATGTGGCCGTTCCATCGCTGGCTGCCGGAAGCCCATGTCGAGGCGCCCACCGGCGGCTCCGTGATCCTGGCCGCGATCCTCCTGAAGCTTGGCGGCTACGGCTTCCTGCGCTTCTCGCTGCCGATGTTCCCCGATGCATCGCACCAGCTCACCAACTTCGTCTTCGTTCTGTCCATCGCCGCCATCATCTTCACCTCGCTGATCGCGCTGGTGCAGACCGATATGAAAAAGCTCATCGCCTATTCGTCGGTGGCGCATATGGGCTTCGTCACCATGGGTATCTTCGCCGGCAACGTCTATGGCGTGCAGGGTGCGGTGTTCCAGATGATCTCGCACGGCATTGTCTCCGGCGCGCTCTTCTTTTCTGTCGGCGTCATCTATGACCGCATGCATACGCGCGACATCGCCGCTTATGGCGGTCTCGTGCACCGCATGCCGAAATACGCCTTCGCCTTCATGATCTTCACCATGGCCAATGTCGGGCTGCCCGGCACGTCGGGGTTCATCGGCGAGTTCCTGACCATGCTCGGCATCTTCCAGGTCAACACCTGGGTGGCGCTATTCGCCGCAACCGGGGTGATCCTGTCGGCGGCCTATGCGCTGTGGCTCTACCGTCGCGTCGTCTTCGGCGCCATGACCAAGGACTCGCTGCAGGCGATCCTCGATCTCGACTGGCGGGAGGTGACGATCATCCTGCCGCTGGTGCTGCTCACTATCCTGTTCGGCATCTATCCGGCGCCGATTCTCGATGCCACCCGTGCGTCGATCGACCTGCTTGTCTCGAATTATGCCAGCGCCATCGCGCCGCTGGTTCACTAGGGGGTGCCGATGCGTTCCGAAGTTCTGAGCTTTGCCGCTCTCGCCCCGGCCTATCCCGAGCTGCTGGTGACCATCGGCGCGCTGGTGCTGTTGCTGGTCGGCGTGTTCATGAAAAGGCCGTACGCGGCAGCGCTGACCGTCGTCGCCATCCTGGTGCTGGTCGTCGCCGGCTATCTGGTGGTCACCGGCCCGAACAACGTCCTGCTCTTCAACGGCGGCTTCATCGCCGACGGCTTCTCGCGCTACATGAAGCTCCTGGTGCTGGGCGGCTCGGCCTTCTCACTGCTGCTGTCTTTCTCCAGCGCCACCGAAAACGGCCTGAACAAGTTCGAATATGCCGTGCTGGTGCTGCTGGCGACGGTCGGCATGATGATCATGGTCTCGGCCAACGACCTGATGAGCCTTTATGTCGGTCTCGAACTGCAGTCGCTGGCTCTCTATGTCGTCGCCGCCATCAAGCGCGACAGCGTCAAGGCGACAGAGGCCGGCCTCAAATATTTCGTGCTCGGCGCTTTGTCGTCCGGCATGCTGCTTTACGGCGCCTCGCTGGTTTACGGCTTCACCGGCCAGACCCAGCTTGATGAGATCATGCAGGTCATCACCATGAACGGCCGTTCCATCGGCCTGGTCTTTGGCGTGGTGTTCCTGCTCGCCGGCCTCGCCTTCAAGATATCGGCCGTGCCATTCCATATGTGGACGCCCGATGTTTATGAGGGCGCGCCCACGCCGGTGACGGCCTTCTTCGCCACCGCGCCCAAGGTTGCCGCAATGGCGCTGTTCGTGCGCATCGTCACCGAGAGCTTCGCGCCCATCACCCATGACTGGCAGCAGATCGTCATCTTCCTTGCCATTGCCTCCATGGTTCTGGCCGCCTTCGCGGCCATCGGCCAGTCCAACATGAAACGACTGATCGCCTATTCGTCGATCGGCCATATCGGTTTCGCGCTGGTTGGGCTGTCGTCGGGCACCCAGGTGGGTGTCGAGGGCGTGGCGGTCTACATGGCCATCTACATGACGATGACCATCTGCCTGTTCGCGGCGCTGCTGGCAGTGCGCAATTCGTCGGGGCCGATCGAAAACATCGCCGACTATGCCGGCCTCGCGCAGCGGCGGCCCTTCGTCGCAGGCATCATCGCCATCCTGATGTTCTCGCTGATCGGTTTGCCGCCTTTGGCGGGCTTTTTCGCCAAATGGCAGGTGTTCCTGGCCGCCATCGAGGCCAAGCTGTTCGTGCTCGCCGTCATCGGCGTGCTCGCCAGCGCGGTGAGCGCCTACTATTATTTGCGTGTGATCAAGACTATGTATTTCGATGAACCGGTGCAGCAATTCGAGACTGTGCCGCGGGAATTGACCGTCGTGATGGCGGTCACGGGATTCTTCATCGTTACCTATTACCTCACCATCGGCTCGCCATTGTCAGCCTGGGCCCATGCCGCATCTGGAAGCCTCTTCTAAGTGACAGCACCTTTCCGGCTCGGGCCGAGAGCCAGCCTGGCCGGCTATAGCCTCAGAGCCTTCGATACGGTCGGCTCGACCAACACCGAAGCCATGCGCGCCGCCCAGAGCGGGCAGGGCGGCCCCTTGTGGTTCACGGCCCTGCAACAGACCGATGGCCGGGGCCGTCGGGGCAGGGCATGGTCGACCCCGCACGGCAATCTCGCCGCCAGCCTGCTGCTGACGCCCGGCGCCGATCCTGCGATTGCGGCGACCCTCGGCTTTGTCGCCGGGGTGGCGCTGAACCAGGCTTTGGCCCGGGTGTTGCCCGCAGGCAGGTTCCGCGTCGGCATCGATGGCGCCGACGGCGACACGCAAGGGCGGCATGCGCGGATCGCCTTGAAATGGCCCAACGACGTGCTTGCCGATGGCGCCAAGCTGGCGGGCATTCTGCTGGAGGCGCAAAAGCGTCCTGACGGGAGCACGGCGATCGTCATCGGTTTCGGCGTCAACATCGTCGCCGCGCCGGAAGGCCTGCCATATCCGGCGACCAGCCTCAACACTCTGGGTGTCGATATCGACGCACAAAGTGTGTTCGAGGAATTGTCATTGGCCTGGCTCGACTGTCTTGCCCTATGGAACAACGGTGCCGGTATCGGCGCAGTGCTTGCTGCCTGGCGCAAATCTGCTGCCGGCATCGGCGCGCCCGTTGCGGTCAATCGCCACGGCGACGTGGTGCGCGGTATCTTTGAATCGATAGACGACACCGGCCGCCTGATCGTGCGCGCCGACGACGACACACGCATCGCCATCACGGCCGGTGATGTGCATTTCGGCGCCACGGCCAGCGTGGCGCCTTGACGGGCTTGAAATGACTGGATTGCACGGGGCGAGCGGCAACCGCTTTCGCCTGATAATCGTATTGGGAAACGGATAATGGCCAGAAACACTATCGACGAACTCGTCTTCGTACCGCTGGGCGGTGTCGGCGAAATCGGCATGAATATGGGGGCCTACGGCTTCGGGCCCGAGGGCGGCCGCAAATGGATAGTGGTCGATTGCGGCGTGACGTTCGGCGGGCCGGATGTGCCGGGTATCGAACTGATCATGGCCAATCCCGAGTTCCTTGAGGAAAATGCCGACGATGTGCTCGGCCTCATCCTCACGCATAGCCATGAAGATCACTATGGCGCGGTGCTGGACCTGTGGCCCGGTTTCGAAAAGCCGGTGTTCGCAACGCCGTTCACGGCCGCCATGCTGGCAGCCAAGCGCGCCGCCGATGCCATCGTCGACAATGTCGACATGCACGTCATGAAGCCGGGCGTTCCGTTCAACCTCGGGCCCTTCACCATCGAGGCGATCAACGTCGCCCACTCCATTCCCGAGAGCAACGCGCTGCTGATCACCACCCCAATCGGGCGGGTGCTTCACACCGGCGACTGGAAACTCGATCCCACGCCCGTGGGCAATGCCCCCACTGATGTCGCCCGCCTGCAGCGCATCGGCGAGGATACCGGCACGCCGCTGGCGCTGATCTGCGACAGCACCAACGCCATGAAGGAGGGCGAGAGCCCCAGCGAGACGGAGGTCGGCGAGACGCTGGCCAATCTGATCGCAGCCGCACCGCACCGTGTCGCCATCACCACCTTTGCCTCCAATGTCGGCCGCGTCATCTCCGTGGCGCGCGCCGCGCAACGGGCAGGACGCCAGCTCGTGCTGTCCGGCCGCTCATTGCATCGCATCACCGGCATTGCCCGCGAACTGGGCATGCTGGAGGGCGTGCCGCCCTTCCTCGACCAGGATGCCTATCGCACGCTGCCGCGCGACAAGGTCGTGCTGCTGTGTACCGGCAGCCAGGGTGAGCCGCGCGCCGCCATTGCCCGCATCGCGCGCGGCGACCATCCTGTGATCGAGCTGAACGCCGGCGACCGCATGATCTTCTCGTCCTGGGCCATCCCCGGCAACGAGCGCGAAGTCATCGACATCCAGAACCTTCTGATCGACAAAGGCGTCGAGGTCATCACCCAAAATGACGGGTTGGTGCACGTCACCGGCCATCCGCGCCGCGAAGAGCTCAAGCGTCTTTATGGCTGGGTCAAGCCGCAGGTGCTGGTGCCCGTGCATGGTGAGGCCGCCCACTTGCAGGCGCATGCCAAGCTCGGCCGCGAACAGGGCATTCCGAATGTCATCGAGGCTCGCAATGGCGACCTCATCCGCCTCATGCCGGAACCCTTGGCGTTCCCAGGCGAAGTGCGCACGGGCGAACTCTATCTCGACGGCCTTGTGCTCTGCACGCCGGAGGAGAGTGGGGTGAAAGGCCGCAGGCGCTTGTCGTTTGGCGGGCATATAGTGGTGAGCCTGGCAGTCAATGGCAGCGGGCAGGTGCTTTCAGGGCCGGAACTGATCATCGAAGGCCTGCCGATGGTCGAGGACGACGAGGAATCCATCCAGGACGTCGTGCAGAAAACCGTACAGGGCGTTTTGCGCAGCGTGCCACCGAAACGCCGCAGCGATGTGGAAATGCTCAACAACGCGCTGCACCGCGCCATTCGCGGCGAGGTCAACGCCTATTGGGGCCGTAAGCCGAACGTGTCGGTGTTCGTGCACCGGGTCTAGGAGACGCTATGCAGATCGGCAGTTGGATCGCCATCTACTTCATCATCTGGTGGCTGTGCCTGTTCCTGGTGCTGCCCTTCAAGGTGCATAACCAGTCCGACGCCGGCGTGGTCGTGCGCGGCACCGATCCGGGCTCGCCGACCAGGCTGCTGTTCTGGCAACGGATCCTGGCCACCACGGTGGTGGCCGGCATCCTGATGGCGCTGATCCTTTGGGGGCTGTCCAACCCGCTGCTGCAGGAATACTGGCGATAACACGCGATATCGGCCAAAGGATCGAGCCGGCGGCCTTCATCAAGGCCAATATGCATGTGCTGCCCGCGCCGGCGGTGCCCGAAATCCGGCTTTACACCGCACATCCGGCGAGTGGCCTCTGGCGGCTCGTCGGTCGCGACGAAGACCATTCAGAGCCGCCCTATTGGGCCTATCGCTGGGCGGGCGGCACTGTCCTTGCCCGGCATGTACTGGATCATCCCGAAACGGTCCGGGGCCGTCATGTCCTCGATCTGGGCTCCGGCTCCGGCATCGTGGGCATCGCTGCCGCCAAATCGGGCGCGCGGTCCGTGCTTGCCGCCGAAATCGATCCGAACGGCCTCGTGGCTCTTGGGCTGAATGCCGTTGAAAATGGCGTGACACTGACCCCGGTCGGCGGCGATCTGACATGCGGCTCACCGCCCGGCGTCGACCTGATTCTGGTCGGCGACCTGTTCTACGCAGCCGAACTGGCCGAGCGGGTGACTGCCTTCCTCGATCGCAGCCTCGCGATGGGAATCGATGTGCTCGTCGGCGACCCGGGTAGGGCGCACCTGCCTCACGATCAATTGCGGCCAATCGCGCAATATCTTGTGCCCGATTTCGGCAGCGTGAGGGATGCAACGACACTCAGTAGCGTCTTTGCGTTCGAAGCCGCACGCGACGCGGCGTCGATCGAGCGGTAGCCGATCGACTCTGCCTCAATTCCGCCAAGGCGTTGATGGAACAAATAAAAAAGCAGGGCATTGCTGCCCTGCTTGAATTAGTTTCGCGACAATACGCCGGTCTTATGCGCGCACGAAGCGGCGGCCAGCGCTCCTCCCTTGACGTTGTCGGCGTCAGGCAGCTTGGAGCTGCCTTCGTCTTATTGGCGTGGACCCTAACAACTCAGGGCACCCCTGTCACGCAGATTCTGCATGGCTTCCATGCTTGCCACGCGTTGATTTGTGGGGTTTGACTACGCGCTTATCAAAGGCTTGAGTCGACGCCAAAACTTCGGAGTTCCTATGCGTCTTTCGCGATATTTCCTGCCCGTTTTGCGCGAGGTCCCGAAGGAAGCCGAAATCGTCTCGCACCGGCTGATGCTGCGCGCCGGCATGATCCGCCAGCAGGCGTCCGGCATGTATTCCTGGCTGCCCCTTGGCTACAAGGTGCTGATGAAGGTCAAGGCGATCGTCGAGCAGGAGCAGAACCGCTCCGGCGCCATCGAATTGCTGATGCCGACCCTGCAGTCTGCCGACCTCTGGCGGGAAAGCGGCCGCTACAACGCCTATGGCAAGGAAATGCTGCGCATCAAGGATCGCGGCGAACGCGACCTTCTGTATGGCCCGACCAACGAGGAGATGATCACCGACATCTTCCGCACCTACGTGAAGTCCTACAAGGACCTGCCGCTGAACCTCTACCATATCCAGTGGAAGTTCCGCGACGAGATCCGCCCGCGCTTCGGCACCATGCGCAGCCGCGAATTCCTGATGAAAGATGCCTATAGCTTCGATCTCGACAAGGAAGGCGCGACGGAGGCCTTCTATAGGATGTTCGTGGCCTATCTGCGCACGTTCCACCGCATGGGCCTGGTCGGCATTCCGATGCGCGCCGACAGCGGCCCGATCGGCGGTGACCTCAGCTATGAATTCATCGTGCTTGCCGAGACCGGCGAAAGCGCCGTCTTCTGCCATGCCGACCTGTTGAAGAAGCCCATCCCCTCCATCGATACCGACTATCGCGGCGATCTCAGCCCTATCTTCAACGACTGGACTTCGCTTTACGCCGCGACAGAGGACATGGTCGACATGGCCGCCTATGAGGCGGCAGTTCCCGAAGACAAGCGCACAAGTGCGCGAGGTATCGAAGTCGGCCACATTTTCTACTTCGGCACCAAGTATTCAGATCCCATGAAGGCGACCGTGACCGGTCCTGACGGCAAGGAAGTGACCGTGCACATGGGTTCTTATGGCATCGGGCCGACGCGGCTGGTGCCTGCCATCATCGAAGCGAGCCATGACGACGACGGCATCGTCTGGCCGGTCAGCGTTGCGCCCTTCGAGGTGGTGCTGATCAACCTCAAGGCCGGCGACGCCGCCAGCGATGCAGCCTGCGACAAGCTCTATGGCGAACTGCAGACCGCCGGCATTGATGTCCTCTATGACGATCGCGATACCGGGGCGGGTGGCAAGTTCGCTACGGCCGATCTCATCGGTATTCCCTATCAACTGATCATCGGGCCCCGCGGCCTGAAGTCCGGCGAAGCCGAGATCAAGCACCGTCAGAGCGGCGAGCGCGAGACGCTGCCGATCGATGCGGCCATTGCCCGGCTCAAATCCCTGATCGAGCCGCAAAGGCGGGACGACGTTTGACCGATATCGCCTCGCAGGCCGCCGCCGCGCAGCAAAGCCGGCCGTTCTCTCGCTTTGAGTGGCTCGTGGCGGGGCGATATCTGCGTGCACGGCGCAAGGATGCCTTCATCTCGGTGATCGCGGCCCTGACGCTGACCGGCCTCGCCATCGGCGTCGCGACGCTCATCGTCGTCATGTCGGTGATGAATGGCTTTCGCGAGGAACTGCTCAGCAAGATTTTGGGGCTCAACGGCCATTTCTCGGCCTATCCGATCGAGCAGAAGTTCACCGACTACAATCCCACAGTGAAGCTGATCGAGGGCATTCCGGGCGTTACCCACGCCGTGGCTTTCGTCGAGGGGCAGGCGCTGGCCTCGGCCAATTCGCAATCGACCGGCGTCACCGTGCGCGGCATGTCCTTCGAAGACATCCAGAAGCTCGGCCTGTTGACCAAGAGCGCCCAACAGGGGGGCTGGGATCAATGGGACCAGTCGACCGGCGTTGCTATCGGTTATCGCCTGGCTGAAAAGCTCGGCTTGTCGCTGGGTGACGCCATCACCATAGTCAACCCCAATGGCGACACGACGCCGTTCGGCACGACGCCGCAGATCCGCTCCTATCCCGTCAACGTCATCTTCAATCTGGGGATGGTGGAGTTCGACAGTTTCTACATCTACATGCCCATGCAGCTGGGGCAGGAGTATTTCAAGCTCTACGAGGATGTCCTCAAGCCGGGCGTCGCGCCACCCGGGCCGGACGCGACCGATGCCGAGATCGATGCCGCCTATGTGCGGCAGTACCAGGCTTCGGGCGTCGAAATCTTCATCCAGAATCCCGATGACGTCGACACCATGCGCAACCGCATCGCGCAGGCGCCGGGTATCCGGCCGATGGTCCTGACCGATTGGCAGCAGCGCAACGAGACCTTCTTCTCGGCGCTGCAGGTCGAGCGCGTCGTGATGTTCACGATTTTGTCGATGATCATCGTCGTGGCGGCGTTCAACATCATTTCGAGCCTCGTTATGCTGGTGAAGGACAAGGGCGCCGATATCGCCGTGCTGCGCACCATGGGGGCGACCCGTGGCTCGATCATGCGGATATTCTGCATTACGGGCACCGCCATTGGGGTGCTTGGGACGGTCGTGGGCTTTATCCTCGGCATGCTGATTGCCTCCAATGCCGAAACGCTGCGTGCCCTGGTTTCCGACATCATCGGTGTGCGTATCTTCCCGCCGGAAGTGTTCTTCCTTGCTTCGCTGCCGTCGCGCGTCGATCCGACCGAAGTCACGGTCATCGTCTGCATCGCGCTGCTGCTGAGCTTCCTCGCCACGATTTATCCGGCCTGGCGCGCCGCCCAATACGATCCCGTCGAGGCCTTGCGGTATGAGTGAGACCCAACTGGTTCTGCGCGGCGTCCATCGTCACTACGGCGACGGACCGACGGCCGTCCGCGTACTCGAAGCCGCCGATCTGACGGTCAAGGGTGGCGAACTCGTCGCACTCGTGGCGCCATCGGGCGCCGGCAAATCGACCCTGCTTCATCTGAGCGGCCTTCTCGAGCGTCCGCAGCAGGGCGAAATCGAGATCCTGGGCGTCAAGACCACCCATCTGAGCGATCGCGCCCGCACCATGATGCGGCGGACGACGGTAGGGTATGTCTATCAGTTCCATCACCTGCTGCCTGAGTTCTCGGCGCTTGAGAATGTCTCGATGCCGCAGCTCATCGCCGGCAAAACCCAGACCGAGGCTGACAAGCGTTCGCACGAACTGCTCGGCATTTTGGGCGTCGATGCCCGCTCGACGCATCGTCCCGCGGAACTCTCCGGCGGCGAGCAGCAGCGCGTCGCCATCGCCCGCGCCGCTGCCAACCGGCCGCGCGTCATTCTTGCCGACGAGCCCACCGGCAATCTCGACCCGGCGACCAGCGAGCTGGTTTTTGACGCGCTGCGCCAGCTGATCCGGGAAGAGGGTGCCGCCGCCCTCATCGCCACGCACAACTACGACCTGGCCCGCAAGGCCGACCGGATCGTGACGCTGCGTGACGGGCTCGTCGTGCCGCATACGCTGTAGCGTCAGTTTCTCCACTTTATCGGTGGGGCTGCATCAGGCTTGCTGGCCCTGGTGCGGCGCTCTTGCGCACGCCTGAAGGGGCACAAAGTTAGCCCTCACAACTCCGGGCAAAGCACGCACAACGCCTGCGCCATTAACCTCTGGGTAACGCATTTACCCTTGGGCACCTTGATGTGACTCGACATGAACAAAGAGCGAACATATAAGAACAATACAGAAACAAGGAGCATATCATGACCTCTTTCTTCAAGGATCTGGCCGCTTTTCTCGCTCTCGGCGCTTTTACCGTCACCGCGCTCACCTGGATGGATGTGGCCTCCCGACTCGTGTGAGTGTTGTTGATAAGAGGCTGCAGCGCGGTTGGCGCTGCGCCTCACGAGTGCCACAACAGGCCCTCAAGGAAAACTCCATGACCACCGGCCCCGGCTTTATCCACCTGCATGCCCATTCGGCGTTCTCCCTTCTGGAGGGCGCCATCCAACTGGCTCGGGTGCTGGAGCTGGCCAAGGCCGACCACCAGCCGGCCATCGGCGTCGCTGACACCAACAATCTGTTCGGTGCGCTGGAGTTCTCCGAGAAGGCCTGGGGCAAGGGCATCCAGCCGCTGATCGGTTGCGAACTGGTGTTCGATTTCGTCGCCGAGGATGTGCGCGACAATCACCGCGGTAATTTCGGCAAGGGCGGGGTCGTGCTCATGGCCGCCACGGAGGAGGGGTTCGGCAATCTCTCCCGCCTCGTCAGCCGGGCCTATCTCGAAGGCGAGAACGGCCATGCCGCCGCCAGGATGGACTGGCTCGACTACGACAACCTCAGGGGTGTCATCTGCCTTTCCGGTGGTCCCGAGGGGGCCGTCGATCCATGGTTCGCCAATGGCCTGGAGCTTCATGCGCATGCGCGGCTCGACAAGCTGAGCGACCTTTTCGGCGATCGCTTCTATATCGAATTGCAGCGCCATGGCCGCCATATGGAGGCTTTGGTCGAGCCGCAATTGATCGACTATGCCTATAAGCGTGGCGTTCCGCTTGTTGCCACGAACGAGCCCTTCTTCGAAACCGCCAAGGACTTTGAAGCGCATGACGCGCTGCTGGCGATCGCCGGCGGCACGGTGCTGGCCCAGACCGAGCGCCGCAAGCTTACCGACCAGCACTATTTCAAGTCGCGCGAAGAGATGACCGCGCTTTTCGCCGATCTCCCCGAGGCGCTGGACAGCACTATCGAGATCGCCATGCGGACCAATTTCCGTCCGCTGACGCGCGGTCCCATCCTGCCCAAATTCGCCGCCGCACCCGATCTCAGCGAAGACGAAGCCGTGGCTGCCGAAGCCGCGGCGCTCGCCGGGATGGCCCGTGACGGTCTGGCCAAGCGCATCGCCGTGCATGGCCTGGCGCCCGGCTGGACCGAGAGCCAATATAGTGACCGGCTGGAATTCGAGCTCGACATCATCCAGCGGATGAAATTTCCCGGCTATTTCCTGATCGTTGCTGATTTTATCCAGTGGGCCAAGAGCCAGACAATTCCCGTGGGGCCGGGCCGAGGCTCGGGCGCCGGCTCGCTCGTTGCCTGGGCGACGACCATCACCGACCTTGATCCGCTTCGCTATAACCTGCTGTTCGAGCGCTTCCTCAATCCCGAACGCGTATCCATGCCGGATTTCGACATCGACTTCTGCCAGGATCGCCGCGAAGAGGTGATCCGCTACGTCCAGAAGAAATACGGCACCGAACAGGTGGCCCAGATCATCACCTTCGGAACGCTGCAGGCTCGCGCCGTGCTGCGCGACGTCGGCCGCGTGCTGCAGATGCCATATGGCCAGGTGGACCGTATCTGCAAGCTCGTGCCGGCCAACCCGGCCGATCCCTGGACCTTGGAGCGCGCCCTCAACGAGGTGCCGCAGCTGCGCATGATGCGCGACGAGGACGAGACGGTGGCGCAACTGCTGACCATCGGCCAGAGCCTCGAAGGCCTCTTCCGGCATGCCTCGACCCATGCCGCCGGTATCGTCATCGGCGACCGGCCGCTGCAGGAACTGGTGCCGCTTTATCGCGATCCGCGCTCCGACATGCCGGTCACCGAATATAATCTCAAATGGGTGGAGCCGGCCGGCCTGGTGAAGTTCGACTTCCTCGGCCTCAAGACGCTGACGACGATCGACTACGCGGTAAAGATGATCAACCGCGATGGCGGCAAGTTCGATATCGACAAGATCCCCATAGAGGATGCGGCCACCTACAAGCTCTACCAGAACGGCGATACCGCCGGCATCTTCCAGTTTGAAAGTCCCGGCATGCGGCGGGCGCTCATCGACCTGAAGCCCGACCGCATCGAAGACCTCATCGCCATGAACGCGCTCTATCGGCCGGGCCCGATGGACAATATCCCGAGCTTTTGCGACCGCAAGCACGGCCGCGAGGACGTGGAATATCCGCACGATACACTCAAGACTGTGCTCGACGAGACCTATGGGATCATCGTCTATCAGGAGCAGGTGATGCAGATCGCCCAGCTCTTGTCCGGCTATTCGCTGGGCGAGGCCGACATGCTGCGTCGCGCCATGGGTAAGAAGATCAAGGCCGAGATGGACGCGCAACGCGAGCGCTTCCGCGACGGCGCCATGCGCAATGGTGTTTCCAAGGGCTTGTCGGATACCATTTTCGACCTTTTGGCCAAGTTCGCCAACTACGGCTTCAACAAGAGCCACGCTGCCGCCTATGCCTGGGTGTCCTACCAGACGGCCTATCTGAAGACGCATTATCCCGAGGAATTCCTTGCGGCCTCGATGACGCTCGATATGGGCAACACCGATAAGCTCGGCGATTTCCGCCGCGAGGCCATAAGGCACAAGATCACCATCGTGCCACCTTGCATCAACCGCTCGGAGGCGGTGTTCTCCGTGCTCGACAAGAAGGTCCATTATGGCCTCGCGGCCGTCAAGGGCATCGGCCGGCAGGTTGCGGACCATATCGTCGAGGTGCGCCGGGAGGGCGGCTCGTACAAGGATCTGGCGGATTTTGCGACCCGCGTCGATTCCCGGCTCGTCAACCGCCGTACGCTCGAGACCCTGGTCAATGCCGGGGCCTTCGACCAGTTGGTGCCACGCCGCGAGCAGGCCTTTGCGGCCATCGATGCCGTGCTTGGCACGGCCCAGCGCACGAACTCCGACAAGAACGACGGCATTGTGGACATGTTCGCGTCCGACCAGCCCGAGCCGATCATCCTGCCCGAGGATTTCGAGCCCTGGTCTTTGGCCGAACGGCTGGAACGCGAATTCGCCGCGGTGGGCTTTCATCTCTCGGCTCACCCCCTCGACGCCTATACCGATCTCTTCGACCGGCTGCGGGTGCAGAAGTGGAGCGACTTCGAGCGCGCCGTGAAGGATGGAGCCCGGGCGGGGCGCATTGCCGGCACGCTGTCGGCGCGCCAGGATCGGCGCACCAAGAAGGGCACGCCGATGGCGATCATGACTCTCACCGACCAGAGCGGTGGTTATGAGTGCATCGCGTTTTCCGAACAGATCGCCCAATATGGCAATGTGCTCGAGACCGGCAGGTCGCTGATTCTGGAAGTCGAGGCGGACGAGCGGCCGGACGGCATCAGCCTCAGGCTCATCCGGGCCGAGTCCATTGACGGCGCGACCGAGAAGCTTGGGCGGCAGTTGACGGTTTTCCCGGCCTCGGAGCGGGCGCTGTCGGCCATCAAGGCTCAGCTCAAGCCGGGCGGGGAAGGGGCGGTGACGATGATCGTCACCCGCGATCAGGGCGCCCGCGAATACGAGATCAAGCTGCCGGGGACTTTCAAGCTCACCGCGGAGATTGCCGGTGGGATCAAGGCTCTGGCTGGCGTGGTGGATGTAAGGTTGAACTAGCGCCTCGGGCCGGCTCTATCGCCCTCTGCCTTTGGGTTGCGCGGCGGGCCGTCACCAGCGGGGCGGCCCATTCCCGCCATGCCTTGCCTTTCGGCGCCGGCTCCACTATATCCGCGCTGCGACCGGGAATCTTCCCGGCGTAATTTCACACGCAAAGACGGCCGCTATCCTCGTATGGCGTCCATCCGGTGGCGGGAAACCGCCGCATTGGTCTTTGCGGCGGCACAACCGGTAAAGGATCGCTGCCCATGGCACTGCCCGATTTTTCTATGCGTCAACTCCTCGAAGCTGGTGTCCATTTTGGTCACCAGAAGCATCGCTGGAACCCCAAGATGGAACGCTTCATCTTCGGTACGCGTAACGACATCCACATTCTCGACCTGAGCCAGACGGTTCCGATGCTGAGCCGCGCGCTGCAGCTCGTCTCCGACACCGTGGCTGATGGCGGCCGTGTTCTGTTCGTTGGCACCAAGCGCCAGGCGGCGCCGGTCGTCGCCGACGCAGCGCGCCAGTCGGCACAGTACTTCGTCAACTCCCGCTGGCTCGGCGGCACGCTGACCAACTGGCAGACCATCTCGCATTCCATTTCCCGCCTGCGTGAACTCGAATCGCAGGAATCGGAAGGAATGGAAGGCCTGACCAAGAAGGAGCGCCTGATGCTCTCCCGTGAAAAGGAGCGCCTGGAGCGCGACCTCGGCGGCATCAAGGACATGGGCAACCTGCCGAACCTGCTGTTCGTCATCGACACCAACAAGGAAGCCAACGCCATCAAGGAAGCCCGTCGTCTGGGCATCCCGGTCGTGGCTATCGTCGATACCAACAGCGATCCGGACACCGTCGACTTCGCCATTCCCGGCAATGACGACGCCAGCCGCGCGCTCGAGCTCTACTGCTCGCTGATCTCGCGTGCCGCCATCGACGGCATCTCGCGCTCGTCGGCCTCCTCGGGTGCCGATCTCGGCGCTTCGGTTAGCGTACCGGAAGAGCCCGCCCTGGCGCCGGCCGCCGAAGAGAGCGCCGAACAGGCTCCCGCGAACAACTAGTCCGGCGTCATCGGACTGTTACGTTAAATCCCCAACTCTGCGGCTCCGAGTCTACGGAGCCGCCAAAGAGGTGACATGATGGAAATCACTGCTGCTCAGGTTAAGGAACTTCGCGAAGCCACCGGCGTCGGCATGATGGATTGCAAGAAAGCGCTGGCCGAGACCAATGGCGACATGGAAGCCGCGGTCGACTGGCTGCGCACCCGTGGCTTGGCCAAGGCCGCCAAGAAAGCCGGCCGCGTAGCTGCCGAGGGCCTCGTTGCCGTGGCCATCGAAGGCACGCGTGGCGCTATCGTCGAGGTCAATTCCGAGACGGATTTCGTGGCCCGCAACGAGCAGTTCCAGACCATTGTCGGCAACATTGCCAAGCTGGCGCTCGATGCCGACGGCGATGTGACCCGTCTTGGCGAGATGCCCTATCCGGGCTCGGGCCGTTCGGTTTCGGGTGAACTCACCGATGCCATCGCCACGATCGGCGAGAACATGAATCTGCGTCGTACCGCGATCGTCGAGGTCAAGGATGGCGTCATCGGCTCGTACGTACACAATGCCGTAAAGCCCGGCATGGGCAAGCTCGGCATCGTCGTCGCGCTCGAATCGACTGGCGACAAGGCGGTCCTCGCCGCTGTCGGCAAGCAGATCGCCATGCACATTGCCAACACCAATCCGTTGTCGATCTCTCACGAGGACATCGACCCGACGGTGGTGGCGCGCGAGCGCGCCGTGCACATCGAGCAGGCCAAGGAATCCGGCAAGCCGATGGAAATCATCGAAAAGATGGTTGAAGGCCGTATCCGCAAGTTCTTCGAGGAAGTCACGCTTCTGGCCCAGACTTTCGTCATCGACGGCGAAACCAAGATCGCCGACGTGCTCAAGAAGGCCGAAAAGGACGCTGGCGCCCCGATCAAGCTCGTCGCCTTTACGCGCTATGCTCTGGGTGAGGGCATCGAGAAGGAAGCCACCGACTTCGCCGCCGAAGTGGCCGCGGCTGCCGGTACGCTCTAACGGATCAAGCTCTCCGGATACATCTTTCGGAGAGCATCCCGCCTTTCGGCGCTGCTGCGCGCCAATCACAAATAGTGCATTTTATGCTTTGGCTGGCCTTGCGGCGCAGGGAAAATGCTCTAAAGCATCGCCCAGGAAAGTGCGCGTCACTTTTCGAACGAAATCTGATGTGCAAGCAAAGACATAGACCGCCGGACGAGCCCGATGGATTCGGATTCTCCGGCGGTCTAGTGTCACGCCCGGCGTAACGGATCAGCCGTTCGGCCGTGGCAGGAGGAAGCAGCCGGTGACCCAGCCTTCATACAAGCGCATACTTCTCAAGGTTTCCGGTGAAGTGCTGGCGGGCGACCAGTCATTCGGCATCGAGACCGAATTCCTCGAGGCAACCGCAGCCCAGATCGTGGAAGCCGCGCGTTCCGGGGTGCAGATCGCCGTCGTCACCGGCGGCGGCAACATCTTCCGCGGCATGTCCGTCGCCGCTGGCGGTGCCGACCGCGTCACCGCCGACATGATGGGTACGCTCGGCACGGTGATCAACGCTCTGGCGCTGTCGAGCGCCATCTCCCGCGCCGGCGTCAAGTCGACTGTCTTCAGCGCCACCACCATGCCTTCCGTCGCCGACACCTACACCGCCCGCGCGGCGAGGGCCGCGCTTGATGACGGCTATGTGGTGGTTCTGGGAGGCGGAATCGGCAATCCGTTCTTCACCACCGATACCGCCGCCGCCCTGCGCGCCATCGAGCTGGGTTGCGACGTCGTCCTCAAGGGCACCAAGGTCGACGGGGTTTATTCCGAAGATCCGATGAAAAATCCCAATGCCGAGCGTTACGACAAGATCAGCCATGAAGAAGTCATCGCCCGCGACCTCAGAGTCATGGATACGGCGGCCTTCGCCCTTGCTCGCGACAACGGCTTGCCGATAATAGTTTACGCGCTCGACGATCAGGACGGATTGATGGGCGTGCTTACCGGCAAGACGCCCTATACCCGCGTCGGCTGAGTAGCGCCAAAGCCCCGGATCATCCGGGCCCGAGACAATGCATGGAGCGCTTGTTCGATCGAACACCGAGCGCTTCGAGAATGAGGAATATCTTATGGCCGAAACCTTTTCGCTCGATGCCCTGAAAACGCGGATGCAGAAGTCGATCGCCTCGCTCAAGGACGAGCTTTCCGGCCTGCGTACCGGCCGCGCCAGCGCCAACCTGCTGGAACCCGTCACGGTGGAGGCCTATGGCTCGCGCATGCCGCTGAACCAGGTGGCCACCGTTACGGTTCCCGAGCCGCGACTGTTGAGCGTGCAAGTCTGGGATCGCTCCATGGCGAACGCCGTCGAGAAGGCGATCCGCGACAGCGGCCTCGGCCTCAACCCGATAGGGGAGGGTGCCGTCATCCGCGTGCCCCTGCCGGAACTCAACGAAGAGCGCCGCCGTGAGTTGACCAAGGTCGCGCACAACTATGCCGAGCAGGCGCGCGTGGCCGTGCGTCATATTCGCCGCGACGGCATGGACCTTCTCAAAAAAGCCGAGAAGGACGGTGACATCAGTCAGGACGACAGCCGCGTGAAGGCCGACCTCGTGCAGAAAGCGACCGATTCCGCTGTTGCCGAAGTCGACAGTCTCGTTGCAGTTAAAGAACAGGAAATCATGCAGGTTTAGGATAGTCTCCGAACCTGCCTTGGGAAGGCACCCATGTCCACCGACCCCGCCATCGATAGCGTCGCACGCCAGAGGCCAGGGCTTCGGATTCCGCGGCATCTGGGTGTCATCATGGATGGCAACGGACGCTGGGCGCGCGCGCGCGGCAAGCTCCGCACGGAAGGCCATATCGCCGGCGTTCGCGCTTTGCGGCGCCTGGTCGAACTTTCCACCCGCTACGGCGTGAAGCATGTCACGGCGTTCAGCTTTTCTTCCGAGAACTGGACCCGTCCGCGCGACGAGGTGAATTTCATCCTTGGCCTCGTCCGGCGTTTCGTCGCCTCCGATCTTGAGCAGCTGGTGCGCAACAATGTGCATGTGCGCATCATCGGCAAGCGCGAGGAGCTCGATGAGGGCATGCAGCGGCTGATCGCCAATGCCGAAACCAGGACCGCCAACAATACCGGTCTCGAACTCATCATCGCCTTCAACTATGGCGGCAAGGCCGAGATTACCGATGCGACACGCCGCATTGCCGAGGCCGTTCAGGCCGGCAGGCTGAAGCCGGAAGATATCAGCGAGGCGACGATCGAGCGGGAACTCTATACCGCCGGTACGCCCGACCCGGATCTCATCATCCGTACCAGCGGCGAGCGCCGCTTCTCGAATTTCCTGCTCTGGCAGAGTGCCTATTCCGAACTCGTGTTCATCGATGAATACTGGCCGGATTTCGATGAGGACATCTTCGTTCGCGTGCTGGAGGAATATTCCGGTCGGGAACGGCGATTTGGCGGTGTCGAGGCGCAGGTCTCTTGAGCCCAACAGGCGAGTCCCAGGATCAGCCATCAGCGCAGCGCCGTTCCTGGTCGGATCTCGGACCGCGATTGGGCTCGGCTATCGTTCTGTTGCCGCTGACGGCGCTGGCGCTTTATCTGGGCGGCTTTGTCTTCGCCATCGTCGTCGGCATCGTCTTCGCCCTGGCCTATCGCGAATGGGAGACCATGGTCACCCGTGAGCCCTTGACGACCTTTGGGGGCGCACTCATCGGGCTAGTCGCGGTGTCCGCGGTGGTGTTTCCGCTCTGGGGCTGGATGGGCTCCGCGGCCGTTATAGTGATAGCTGCACTATTGGGGCTAAGCCTCGGCGGCGAAGGCCGTATCTGGCGCGGCGCCGGCCTTGCGTTTTTCGGTCTGGTGATCGTTTCGCTCCTGGCGCTGCGCGGCAACACCGTGGATGGCATCTGGGCTGGCGTCTATCTCGGCTTTGTCGTCTGGATGACGGATTCGGCAGCCTTCTTCGCCGGCCGGCAGATCGGTGGCGAGAAGCTCGCGCCCGACATTTCGCCCTCCAAGACCTGGTCCGGTGCGCTCGGGGGCCTGGCGCTCGGCACCATCGCGGGCACCGTCGTGTGGATTTTCACCACGTCATCGCCCTGGTACATCGGCACCGGTTTTGCCATTCTGGTCAGTATCTTCGGGCAGGTGGGCGATCTCACCGAGAGCGCCATCAAGCGCCGCTTCCGGATCAAGGATAGTGGTGACATCATTCCCGGCCATGGGGGGCTGATGGATCGCCTCGACAGCCTCACATTTGGCGCGATCCTCGTATTCCTGATCGGTCTGCTGCATCTCGGCTACGGCAATGTCGCCGCCGGATTGCTGCATTGGTAATCGGCTCGGCGGCAGAGCCACTGAAGGGCAGTTCATGCAGACTTTGCTACCCTATCTGACGACGGTCGTTTCCTTCATCGTCGTGTTGACCGTCATCGTCTTCGTGCATGAAATGGGCCACTACCTTGTCGCCCGTTGGAATGGCATTGCCATCCAGACATTTTCCATCGGCTTCGGCCCGGAACTGTTCGGTCGTGATGACCGCCACGGCACCCGTTGGCGCGTCTCTGCCATCCCACTGGGTGGTTATGTCCGCTTCGTCGGCGACATGAACGCCACCAGCGCCGTGCCCGACCACGACCTGATCGCCAATGCCAGCCCCGAATTGCAGCGCCGATTGTTCGTCAACAAGAACGTCTGGCAGCGCATCGCCGTTGTGGTGGCCGGGCCTGCCGCCAATGTCATTTTTACATTCCTTATCATCTACGCACTGCTCTTGGGCTACGGCCGCTACACCATTCCTCCGGTGATCGGCGATGTGGTCGCCGGCTCCGTTGCTGCCGGGGCAGGGCTGCAGGCCGGTGATACCGTGCTCTCCGTCGATGGCTTCAAGGTGAGGGGGTTCGAGGACTTCCAGCGCCTGGTGGCGACGGCCCCGCAACGCCAAGTGAGCATCGTCATCGAGCGCAATGGCGTCGACAAGACTATCCTGGCGACGCCGCTGGCAGTCGAGACCACCGACAATTTTGGTCATCCGCAACGTGTTGGCCAGATCGGCGTCAGCCGGGCGGTGGCGCAGACCGATGTGACCCTCTATCGGCCCAATCCGGTCGAGGCCGTCGGCATGAGCTTCGAAGAAATTCGCTTCATCGTCGACCGGACGGCGGCGTTTATCGGCGATTTCTTCGTCGGGCGCGGTGATCGTGAACAGCTTGGCGGTCCCGTCAAGGTCGCTCAGGTTTCGGGTGAAGTGGCGACGCTGGGCTTCGCGGCCTTCGTCAATCTGATCGCCATGATCTCGCTGAACATCGGGTTGTTCAATTTGCTGCCCGTACCCATGCTCGATGGTGGTCACCTCGCTTACTATTTGATAGAAGCCGTGCGGGGGCGACCGCTGAGTCAGCGCATCCAGGAAATTGGTTTTAGGTTTGGGTTGGCACTGGTCTTCATGTTGACGATCTTCACGCTCGTCAACGACCTGATTTAACCCTTGGATAACCAGCCTTTCCGAGGTGTTGCACGAAAGCACGCCCACCAATGTTTTGGTAACCGAGGTGGCGGTTCCAGCTTGCCGTTGGTTAAAAAAACAGTAAAACAGTTCAATGGGGTAGGCCCGGGGAAGCTCGGCTGGGCGATTCCGTGGGCTTTGGTCGCATGAGGCAATAAGAAATATGTTTGATCCCAAAAAGCTGATGCGTGGCGTGTTTCTTGCGCTGGCACTGGTATCCGCTGTTTCCGTATCGGGAGTTGGCGGTTCCTTCCTTGGGGTCCAGGCTGCGCAAGCCCAGGCCAAGGCACAGTTAATCGCGTCCGTGCTGTTCGAGGGCAATTCGCGCTTCTCGGACAAGGAACTGCTCACCATGGTCGATACCGCGACCCGGGGGACTTACACCCAGCAGGGCGTGGCGACCGATGCCGAAAGCATCCGTCTGGCCTACAACAAGGCCGGCTATACCAGCGTCACGGTTACGCCGCGTGTCGAGCAGGTCGAAGGCGGTCGCGTCCGCGTGACCTTCGTGGTCAACGAAGGCACCCGCACCGGCATCGCCGGCATCAACTTCACCGGCAACAACGCGGTCAGCGCCGGTACCCTGAAGGGCATCATCGTCACCAAGGAATCCGGCTTCCTGAGCTGGCTGCTCCGCGACGACACCTATGATCCGCAGAAGCTGCTGGTCGACCGTGACCTCATCCGTCTCTATTACGCCAACCATGGCTTCCCGGACACGCAGGTCAACGCAGTCGCCGACTTCGATGCGACGCGCAATGCGTACTTCATCAACTTCACGATCAACGAGGGTGACCATTACACCATCGGTAACGTCGGCATCGAAACCAGCATCGCCGGTCTCGACACCAACAATCTGAAGAACACCGTCGATACCGGCATGGGTTCGGGCTATTCGTACCGCAACCTGCAGAAGACCACTGAAGACATGGCCGCCGAGGCCACCGATCAGGGTTATTCCTTCGCCGACGTTCGCCCGCGTCTTGATCGCGACATCACCAACAAGACCTTCAACGTTACCTATCTGGTCGACGAAGGCCCGCGCGTGTATGTCGAACGCATCAACATCACCGGCAACCAGAAGACCCGTGATTTCGTGATCCGCCGCGAACTGAATTTCGCTGAAGGCGACCCCTTCAACCGCAGCGTCGTTGTGCGCGGCAAGAAGGCTATCCAGAACCTCGGTTTCTTCAAGTCGGTCGATATCACTACCGAGCCGGGCAGTGCGCCTGACAAGGTCGTGCTCAATATCGCCGTGGTGGAGCAGTCTACCGGTGAGTATGGCGTCACTGCCGGTTACTCGACGGAAGACGGCATCCTGGGTGAAGTCTCCGTGACGGAGCGCAACTTCCTTGGCCGCGGTCAGTATGTCCGTGCCGCCATCGGCGCGTCCCAGTCGGGCAAGACCTTCGACTTCTCCTTCACCGAACCCCGCTTCATGGGCCTGAAGGTTTCGGCTGGCGTGGATGCCTATCACCGCGTCATCGACGAGAGCGATACGACCTTCTACGGCTACGACTCCACTGGCGGTCAGCTGCGCTTCGGCGTGCCGCTCACCAGTGACATCTCGGCCAACCTGTTCGTCGGCCTGGAGCAGAAGACGTTCCATGACACTGAGTTCGACAAGTCGGTCAAGCCGCCGGTTCCGTCCGACTACCGCTCCAGCGTCGTCGATGATGGCGAAGTGCGGAACAAGGCTTGGGTTGGTTACGGCCTGACCTACAATACGCTCGACGATACCCAGAACCCGACGGAAGGTCTGATCGCGACGTTCACCCAGCAGTATAATGGTTGGGATGTGAACTACGTGCGCAGCGAGGCCAAGGCGCGTTACTTCATGCCCTTGCTCGAGGATAGTGGCATTGTTGCCAGCATCCGAGGCCAGGCTGGTGTGATCAACAATCTCGATCCGGGTGCCGTGAACGGCGCGGAAGCCTTCGGGCTTGGTTCGAGCCTCATCCGCGGTTTCGAAAGCCGTGGTCTGGGCCCCCGCCTGAACACTGGGGAATCTCTGGGCGCCACGATGTATGCCGGCCTGTCGGCGGAAATCGAGTTCCCGTTCCCCGTACTGCCTGAGACTTATGGTCTGCATGGCGCGGTGTGGGCGGATATGGCGTGGATCGATGGCGTGCCGTCGTTCAACAGCGACACGGTCAATCCGACCTCCGGAAACTCGGTGGATCCGGGCAGCAACAACAACAAGCTGCGTAGCTCGATTGGTGCCTCCGTCATCTGGAAGTCGCCGTTCGGCCCGCTCCGTGGTGACTTCGGTTACGTCATCAACAAGTCGACCGATGACAAGACCCAGGTTTTCGCTCTGACGCTGTCGACCTTGCTCTGATCGCGTCTGCATGAGACAGTCCAGAAGCCGCGGTGCGCCGCGGCTTCTTTTTTTGAACTGACGATTATGGTCGATACCCGCTTTCACGCTTTCTCCGGTCCCGCAACTCTCAACACGCTGCTTGGCTCCATCGGCCATTCACTGGCGATCGAGGACGTACGCGGTGATGCATTGATTATCGAGGGCGCCGATGAACTGGCGCTCGCAGGGCCATCGCAATTAGCGCTGGCGGCCCACAATGATTATGCCGAGGCGTTGAAGCAGACCAATGCCGGCGCGGTGATCGTTTCCGCAGCACTCCAGGAATTGGTGCCGGCGAGTACCGTGTCCATCGTCGCATCTGCGCCGCACGACCTGTTTTCCGACCTGCTCGATTGGCTCTATCCCCAGGACACGCGCCGGGTGATACGGGCCAACCAGGCTTCGGGCACCCCCATCATCGAGGAAAACGTTTACCTCGGGCCCAATGTGGTCCTTGGCCCGGGCGTCGAGATCGGCCGCAACACCGTCATCGGTGCCAACACCGTTATTGGCGCCGGCGTAACGATCGGCCGCGATTGCGCCATTGCGCCAAACTGCACCATCGACTGCGCCTATCTCGGCAACAAGGTGGTCCTGCAATCAGGTGTCCGGCTGGGCACCGAAGGTTTTGGCTGGCTCGGCTTCGGTCAGACCAATCGTAAGGTGCCGCAACTCGGACGCGTCATCATTCAGGATAATGTCGAGGTCGGCGCCAACTCCACCATCGACCGGGGCGCTTTGGGCGACACGGTGATCGGTGAGGGGACCAAGATCGACAATCTGGTTCAGATCGGCCACAACTGCCGGATTGGCCGCTATTGCCTGATTGCCGCCATGACCGGCCTGTCTGGTTCGACCATCGTGGGCGACGGTGTGTTGATGGGTGGCGGCGTCGGCACGTCCGGTCACCTCAGTATCGGATCGAGGTCGGTGATCCATGGGCGTGCCGCGGTGACCAAGGATTGGCCGGACGGTTCCAAGCTTGCCGGAGCACCGGCGCAGGATATAAGGGATTTCTGGCGGGAAATTGCGGCGATGCGGCGGTTGAGTAAAGGGGATAAACGCTGATGGACACGAGCGTTATGGAAAAGAAAGAGCTGACTACGCTCGACATTAGCAAGATTCTTGAATGCTTGCCGCACCGCTATCCTTTCCTCATGATTGACCGCATCATCAATGTCGACGGCGATGATTCAGCGATCGGTATCAAGAACGTCACTTTCAACGAGCCGATATTTCAGGGCCATTTCCCCGGCAAGCCGATCTTTCCGGGCGTGTTGATCATCGAGGGCATGGCACAGACCGCCGGCTCCATCGTCATTGCCCATGATGCCGACAAGGGCGGCAAGAGCATCGTGCTGATGTTGACGATCGACAAGGCCAAGTTCCGCAAGCCGGCGCAGCCGGGCGACCAGATTGAGTTCCACATCAAGAAGATCCAGCGCCGCCGCAATGTCGGACGCTACGAAGCCAAGGCCATCGTCGCCGGCACCGTCATCGCCGAAGCCGAAATCGGCGCCATGATTGTCGGGGAATAACATTGGCCGTTCCTGCACAGCGCTCTGAGACAGCCTCTATTCATCCCACAGCCGTCGTCAGCGCCAAGGCCCGCATCGGGGCCGGCGTCAAGATCGGCCCTTATTGCATCGTCGAGGACGATGTGGTGCTGCACGACGGGGTCGAGCTGATCTCGCATGTCGTCGTCGCCGGTCGCACCGAGATCGGCGCCAAGACGCAGATCTTTCCGTTCGCTTCGGTGGGCCACCGCCCGCAAGACCTGAAGTATCATGGCGAGGCCAGTCGTCTGGTGATTGGTGAGCGTTGCGTCATCCGTGAGAACGTAACCATCAATCCCGGCACCGAAGGCGGCGGCATGGAAACCGTCATCGGCAATGACTGCCTGCTGATGGCCAGTTCGCACGTTGCCCATGATTGCCGGCTCGGCAACAATGTCATCCTGGCCAATTACGTTGGTGTCGCCGGCCACTGCTCGATCGGCGATTTCGTCATCTTCGGCGGCGTCTGCGTGGTGCATCAGTTCGTGCGCGTCGGCAGCCATGCTTTTATCGGCGCGCAGAGCATGATCGATGCCGACGTCATTCCCTATGGCATGGCCGTCGGCAATCGCGCAGTCCTTGCCGGCCTCAACCTCGTGGGCCTCAAGCGCCGAGGCTTCGACCGGGAATCCATCCATAGCCTTCGCGCTGCCTATCGCATGATTTTTTCGAGCGAGGGCACCTTGCGCGAGCGCGTCGATGACGCCGCCGGCATGTTCAAGCAGGAAAAGCTGGTCCAGGACGTCGTCGATTTCATCTCGACTTCTTCGGGCCGTCCACTCTGCATGCCGCGTAACGGTCATCACCCCGAGGAACAGAGCTAGTCGCGATGAGCGAGCCTGGTGCCCTGCAGTATCGCCACCGGCAGGGCAGGGTGAGGACCTCGTTATGACGGTAGCACTGAACCTGTTCATTCTCGCCGGTGAGCCTTCGGGTGACCGCATTGCCGCCGACCTCGTACGTCGGTTGCGCCTGCGTACATCGCTCGTCATTTCTGGCGTGGGCGGTGGCGACCTGATCGCCGAAGGCCTCGCGCCGCTTTTTCCCATGTCCGACCTGTCGGTGATGGGACTGTCCGATGTGCTCAAGCGCCTGCCGCTGCTGTTGTGGCGCATCGAGCAGACGGCCAGGGCCATCCTCAAGAGTAGGCCGGATATCGTGGTGCTGGTCGATGCGCAGGAATTCTCGGCGCGTCTCGCCAAGCGGCTGCGTGCCAAGGGGTTTGCATCCCCGATCCTGCTCTATGTCTCGCCCTCGGTGTGGGCTCGCCATCCGGAGCGGGCGGCGCAATTACGTCCGCTGTTCAACGAAGTTCTGGCCGTACTGCCGTTCGAGCCTGCGATTATGAAAAGGCTGGACGGTCCTCCGACATCCTATGTCGGCCATCCCGCTTTGGCTGAGCCCGCACCCCATCCCGTAGGGGGGCCAGACCAGATCGCCCTGCTGCCTGGCAGCCGGTCCGGTGAATTGCGTCGGCATTTGCCGTTGCTGAAGGACGTCGCAGAGCGCCTGTCCGGGCGTTTTGGCATTGGGGGCTTCTTCCTGCCGACGCTGCCCGGGCTGGCAGATCGCCTCAAGGCTGAAGTCGGTGCCTGGAATGTCGATGTGGAGATCGTCAGCGATCGCGCCGAGCGTGACGCTCGCTACAGCCGCACCAGGCTCGCTTTGGCCACCGCCGGGACAGCCACGTTGGAGCTGGCTCTCGCCAATGTCCCCATGCTCGTGACCTATGTGATGGAGCCGGCGCAGATCCGCTACTTCGAGCGGCTGGGGCGGCCTCGCGTTGGCCTGCCGAACATCATTCTCGCGGCTGACGTGACCCCGGAATTGATCCTGCCGGGGCTGAGGCCGGCGCCGGTTCTGGCCGCAGCCGAAGAACTGCTCGGCAGCCCCAAAAAACTTCAGGCGCAGCGCGAGGCTTTCTCGCGGCTGCGCCTGATGATGGAGAACGGTCTGCCGGATGCCCCACGCCAGGACCCGGCGGACCGGGTACTGGCGCATCTGGGGCGCGTTATCTAGCGGTCGATAATGGGCGTGTAGTCACGCTCAGCTGCACCGATATAGAGCTGGCGCGGCCGGCCGATTTTCTTTTCCTTGTCGGCGATCATTTCCTTCCACTGCGCGATCCAGCCGACGGTGCGGCTGAGCGCGAAGATGGCGGTGAACATGCCGGTCGGGAAACCGATGGCCTCGAGAATGATGCCGGAATAGAAGTCGACGTTCGGGTAGAGCTTGCGATCGATGAAGTACTGATCGGTAAGCGCGATACGCTCCAGTTCCTGCGCGACCTGCAGCAACGGATTGTTCTCGACGCCGAGAAGGTCGAGGACTTCCTTGGCGGTCTTCTGCATCACCGTCGCGCGCGGGTCGTAGTTCTTGTAGACGCGATGGCCGAAGCCCATCAGGCGGAAGCCGGAGTTCTTGTCCTTGGCCTTGGCGACGAACTCGGGAATGCGGTCGGGCGTACCGATCTGCTTGAGCATGTTGAGCGCCGCTTCGTTGGCGCCCCCATGTGCCGGGCCCCACAGGCACGCAACGCCCGCTGCGATACAGGCGAAGGGGTTGGCATCGGACGAGCCGGCCAGGCGCACCGTCGAGGTCGAGGCGTTCTGCTCGTGGTCGGCATGCAGCGTAAAGATGAGGTCCATGGCCCGTGCAACGACGGGATTGACCACATATTCTTCGGCCGGAACCGAAAAGCACATGCGCAGGAAGTTCGACGCATAATCGAGGTCGTTGCGCGGATAGACGAAGGGCTGGCCCACCGAATACTTGTAGGCCATGGCCACGATCGTCGGAATCTTGGCGATCATGCGGATCGAGGCGATCTCACGCTGCTGGGCGTCGGTGATGTCGGTGGAGTCGTGGTAGAAGGCTGCCATGGCGCCAACCACGCCGACGACGATGGCCATCGGATGCGCATCGCGGCGGAAGCCGCGATAGAAATAGTGCATCTGTTCATGCACCATGGTGTGACGCGTGACCAGTTCCTTGAAATCGTTGAACTGCCAGGCGTTAGGAAGCTCGCCGTAAAGCAGCAGATAGCAGACTTCGAGGTAGTTGCTGCTCTCGGCCAGCTGCGCGATAGGATAGCCGCGATACATCAGCTCGCCCTTGTCGCCATCGATATAGGTGATGGCGCTCTCGCAGGCGGCAGTGGAAGTGAAGCCGGGGTCATAGGTGAACATGCCGGTCTTGGCATAAAGCGATCGAATGTCGATCACCTCGGGGCCGACGCTACCATCCAGCACCGGAAACTCGTAAGTCTGATCACCGACTACGAGTTTTGCGACCTTATCAGTCATATTCCTCTCCTTGTGCGCCCCGGAAACCCGGCAGTTTTCAGCCGCGAAGGGGCAGGGCTGCTGACATGTCGCAACCGGGTCTGAGGTATCCCATTTACCCTAACCTTGCAACAAAACCGCGAAGGCCGACGCGCACTTTCGGACGATCGCTCAGCGACCGGCGCTCTGATCGTTGAGGCGCGCCAATGCTTCGTCCTTGCCGATCAACACCATGACCTCAAAGATGCCGGGCGAGACGGTCCGCCCCGTCAGGGCGGCGCGCAGAGGCTGGGCCACCTTGCCCAGTTTCAGCCCGTTGGCCTCGGCGAATTCACGCGCTGCACCATCGAGCGCTGCTACCGACCAATCGTTGAGGCCGCGCAGAATACCGGTGAAATTGCCGATCATGGCGCGGGACTCGTCGGTGAGCTGCGCGCTGGCGCTGGCATCGATGGCAAGCGGGCGCTGGACATAGATGAACTGTGCCAGATCAATGAGTTCCAGCACCGTCTTGGCACGCGGCTGCAGCTCCGGCAGGGCCGCCAGCACCGTGTCCTTGTTCTGGGTCAGGCCGACGAGATCGGCATTGCGGCCCACTTCCTCGGCGGTCGCCACCATCACGTCATAGAGACGCTGTGGCTTGGCCTCGCGGATATAGTGCCCGTTGATGCTCTCGAGCTTGACGAAATCGAAGCGCGCCGCACCCTTGTTGAGCGCATCGAGAGAAAACCAGTCGACCATCTGCTCGGTCGAGAACATCTCGTCATCGCCATGCGACCAGCCCAGCCGCGCCAGATAGTTGCGCATGGCCTCGGGCAGATAACCCATCTGCCGATAGGCCTCGACGCCCAGGGCGCCGTGACGCTTGGAAAGTTTGGCGCCGTCCGGCCCGTGAATCAGCGGGATATGCGCCATCTCCGGCACTTCCCAGTCCATGCCGTTGTAGATTACGATCTGCCGGGCAGCATTGGTGAGGTGGTCGTCGCCGCGGATAATATGCGTTACGCCCATGTCGTGATCATCGACCACAACGGCAAGCATATAGGTGGGCGTGCCGTCCGAGCGGAGGATAATGAAATCGTCGAGATTTTCCGTCCTGAACACGACCTCACCCTGCACATGATCATGAACGACGATCTCGCCCGAAAGCGGCGCCTTGATGCGGATGACCGGGGCCACGCCCTCGGGAGCCTCGGCCGGGTCGCGATCCCGCCAATACCCGTTATAGCGCGGAGGCTTGCCGGCGGCGCGGGCCTCCTCGCGCATCTGGCTCAACTCCTCGGGCGAACAATAGCATTTGTAGGCATGCCCGAGCGCCAGCAATTGATGGGCGATCTCGGCATGGCGCGCCGCGCGCCCGAACTGCAGGATCGGCTCGCCGTCCCAATCGAGGCCCAGCCAGCGCAGTCCGTCATAGATCGCCTCGATGGCGGCCTCGGTCGAGCGCTCGCGGTCGGTGTCCTCGATGCGCAGCAGCATCTTGCCGCCGGTGTGGCGTGAGAAAGCCCAATTGAACAAAGCCGTGCGCGCGCCACCAATGTGCAGATAGCCGGTGGGCGATGGGGCAAAACGGGTGACGACGGGCTTGGTCATGATACTCGGCAACAGGGGATTGGATCGGGTCCCGTGTGTAGCACAGGCTCGGCCCAGCGCAAGGGCAGGGCAATGGTGGTAACGGAAACCGCCGGCATCACGCTGGCCCCCGAAGCGCAACCACTGGTTGTTGCGCCGCGACCGCCGCAACTGCCGGCGCCGCGGATTGCCGTACCTCCGCAACGATCGCGCCGGCTTCGCCTGGGATTTGCTGCGAGCGTCGCCAAGGCACTGGAGCAGCGCCGGTTCTTCACGCTGCTGCCGTTTGCCGTCATAGCCGGGCTGGTGACCTATGTGAGCGCCGGCAGTGAGCCGCAATCATTGGTGTTGTGGGGCGTCGGCATCGTGGCGGTCATTGCTCTGATCGTCAGCATCCGCAGCATAGCCATCTTCAGGGCAGTGGGCCTGTTCGCCGCATTCTGGTTCGGGTTTTCGCTTCTGGCAGTGCATGGCGCCGTGTTTGGTACCACGATGCTGGGTTACTCCGCCTACGGCACCTTTACGATGACGGTCGATGACGTCATTTCGGAGCAGGCTGAAGTGCAGCGAGTGATCGTTTCGCACGTCGTGCCGGATGCCGACACCAAGCCGGTGCCGCTGCGCCGCGCCCGGTTGTTCGTCCGCAACGGCGCGAAGCTGCGTCCCGGAGACGTCATCGCGGGCAAGGTGCGCTTCTATCCAACGCCAGGACCGGCCGTGCCGGGCTCCTACGACGCCCAGTTCAACGGCTATTTCGATGGCATCGGCGCCTATGCGACGACCATCGGGCCGCTCGCCATCGTATCGGCCGGCAGCGCGCCGGATCCCGAGCGCCTGATCTCCGGCATACGCACCGATATTGCCGATCGCATCGATGCGGTCCTGGCGCAGCCCGCCGCAGGCATTGCGCGCTCCATCGTCAATGGCGATCAGAGCGCGGTCACCGAACAAGCGCGCGATACAATGGCGGATGCCGGCCTCGCGCATGTATTGTCGATCTCCGGGTTGCACCTCACCCTCGTTGCGGGCGGCGTCTTCGTCATCGTGCGGTTGCTGCTGGCCGCGTCGCACACGCTGCTATCCCTTCCGGTCAAGCGTCTTGCTGCACTCGCCGCCATCGCCGCGGCGACGCTCTATTATTCCATCTCCGGCGGCAACGTCGCGGCACTGCGCTCGACCATCATGATCATCCTGGTGTTCGGCGCCACCATCGTGGGCCGCCGGGCGCTGACGATGCGCAACGTTGCCATCGCAGCGCTTGCCGTCATCGTCACCGACCCATCCGGTGTCTTCGGCCCGAGCTTTCAGCTGTCGTTCTCGGCCGTCGTGGCCCTGGTCGGCGCCTATGAGATGCTGCGGCCACGAAGCGGCAAGGATGGCCGGTTGCGGCGACTGATCGGATATTTCACCGGCATCGGCACCACCAGCCTCATCGCCGGCGCCGCGACAGTGCTGTTCTCGATCTACCACTTCCAGCAAACCTCGCCGCTGAGCGTCCTCGCCAACCTCATCGCCTTGCCGCTGGTCGGCATCGTCATGATGCCGGCGGCCCTGGTCTCCGTGCTCGCCATGCCCTTCGGCTTCGAACGCTGGCCGCTCATCGTCATGGGCTGGTCCGTGGATCGCATGCTCGACAGCGCCGCGCTGGTGGCGCATCTCAGCGAGCATTTGCGGGCCAGTCCCTTGCTGACGCCCTTGTCGCTGATCATCGGGCTGGCGGCGCTGGCCTGGTTCTCATTCCTGCCCGACCGTTGGCGCTTGCTCGGTCCGGTCCTGGCAATACCGCTGGTCATCTGCCTGGCGGTTGATCGGCCCCCCGATATTCTTGTCGCCGACAGCACCCGCGCGCTCGCCGTTCGCGTCGAAAGCGGATTGGCGCTGGCCGACGGCAAGCCGGGCTCTTTTGCCGTCACGGTCTGGGGCGATACCTATGGCGCGGCATTGCAGCCGGTCGCCGCGACGCAAAAGCATTGCGACGAGCTTGGCTGTCTTTTCACCGGCGCCGCCGGCTTCCGGGTCGCGGAAGTCCTGAACCCTGCGGCCTTCCCAGAGGATTGCGAAAGCGCCAACCTCGTCGTCACGCACGACTACGCGCCCGGCTATTGCCGCGCGGAAACCACCGTGATCGATGCCATAGATCTGCGCCGAGGCGGGGTGCACTGGTTACGCTGGCTCGGCGACCGGTTCGAGATTCGCCCCGCAGTGGCCGATCTCAATCGGCCTTGGCGAGCCGCGCCACGCTGATGCCCGCGGCGGGCAACTGCGTGCTGCCGATCACATAGCCGGTTTCGTCCTGGGCCGGCGTCAACGTTGCGGCTGTCGCCGAATAGTTGAAATACACCCGGAAGCCATCGCGCACGCGGCAACGCACGCCGGCAGGCAGGGTAAGTGTTTCGATGTCGGCCTCATCGAGCATGCGGTCGATGACCCGCTGCATCAGAGCCCGGTCGCCGGCCGCCGCGAGATAGAACAGCTTGCCTTGCGACACGAGGACCGGAAAACCTTCCTCGTCTTCGATTTCAACTTCGGCGCGCGTTTCCAGCCGCTCCCGCCACAGCCTTACCGCGCCGCCGCCCTTGACCGCAGTGCTATGCGCCGGATTGCTGCTGTCGATCCGCATCACCCTGGCGTCGAGCATGTTGCTGGGCAGATCAGGCGCAAGTCCAGCCGGAATGGTGAAGTCACCGGTCTTGGAGCCGGTACGGGGGCCAATCAGCAGATGGCCGTCATAAGCGCCGATGGCGCCGCGCAATTCCTCGCTCCAGGCGAACACTGCCGGGATGATCACGAGGTCATAGCCGGCGAAATCCTTCGTATCGGGCGGCAGGATATCGACATCGACGCCTCGCTTGCGGAGCGGCACATAGGCGGCGCGCACCTGCGCGTGGTGTGAAAAGCCCTTGGCCTGGGGCTGGATCTGCCAGGCCCATTCGCTCTCATAGTCGTAGACGATGGCGACACGTGCCTTGCCTGCGACACCGCCGATCCCGGTTTGCTTCAATTCACGCGCCACCTGGCTCGCTTCATCGAAGGCCGGGGCCGGCTCGCTATCGGGCCGCAACAGGCCCGCATGCATTTGCTCCTGGGCCGAATGATATTGGCGCCAGCGGAAATAGGAGACGACCTCGGCACCATGGGCGAATGCTTCCCAAGTCCATAGCCGCGCCATGCCGGGCAGGGGATCGGGATTGTAGCTGGCCCAGTTCACCGGACCGGGCTGCTGCTCCATGATCCACCAGCGACCGCGGCCGACGGCGCGGTAGATGTCATGCTGCAACCCTTGGGCATCCGGCTCGCCCTGCCGCATATAGAGGGCCTTGGTTTCGGCGCTCTCGTCGCTGACGTCGAGATGCCCGAGCGGGTAGGAGTCCCAACTGGCGACGTCGATCGTCTTGGCCAGGTCATAGTGATCGAATTGCGTGAACCGGCCCATGAAATTATGAATCACCGGCAGGTCCGGTCGTGCCGCCTTCATCAGGTCGAACTGCACTTTGTTGAAGGCAGCCACCTGGTCGGACGAGTACCGCCGGAAGTCGAGGCTGGCGGCGGGATTGGGCTCGGTCACGGTGAGCAGAGGTAGGTCGATCTGCTCGAAATCATTGTATTCCATCGACCAGAAGACATTGCCCCAGGCCTGGTTCAACGTCTCGATGGTGCCGTAGCGCGCCTTGAGCCAGGTACGGAAGCCGAGGCGTGCCGCCTCCGAATAGGAATATGTAGTGTTGTGGCAGCCATATTCGTTGTCGGTCTGCCAGCCCCCGAGCGCAGCATGCTGCCCCACCTTTTCGATGAGCAGGCGCGTAATGCGCGCGCATTCTTGGCGATAGCCGAGGTGAGAAAAGCAATAGTGCCGGCGCGAGCCGAAATTGCGCGGCCGGCCATCCTCGTCGATAGCCACCATGTCCGGATGCTTGTCCATCATCCAGCGCGGCGGCGTGGCGGTGGGGGTGCCGAGAATAACCTTCAACCCATGACGCCCCAGCGTGTCCATGGCCTCGACCAACCAGTCGAGATGCATGTCGCCCGGGCGCGGCTCCAGTTTCGACCAGGCGAATTCGCCGATCCGCACATAGCTGATGCCGACCTCGGCCATCCGCGCCGCATCCTTGTCCCAGAGCGCTTGCGGCCAATGTTCAGGGTAATAGCAGACGCCCAGCGTTGGGGTGGTCATGTGGTCACTCTTAGAGCTTGAGAAACGGTTCGGTCTGACCCGCGACATCGAGATCGATAGCGAAGACGCCGCCCGCATGCGGCTCGTTGTTGAGCTCGGCTCCGGTCATGTGTTCGCGGGCTGTGGTGATGAACATCGTCTTGCGATCCGCGCCCCCGAAAGCCGGGCAGGTGATGCGGCTGACGGGCAGTTCGATGGTACGGACCTCGCGTCCGTCCGGCGCATGACGGACGACGCAACTCCCGCCCCAGCGGGCGCTCCACAAAAACCCCTCAGTGTCTACCACCGCGCCATCGGGCGAGCCGCGATCGACCTCCGCAAAGATCGACCATTCGCCGATCGGCAGGCCGGTTTCCGGATCGAGGTCGCATTTGAGGATCTTGTTGGTCGGCGTATCGGCGAAATAGGCGATGCGTCCGTCAGGCGAAAAGCAGATGGAATTGGTGATGGTCACCTGATCGAGGATACGCTCGAGCCTGCCAGCGCGAAACTGATAGACGGCGCCGGCTCCAGGCTCATTATCGCCACGCCGGCTCATGCTGCCGATCCAGAAGCCGCCGGCCGGATGCATGCGGGAATCATTGGAGCGGTTGCCTGGCTTGTCGGCCTCGAACGGCGTGATGACGCTGCGTTCGTCGGTGCTGAGCCTGAGCTTGAGTAAAGCGCCCGCCGAGGCGATCGCCAGCGTATCCTTGTCGATGACGGCGGCGGCTGAAACCGGTTGATCGAAAGTGAAGCGGTCGACGATGCGGCCGGTGGCTTCGGCGCTGAACATGGTCCGGTTGGGAATGTCGAACCAGAACAGTCGGTCATGCAAATGATGCCAGAACGGCCCTTCGCCGGTCTCGCAACGGCTGTCGATCAGCAGTTCGGCGCGATCGTTCATTGCGGCCTGCTGCCATCATAGGCGGCAACCGCGGCCTTGGCGCGTTCGCCGATTTCGGCGGCGCCACGCCCGGGTGTGTAGAGATAGGTCCCGAGACCGAAGCCGGCGCAGCCTGCCGCGAAATACTCGCCGAAATTGTCCGGGTTGGCGCCGCCCACCGCATAAAGCGGCAGCTTGGGCGGCAGCACCGCCTTCATGGCCTTGATGCCTTTTGGCCCCAGTACTTCGGCGGGGAAGAATTTGAGGCCCGTCGCGCCGGCATTGATCGCCCGGAAGGCATCGCTGGGTGTGAACACGCCGGGATAGGATTTCAGCGTCAGCCGCACGGTTTCCTCGATCACCTTCTTGTTGGTGTCGGGCGAAACCACGAATGTGCCACCCGCGTCAGCCACGCGCTGCACATCGCGCCGTGACAGCACGGTGCCCGCACCAATGGCAGCCCGTGCTTCGAACGTCTCGGCCGCGCGCTCGATACTGGTGAAGGCATCGGGCGAATTCAGCGGCACTTCGATCATGGTAATGCCGGCCTCGATCAGGGCGTCGCACGCCCCGATGATGTCGTCTGGGGTAATGCCGCGAAGGATGGCGATGAGGTGGCGGTGTTCAGTCATGGTCATGCCTGTTTTCTGGCGGCCTTGAGCCCGGCGAGCGTGGCCTCGGTCGCATCGATGATCGTGGTGCGCGCGCCGAGGGCGGCGAAGCCCTTGGCATAGAGCGCACAGAGACTGGAACTGCCGATCAGCGGGATTTCCGCTTCGCCGATCCAGTCGCGCTGTCCGCCGATCTCGGTGCCGATCAACAGGCCCGAAAGGAACCCGGCGCACCAGTCCGGCGGACGACCTGAAAGCAGCGAGCCGGCCCGCACCTTGAACAGCACGCTGGTGAGTTTTTGCGGTGCCTCGAGCCCCAGCGTCAAGCCGGCATCGAAGCCCGCGCCGCGCTCGGGACCATCCGTGCGTCCCGCCAAGGAATGGCGCAGCACCGAATAGTGCCCAAGAATGTCATAGAGCTCACCGGTCATGACGGTGGCGAATTGCTCGACGCGACTCCCGGTCAGCTGCGCCCATTTCGAATGCGTACCCGGCATGACCGCCACGCCCGAAAACCCCGGCAGCAAGGCCGCAAGCCCCAGCAACTGCGTTTCCTCGCCGCGCATGACGTCCTCGGCGGTTGCGGTTTTCTGGCAGACGCCGGGGAGGATGCGGGGCGCCAGCCGTGAATTGGGCATTTCCGGCTGTACGGCACCGAAGATCAGCCCGCCAAGATCGGCCGGCGCATCGAGATAGGGGGCCTCCAGCCAGCCTTGCCGCGCGCCCGCCATGCCGCAGATGATCACATCGACATGGCCGTTGCCGATATCGGCGGTATCGCCGAGAAGCGTCGCCAATACGGCGGGGTAGTCCGCCGGTTTAAGCGTCCCCATGCCCTGGCCGGAACTGCGTGAAAACGTCGTGGCGCCGTCGGCGGCAACGCCCCAGGCCCTCAGGTTGGACGTACCCCAGTCCACCGCGACCCATTCTGCCGGCATCGCACTCAACTTGCCCCTCCAGCGCGCCTTTGGCGCGGTATTCTGTATCGTTTGCGTTCGAGCCTAGCCTGTTCGTCCGCCGATCGGCTAGATGGAATCGGCGCGGCCATTGTTGATATCCGTCTTTTTGCTGCATATCGGATTTTTGCGAAATCCATGTGATGTCGCCGCAATTTTCGCTCGAAAGCGATTCCCATGCCGCGCCCGAATGGACTATAACCAAAACTGGAATGGAAGAACGCGCCGATGGCTTCGGGCGCGGTGGAGGATGAAGACAATGACCGCGCAGAACGGCGAAAACCCGATGAATGGCAAGACGGCTGCCGGCAAGAAATTGCGCTCCCGCGCCTGGTTCGATAACCCCGAAAACCCCGATATGACGGCGCTGTATCTGGAGCGCTACCTCAATTTCGGCATTTCCCGCGAGGAACTGCAGTCCGGCAAGCCGATCATTGGTATCGCCCAGACGGGTTCGGACCTGTCGCCATGCAATCGCCATCACATCGTCCTGGCGCAGCGCGTGCGCGAGGGCATCCGCGAGGCCGGCGGCATCGCCATCGAATTTCCGGTCCATCCAATCCAGGAGACCGGCAAGCGCCCGACGGCCGGCCTCGACCGTAACCTGGCCTATCTGGGCCTTGTCGAAGTACTTTATGGCTATCCGCTCGATGGCGTTGTGCTGACCATCGGTTGCGACAAGACCACGCCGGCCATGCTCATGGGTGCGGCGACGGTGAACATTCCGGCGATCGCGCTATCGGTCGGGCCCATGCTCAACGGCTACCACAAGGGCGAGCGTACCGGCTCCGGCACGATCGTATGGAAGGCTCGCCAGATGATGGCTGCGGGCGAGATCGATTATTCGCAGTTCATCGACCTCGTGGCATCGTCGGCGCCTTCGACCGGCTATTGCAACACCATGGGCACTGCGACGACCATGAATTCGCTCGCCGAAGCGCTGGGCATGCAGTTGCCGGGTTCGGCCGCCATTCCGGCGCCCTATCGCGACCGCCAGGAAATGGCCTATCGCACCGGCAAGCGCATCGTCGACATGGTGCATGAGGACCTGAAGCCCTCCGACATCCTGACCAAGGACAACTTCATCAATACCATCGTGGTCAATTCGGCCATCGGTGGCTCGACCAATGCGCCCATCCATATCCAGGCCATCGCCCGCCACATCGGCGTCGAGCTGGAACTGAAGGATTTCGAGCGCTACGGCCACAAGGTGCCGCTTCTGGTCAACCTGCAGCCGGCCGGTGAGTATCTCGGCGAAGATTACTATCATGCCGGTGGGGTGCCGGCGGTGGTCAATGAACTGATGGGGCAGGGCCTCATTCGCGAGAATGCGCCGACCGTTAACGGCAAGAGCATCGGCGACAATTGCCGCAATACGCCGATCGAGGACGACAAGGTCATCCGCCGTTTCGGCAACCCGCTGAAGACCGATGCCGGCTTCCTCGTGCTGCATGGCAATCTCTTCGACAACGCCATCATGAAGACCAGCGTGATTTCGCCGGAATTCCGCGATCGCTATCTCAACCATCCCAAGAGCCCCAACGCCTTCGAGGGCAAGGCCGTGGTCTTCGACGGTCCAGAGGACTATCACCATCGCATCGACGATCCGGCGCTGGAGATCGACGAGAACACCATGCTGTTCATGCGCGGCGCCGGCCCGATCGGTTATCCGGGCGCGGCAGAGGTCGTGAACATGCGGCCGCCCGATTATCTGATCAAGAAGGGCATCACCGCGCTGCCCTGCATCGGCGATGGCCGCCAGTCCGGCACGTCGGGCTCGCCCTCGATCCTCAATGCGTCGCCGGAAGCGGCTGCGGGTGGCAACCTCGCCATTTTGAAGACCGGCGACCGCGTCCGCATCGATCTCAATACGGGCGAAGCCAATATCCTGATCTCCGATGCCGACATTGCCAAGCGACGCAGCGACCTCGAGGCTTCCGGCGGCTACAAATATCCCAAACACCAGACGCCGTGGCAGGAGATCCAGCGCGGTATCGTCGACCAACTTGGCAGCGGCGCCGTGCTTACGCCGGCCGTGAAGTATCAGCGCATTGCCCAGACAGAGGGCATTCCGCGCGACAATCACTGAGCGACGCTGCTCTGTGAAAAGCAAAAGGCCCGCTCAATGGCGGGCCTTTTGCTTTTCCGAACTGGCTCAATCAGGGCGAACTCACCCCAGGGCTCAATACTTGCGCAGCAGCCCCACCAGCCGTCCCTGGACCTTCACCTGGTCCGGCCCGAAGATGCGCGTTTCATAGGCCGGGTTGGCGGCTTCCAGCGCGATGGAATTTCCCTTGCGGCGTAGGCGCTTGAGCGTGGCCTCCTGATCGTCCACGAGAGCGACGACGATCTCGCCGGTGCTGGCCGAGTCCTGTTTCTTGATGAGCACCGTATCGCCATCGAAGATACCGGCCTCGATCATCGAGTCACCGCGCACTTCCAGGGCATAGTGCTCACCAACGCCCAGCATTTCGGGTGGAACCGAGATGGTATGGCTATGGGTCTGGATTGCCTCGATCGGCGTGCCGGCCGCGATACGGCCCATAACAGGGATGGAAACCGACCGGCTGCCATCGTCGCCCGCAGGCGGAGCACTGGCGCGCGGCGGCGGGGCCGCGACCTTGCCGAGATTGCCTTCGATGACATTGGGTTCGAACCGCGCCTTGCGGCCACCCAGCGACGGGTTCATCGAATCCGGCAACCGGATGACTTCCAGCGCCCGGGCCCGATTGGGAAGACGACGGATGAAACCGCGCTCTTCCAGCGCCGTAATCAGGCGGTGAATGCCAGATTTCGAAGCGAGATCAAGGGCGTCCTTCATCTCATCGAAAGAGGGCGGAATGCCGGTTTCTTTCATCCTTTCATGGATGAACATCAGCAGTTCGTGTTGCTTGCGCGTCAGCATGGTGCCCCCTAACGGGAATCAGAACAAAGGCTGAACCTTTATACGTGTTCCAGTTATGTTCTGCAACAAGCCGGTAAATTTTGCGTTTAGACCAGCGGAATGACGTCGATCAGCGTGCCAGCCTGCTGTAGCGGCGCATTCTCCGGCTGGATGATCAAAGCCTGGGCCTGCCCGAGAGAGAACGTATGGCCGCTGTCGGTTTCGGTGATCGGTCGAACGAATGTGCCGGCGGCGCTGGTTTCCAGCGTGGCCCGCTGAAAATGGCGGCGGGAGCCGTTGGCAGGCAATTCGGCGGCAAGCGGCAGTCGCAGGCGCGGGCCAGTTGGATCGGCGCCCACCCATCGGCGCAGGGTCGGAAGCAGGAACAGGGTGGCGGTGACGAGAGCCGAAACGGGGTTGCCCGGAAGGCCAAAAATCAGCGTGCGGCCGAGAGTGCCGAACATCAGCGGTTTGCCCGGCCGGAGGTTGATGCGCCAGAAATCCATCTCGACGTTCAAGGATTTGAGTACGTCCTGCACGATGTCGTGGTCACCCACGCTGGCGCCGCCGCTGGTGACGAGAATGTCGGTGCCGGCGGCGAAGGCATTGCGGAGCGTGCGTTCCAGGTTTGCGGCGTTGTCGTCCGCGATGCCAAGATCCGTGACGCTTTCGGCATGAGGCTTGAGGAGAGCCTCAAGGCCGAAATTGTTGGCCGAAACGATCTGGCTCGGGCCAAGTTTGGCGCCGGGCAGGACGAGTTCATCGCCGGTTGCGAGAATGGAAACCGTCGGACGTCTGGAGACGGTCAGCAGGGGCTGGTTTGCTGCCGCGGCGAGGGTCAGCGAATAGGGGGTAAGCCGCGCGCCGGCGGGCAGCAGCACCTGACGGTCTCGAAAATCGTTGCCGACCGGGCGGATGAAGTCCCCCGGTTTCGGCTTGCTCGAGAAGGAAACGCGATCGGCCAGGACGCTCGCCTCTTCCTGCATGATGACGGCATCGGCACCCTCGGGGACCGGTGCACCGGTGAAGATGCGAACGGTCTGGTGCGGCTCCATGCGGCCCGAAAATGCCTCGCCGGCCTTGGAAAACCCCGTCAGGGTCGCGCTGTCCGACCCCTCCAGGAACGCCGTCTGGACCGCATAGCCGTCCATGGCGCTGGCATTGAAGGGAGGCTGGTTATGCGCCGCGATGAGCGGCTGGAACAGCACCCGGCCTTCGGCCCCGCGCAATGCCACCGATTCCGGCGAAGGCGCGGGAATGCGGGCATAGATCTTTTCGAGCGCTGCTTCGACGGGGAGCAAGCTCATGGCGTCCGCCGATAGTCGCCGGATTTACCGCCCGACTTCTCCACGAGCTGTACATTGGTGATGGTCATGCCGCGATCGATGCCCTTGGCCATGTCGTAAAGGGTGAGGGCGGCGGTCGAGGCGGCGACCAGCGCTTCCATCTCCACACCGGTCTGCCCGGTGGTTTCCGCCGTGGCGGTGATCATCAGGGCAACGCCTTCGCCGACGATTTCTACTTCCACCTTGGTGAGTGCGATGGGATGACAGAGCGGGATGAGCTCGGCGGTTTTCTTGGCGGCCATGATGCCGGCGATGCGAGCCACGGCGAGAGCATCGCCCTTCTTGAGGCTGCCACCCAAAATGGCCTCGATAGTTTCCGGCAGGGCTTCGAGCGTCGCATGGGCTATCGCCCGGCGCCGCGTCGCGTCCTTGTCGCCGATGTCGACGATATGGGCTTCACCACGTTGATTGAGATGGGTGAGGATGGGGGCGGCCATCAGGCGACCTCCGTCCCCTGCAGCAACTGCCTGGTGGCAGCCACGACATCGGCCTGGCGCATCAGGCTTTCGCCGACGAGGAACGTGCCGATATGGGCCTCGCGGTCGAGCAATTCGACATGCTGATGGTTGACGATGCCGCTTTCGCTGATCAGGTGTTTGCCGGACGGCACGCCACCGGCGAGGTTGATCGAGGTGGTGAGCGTCGTCTCGAAAGTGCGCAGATTACGGTTGTTGATGCCTATCATATCGACATCGAGCGCCAAGGCCCGGTCGAGCTCAAGCTGGTCATGCACCTCGACCAGGGCATCCATGCCCCATTCCTCGGCGGCGTCGAGCAGGTAGCGCGCCGTGTCGTCGCCGACCGCAGCGAGGATGATAAGGATGCAGTCGGCGCCCATGGCCCGGGCCTCGACCACCTGGTAGGTCTCGAAGAGGAAATCCTTGCGCAGCACCGGTAACTGCACGGCGTTGCGGGCTTCGACGAGAAAGTCGGGCGAGCCCTGGAACGACGGCTTGTCGGTGAGCACCGACAGGCACGTGGCCCCGCCGAGCTCGTAGTCGCGGGCGATCTGGGCCGGGTTGAAGTCCGGCCGGATCAGACCCTTGGACGGGCTCGCCTTCTTGACCTCGGCGATCAGCGCGTATTGGCCTTTGGCGCGCTTTGCCTTCAGGGCCTTGAGGAAGCCGCGCGGCGGCGCCTGGTCGCCGGCGATGGCAGCGACTTCTTCCCAGGGGCGCAGCGTCTTGGCGGCGGCAATCTCTTGGCGCTTATAGGCTTCGATCTGCTGCAGAATGTCGGTCATGACGAAAGTCCGTTGGAGACGCTGATGAGTTTGTCGAGCGTGGCCTTGGCCGCGCCGCTGTCGATGCGCTCCTTGGCCAGTGCGACGCCGGCCTTGATGTCCGGCACCTTGTCGGCGACGAACAGCGCCGCCGCACTGTTAAAGAGCACGATATCCCGATAGGCGCCCGGCGCACCGTCGAGCAGGGCTCGCAACGCCTCGGCATTGTGCTGTGGATCGCCGCCCTTGAGGTCGGCCAGGGTCGACCGGTCGAGGCCGACATCTTCCGGCGCAATCATGAAAGTTGTAAGACTGCCGCCCTCGATCTGCGCGATATGGGTCGGCCCGGTCGTCGTGATCTCGTCGAGGCCGTCGCTGCCATGGACGACCCAGGCCTTGATGGCCCGGTTGGCGAGAAGCGCGGCGGCCACCGGCTCGACCCATTCCTCGCCGTATACGCCAAGCACGTAACGCCGCACGCCCGCCGGGTTTGACTGCGGGCCGAGGAGATTGAACATGGTCCTGGCGCCGAGTTCGACGCGCGTGGGCCCCACATATTTCATCGCCGGGTGATGCGAGGGCGCGAACATGAAGCCGATGCCCGCATCGGTGATGCAGCGGCTGATCTGCTCCGGTGTCAGGTCGAGCTTGACGCCAAGTGCCTGGAGGGCCTCGGCCGAACCCGATTTGGACGAGAGCGCGCGGTTGCCATGCTTGGCTACCGGCACCCCGGCCGATGCCACCACGAACGCGCTGGCGGTCGATATGTTGAGCGTGCCGGCGCCATCACCGCCGGTGCCGACGATGTCGACGGCATTGTCGGGCGCCACGACGGGCACCATCATCTCGCGCATGATGGAGACGGCCGCGGCGATCTCCACCACGGTTTCGCCCTTGACCCGCATGCCCATGAGGAAGGCGCCGAGTTGCGACGGGGTCGCTTCGCCCGACATGATGCGGTTCATCAGTCCGCGCATTTCCTCGCCGGTCAGGTCGCGGCGCGAGGCGATCTTGTTGAGTGCTGCCTTGATATCCATCGATGTCTCCCGGTCGATATCAGGCCGCGCGGCCGAGATTGAAATCGCGTGCGATGTTCAGGAAATTCTGCAGCAGGGCGTGGCCGTTCTCCGAAGCGATGCTTTCGGGATGGAACTGCACGCCATGCGTCGGCATGGTCTTGTGCTGCACGCCCATGATCAGGCCATCATCACTGGTGGCGGTGACCTCCAGCGTTTTGGGCAGCGTCTCGGGCTTGACGATCAGCGAGTGGTAACGCGTCGCCTCGAAACCGGAATTGAGGCCGCGGAAGAGGCCCTTGCCGCTGTGCTGGATCTTGCTGGTCTTGCCATGCATCAGGTGCGGTGCGCGGATGACATCGCCACCCATGGCCTCACCGATGGCCTGATGGCCAAGACAGACGCCGAGCAGGGGCGTCGTTGGCGCGAAGCGGTCGATGAGCGCGATGCAGATGCCGGCATCTGCCGGCACGCCCGGACCCGGCGACAGCACGATGGCGTCGGGTGCCATGGCGGCAACCTCATCCAGCGTGATCTTGTCGTTGCGGCGCACCGTGGAGTTGGCGCCGAGATCGCCCAGGAACTGGACGAGATTGTATGTGAAGCTGTCGTAATTATCGATGACCAGAAGTTTCATGACCTTAGCCTATCACCATTGTGTCTGACGTCACGCCCGCGAGGCGGGCATCCGGGAAGTCGCAGATGAACTGCGCCATCGCCGGCTGGCCGCTTGCGCGGTGACTGACAGGACCTCAGGGTGAAAGGCGGGGGCGGTCATTGCCCGATCCTCGCTTCGCCAGCATAGCGCATGGCTTCTTCGGCGGCGCTGAACAGGGCGCGGGCCTTGTTCTCGCATTCGAGCTGTTCCAGTTCGGGCTTGCTGTCGGCGACGATGCCCGCGCCGGCCTGCACATAGAGCTTCCCATTGGCAAGGATCGCGGTGCGCAGCACGATGCAGGTGTCCATGTTGCCGTCGGCTCCGAAATAGCCGACGCAGCCGCCATAGATGCCACGCCGGGATTTCTCCAGCTCGTCGATGATCTCCATGGCCCGTACTTTTGGCGCGCCCGATACCGTGCCCGCCGGGAAGCCGGCGCTCAGGGCATCGATGAAGTCATATTGCGGATCGAGCTCTCCAATGACGTTGGAGACGATGTGCATGACGTGCGAATAGTATTCGAGGAAGAACTTGTCGGTGACTTCCACGCTGCCGATCTTGGCGACCCGGCCCACATCGTTGCGGCCCAGGTCCAGCAGCATCAGGTGTTCGGCCAGTTCCTTGGGATCGGAAAGCAGCTCGTCGGCCAATTCCTTGTCACGCGTCGGCGTAGCGCCGCGTTTGCGGGTGCCGGCGATGGGACGGATGGTCACCTGGCCCTTGTCGACCTTGACCAGGATTTCCGGGCTGGAGCCGGCCACCGAGAAGTCGCCGAAATCGAGGAAATACATATAGGGCGAGGGATTGGTGCGGCGCAGCGCGCGATACAGCGTCGTGGGAGGCAGCGTGAAGTCGGCCTCGAAGCGTTGGCTCAGCACCACCTGGAAGATGTCGCCGGCCCTGATATATTCCTTGGCCGTCTCCACCATGCCGAAATATTCGTCGCGTGAGGTATTGCTGGTGACGGCGATGTCCTGCAGTGCCGGCTCGTTGCCGATCACGGGCAGGGGGCGGCTCAACCGCTGCGTCGCATTATCGAGGCGGGAATTTGCCGCCTCCAGCGCCTGCATCGCGCTGGTGCCCGAACGCGGATAGACCGGCGCCGTGAGATAGAGCTCGTCCTTGAGCGTATCGAAGATCGCAAGGATCGAGGGCCGCATCAGGATGGCGTCGGGAAAACCGAGATGATCGGGATTGCTGTCCGGCAGCACTTCCATCTGCCGCACCATCTCGTAGCCGAGATAGCCATGAATGCCGGCGGCGCTGGAGGGCAGGCCCTCGGGTACGTCAATCTGCGACTCCTTCACCAGAGCACGAAGCGCCAGCAGTGGCGGCTCGTCCACGGGCACGAAAGCTTCGGCATCGGTGCCCGCATTGCGGTTGACGCTGGCCTTGCCGCCCACCACCTTCAGGATCACGTCAGGCAATAGCCCGATAATGGAATAGCGACCCTTGATGGCGCCGTCCTGCACCGATTCGAGCAGGAAGGTGTTGCGGCGGCCATCGGCGAGCTTCAGATAGGTGCCGATGGGCGTTTCGAGATCGGCGACGACGCGCCGATAGACGATCTGAGCAACGCCCTCGTCGTAGCGGGCGCCGAAGCGCTGTTGGAAATCCTCACCCATCTTACTGCCCGGCGCCCGACATATCGAGCAACTGAGAAAGGGCCTGCTGGTTGATGTGCATGCCTGCCTGCTGGGTGATGCCGCCAACGAACTCTGCATAGAGCGTATCACGGGTAGCGCCCTGGAGGGCTGTCTTGAGCTGCGGCGAGGGATCGCCCGCCTGCGTGACGGAATTGACCTTGAACACCACGAAGTCGCCGTCCTGATCCTGCACGGCGCCCGAATGGTCGGCACCGCCGTTGAAGACCTCCTGCGCCACGCTGCCGCTGAACACCGGCGTGCCGTCACCCTCGCGCGAAATAGGTTGCGACAGCTGCGGGAACTGGTTCATGGAGGCGGCGATATCGGCGAGCGGCGTGCCGGAAGTCAACTGGCCCTTGATGGTATTTGCGGCCGCGGTCAGCGCTTCATCCGTCTTGGCCTGGGTCCAGGCAGCGGCGACCGCATCGTGGACCTCATCCAGCGTTTGATCGCGAGCCGGGTCGATCTTGCCCAGGTCGAACCAGACATTGTGGTTGCTGGTGAGGGAGATCGTCGGCGCCAGCTTGTCGGGCTGCGCGGCGAAGATCGCCTGTTCCACCTTCGTCCGGTCCGTTGTGGCGATATCGGGAATAGCCGAGAGGGCATCGCCCGAAGGGGTCAGTTCGACATGTGTGAGCTTGAGCTTGAAGCGGTCGGCAATCTCGGACAGCGGCTTGAAGGCGGCGCGCAGTTCCTCGATCTGGTCGAGCACGTCGGCATACTCGTTCTTGGCCTGCGCCAGCGCCAGGTTCTGCTGCACGGCCGCCTTGGCGTCATCGAACGAAATGGTGCCGCCCGGCTGGATTTCGGTAACCGCCACGGCGCGCTGGCCGACGGCACCCGGAATAACGGCAAAATCGCCCTGCTGCAGGCCGAAGGCCGCATTGGCAAGGGTCGGATCGGTTACGTCGGTCTTGGCGAGGGTGCCCAGCGAGGTGCTGGTCAGCCCGGCCTGTTTTACGAGATCGTCGAATTTGGTGCCGGCAGCCTTGCCGTCCTGGAAGATCTTGACGGCATTGGCATCAGGAAGCACGACCTGTTCGATGGTGCGTTTCTCGGCCTTGGTGAGGCTGGCCTTGGTGCGATCGTATTCGGCCTGCAACTGGTCGTCCGGGAAGGTCTTGCCGGCGGCGAGCACTTCGGGCGACAGCGTCAGGATATCGACGCCGCGGGTTTCCTCGGTGCGGTAATTGGCCTGCTTGTCCTTGAGATAGGCGGCAAGATCGGCATCGGTGGGCTCGGCGACCGGCGGAATGCTGGTCGAGTTGAGCACGAAATAATCCACCGAGCGGCGATCGCCCGTATAACGGTTGATGAGCTGGGTCGCGGTATCCGACGGCTCAACATCGCTGAACAGGGCCACCGACAGCTGCGCCCGCTTGGCGGCTTCCGCCGAATTCTTGAGGTAATCGGCCTCCGTGAAGCCGTTCTGCTGCAGAATCTGCACGAAGGTGTCGCGGCTGAAATTACCCAGTGTGCCGGCAAAGGCCGGGTCGGTGCGCAGCAGCTCGCCCATCTTGTCGTCGGATACGCCGAGACCGAACTGTTCCGCCATCTGGTCGAGCGCCGCATCGCTTGAGAGTCGCGACAGCGTCTGTCCCGGCAGGCCCATGGCCACGGCCTCGTCGCCAGTCGGCACTTTGCCCATCTGCTGGGCGGCAGCGTTGATCTGCTGCTGGTAGGCGCGCTGGAAATCCACCGAAGAGATGTCCTGGTTGCCGACTTTGGCTACCGTATCGGAGCCGAGATTGGTGATGACGTTGCTGATCCCGAAGGCCGCGAAACTCACGATCAGGACGGCGAAGAAGATCTTGGCGATCAAGGTCTTGGCGAAGGCACGCAAACTATCGAGCATTATGTCGGTCCAGTACGCGGATCATGAGGCCATTTCACGGGTGGATTTGGCGTTGGGCGGCGGATAATAGACAGGCGCAACCGGGCGCCGCAAGGCGGGGGTAGGACAATCTCTCCCCGGGCGCAAGAGGCAGGAGCAATAGGCATATGGCAGGCAAGCGCACCCCGCTCATCGCAGGGAACTGGAAAATGAACGGGCTCAAGGCTTCGCTGGGCGAAATCGACGCCCTCGGCGGCCTCTTTGCCGGCGGTGCCGCGCCCCGTGCCGCGGTTGCGATTTGCCCACCCGCAACGCTCCTGGCGTCGATGCGCGATGGCGCAGCCAGCCGCGGCATCGCCACTGGCGGGCAGGATTGTCACCCCGACGAGAAGGGGGCTCACACCGGTGACGTCAGCGCCGCCATGCTCAAGGATGCCGGCGCGGCTTTTGTCATCGTCGGTCACAGCGAACGCCGCGCCGACCACGGCGAAACCGACGAATTGGTCTGCCGCAAGGCCAGGGCCGGGCTTGCGGCTGGGTTGGTGCCGATCATCTGCGTGGGCGAGACTCGCGCCGAACGCGAGGCCGGCAAGGCGGATGAAGTCGTGGCGAAACAATTGCAGGGCTCGGTTCCCGACGAAGCGGCCAGCGCCGAGATCGTCATTGCCTATGAACCGGTCTGGGCCATCGGCACCGGACTGACGCCGACCAATGACGATATTGCGGCCATGCATGACGGCATCCGCAAATTGCTCGTCACCCGGTTCGGGGAGGCCGGCGAACCCGTTCGGATTCTTTATGGCGGCTCGCTGAAACCGGCCAATGCGCGCGAAATATTGGCGATCGATAATGTGGATGGCGGACTGGTCGGAGGCGCCAGCCTCTTGGCGAATGACTTCCATGCCATTATCTCAGCGGTGCCGTGAGAGCGCGGGCTTCAAAAACTCGGCGCAATTGGCTGGCATTTACACAACAAAGCGTCTATGACCCCGCATCCTCATAGAATGGCACGAGACTGAATCCGACATGGCTACCGTACTGATTGTTGCCTATCTGCTCATCGTCCTGGCGCTGATCGCAGTGATCCTGCTGCAGCGTTCCGAGGGCGGCGCACTAGGCATCGGCGGTGGCACCTCCGGTTTCATGACGGCGCGCGGCTCGGCCAACCTGCTGACACGCACCACCGGCATCCTGGCGGCCCTGTTCTTCGCCATGGCCATCGGCCTGACGCTGCTGTCGCAGCTCGACCGCGGCTCCCAGAGCATTCTCGATCGTGCCGCGCAGGGCGCCGATGGCAAGCCGGCCGCCGCGCCGACCAGCGTTCTCGACGCCCTGAACCAGCTGCAGCAGCAGGGTGAGGCCGCCGATGGCGGCACGCCGGCGGCAGGCACACCCGCACCGGATGCAACGACGCCTGCGGCTCCGGCGAACCCGGATGCGCCCGATCTGGCCATTCCGGCGGCGCCTGCCGACGCTGCGGCGACGCCCGCCGCCCCGGCTACGACTGTGACCACGCCGGCGCCCGCCACTACCCCGGCGACGCCTGAACCTGCTCCCATCACCCCGGCTGTCCCCGGTGAGACGACCGCTCCGGCCGCTCCCGCGATGGCGCCTGCGCCGACGACCCCTCCGGCTCCCGAGGCGCCTGCGCCTGTACTGCCGACCCCACAGGCTCCCGCCGCCCAGCCGGCGCCAGGTACGACGACGACGAATTGACCGCCTCTCGGGCGAGACCGGAAAAGGGGATGGAAACATCCCCTTCTTCTTTTGTGTGAGCTCTCACGGGCTCTTCGAATCGATGCGCAAAAGTGTAAAGTGAGGGCCCATGGCTCGGTACGTTTTCATCACCGGAGGCGTGGTCTCCTCATTGGGTAAGGGTCTTGCATCGGCGGCGCTTGGCGCCGTGCTGCAGGCGCGCGGCTACAAGGTTCGGCTGCGCAAGCTCGATCCGTACCTCAACGTCGACCCGGGCACGATGTCACCGACCCAGCATGGCGAAGTCTTCGTGACTGATGACGGGGCCGAGACCGATCTCGACCTCGGCCACTACGAGCGCTTCACCGGGCGATCTGCCAACAAGCAGGACAACATCACCACCGGCCGCATCTATTCGGACATCATCGCCAAGGAACGGCGCGGCGACTATCTCGGCGCCACCGTGCAGGTGATTCCTCACGTCACCGACGCCATCAAGAATTTCGTCATCGAGGGCAATGACGATTTCGATTTCGTGCTGGTGGAAATCGGCGGCACGGTGGGCGACATCGAAGGGCTGCCGTTCTTCGAGGCGATCCGGCAGCTGGGCAATGAACTGCCCCGCAATCACGCGGTCTACGTGCATCTGACGCTGATGCCATATATCCCCAGCGCGGGCGAATTGAAGACCAAGCCGACCCAGCACTCGGTCAAGGAGCTGCGCTCCATCGGCATCGCGCCCGATATCCTGCTGGTGCGCTGCGACCGGCCGATTCCAGAGGGCGAGCGGCGCAAGCTCAGCCTGTTCTGTAATGTGCGTGAAAGTGCGGTCATCCAGGGGCTGGACGTTTCCTCGATCTACGACGTGCCGCTGGCCTATCATGAGGAAGGTCTCGACCGCGAAGTGCTGGCAGCTTTCGGCATCACCGATGCGCCGGCGCCCGATCTCAGTTCCTGGCGCGATGTTTCGAGCCGGCTGCACAGCCCCGAGGGCGAGGTCAATATTGCGGTGGTCGGCAAATATACCGGCCTCAAGGATGCCTACAAATCGCTCAGCGAGGCACTGGTGCATGGCGGCATCGCCAATCGCGTCAAGGTCAACCTGCAATGGATCGACAGCGAGGTATTCGAGCACGAGGACCCCGCACCCTGGCTCGAGCACGTGCACGGCATCATCGTGCCGGGTGGCTTCGGCGAGCGTGGTTCAGGCGGTAAGATCAACGCGGCACGCTTTGCTAGGCTCAAGGATGTGCCGTATTTCGGCATCTGCTTCGGCATGCAGATGGCCTGTATCGAGGCGGCCCGCAACACTGCCGGCATCAAGAATGCCTCCTCGACCGAGTTCGGCCCGACCAAGGAGCCCATCGTCGGCATGATGACGGAATGGGTGAAGGGCAACGAGAAGGAAGTCCGCGAGGCGGGTACCGACCTCGGCGGCACCATGCGCCTCGGCGCTTACCCGGCGCAACTGACGCGCGGTAGCCGCGTGGCCGACATCTATGGCACCACGCATATCTCCGAGCGCCATCGCCACCGTTACGAAGTGAACATGGAATACCGCAAGGTGCTGGAAAAGAACGGCCTGCTGTTCTCCGGCGTCTCGCCCGATGGCCTGCTGCCCGAAATCGTCGAGCGCACCGACCATCCTTGGTTCATCGGCGTACAGTTCCATCCCGAACTGAAGAGCAAGCCGTTCGAGCCGCACCCGCTCTTCGCCAGCTTCATCGCCGCCGCCATCGAGCAAAGCCGTCTGGTCTGATGGCCGAGATCATCAACCTGCGACAGGCCCGCAAGCGCAAGGCGCGGGTGGAAAAGGAGTCGCAGGCGGCGGAAAACCGCATCGTGTTCGGTCGAACCAAGGCTGAGCGCGAGAAGGCCGAGGCCGAGAAGGCATTGGCCGAGCGCCGCCTGGATGGTGCGAAGCGGGAAGAGTAGGGCGGCCTTGTGCCGTGTGGCTTTCCCTTTTTAACCCTCGCGAGTGACAAGCCACGGATTCGCAGTCTGCGTCTGCCTCCCCTTGTGGGGAGGGACTAAGGGTGGGGGGCAACGGCCACCGCTTCTTCGCTACGGCCCGGTTTATTCGGCTTTCCGCGCACGCTACCCAGCTGGCCGAAGTGTCGTTTCGCCCGCCGACACGACGGCTGGATTGCCTCGACAAACGGGTAGTGGCGCTGGAAGGTACTTATTGCTCACCCCACACTCCAAACCCCAGCCTCAGTGCAGCGTCGCCTCGCCGCGGTCTGTGCCGATCAGTTTTGGGTCGATGTTCAGGTGTCGCACGGCTTTTTCGACTTGTTTGGTGGTAAACGGCGGGAAGGGCACCGAAAGATCGGGGTAGCGGGCGATTTCGGCTTCGGTAGCGGGGCGCTTGGTGCTTTTGTCGGCGAGGTCCAGCAACTGGTAGTGCGGGCGGGAGCGCATGATGTAGAGGGTGTGGGTGGCGCGGACTTCGCCGGGCATGTGGTGCTTGGTGATCGTCCAGCGCAGGTCGCCATGCCGTTTCGTCAACAGGAACTCCGCTCCGCCGACCGGCAGGTCTTCCAGCGCCAGCGGCTTTTCGGTGAGGTCGGCGGGCATGGTCTTGGTTTCGGTGATGACGTCGAAAAAACTGCAGAGATGCACCGAGCCCTTGTCGATCAGGCTCACATAACCCCAGGCGTAGCCGCCTTCGAGTAACGGAACATAGAAAATCTGCCCGACGACGGGCCGGCCGCTGCTCATTCCTGAACCCTCTAATACGTTCATGCCCCTGGCTCACCGGAATAGACCGGTCAATGACGATCGTGCGAGCGCTCGCTCACGCGAACAGCACGCTTACTCTTCGGTTGATTTGACCCTTCTTCTCGATCTTGCCGAGCTTCAGCGGCCCGATCTCGCCCGTGGTGGCGACGTGGGTTCCGCCACAGGGCTGGAGGTCGACGGGGCCGATGCGGACGAGGCGAACGCGGCCCTGGCCCATCGGCGGCTTGACGTTCATGGTCTTGATCAGGTCCGGATTGGCGGCCATTTCGGCGTCGGTTATCCATTCCGTCGTGACCGGATGATCCTCGGTGACATAGGCGTTGAGCCGCGCCTCCAGAGCCGAAAGATCCTCGGGCACGCCAGGCATGTCGAAATCGAGCCGGCCCTTTTCCTCGCCGACCGAGCCGCCGGTGACCGGAAACGGCAGGACGACGGAGAGCAGGTGCAGGGCTGTATGCATGCGCATCAATTTGTAGCGCCGGTCCCAGTCGAGGTGCATCGCCACCTCATCGCCCGTAGCGAGGGCGGGCTGGCCCTCGGCCGCCACATGCACGATCTGCATCTTGTCGCCATCGGGATGCACGGTTGCGGCGATCATGACCCTCGTGCCATCGGCGCGCTCCAACACCCCGGTATCGCCGGGTTGGCCGCCTGAAGCGGCGTAGAAGATCGTCCGGTCGAGAACGATGCCGCCCTCGGGCGTTATGGCGGTGATCCGGGCAGGAGCGGTCTGGAGGTAGGAATCGTCGCGAAACAGGAACTGCGTCATCAGTAAGCCGGCCGGTGAGTCCAAAGCCCGACCCTATCACAGGATCGGAGAAAACAGCCGTGCGGCCTGGCCGATGAAGCGAATGACCCAGGGCTGCGCCTTCACGTGTTCGATAGTGGTCTGCTGGGCAGCCGCGAAATCAGCGTCGAGCATGCGGTCGACGGCGGCGATCATGTCCGGATGGGTGAACCACAGGGTCACCTCGAAATTGATGTTGAACGAGCGGTTGTCGAAATTGACCGTGCCGACCCCCGCGATCTCGTCGTCCACCAGAATGATCTTCTCGTGCAGGAAACCCGCAATGTAGCGATAGACCGAGATGCCATGCCCGATCATGGCATCGGCATGGGAGTTGCTGGCCAGCCAGACAAGGCGATGATCAGGCTTCTTGGGGATGAGGATGCGCACGTCGACGCCGCGCAGTGCCGCCGCATAGATGGCGGTTTGCGCGTCGAGCCCCGGCACGAAATAGGGACTCACGATCCACAGGCGCTTGCGCGCCCTCGAGATAACCTCGGTGAAGGCGATGGCACAGCCTTCCAGCTTGTCGGCGGGGCCGGTCGGCATCACCAGGACCGATTGGTCGCCGGGCGTATCGACCTCCTCGGGCAGGGTGGCGGGCAGGCGGTGCCCGGTGGCCCATTCCCAATCCTCGCGGAAGACGAGGCTGACGGCCAGCGCGGCCGGGCCGGTAAGGTGAACGTGGGTATCGCGCCAATGTCCGAAATGCGGATCCTTGCCGAGATACTCGTTGCCGACATTGTGGCCGCCCACCCAGGCTTCCTTGCCGTCGACACTGACGATCTTGCGGTGGCTGCGATAGTTGATGCGGGTGGGGCCATAGGCCCTGAGGAATTTGTGCTGCTGGTTGAAAGTGGCGATATGGACGCCGGCATCCTTCAGCCGCTGCACATAGGAATGGGGCAGCCTGGCGCTGCCGATATCATCATAAAGCACGCGCACCGAGACGCCGGCCTTGACTCGTTCGATCAGCCGCTCGGCCAGTTCCTGCCCAAGGCTGTCATCGCGGATGATGTAGAACTGCACCAAAATATAGGATTGCGCCCGCGCGATGCCCTCGAAGATGGAGGCAAAGGTGGCGTCGCCATCGATCAGCAGTTCCGCCTTGTTGCCGGACAGGAACGGCATCTTGGCGACATTGGCAAGCACCGGCCAGGTCATGCTCGTTTCGGGGTCGGTGATATGCAGCGCCTCGGCCCGTTCGGCCCGGGCGCGTCGGCCGCTGGCAGTCTGCATGCTGGCGTAGGAATCGAACAGCTTCCAGCCGAAGACGAGATAAAGGAAGGCCGTCGGGAACGGCAGCAACAGAAGGGAAATCAGCCAGGCGATAGAGCCTTGCGAGGTGCGTGAATACATCACCTCATGGATGGCGCTGACGATGGCGAGCAGGTAGTTGGCAGCCAGGAACCAGGCAACCAGATCCAGGTGCTCGAACAACACCAGGACGGGGTTTCCCGTAACGCCCATCGGCTATGCCGCATCCGCTTCGAAGGCCTGCGCGATGTCGATATTGTCGTCGCGCTCCAGCCAGCCGGGGACGGGCAGGCCCTTGTCGCGGAGAAAGACCGGGTTGAAAAGCTTGGACTGGTAGCGATTGCCATAGTCGCAGAGCACGGTAACGATGGTTTTGCCCGGCCCCAGGTCACGGGCCATGCGGACGGCGCCGGCGATATTGATGGCGCTCGATCCGCCCAGGCAGAGACCTTCGTATTCGAGCAGGTCGAAAACGTAGGGCAGGGCCTCGCTGTCGGGAATACGATAGGCAAAATCGACGCTGAGATCCTTGAGATTTTCGGTGATGCGCCCCTGGCCGATCCCCTCGGTGATGGAGTTGCCTTCCGAGCGCAATTCCCCGGTGGTGTAGTAGCTGTAGAGCGCAGCGCCTTCCGGATCGGCGAGGCCGATCTTGATGTTCTTGTCACGCGCCTTCAGCGCCATGGCGACGCCGCCAAGCGTGCCGCCCGAGCCCACGGCGCAGATGAAACCATCCACCCCGCCATCGGTCTGGTCGAAGATTTCGGGGCCGGTGGTTTCGACGTGAGCCTGCCGGTTGGCGATGTTGTCGAACTGGTTTGCCCAGATGGCGCCGCCCTTGAGCTCGCCATCGAGCATTTCGGCGAGACGGCCCGATACCTTGATGTAGTTGTTGGGGTTCTTGTAAGGCTTTGCCGGCACTTCCAGCAGTTCGGCGCCATATAGGCGCAATGCATCTTTCTTTTCCTGGCTCTGCGTATCGGGGATGACGATCACCGACTTGTAGCCGAGGCTATTGGCGACCAGCGTCAGCCCGATGCCGGTATTGCCCGCAGTGCCTTCGACAATGGTGCCACCAGGGCGCAACGTGCCGCGCCTTTCGGCGTCGCGAATGATGTAGAGGGCCGCGCGATCCTTCACCGACTGGCCGGGATTGAGAAATTCGGCCTTGCCCCAGATTTCGCAGCCCGTGAGTTCCGACACCCGGTTGAGACGGATGAGCGGGGTGTTGCCGATGGCGGAAATCAGGTCGCGATGATTGGTCATAAGGTCCAGCCGAAATTGCAGTGGGACTGGATGGTAAGGTTGGTGAAAGGGGCAAACAAGAGGCCAAACCCCTAAAAGGCCATGTCTTTCCGCCGCGCGGCCGATATTGAGAAAGATCGGCTCTTTGCGCGGCGGAAGCTGGAAGCTTATGCCGCCGAGGCCGCGAGGCGCCGGAGTGGGGCGGGAAACAATGCCACGGCGACAAGGCTTGCGACCCCGCCCAGGACCCACACCGCCATCCAGGTGCCGGCCGTCATGAGCACCGGCACGGACAGCGGCACGACGAAAAAGCTGATGAACATGAAGGTATTGCCGAGCCCGAGCGCGGTGCCGGACTGCGCCGCGCCGGCCCTGGTGGCGAGTTCCGCATAGGCAACGCCATGCCAGGCCGAGGCGATGATGCCACCAACGACAAGGAGCGCGACGATGACGACGGCGTGCTGGCCCGGCAAGGTGACGGTAACGGCGAGAAGCAGGAAGATTGCCGCCGACATCACGCTGCAAAAGCGCAGATAAGCGCGGCGATTGTCGTGCCGGTCGGTCCAGCGTCCGCTCCAGACGCGCATCACGGCGGCGCCCAACTGCACGGCAATGAGGCTGGCGCTGGTGAGCCAGGTGGCGGCGCCGAGAAAATCGTGCAGGAACACCGTCCCGAAGGTGACGACACAGATCTGCGGAGCGCCCAAAATGCCGATACCCAGCGCCAGCCGCCAGACGAGTGTGTCACGCAGCGGCGATTTGGCATTTGTGGGTGTGGTGAGCGTCTGGGCGGCGCGCTCCGGCGGTTCGCGGACCCAGACCCAGGTGAGGATCGTCGTTACGGCGCATAGTGCCGCCAGCACGCCGAAGATCCAGACAAAGCCGAATGGTGCGAGGAATGGCAGGAGCAGGGCGCCGATGGCGCCGCCCACCGGCACCGCGGTCTGCCTGATGCTCATGGCAAAACCCCGCTCGCGCGCCGCGAACCAGGCCATGATGGCGCGGCCGCTGGAGCCGTTGACGCTGCCGCCCAACAGGCCGAGCAAGAGCATGCCGCCGGCGAGGCTGGCCATGCCGGGAACGGTGCTGCCAGAAGGCACGACGAACACCGCCATCAACGCCAGGGCCAGGGCGGTCGAGGCCAGGCCGAGCAGCAGCACGCGGCGATCGCCCCAGCGGTCGGTGAGCAGTCCCCAGGGCAGTTCGCTAATGGCGACGCCCAGGCCCAGCAGCCCGAGCACCATGCCGAGGCTGTTGATATCGAGATGGTAGTCGGCGCGCATCGCCACGGCCGTGGTCGGGATGCCGGCGAAGGCCGCCGAAAAACTGGCATTGGCGGCAACGCCGACGCCCAGCACTTTCCATCTATGGCGGTCTGCCTCTGGGCTGGGAACAAGGGGAGTTATCTGCACGGCGAAACCTCGAATGCTGCTTGGTCGACCCGTTTCGGGCTTGACCAAACCAGCATGCCCACTCATGATCATGCTGAAAATCAGAAAATACAGTACTGATAATCCTGAAAATACGGATGATCGTGATGCGGCAGATAAACCTCGATGTGGATGTGCTCCGCGGTTTCGCCACGGGTATGGATGTCGGCAGTTACGCCAAGGCGGCAACATTACTCGGCCGCTCGACCTCGGCGGTCAGTGCGCAATTGAAAAAGTTGGAAGAGCAGGCCGGCACACCGCTCTTCCGGCGCTCGGGGCGCGGGCTGGCGCTGACCGAGGCGGGCGAAACCATGCTGGCCTATGCCCGTCGCATGGTGGCGCTGAACGATGAGGCGACGGCGGCGGTGCGGGGTGTTGAACTTGAAGGCTGGGTTCGCTTCGGTTTGCAGGAGGATTTCAGCGAGCTCTTGCTGCCCGAAGTGCTCGGCCGTTTTGCGCGCGCCCATCCCAAGGTGCGGATCGAGGCGCGGGTGGCCCGCAATGCCGAATTGCTGGAACAGTTCGAGGCTGGCAACCTCGATATCGCCCTGGCCTGGGCCGAAGGCGCCCTGGCGCGCGGCGGCGAACTGATCGCCGAGCTGCCGATGCGCTGGATAGGGCCGGCAAACGGACCGCTGCCCTGGACTCCTGGTGGCAGCGAACCGTTGCCCCTTATCGCTTTCGAGGGGAATTGCGTCTTCCGTAACCGGCCGACTGCCGAACTCGATCGGACCGGTATCGCCTGGCGGCTGGCCTTCACCAGTCCCAGCCTCAGCGGTCTGTGGGCGGCGACGGCGGCAGGCCTCGGTCTGACGGTGCGTTCAACCATCGCCCTGCCGAGCCGGGTGCGCATGATTTCTCCCGGCGAGGCGGACCTGCCGGCCTTGCCGCATGTCGGCCTCAGCCTTCACCGTTCCAAGCGGAATATGGGACCGGCCGCAACCCGGTTCGGCGAAATCGTGCTGGAGGCGGTGCGCGCCGCGGCGACCGCGTCTGAAGCCGCGGCGGCCCTGCAGGTGAAATAGTTTTGCTGTCCGGCGCGCAAACGCCCGTCACTTGTGCTCAAGGAAATGCCTCTCGCAAACCCTCAGCCTGCGGCGGTGGCGATCGGCGCAAAGCCGCTTGCCGACTGGTCTTTTTGGTGTCGCGCCGGTCTTGTGAGGCTGTGGCTTAGGGCGTATCTCGAAGCCTCGCGCTTACTGGAACATCTGCCTCATGACCGCTTCCACCGCCACGCTTTCCCACCTGCAATCGCTCGAAGCCGAGAGCATCGAGATTTTCCGGGAGGTGGCTGCGAGCTTCGAGCGGCCGGTGATGATGTATTCCATCGGCAAGGATTCGAGTGTGCTGCTGCATTTGGCACGCAAGGCTTTCTATCCCTCCAAGGTACCGTTTCCGCTGCTGCACATCGATACGACGTGGAAGTTCCACGAGATGATCGCCTTCCGTGACCGTATGGCCAGGGAATACGACCTGGACCTGTTGGTGCACACCAATCCGGAAGGCATCGCCAACAATGTGACGCCGTTCACCTACGGCTCGTCGCGCTATACCGACATCATGAAGACGCAGGCGCTGCGCCAGGCGCTCAATGCCGGTAAGTACGACGCTGCCATCGGCGGCGCCCGGCGCGACGAAGAAAAGAGCCGCGCCAAGGAGCGGATCTTTTCGCACCGCAACGCCAACCACGTCTGGGACCCCAAGAACCAGCGTCCCGAACTCTGGCGTATCTTCAACACGCGGCTGGCGCCGGGTGAGAGCATGCGCGTGTTCCCGATTTCCAACTGGACCGAGCTGGATATCTGGACTTACATCTATTCCGAGAACATCCCGATCGTGCCGCTGTATTTCGCGCGTCCGCGTCCAGTGGTCGAGCGCCAGGGCACGCTGATCATGGTGGACGATGAGCGCTATCCACTGGAGCAGGGTGAGGTGCCACGCGAGGAGACTGTTCGTTTTCGGACGCTCGGTTGCTACCCGCTGACCGGGGCCATCCGCTCCGACGCCGGCGATCTGCCCTCGATCATCATGGAGATGCAGGCGAGCCGGACCTCGGAACGGGAAGGCCGCCTGATCGACAGCGATCAGGCCGGCTCGATGGAAAAGAAGAAGCAGGAAGGCTATTTCTGATGACCACGGCCACTGCGCTCGCCACCCCCGAAACCGCCCTCGACGCCTGGCTCTCGGAGCAGACCGACAAGGGGCTGTTGCGCTTTCTCACCTGCGGCAGCGTCGATGACGGCAAGTCGACCCTGATCGGGCGGCTGCTCTATGACAGCCAGCTTATCCTCGATGACCAGCTCGCCTCGCTCCGCAAGGAAAGCCGCAATCGCACCACGGGTGACGAGGGCATCGATTTTTCCTTGCTGGTGGACGGTCTCACGGCTGAACGCGAGCAGGGCATCACCATCGATGTGGCCTATCGGTTCTTCTCGACGGCGCGGCGCAAGTTCATCGTCGCCGACACGCCCGGCCATGAACAATATACCCGCAACATGGCGACCGGCGCTTCCAATGCCGACGTGGCGCTGGTGTTGGTCGACGCGCGTAAGGGCTTGCTGACGCAGACGCGGCGCCACAGTTTCATCCTGTCGCTGATCGGGGTGAAGCACGTGGTCTTGGTGGTCAACAAGATCGACCTTGTCGGCTACGACGTCGATACCTTCAACGCTATCGAGAGTGCCTATCGGGCATTTGCCGAGCCGCTCGGCTTCAAGACGTTGCAGGCGATACCCGTATCGGCTCTGCGCGGTGACAATATTCTGGCGCCGAGCGCCGAGACCCCCTGGTATTCCGGCCCGCAACTGGTGCCGTATCTCGAAGAGATCGAGGTCGCCGAAGACCGCGTCGAGCAGAATTTGCGGTTCCCCGTACAATGGGTAAACCGCGCCAGCCTCGATTTCCGTGGTTTTTCGGGCACCGTGGCTTCCGGCCGCGTGCGCGTCGGTGACGAAGTGCTGGTCGCCGCATCGCGGACGCCGGCTCAGGTCACGCGTATCGTCACCATGGATGGCGACCTGACGACGGCGATTGCCGGACAGGCCGTGACGCTGGTGCTCGATCGCGAGGTCGATATCTCGCGTGGCGATATGCTGGTGCATCCCGGCGAGACGCCGGAATATTCGACGCAATTCCAGGCCCGCGTCATCTGGATGCAGGAAGAGCCGGCCTTTCCGGGCCGGTCTTATCTCCTCAAGCTGGGCTCGCAACTGGTGCCGGTGACCATCACCGGGCTGAAGTTCCGCACCAACGTCAATACGCTGGAGCATACCGCGGCAACCAAGCTGGAACTCAATGAGGTCGGCACGCTCACCCTGGCGACCGACAAGCCGGTGGCGTTCGACGCCTATAGCGGCAACGCCCAGACAGGCGCCTTCATCCTGATCGACCGGCTGTCCAACGCCACGCTGGGCGCGGGCGTCATCGATTTTGGCCTGAGGCGCGCACAGAACCTGTCGTACCAGAGCTTCGACGTGAACCGGCAGGTTCGCGCCGAGATGAAACGCCAGGAACCGCATATCGTGTGGTTCACCGGCCTGTCTGGTTCCGGCAAGTCGACGGTCGCCAACTTGATCGAGAAGCGTCTCACCGCCGAGGGCAAGCACGCCTATATCCTCGACGGCGATAATATCCGCCACGGGCTCAATAAGGATCTCGGCTTCACCGAGGCCGATCGCGTCGAAAACATTCGCCGCGTCGGCGAAGTGGCACGGCTGATGGCCGATGCGGGGCTGATCGTGCTGGTGTCGTTCATCTCGCCGTTCCGCAACGAACGGCGGCTGGCGCGCGACATTGCCGGGGATATTCGGTTCACCGAAGTCTATGTCGATACGCCCCTGGAAGTGTGCGAAGCACGTGATCCCAAGGGGCTCTACGCCCGGGCGCGGCGCGGCGAGATCAAGAATTTTACGGGCATCGACAGCCCGTTCGAGGCACCCGAGAACCCGGACTTTGTGCTGCATGGGGCGGATTACAGCCCTGAGGAGCTGTCGGAGAGCCTTTATGCGGAGTTGTTTGAGGGGGAGTGAGAGTCTCGCCTTAACTCCGGCATTCGAGACGGGAGGAGGGGAACCGCGCTGCGTCAGCTCCGCGGCTTCTCTCACCTTCTGGGAAGGATTGGGTGTGAGGGGATTTCACGCCACGCCTTGAATCAAGCTCTCAACAATGGGCACTAAGCGACTCTTCGGACTCCCTTTTCGCCTGCGACGTCCATTCATCGTCTGACCGTCATGCGTCGCTTTAAAGGAGGCGACGGTGCGCCGTGATGTTTCGATCTGCGTTCTCTTTTGGGCTAACCTCGCCTGAATCATCCTCTCCAGAACCCACGCTAAGTGACTCTGCACGCACGCCGTTTCGTCAACGTCGTAGTTAAATTCCGTTAATCCGTTTGGCGAGGATGTGGCGAGCAAGAGTCTGGATTCGGGCGACATTTCCCTGGTCGATAAAAAGCGATGCATGTTTGCAACGTGGGATCTCAAAAGCCCGACGGCATGCGTCCTTTTGGGCTGGCGGAGGTTTATCCGTCGGAAGGCCTGCGGCACACTCTTCGCAGCGTCTGTTGTCTAGGAGTTCTACAAATGAAAACCACCTTCAAGATCATGCTCGTTGCCGGCGCAGCGATGGGCTTTAGCGGTTCAACGATGGCTGCCGATCTTTATTCGCAGGCGGCGCCGATTGCCGCTCCCGTCATGGAACAGGCGCCCACCGCCTCCACCTGGGCCGGGCCTTATGCCGGTCTGCAGGTCGGTCACGCCTGGGGCACGGTCGATTCCAATCTTCCAGACTCTGCCGATGTCAGCGGTTGGACCCTTGGCGGTCAGGTCGGTTACAATTTCTATCTCGACAATAACATTGTTATGGGCGCTGAAGGCGACCTCAACTGGACCAACCAGGAGGGCACCTTCGCCAGCGGCGATACCTACAAGAAGGATTGGGAAGGGTCAGCTCGTGCCCGCCTCGGCTATGATCTCGATGGCATCATGCCTTACGCCGAGGCCGGCATAGCCTTCGCCAAGGGCACAGTCGACAGCGGGCCCGCCAGTTTCGCCGCGACGCATACCGGCTGGACGGCCGGCGCGGGCGTTGAAATGAAGCTCGCCGACCAGGTGTCGGCCAATGCCGAGTATCGCTATACCGACTATGGCGAGCAGGATTACGGCGCCGGCAGCGATAAGCTGACCGACAACAGCCTGCGCCTTGGGGTGAACTATCACTTCTAGAGCGCTTCACGTTTTGATTGCATCAAAACGAGCGCTCTAAGTCTTTGTGTTGGCGCGTTTTCGAGTTGGAAAAGTGGCATCCACTTTTCCTGAAAACGCTCTAGGATCGGCTGCGCTTTTGAGAAGGGCCGGGCCATTGTGCCCGGCCTTTTCGTTCAGGCGCCCAGCATCAGCTTGATCGCGAGGCCGATGACCGCCACGACCAATACGCCCGCAACCCAGAGCCCGACGAACCAGAGAAGGCGCCGCGGCAATGACTGCGGCTCGGGCATTAGTGGTAGCCCTCGTGCGGATCGATTTTGCCGCGGAACACCCAATAGGCGAAACCCGTATAGATCAGGATGATCGGGATCAATATCGAGGCGCCGACCAGGAGGAAGGCGAGCGAACTGTCGGGCGAGGCGGCTTCCTCGATGGTGAGGGCCCCCGGTACGATATAGGGGTAAAAGCTGATGCCGATGCCCGCATAGCTGAGAACGAACAGCCCGAGTGCCGCGACGAACGGCTGCAGATGCTTGTCGGTGGTGAGGCCGCGCCACAGGAGATAGGCGCAGATGGCCAGCAGCATCGGCACGAAGGCCGAGAAGAACATCGTCGGCCAGCCGAACCAGCGCTGAAAATAGATGGGGTTGATAAAGGGCGTCCATAGGCTCACCGCCCCGATCAGCACCAGCATGGCAACGCCGGCCACCATGGCGATGCGGCGGGCTCGCGCCTGCAGGTCGCCATGCGTCTTGAGGTTGAGCCAGGTGGCCCCCAACAGGCTGTAGCCGACGAGCACGGCGATGCCCGTAAGGATGCTGAACGGGGTCAGCCAATCCCACCAGCCGCCCGCATAGGCGCGATTTTCAATCTTGATACCCTGCACCAGGGCGCCGAGCGCAATGCCCTGCATAAGGCCGGCGATGGTTGAGCCGCCCCAGAAGGCGACGTCCCAATAGATGCTGGCGCGCTGGGTACGCCAGCGGAACTCGAAGGCCACGCCGCGAAAGACGAGGCCGAGCAGCATCAGGATGATGGGCATGTAAAGCGCCGGCAGCACGGTGGCATAGACCAGCGGGAACACGGCCAGCAGGCCGCCGCCGCCAAGCACCAGCCAGGTCTCGTTGCCGTCCCAGACCGGGGCGATCGAGTTGGTCATGACATCGCGGTCACCGCGTTCGCGGAACAGCGGGAACAGGATGCCGACGCCCAGATCGAAGCCGTCCAGCACCACATAGGCGAGGACGGCGAAGGCGATCAACGCCGCCCAGACGAAGGCGAGATCAAGCACCATTCTTCCCTCCAAACCGCGTGTCCTGCGCGAGGCCGGGCGTAATGCCGGCGGCACGGATTGGCCCGTGTCCCAACGCGGTGTCGTCGCTGCCCGGTGTTCGCCGCATCAGGCGCAGCAGATAATAAACGCCGGCGCCGAAAACCACGAAATAGACGACGATGAAGGCGATGAGCGAGGCGCCCACGGCCGGCGCCTGCACCGGGGACAGGCTGTCGGCCGTGCGCAGCAAGCCATAGATGGTGAAGGGCTGGCGACCGGTTTCAGCCGCGTACCAGCCGGCCAGTACGGCCAGATAGCCCGACGGCCCCATGATGAGCGCGGCGCGCTGCAGCCAGCGATTGTCGTAAAGCGTGCGGCGGAAGCGGCACCACAGTGACCACAGGCCGACCGTCAGCATCAATAACCCCAGGCCAACCATGATGCGGAAGGCGAAGAAGGGGAAGATGGCATTCGGCCGGTCGGCGCGGGCCCATTCCTTGAGCCCCTTGATCTCGCCATCGATGTCATGGGTGAGGATCAGCGAGCCGAGCTTGGGGATCTCGATGGCGAAGCGCGTCTCATTAGCTTCGTCATCCGGGATGCCAAACAGAATCAGCGGCGCGCCCTTCTGCGTATCGTAGTCTCCCTCCATGGCGGCGATCTTGGCCGGCTGGTGTTCGAGCGTGTTGAGCCCGTGCGCATCGCCCGCAATGATCTGGATGGGGGTGACCAGCGCCGCCATCCACATCGCCATAGAGAACATGATGCGCGCCTGGCGGTTCGTCTTATCGCGCAACAGGTGATAGGCGCCGGCGCCGCCGACCGTGAAGGCGGTGGTGAGATAGGCAGCCAGCACCGTGTGCACGAGCCGGTAAGGGAAAGACGGGTTGAAGATGATGGCCAGCCAGTCGAGCGGAATATACTGGCCATCGGCATTCATGCCGTAACCGGCCGGCGTCTGCATCCAGCTATTGGTCGAGATGATCCAGGTTGCCGAGATCAGCGTGCCGACCGCGACCATGAGGGTTGCGAAGAAATGCAGCTCCTTGCCGACGCGCTTCAGTCCGAACAGCATGATGCCGAGGAAACCCGCCTCGAGGAAGAATGCCGTCAGCACCTCATAGCCCATCAGCGGGCCGACGACAGGGCCGGCCTTGTCGGAAAACACCGCCCAGTTGGTGCCGAACTGATAGCTGATGACGAGGCCGGACACGACGCCCATGCCGAAGGTCACGGCGAACACGGCCTTCCAGTAGTCGAAGAGCTTCAGGTAGGCGGAATCCTTCTTGATCAGCCAGAGAGCTTCCAGCACCGCGAGATAGCTCGCAAGGCCGATCGAGAACGCCGGGAAGATGAAATGGAAAGAGATTGTGAAAGCAAACTGAAAGCGCGCGAGGATTTCCGCGCTGAAGCCGGCAAACATATTCGGCTCTCCATCTTGTGACCGACCGGCAACTTACGCGCACAAGATTGATTTGGCGATTGTTTCTGCCGCGACCCCGTGGCGCGCGCCATGGTGGCGCGCGGCAACTTGACGCGAGTATTTGTTCGTGTTTTGTTCAACAAGGAGGCGCTGTGGACGACACTGCAGGTTCGACCCGTATGAAGCGGACTATCCATCCGATGCCGGATGATGTGCTCGCGGCGTTGCGGAACGCGCGCGTCCTCGATGCCTATCATGCGCGTCCACCCTACCAGCAGAACGACTATGTCGGTTGGATCACCCGCGCCAAGCAGCCAGCCACGCGTATGAAGCGGCTCCAGCAGATGCTCGATGAACTACGGGCAGGAGGTGTCTACATGCATATGAAGTGGCGCGGGGGTGATTCAGATCACGTCTGAGGCAGCCGTGAGGCTGTGTTCTTTCCTCGGGCGCTTCGGGTCGTGCAGGCTGCGTTGCGATGCAATGGCAAGCCTGGAAGGCTCTGCGGTGCGTCGCATGGAAAGCAAAACGGTTTGCCCACCGAGGCGGCTACGAACCCGGGCGGTGTCGGCGAAAGTGACGAGCGCGTTGTCGTTTGGGGCGCCAAAAGTGTACGCGTCGGTACACTAAGCTTTCCCCGCTAACCCGCTGAATCTAAAGGGAAGGAAGTTGGCTCCGCGAGTAGGACTCGAACCTACGACCAATCGGTTAACAGCCGATTGCTCTACCAACTGAGCTATCGCGGAACATCTTCTTGCGCCCCCTTGCGAAGGCTGGGTCCGTTTAGCGGGTTTGATTTGGTTTGCCAAGCCCGAATTTGGCTCCGCCGCAACTCATTGCTTTTGCCTGTGGAAAGCCGGGCGCGTTCGCGCCCGGCGACATGGGCCGCTGCGTAGCTAGCGCTTGTCTTCTTCCCATTCCTGCTGGTGCTCGAGATAACCATGCGCAATGAGCCAATCCCGGCAAATGAGTCTCACGACATCCTGGCGGGTTTTGCAGTTGGGTGTCTCTTCGTTCCTGAAGCGCTCGATGGCGTCGAGGATCGCTCCGTCGACGCGGATCGTGACTCGCTTTTCCATTCCGGTATGTGCCTTCGGTTACCCTGCGATCACCGACCCGATGGGGCCGGTGGCGCAAATGAAAATCCGGAGAAAGCCGCTCGTTACGCACAAGTCGAGTTTAGGACGGTTACCTGACGGTTTCGAACGGTTGAGGAATTAGAAGACAGCTAGATATTTCAGCAACGACACGATGCCGATCACGATGACGATGATCTGCACGATCTGGCGCATGCGGGCATCGATCGGCAGGCGCTGGACGAGATAGAGAACGAGGATCACCACCAGGAAGGTGATCAGAATGCCAATAAGTATTCCCGACGCCATGTTAACTCTCCAAGCCGCGCCAATCGCGCGGGGATGACAACGCGTGAGGGCGAGGGTTCGTTGCCGATAGCAATTGATTCTTCACGGTGGACTGGGCGCTCGCCAAAGCCCTGGATCCTCGTTGTCCTTAATGTGTCGGTGCAGCTGCCAGCGCATCCAGCGGGATAGGCCGATAGGCGGTATCAAACAGCTTTTCGCTACCCCAGTAGTCATCAAGAAAAGCCGAACTCGCAAATATCAGCGAATCGAGAACTCCATGTGCCGCATCGGACATTGGCCCACGCGTTACGAATGTGATCTCTTGCCCCTTGTGATCTAAATCTTCATACGAATTCAGGGAAATGAGCTCGGCGGAATCAGGGCCGCCATAGTTCTGTTTTCTCACAAAGCCATTGGATCCGGTGAGTGCTCGCAGTTCTGTCAGGGTCGTCCGGCCAAAAAGAACGCCAGGGATGTCGGTGAGCTGGCCAGCGGCTTCGCCAGACCAATCTATCTCGATGAAGTCGATCAGCCCGGAATCGCGGTCAGAGGTCACCGAAAGCTGATTTCCGCCAGGCAGTTCAAATCTTTGAATGAGCAGGGGCCCTTCAACGTCCTTGGCGACGGGGTCTTCGCCAATCGACGCCATCTTACTGACGGGGTCACCAACCGTGATTCCCGAAATTTCGAATGCGAGCGTGCAGGACGTCAGGCACGCCCAAATGGCAATGGCAAAAAGCGGTGATGTGGTCGGTCTGAACTTATGCATCACTATCTCATTGAGTAACGTTGGAAAAATGGACTGGCCGATAGGAGCGGCCCCTTGGCCCTTGCGAATAATCTTCGTGTTTCGGCTATGGTATGGCGCGGCACAAATTTGGCACTAGGGTCGTTCAAGAATACCTGCATTCGCGACGGGTATATGGGCGCCCGGCGAGCCCGCAGATCCACCGCGATGCAATAGAATTCACAGAACGTTTCTTGAGTACAGAACGTTTTTTGAGTAAGGAGCTTCCTGGAGTGTGGAGCGTTGTGATCCTCATCTCAGGAGGATTGGAATGCGGACTCATCTTCTCGGAACGGCCATTGGCGGTGCGTTATTTCTCGGGATGGCAGGGGCAGCGCTCGCCGCTCCAGCGGTAGCCACCTCGAACGTCAACGTCCGGTCAGGTCCTGGGCCGAGTTACGAGGCTATCGACGTTCTGCAGCGAGGCCAGCGTGTCGACGTTCAGGGCTGCCAGGGTGGGTGGTGCTACATCGGCAAGCCTGGCACCGACGGTTGGGTATCCTGGCAATATTTGGCTGATTTGAACCAACCCACGCGTCCCTCGACCGTTTTCGAGTTCAACTTCGGCACTCCGCCGCATTTTGATCCGCCCGGCGGTCGTCCCCACAATCCCGGTCCCGGACGGCCAGGTTGGGATAATGACGGCCGTCCCGGTGGCGGTGGTGATGATCATCGGCCCGGCGGTGGTGGCTACGGTGGCCAGGGCGATCATCGCCCCGGGAACGGCGGTCCTTTCGGTGGCGGGCAGGGGAATAACAACTTCCCCGGCAACGGTGACCACAACGATCACAATGGTCCTGGAAACGGCGGGCCCGGAAACCACAATGGTCCCGGGAACGGCGGTAATGGCGGGCCGGGCAACCACAATGGTCCCGGGAATGGCGGCAATGGCGGCCCCGGCAATCACAATGCTCCCGATGCCGGCCAGCACAATCCTCCGGTAAAGGCTCCTCCCGTAAAGGCTCCGCCCGTCAAGGTTCCTCCCAAGACCCAAAAGCCGCCTTGTAAGATCGGCGCCGATCCGAAGAATTTCTTCTGTCGATAATCGACAGATAAAAGGCCCGCTTCTGCGGGCCTTTTTTATCACCTGATTACGCTTCGAAGGCCGGAACTGGAATGCGTTCTGGTCGCTCGCTTTCAATTGGATGGGTACAGGTGATCACGGGCCTCGTCGCCGGCAAATGGCCGTCTTTAAGACGCCGGTTCTGAACGATCAATTCCCCTCGTCCATTGTGGCTTGCCAGGGTGTAACGGCTGGCTGGCCGATGCATATTTCGATGCCGTCAGCCTTGTCGCCGGACAGATTGTGGATCTCGAACTGGCAAAATTGCGAGCCTGGGTGCATCCCAAAGACCCTGAGCACGTCGGGCGTCGCCATCACATTCAAAGCTGTTTTAGTTCCGTCCGGCCCCTCGACGTCTGCATGCCCATTTGCGGAGGTACCCAAATGTTCAATGGTCCAGGTAGAGTGTTCCTGGCCATTCGTTCCGCTTGTGACATGCCAGACTTCATCAGCCAGGACGGGGCATGTCTGGGCCAATACAAGCGTTAGCATCCCGATGCAAACAGCTGTTCTCAATAGCATCCAAGGCTCCGGTATCGAGCGATAAGGACAATTGATCTTATTGGTAGCACCATCGTTCAGATAGCAACACACCTGCAAAAGGCTAACCCAAGTCTGGCAGTATCCCTTTCGATCGAGGTCGTCCAAAGGGACATTGATGAGTCGCTGCGATTGCACCTTCCAGCCACTACTTATTCCTTAAGTCAAGGTCGTGAAACCAGGTGCCGAAACGGCCAAACTCCGAACCTTCAAGGTAGGCAACCTCGCTGTTACGGGCCGCGCGAATTTCCACCAATGAAGCAAGAATGTCGCCTACCCCAGAACGCATTAAGAGCGCCAGACCGCCATGCCCAGCAATTGGCGCCACGGATTTGCAATTCGCTACTCCACAAACACTTTTATCCATTTTGAACGTCCGCGCTCGGTCCAAGTTCTGAATTGGGGCTTTTTCGGAATTTCAGAAAATCCGTGGGGCTATTCAGCCCGCCAGCCCGATGCTCGTGTCGCGCTCTAGTCGCACTCATCATGCGGCTTGAACGATCATTTCGCGTGTCGCCATATGCTCGACTGGCGGCATGTAGAGAGCTCGCCCTTGGCCGTGCGTCAATACCGTTCCTCAAGTTCAGTAGTGCCTCGATAACGGTATATGTCGAGCGAGAACGTCAATAGGAGTTCCACGCGATTGCCGAGATCCGGCGAACCTGGATGGCTTATATTGCTGACCATCCGGCCCGAGGATCATTGAAACACCGCCGTCGCCTCCCGTCCTCATACCCCCGATTATCGCAGCGTAGATTTTCTCTGATGCGGCCGGTGTCAGGCTGTTGACATGCAATTGGCCAACGTGCCCCGCCGTCTGTGAGGGCAAGGCGGCAAGGGGATTTTCGGATTGATTGGCAGCATGCTCGGCTTCGCCAAGGGCGCAGCCTTCCAGGGCGGCGTGCAGGCGTTCGCCGCCGGCGGCATTGTCTCTCGCCCCACTATGTTCCCGATGGCGAACGGAGCCGACCTCATGGGCGAGGCGGGGCCCGAGGCTATCATGCCGCTGCGGCGCGGCTCCGACGGTCGTCTACCTACGACAAAAAGGGTACGCAGTTAACGCCGTTCGTTCTGGGCCGGCGCGGTTCTCCGGCCGTTCCGGAGGTATTGCCGGAGGTCATTCAGGCTGCCTTCGACGCGGGTAACCATTATGGCGTTCGCTACGATGAGCTTTGGGCGTTCGTGGCGGCTGGTTTCGAGGCGAGACTGGAGGCGTTGGAGGCATCCTCTAAATAGACTTCCGTTGCTGTTATCTCCCCGCCAATCCCGAAGAGGGGCTGGCTCAAAATGGGCCACATCTTCCCCTCCGCGCCCCACCGCCAGTCAATACAATCGCCCTCCTTGAAATACGCCGTTGCTGAATATCCGGCGCCGTCGCTCACAAGGTTGATATGGCTATAGTCACTCGTGGGGTCTGTGTAGATGATCAGTTGCTTGTGCATGAAGTGGGGGGCGGCAAAGCGCAGACTAACAACGGCGTCGTGATCTGCGGTGTAGAGGCACGCTGGGCTCCTGTCTCCAATCGCGCGAGGCGACAGCACGATTTGCTCAGAGGTAATCTTGGGCTCAGGCGTTCCATGCGGCGTGTTCGCCAAGAGGGAGACCATAGTGCCGGAAGCCTGTGGGTCAGTGCTGGTGGCCGCCATAAGGTACATCCGATCCCATGCCTTGGGATCATTGGCAGCAACGCGTTCCCAGCCTCGGAAGCCCGCTGGGTTTTCCACGTAGTCACCGACAGGGGGCGGAGATCGATCAAGGTTCATCGGGAATAGAGAAACCTGATGCATGAGCTCATCGTCAGCATCGGCTAGAACGTTGGTGAAACTGGTAATGAACCGCTGCAACTCTGGACTTGGGCTCTGGGCATTGAGCAGCCGGGCGAATTCTATGGTGAAGCCCGCCTTATGAAACGTCTCCACATTCAAATTTGGTGCGGCCTCCGGCGAGTTAATAGAGGGGGAGGCCTCGTGTCCCCAGCCCTGCCGCCATATGCCGGTTACGTAAGGGTACGTCATACCTAGCGGGCTGTATTCGACGGCTGGAAGCCAGCGCGCCATCATCTGTTGCGCCCGCGTGAGATACTGAGAATCGCCGGTCGCTTGGTACATTAGGACCAAGGCCGATCCGAAGCTCGCGGCTTCGTTGATCGGCACCTCTACGCCGTCGAGGAAGAAAGGCGAGTTGCGCGGGAATATGTAGAACTCTCCGGACCATTCCGGCTCATGAGAGGCGAATGTAGCCTTGGCGTCGGCGATGATCTGATCCGCGACCGTGTTGAATTCCGTCAGCCCTGCCTGCCGGACGGCAACTGCAAACCGAACGGGAGCGACCATCATCAACCCATCATAGTTGATGTTCGAGAACCATAGGGACGACCATCCCCGTTGGCGCATGATCTCCTCAGTGTCGGCGGGATTGTAGTAGTGAAGCGGACTTACATGGAAGATGTCGAGTTTCACGCCCTCATACCATTGAGGCGCCGCGATATCTTGATAGTTAAGCGTTCCCCGCACATTCCCCCGCCATGAGCGGAAATAGCCGTAGTAGTCTGCGAGCTTATGTAACCATTGTACGTCTCCTGTGATGGCGTACATTTCATTCATGGTTTCAAGTAGCGGGTATCCGGCCCAGGCCGATATGCTTGAGAACTCTGGCTTCTGGTTCCCGTCTCGCTCAATCCGCTCGTCCGCCCACGCCAAATATGCGTCCAAGCGCGACGATAGAGAGGCTTCCACCATCGAGGGCTCTGCAGCCTTGTCAGGGTGAGACCCGCTGGCATAAAACGCTACGAGCGCAGCAATGGGCAGACTGGACAGCCAAAACAGGCTACGGCGTCTCATATGGGTATCTCTCAAAAAATTAATCGAGTACCCGACAATCGGCAAAATATCTAGGGCGGCCTTGCTCCAGGCCCACGCAGGCTACCTCGTTACCGCCATGCATAATTTAGGAATTTGAAAGTATGAGGAATTGGAAGGCATATGGCGCTCTCATCGTCATAATCTTAGTTGTTGCTGGCGGTGCATTGGGGTGGAGATATACACACAGGGCTGTTTGGCCGGCGGTCCATTTCCCGGACACAACCGCAGCGCTCATCGACGTGAGATTGAAGAAATCGGGGAACAGTCGCTACTCATATCGACATTTCATGCAGGACTACACGCCGTTCAATGACTACCTGAATTATGGGTCCGCCAAGCCATGCGCCGAAAAAGAAAATCGGCTGAAATTTGATAGCAATGGCGTAGCTCTCCAATGGAATACGGTTTCTAAGACCTATGCTTTCAGCCCGGTCATGGCAGCACAGTGCGGACTGAGGGCAATTGGCGCGGGAAATAGTGAAGCGACCAAGGCCCAAGTGGAGGGACTTCTGTCTTCGCAGAATGCTGGTGGCGGGTTCGCGGATGCTGAGCCATACAGCTACTATCTGACTGGGCAGATCGCTACAGGCGGCGTTTCGGGGATGTCACAGGGGCAGGCGCTTAGTCTGTTTGCGCGGGCATACCATCAGAACGGAGACGTGCGCCTTCTGGAGGCGGGGAAACGCGCCGTTGAGATGATGGGAACTCCTGTATCATCTGGTGGAGTAATGTCCACTATGAGCGACTTGGACCCGTCGCTGTCGAATTACGTGATGTTTGAGGAAGTCCCAATCACGCCTTCCAGCCATATCCTCAATGGCTTCATGTTTGCTCTTCTCGGGCTCTATGACTGGAGCCAAGTGGTGGCCGACAAAGATTACGGGCAATCCCAGGCGAAGCGGCTATTTGATCGCGGGATGCAGACCCTTACTCATGTCCTGCCGTACTATGATACCGGGCGCCTATCGGTTTATGATCTTGCATATATTACCTACAAAACTCGCCAGCCGAACATAAGCGTAAGTTATCATTTCGTGCATATTTATTTGCTGAACGCGCTCTATTCGATCACGCATACGGCGATACTCGATCGATATCGAGTGAAGTGGCAAACGTACATAGAAGACGAAATAAAATCCCGCTCCGACTAGGCGGCCTAGGTGTCGTTTCCAAGAAGGTTGTTCAGTCTTTGGATTGGACTGATGCCGCCGATGCCGGCATGGGGTCTATGTCGATTGTAGGTATCGGCCCATTGGGCGATGGCTTTGTTTCGCTCTTCTGAGGAGGTGTAGGGTCT